>NZ_AIDW01000020.1 GCF_000251145.1 Sphingomonas sp. PAMC 26621 | reverse complement strand
GTGTCTCACCGAGAGCGAGCTCTGCTGGACTTCCCCACCCCAACCCCTCCCCTGAAGGGGAGGGGCTTATTTTCCCCGAAGTCACCATTCCCTACGCCTTCGCGCGCCGGTTCGGGGTCGTGCTCGCCCCCGGCACCGACAGCCATTTCGCGATCGCGATGCGCGAGGGCTCGGACCCGAAGGTCCTGCTCGAACTGCGGCGTCACCTTGCGCGCCCGTTCGACGTCGGTTTCGTCACCCCGACCGAATTCGACCGCCTGCTGTCCGAAGCCTATGCGATGGACGGGCAGGCGGCGGCGATGGCGGCGGGAACGCTCGGCTTGGGCGACGAGCTCGACGTGCTCGCGAGCGACCTGCCAACCGCGGACGACCTGCTCGACACTGCCGACGACGCGCCCGCGATCCGGCTGATCAACGGCATCATCGCGGATGCCGCGCGCAACGGCGTGTCCGACATTCACGTCGAACCCTATGAGACCGGCCTAGTCGTCCGCATGCGGATCGACGGCGTGCTGCGCGAGACGCTGCGGATGCCGCCGCATGTCGCGCCGGTGATCGTCAGCCGGATCAAGGTGATGGCGCGGCTCGACATCGCCGAGCGGCGCGTGCCGCAGGATGGCCGCATCGGGCTGACGCTGGGTGGCAAATTGCTCGACGTCCGCGTCTCCACCTTGCCGAGCCGGGCGGGTGAGCGCGTCGTGCTGCGGATCCTCGACAAGGAGAATGCCGGGATCACACTCGACGTGCTGGGGATGACGCCTGCGATCAACCAGTTGCTCAAGGAAGCGATCACCGAGCCGAACGGGATCATCCTCGTCACCGGGCCGACCGGGTCGGGCAAGACGACGACGCTCTACGCCTCGATGCGGCTGCTCAACGACGGCAGCCGCAATATCCTGACGGTCGAGGATCCGGTCGAATACGCGATGGAGGGTGTCGGGCAGACGCAGGTCAACGCCAAGGTCGGGTTGACCTTCGCGGCGGGGCTGCGCGCGATCCTGCGGCAAGATCCCGATGTCGTGATGGTCGGCGAAATCCGCGACCGCGAGACCGCCGAGATCGCGGTTCAAGCGTCGCTGACCGGACATCTCGTGCTGTCGACGGTCCACACCAACGACGCGGTCGGCGCGATCACGCGGATGCGCGACATGAAGGTCGAGCCGTTCCTGCTCGCCTCCACGCTGCGCGCGGTGATCGCGCAGCGGCTGGTGCGGCGGTTGTGCGAACATTGCCGGCGGCCGGTGCAAGCGACGGGGTCGGTCTCCGCATTGCTCGGGTTCGATTCGGGCGCGATCGTCTATGAGGCGGTCGGGTGCGAGCATTGCCAGGGGACGGGGTATAAGGGGCGGATCGGCGTCTATGAGGCGATCCGGATCGACGATACCGTGCGGCGGCTGATCAACGATGGCGGTGATGAATCGATTATCGCGCGGCATGCCTTTCTGCATTCGCCAAACCTCGGCAGTGCGGCGCGGGCGCTGGTGCGCGACGGCAAGACGACGCCCGAGGAAGCGGTGCGGATCTCGCGGCGTGACATGGCGGATGCCGAAGCGCCGATGCCATTGCCGGAGTCGGTTGGTGAGTGAGGGGCATCCCTCCCACCGTTCGTTTCGAGCGAAGTCGAGAAACCCGGCACCAACGCAGGTTTCTCGACTTCGCTCGAAACGAACGGATGTGAGGGCGATCCGTATCGGGTGTCCAAATGCCTGACTTCGATTATCTCGCGATCGACACGAAGGGCCGCGAGGCGCGCGGGCAGGTTGCCGCGCCGTCGATCGAGGACGCACGCAAGTTGCTCGACCGGCGCAAGCTCTATGTCGTCAAGGTCGAACCCGGTTCGGGCCGTTCGTCCGCCCAGACTCGCGGCAAGCCGTTGTTCTCCGACCTCCGCCTCGGCAGCCGCAAGATGAGCACCAAGCAGCTCACCCTGTTCACACGCCAGCTCGCGACGCTCAACCGAGTCTCCCCGCTCGAACAGTCGCTCCGCACGATCTCGCGCCAGACCGAGCAGGAGCATGTCCGCGCGATCGTCGATTCGGTCCACGCGGGCGTCACCGAGGGCCGCCGCCTCCACGAGGCGATGGCGCGCGAGGCGAAGAGCTTCCCGGCTTTGTACCGTGCGATGGTGTCGGCGGGCGAGACGTCGGGGTCGCTTCCGGTGATCCTCGAACGCCTGTCGGTGCTGCTCGAACGCCAGGCCGAGATCAACGGGCAGATCATCACCACGCTGGCGTATCCCTCGGTGCTCGCGGTCGTCGCGATGGCGGTCGTCACTGCGCTGATGGTGTTCGTCGTGCCGCAGGTGGTCGAGCAGTTCGACACGGTCGGGCAGCAATTGCCGTTGCTGACGCGGATCGTGATGGGCATCTCGAACTTCATGGTCAGCTACTGGTGGGCGTTGCTGCTCGCGATGGTGCTCGGCGGGATCGGCTTCTGGCGCGCGCTCAAGAACCCCGCGGTCAAGCTGCGCTTCGATACGTGGATCCTGCGCGTGCCGCTGATTGGGCGGCTGTTCCGCGATCTCCACGCCGCGCGGATGGCGCGGACGCTCGCGACGATGGTGGCGAGTCGGTTGCCGCTGCTCGAGGGCCTAGCGCTCACCGGCGGCACGATCCGCAACCTGCGGCTCAAGGCGGCATCGGACGAGATTGTCGAGGCGATCCGCGGCGGCGGGAGCCTGTCGGCGGCGATGCGGCGGACGGGCGTGTTCCCGCCGCTGCTGACCTATCTCGCGGCATCCGGCGAAACCGCGGGCCAGCTCGACGAAATGCTCGAGCGCGCAGCGGACTATCTTGAGCGCGAATTCGACCGGTTCACGACGACCGCTTTGTCGTTGCTCGAACCGATCATCATCGTCCTGATGGGGGGCGTGGTCGCGACGATCGTGCTATCCATCCTGTTGCCGATCCTGCAGCTCAACACGCTTGCCGGACAATAAGGTTTGTTATGACGGATATTACCCCAATCCCCGCCCTCAACCGCCGTGTTCGCTCGTCGGAACAGGGGTTTACGCTGATCGAGCTGATGGTCGTGATCGTCATCCTCGGGCTGCTCGCCGCGATCGTGACGTACAATGTCCTGCCGCTGGGCGACAAGGGCAAGATCACCAAGGCGAAGGCCGACATCGCGCAGATCGAGGGCGCGCTCGATCTCTACAAGCTCCAGAACGACGCCTATCCGTCGACCTCGGACGGGTTGCAGGCGCTGGTCAGCGCCCCCGCCGATGCGGACGCGAGCAAGTATCAGCGCGGCGGTTATATCAAGAAGCTGCCGCTCGACCCGTGGGGCAAGGCCTATCTGTATGCTGCGCCCGGCCAGCATGGCGAGGCGGACGTCTGGACGCTCGGTGCCGACAAGAAGGAAGGCGGCGAGGGCGTCAATGCCGATATCGGTAGCTGGCAGTAACCGCTTTGGCGGCGCGCAGGGGTTCACCCTGATCGAGCTGATGATCGTGATCACGATCATCGGGCTGGCGAGCGCCGTGGTCGTGCTGGCGCTCCCCGATCCGCGCGGACGGCTGCGCGACGAGGGGGCGCAATTCGCGGCGCGCGCGCGGGCCGCGCATGACCTTGCGGTCGTCACCGCGCGGCCGGTGAGCGTGTGGGTGTCGGCGGGGGGCTATGGCTTCGATGCGCGGCGCGACGGCGCGTGGGTCGCGATGAGCGAGAAGCCGCTTCGCGTCACGCGCTGGAGCAAGGGGACCGAGGCGGTCCCGGCATCTGGCGCGCGCGACCGGATCCTGTTCGATTCGACCGGGAGCGCGGATCGCCCGCTCGACGTCGTGCTCCACCGCGCGACCGAAAACCTGACTGTGCGGATCGGCAATGACGGGCGGGTCAAGATCGGTGCCTGAGCGCGCGCGCTTCGGAGATCGCGGCTTCACGCTGATCGAGATGATGGTCGCGCTCGCGGTCTTCAGCCTCGCGGCACTCGCGCTGATCCGGCTGGAGGGCGCGACGATCCGTGGGGCGACGACGCTGGATACGACGCTGATGGCGCAGATCGTTGCGCGCAACGTCGCCTATACCGCGATGACGGATGGACGTGCGCCGACGATTGGCGCGGCGAGCGGGATCGAGCAGAATGGCGGGCGGTCGTGGGCGTGGACACGCGTGGTCCAGCCGACCGGGGACGCACGGATCTTGCGGATCGACGTGACGGTTCTGGATCCG
The DNA here is from genome assembly GCF_000251145.1 of Sphingomonas sp. PAMC 26621. GTDB lineage: Bacteria > Pseudomonadota > Alphaproteobacteria > Sphingomonadales > Sphingomonadaceae > Sphingomonas. Next base: position 60,022 of record NZ_AIDW01000020.1, on the reverse strand, counting down.
GGCGGGCGGCGCGCGGGGCATCTGACGGTCGTGCGTGATGGGGCGACGCGGCCGTGAATTTTGGGCGTCCCCTGACCCAAGGTATGCTTCCCCGGCGAAGGCCGAGGCCCAGTAGCGGGCCGGGAATGGCGGGGGCTGCGCTACATTACCGCGACCTTTCCGACTGGGCCCCGGCCTTCGCCGGGGAAGGGAAGGGAGTAGGGGAAGTAGAAGCGCGCGCGAAGGCGGCGGAGGCCGGGTTCACCCTCATCGAGGTGATGATCTCGCTCCTCATCTTCGGCCTGCTCTCGGCCGCCGGGGTGGCGCTGCTCGCCTTCTCGGTCCGCGCACAGGGGGCGACCGCGGCCAAGCTCGACGACGTGTCGGGGATGAACCAGCTTACCTCGATCATGACCGCCGATTTCGCGCAGGCGCTCGACCGCCCCGTCCGTGACGAGAGCGGGGCGGTCACGCCGTCGTTCGTTGGCGGATCGGGGCCGACCGCGGTCCCGATGCTGCGCTTCGCGCGCGGCGGGTGGAGCGATCTCGACGGCAACCCACGCGCGGAGGTGCAGAAGGTCGAATATGCGGTGATCGACGGTGCGCTTGCGCGGGTCGCTTATCCGATGCTCGATGGCGCGCAGCCGCTCCCCCCGACCGCGCTCGTGCCCCGCGTCAGGCAGGTCCTGCTGCGCTACCGGATTCGCGGCGCGTGGAGTGATCGGTGACGGGCAGCGTTCGGATGCCGCTCCCCGATGCGGTCGAACTGCGGGTCCTGCGCACCAACGGAATCGAGACGCGCCAGATGTTCCTGGTCGGCACCGGCTATGCGAGGCGGCCCAATGTCGGCGTCAACTGATCCCGGCCCCCCCGGCGAGCGCGGAGCGGCGCTGCTGACGGTGCTGCTGCTCGTCGCGGTGATCGCGGTGCTCGCGGGGACCGCGCTCGAGAAGCTCCGGCTCGCGACACGGCTCGGCGGCAATGCGGTCGCACTCGACCAGGCGCGCGCCTATTCGCTCGCGGCGGAGACGCTCGCGGTCGTCAAGGTCACCGACCTGCTCCAGAAGAGCAAGAACCGCGTGACGCTCCAGGGCAATTGGAGCGATACCCCGTTCGCCTTGCCGATCCCCAACGGCAGCGCCACCGCGCGCGTGACCGACGGGGGGAATTGCTTCAACCTCAACAGCCTCGTCACCGAGACCACCCCCGGGTCGTTCGCACCCTACACCGCCAGCCGCCTGATCTTCGCGCGGCTGATCCGGCTGGTCGATCCATCCGCGCGCTCGCCCGACGCGATCGCCGCCGCTGCGTCCGACTGGATCGATACGGACAACTCGCCGCTCGACGGCGGCGCGGAGGATTCGTCCTATGGCGGGGGACGGCAGGGCTATCGCACCGGCAATACGCTGATGAGCGACCCGAGCGAGCTCCGCGCGGTGAGCGGCGTCTCGCGCGCGGATTACGAAAAGCTGCGCCCGTGGATCTGCACCCTGCCCGAGGCCAAGCCGTTCAAGCTCAACGTCAATACTTTGCTTCCCGAACAGGCCCCGTTGGTGGCGATGCTGTACCCCGACACGATGTCGGTCGAGGGTGCGCGGCAGATGCTGCTGCGGCGTCCGCCAACGGGTTTTGCGACCAACGCCGCATTCCTCGCGCAGGCGGCGGTGCAGGGCTCGACCGCCGATGCGGCGGACCATACCGACATCACCACCCGCTGGTTCACGCTCAAGGTCGACGTGACGCTGGGCGGAACCGTTCTCGAACAATCGGGGCTGATCGACGCATCAACCCTTCCCGCGCGGCTCGTCTCGCGGCAATGGGGCGAGCGACCATGACCGACACGCTAGTCCTCTTCCTGCCGGCGCACGACCTGCCGTGGCGCTGGCTCCACATCGCCGGCAATGTCGTCGCGGCGCGGGGCGACGGGTTCCCGACGCTCGCTACCGAGGACGGGCGTAGCCATGTCGCGGTCGTGCCGGCGGATGCGGTGACGCTGCACTGGGCGGATCTTCCCGATCGCTCGGTCGCGCAATCGGTGACTGCGGCGCGGTTGCTCGCAGCGGATGCGAGCGCGACGCCGATCGGCGCGCTGCATGTCGCGGTGGGCCGTGAAGGCGATGCGGTCGAGCGGCCGATTGGCGTGGTCGCGGCGGGGCAGATGCAGGCGTGGCTCGATACGCTTGCCGCGAATGGCGTCGATCCGGACGCAGTGCTGCCGGCACCGATGCTGCTGCCGCGTCCGGAAACCGGTTATGTCCGGGCCGATCTCGGCGGCGAGGGGGTCGTGCGCGGCGCAACCAGCGGGTTTGCGGACGAGGCGCGGCTGACCGAGCTCGTCACCGGCGGGGTCGCGCCCGAAGTGCTCTCGCGCGGCGAGGTCGAGGCGGCGATCGTCGCGGCGGTAGCCGCTCCGGCGCTCGATTTGCGGCAGGGCGCTTTCGCGCGGCGGCGCAAGATCGGGATCGACTGGGGGCTGATCCGGCGGCTTGCGTGGTTAAGCGCTGCGATCCTGGCGGTTACGGTGCTGATCACGGTCGTGCTGCTGATCAAATATTCGATTGCGGCCAATGAGCTCGAACGCCGCACCGACCTGCTGGCGCGGACCGGCCTCGCGCGCGGCGAGGCGGTGAGCGATGCCGACCGGCAGCTGGATGCGCGGCTCGAGCGGCTGCGCGGCGGCGGGCAGGGGTTCACCCGGACGACCGCGGCGGTGTTCGCCGCGGTACAGGCGACGCCGGGGACCGAGTTGCGGACGCTGTCGTTCGATTCGCTGGGCGCGCTGCGCGTCACCGTCGGGTTGCAGAACGAGGGACAGATCCTCGACCTGCGGCGCCGGATCGGTGCGGCGGGGTTCGAGACGACGACTCAGGGGCAATTGGTCTCGACCGGCGGACGCCTGTCGGGCGAGCTGGTGGTGAAGCCGCGATGACCGAACGCCTGCTCCTGTGGTATCGCGCGCGGACGCAGCGCGAGCAACGGCTCGTGCTCGCGGGCGGGGTCATCGCGATCCTTGCGATCGCCTATCTGCTGATCGTCCCGCTCAACGACGTGCTCGAATCCGAACGCGGGCGGCATGCCACTGACGTGATCGCGCTGGGCGAGACGCAGGTCCGGATCGACTCGGTCAAGGCGGCACAGGCGGAACGGATCGCGCCGCTTGCCGAGCCGCTCGAAACGCTGATTCGCACGCGCGCCAATGACGCGGGCTTCGCGCTGGCGGCAGTAACGCCGCAGGGCGGGGACCGGGTCGCGATCTCGATCCAGTCGGCGCGCCCGGGCGCGCTGACCGGGTGGATCGCGGATCTGGAGGCGTCGGGCGTGCTGGTCGAACAACTGACCACGACCGACAATGGCGACCGCACGGTGGGGGCACAGATGACGCTTCGGGCGCGCGGACAATGACGCGGTTTCGTCTCAGGACCGGTCCGATCGCTCTGTTCGGCGCGGTCTTCGTGCTTGCGCTGATCGTCTTGCTCCCGTTGCGGCTGGTGCTCGGCTGGTTCGACCTCGAGTCGAGTCGAGTCGCGGCCCGCGAGGCAACGGGCAGCGTCTGGTTCGGCGGAGTGCGCGAAGCGCAGGTCGGGCAGATCGCGCTTGGCGATCTGGGCGCGCGCCTGTCGCCCTTCCCGCTCGCGGTTGGGCGCGCGCGAATCGACCTGACGGGGCAGGCGACGCCCGGCGCCGAATCGGGCGCGCGGACAATCAGCGGTGCGGTCAGCGTGTCGCGGCATGCGGTCGGAATCGACGACATGACCGCGCGCCTTCCGGCCGGGAACGTGTTCGCGCCGCTGCCGGTGACCGGGCTCGACCTCGACGACGTCAGCGTGCGCTACCGTGATGGTAATTGCGACAAGGCGGATGGTCGGGTGAAGGCGGTGCTGGGCGGCGATCTCGGCGGAATCGCGCTGGGGCAGGGGCTTTCGGGCAACGCCCACTGCGACGCGGGCGCGCTGCTGCTTCCGCTCGCGAGCCAGTCGGGGAGCGAGCATGTCGACCTGCAATTGTGGCAAAACGGACGCTTCGTCGCACAGCTAACCGTCCGCACGAGCGACCCAACGGTGGCGCAGAAACTCGAGCTGAGCGGCTTCCGGCCGACGTCGAAGGGGCATATGCTCTCGATCAATGGTAATTTCTGAACGAGCATTCTTGACGGTGGGGCCCTGCTCCCGCTAGGAGCGCCCACTCTGCGGCGATCGTAGTTCAATTGGTTAGAGCGTCGGCTTGTGATGCCGGATGTTGCGGGTTCAAGTCCCGTCGGTCGCCCCATTCCTTTAACAGCCAGGACTTGTGCTTTGACCACCGGCTGGGGCTTCCCCGATTTCGACGACCACGAAGGCGTCCATCTCTTCACCGATCCGGCCAGCGGCCTGCGCGCGGTAATCGCGGTCCATTCCACGGCGCTCGGGGCGGCAGCAGGCGGGGTCCGCTTCTGGCATTACGCCGATCATGATCGCGCCATCACCGATGCGCTGCGTCTGTCGCGCGGGATGAGCTTCAAGAACGCGATGGCCGACCTGCCGATGGGCGGCGGCAAGGGCGTGGTCCTCGCGGCCAACCCCGGCGACACGATCAGCCAGGCACAGCTCGAGGCGTTCGGTCGCGCGGTCGAATCGCTCGGTGGGCGGTATGTGACGGCGGAAGACGTCGGCATGTCCGAAGCGAGCATGAAGACGATCGCGACCGTCACCAAGCACGTCTCCGGGCTTCCGGTCGCGGCGGGCAGCGCGGGTGGCGATCCCGGGCCATATACCGCGATGGGCGTGTATCTCGGCGTCAAGGCAGCGGCAAAGCGCGGCCTCGGGGCGGATGACATGCGCGGCGTGCACGTCGCGATCCAGGGTGTCGGCAGCGTCGGTGGCGGTCTCGCCCGGCTGCTCGCCAAGGACGGCGCAAAGCTGACGCTCGCGGACGTCAACGCCGACCGCGCGAAGGCGCTGGCGGAGGAACTCGGCGGCGAGACGGTGTCGGCGGATGCGATCCTGTCGACGAAGGCGGACATCGTCAGCCCGAACGCGCTCGGCGCGATCCTGACGCCGCAGTCGATCGACGCGTTGCAGACCAAGATCATCGCGGGCGGCGCGAACAACCAGCTGCTGACGCAGGCCGAAGGCACGACGCTGCAGGAGCGTGGCATCCTCTACGCGCCGGATTATGTCATCAACGCGGGCGGGATCATCAACGTCGCGCTCGAATATCTCGGACGCGGCGACCAGGCCGAAGTCGAGACGCGGATTGCGCGGATCCCCGAGCGGCTCGTCGCGATCTGGGACGAGAGCGATCGTTCGGGGGCACCGGCGTCGGACGTTGCCGACGCGATGGCGCGCAGGCTGATCGGGCGCGGGTAAGCGTTTTCTTTTTTTATTGCGTCCCCGGCGAACGCCGGGGCCCAGTAGCGAAACGCTAGTTTTCCAAGCGTTGCGCCCAGTTGCGTCGACCTTCGCTACCGGGCCCCGGCCTTCGCCGGGGAAGAATCTGGCAGTAGGCAGCTACTTCAGACACGCGATCATCGCGCGTACCGCGGTCATCGTATCCTCGACGTCGCGCACCGCAACCGTGTCCATCCCCGCCGCGCGAACCGCATCGTCATTGCCGCCGGGATAGATCGCGTCGCCGAGGAACAGCATGTCCTCGGTCGCGATCCCGGACGCGTCGGCGAGCTTCCGCATTGCGTACGCCTTGTCGATGTCCTTGTGCGTGATGTCCAGCGAGGTCGACCCGCCGATGTTGACCGACAGATCGGGCAGCGCCTTGCGCAGGATCACCTGCATTGCCTTGCGCTTCGCGAAGTCGGGGTCCCACGCCTTCTTGGCGTCGAGCGGCGCTTCCTGCCCCAGCCCCGAGAAGGTGATCTGGCTCCCGCGATCCTCGACCCGCTCGCCCCAGATCTTCTCGTCCGCGAACCCGGCCTCCTTGGTCGCCGCGTCGAGCGCCTGCAGGATATGGTCACGCTCGTCCGGGGCGAAGACATCCGCATAGATCGGCTTCCACGCATCCTGCTCGAACCGGTACAGCTTGGTGCCCGTGGTCGGCATGATGAACAGCTTCTCGCGCTGCGTGCCTGCGGGCAGGGCTGCGACGACCTGTGTCTCGAACTGCGGCCAGTCGCCGCCCGAAATCACTGCGACGTGTGCGACCTCGAGCAACTGCGCCAAAAGCGCGGCCATCGGATCGCCGATCCGCTGCTTGCTCTCCGCCAACGTGCCATCGAGATCGAACGCAATGAGTTTCTTCATGGAAAAGTCCTGCGGGAGGGGTTTGTCGAGAAACGCGCGAGCCGTGCTTGCGGTTGCCCGGCTTCCGGTTCGCGCGCATGGTCGGGCGATGGATAGAGCCTCGGGTAGACGCGCGTGAGCGGCTGGATGATGATGGTGCTGCTCGGCGGGGTCGCGGCGGCGAGCCTGTGGCTCGGCGGGGTCGCGCGCTCGCTGTGGACGATGGTGGGGGCTGCGTTGATGCTCGGCGCGGCGGGCTATGCGGCGCAGGAGCATGCCGGGCTTGGTGGGCATCCGATGCGTCCGGATCGGAACCCGGTCGCGGTCTACCCGCAGGTTACCGAGTTGCGCGACCAGATGCTGGGGCGGTTCAGTGGCGACGGCGCGTATCTCATCGCGTCCGACGCGCTGATGCGTAGCGGCAGCCGCGACAGCGGGACCCGCATCGTGATGATGGGCGCGAACGCCTACCCGCGCAGCCTGACGCTGTGGACCGGACTCGGCACCGCGCTCGCGCAGCACGACGGGGGCGTGGTGTCGCCCGCTGCCAAGCTCGCATTCGCCCAGGCGACCCGGCTTGCGCCCGAACATCCCGCGCCGCCGTTCTTCGAGGGGCTGGCCTACGTACAGTCGGGAGACTTCCGCAACGGCCGGCGGTATTGGGCGCGGGCGTTGGCGCTGAGCCCGCCGAACGCACCCTATCGCGCGGGGATTGCGCTGCGGCTGGCGACGCTCGATGCGATGATGGCGCGGTTGCCGGCGGGGTAGGCGCCACCTTCCCGTCGTTCGCGACGGTTCTTCCTCACTGCGCCGCAATAAAAAAGGGCGCCACCGCGATGCGGTAGCGCCCTTCGTTCAGCGTCCGAGCGATGGCCCGGCGCAACGTCCTTACTGGACGTTGTCAGCCTTGGCGTCGCCATCGGCGCGGATGTTGTCGGCCTGGTCGTGGAGCTGGTCAGCCTTGTTGTCCAACACTGCCGAAGCCGTAGCGTTCGAGGTGTTCGACGCCATGTCGTCGATCATCGCTGCATTGTTGTCGACCGCGTCAGCGACCATGTCAGCATTGTTCTCGATCGCAGCAGCTTCTGGGTTCTTGTTGCACGCGGCGAGCGAAACCAGGCCGGCGGCGACGAGAACAAGGGCGGTCTTCTTCATGCAATTGCTCCCAAGCAAATAAGGCATTTCACGGTGACAGGTGCCGCCGCGAAGACCGGTGGCATAACGGCTCGCTGCGGTGCGTCAATCGACAATCACCGATTCGGTTACCATTTCGCCACGTTTCAGCCATATTTGCGACGAGCCGATGTCACTTTGTGGCACCAACCGGCCCGATCGTTTCGGGCGCATTGGCGACGACCGCAAGCATCGTCGCCCACGCCGCGACGTTCTGGCGAAGCTGCGCCGGGACGATCAGGTCGAGCGTATCCTCGGGCGTGTGGTGGTAATCGAAGTAGCGCAAGCCCGACTGGTTGAGGTCGATCCCGCCGCCGCCAAGCGCGAGCGTCGGCTCGACGTCGGTCCCGCCGTGCGCCTTGTCCGCACCGCGCACCACGCCGATCGGCGCGAGCGCGACGGCAAGGCGGTCGACCACCGGCTTGGCGGAATCGGGCAGATTGGTTTCGAAGCGCCACACCCGGTCCGCGCCGAAATCGGATTCGGACGCGATCGTGTGCTGCTCGGTCGCATGCGCCTTGGCATAGGCCTCGCCACCGAAACCGCCGGTCTCCTCGTCGCCGAACCACACCACGCGGATCGTGCGGCGCGGCGTGCCCGCCGCCATGATGTGCTTGGCCGCGGCGGCGGTGATCGCGACGCCCGCGCCATCGTCGATCGCGCCGGTGCCGAGATCCCAACTGTCGAGGTGCCCGCCGATAAGCACGATGCCCGCCGACGGATCCGAGCCGGGGACTTCGGCAACGACGTTGCCCGAGTTCCGGCTGGGGACGACGGTCGGCGTCAGCGTGAGGTGGAGCGAGACCGGCTTGCCGGTCTTGAACATGCGTTCGAGGTTCTCCGCATCCGCGACCGACAGCGCGGCGGCGGGGATCGGCGTGACGCCCGGCGCGAAGTTGGTCGTCCCCGCGTGCGGCCCGCGGCCGTGATCGGTGCCGATCGAGCGGATCACGATCGCCGCGGCGCCCTTCGTTGCGGCGACGTTCGGGCCGAGGAAGCGTGCGCCGCCCTGGCTGCCATAGCTGGAGCCATCCTGCGTCGGTTGCATGCTGTTCGACACGAACGCGATCTTGCCCTTCAGGCTACCCGCGGGGACAAGCAGCAGATCGTTGAAGCTCGGGAAATAGACGACCGGGAGCGTCAGCCCCTTGGCCGGGGTCGCGCCGGAATTGCCGAGCGCGGTCAGCCGCAGCGGCTGCGGGAAGGGGGCGATGACTTCGGCGGTCTCGGTGCCGCGAACCCAGACGTTCTTGAGCTCATAGCGTTCGATCCGCACGTTCTGGAAGCCCAGCCCCTTGAGCTTGATGACCGCCCACTGCCGCGCGCGTTCCTCGGCGGGCGAGCCATCGGGGCGCGGGCCGATCTCGGTCGTCAGGCCCGAGACGATGTCATAGGCGACGTCGTCCTGCAGCGCCTTGTCGCGGATCGAAGCGACGCCTGCGTCGGGCGCGACTGCCGTGGGCATCGCACGCTGCGCCATCGCGGGGACGGAAAGGGTGGCCAGCAACGTCGACGCGAGAAACAGCGAACGGATGGTCATGCAGGGACACTCCATAGAAGGCGGGCGTTTGCCGGGCCGACGGGGTCGGCGGCGAAGGTGCGTGCAGGGGACAGGACGCGCGCGGATCTCAGGTCCGGTTCGTGACGCCCCCCGCGTCGAGCCGTCACCGTATCCACCGGCGGCCACGTTGCCAATCCACCGCATGCTCGCTACATGAAGTCTATATTTCCAGCCTCATGTGAACGGAGCATCATCGGCTATGGCCGTGCAGTACAGCTATGTGATGAAGGGCCTGTCAAAGACCTTCCCCGGTGCGCCCAAGCCGGTGCTCAACAACATCCACCTGCAGTTCCTGCCCGACGCGAAGATCGCGATCATCGGACCGAACGGCTCGGGCAAGTCGACGCTGATGAAGATCATGGGCGGGATCGACCCGGACTTCACCGGGGAAGCGTGGGCCGCGGACGGAATCAAGGTCGGCTATCTGCCGCAGGAGCCGCAGCTCGACCCGACCAAGACCGTGATCGAGAACGTCAAGATGGGCGCCGGGCCCGTCGCTTTGATGGTCGAGCGGTTCAATGCGATCTCCGCCGAAATGGGCGATCCGCAGGACGACACCGATTTCGACGCGCTGATGGAGGAGATGGGCGATCTCCAGACCAAGATCGACGCCGCCGACGGCTGGGCGCTCGACAGCCAGCTCGAGCAGGCGATGGAAGCGCTGCGCTGCCCGCCGGGCGACAGCTCGGTCACCAACCTGTCGGGTGGCGAGAAGCGTCGCGTCGCGCTCTGCAAGCTGTTGCTCGAAAAGCCGGGTATCCTGCTGCTCGACGAGCCGACCAACCATCTCGATGCCGAAAGCGTCGCGTGGCTCGAAAACTACCTCAAGGAATATACCGGCAACGTCATCCTCGTGACGCATGACCGCTACTTCCTGGATAACGTCGTCAACTGGGTGCTCGAGCTCGATCGCGGGCGCTACTACACCTATGAATCCAACTATTCCGGGTATCTGGAAAAGAAGGTCAAGCGGCTCGAGCAGGAAGATCGCGAGGAGCAGGGCAAGGCCAAGGCGATCGCCGACGAGCTGGCGTGGATGCGGCAGACCCCGAAGGCGCGCCAGACCAAGTCCAAGGCGCGTATCCGCGCGTTCGACGAGCTGATGGAAAAGCAGGAGAATCGCTCGATCGGTAAGGCGCAGATCCTCATCCAGCTGCCCGAGCGTCTCGGCGGCAAGGTGATCGAGGCGAAGGGCCTGACCAAGTCGTACGGCGACAAGCTGCTGTTCGAGAACCTCGACTTCGTGCTGCCCCCGGGCGGGATCGTCGGCGTCATCGGGCCGAACGGCGCGGGCAAGTCGACGCTGTTCAAGCTGATCACCGGACAGGAAACCCCGGACGTCGGCTCGATCGAAGTCGGGCAGACGGTCAAGCTCGGGTACGTCGACCAGTCGCGCGACGATCTCGACCCGAACAACAACGTCTGGGAGGAAATCTCGGACAAGCTCGAGATCTTCCGTTTCGGCAAGCAGGAGCTGGGCACGCGGGCCTATGTCGGCGCGTTCAACTTCAAGGGCCAGGACCAGCAGAAGAAGGTCGGCCAGCTGTCGGGCGGTGAGCGCAACCGCGTCCATCTCGCCAAGATGCTCAAGGAGGGTGGCAACGTCCTCCTGCTCGATGAGCCGACCAACGATCTCGACGTCGAGACGCTGCGCGCGCTGGAAGAGGCGCTGGAGTCGTTCGCGGGTTGCGCGGTGGTGATCAGCCATGACCGCTTCTTCCTCGATCGCCTTGCGACGCACATTCTCGCGTTCGAGGGTGACAGCCATGTCGAGTGGTTCGAGGGGAACTTCGAATCCTATGAGGAAGACAAGCGGCGTCGCCTGGGCGATGCGGCGGATCGTCCGACGCGGCTGGCGTACAAGAAGCTGACGCGCTGAGCTGGCGCTGAGCTGACTGATCTGCTGTGCTTCCCCGGCGAAGGCCGGGGCCAAGTTGCGAAACGCGAGTTTTCAAGCGCCGGCGCTTCGTTACCTCGGACATTCCGACTGGGCCCCGGCCTTCGCCGGGGAGACTTCCGGAACTTCAACCAGCGACGATTGGTTGTTCGGCGACCTTCGGCCTCAGAGCGCCGCGGTATCCACGCCGAGGCCGTTGATCGTCTCGGACTCGACCCGATCCCCGAAGGCGATCACCCGCCGCTCCGCGTAGGCCTCGCCGGAGGGGGCCCACATCTGGTGGATGACCTGCGCTTTCACGTCGACAACCCAATATTCCGCAATTTCCATCCGGGCGTAGGTCGGTCCTGAGTGTGGTGGAAGCGACCTCGACGATCAGTAGAACGGTATTCTTGTCCACCAGCCCGGATACCGGCGTCGTGTTCGTAACGAACATGTCGGGCTGTGGCACGTTATGCGGCGGCATACCGATCGAGCCCTCCATCCAGGCTTCCACGTCACGATCAAGCGCGGCGCAGGCCGCGACGAGTCGCAGGTACAGCCGGTTGGACACCGTGAAATGCTCGCTGAACTGCGCATTCACCGCGACCACCGCGCCATCGATCAGCTCCGTCTTTGCATAGGCATCGAACGCACCCGACCGGTCAAGCAACAGGTAATCGGCCACCGTCAGCTTCGCGGTGAAGGGAACGGCGAGGGCATCCTGCGCGGTCATGACCACACCATAGCAGGCGCGCGTCGACGCGCAATCAGACGGTGAAGCGCTTGGTGAACCCCTTGGGCGCGCGCTCATTGTCGGGCTGCGCCTCGACATGGTCGACGCGGGCTGTGTCCGGCCCCTGGCGGCACAGCTCGATCAGCCGGGCGACCGCACCCTCATCCCCCGCTGCGAGCAGTTCGACGCGACCATCGGTGCGGTTGCGGACCCAGCCGATCGCGCCCAGTTCCTGCGCGCGCCGGACGACCCAATCCCGATAGCCGGTCCGCTGGACCTTTCCGCTTACGAACGCGCGCTGCATCGGCATCACTCACTGGTTACGTTGGACCCGCACACAAACCGCGCAGTCCGTCGTGGTGTAGCGCGACGCCGGTTGCAGCGCATCAACATGAAAGGCCTGCGAACCTGCGTTCGTCGCAGGCCAGCGCCCATCAGGCGCTGCGGCGCGCATCCAGACTGATCGGACCCGGACCGGCGGCGGCTAGGTAAAGGAAGACGAAGCAGTAGAGCATCGCCGCTTCGCCGCCATTCGCCGCGGGGAAGAAACTCTGCGGGAAGTGGACCATGAAGTACGCGACCGCGGACATGCCCGACAGCACGAATGCGACCGGTCGCGTGAACAGGCCGAGCAGGATCAGCGCACCGCCGCCAAGCTCGAGCACGCCCGCGACCATGAACAGCGGGGTCAGCGGCATCGGGAAGGGGGGAATGCCGAAGAACTTCGAGCAGCCATGCTGGACGAAGCCCAGTCCGACGATGATACGCAACAAACTCAACAGGCGCGGGGACCAGAGCGTCGGGATCGGCATTGGCAAGGTCCTGTCATGGTGGAACCCGCGAGGTGCGCCGCGCCGCGGCAACCGTCAATTGTCGGATACGAAACGATCCGTTGCCGGGTAGGCGATCGCCATCACCTCATACTCGCGTTCGCCCGCGGGCAGGGTCACGCGGCGGATGTCGCCCACCGCCGCACCGCGCAGCGCGCGCGCGATCGGGGCGTTCCACCCGATCTTGCCCGCGGCGGCATCGGTCTCGTCGTCACCGACCAGCGTCAGCACGCGGCGTTCGTCGTCCTCGTCGGCGATCGTCACGGTCGCGCCGAACCAGACCCGGCCGTGATCCGGCTGCGCGGCAGGGTCGACCACCTTGGCGGCCTTCATACGCCGCGCGAGGAAACCGAGCCGCCGGTCGATCTCGCGCAGCCGCTTGCGGCCGTAGATATAGTCGCCGTTTTCCGATCGGTCTCCGTTGCCCGCCGCCCAGGAAATGACGTCGACCAGCTTGGGGCGCTCCTCGCCAAGCAATTGCTGATATTCCGCGCTCAGGACAGCATAGCCTGCGGGCGTGATGTAGTTCGGGCGGTCCATCGTCGCGTCAGCCGGCGGTGCGCTTGCCCAGATACCAGCTGATCCGGTTCGGCCCGGATGAGCGCGACCGGGTTGGGTTCATCAGGTCGTACACCACCGCATTCTCGAGCACGCGCTGGACGTAGTTCTTGGTCTCGTAGATCGGGATCGCCTCGATCCAGTCGATCATGTCCGGGCCGCCCGCCATGCGGGGGTCGCCGTTCGCGCGGAGCCATTTATTCACGTTGCCCGGGCCCGCATTATACGCCGCGACCGCGAGCGGGTAGCTGCCGAAGGTGCCGAAGATCTTCCGGAAATAGCTCGACCCGACCATGATGTTGTAATCGGTGTCGGTCATCAGTGCCGAGGCGTCATACGCAAGCCCGAGCTTGGTCGCGGTCTCGCGCGCGGTGCCCGGCATCAGCTGCATCAGCCCGCGCGCACCCGCGTGGCTGATCGCGGCGCGGTCGAACTGGCTTTCCTGCCGGGCGATCGCGTGGATCATCGTCCAGTCGTCCTGGCTCGCGACCGGAACACGCACGTTGGGGAAGCCGACCGTGGTGTAATCGCTGAGGCCGTTCTGGAGCGCGCTACGCCCGACCATTACGCCGAGATCGGGGCGGCCGAGCGTGCGCGAGACTTCGGCGGCGAGGACGTGGTCGCTGTCGGTCTTGGCATCTATCGCGATCTGGCGGACGAAGGCGGTCTGGTCGAGCCACGCGCCGGTCGTCCCGAGATATTGCGCCGCGCGCACCGTTTCGCGCGCGTAGAAAGCGGTGCGCGTGGCGGCGTCGACCGGGCGAGCGGCCGGGGCGGCGGGGGCGGTCAGCGTCTGGCCGAGCCGCTCGATCGCGAGCTGGCCGTAGAACATGTCGCGGAAGCCCGCACCGCGCGCGTAATAGCCGTTTGCCGCGGCGCGGTTGCCCGCCGCTTCGGCGGCGCGGCCTGCCCAGTAGAAGCCTTTCGACTGCGTCGTCGGGGTCTTGGAGGCATTGGCGTAGCGCAGGAACAGGCCGGTGGCATCGGCGGGCCGGTTCATCTGCTTCATCGCTGCCTGGCCGGCGAGCCAGACCAGGCTCGTATAATCGTCGCGCTCGCCATACGGGCGCGCGCTGACGTCGGTGCCTGCTGGATAGGCGTCGTCGACGCGGCGCGCGATGTCATAGGCGACGGCAGTCTGGCCATCGTTCGCGGCGGCGCGTGCGTTGGTCAGCAGGACTTCGAACCATTGTTCGGCGCTGCCCGGGACGACCGCGAGTGGCGCGCGTTGCGCGAGCGTTCCGCGTGCGCTGTTGGAGGCGCCGTTGAGGCGATACCAGCTCGCGCGGTCGGCGAGCCAGCCCGGATCGGTCGCGCCCAGCGCCTGCGTCGCGGCGGCGCGGTCGGAGGCGTCGGGAGCGTTGGTGCGGAAGGCGAGCCGCGCCTCGAACAGCGGACGCCGCGCCGGACTGGTCAGCATGACCTGGCGCTGTGCGGCGAGGGTCGAGCCCTGCCACAGCAGCATGTCCATCCGCGCGTCCTGGTCCGCCTGGCTCAGCGCGCCGGGGTAGAACGCCTGGATCTTCGCCTCGTCGACCGGCGAGATCGTGCCCGATACCCAGGCGGCGCGCGCGGCGGCGTTGGCATCGGCGCGCGCGCCGGTCGCGGCGAGTGCCTCGGCGTAGCGGGTTCGACTGGTGCCGCTCAGCGGCGGGAAGCGCCGGAAATAGGAGACGGCGGTGGCGGGCGACCAGCCCGGCGTCTCGAGCGCGCGCTCGGCCGAGCGGCGGAGCGCCATCTCGTTTGGCCAGCCGGGATGCGCGATCAGGAATGCGGCATAGCGATCGAAGCCATAGCCGGTCGTCTGCAGCATCTTCCATTCGGAAATCGCCGAGGCAATGCCGACGTTCGCGGGATTGGCCCCGGTCAGGATCTGCGTCGCGCGGCCCCAGCCGAGCTGCTCCTGCACGGCATCCGCCGGCACCGCCAGACTGGAGACACCGGCCAGCAGGAAACCCGATTTGAACAGCGTTGCAATCATGTGGACAGACTATGCTTCCTGTCCGTATTTGTCCCGTCGAAAAACAGGAAATGCGACGGGCAGACCGTTGCGCAGGAGCATAACAGCATGTTTTCGGGATCGATCCCGGCGCTCGTCACGCCGTTCGCCGCCGATGGCGCCTTCGACGAGCCGGCGTACCGCGATTTCGTCGAATGGCAGATCGCGGAAGGCTCCGCCGGGCTGGTGCCATGCGGGACGACCGGCGAGGCGGCGACGCTGACCGCTGACGAGCATTTTCACATCGTCGGCGTCTGCGTCGACCAGGCGCGCGGGCGCGTGCCGGTGCTCGCCGGGGCAGGGTCGAACGACACGCGGGTCGCGATCCACAATATCGCAGCGGCCAAGGCGGCGGGCGCGGATGCCGCGCTGATGGTCCCGCCTTATTACAACCGGCCCAACCAGGAGGGCATCTTCCGCCACTTCGAGGCGGTCGCGAACAGCTGCGACCTGCCGATCGTGCTGTACAACGTCCCCGGGCGGACGGTGACCGACATTGCGGCCGAGACGGTCGGGCGGATCGCGCAGGCGTTCCCCAGCGTGATCGGGATCAAGGATGCCACGGGTGTGATCCAGCGCGTTTCGGCGCAGCGGGCGGTGTGTCCGGAGGGGTTCGTCCAATTGTCGGGGAATGACGACATGGCGCTCGCGTTCAACGCGACCGGGGGCGTCGGGTGTATCTCGGTGACGGCGAACGTCGCGCCCCGGTTGTGCGCGGAGTTTCAGGCGGCGTGCGCGGACGGAGATTATACGGCTGCACTGGCGCTGCACGATCGTCTGTTCGCACTCCACGTCTCGTTGTTTACCGATGCATCGCCGGGGCCGGTGAAATATGCGGTCAACCGGGTGCGGCCGTCGTTCCCCAAGGCGTTGCGGTTGCCGATGACGTGGCCGAGCGAGGCGAGCCAGCGCGCGGTGGATGCGGGGCTGGCGGGGGCAGGGCTGGTTTGAGGCTGCGCCTTTTGTCTTTTAGCGCCACCCCGGAGAAGGCCGGGGTCCATTAGTGAGGTCCTGCGTCATGGAGCGCAGCATTCCCTGGCGACTGTTCCGCAGTTAGGCCCCCGGCCTTCGCCGGGGTGGTACTGCGGGGGTGCTGAGCGCCCCGCCACGGCAAACTCAGTCTTTCGCGAAGAACCGGTCGATCACGCCCTGCGCCAGACGCGCGGGCCGCTTGGTCTCGATATCGAGGCAGCACCAGCTCGACTTCACCTCGGCGAGAACCTCTTCACCGCGCTTGATGATCGTCTCGTAGAAGGCGCGGGCGCCTTGCACGTTTTCGAGCAGGACCGTCGCGATGACCTCGTCGTCGAGGAAGGTCGGCTTGCGATAGGTAATCTCGTGCTTGAGCGCGACCCAGGCGTGCGTCGCCAGCGCATCGGCGGGGGCGAAGCGCTGCCAGTGGCTGATGACCGCTGCCTGTACCCACTTCAGATAGGACGCGTTGTTGACGTGCCCCATGAAGTCGATGTCGGCCGCGTCGATGTCGATCGGGAAGTTGTGCGTCGCGAACTGGGCCATGGCGTATCCTATCCGAGATCGATCCCCGGCGCGATAGCGTAGGGGCACGGACCTTAACATTTATGTCAGTAACGATGGGTCGGCCGGTTCGATCCTTCGCAATCGAATCACGGCTCGACGCGACGGGGCTTTCTCATCCGCGCGGCACGTCCTACATCGCCCCTCCTATGGCGCGTCCCAAACCTGTAACGTTCGAAAAAACCAAGATCGTCGCCGAGAACCGGCGCGCGCGGTACGATTATTCCATCGAGTCGGTGTTCGAGGCGGGGATCGCCTTGACCGGGACCGAGGTCAAATCGCTCCGCACCGGGCAGGGGTCGATCGTCGAAAGCTACGCCGAGGCCAAGGATGGCGCGGTGTGGCTGGTCAATTCGAACATCCCGGAATTCAGCCACGGCAACCGGTTCAACCATGAGCCGAAACGGCCGCGCAAGTTGCTGCTCCACGCGCGCGAGATCAACAAGATGCACGGTGCGGTCAATCGCGACGGGATGACGCTGATTCCGTTGATGATTTATTTCAACTCGACCGGGCGTGCCAAGATCGAGCTCGCGCTCGCCAAGGGCAAGAAGGCGCACGACAAGCGCGATTCGATCAAGGAGCGCGACTGGAAGCGCGAACAGGGCCGGCTGATGCGCGACCGTGGCTGACGCCGCCGCCTCGAAGACTTTAGTGGCGCGCGCCTGGGGCTTTGCGCTGAGCCATATCCCGACTCGCGAGGGGATCGAGCGCAACCGTTTCCTGCGACCGGTCGCGCATCGCATCCTGCACCCGGTACTGTGGCGCTTCACGCGGCGCTCGGTCCCGCGCGGTGTCGCGCTGGGGGTGGTGAGCGGGATCCTGTTTCCGTTCGTCCATGCGCCGGTGGCGGCGCTCTCGGCGCTGCCGGTGCGGGCCAACGTGCCGGTCGCGGTGGCGACGACCCTGTTGCACAACCCGCTGACCAGCGTGCCGCTCTATTTCAGCGCCTATCACATCGGATGCTGGATCCTGCACTGGGACCGGACGATCCCGGGCCGTCCGATCGCCAGCAACGTCGCCGCGCATGCAAGCTGGTTCCACACGCTGGTCGCGCAGGTCGGCCCGGCGACGATCGTCGGGCTGGTCGTGATGTCCGCCGTGCTCGCGGCGATCGGCTATGTCGCGGCAGGGCTGGTGTGGCGAATCCGGATCGGGCGGAAATGGCGGCAGCGAACGCTGCGCAGGAATTTTGTTAACCCATTTGACTAGGCGTATCGGTTGGATACAACACGCAGGCTTCGTCGCGATTTTTGAAGGGCCTGTCATGCGTAGTTCGTATCTCGTCGTATCTTTGCTTGCCTCCGTATCGATCGCCGGGGTGACCTACGCGCAGACCGCCGCGACCAGGGCCAAGCCGGTTCCCACCGCCGCCGTCGCCGGCAAGCCGACCTACGGCGACTTCGGCCTCGATACCGCGGGCATGGACAAGTCCATCAAGCCGGGCGACAATTTCGCCGAATATGCAGGGGGCAACTGGGCGAAGACCACGCCGATCCCCGAGGATCGCGCGTCGTTCGGCATGTTCAACGTGCTGCAGGACCTTTCGACCGAGCGGACCCGCGGGATCCTCGAGACCGCGATGAAGACGCCCGGCAACAAGAGCGGCGACATGTACGCCAGCTACATGGATGAAGCCGCGATCGAGGCGAAGGGCGCCAAGCCGATCCAGCCATGGATCGCGGCGATCAAGGCGGCCAAGGACAAGACCGCGCTCGCGGTCGAGATGGCGAAGCTCCAGCGGCTTGGCGTCGGCGGGATGTTCGGGGTCGGGGTCAGCCTCGATGCCAAGGCACCGACCAATTATATCGTCAGCACCGGCCAGTCGGGCCTCGGCCTGCCCGACCGCGATTATTATCTCAAGACCGACCCCAAGCTGGTCGAGACCAAGGCCGCCTATCAGGCCTATCTCGCCAAGATGCTCGGGATGATCGGCGAACCCAACGCCGAGACGCGCGCCGCCGCGATCGTCGCGTTCGAGACGCAGATCGCGACCGGCCACTGGACCCGGATCATGTCGCGCGACGCGGACAAGCGCTACAACAAGTGGACCGCCGCGGACTTCGCGGCAAAGGCGCCGGGCTTCCCCTGGAGCGAATATCAGACCGCGCTCGGCGTCGCGCAGCAGCGCGCCTATATCGTCGGCCAGCCGAGCGCGGTCGCGGCCGAAGCACAGTTGTTCCAGGCGACTCCGCTGCCGGTGCTCAAGGACTATCTGACGCTAAAGCTGCTGCGCAGCTTTGCCCCGTTCCTGTCGAAGCAGTTCGACCAGGCGAATTTCGCCTTCTACGGCACCGTCCTGTCGGGCGCGCCGCAGCAGCAGCCGCGCTGGAAGCGGGGCGTCGCGGTCGTCGGCGGGGCGCTCGGCGAAGATGTCGGCCAGCAATATGTCGCGCAATATTTCCCGCCCGAATCGAAGAACGCGGCGGACGAGCTGGTCAAGAACATCATCGCGGCGATGGGCCAGCGGCTCGACAAGCTCGAGTGGATGGCGCCCGAAACCAAGGTCAAGGCGCATCAGAAGCTCGCGTCGTTCACGCCCAAGATCGGCTATCCGTCGAAGTGGCGCGACTACAGCGCGCTCAAGGTGAACCGCGATGACCTCGTCACCAATGTCGCGGCTTCGTATGCGTTCGAATATCAGCGCGATCTCAACAAGCTCGGCGGGCCGATCGACCGCACCGAATGGGGCATGACCCCGATGACGATCAACGCCTATGCCAATCCGACGATGAACGAGATCGTCTTCCCGGCGGCGATCCTGCAGCCGCCGTTCTTCGACGCCAAGGCGGACCCGGCGGTCAATTACGGCGGGATCGGCGTCGTGATCGGGCATGAGCTGAGCCACCATTTCGACGACCAGGGGCGCAAGTTCGATTCGACCGGCAAGCTGACCGAATGGTGGACGCCCGAGGACGTCAAGCGCTTCACCGCGCTGACCGACAAGCTCGTCAAGCAATATGACGCGTACGAGCCGATCCCCGGCCAGCATATCCAGGGTGGCCTGACGCTCGGCGAGAACATGGCCGATCTCGCGGGCCTCGCGGTCGCGTATGACGCCTATCACCGCTCGCTGAACGGCAAGCCCGCGCCGGTGATCGGCGGGATGACCGGCGACCAGCGTTTCTACCTGGGGTACGCGCAGGTGTGGCGGATCAAGTTCCGCGAGCCCGCGCTGCGCTCGCAGCTGCTGAGCGACCCGCATTCGCCGGGTCCGTTCCGCACCGCCGAGGTGCGCAACGTCGACAACTGGTATAAGGCATTCGGCGCAAGGCCTGGCGACACGATGTACCTCGCGCCGGCTGACCGCGTTCGCGTCTGGTAAGCCAAGCATCCTGATTTCGGAGACGACGATGAAACGGATTTATGGTCTCGCCCTGGCTTCGGCCGGGGCGTTGGCGGTCGCGGTCGCGACCGGCGGTGTCGCGCAGACGGCCCCCGCCGAGGCACCTGCCGCGGCCAAGGGCAAGCCGCAGTTCGGCAGCTTCGGGTTTGACGAGGCGGGCATGGACCGCTCGGTCGCGCCGGGGGACAATTTCTACACCTTCGCCAACGGGACCTGGGCGCGCACGACGCAGATCCCGGCGGACAAGTCGAACTACGGGTCGTTCAACCTGCTCGCCGACCTGTCGGAAGCGCGGACGCGGACGATCCTCGATGGCGTGGCGCGCGATCCGGGGTCGAAGATCGGCAGGGCCTATGCGACCTTCCTCGATCGACCCGCGATCGACGCGAAGGGGCTTGCCCCGGTCCAGCCGTGGCTCGGCAAGATCAAGGCGCTCAAAGCGCGCGCAGCCTATCCCGCGCTGCTCGCCGAGGCGACGCGTGCCGGCGTGGGTGGCCCGTTCGGTGCCTATGTCGGGCAGGACGACAAGCAGCCCGAAATCTATGCGCTGTCGGTCGGCCAGGCGGGGCTCGGCATGCCCGACCGCGACTATTATCTCGAGGCGAGCTTTGCGCCCAAGAAGGCGGCGTATCAGGCGCATATCGCCAAGATGCTGACGCTTGCGGGCGAGCCGAACGCCGCCGCGCGCGCCGCCGCGCTGGTCGCGTTCGAGACCGAGATCGCCAAGGTCAGCTGGACCCGCATCGACAGCCGCGATGCGACCAAGACCTACAACAAGATGTCGGTCGCAGATCTCGCCAAGTCGGCACCGGGCTTTGCGTTCACGACCTATTTCGACGGCATCGGCGCAAAGGTCTCGACCGTCATCGTCTCGCAGCCGACCGCGATTGCCGGGATCGCCAAGCTCGTTTCGGCCGCGCCGCTCGGCGTGTTGCAGGACCAGCTGATTCTGCGCTCGCTCGATAGCTATGCCGACGTGCTCCCCAAGGCGCTCGACGACGAGCAGTTCGCCTTCTTCGGCACGCAATTGTCGGGCACGCCCGAACAGGAAGCCCGCTGGAAGCGCGCGGTCCAGTTCACCACCGGCGCGCTCGATGACGATGTCAGCAAGCTGTACGTCGCCAAATACTTCCCGCCCGAGACCAAGGCCGCGGCGGACAAGCTCGTCAAGAACGTGATCGCGGCGATGGATCGCCGGATCGACAAGCTCGACTGGATGGCGCCCGAGACCAAGATCAAGGCGCACGCCAAGCTCGCCGCCTTTACCCCCAAGATCGGCTATCCCTCGCAGTGGAAGGATTACGCCGGGCTCGAGATCGTCGCGGGCGACGCGTACGGAAACACCTGGCGTGCGAACCATTGGCAGCAGGCGTATAACGTTTCGCACCTCGGCAAGCCGCTCCAGCGCTGGGAATGGGGCATGACCCCGATGGAAGTGAACGCCTATGCCAATTTCGGCATGGTCGAGATCGTCTTCCCAGCCGCGATCCTGCAACCGCCGTTCTTTGATCCGAACGCCGACGATGCGGTCAATTACGGCGGGATCGGCGCGGTCATCGGGCACGAACTTAGCCATCATTTCGACGATCAGGGCGCGAAATATAACGCCAAGGGCGAACTGACCGACTGGTGGACGCCCGCCGATGTCGCGGCGTTCAAGGGGCGGACCGATGCGCTGGTCAAGGAATATGACGCCTACGAACCGCTTCCCGGCACCCATGTAAAGGGCGCGCTGACGCTGGGCGAGAATGTCGCGGATCTGGCCGGCCTGACGGTAGCGTACGACGCGTATCACCACGCGCTCGGCGATCGTCCCGCGCCGACGCTCGGCGGCTTTACTGCGGACCAGCGCTTCTATCTCGGCTGGGCGCAGGTGTGGCGGCGCAACTACCGCGAGGCCAACCTCCGGCAGCGGCTCGTCATCGACGCGCACAGCCCGTCCGAACAGCGCGCCTGGGTCGTGCGCAATCTCGATCCGTGGTACGCGGCGTATCAGGCCAAGCCCGGGCAGAAACTGTTCCTGACCCCGCAGCAGCGGGTCCGCATCTGGTAAGCCCTGTCGCGGTCGGACATGGAGCAAGACGCTCGAACCCCGTCACCCCGGGAGAAGCCCGGGGTGACGGGGCCGGTCGAAGCGGTCTAGAGGGGTTTCCTGTCTTCGGGGCGATCCTCTGACGCAAGGCGGCGGTTGCGGCGAAACATCGGACGGGCGGGTCCGCAACACCCTTGACGCTTCATCTCGAGGCTTCGACACGAGGTCCTATGGCAAGCGTCCCGATTTCGAGTTCTGACACTCCCGCCCGCTCGGCGCTGCTGATCGCGGTCGGATCGGGGATTCTGGCGTCGCTCATCATCCTCGGCGCGCTTGGCAGCGTGCCGATCGCGGCGGCGTTCCTTGCGTCTGCGATCGTGCTTGGCGGCGGGTTGCTGGTTTTCCGCCGGCTGTTCCCGATTGCCGCCGATACCGCGAGCGAACCCGACTGGAGCGTCGCGCGCGCGCTTGCCGAGAGCAGCGCGGACGCGATCGCGGTCACGGACCGTGCAGGGCGGCTCGTCTGCGCGAACGATCGCTACGAAGCGGTGTTCTCGGGCTTCCCCACGCCCCCGGGCCTGCCGTTCGACGCGAGCGGCGTCGAGCGGCTGAGCGCCGCCGGGCGCGCCGCGTGGCGCGACGGCGCGGCGACCGCGGGGCGGCTGATCGCGCAGGGCACGTCGCTCACTGCCGACGTCGCGCGCGCGGGCGAGGACGGCAACCTGCTGGTGTGGCGGTTCCGCGGGAGCGAGGGGCTCGATCTCGCGCGGACGATGGAGACGCTGATCTCGGGCCCGACCGGCGACCGGCTCGGCAGCGCCGGGATCATGACCGCGCTGATCAATCCCGACGGGCGGATCCGCGCCGCCAACCGCGTGCTGCGCGCGCGCGCGATGGGGGAGGGCGACAGCCCGATCCTCGGGCGTGACTTTGCGCGGTTCCTCATCACCGACGCTTACGGCATGGCCCGCTTCGAACGCGAGGGGATGACCCGCAACCCGTTGCGCGTTCTCCAGATCCCGTTCCTCGACGGCGAAGACGCGCCGATGCTCGTCGCGCTGATCGACGAGGAGGACGGCGCCCACCCCGCGATCGGCGAAAGCGCGGGCGCGCACATCAAGAGCCTCGTCGCGCTGATGCCGTTCGGCGTCGCGCTGATCGGCGCGGATGGGCGCTTCCTCCAGATGAACGACGCGTTCGCGCGCGCCGCCGCGGTCGATCCGAACAGCCCGCCGCTCTATCCCGGCGATTTGCTGGTGCGCGAGGACAAGGGCGTCGTCGCGGACGCGATCCGCCGGTTTGCGGGCGGCGCGACGCATTCGACCGATCTCGCGGTGCGGCTACGCGACCATCCCGACGAGCCGGTCGCGCTGTCGATCGCGGGTGCGCGTGGGCTCGGCGAGGCGGCGGTGCTGCTCAGCCTCAAGGACAATAGCGAGGAAACCCGCCTCAAGCGCGAGGTCGCGCAGGCGACCAAGATGCAGGCGGTGGGGCAGCTCGCGGGCGGCGTCGCGCACGATTTCAACAACATCCTGACCGCGATCATCGGGCATTGCGACCTGATGCTGATGCGCCATTCCCCCGGCGACAGCGATTATGACGACATCCAGCAGATCCGCGCCAATTCCAACCGCGCGGCCAGCCTGACGCGCCAGCTGCTCGCCTTTTCGCGCCAGCAGACGCTCCGCCCGCAGGTGCTCCAGCTGCCCGACGTCATTTCCGAAGTCTCCAACCTGCTCAAGCGCCTGCTCGGCGAGACGGTGACGCTGACGGTCAAGCACGGGCGCAATCTCAGCCCGGTCCGCGCGGACCCGGGACAGCTCGAACAGGTCGTCGTCAACCTCGCGGTCAACGCGCGCGACGCGATGATCACGCACGATCCGCGTGGCGCGGGCACGCTGTCGATCCAGACCTATGCGGTGACCGCCGCTGACGTGCGTAAGCTCGCGTCCGACATCCTGCCACCAGCGGATTATTCGGTGCTCGAGATCGCGGACACCGGCGGCGGGATTCCGGTCGAGATCCTCCCGAAGATCTTCGAGCCGTTCTTTACCACCAAGGAAGTCGGGAAGGGCACCGGGCTCGGCCTCTCGACCGTCTACGGCATCGTCAAACAGTCGGGCGGCTACATCTTCGCGGACAATCGCAAGGACGGCGGTGCGGACGGTGGCCCGCGTGGCGCGCAGGGGGCGGTGTTCACCATGTACCTGCCGGTCTATACCGAAGGCGCGCTGAGCGAGCCGGTGACACAACGTGCCCTGCCGCGCGAAAAACCGGTCGACCTGTGGGGGACGGGCACGATCCTGCTCGTCGAGGATGAGGACATGGTCCGCGCGGTCGCCGAACGGGCGCTGAGCCGGCAGGGCTATACCGTGCTCACCGCCGAGAACGGCGAGGCGGCGCTCGAATTGCTCGCGGTCAATCCGCGACCCGACCTGCTGATCTCGGACGTGATGATGCCGCTGATGGATGGCCCGACGATGGTCCGGCACGCCCGCGCGCGCTATCCCGATCTGCCGATCCTGTTCATGTCGGGCTATGCCGAGGAGACGCTGCGCAAGTCGATCAATCTGGACAATGTCGCCTTCCTCGCGAAACCCTTTTCCGTCCAACAGCTTGCCGAAGCGACGCGCGAAGTGTTAGGAACAAAATGAGATAGCGCGACACGGCGTGGTACGATAAAGGCGGCGGGATGAGCGCACCACAGTCCATTCTCGTCGTCGAGGACGAGCCCCTGATCGCGATGATGATCGAGGATTTCCTCGACGTCCTCGGCAAGTCGCTCGCTGGGAGTGCCGATACCGTCGGCACCGCTTTGGCGCTGGTCGACGCGGGCGGCATCGACGCCGCGATCCTTGATGTCAACCTGCGCGGCGGTGAGAAGAGTTTCCCGATCGCCGAAGCGCTTGCGGCGCGCAATATCCCGTTCGTGTTTGCAACCGGCGGGTCGCACGACAGCGTCGGCGATGCCTGGTCGGACCGGCCGACACTGCCCAAGCCGTTCACGATGGACGGCGTTTCGAAGGCGCTCGACGCGCTTCGGTGATCGGCTTCTGTCGCGTTACCTGATATAGATTACTGTAACAAAGCGGCGCACTGGCTGAACCGCTTTCGGGGCCGCGAGTTTCCCCAGCACACGACATGCTGGACGGAGACGAACGATGGCCAATCAGGAAGACGGAATTTCACGCCGCGCGATGGTAAGTGGTGCAGCGGTCGGTCTCGCCGCCGCCGCAGCATCGGCCGGTCCGGCGCTCGCCAAGCCGCAAGCGCCCGCACAGGGTACGCCGGCAACCGGACTCAAGGATCCGCGGAGCGCGGGGCCCAAGCCGCCGTTCCAGCGTCAGAGCCAGCCGTGGCCCGGCCTCGCCGGCAAGATGAACCCGCGCCCCGATCATGGTGAGACCAGCTATCGCGGTTCGGGCCGTCTGGCCGGGCGCAAGGCGCTGATCACCGGCGGCGACTCCGGCATGGGCCGCGCCGCGGCGATCGCCTATGCGCGCGAGGGCGCCGATGTCGCGATCAACTACCTCCCCGACGAAGAAGCCGACGCGCGCGAAGTGATCGACCTGATCCGTGCGGCAGGCCGCAAGGGAATCGCGATCCCGGGCGATCTGCGCAGCGAGGCGTTCTGCAAGAAGCTCGTCGATAGCGCGGTCAAGCAACTGGGCGGGCTGGATATCGTCGTCAGCAACGCAGGCCGGCAGCAGGCGCACGCGTCGATCCTGGATATTTCGACCGAGCAGTTCGACTGGACGATGAAGACCAACATCTACGCGCCGTTCTGGATCATCAAGGCGGCGCTGCCGTATCTCCAGCCGGGTTCGGCGATCATCGGCACCACCTCCGAGCAGGCGACCGATCCTTCCAAGGACCTGTACGATTATGCGATGACCAAGGCGGCGACGACCAATTACGTCCGCAGCCTGGCGAAGCAGCTCGCGCCGAAGGGGATCCGCGTCAACGGTGTGGCACCGGGGCCAGTTTGGACGCCGCTTCAGGTGTCCGGCGGCGCGACGATGGAAAAGCTCGAGAATTTCGGCGGTGATGCGCCCGCCGGGCGGCCGGGTCAGCCGGGCGAGCTTGCCGGGATCTACGTCATCCTCGCGGAGAATGGCTCAAGCTTCACGACCGGGCATGTCTATGGCGCGGCGGGCGGAAACGGCCTCCCGTAACGGATCCCGTCACCCCGGCCGTCGTCGGGGTGACGGTTCGATCCCGCGAAGCTGTCGAAAGTTATCGTTCCCTACTTGTTCTAATCGAACAAACGCAGTACATAGCCACCATGCATTGAACGCGCTGGGCGTTCGGTCTAGCGGGAGGCTCCAATGGCGGTTTCGTTGAAAGTGATCGACAGCAAAATGGCGGCATCCACCGACAAATCCACCGAGAAGGCGAGCGCGGAGCGCGCCAAGGCACTCGAAGCGGCGCTCGCGCAGATCGATCGCGCGTTTGGCAAGGGCTCGGCGATGAAGCTGGGCTCGAAGCAGACGATGCAGGTCGAGGTGATCTCGACCGGCTCGCTCGGGCTCGACATTGCGCTCGGCGTCGGCGGCTTGCCGCGCGGGCGCGTGATCGAGATTTACGGGCCGGAAAGCTCGGGTAAGACGACGCTCGCGCTGCACGTCATCGCCGAAGCACAGAAGGGCGGCGGCACCGCGGCGTTCGTCGACGCCGAGCATGCGCTCGACCCGGTCTATGCCAAGAAGCTCGGCGTCAACATTGACGAGCTGATCGTCTCGCAGCCCGACACCGGCGAGCAGGCGCTCGAGATCGTCGACACGCTGGTCCGCTCGAATGCGATCGACGTGCTGGTGGTCGATTCGGTTGCGGCGCTCGTTCCGCGCGCCGAAATCGAGGGCGAGATGGGCGACAGCCATGTCGGTCTGCAGGCGCGCCTCATGTCGCAGTCGCTGCGCAAGCTGACGGGGTCGATCAGCCGGTCGCGCTGCATGGTGATCTTCATCAACCAGCTGCGCATGAAGATCGGCGTGATGTACGGCAACCCCGAGACGACGACCGGCGGCAACGCGCTCAAGTTCTACGCCTCGGTCCGCCTCGACATTCGGCGTACCGGGCAGATCAAGGACCGCGAGGAGATCATCGGCAACACGACGCGCGTCAAGGTCGTCAAGAACAAGGTCGCGCCGCCGTTCAAGCAGGTCGAGTTCGACATCATGTACGGGCAGGGCGTGTCCAAGATCGGCGAGATTCTCGATCTCGGCGTCAAGGCCGGGCTGGTCGAGAAGTCGGGCGCGTGGTTCTCCTATGACAGCGTCCGCATCGGGCAGGGCCGCGAGAACGCCAAGACCTTCCTCAAGAACAATGTCGAGATGAGCGACCGCCTCGAAAAGGCGATTCGCACGCGGACCGACAAGGTTGCGGAGGAGATGATGGCGGGCCCCGAACCCGACGATGTCGACGGCGACGACGAGATGTGAGGTTCGCTCCGGCCGCAAGGTGGCGGGCGGAGTGGTAGGCGCGGCGTGCACACCGCGGTTTTCATTGTACGGGACGGCTGGTTTTGCCGTCGAACACCTGGGAGGGCCCGCCTGCAATGGCGGGCCCTTCATGGTTTGGGATGGTAGCGATCGGCGAAGCTGGGTAGGTTGAGGCGACGTTTCGTATCGGCGGATCAACCCCCGTCACCCGTTCCGGAGAAGCCCATGACGCTGATCGTCCATCATCTCGAAAATTCGCGTTCGCAGCGAATCCTGTGGCTGCTCGAGGAACTCGCGCTCCCGTATGAGATCGTGCGGTACGAGCGCGACAAGGTGACGATGCTCGCACCGCCCGAGCTCAAGCAGATCCACCCGCTCGGAAAGTCGCCGGTGCTGCAGGATGCCGACGCAGGGCGTGTGATCATCGAGACGGGCGCGATCGTCGACTATATCGTCGAGCTTGCCGATGGCCGGATGGGCCCGCCCGCGCACCGCGACGACACGCTGCGCTACCGCCAGTATCTCCATTACGCTGAGGGATCGATGATGCCGCCGCTGTTGCTGTTGCTGGTGCTCAACCGCATTCCGGTGATCGGCAAGACCGCGGCAAAGCGGATCCAGCCGATGATCGACGTCCATCTCGACTATGTCGAAAGCGAACTCGCCAGCCGCCCGTGGTTCGCGGGCGATCAGATCAGCGGCGCCGACATCATGATGAGCTTCCCGCTCGAGGCCGCGCGTAGCCGCGCCGGGCTCGACGAAACGCGTCCGGCGACGATCGCGTGGCTCGACAAGATCCATGCGCGCCCGGCGTATCAGGCGGCGCTCGAAAAGGGCGGGGCCTACGCCTACGCATGATGGTGTGAGCAAGGATTGACCACGCCGCCATTCCGGGTCCGTCCAAGGAAGGGGGCCGGAATGACGGGTTCATAGGGGGCGCGGATACCCCCAACCAACGCCCCCCCCCAGCGAAGGCCGGGGCCCAATCGCGAGGGCCGGGGTAACGAAGCGTCGACGTACCCTCGCGTTGGAACCGCTTTTGGGCCACGGCCCGCGCCGGGGGATACAGTGCGTGATACCCTCCCGCACTTATCACGAACCTGCCCCGGCCCGGCTCGATCAGCGGATCGGCGAGTTCGGATCCAGCCGCATGTCGAGATACTTGTCTACCGACCCCATCAGCTGCGGCATTTCATGCTCGAAGAAATGGTTCGCCTTGGGGATCGTGTCGTGATTGATCGTGATGTGCTTCTGCGTCCGCAGCTTGTCGACCAGCTTCTGCGTGGCGGCAGGGGTGGCGACCTCGTCGGCCTCGCCCTGGATGATGATCCCGCTCGCCGGGCACGGCGCCAGGAACGTGAAGTCGTACATGTTCGCGGGCGGCGCGACCGAGATGAAGCCGCGGATCTCGGGGCGGCGCATCAGCAACTGCATCCCGATCCACGCGCCGAAGCTGACGCCCGCGATCCAGGTGGTCTGCGCCTCGGGGTGGAAGCTCTGGACCCAGTCGAGCGCGCTCGCCGCGTCGGAAAGTTCGCCGACGCCGTTGTCGAACGTCCCCTGGCTCTTGCCGACGCCGCGGAAGTTGAAGCGCAACGTCGCGAACCCGCGGCGCTGGAAGGTCTTGTAGAGCTCCATCACGATATGATTGTTCATCGTGCCCCCCGCCTGCGGATGCGGATGGAGGATCATCGCGACGGGCGCGCGCGGACGCGATGCGGGAGCGAAACGGCCTTCGAGACGACCGTCTGGGCCGGGGAAAATGACTTCTGGCATCGGACCTGCTGACAAGGAAATTCGGGGGAACACGCCCGGAGGGGGCGCGCGAAGAGTTGTGCGCTATACAATGATGGCGCACGTCTGCGCAATGATTGCCGCGAGTCCCTCCCTTCGATGCCGATAATGCCGCCCCGCCTGTATCTCGACCATGCCGCGACGACGCCGATCCTGCCCGTCGCGGCGGAGGCCGTTGCGCGGGGGATGTCGGCATGGGCCAATCCGTCGTCGCCGCACAGCGAGGGGCGCGCGGCCCGCGCCGCGCTTGAGGAGGCGCGGCGGACGATCGGCAGTGCCTATGGCTGGCGCGGGGAAACGCTCCTCACCAGCGGGGCGAGCGAAGCGCTCGGGATCGCGCTGACACGCGCAACACCGCCTCGGCGGCTGATCTCCTCGGTGGAGCATGACGCGGTCATTCGCGCCGCGCCCGCCGCCGACGTGGTTCCGGTCGACTCGCTCGGCGTGCTCGATCTGAACGCGCTCAAGATGCTGCTGGCGGGCGATGGCGCGCTGGTCGCGGTGCAATGGGCGAACAGCGAGACCGGGGTGCGCCAGCCGATCGCCGCGATCGCTGACATCGTCCACGCGGCAGGCGGGCTGCTGCTGGTCGACGCCGCACAAATGCCCCCGGGGGTCGATGGCACGGTCGCGGAGCAGGCCGATTTCGTCACGCTGTCGGCGCACAAGCGTGGCGGGCCGCCGGGGATCGGCGCGCTGCTCGTGCGGGATCTGGCGACGCTCACCCCGACCGGCGGGCAGGAACGCGGCTATCGCGGCGGGACCGAGAACCTGCCCGGCGCGCTCGGCTATGCCGCCGCGCTGCGCGAGCCCGAGGACGTCGCCGGGATGGCACTGCTGCGCGCCAGGCTCGACGATGCGATCGTCCGGTCGGGGGGCGTCGTGGTCGCGCCGCAGGCCGAGCGTCACCCCGCGATCGGATCGTATCGCCTGCCCGGGCTCGCCGCCGCGACGCAGTTGATCCGCTTCGACATGGCGGGGATCGCGGTC
Source organism: Sphingomonas sp. PAMC 26621 (assembly GCF_000251145.1). GTDB lineage: Bacteria > Pseudomonadota > Alphaproteobacteria > Sphingomonadales > Sphingomonadaceae > Sphingomonas. The sequence continues at coordinate 29,959 of NZ_AIDW01000020.1, read as the reverse complement.
TCGGCGGGGAGCGCCTGTTCCTCGGGGAGCATGAAGCCGAGCCATGTCCTCGGCGCGATGGGCTGGGACGTCGCCGCGTCGCGCGAAGTGATCCGGGTGAGTTTCGGGCGTGGCACGTCGGCGGCGGATGTCGACCGGTTCGTGGCCGAGTGGCGCAGCGTCGCCCGTTCCGCGCGCGGGCTCGACTTGCTGGGGGCGGCATGACGTACCTCGATTATCAGGCGACCACCCCGCTTGCGCCGGAATCGCTCGACGCGATGCTGCCGTGGCTGCGCGACCAGCATGCCAACCCGCATTCGCCGCATGCCGCGGGGCGCAAGGCCAAGGCGGTGGTCGAGCATGCCCGGGCACAGCTCGCGACGCTGCTGCCGCCGCATGGGCGTGTCGCGTTCACCAGCGGCGCGACCGAAGCGCTCAACTGGGCGATCAAGGGGACGACCGGGCCGATCGTCACGATTGCGACCGAACATGCCGCGGTGCTCGACACCGCGCGCGCGAGCGGACGATCGGTGACGATTTTGCCCGTCGGGTCGGACGGACTGGTCGACCGCGATGTCGCCGAGGCGGCGATCGTCCCCGGAGTCGGGCTGGTCGCGGCGATGCTCGTCAATAACGAGATCGGCGTGGTCCAGCCGACGTTGGCATTGGGGAACATGGCGCAGGCCGCCGGGGCGCGGTTCCTGTGCGACGCGGTGCAGGGCGTCGGGCGGATCGATCTGCCAGCGGGGGCCGATTTCGTGGCGATCTCGGCGCACAAGATCCACGGGCCGAAAGGGATCGGCGCGCTGTATGTCCGCGACGGGGTCGCGCTCGACCCGTTCATGCATGGCGGGGGGCAGGAGGCGCTCGGTCGTTCGGGAACGCTGTCGCCGGCGCTTTGTGCCGGGTTCGGTGTTGCGGCAGATCTGATGGCGCGCGAATATGCCGCCGCTTCCGCGCATATCGCAGGGCTGTGGCGACTCGCGGTCGAGCGTCTCGGTGACGGCTGGCAGATCAACGGATCGGTCGAGCACCGCTATCCCGGCAACCTCAACATCCGCCGCGATGGCCTCGATGGCGCGCGGCTGATGTCCGACCTGCGCGACATCGCCTTTTCGGCGGGCTCGGCGTGCGCGAGCGGATCGGGGCGGTCGAGCCACGTGCTCCGCGCGATCGGACTCAGCGAGGCACAGGCGCGCTCGAGCATCCGGCTCGGGTTCGGGCGCTATACCGATCCGACCGCGCTGACCGAGGCGATCGACCGGATCGTCGTTGCCGCAGATTTACAAAGGATGGCAGCATGATTCGTGTCCGGTTCGTCGAGCGCGATGGCGGCGTGCGCGAGGTCGTGGCGGAAGCGGGTGACAGCCTGCTGCGAGTCGCGCAGCTTGCGGACCAGCCGCTCGAGGGAACGTGCGAGGGGCAGATGGCGTGCTCGACCTGCCATGTGATCCTCGCTTCGGCCGATTTCGATGCGGTGCCGCCCGCAAGCGCGGTGGAAGAGGATATGCTCGATCTCGCATCGGGGGCAACGCGGACCAGCCGGCTTGCCTGCCAGATCGTCCTGACGGCGGCCATGGATCGGATAACGGTCGCGATTCCGCCGGAATCTCGGAACATGCAACGCGGCTGATCATTACGCTTGCGTGCCATCCGGGTACCTACGGAGACTTGCCATGAAATTGTTCGCCCTCCTGTCCGCCGGTCTGATTGCCGCCAGTGCACTCGCCCCGGCCGCCGCCAGCGCGCAGGATCGCCACGATCGCCGTGACCGCGTCGTGACGCGCACCGTCCATGTCGATCGCCATCGCCCGAACTATCGGTCGCGCAAGGTGTGCCGGATGGAACGTCGCGGTCACCGCCAGGTCCGCATCTGCCGGACGGTCCGCCGCTAAGCCCTCTTGATCCTTCCGCCCGACCCCGCCATAGGCAGCGCGGGAGTCGGGCGGACGTGGTCGTCGCCAACTTGGTCAGGGCCGGAAGGCAGCAGCCACAACGATTTCGCCGCGGGTCGTTCCGGCTCCCACCGCTGCTTTGGCGTAGAGTGCTAGCTCCGCCAAAGCTTTCCCTTACATCGTGCGCGCTGCCGCTCTAGATAGACGGCAATGTCCGACTCCATCGATCCTCCCGGCTTCGACCTGGGCGCACCGCCGCAGCCCGTTTCCAAGGACGCGTATCGCGTCCTCGCGCGCAAATATCGCCCGCAGACCTTCGCCGAGCTGATCGGGCAGGATGCGATGGTGACGACGCTGGGCAATGCGATCCGCCGCCAGCGGCTTGCGCATGCGTTTCTGCTGACGGGCGTCCGCGGGGTCGGCAAGACGTCGACCGCGCGGTTGCTGGCGAAGGCGCTCAACTGCATCGGTCCGGACGGCAACGGCGGCCCAACGATCGATCCGTGCGGCGTTTGCGAGCCGTGCGTCGGGATCGCCGAGGGGCGGCACATTGACGTGATCGAGATGGACGCCGCAAGCCACACCGGCGTCGACGACATGCCGCGGTGATCGACGCGTCGCGGATGACCGCGTTCGTCGCGCGCTACAAGATCTACATCATCGACGAAGTCCACATGCTGTCGAAGAACGCGTTCAATGCGCTGCTGAAGACGCTGGAGGAGCCGGCCGAGGGCGTGAAGTTCGTGCTCGCGACGACCGAGGTCAACAAGGTGCCGGTGACGGTGCTGTCGCGGTGCCAGCGGTTCGACCTGCGCCGTATCCCGGCGGAGAAGCTCGCGGACCATTTCGCGCGGGTGGTCGAGGCGGAGGGCGTTTCGGCGGAACCCGAGGCGCTGGGGCTGATCGCGCGCGCGGCCGAAGGCTCGGCGCGCGACGGTCTGTCGATCCTCGACCAGGCGATTGCGCATGCCGACATGGAGGGCGGCCAGGTCAACGCCGCCGCGGTGCGCGACATGCTCGGCTTGTCCGATCGCGGCGCGATCCGCGACATGATGGCGCTGCTGCTCGCAGGCGATGCGCTCGGCGCGCTGGCGGCGTTGCGGCGGCAATATGACCTTGGGGTCGATCCACTCGGCGTGCTGCGCGGGTTGCTCGAGACGGTTCACGCGACGACGTTGGTCAAGCTGGGGGCCGCCGCCGAGGCGGGGCAGGCGACCGAGGAGCGCGCCGCGCTCGAGGCGTGGAGCGGGACCCTGTCGTTCGCGGCGCTGCACCGGTTGTGGCAGTTGCTGCTCAAGGGGCATGAGGAAGTGGGCCGTGCCGCGCTGCCGATCGAAGCGTGCGAAATGGCGTTGCTGCGGCTGGTCCATGCATCGACGCTGCCCGATCCCGGCGAACTTGCGCGGATGATCCAGAACGGCGCGCCGCCGGTCGTCGCCACGCCTGTCGCACCTGCGCCTGCGCCTGCGCTCAGCGAACCCGCCGCCGCGGCGATGCCGCAGTCGATCGAGGCGATCGTCACGCTGCTCGAGTCGGTCGGCCAACTGGCGCTCGCGTCGCGGCTGGTGCACCACGCCAGCATGATCAGCATCGTCGACGTCGAGCTGGTGCTGAGTTCGTCGCGCCCCTTGCCGAGCGACCTGATCGGCGAGCTTGGCGCGTCGCTCAAGCAGATTACCGGGCGGATGTGGCGGATCACCACCGCGCCGACCGTCGGCGCGCCGACGATCCGCGAGGCGGAAGCCGCGCGGCGCGAGGCGTTCAAGGCGGAAATTCTTGCGACCCCGGTGATCGCCGCGGCGCTTGAAGCGTTCCCCGACGCGAGCTTACCCGAAACCGAAATCGACCGCCTGTTGGCGGCGCAACGGAGCATGAGTGCATGAACAGTATCGAAGACATCATGGCGATGGCGCAGAACGTCCAGAACGAGCTGGCGAAGGCGCAGGACGGGCTCGACAAGATCGAGGTCGAGGGCGCTGCCGGTGGCGGCCTGGTCAAGGTCCAGGCCTCGGCCAAGGGCCGGATCATCGGGATCACGATCGATGAATCACTGCTCCAGCCAAGCGAGAAGCAGATGGTCGAGGACCTCGTCGTCGCGGCGTTCAACGACGCCAAGGCCAAGGCAGACGCTGCATCGGGTGCAGAAATGGCCAAGATGACGAGCGGCATCCCGCTTCCGCCGGGTTTCAAGCTGCCGTTCTGAAGTCGGTTCGCCTCCGGAACTATCTGACGTTGCTCGTGTTTCGTCCTCCAGGTTCATAACAGGAGGACAAGCATGAGCGACAAGATCACCGAGACGCCGCACACGACCGTCATCGAACGCCGCGGGAGCGGTGGTGGGATCCTGATCGGCATCGTGCTGCTGATCGCGGTCGTGGTTGGGGCGTTCTATCTGTTCAATCGCAGCCAGAACGACAACATCCGCACCGACGCGATTTCCGGCGCGGCGAAGGATGTCGGCGACAGCGCGAAGAAGATCGGCGACAGCGCTGAGAAGACGACCGACGGGAAGTGATGGCGTCGCCCCGGCGGATGCCGGGGCCGGGTCGTTATCCGGGCGGTGCTACGGAGTGCCGTACTGCCGGTGCTGCCGCCCCGACGAGGTGACCTCGGCCGACGCTAGGCTAGCATCCGCCAGTCCCAATTCCCGTCATGCTGAACTTGTTTCAGCATCCACCGTGAAACCGGCACGGACCGGACTTGGGGCGCGGTGGACCCTGAAACAAGTTCAGGGTGACGGTAGAGGAGGGTGCTCGGTCGATGGCTTCACCCCCGCAAACACGAATCCAGCCCGTCGTTGCGGACGACGCCCACCCGGCGAGTGATCGCGTTGCCGTGACGGCGGGTGAAGCCGCTCGGCGCGATCGCCGCGCGTTTCTTGGGCTGCGGGAAGACCGCCGCCATCCGGCCCGCTTCGCTCGGCGTCATGTGCGAGGCATCGTGGCCGAAGTAGCGCTGGGCTCCCGCGTTGACGCCGTACGTGCCGATCCCCGTCTCCGCGACGTTGAGATAGACTTCCATAATCCGGCGCTTGCCCCAGATCGTCTCGATCAGTAGCGTAAAATACGCTTCCAGCGCCTTGCGCGGATACCCACCGCCCTGGATCAGGAAGACGTTCTTTGCGGTCTGCTGGCTGATCGTCGAGCCGCCGCGGATCCGTCCGCCCCGCGCGTTGCGCGCGAACGCGGTCTCGATCGCGTGCACGTCGAAGCCGTTATGCGTGCAGAACCGCGAATCCTCGCCCGCGATCGCAGCGCGCGCCATGTTGGGGTCGATCCGCGAGAGCGGCATCCAGGACTTGTCGATACCGTGCCCGGCGACCGCGTCGCCAAGCATCGTCAGCGTGATCGGTGGTGGGACGAACCGGTAAACGCCGACCATGACGAGCGAAAGTACAACGAAGGCAAGCACGCCCTTGATGATCCAGCCGAACACGCGGCGCAAAGCACCTCCACTCGAACCGCTTGTGCGGCGAGCGGGGGCGCGGCGATTGCCGCCCCGCGCGTTGGAATATGAAGCGGTCTTTCGGCGTGCCATCCCGCCGCTGTACGGGGATCGGATCGGCGCTGTCCAGCGCGCCGATCCGATCGCGCGATTACGCTGCGACGAGCATCCGCTTGTCGCCCGCGATCCGCATCATCGCCTTCTGCAGCTTTTCGAAAGCGCGCACCTCGATCTGGCGAACCCGCTCACGCGACACGCCATAGACCTGGCTCAGCTCCTCGAGCGTCTTGGGCTCGTCGGTCAGGCGACGCTCGGTGAGGATGAACTTCTCGCGCTCGTTCAAATCGTCCATCGCGGCGGTCAGCATATCGTGGCGGACATCGGCTTCCTGCGCCTCGGCAACGACGGTATCCTGCAGCGGTGCATCGTCCTGCAGCCAGTCCTGCCACTGGCCATCGCCATCCTCGCGCATCGGCACGTTGAGCGAGGTATCCCCGCCCATCGCCATGCGACGGTTCATGCTGGTTACCTCGGCCTCGGTCACGCCGAGGTCCTTGGCGATCTTGGCGAGATGCTCGGGGCTGAGATCGCCGTCCTCGAACGCGTCGAGCTTGGACTTCATGCGGCGCAGGTTGAAGAACAGCTTCTTCTGCGCGGCGGTGGTGCCCATCTTGACGAGGCTCCACGACCGCAGGATGAATTCCTGGATCGAGGCGCGGATCCACCACATCGCGTAGGTCGCGAGCCGGAAGCCGCGATCAGCCTCGAACTTCTTCACGCCCTGCATCAGCCCGATGTTGCCTTCGGAAATCAGCTCGCTGACCGGCAGGCCGTAGCCACGATAGCCCATCGCGATCTTCGCCACGAGGCGGAGGTGCGACGTTACCAGCTGCGCGGCGGCGTCGGTGTCGCCATGTTCCTCGAACCGTTTGGCGAGCATATATTCCTGCTCGGGCGCGAGGATCGGGAATTTCTTGATCTCGGACAGATAGCGGTTGAGGCTCGCTTCGCCGCCAAGGGCGGGGATCGTCGCTGGGACGTTGCTGCGGGCTGCCATGGTCGTATCTCCCTTTTCGCAGGCCAGTCGCGCGCAGGGCGCGGCGGCCGTACCCTATACTAGCAATGTATCGAACAGTTCCTGCATGTCGGCAGGCATTTCGCTATCAAACGCCAGAACGTTACATTTGATCGGATGAATGAACCCCAACCGCGCGGCGTGCAACGCCTGTCGATGGAAACCCAAGGTTTCCAGATCGCGTTTGTGAGCCTGCTTTGTTCTACCGTAAACCGGATCGCCTAGCAAGGGATGCCCGAGCGACGCCATGTGAACGCGGACCTGATGCGTCCGCCCGGTTTCCAGGCGGCATTCGACCAGCGCGGCTTCGCGCAGCCGTTCGATCGTCGAGAAATGCGTGACCGCGCGCTTGCCGCCCTGGACGATTGCGATCTTCTTGCGGTTCTGCGGGCTCCGCGCGAGCGGCGCGTCGACCGATCCGGCGGGCGGGGCAGGGCGCCCCGAGACGATCGCCTTGTAGCGCCGATCGATCGAATGCGCGGCGAACTGCTTGGCGAGCCCGACATGCGCGCGATCGGTCTTGGCAGCGACCATCAGGCCCGACGTGTCCTTGTCGATCCGGTGGACGATCCCGGGGCGCGCGACGCCGCCGATCCCCGACAGGCTGCCACCACAATGATGGAGCAGCGCGTTGACCAAAGTGCCGTCGAGGTTCCCGGCGGCGGGATGGACGACCAGCCCGGCCTGCTTGTCGATCACGATGAGATGCTCGTCTTCGAACACGACGGTCAGCGCGATGTCCTGCGCCTCGTTGTGCGCGGGCGTGGGATCCGGGACGATGATGCGGTACAGCCCGCCCGGGACCGCCTTGCTCGACGGATCGCGCCGGAGCGTCCCGCCTTCGTCGGTCACCTGGCCGGTCGAGATCAGCGCCTTCAGTCGTTCGCGCGAGATCGTCGGAAGCGCATCCGCAAGCGCGCGATCGAGCCTCAGTCCGGCTTCGTCGGCGATCCGCGTCTCGATGGTGGAAACCCCCCGGTTCATGGTCTAGAATCTGGGCATGGTGTTGGAGATTACAAGCACTCTGCGCACGAGATTGCTAAAAGCCGCGCAGGCGACCCCGGAGGTCGAGGCGTGCGGGTTGCTGTTCGGCACGGCGGAGCGGATCGAGGACGTGACGGTGTGCGCCAACGTCGCGGACGATCCGCGCCGGACGTTCGAGCTCGACCCGGCTGCGGTGTTCGCCGCGTTGCGTGCCGAACGCGGGGGCGGGCCGCGGCTGATCGGCTACTGGCATTCGCACCCGAGCGGGACCGTCACGCCGTCCGCGACCGATGCCGCAAACGCTGCGCCCGATGGCAAGGTGTGGGTGATCGTCGGCGGCGAAAAGATCGGTGCCTGGCATGCGCAGCCCGCTACCAGCGGCGACCCGGCGACGATATTCGTGCCGCTGGTGCTGGAAACGGTGCCCGACGCGCACGCCGCCGCTGCCGCCGGTGGTTTTGGTCAAGCCAAGCCCGATGTCCCGCTTGCGGCGCATGCCGTGCTGCGCCAAAGAGGCGCAAAGCTGGAGCCCAAGCGTTGACCATTAGCCCGACCGATTTCGCCAGTCTGCTCTGTTCGCGTCTGTGCCATGACCTGCTGAGCCCCGTGGGTGCGCTCAACAACGGACTGGAATTGCTTGCGGACGAGCATGACCCGGACATGCGCGCGCGCTGCCTCGAACTGCTGGCGGACAGCGCCAAGGCATCCGCCAACAAGCTGAAGTTCTTCCGCCTCGCGTTCGGCGCGGCGGGTGGCTTCGGCGAGTCGGTCGATTCGCGCGAGGCACGCGCGGCGATCGAGGGGCTGTTCGGCGACGGCCACAAGGTCAAGCTCGGCTGGCTGGTCGAGGACGCGACGCTGCCCAAGCCCGCGATCAAGGTGCTGCTCAACCTCGCGCTGATCGCGGGCGACGCGCTGGTGCGCGGCGGGCAGCTCGATGTCGGGGCCGAAAGCCATGACGGGCAGGTCGAGATCGTCGTCCGTGCGGAGGGCCTGCGGATCGTGCTCGACGCCGAGATGCGCGCCGCGCTGACCGGCACGGGCGGCGACGCGGTCGTCACCCCGCGCGCGGCGGCGGCGTATCTGGTCAATGCGCTGGTCGCCGAAGGCGGCGGCGTCGTGCAGGTCTCCGCTCCCGATGACGCGGTGCTGCTGTTCGGCGCGGCGTTCAAGGCGGCTTAAACGCTCCCTTAACCAATGGGGCGCCATGCAGCCGCTGCCGCAAAGGCGGGGGCCCATGGACGATCTTCTACAGGAATTCATTGCCGAAACCCGCGAGACGCTCGAGGCGTTGTCGGGGGAAATCGTCGCGTGGGAATCCGCGCCGGACGACCGCGAACGGCTGGATGCGATTTTCCGCTTCGTCCACACCGTCAAGGGGAGCTGCGGCTTCCTCGACCTGCCGCGCCTCGCGCGGCTGAGCCATGCCGCGGAGGATGTCCTCGCGGCGGTGCGGTCGGGCGAGCGTAGTCCCGACACCCGGCTGGTCAACGCCGTCCTCGCGATCGTCGACCGGATCGGCGAGATCGTCGAGGCGATCGATGCGGGGCACGCGCTCGACGATACCGGCGAGGACCTGCTGGTCGCGGCGCTCGATACCGGCTCCGAGGCGATCGCGAGCAGCGCCGCCCCGGTGATGCGCTCGCCGACGCGCAGCGTGCGGCTCAACGTCGACCTGCTCGACCGGATGATGAGCGGTATGTCCGACATGGTGCTCGCGCGCAACGAACTCGCGCGGCGGCTGCGCGACGAAGGGGTCGATCCCACCGTTGAGGCCGCGCTGGAACGCCTGTCGCTGACCGTCGATGAAATGCGCGATACCGTCACCCGCACCCGCATGCAGAAGATCGAGGCGTTGTTCTCCGCCTTGCCGCGGATGGTGCGCGATACCGCGGCGGAACTCGACAAGACGGTCACCCTCCATATCGAGGGGAGCGACGTCGAACTCGATCGCGAGATGATCGAGATGATGCGCGACCCGCTCGTCCATATCATCCGCAACGCGATCGATCACGGGATCGAACCCGCCGCCGACCGTCGTGCCGCGGGCAAGCGCGAGACGGGCTGGCTGAACGTCGTCGCGCGCCAGTCGGGCAACCAGATCGTCATCGAGATCGCCGACGATGGGCGCGGGATCGATACCGCGCGGCTGGCGGCAAAGGTCGTCTCCGCGGGATTGCGCAGCGACGCCGAAGTGCGCGCGTTGAGCGAACAGGCGCGGCTCGAACTCGTGTTCGAACCCGGCCTCTCGACCAAGGACGTCGTCACCGGGATTTCGGGGCGCGGCGTGGGGATGGATGTCGTTCGCGCCAATGTCGAGCAGATCGGCGGGCGGATCGAGCTGGCGAACACGCCGGGCAAGGGCCTGCGCATCTCGATCCACGTGCCGCTGACGCTGTCGATCATGTCGACGATCGGCGTGGGCGTGCGCGACCAGCGGTTTGCGATCTCGCGCCAGACGATCGAGGAAATCGTCCGCGTCGGTGCCGAATCGATCCGGATCGACCGGCTTGGCGACACCCTCATGGCAACCGTGCGCGATCGTCGGATGCCGCTGGTCGATCTCGGCAATCTGCTCGGGTTCGGGACGAGCGAACCGGTCATGCTGGTGATCGTCAGCGTTTCCGGCGGATCCTATGCGCTCGCGGTCGATACCGTGCTCGATCACGAGGAACTGGTGATCAAGCCTGCCGCGCCGGCGGTGATGGCGACCGGCGTCTACGCCGGGCAGACCCTGCCCGACAGTGGGCTGCCGATGCTGATGCTCGATTGCGCCGGGATCGCGCAGCTTGCCGGTCTCGTCTTCACGCGCGAGATCTTGGTCGAAGAGGATGACGTCGTCGTCGTCCCGGGTGTCCAGGCCCTGATGTTCGACGATCTCGACGGCGTCCGGCGGATCGTTCCGCTGTCGGTCATCGACCGCGTCGAACCCGTTCCTGCCAGCGCGATCCGGCATGCGGCGGGGCGGCTGCGGCTCTCGGTCGACGGCGCGATCATCCCGCTCGTCGCGCTTGGATCGTGGGAAGGCCGAACGAACGTTTCGGTCCTGCGGCTGCGCGATGGCACGGTCGAGCTCGGCTATGCGATCGGCGAGGCGCTCGACATCGTCGAACTGCCCGACACACTCGTCGCGGCGCATGACAGCGGCCCGATCGCGGGCGTCGTCGCGATCGATGGCGACCAGATCGAGGTGATCGACCTGCACTGGCTGTTCTCCAGCCATGCGGATCCCTGCGCCGCGTCCGACGCGCCCTTGTGTCTGCTCGAAGGCGCCGATTCGGCCTGGCTCACGACATTCCTCAAGCCGGTCCTCGAAGCAGCGGGATATCGCGTCACGACCGGTCTCCGCCCCGGCGAACAGGCGGGCGTCGTGGTGACGATGGATTGCGATTGCCCGGTCGCCTGTGCCGGCGCGCCCGTCGTGCGGCTGCGGCGCAACGCCGAGGGCGACGGCAACGACGGCAGCATTTTCCGCTACGACCGCCCGGGCCTGCTCGCCGCGCTCGCCAAATCCGCCGGAGGCCGTTGATGCCGTTGTTCCTGATCGCCCGGATCGCCGGGCGGACCGTCGCGATCGAATCGTCGCAGGTCGAATCGGTGGTCGATATCGGCGCGGTGATCCCCGTGCCGCGGGCCGAACAGCATGTCCGTGGACTCGCCGCGCTGCGCAGCCGCGTTGTCACGGTGATCGAGACCCGCGCTGCGCTTGGCCTTCCGGCCGGCGATGGCAGCGCGATGCGCGCCGTCATCACCGTCGTCGAAGGGCATCATTACGCCGTGCTGGTCGACGCGCTCGAGGATGTCGCGGCGTTCGACCTCATGCCGCTGTCGGCCGGCGTCGCGCTCGACAAGGGGTGGCAGCGCGTCGGTCGCGGCATCGTCGACCGCGATGGCGAACCGATCTTGGTGATCGCGCTCGACGTGCTGATCCCCGGCCCGGTCGCGCTGGCGGCATAGGCGTTTCGGCGAAAAGCCAATCTTAACGCGACGCTTACGCATTTCGGGCAAGACCGGCTCAAGCGCATACCAACAGGGTGACTTCATGAAGACCTGCCTCGTCGTCGATGATTCGAAAGTGATCCGCAAGGTCGCGCGCCATATCCTCGAAACACTCGATTTCCAGGTGAGCGAGGCCGGCGACGGCCGCGAAGCGCTGACCGCGTGCCTGGCGTCCGCACCCGACGTGATCCTGCTCGACTGGAACATGCCGGTGATGAGCGGGATGGATTTCCTCCGCGCGCTCCGCGACAGTTCGATCCCGACGCGCCCCAAGGTCGTATTCTGCACGACCGAGAACGGCATGGCGCACATCCGCGCCGCGATCGAGGCGGGGGCGGACGAATATGTGATGAAGCCGTTCGACCGCGAAACGCTCGAAAGCAAGTTGCAGATCGTCGGCATGGCCTGACGGTCTCCGCCCGGTGGCTCGTCCAGCGTATCCCGGACCGCCACCGCGTGTCTCTGCCACGGCTCGCCGCGTCGATCGCGGCGCTGCCGCCTTTCCCGTCGCCCGCGCGAGTTCCAGCATGTCCGAAGGCGATAGTCCCCCGTCAATCCTGATCGTCGACGATTCGGTCGTCGCGCGCGCCATGATCGCGCGCGCGCTCGAAGCGAACGGTCGGTTCCGTATCGCGGGCGCGGTGCCGCATGCCGCCGCAGCGCTTGCCTTTCTCGCGGAGCAGCGGGTCGACGGGATCGTCCTCGATATCGAAATGCCCGGCGTGACCGGACTGGTGGCGCTGCCCGACCTGATCGTCGCGGGGCGTGGCGCAAAGGTACTGATCGTCTCGTCCCTCGCGAGCGACGGTGCCGCGGCGACGATCGAGGCGCTTGCGCAAGGCGCGGCGGATACGCTCGTCAAGCCCGATATCGGCGATTTTGCGGGGCGTTTCTCGGTTGCGCTGGTTGAAAAGCTGGCGCGTCTGGTCGAGATCGAACCGCAGTCGAGCGAGCCCGCGGTGCCGCAGCCCGCGGCCGCGCCACGTACGCCGACCACCGCGAAGGGCTTTGACATCATTGCGATCGGCGCTTCGACGGGCGGAATCCATGCGCTGACCCAATTGCTGGGCGAACTGCCCGCGGCCTTCCCGGTGCCGATCCTGGTGACCCAGCATCTGCCGGCGTCGTTCATGCCCTATTTCGCCGCGCAACTCGAAACGATCGCCGGCCGGCCGTGCGAAGTCGCGACCGATCACCTGCGGATCCGCCCCGGCCGGATCATCGTCGCGCCGGGCGATGCGCATATGCGCGTCGTGCGGACCGGCGAGGGCGGGGCGATCCGCCTGACCACAGAGGCGGTCGGCAGCGGGTGCATGCCTTCGGTCGACCCGATGTTCGACAGCATCGCCGAGGTCTACGGCGCACGCGCCCTCGGGATCGTGCTCAGCGGGATGGGGCGCGACGGGTCCGAGGGGGCGCGGACGCTGGCTGCGCGGGGCGGCTGCATCGTCGTGCAGGATCGCGCGAGTTCGGTCGTGTGGGGCATGCCGGGTGCCGTCGTCGCCGCGGGGTGCGCCTGCGCGGTGCTGCCGCCGGTCGAGATCGGCCGGTTGGTCGCCAAGCGGAGGCGTCCCGCATGATTCATCGTTTCCTGGATAGCGCTGCCGCCGGAATGCCTGCCCTGCCAACCCATAGCAAAGGCGTGATGGCCGCGCTCAACACGTTGCTCGAGGTGCGCACCGGCCAACAGCTCGCCGCAAACCGCGAATGGCGGATCGAGACCGCGCTCAAGCCGCTGCTGCGCGATCTCAACCTGGCGTCGCTCGATGACCTTGTCGAAGCGGTCCAGCGCTTGCCCGAGGTCGCGGACCAGACGGTCGATGCGTTGCTCAACCAGGAGAGCTCGTTCTTCCGCGATGCGGCGGTGATCGAGATGGTCGCAGACGCGGTTGCCACGATCCGCGCCGAACAGGACGGGCGACGCATCCGGATCTGGTCGGCGGGGTGCTCGGTCGGGCAGGAGCCGCTGTCGCTCGCGATGCTGTTCGCGGAGCAGGAATCGCAGCATGAGACGCTGCCGCCCGATATCGTCGCGTCCGACGTGTCCGAGGCCGCGCTCGTCCGCGCGCGCGCCGGTCGCTACAGCCATTTCGAGATCCAGCGCGGGCTCCCCGTCCGACGCATGATGCGCTGGTTCGACCAGCAGGGGGAGGATTGGGTGGCCAAGCCCGAACTCGTCCGCCGGATCGCGTTCCGCCGCCTCAACCTGATCGCAGACCCGCTCCCGGTCGGGCGGTTCGACGTGATCCTGTGCCGGAACGTCCTGCTGTATCTGCCGCTCGACTTGCGGCGGCGGGTGCTCGACCGGTTCGCGACAGTGATCCGGCCCGGCGGGCTGCTCGTGCTGGGGGCGGGCGAGACCGTGATCGGCCAGACCGAGGCCTTCCGGCCAAGTCCCCGATATCGCGGACTCTATGAAGCGGTGCCCGCGCGCGTCTGACGGGGTTTCGCTCCGCCGCCGACCGTGCTTAAGCTGTTCGCCTGCTCGCGGAGGGGACAGGCTTATGGATATCATCGAAACGCCGTCACCCAATTTCGACGGACGGTCGTTGCCGGTGTCGATGATCGTGCTGCATTATACCGGCATGCAGACCGCGCAGGCGGCGATCGACCGGTTGCGCGATCCCGAAGCGAAGGTCTCGGCGCATTACCTCGTCGCCGAGGATGGTCAGGTGCTGCGGATGGTCGCGGAAAGCCAGCGCGCCTGGCACGCGGGCAAGTCGTGCTGGCGCGGGATCGAGGACATCAACAGCGCGAGCGTCGGGATCGAGATCGTCAATCCCGGGCATGAGCTGGGGTATCGTCCGTTCATGGAGCAGCAGATCGACTCGGTCGTGCGACTGGTCGGCGACATTACCAAACGGCACGGCATCACGCGCGGCAACGTCGTCGGGCATTCGGATATCGCGCCGACGCGCAAGCAGGATCCGGGCGAGCTGTTCCCGTGGAACCGGCTCGCGAAGCTGCGGCTTGCGCTGCCGCGCCCAACCAAGGGATTGATGGACCCGATGTGGGCGGACGCCGGTTTCCTCGTCGCGCTCGAACGCTTCGGCTATGACGTGACCGACAAGCTGGCTGCGGTCGTCGCGTTCCAGCGGCGGTTTCGTCCCGAGCTGATCGACGGGGTGATCGACGGCGAGTGCCGCAGCATCCTGCTCGCATTGCTTTTGCCCAAGCCGACCGGGGACGACTGATAGGGTTTGCCCCCACGCCAATTCGCGCTAGGGGCAGCGCAGCCAGAGGGTCGGGCGGCCGCGGGTACTTTCGGGTACGCGAGGAAAGTCCGGGCTCCGCGAAACGACGGTGCCGGGTAACGCCCGGCGGGGGTGACCCCAGGGACAGTGCCACAGAGAGCAGACCGCCGATGTCCTCCCCGATGCAAATCGGACGGGGGAACAGGCAAGGGTGAAAGGGTGCGGCAAGAGCGCACCGCGCGCCTGGTAACAGGGGCGGCATGGCAAACCCCACCGGGAGCAAGATCGAATAGGGGTGGCATATGGGCTTCGTTTCAGCTCGTCGCCCGGGTTGATTGCTTGAGGCGGCGCGCAAGCGTCGTCCTAGAGGAATGGTCGCCTAACCCCGTCTTACGGGACGGGGTGGACAGAACCCGGCTTACAGACCCTCTGGCGCATTTCTGACACTGATCGCTTTAATTCACAGCGGTTTCACAAAAGCGTCATGGCGCTAGCACGCGCGCATGCCTAAATGGCGGGCTATGGCGCGTTCCACATCCAGATCAACCGACTGGGGTTTTCCCCGCTGGCGCGCATATGGCGAGGCCAGCACCGAAGCCGCGACGATTCGTCTGTGCGACCGGCACGGCTGCACCAACAAGGGCGATTGCCCCGCACCGAAATCCCCCAACAGCCCGGAACGCTGGTATTTTTGCCAGGAGCATGCGGGCGAGTACAATCGTGGCTGGAACTATTTCGAGGGCCTGAGCGCCGAGGAAGCCGCCGAACGCGAACGCGCCGAGACGCAGACGGCGGAGGGCTATACCGAATCGCGCCACCACCAATGGGCCGGTCCGGGCGACGGCAGCCGCTCGCGCGACGAGATCCGCGCGCTCGAAGTGCTCGAGCTTGAGGTCGACGCCGATTTCGAGACGGTGCGAGTCGCCTGGCGGCGGCTGGCGAAATCGAACCATCCCGACGTTCGTCCCGGCGACAAGGACGCCGCGGCGCGCTTCCTCGCGATCCAGGCCGCCTATGACGTGCTCAGGGCCGCCGAAGACCAGCGAACGTGGAAGCCCGAGGCTTGAAGACGGTCCGCTCGGACTGGGCGAACACCGTACTGGTCTGCAAGAAATGTTCGAAGAAGTTGGATGGCGGGTTCGGGCCGAAGGGCAAGACCCCGCTCGCCAAGGCGCTGCGCGACGAACTCGGCGTCCGCAAGGGGCGCAAGGGCACGCTCGGCATTCTCGAGGTGAAGTGCCTCGGGATCTGCCCGCGCGGCGCGGTGACGGTGGTGACCGGGGATGCGCCGGGCGACTGGGCGCTGGTCAAGGACGGGGCACCGATGGCGGAGGTGGTCCGCGACCTCGGGCTTCGCGACGGGGAGCGGTCGCAAGGGCCGGACGCGTAAGGCGATCGGCAACACCCGCGTCCCCCCCGGCCTTCGCCGGAGGGACCACGGTACGGTCAGTTCGTCGCGAAGAACTTCGTGCCCACCACGCCGACGATGATCAGCGCGATGAACCCCATCTGGATCCCGTTGAGCTTCTCGCCGAACAGGATCACGCCAAAGATGGTCACGCCGACCGCGCCGAGCCCGGTCCACACCGCATAGGCGGTTCCGGCCGGAAGCCCGCGCATCGCGAGCGCAAGCAGCCCCATGTTGACGAAGCTGAGCGTGATCGGGACGGCGGCGGCATACGCGCTGCCGGCGGTTGCTGCCCATTTCAGGCTGAGCGCCCAGATGATTTCGGTAACCACGGCTACGCCGAGGATGAGCCACGCCATGCGCGATCTCCTTCTTGGTACGGGCTCTGACAGGAAAGCGGCTGCCGGAAACCCGAAAGAGGCGCGCGCGAAGCGGTGCCCCTTAGGTGGTTGCGGTGGATCTGTCCACCGGTCGTACGATTATGCGATTGGCGCACTGTGCCCAACCGTGTAGCGCGCACCGCGACGCGCGAACGCCGGTTGCGCGCGGCTCAGCAGGACAAGGACGGAATGACGACTCGCATCGATTGGCGGCCGCTCGCGCCCGGATTGCGCGCGATCCTTCGCGGCGATCGACCGATCACGCGGATGCAGATTTACGGCCAGCGGTGCAGTGGGACCAACATCGTCGCACAGACGCTCGCGGCCAATATTCCCGAGCTGCAGTTGACCGACGCCTTCGGCCACAAACACTGGTTCGTCGCCGCGCAGACGTTGTTTCCTGCGGATACGTTGAGTGTCGTGGTCGCGCGCGACGCGTTCGACTGGGTCCGCAGCCTGCATCGCCAACCCTGGCACGCGCATCCCGATCTGAAGGCGAAGCCGTTCGCGGCGTTCGTGCGCAGTGAATGGAACAGTTGCTGGGACGAACATTTCGACCATATCGAACCGGGGCACCCGTTGCTCGGGCAGGAGATGCTCCACGAACGCGATCCCGCGACGGGCGAACGCTTCGCCAACTGCATCGCCAAGCGGACTGCGAAGCTGCGGCACTGGGCCGACTTGCCGATGCGGGCGCATAACGTCGCGCTGGTCAGCTACGATGGCTTCATGCGCGCGCCCGAGGCCGTGGTCGCAGCGCTCGCGACCGCGACCGGGCTGGAACGGACGCCGATCTTCCAGACCGTCACCAGCTACAAGGGGCAGGGCTTTTTCGCCTATGTCCCCCAGCGCTACGATGATCTCGCGCCCGCCGATGTCGCGCATATCGAAGCGTGGCTCGACCCTGCGGTCGAGGCGCAATACGGCCTGCGCGCGACCTATGCGATGGAGTCCCCGCCGGCAGAGTGACGGGAGCGGGCGGCGGCGTTACGGCTTGGCGTAGCGGGTCGCGGTCTCGCGGATCAGCGCAATCATGTTGGGGATGCCCTGCGTGCGGTTCGAGCTGAGCTGTTTGCTCAGGTCGAACGGTGCGAGTTCCTGCGGGATGTCGGTTGCCAGGATCGCATCAGCGGGCTGGTCCTGCACCGCGAGCAGCACCAGCGCGATAATCCCCTTGGTGATCGCCGCATTCGAATCCGCCAGGAAATGCAACGTCCCGTCCTCGCGCGCCATCGGATAGACCCAGACCGAGGCGGAGCAGCCGCGCACCAGCGTCGCATCGGTCTTGAGCGGGTCGGGCATCGGTTCGAGCTCGCGGCCCAAGTCGATGAGGAGGCGGTAGCGGTCGTCCGCCTCGAGGAAGCTGTATTCGGATTCGATATCGGTGAGGGTCTGCATCCCGGAGATATAGGCGGGAGCGACGGGGTTCGTCACCCTTGCTGTTCCCCGGCGCGGGCCGGGGGCCAGCAGGCGAGGCGACCCCTTACAGATCCACCCCCGCCGCGATCGCCTCCAGCTTGCGGATGCGCTCCTTGAGATCCGCGATCTCGATCCGTGCGCTCGCGTTGGGGAGGGCGGGGCCGTCATTGTTGCCGCCTGCCGCATGGAGCTGCTCGAGCTTGAACGAGAGCCAGCCGCGCCAGCCGTTGAGCATCGCGTAGGTCAGCATCGCGAGCCCCACCAGGGCGGTTGCGGCCATCGTCATGTAGAAATTGGGGTCGGTCATGATCCCTGCTCCTGTCAGGCTGGTCATGGGCGGTCGCGCAGCTTCTCGATCTCGCGATCGAGCCGGGCACTGCTGTCTTCCTTGTCGGTCGCGAGCCGCTCGAGCACGGCGATCCGTTCCTTGAGCGCGCGGATCTCGTTGCGCTGGCGCTGCGCGTCGGCGCTGTCCGGCGCCGGCTGGCGCTCGCTGCGTTCGGCCGCCTTGTAGCGCGCCTGGATGATCTTGCCGGCGACCGCGACCAGCACGATCAGCACGACCATCATTTCTCCACCGTTCATCGTACGCTCCCCTGTTCAATATTCGGGCGGGTCAGCCCTGTGCGGATTGGCGTGCCGCGCGGGCGGCGCGGCGGCGGGGGCGGTCGATGCTTTCGGTCGCCCAGCAACATCCCGCCGTCACGACGGCGAGCACTCCAAGAAAGACAAACATGATAACCTCTGGGGAAGAAAGGGTTGAAGGGTTAGTTGAGCGGCGTATCGCGCAATCGCTCGATCTCTAGCGAGAGGTCGACGCCGCGGTCGGTGATGATCCGTTCAAGGACCTGGACCCGCTGTTCGAGCCGTTCGGTCTGCGCGGCATATTGCGCGGCCTTCTCAGCGACCATCGTCGCCTCGATCGTCATGCGCCGCTCCTTATAGGCGAGCCACGGGCGGATGATCGTGCCGCCGATCACCGCGACCATGCCGACGCTGATGGCGAGGATCGGGACGAGAAAAACCAGGTCGGGGGTCATGATCAGGATCCTTTCCGGCTCAGCGCAGCGCGTCGATTTCGCGCGAGACCCGCTCGGCGGGGTCGGTCGCGATCCGTTCGAGCACCGCGAGGCGCTCCTCGAGGCGGCTGACCTGGCCGTGCAGCTTTTCGTTTTCGGCCTTCAGCAGCTCGGTCTGGCGGTTGACCGAAAGGTCGCCGTCGCGGCTGACGAGCTGGCCCTTCTTGGTCTCGATCGGGTAGCCGTGGCGGGCACGGACCCAGTTGTTGAAGGCCCAGGCCGTGGGCCCGACGGTGATCGCCGCGAGCGGGATCAGCAGTCCGATGGAAGAGCTCATTTCAGTATCCCCTGTTTGCCCCAAGTGATGTCGGTATCGGTCCGGTCGTGCCGTGCGGATCAGCGCAGGCTGTCGATCTCGTCCGCGAGGCGGCTGTTGCGGCTGGTGTACATGACCTCGATGTCAGCGAGCCGGCGATCGATGTCGCGGAACTTCGAGCGGACCTCGGCGGTCGAGCGAGTCGGGTTGGTGCGCACACCCTGCCAGAAGCGCTCGTCGTCCGCGCTGTCATAGAGGCCGAGCGGCTTCTTCTCGGCGACACAGGCCATGACGATATAGGCAATCAATACCCATCCGCTGGTGACCAGGGTGAGAAGCGCGACCCCGACCCGGACGAGCGTCGAGTCCATGCCGGTGTAATCGGCGATCCCCGAGCAGACGCCGAGCCATTTGGCGTTCTGCTTGTCGAGGTAGAATTTGGTGCGGCTGGCGGACATTTCAGTTCCTCCGGGTTGGGTCGTAAGACGGGGTGGGGTAGGATTGCGCGGTCGGCTCGGCGAGCGGCATGCTGACGCGCCATTCGGGGTGATCCGCGGCGATGATCCGCTCCACCGTGCCCAGCCGGTCTTCCAACCGGCGGGCGAGCGAATAGAGCTCATCGAGCAGCTTCTCGTCTTCGTTGGTAATCTTGGGCGCCTGCTTCCACTTGGTGATGTAGTGCAGGATGACCCAGGGCATGCCGACGAACAGCGTGCCGCAGACGAAGATCGGGACGAGGATGTCTTCCATCAGCCGTCCTTTCCGAAGCGGGCCTTCATCGCGGCGAGCTCGGCCTCGACCTTTTCGCTCGACTTGAGCTCGGCGATTTCTTCCTCGAGCGTCTTGGGCGGTGCGCCCATGCCCGCAACATCGGCGCGCCCTTCGGCCATGTCGACGCGGCGTTCCATCACCTCGAACCGGCTGAACGCGTCCTGCATCCGCGGACCGTTGTACATCTCGCGCAGCTTGAAGCGGTTTTGCGCGCTTTCGAAGCGAGTCGCGATCGAATTCTGGCGGGTGCGCGCCTCGCGGAGCTTGCCGGTCAGCTTGGCGATGTCTTCCTCCGAAGCGTGGAGCGATTCATCGAGCACCGCGATCTCGCCGTCGAGCTGGTTCGCCATGTCGGCGGCCTTCTGCTTCTCGACCAGCGCGGCCTTGGCGAGATCCTCGCGGCCCTTCGACAGCGCGAGTTCGGCCTTTTCGGTCCAGCTCTCCTGCAGGCTGCCCAGCTTGTTGATGTGCCGGCGCATTTCCTTCTGGTCTGCGATCGTGCGCGCGGCGGAGGCGCGCACCTCGACCAGCGTTTCCTCCATTTCGAGGATGATCATGCGGATCATCTTCGAGGGGTCTTCGGCCTTGTCGAGCAAGTCGGTGAAATTGGCGGCGATGATATCGCGGGTTCGGCTGAAGATGCCCATCATGATACTCCTTGGGAAATTTCGGATTTTTCGCGATCAGGCCTGATACGGGGCGCTGACCGGGGAAACGTTTGCCATCGCCGGGCCGACCGTGCCGGCCAGCGCGACCGACCCGACGAGGATCGTGGCGACCACCGCGACGAGAAGCTGGGGGATCGAGGTGCGGTTCTTGTACTGGCTGTCCATGGCGTGTCTCCCTGTTGGCGTTCGGTGCCCCGTGGGGCGATGCCAGAAGCTTTGCAGGGAGCGTGCCAACTGCCGGAATGGCGGATTTGCGTGGCTTTCGCGCAGATGAACGAGAACGGGCTTGCCAAGGCTTGGGACTTTACGCCAAGCCTTGGGAATGGAGCGAACCAGCCAGGTCATCGGACAATCCGGCCCGTTTCTCGACGCGCTCGAACTCGCGAGCCGCGCCGCCGCGCTCGACCGTCCGGTGCTGGTGATCGGCGAGCGCGGGACCGGCAAGGAACTGGTCGCGGAACGCCTCCACCGCCTGTCGCCGCGGTGGGACCAGCCGCTCGTCATCATGAACTGCGCGGCCTTACCCGAGACGCTGATCGAGGCGGAACTGTTCGGGCATGAAGCGGGCGCCTTCACCGGTGCGACCAAGGCACGGGCAGGGCGGTTCGAGGAGGCGCATCGCGGCACGTTGTTCCTAGACGAACTCGGTACGCTGTCGATGGCGGCGCAGGATCGGCTGTTGCGTGCGGTCGAATATGGCGAGGTCACGCGGATCGGATCGTCACGCCCGATGCGGGTCGACGTGCGGATCGTCGCCGCGACCAACGAGCATCTCCCCGACAAGGTCGCATGCCACCAGTTTCGCGCGGATCTGCTCGACCGGCTGAGCTTCGAGGTGGTCACGCTCCCGCCGCTGCGTGCGCGCAAGGACGACGTGATGGTGCTCGCCGAGCATTTCGGGCGGCGGATGGCAGCCGAGCTGCACCGCGACGACTGGCTCGGCTTCACCAAGGCGGCGGAGGCGCAACTGGTCGCCTACGCGTGGCCGGGGAACGTCCGCGAGTTGCGCAACGTGGTCGAGCGCGCGGTCTATCGCTGGGATCGCGACGCGCCGATCGACGCGATCGTATTCGATCCGTTCCAGTCTCCGCACCGCCCAGCGACGGCCACGGCATTGCCGCCAGCGAGTTCGGTCGCGCCCGAGGCTCCGGCGAGCGCATCGCCGGTGCCGTGCGACGACGGCCAGCCGATGGACTACAAGGCGCGGCTCGCGCGGTTCGAATGCGAGATGCTGCAGACCGCGCTCGCCGAAAACCGCTTCAATCAGCGCGCGACCGCCGAAGCACTCGGGTTGAGTTACGATCAGTTGCGCCATGCCCTCAAGCGCCATGGACTGATTTCGCAGGGTGTTTCCGAATCGGTTGCGTAACGAGCGCGCCGGACCCATTTCGACCGCGCGACGTTTGGGTGAGCGACCCCGTCATTTTCAAAGGAGACGAGCCTTGGCTTTCGAACTTCCCCCGCTGCCTTATGCCTATGACGCGCTGGAGCCGACGATCTCGAAGGAGACGATGACGTTCCACCACGACAAGCACCACGCTGCCTATACCAACAAGCTCAACGAAGGCGTCGCTGCCGACCCCAAGCTCGAGGGCAAGTCGATCGAGGATATCCTCGGGATGATCTCGACGCTCCCGCCGCTGGTGCGTAACAATGGCGGCGGTTTCTGGAACCATGATTTCTTCTGGAAGATCATGGCACCGGCCGGCACGACCAAGCCATCGGGCGCGCTCGCTGAGGCGATCGAGACCTATGGCGGCCTCGACAAGCTCAAGGAAGATTTCAATACCAAGGGTGCGGGCCAGTTCGGTTCGGGCTGGGCGTGGGTGATCAAGGATTCGTCCGGCGCGCTCAAGGTCGTCTCGACGCCCAATCAGGACAACCCGCTGATGGACGATGCCAAGGACAAGGGCACACCGATCCTCGGCAACGACGTGTGGGAGCACGCGTATTACCTGACCTACATGAACGACCGTCCGGGCTATCTGAAGGCCTGGTGGGACGTCGTGAACTGGGACGAGGCGGGCAAGCGCTTCGACGGCGCAACCGCATAACGGTGCAGTTGCAGAAATTGCATGCGTTAGCGCTAACATTGCAATTGATCTGAAACCTGCTGCACTGCACAAAGAGTGTGCCTTTCAGGCATCCTCTCCTAAAACTTTCAAGGCCGGTCGAAAGACCGGCCCTTTTTTTTGTCGAAACGCCTGCTATGGTTCGTGTGCTGTCGTAGCGCCGGACATAAAACAGAAACGCGGGACGAGGAACGCCGCCGGAAAGACCGGCAACGGCGACACGATTGCCGGGGGATCGAGCAGGTGCTGCTCTCCCCCGCGATTTCCTGGATTTTCTTACAGACTCACTTCCCCGGCGAAGGCCGGGGCCCAGTAGCGAGACAAGAGATTGCGGGCGACTGCGCTAAGTTTCAGCCACCCTCGCTACAGGGCCCCGGCCTTCGCCGGGGAAGTGCCTGTGGCGTTATGACCGCAGTGAATCACTCGACCGGCGGGATCGGCGGTTCCTCGCCCATCTTGAAGCCATGCTTCATCAGCATCGGCACGTTCGCGAACGCGAAGATCAACGTGAGCGGAATCACCCCCCACAGCTTGAACCCGAGCCAGAAGCTGTAGCTGAATTCGTGCCGCACGACTTCGTTCAGCACCGCGAGAAACGCGAAGAACGCCGCCCAGTTGATCGTCAGCTTGCGCCAGCCGGTGTCGTTCAGCCCGGGATAGGCCGAATCGAGGAACAGGCTGAGAAACGGCCGCCCCGTCACCAGCCCGAACACCAGGATCGCCGACAGCATCGCGTAGATGACGGTTGGCTTGATCTGGATGAAATCCTTGTTGTGGAAATACAGCGTCAGCCCGCCGAACACGAGCACCAGCGTGCCGGTGAGCCACAGCATCGGCGAGATCCGCCCGGACTTGACCAGCGAATAGATCATCGCCGCAATGCTCGCGACCATGAACGCCGAGGTCCCGGCGATCAGCTTGAGCATGTCGTAGCCGGGGGTCAGGAAATTGACGAGGAAGAAGATCGCGATCGGGCCAATGTCGACCGCGAGGCGCTGGCCCGCGTTGAGCGGGGGCTTGGCGGGAAGCGATGACGGCAAGGGGGCGGAGGTGGTCATTTGCGGACCCCTTCCACGCCAGCGATGATCCGCGCAACCTCGTTCGCATTGAACGGGCGCAGATCGCCCATGCCTTCGCCGACCCCGATCGCGTGGATCGGCAAACCATATTTCTCCGCCGCCGCGACCAGCACACCGCCGCGCGCGGTGCCGTCGAGCTTGGTCATCACGAGGCCGGTGACGCCCGCCGATTCCTTGAACACCTCGATCTGGTTGAGCGCGTTCTGCCCGGTCGTCGCATCGAGCACGAGCAGCACGTCATGCGGCGACTCGACGTTGAGGCGCCCCAGCACGCGGCGGATCTTGGACAGTTCGTCCATCAGCTCGCGCTTGTTCTGGAGGCGGCCGGCGGTGTCGACGATCAGCACGTCGATGCCGGTCGCGGTCGCCTGCTTGACCGCTTCGTAGACGATGCCCGCCGCGTCGCCGCCTTCCTTTCCGCTGATGATGGGCACGCCCGCGCGCTCGGCCCAGGTCGCGAGCTGCCCGATCGCCGCCGCGCGGAACGTGTCACCCGCCGCGAGCATCACGCCGTAATCCTGTTCCTTGAGCAGATGCGCGAGCTTGGCGATCGTCGTCGTCTTGCCCGAGCCATTGACGCCTATGACGAGGATGACGTGCGGGCGCGGGAAGCCGGTGATCTCGAGCGGGACCGCGACGGTGTCGAGCACCTTTTCGATTTCCTCGGCGACGACGAGGCGGATGCCGAGCTCCTCCATGTCGCGCTCGAACACACCGGTCGACAGGCGGCGGCGGATCCGCGCGGCGGTCTCGGGGCCGAGGTCGGAGGCGATGAGCGCTTCCTCGATCTCGTCGAGCGTCTTCGTGTCGAGCGGTCCAGTGCCGAGCCCGGCGAGATTGCCGATCAGCCGGTCGGAGGTGCGCTTGAACCCGCCGAGGAGTTTGTCGTGCCAGCTTGGGGTCATGCGAGGATCTCTTGTGAAGTAGCTTGCTGGTGCTGCTGCTGCTGTTTTTGCTTCCCCGGCGAAGGCCGGGGCCCAGGAGCGATGTCAGAAATTGGTGAGGACGGCGCTTCGTTACCACTGTTTCTCGACTGGGCCCCGGCCTCCGCCGGGGAAGTGAGAAGGGAAGAAGCGAGAAGGGGGGAGGCGATAGGGGAACGAAGCACGGAAGCAGTCAACATATTCCCGTCGCTCCCGGTGATCCGGACGCGTTCCGCAGATCCGACCGGCAGCGTCTCGAACCGCGCCTCGGCAAAGCTCCCGATATGACCGCGATCCCCGGGACGCTCGACCAGCACGTCCTGCGTCGTGCCGATCAGCCCGCGCAGCCACGCCGCTTTGCGCACCGCCGCAGCCTCGCGCAGTAGCGCGGCGCGCCGCTTGCGCACAGGCACCGGGACGGCAGGCATCCGTGCGGCGGGCGTGCCGTCGCGCTCGGAATAAGGGAAGATATGCGCATGGACGATGTCGCAATCGTCGATCAGCGCAAGCGTGTCGGCGAACATCGCGTCGTCTTCGGTCGGGAAGCCCGCGATCAGGTCCGCACCGATCGCGATCTCGGGGCGCGCGGTCTTCAACCGATCGACCAGCGCGACACTGTCGGCGCGCGCATGGCGGCGCTTCATCCGTTTGAGGATCATGTCGTTGCCCGCCTGGAGCGACAGATGGACATGCGGCATCACCCGCGCTTCCTGCGTCAGCAACGCGAACAGCCGGTCATCGATCTCGACCCCGTCGAGCGACGACAGCCGCAGCCGCTCGAGCGCAGGGACGTGGCGGAGAATTCGTTCGACCAGCAACCCTAGGCTCGGGGCGCCGGGCAGGTCGGGGCCGTAGCTCGTCAGGTCGACCCCGGTCAGCACGACTTCGCGGTGGCCGCCGTCGATCAGCGCCGCGATCTGTTCGATCACTGCGCCTGCCGGGACCGAGCGGCTGTTGCCGCGGCCATAGGGGATGACACAGAAGGTGCAGCGATGGTCGCAGCCATTCTGCACCTCGACGAAGGCGCGCGCATGCGTCGCGAACACCGCGGACAGTTGCGGCGCGGTTTCGCGGGCGCTCAGGATATCGCCGACCAGCACGGTTTCCTCCGAGGCCCAGGCGGCAGGCGCGCGCTTCTCGACGTTGCCGAGCACGCGGTCGACTTCGGGCATTGCCGCGAAGCTCGCCGGGTCGATCTGCGCGGCGCACCCCGTCACGACGATCTGCGCGTCGGGGCGCTCGGCGCGGGCGCGGCGGATCGCCTTGCGGGTCTCGGCGACTGCACCGTTGGTGACCGCGCAACTGTTGATGACGATCGTGCCCGGACCCGCAAGCGTACGGATCGCCTCGCTTTCGGCGATGTTGAGACGGCAGCCGAGGCTGATGATCCGCGGGTCGGGCATGGCGGCGATCTAGGGGGCGAGGGGGGCGAAGTCCATGCGCCTCCGCGCACGCAGGCGCCGTCGCTCAGGCGCTCCGACGGTGCACGGTGCCCGAAACCCCGACGATTCCCGGCTGCGGCATCTGCAGCAACCGTCGTTCCGCGAGCAGGCGGCGGGTGTTGGCGACGCTCATCGGCTGGCCGTACAGGAACCCCTGGCCCTTCGCGCAACCGAGCGCCCGCAGCCGCTCCTCGATCCGTGCGTCGGCCACGCCCTCGGCGGTGATCGGCAGGTTGAGGCTGTCCCCCAGCCGCGTGATCGCGGTGACGAGCGCGGTGCTTTCGGCACTCTGGTTGATCGAGAGGATGAAGCTGCGATCGATCTTGATCTGGTCGAACGGCAACGCGCGTAGATGGGCGAGCGATGAAAACCCCGTCCCGAAATCGTCGAGCGCGAGCCGGACGCCCTGGTTCTTGAGGCTCCCGACGATCGACTGCGTCAGCGCGAGATTGTCGAGCAACGCGGTCTCGGTAATCTCGATCTCGAGCCGGTTGGCGGGGAAACCGGTCTCGGTCAGCACCTTGATGATCTTCTGCGCAAGCCACGCGTCGCGCATCTGCCACGGCGAGATGTTGACCGACAGCGACAGCCCCGCGTCCCAGTCGCGCGCGGCGGTGAATGCCTGGTGCAGCAGCGACAGCGACAGGTCGCTGATCATCCCGGTTTCCTCGGCAAGCGGGATGAAGGCCTCGGGCGCGATCATTCCGCGGGTCGGATGTTCCCACCGCGCGAGCACTTCGAACCCGGTCAGACGCCCCGTGTTGAGATCGATCTGCTGTTCGAAATAGGGGACGATCTCGCCATTGGGGATGGCGCTGCGCAGGCTCGCCTCGAGATCGGTGCGCGTTTTCAGGTCGCGCTCCATCGACTGGTCGAACCACGCGAAGCGGTTCCGCCCCGCGTTCTTTGCGGAATACATCGCGATGTCGGCGGAGCGCATCAGCGAATCGATCCCGACGCAGCCGATGTCCGACCGCGCGATCCCGACCGACGCGGAGATATGGAGGTGGAGCCCGTCGATCTGGAACGGCTGCGCAAGGCGGCTGACCAGCGTCTCCGCGACGCGCTCGACCAGCGTGGCATGCGCCGGGTCGAACGGGAAGCCGCAGGCGAACTCGTCGCCGCCCAGCCGGGCCGTCAGCGCGTGCGGCGGCATCGCCTGCGCGATTTCGTGCGCGACCGCCTTCAGCAGCGAGTCGCCCGCGGCGTGCCCGTGCAGATCGTTGACCGTCTTGAAATAATCGAGGTCGAGCAGCAGCAGCGCCATCGCCTTGTGGCGATCCACCGCGTGGACGAACATCGCGGCGCCCGCTTCGGCAAGGCTGCGGCGATTGTGGAACCCGGTCAGCGGATCGCGCGCAGCGAGCAGGCGCGCGCTTTGCTCGGCAGCGGCGCGGATGTCGACTTCATTGGCAAGGTCACGGTGCCGCCGCCAGCCGATCAGGATCAGCGCGACGTTGAGCAGCAAGGCGATCACCAGCGCGGGATCGGTCTCGCCGGTGCCGTGCAGGACGTGTTTCAGCGCGCTCGACAGCACGCTGCTGGCGATTCCGACGAACAACAGCGTCGCCGCGATCGTGACCGCGCCGGTCAGGATATCGCGTCGCTTGACGACCCCGGCAGGGTAACCCCTGTCGGGCCTGTCGCCACCATGTCTTTCGACTGTCATTCCTTCGGCTCCGCCCCCGTCCGTTTCGTCATCCCATGCAAGCAATGTACAGGAGGTTAAAACCGGGGCAGTTGCCCGTCGGGTCGGGGCAAGCGCCGGTCGGGTTGCGGTAAAGCGCAAGCTACGCTAATGGCGCTAGCGATCGCTCCACCGTGAAGCGTGAAGGCTGTCCTGCGGGACGACGCCGGCCGACGAGGTTTCGTCCGCCGGCGTTCTTTGCGTTACTCGGCAAAAGCGACAGTTTGGAAGGGTTTTTTCGGATGTTCGAGAGCCTGAGCGACCGTCTTGGCGGTGTGTTCGATCGGTTGCGGGGGCGCGGTGCGCTGACCGAGGCCGACGTGCGTGCGGCGATGCGCGAAGTCCGAGTCGCGTTGCTCGAGGCGGACGTCGCCTTGCCGGTGGCGCGCGATTTCGTCGATCGCGCGACCGAGCAAGCGGTTGGCCAGAACGTGTTGCGCTCGGTCACGCCGGGGCAGCAGGTCGTCAAGATCGTCAACGACGCGCTGGTCGAGATGCTGGGCGCGGAAGCGTCCGAGCTCGAACTCGACGTCGCGCCGCCCGCGATCATCATGATGGTCGGCCTGCAGGGTTCGGGCAAGACGACGACGACCGCCAAGATCGCGCTGCGCCTCGCCAAGCGGCAGGGCAAGAAGGTGCTGATGGCGTCGTTGGACGTCAACCGCCCGAATGCGCAGGAGCAGCTCGCGGTCCTCGGGACGCAGGCGGAGGTTTCGACCCTGCCGATCGTTGCGGGGCAGCAGCCGGTCGATATCGCGCGGCGCGCGGTGCAGGCGGCGAAGCTGCAGGGCTTCGATGTCCTGATGCTCGATACCGCGGGTCGTCTCCACGTCGACCAGGCGTTGATGGACGAAATGCGCGCGGTCGCCGAGGTGACCAAGCCGACCGAGATCCTGCTTGTCGTCGACTCGCTGACCGGTCAGGATGCGGTCAACGTCGCGCAGAACTTCTCGGATCAGGTGCCGCTGACCGGTATCGTGCTGACTCGCATGGACGGCGATGCGCGCGGCGGTGCGGCGCTGTCGATGCGCGCGGTCACCGGCAAGCCGATCAAATTCGCGGGCATGGGTGAAAAGCTCGAGGCACTCGAGGCGTTCGACCCCAAGCGTGTTGCCGGCCGGATCCTCGGCATGGGCGACGTCGTTGGCCTCGTTGAGCGCGCGGCCGAGGCGATCCAGGTCGAGGACGCCGAGAAGATGGCGGCCAAGCTCGCCAAGGGCGAGTTCGACCTCGACGATCTGCGCGCGCAGCTCGGGCAGATGCGCCGCATGGGTGGTCTCGGCGCGCTCGCGGGGATGATCCCCGGCATGGCCAAGGCCAAGCAGGCGATGGCCTCGGGCGCGATGGACGAGAAGATCCTCGTCCGGTTCGACGCGATGATCACGTCGATGACCCCCAAGGAGCGGCGCAAGCCCGAACTGCTCAACGCCAAGCGCAAGATCCGCGTCGCCAAGGGCTCCGGCACGACCGTGCAGGAGGTCAACAAGCTCCTGAAGATGCATCAGGAAATGGCGAACGCCATGAAGAAGATCAAAAAGATGGGCGGCCTGAAGGGCATGGCCAAGCTCTTTGGTGGTGGCGGCGGCGGCATGGGCGGTCTGGGCGGCGGTGGCGGTCCGGACGGCGCTGGTGGCCTCGGCGGTCTGGGCGGGATCGACCCGTCCAAGATGTTCAGCGGCGGTGGCGGGGGCCTTCCCGGCCTCGGCGGCGGCCAGACGAAGCTCCCCCCGGGCTTCGAGAATTTGCTCAAGAAGAAGTGATCGCCATCCGGCACCCAGCCGGTGGCAAAACCCAAGAACGACCAAGAAGGAAGTAGTTTACTATGGCAATCAGCATTCGTCTGTCGCGTGGCGGCTCCAAGAAGCGTCCGTACTACCGCATCGTCGTTGCCGATGCGCGCAGCCCGCGTGACGGCAAGTTCATCGAGAAGCTGGGCACGTACAACCCGCTCCTCGCCAAGGACGACGAGAAGCGCATCGTGCTCGACGCCGACCGCGCGAAGCATTGGCTGAGCGTCGGCGCGCAGCCGACCGATCGTGTCGCACGCTTCCTCGACGTCGCGGGCATCCGTGAGCGCGCCGCGCGCACCAACCCGAACAAGGGCAAGCCCGGCGAGAAGGCCGTCGAGCGCGCGGAAGAGCGTGAGAAGAAGATCGCCGACGCCGAAGAGGCAAAGGTCGCAGCAGCAGCAGCAGCAGCGGCAGC
>NZ_AIDW01000021.1 GCF_000251145.1 Sphingomonas sp. PAMC 26621 | reverse complement strand
GTGCCTGCTTCCGACGGTGTGTCTGCTGAACTGCCCCACCCCAACCCCTCCCCTGAAGGGGAGGGGCTAAAGGCAGAACTGGCCGACCTCGCGGAACGCGCAGCCCTGCTCTGCAAGGCGGATCTCGTCACCGGCATGGTCGGCGAATTCCCGGAGTTGCAGGGCCTGATGGGCGGCTATTACGCCGCAGCCCAAGGCGAAGACCCCCGCGTCGCCGCCGCGATTCGCGATCATTACAAGCCGGTCGGGCAGGGCGACGACGTGCCGACCGATCCGGTGACGGTGGCGGTGTCGCTGGCGGACAAGCTGGATACGTTGGCGGGCTTCTTTGTTGAAGAAATGCCACCGAGTGGTTCCAAGGATCCGTTCGCGCTGCGGCGCGCCGCACTTGGAATAATCAGCCTTATACTTAAAAATAAGCTGCAACTCCCTCTACTGTTTGGAGGGTTTATGGCTGCAGACGCTGTTGCTTTTAGGCGTCAAATTAGTCCGATCGAGCGAATTATGCCTACCATAGATGAGATGGCAAAGCTCAAGAGCACGCTGGGTTGGCAGCAAGTATTCGATCCTCTGATTAAAGCTGCGGCCAAACAAGCCAACCAAGACGCACATTGGTTCACGATACGAGCCAAAGCCGCTGCGATGGATCTCCTCGACTTCTTCGCCGACCGCCTGAAAGTCCAGCAACGCGAAGCCCGCGTCCGGCACGACCTGATCGACGCGGTGTTCGCGCTCGGCGGGGAGGACGATCTCGTCCGCCTGCTCGCGCGCGTCCAGGCGTTGCAGACGTTCATCGGCACCGAGGACGGCACCAATCTGCTCGCTGGCTACAAGCGCGCGGCGAATATCCTGAAGAAAGAGGGCGTTCCTTCTTCTCCCTCTCCCCTCCGGGGAGAGGGTCGGGGAGAGGGGGACGCTTTAACGGGCGTTCCGCTCGAAAACGCAGCACAGCCCCTCTCCCCGACCCTCTCCCCTGAAGGGGAGAGGGAGAGGGTTTCGCTGTCCTATACGCAAGAACCAGCAGAAACCGCGCTTGCTACCGCACTCGACGCAGCCGAACCCGCCGCCTCCGCCGCGATCGAACGCGAGGACTTCGAAGTCGCGATGGCAGCACTCGCCAGTTTGCGTGCCCCGATCGATTCGTTTTTTGAAACCGTGATCGTCAACGACCCTGTCCCTGAAAAGCGCACGGCCCGTCTCGCATTGCTCGCACGCGTCCGCGCTGCAGTGCACAATGTCGCAGACTTTTCGCGGATCGAGGGATGATGCAAACGCGTTAGGCCTATCCTTCCAATCGCCTCCCCAGCGAATGCAACCTGTTAGAGGGAAGACGCATGACTCAGTACGTATACCGCTTCGGCGGCGGGGTGTCCGACGGTGGCAAGGGCGACCGGAATTTGCTGGGGGGCAAGGGCGCGAATCTGGCGGAGATGGCATCGATCGGCCTGCCGGTCCCGCCGGGCTTCACCATCTCGACTGATTTCTGCGCGGTCTATTACGATGAGGGCGGCCAGTTCCCGCAAGGCCTGCGCGAAGAGGTCGCGACCGGGATCGCGCATATCGAGGGCATCACCGGCAAGGTCTTCGGCGACGCCGCGGACCCGCTGCTCGTCTCGGTCCGGAGCGGCGCGCGCGCGTCGATGCCGGGGATGATGGACACGGTGCTCAACCTCGGGCTTAACGACCAGACCGTCGAGGGCCTCGCGACCACGTCGGGCGACGCGCGCTTCGCGTGGGACAGCTACCGCCGCTTCATCCAGATGTACTCGGACGTGGTGCTCGAGCTCGATCACGACGCGTTCGAGGAAGCGCTTGAAATCGCCAAGGAAGATCGCGGCTATTTCCTCGACACCGATCTCAGCGCAGACGACCTGCGCGCGCTCGTCGCGGAATATAAGGGCCTGGTCGAGCAGCAATGGGGCAAGCCCTTCCCGCAGGACGTGCATGATCAGCTCTGGGGCGCGGTCGGCGCGGTGTTCGGTTCGTGGCAGTCGGAGCGCGCGAAAGTCTATCGCCGCCTCAATGACATCCCGGCAAGCTGGGGCACTGCGGTCAACATCCAGGCGATGGTGTTCGGCAACATGGGCGAGACCTCGGCGACCGGCGTCGCCTTCACCCGCGATCCCTCGATCGGCACCCGCGCTTATTACGGCGAGTTCCTGATCAACGCTCAAGGGGAAGACGTCGTCGCCGGCATCCGCACCCCGCAATATCTGACCGTCGCCGCGCGCGAAGCGGCAGGGGCCAAGCCAGCCTCGATGGAAGAGGCGATGCCCGCGGTGTATGGCGAGCTGGCGGAGGTGTTCGACCTGCTGGAAACGCATTACCGCGACATGCAGGACATCGAATTCACGGTGCAGCAGGGCAAGCTGTGGATGCTCCAGACGCGCTCGGGCAAGCGGACCGCCAAGGCCGCGCTCAAGATCGCGGTCGACATGGCGAACGAAGGGCTCATCACGCGCGAGGAAGCGGTCGCGCGGATCGATCCGATGGCGCTCGACCAGTTGCTCCATCCGACGCTCGACCCCAAGGCAACGCGCGACGTGCTGACCAAGGGCCTCCCTGCATCGCCGGGTGCGGCCTCGGGCCACGCCGTGTTCGACAGCGATACCGCCGAGAAGCGCTCCAATGCGGGCGAGTCGGTGATCCTGATCCGTACCGAGACGTCGCCAGAGGACATTCACGGCATGCACGCAGCGCGCGGCATCCTCACCGCACGCGGCGGCATGACCAGCCACGCGGCGGTCGTCGCGCGCGGCATGGGGCGGCCGTGCGTCTCGGGCGCAGGGTCGATCTCAATCGATGCCAAGGCGGGCACGATGCGGGTCGGCGAGCGCATGATCAAGGCGGGCGACATGGTGACGGTCGACGGCACCACCGGCGAGGTGATGGCGGGCGAAGTCCCGACCGTGCAGCCCGAACTGTCGGGCGATTTCGCAGCGCTGATGGTGTGGGCGGATGGCGTGCGACGCTTGAAGGTCCGCGCCAATGCCGAGACCCCGCTCGACGCCAAAGTTGCACGCGAATTCGGTGCGGAAGGGATCGGCCTGTGCCGGACCGAGCACATGTTCTTCGATGCCAAGCGGATCACCAACGTCCGCCAGATGATCCTGGCCGAGGACGAAGCGGGTCGCCGCACCGCGCTCGACAAGCTGTTGCCCGAGCAACGCGCCGATTTCGTGCAGTTGTTCGAGGTGATGGCGGGGTTGCCGGTGACGATCCGGCTGCTCGATCCGCCGTTGCATGAATTCCTGCCGCACGAAGAATCCGAGTTTGCGGATGTGGCGGCAGCCGCGGGGATTGCGGTCGACGTCCTCAAGCGTCGCGCGGCCGAGCTGCACGAGTTTAACCCGATGCTGGGCCATCGCGGGTGCCGGTTGGGCGTGACCTATCCCGAAATCTACGAGATGCAGGCGCGCGCGATCTTCGAGGCGGCGGTCGATGTCGCCAAGCGGTCGGGCGCAGCGCCGATCCCCGAGGTGATGATCCCGCTGGTCGGCACCAAGCGCGAGCTCGAGCTGATGAAGGCGGTCGTCGACAAGGCCGCGCAGCACGTGTTCGAGCAGACCGGCACGACGCTCGACTATCACGTCGGGACGATGATCGAGCTCCCGCGCGCGTGCCTGATGGCGGACGAGATCGCCGAGGTCGGCGCGTTCTTCTCGTTCGGGACCAACGATCTGACGCAGACCACCTTGGGCGTCAGCCGTGACGATGCGGCGCGGTTCCTGGGGACCTATGTCGAGCGGGGCATCTACGCGCGCGACCCGTTCGTCAGCCTCGACGTCGAGGGTGTCGGGCAATTGATCGCGATGGCGGCAGAGCGTGGGCGCAAGACGCGGCCGGACATCAAGCTCGGCATCTGCGGCGAGCATGGCGGCGATCCGGCGAGCATCGCCTTCTGCGAGACGGTCGGGCTCGATTACGTCTCGGCCTCGCCGTACCGCGTGCCGATCGCTCGGCTGGCGGCGGCGCAGGCGGCGTTGGCGAAGCGCGACTGAGGCTTGCTCCCGTCACCCCGGTGGAGGCCGGGGCCGGCTGCATAGTTCGCATTGCCGGCGTTCCTGGCGAGACCCTGCGGCCCCCGCCTTCGCCGGTGTGACGGTTAAGCCCGTCAGATCCCGTCGTGCGGGGGCAGCGCCGCCGGGCGGACCGCAGCAGACGCACGCAACGCGGCGATCGTGCGTTCGGCATCGGCCTGGTCGTGCCGCAGCACTTCCGCCTCGCGCGCGAGGTCGGTCGCGCGCTGGTTGGCGGCGCGCAGCCGGTCCTCGGCATCGTCGTGATAGGTGGTGTAGCTCTCCGCCTGCTCGCGCAGCCGGCGCTTGTACTTGCGCGGGCTGGGCGCGCTCGCATAGCCGATCAGCCAGCCGGCAAGCAGGACAACGGCAAGCAGCACGAACTGTTCTGGCGTCGTGAAGGGCATCGCGGATCCTCTCCCGGTTCAGTCTCCCGGACGATCCTGACGGCGTGCGCCGCCGGGAGCAAGCGCCGCTATTTGAACGCGTCGGCGATCGAACAGGCCGCCGGGCCGAGAATGACGATGAACAGCGTCGGCAGGATGAACAGGATCAGCGGGATCGTCATGATCGCGGGCAGCCGCGCGGCCTTTTCCTCCGCGCGCATCATGCGTTCATTGCGGAATTCGGCCGACAGCACGCGCAACGCCGAGGCAAGCGGCGTCCCGTATTTCTCGGTCTGCACCATGGTCGTGACCACACCCTTGACCGCATCGAGCTTCACGCGCGAGGCGAGGTTCTCGAACGCCTGCCGCCGCTCGGCAAGGAAGCCGAGCTCGATCGCGGTCAGCGTGAACTCGTCGCCGAGCTCGGGGTAGGCCTTGCCCAGTTCGCGCGCGACTCGGTTGAACGCGGCGTCGACGGTCAGGCCCGCCTCGGCGCAGATGACGAGCAGGTCGAGCGCGTCGGGCAGGCCCTTCTGGATCGCCTTGGAGCGTTTCGAGATCTTGTTGTCGAGATAGAGGTCGGGGGCCTTGTACGACACGACGAAGTTGATCGCGACGATCGCGTACATCTTCCACGGCGTCCAGTTTGCGAACATGCCGCTGCCATAGACGAGGTACAGCACCAGCACGCCCCAGGTCAGCGGCAGCACCAGCCGGCCGAAAATGACCGCGACCGCATATTCCTTCGAGCGGATCCCGGCCTGCATCAGCTTGATCTGCGCGGCCTTGACCTGGCTGTCCTGCAGCACCTTGAGGTTCGACAGGACGCTCTTGATCCGGTCGGTCGTCTCGTTCTTGGTGACCAGCTTGGCGCGGCGCTTGGTCGAGGCGGTGATCCCCGCCTTCAGCTGTTCGCGCCGGTCGTTGAGCGCCTTGACGCGCTTGGTCATCGGGTCGCGCACGGTGGTGACGGCGTAGATCGCGAGCAACACCATGAACGCCGCAACCCCCGCGAGCAGCGTCGCCACGGTATAGACGTCGATGCCGAGGACCATCGGGCCGGCGGAGGAAGCTGGGTTCATCGTTAAATCTCGAAACTGACCATGCGGCTCATGATGAACGCGCCCATTCCCATCCACAGCATGCCGATCCCGCCGGTCACCATCAGCCGCTGGTCGATGAAGAAGTTCGCCATGTACGGCGGATTGATCATCCAGATCAGCGTGAAGACGATGAACGGCAGCGACCCGACGATATAGGCCGACGCCTTCGATTCCGACGACATCGCCTTGATCTTGAGCTTCATCTGCCCGCGCATGCGCAGCACCGTGGCGAGGTTGGCGAGCGTTTCGGCGAGGTTGCCGCCGGTCTCGCGCTGGATCGCGATGGTGATGCAGAAGAACTGGAATTCGGGCGTGCCGAGCCGGTCGGCGGTGTCCTGCAACGCCGCGTCCATCGTCCGGCCGATCTTCATCTTGTCGGTGATCGCCTTGAACTCGACCCCGACCGGGCCGTCGACCTCGTTCGCGACGACCGAGATCGTCTCGGTGATCGGCAGGCCCGAGCGCAGGCCGCGGACGAGCAATTCGATCGCGTCGGGGAATTTCGAGGTGAACTTGTTGATGCGCCGCTTGATCGTGAAGCCGACGACCATGTGCGGCACGCCCGCGCCGACCACCACGCCGAGCAGCAGCGCGAGCAGGAGCGGCAGGCCGAGAATCGCGAACAGCAGCGTGATCCCGACCACCGCGCCCAGCGTCGCCATGCCATATTGGCCGACCGTCCAGGTCTTGCCGGTCATCGCGAGCCGCTTCTTGAGCAGTGCCGGGTTGGGCAGGAACCGCGCGGCGGCGACGTCCATCCGGTTGCTGCGCGCCTGCGAGATGCGCCGCAACTGCGCATCCGCCAGGACGTTGGCGGACCCGCTATGGCGCGCGCGCAAGGCGCCGAGGCGGCGCGAACCCGCGCGTTCCGCATTGGGCCCGGCAAGGGCGAACGCCATCAGCAGAAGCACGACGATCGCGCCTATACCCAGCGATAGGACCGGCATCAGTTGCATGGCGCCATCAAGCTCCCCGCAGCGTTACGATCGCGTTTACGGCGCCTTGGATTGGCGTCATTTCTTTTTCGCCGGCTTGGACAGCATCGCCTTCAGGTCGAACTTGCCGATCAGCGACGTGCCCTTTGCGGCGGGCTTGGCTTTGCCGGCGCTGTCGATCGATTCGGCGGAATCGCCGACCGCCATCAGCTTGGTCGCGAGGTCGGCGAGCGGCTGGACGGTCTTCGAATTCTTCCCCACCTCGGCCATCGGCTTTCCGAGCTTCGCGGCCTGCGCTGCGAGCTTCTGGTCGAACGGGATCGCGAAATCGATCTTGCGTTCGATCGACCCCTCGAAGTCCTTCCGGCTGATCTCGAGCTGGGCGGCGACCTGAAGCTTGTTCGCGACGACCACGACCTGCGTCTGCGGCGCGTTCGACTTGAGCCACGACAGCAGCCGGATCGTGTCGCGCGCGGCTGCAAGCGTCAGCTCGGTGACGATCACCGCGACCTGGATGTCGGTCATCAGATGCGGATGCTGGACGAGCATGCCGCGCGGCAGATCGACGATCGTGCATTCAAACGCGGCGCGCATCTCCTCCTGCAACTGGTAGAAGGCCGTGCCGTCGGTCATCACGGGGACGCTGATCGGTGCCTCGGCGGACAGCACCGACAGGCGCTCGCTCGCCTTGACCATTGCGCGTTCGATGAACAGCCCGTCGATCCGGCTCGGATTGTCGATCGCGTCGGTCAGGCCGCGCCCGGGTTCGAGGTCGAGCGCGAGCGCACCCGTCCCGAAATGGACGTCGAGATCGAGCAGTGCGGTCGTCCGCGCGCCTTTCTCGCTCATCATCCACGCGATCGAGGTCGCGACGCTCGATGCGCCGACCCCGCCCCGCGCGCCGATGAAGCAGGTCGAGATGTGCGGGCGCTCGGTCGATGCCTCGACCGTCTTGGGCGCATTGAGCATCGCCTGCGCATGCGTGAAGGCGTCGCGCAGCATGTCGGGGCTGAGCGGCTTGAGGAGATAGTCCTGGATGCCGCTGACGACGAGGTCGCGGTACAGGCGCACGTCATTGACCTGGCCCGCCGCGATCACGACCGTGCCGGGCTCGCACACTTCGGCGAGCGCGTTGATGTCGTTGAGCGGATCCCCGCTTTCGGACAGGTCGACGAACAGGATCTGCGGGGAGGCGGAGACCGACAGCGACTGGACCGCGTTGCGCAGGCCGCCCTTGTTCACCTTTTCGGGTGGCCAGCCCATTTCGACCGCGATCGGGCGCAGCGTCTCGGCGGTGGTTTCGTCGCAGACATAGGCGGCGAACGGATCGCGCGTTCCTACGCGCGCTGGGTTGAAGGGTGCGTTCACTTGCTGCCGCCTCCGCTGCTTTCCGCCTTGATGATCGTGCCACCGCCACCGGTCGGCGCGGCCTTGCGATACAGGTCGATCGCGCGGCCGGCGGTTGCCTGGTCGGTGATCGCATGGCCGGTCTGGCCGCGGACCAGATCAGCCGGGCTCGCGACCATTGCGGCGATGTTCGAATTGATTGCGCAGCCCTGGTTGGAGGAGGTGTTGCTCTCGAACTCGGGGGAGCGCACGCGGCTGAAATCGGGACAGCCCGGGACCGTCGCGGTCATCCGGCTGATGACGATGCGGGCCGTGCCGGGCTGGACCGGGGAGGTGGTGAGCGGTGTGTCGCCCGTCACCATCAAGCCGTAGTGCGCGGTCTCGGCGGCAACGACATCGCGCACGGTGTCGCCATAGCCGCCGGGGCCATAGGAGCCGGGATCCTCGATCGCGACCGTATCGCCATAGCCGAGGCGGAGCGATGCCATCCAGCTCGCAAGCCGCTGGCGTTCGCCGGGGGCGAGACCGTCCGGCGTCGTGGTGACGTCGAGCGCGTAGCTCGACCGGCTCACGACCGGCTGGTGGACCGATTCTAGCCCGCGGTTCTTCGTTCCGGCGCACCCCGTGAGGAGCAGTGCCGGTAGCAGGGCGGCTGCGAGCGCGCGTGGACGCGTATCCGTGATCATGATCTCGGGAGCCCTTAATTGAGGTTGAAGCCGGGGGCGGCGGATTCGCCCCGCTTGGCTGGGGCGCGCGTCGGCGCGGCGGGCAGGGCGGGGACCGTTGCCGCCGGACGCGGGTCCGCCGGTTTGGCGGGTGGTGGAACCGCGCCCATTTCGCCAGGGCCCGAATAGGTCGGCGCAGTGGGCGCCATCCGCGGCTTGGGACGTTCCCCACCCGTAGTCCCGCCGCCCAGCTGCCCGAACAGCACGCGATCGAGATCGGTCGGTGCCTTGATCCCGTCGGTCGGCAGGACGATGTCGTTCGCGTTGACCGGCTTGACCAGATACGGCGTGACGACGATCACCAGTTCGGTCTCGTTGCGCTGGAACGCGTTGGAGCGGAACAGTGCACCGAGGATCGGCACGTCGCCCACGCCGGGCGCCTTCGAGATCGAGTTGTTGTGAGTGTTCTGCAGCAACCCGGCGATCATCATGCTCTGGCCTGACCCGAGTTCGACGGTCGTCTCCGCCCGCCGTGTGGTCAGCGCCGGAATGGTCGTCCCCGAAATCTGTACCGCACCGTCGGAGGTAAGCTGCGACACTTCGGGACGGACCCGCAGCGAGATACGACCGTCCGCGAGCACGGTCGGCGTATAGGCGAGGCTGACGCCATATTGCTTGTATTCGACCGATACCGCGCCAAGCCCCTGGCTCAATGGGATCGGGATTTCGCCACCCGCTAGGAACGAGCCGGTTTCGCCCGACAAAGCGGTGATGTTGGGGTTGGCGAGCGTGGAAACCTGTCCGTCGGTCTCCCCGAGATCGAGCGCCGAGATCAGGTCGAGCCCGAACAACTTGCCCGCCGCGCCGAACGTGGTGGCACCGCCAAGCGCGGTGAGCAGGCTGGTGCCCGGCGACGCGGTGGTGCCGCCGGTGAACAGCCCGCCACTTGGGGTAAATTGGGTCGAGGCGGGGCGGCCCTGTCCGACACCGAACTTGAACCCGCTGGTCCCGTCATAGCTGCTGAGGTGGACCCCGAGGTTCTTGACGAAGCTCCGGCTGACTTCGGCGATGCGAACCTGCAGGTTGACCTGCAACGGCGTCGCCGTGCCAAGCCGCGACAAGACTTTCGTGCCGTCCCCGACGAACGCCTGCACGAGGCGGGTCGCCTCCGCGCCGTCCTCAGGCGCGGCGACGGTGCCGGTCAGCAACACGAGGCCGTTCATCGGCGTCGCGACGATCTTCGCCTCGGGCATCGCGATGCTCAGCATCTGCTGGATCGAATCGAAGTTGTTGCCGACGCGGACCGTCGCCGAATAAACGACCGCGCCGCTCTTGCTCGTCGCCGAGATCGTGGTTTCGCCTGCGCCCTTGCCGAAGATGTAGAGCTGGGTCGGCGAGCGGACCTGCACGTCGGCGATCTTGTCGTCGGCAACGAATACGTCGCTCATCGGCCGGACGAGCGTGACGAGCCGTCCGCGCCCGGTGTTGAGCTGGAAGACCGGCGTGGTCGCGCTCGCACCGGTCTGTGCGGGGGCGATGGCGGGCAGGGTGCCCAGGCTGGCCGCGACCAGCGCGGCGGCGAGCGTCCAGCCGCCCGAGATCGAAACGCTACGCATTACTTCTTCCCCTCGACGGCAACCGCCGTCACCGAATTGCCCCGTGCGATCCGGACCATCGGGCCGCTGCTGGCCGCGCCCGGGAAGGTCGCCGCCGACGCGACTGGCGCGCCGCCACCGACGCCGCCGCCGCCACTCATGCCACCGGACGGTTCGGCCGCCTTGCCGGGCACCGTGCGCCGCTGGAACCGCGACACGTCCGCCCCGGTCGCAAGCGAGCTGCTCCCGGCGGAGGGCGCGCTCGCGATACGGGTCAGCATTGCCTTTTCGGCCTTGGGATCATCGGGCATCGACACGTCGCCGCTGGCGATCGCCTGCTCCAGCTCGGTGCTGTTGTCCGCGATCGAGCGCAGCGATAGCGACAGCGCGCCGAGCGTCTGCGCGACCGCGATCTGCTCGGCGATCTTGGGCGTCGCCTCGATCGTCACGTTGGAAAAGGTGTGGACCACGGTCTTGCCGTCATCGCCTGCGGCATTGTCGGTCCGCTGATCGGTCGCGAGGACGCGCAGGTTGCGCATGATCGTCTCGGCGGCCTTGAGCGGCGGGCCATCGCCACCGCCCGCGACGGTCTGCGTCAGGATCAGGTCGACCCGGTCGCCCGGGAAGACGAAGCCCGCGACGCTGGTGGTCGCTTCCACCGGCACGGTGACCGCGCGCATCCCCGGCCCGAGCGCTGCCGCAAGGAAGCCGCGGTCGCCCGGCTTGACCAGCGCGCCCTGCGTCAGCGGCTGGCCCGCGGTGATCGCGTTGCGCACCACGGTGCCGGCAAGGGACTTGGGGTCGAACCCGGGCTTCTTGATGAAATAAACGTTCTGGACGAGGTCCTTCGGCCACGGCTGATAGCGCAGCGAGGTCGCGTCGAGGATCGTGCCGACCGGCAGCGCCTTGGTCGCGACGAGCACGTCCGGGCCGTCGGGCGCAGCCGCGACGACCGCCATTGCGGCGGATTGCGGCGCCGGACTGCCCATGAGGAGCGACCGCGCCATGAACGCCGTGATCGCCGCTACGATCAGCGCTCCCACCAGCAATAGGATCTTACGACTATCCATTTCCGACCTCTCGAACACGGGCGGTTGGGCCCGCGTTAAGCATTCCCACCAAGGTGGTTAAAAAGCGGTTCACGCAGTACGAAAAGCGCAGCGATCGCAATCGCCACGCCGTACGGAACCTCGATCTGCCCGGTCCGCCGGCGCAGCGCGCGGTCGACCAGCAGCAGCAGCGTGAGCACGCCGCCAAGCAGCGACATGGCGGTCAACATCGCCAGCAACGGCTGGAGCGGCAGCCATAGCGCGAGCGCGCCGATCATCTTGACGTCGCCCCCGCCCATCCAGCCGAAGTGGAACGCGGCGATGAACAGCGCGAAGACGAGCACCGCCAGACCGAGCTGGACGACCATGTCGGGCCACAGGGAAAGGCCGTTACCCCACCACCACAGGGGCGCGAGCAGGGCGATCGCCGCGTTCTTCCAATTGGCGATCTCGCGCGTCCGCACGTCCTGGACACCGGCCGAAACCAGCAAGGCGACCAATGCGATCAGCACCGTCGTCGTCATAGAAAGCCCACCCATGCGGGAAAGCCCTAGACGGCGTGCCTTTCGAAAACGTAACCATGCCGGATGGTCTCCCCCCAATTGTACCGGCGCGCGATTCCCGCAGCGGCGCGGATCACGCACTGGAAAGCGCCTGACGGATGGGCGTTGCGCCGGTTCGACTGGCCTGCCCCGGCAAAGGCGCGGGGACGCTTGCTGTTCCAGGGCGGGCGCGGGGATGTTTTCGAGAAGTATCTGGAAACGTTCGCGCATTGGCATGCGCAAGGCTGGGCCGTCACCTCGTTCGACTGGCGCGGGCAGGGTGGCTCGGGGCGGCTGTCCAAGAATGCGCACGTCGGACACATCGAGAATTTCCAGCAGTACATCGATGATTTTCGCGCCTTCTGGGCGGAATGGGTGACGCAGGGGCCCGGGCCGTATGTCGCGATCGGCCATTCGATGGGCGGGCATCTGCTGCTGCGGGCGCTGGTCGAGGGGGCGGCGACTCCGGATGCGGCGGTGCTGGTCGCGCCGATGCTCGGGCTGCACAGTCCGGTCGGCCAGCGAGTCGGCGAACGCGTCGCGGGGCTGATGAGCCGGGTCGGCGAGGCGTCACGCCCGGCATGGCGCGGCAACGAGCGGCCCGCCACGACCGAGACGAGACAGTCGCTGCTGACGCACGATCCCGCGCGCTATGAGGACGAGTTGTTTTGGCAGGCCACGCACCCCGAACTGCTGCTTGGCCCGCCGAGCTGGCGCTGGCTCGCGCAGGCGTTTACGTCGACGCGCCGGCTGCGCGAGGATCCCCGGCTGGCGACACTCAGCATTCCGCTGCTGTTCCTGCTCGCGGATGCGGACAAGCTCGTCTCGACCAAGGTTGCGGCGCGCGTCGCGGCGGGATTGCCCGACAGCACCGTCGTGCGGTTCGGCCCCGAATCGGCGCATGAGATCCTGCGCGAGGCGGATGGGGTGCGCGCACGCGCGATCGGGGAAATCGACACGTTCCTCGCCGCGTACGCGAGGCGGTAGGCGATGCGGTACGATGTCGCGATCGTCGGCGCGGGGATGGCGGGGGCGAGCCTCGCCGCCGCGATCGCGCCGCACGCCTCGGTCGTGCTGCTCGAGGCGGAGGATCTGCCCGGTTTCCATGCGACCGGGCGCTCGGCGGCGTTCTGGTCGGAGACTTATGGCGGCCCCGGCGTCCAGCCGTTGACGACCGCGTCGGGCGCGGCGTTGCACGGCGGCGGGTTTCTCCAGGCGCTCGGGTCGCTGCACATCGGGCGCGCGGCGGATCATGCCGCGATCGACGCGTTTCTGGCCGAGTTCGACGGCAGCGGGGTCGCCCTCGAGCGGGTCGACCCGCACGCGCTGGTGCCGGGGCTGCGGCCCGAATGGACGCTTGGGGTGCTCGAGCAGAGCAGCACCTATATCGACGTCGCCGCGCTGCACGGCCATTACCTGAAAGCGGCTCGAAAGGGGGGTGCCAGGCTGGTGCTGTCCGCACCGCTCGTCGGCGTTACGCGGAGTGGCGACGGCTGGTCGCTCGAGACGGCGAACGGCACGTTCGCGGCGACGGTGCTGGTGAATGCCGCCGGAGCGTGGGCCGATCCGGTCGCGCGGATGGCGGGCGTCGCGCCGATCGGGATCACCGCCTATCGCCGCACGATGGTGCAGCTCGCGACCGATCCGCCCGCGCCGGAAACGCTGCCGCATGTCGTCGGGATCGGCGGGGATTTCTACTTCAAGCCCGAGGCGGGCGGTAAGATCTGGCTGAGCCCGCATGACGAGACCGAGTCGGCGCCGGGCGATGCGCAGCCCGAAGAGATCGACGTGGCGACGGCGATCGACCGGTTCGAGCGAGTCGTCGACTGGCGCGTGACGAAGGTCGAGCGGCGCTGGGCGGGGTTGCGCAGCTTCGCGCCCGACCGGCTGCCGGTCTTCGGCTTCGCGCCCGACGCGCCCGGTTTCTTCTGGTGCGCGGGGCAGGGCGGCTTCGGCATCCAGACCGCGCCCGCGGCGGCGGCGCTGGCGGCGTCGTTGTTGCTGGGGCACGCGCCGGACGCGAGCATCGCCGGGATCGATGCCTCCTGCTATGCGCCGAAGCGGTTTGCGACAGGTCCCTGAAATGACGCGGCAATGAGGCCGACGCGGTTCTACTTGATACGCGGCCTCACCCGGACTAGCCTCCCTCCATACCGGTAGCCAAAGGCGCCGGAACTAGGGGGGGATCAATGCAAGCATATGTATCGGCGCGCGCCGTTTTGGCGTCCGGATTTTCCATCATCACCTTTGCCGCCTGCGCGGTTGTGACGCCCGCTCTGGCGCAGGTTGCGCCAGGGGCCGACGCGCAACAGGCGGAACCGGCCGCCGATGGCAACGACATCGTCGTCACCGCGAACAAGCGCGCGACGACGATCCAGAACGTGCCCTTCTCGATCAATGCGCAGACCTCCGAAGACATCCGCCGCTCGGGCGCGACGACGCTCGAGGACGTGTCGCGCAACGTCGCGGGGCTTGCGATCCAGAACCTCGGGCCGGGGCAGAGCCAGGTCGGGATCCGCGGCGTCTCCGCCGGGCAGGTCGCGCGCGACCAGCCGGGCGTGAAGGAGCAGGTCGGCATCTATCTCGACGAATCGGTGATTTCGCTCTCGCTGTTCACGCCCGATCTCGACCTGTACGACCTCAACCGGATCGAGACTCTGCGTGGGCCGCAGGGGACGCTGTTCGGCTCGGGCTCGGTCGGCGGCACGATCCGCTACATCACCAACCAGCCGACGACGAGCCGGATCGAGGGATCGGTCGAGGCGAACGTCAACGTCGTCGCCGAGGATGCGCTCGGCGGGCATCTCAAGGGCGCGATCAACCTCCCGCTCAGCGAGAAGGTCGCGGTACGCGCGGTTGGCTATTATACGCGCTATGCGGGCTTCATCGACGCAAGGCGCGAGGGCGGCAGGGTCGAGAAGAACGTCAACGACGGCGAACGCTATGGCGGGCGGATCGCGGTGCTGATCAAGCCGGTCGAGGGGCTCAGCATCACGCCGCGCTTCATCTACCAGAAGATCGACGTCAACGGCTTCAACCGCGAGGAGCGCTACAACCTTTTCGCCAACAGCTTCACGACGACGCGCCCGCAGGTGACGCTCGGGGACCGCGA
Organism: Sphingomonas sp. PAMC 26621; assembly: GCF_000251145.1. Taxonomy (GTDB): domain Bacteria; phylum Pseudomonadota; class Alphaproteobacteria; order Sphingomonadales; family Sphingomonadaceae; genus Sphingomonas. Next base: position 226,188 of record NZ_AIDW01000021.1, on the reverse strand, counting down.
GCAATATCTGCTGCTCGACGAGAAGTTCACCGACGATATCAAGATCGGCGACCTGACGATCCAGGCGAACGTCAAGGGTGTCGATATCACCACGGTGACGAGCTACACCGACCGCAGCATCCTCGTCAGCCGCGACGCAAGTGCGCTGACCGGGAGCGTCTCGGTCGACCTCGGCTTCCCGACCGCGGCGGTGCTGCTCCCGTCCAACCTGCGCGATACGACCAAGGTGACCTCGTTCACGCAGGAAATCCGCTTTGCCTCGGCCTATGCGAGCCCGTTCCAGTGGCTGATCGGCGGATTCTTCTCGAGCACCGACCGCAACTATGCGCAGCGGCTGCCGACGCCGGGCTACGATGCCTTCACCGATTCGGTGCTCGGCGCGGGGACGGCGGCGGCGGTGGCCAACGGGTTCGCGGCGGATTCGCCGTATAACGCCAACATTCCGTACAAGCTGAAACAGCTCGCGATCTTCGGCGAGGCGAGCCTTGCGATCACCGAACGGCTCAAGGCGACCGCGGGCGGGCGCTATTACGGCTACAACGAATCGCGCGTGTTCAAGTCCGGCGGGCTGTTCACCAATGGCGACAACAACAGCGACCGGACGTCGTCGGAAGGGTTCTCGCCGCGATTGCTGCTGAGCTACAAGGCGGCGGATCGCGTGACCTTCAACGCGCAGGCGTCGAAGGGCTTCCGGCTCGGCGGGGTCAACGACCCGCTCAACATTCCGCTCTGTTCGGGCGGCGCGGGCGGTCCGGACGCCGCGACCTTCGGCAACCGCCCGCGCTATGGCGACGAGAGCTTGTGGAACTATGAGGGCGGGATGAAGGCGCGGCTCGGCCCCGTCACGCTCAACGCCGCGGCTTTCTACAACGACATCAAGAATTTGCAGGTGACGGCGGATGCCGGAAGCTGTTCGTCGCGGATCGTGTTCAACGTGCCCAAGGCGCATTCCAAGGGGGTCGAGGTCGAGCTGTCGATGACCCCGGTGACCGGGCTCGACCTGGGATTGTCGGGTAGCGTGCTGGAAGCGCAGTTCGATGCAACGCTCACGCGGCCCAACGGCAGCGTGATCGAGGGGATCCGCGATGGCAACCGCTTGCCGTCGGTGCCCAAGTTCCAGCTATCGGCCAATGCCAGCTACCGCTTCGCGGTCGCGGCATCGACCTATGCGGTGTTCAGCGGATCGTTCCAGCATGTCGGCAGCCGCTTCACGCAGCCGGGCGACCAGGAGAACAACCCGCGGACGTTCGTAACCGGTCTGCCGTTCGGTGGTGCGCCCGCGACCGCCTCGACGGTGATCGACCTGCGCCTGCCGCGTTACGAACTGGTCGGTCTGCGCGCCGGGCTGGAATTCGCGAACGACCTCGCGGTGTCGGTCTACGTCAACAACCTGCTCGACGAGAACGCGCTGCTGTCGTTCGACCGCGAACGCGGCGGGCGCGCGCGGCTCGCCTTTACGACCAACCAGCCACGCACGATCGGGCTGACGGCGAGCAAGCGGTTCTGAGCGGTGGGTGGGCGCTGTAGCGCCCCGCCCGCGTTTTCCGTCACCCCGGCGAAGGCCGGGGCCGCCATGTTGCATGGCGCGACTGGCGATACCGCATCCCGTCGCGCCGTTGCGTCCGGATAACCTAACGGCCCCGGCCTTCGCCGGGGTGACGGGAGGTTTGCGCCGGTCCCGAACGCACTGACGTACGGCGCGCGACGTTACCGCCGCGCCGCCAGCATCGCGGCGTCGCTCGCCAACTTGTCACACCGCTCGTTGTCGGGATGCCCGGCATGGCCCTTGACCCACACCCAGTCGATCCGGTGCGGCTTGGCGGCATCGAGCAGCGCCTGCCACAGCTCGGCGTTCTTGACCGGCTGTTTCGCGGCGGTCTTCCAGCCGTTCTTCTGCCAGCCCTTGATCCACTTGGTCAGGCCGTCCATCACATAGCGGCTGTCGGTCGACAGCGTCACGCGGCACGGCCGCTTGAGCGCGCGCAGGCCCTCGATCGCGGCCATCAGCTCCATCCGGTTGTTGGTCGTCATCTTCTCGCCGCCCGACAATTCCTTCTCGGTCCCGCCGCTGCGGATCAGCGCACCCCAGCCGCCTGGGCCGGGATTGCCCTTGCAGGCGCCATCGGTGGCGATTTCGACTTTGGTCAGTTCGGGCGGGGTGGTGGGCGCGGCGTCAGTCATCGCGTCCGCTTAGCCAGCTCCGGCGCATAATGCGACAGCCTCCGGACATAGGCGAGCGGATCCTTGCGCGTGACCAGCGCGTCAGCAGGCGTGTTGAGCCAGTCCCACGCGCGCGAGAGTGCGAACCGGAGGCAGGCTCCGCTGGCAAGCGTCGGAAAATGCAGCTTTTCCAGGTCGCTCAACGGGAAGCGTGACGCGTAGCCCGCAATCACCGCATCGCCGATCGCCGCATCGTAGTGCGTCCCGGTCGAATCGAACGACCAGGCGGTGTGCATGATCGCGAGATCGAACACGCGAATGTCGGTGCAGGCGAAATAGAAGTCGATCAGCCCGGATACGTCATCGCCACGCATCAGCACATTGTCGGGGAACAGGTCGGCATGGATCGCGGACTGCTCGAGCACGTCGCGGGGCCAGCGCGTCACCACGGCATCGAGCGCGAATCCGAGCGTGTCGTAAAGCCCGGGTGCAATCTCGTTCAAGCTCTGGCCGCACCGCGCGAACAGCGGCTGCCAGCTTTCCACGCCCATCGTATTGGGGCGGGTCTGCGGAAAATCGGCGAGCCCCGCGTGCATCGCCGCCATCGCCGCCCCGGTCGCGGCGGCCTGGGTCGGGGTTGGGTGCGACAGCGAGACGCCGGGCAGGAACTGGATCAGGCACGCCGGGCGGCCTTCGAGAGTATGGATCGCGGTGCCGCTGCGGTCCTTGATTGCGGGCGGAACCGGGTTGCCGCGCGCCGCAAGATGATCGAGCAGGTCGAGGAAGAACGGCAGGTCGTCGCCATCGACGCGCTTTTCGTAGAGCGTCAGGATGAATCGTCCGGTGGTGGTATCGACCAGATAATTGGTGTTCTCCACCCCTTCCGCGATTCCCTTCGCGGAAACGAGCGTGCCGCAATCGAACCCGTCGAGGAAGCGGCCGAGCGCCTCGGCCGAGACATGCGTGTAGACCGCCATGGTTCAGGCCGCGACGTCGAGGCCGCGAGGCAGCTTGAACGACACCGTCTCGCGCTTGGTCTCGACCTCGCGTTCGGTGACGGTGAAGCGCTCGGCGAGCCGGTCGACGAGTTCGCGGACCAGCACTTCGGGCGCGGAGGCACCGGCCGTCAGCCCGAGAATGCGAACCTCCTTGAGGAAGTCCCAGTCGAGCTCGGCCGCGCGCTGAATCAGGTGCGCGCGTGTCCCCTCGCGTTCGGCGACTTCGACGAGGCGCACCGAATTGGAAGAATTGGGCGCGCCGATCACCAGCATCGCGTCGCACGTCTGCGCGATCGCCTTGACCGCAGCCTGGCGGTTGGAGGTTGCGTAGCAAATGTCCTCGCCCGGCGGCCCCTGGATCGATGGGAAGCGCGCCTTGAGCACCGCGACGACCGCGGCGGTATCGTCCATCGACAGCGTGGTCTGCGTCAGGAAGGCGAGGGTCGCCGGATCTGCGGGGCTGTAGGCTTCCGCATCGGCGACGGTCTCGACCAGCGTCATCGCGCCCTCGGGCACCTGCCCGAAGGTGCCGATCACCTCGGGGTGGCCGGCATGGCCGATAAATACGATATGCCGCCCGAGCGCGACCATCCGCTCTGCCTGGCGGTGGACCTTGGAGACGAGCGGACAGGTCGCGTCGAGGAAGGCGAGCCCGCGCTCGGTCGCCTTGTCGGGAACCGCCTTGGGGACGCCGTGCGCGGAGAAGACGACGGGCACGCCATCGGGCACCTGATCGAGTTCCTCGACGAACACCGCACCCTTGTCGCGCAGCATGTCGACCACGAAGCGGTTGTGGACGATCTCGTGCCGGACATAGACCGGCGCGCCGAACTTCTGCAGTGCCAGCTCGACGATCTGGATCGCGCGATCGACCCCTGCGCAAAATCCGCGGGGGGCGGCGATGACCAGCTCGAGTGGCGGCTTTTCGACGGGGATACTCATGCTGGCCCAAGCCTACGCGATTGCTTGCGTGCGCGAAAGCCGCTTCCTATGAAGCGGGACGTCCGCGCGCTCTCCTATCGGTTGCGGATTCCTTTTGCATGATAAGGTGCGTGCCCCCGTGACCATCCGGAAATCAGCCATTGCCGCCCTCGCGACCAGCGCGTGCGGTGCGCTTCTGCTCGGCGGGTGCGCCCATACCGGAGAACTCGATGCGTCCGGCGGCATCACCGCGGTGCGCAACGCCTGCCCGAGCGTCGGGGTGCCCGCCGCGACCGGCGACGTCACGCTGTTCGATCCACCCGCAAGCCGCGATGCGACCGCGCTCGACATGACCGCGGTGCTGACCAACGTCCGCTCGACCTGCGACGATTCGGGCAGCGACGTGCTGACCAAGCTGACCTTCTCGGTCGAGGGGCGCCGCGTGCGCACCGATGGGCCACGCGACGTGACGCTGCCGTATTTCGTGACGGTGGTGCAGGGCGGCACCGCGGTCGTCGCGAAGCGTGTCGGGCGCGTGACGCTGCATTTCGATGCGGGGCAGGCGCGCGCGGCGGTGCAGGGCATGGGCGAGGCGACCGTGTCGCGCGCCGCCGCGACTCTGCCCGACGACGTCCGCAAGAAGCTGACCGAGAAGCGCAAGGCGGGCGACGAAGACGCCGCGACCGACCCGCTGACCCGGCCGGAAATCCGCCAGGCGGTGCTCCGCGCGAGCTTCGAGGCGCTGGTCGGCTTCCAGCTGACCGACGAACAGCTCAAATATAACGCGACGCGCTGAGCCTTCTCGTTGACTTGCCTGTTGCGGCGCGGCAAACCGGCCGCGTCGTTGACGGGCAACCGTCAAGGGTACGCGCGGGAGAGCGTCCGGGAGAGCCCGGACCGCCGAAGGAGCAACCGCCCCGGAATCTCTCAGGCAACCGGACCGCGCGGATCGAATCGACACTCTGGAAAGCGCGCTGCCCTGTGGGCGAGCGCCACCGAAGGGGTAAGCGGACCATATGGTTCCGTGAAAGCTCTCAGGTTCCGTGACAGAGGGGGCGGCACATCACGGCGTTCCGGCGCCATGGCGCGCCGTTGACCTCTTGCGGAAGACCAACATGAGCGACCTCGACCCCTACGAGACCGAAGCCGACGAGATTGCGATCGAGCAATTGCCGCTCGATGCGTGGCATCGTGCGCGGGGTGGCCGGATGGTGCCGTTCGCGGGCTGTGAAATGCCCGTCCAATATGAAGGCATCATGGCCGAGCATCTGTGGGTGCGCGAATCGGCCGGGCTGTTCGACGTCAGCCACATGGGCCAGCTGCTGTTCCGATCTGAAGAGGGCGCGGACGTCGTGGCGGCGCTCGAAGCGGTGCTGCCGGCGGATGTCGCCGGGCTGGGGCAGGGCAAGCAGCGCTATTCGTTGTGCTGTCGGAGGATGGCGGCATCCTCGATGACCTGATGGTCACGCATCTGCCGGACGCCAACCCGTTCGACATCCAGGGCTATTACATGGTCGTCAACGGCGCGACCAAGATTGACGATATCGCGCATCTGCTCGAGTATCTGCCCGACGGGATCGCGCTCAACCATATGGAAGACCAGGCGCTGCTCGCGTTGCAGGGGCCGAAGGCGGTCGATGCACTCGCGCGGCTGGTGCCGGGCGTCGAAGCGCTGGTGTTCATGACCGCGGGCGCGTTCGAGTGGAACGGCGTGCCGCTGTGGATCAGCCGCTCGGGCTATACCGGCGAAGACGGGTTCGAGATTTCGGTGCCTGCGGAGAATGTCGAAGCGCTCGCCGATGCGCTGACCGCCGAATCCGAGGTCAAGCCGATCGGCCTTGGCGCGCGTGATTCGCTGCGGCTCGAGGCCGGGCTGCCGCTCTACGGCCATGATCTCGACCCCGAGACGACCCCGGTCCAGGCGGACCTCGGTTTCGCGCTGTCGAAGCGTCGCCGCGAAGCGGGCGACTTCATGGGCGCGCCGCGCATTCTCGCCGAGCGCGAGTCGGGCGCAATCATCAAGCGTGTCGGCCTGCTGGTCGAAGGGCGCCAGCCGGTGCGCGAAGGCGCTGCGGTGCTCGACGATCAGGGCTCGGAAGTCGGCCGCGTCACCTCGGGCGGGTTCGCGCCGAGCGTCGGTGCGCCGATCGCGATGGCCTATGTGCCCACCGCAGTGGCGGTTGCGGGCACCACGATTCAACTCGCGCAGCGCGGCAAGGTCCACCAGGCGACCGTGACCGCGATGCCGTTCATTCCCCACCGCTATGTCCGGCAACCGAAGACTCTGGGAGGCAAGTGATGAGCCGTTATTTTACCGAAGATCATGAATGGGTTGATGTCGATGGCGACGTCGGCATCGTCGGCATTACCGAATATGCGCAGAGCCAGCTTGGCGACATCGTGTTCGTCGACGTGCCCGAAGAAGGCAAGGAATTCGCCAAGGGCGACGAAGCCGCGGTGGTCGAATCGGTCAAGGCCGCGTCCGACGTCTATTCGCCGGTTTCGGGCACGGTGATCGAGGGCAATGCCGCGCTCGGCGACACGCCCGGGCTCGTCAACGAGGATCCCGAAGCCGAGGGCTGGTTCTTCAAGCTGACGCTGAGCGACACCGACGAGCTCAACGCGCTGATGGATGAGATTGCCTATAAGGCGTTCGTCGAGAAGCTGTGATCTGAACTAGCCCCTCCCCTTCAGGGGAGGGGTTGGGGTGGGGCCTCTCCGCGGGCGCTCCACTCGTGGCACGGCCCCACCCCCGGCCCCTCCCCGGAAGGGGAGGGGAGGAGTATAATAGATGCGCTATCTCCCCCTGACCCAGCCTGACCGCGATGCGATGCTCGGCGTGATCGGCGTGGCGACGATCGACGATCTGTTCGTCGACGTGCCCGAAGCCGCGCGGCTCGACGGCCCGATCCACGGCCTGCCGATGCATGCCAGCGAGATGGCGGTCGAACGCCACATGACCGCGCTCGCGCGCAAGAACCTGACCGCGGGGGAAGCGCCGTTCTTCCTCGGCTGCGGCGCGTACAATCATCACGTCCCCGCCTCGGTCGATCATCTGATCCAGCGCGGCGAGTTCCTCACCGCCTATACGCCGTACCAGCCCGAGATCGCGCAGGGCACGCTGCAGATGTTGTTCGAGTTCCAGACGCAGGTCGCACGGCTGCTCGGCACCGATGTCGCGAACGCCTCGATGTACGACGGCTCGACCGCGTGCTGGGAAGCGATCGGCATGGCGCGGCGGATCACCAAGCGCGGCAAGGCGATCCTGTCGTCGGGGCTGCACCCGCATTATGTCTCGGTTGCCAAGACGATGGCCAAGTTCACGGGCGACCTGCTCGAAACCGCTGCGCCGACGCTCAGCGCGGACACGGATCTCGAGTCGCTGATCGCGGCGATCGACAAGGATACGTCGTGCGTCGTCGTGCAATATCCTGACATTCTCGGGCGTATCGCGGACCTGACGCCGCTCGCCGATGCGTGCCATGCCAACAAGGCGCTGCTGATTGCGGTCGTGACCGAGCCGGTCGCACTGGGCGCGATCAAGGCACCGGGCGAGATGGACGCGGATATCGTCGTCGGCGAAGGGCAGTCGCTCGGCGTCGGGTTGCAGTTCGGCGGGCCCTACGTCGGGCTGTTCGGCTGCAAAGACAAATATGTTCGCCAGATGCCGGGTCGCCTGTGCGGCGAGACGCTGGACGCGGATGGCCGGCGCGGGTTCGTGCTGACGCTCTCCACCCGCGAGCAGCATATCCGGCGCGAGAAGGCGACGTCGAACATCTGCACCAACTCCGGGCTGTGTGCGCTCGCCTTCTCGATCCACATGACGTTGCTGGGTGAGAAGGGGCTGCGCACCCTGGCGCAGATCAACCATCGCGGCGCGGTCGCGGCGGCGGAGCGGTTGAGCAAGGTGCCGGGTGTCGAGCTCGTCACGCCCGCCTTCTTCAACGAATTCACGCTCAAGCTACCGGTCGAGGCGCGCCCGGTCGTGCGGACGCTGGCGGATCGCGGGATCCTGGCGGGTGTGTCGCTCGGGCGGTTGTATCCGGGTGAGGGCGATCTCGCCAACGGCCTCGTCGTCGCAGTCACCGAGACGACGTCGGCAGAAGATGTGGAAACGCTGGCGGCAGCGCTCGAGGAGATCCTGGCATGAGCATCAACGCAAGCGGATGGCGCCCCGAAGCGCCCGTTTCCGGGGGCAAGGCGTCCCGGACGGTGACCGGCAACAAGGCGCTGATGCTGGAAGAGAAGCTGATCTTCGAGATTGGTGATGCAGAGACGACCGGGGTGGATTTTGCTGACGCGGATGGGGCCGTAACGGGCGCAGGTCTCGGTGAGACGCCCCCCACCCCCAGCCCCTCCCCTGAAGGGGAGGGGAGCCAAGAACGCCTTGCCGGTCTGTTCCGCGATACGGCCATCGGTCTCCCCGGCCTCTCCGAGCCAGAGACCGTCCGCCACTACACCCGCCTGTCGCGCCAGAATTACGGGATCGATCTCGGCTTCTTCCCGCTTGGTTCGTGCACGATGAAGCACAATCCGCGCCTCAACGAGAAGATGGCGCGGCTCCCCGGTTTCGCGGACATCCATCCGCTCCAGCCGATCGACAGCGTGCAGGGTGCGCTCGGCGTCATCCATGAACTCGCGACCTGGCTGATCACGCTCACCGGCATGCACGGCGTCGCGATGAGCCCCAAGGCGGGCGCGCATGGCGAGCTGTGCGGCGTGCTGGCGATTCGCGCTGCGTTGGAAGCCAAGGGCGAGGGGCATCGCAAGATCATTCTCGTCCCCGAAAGCGCGCACGGCACCAACCCGGCGACCGCAGCCTTCGCGGGCTATCAGGTCGAAGATATCCCCGCGACTGCCGAAGGCCGCGTCGATACCGCGGCGCTGATCGCACGGCTCGGGCCGGACGTGGCGGGGGTGATGATCACCAACCCGAACACCTGCGGCCTGTTCGAGCGTGACATGCGGACGATCTCGGATGCGGTCCATGCGGCGGGCGGGTTCGTCTATTGCGATGGCGCAAACTTCAACGCGATCGTCGGTCGCGTGCGCCCGGGGGATCTTGGCATCGATGCGATGCACATCAACCTGCACAAGACCTTCTCGACCCCGCATGGCGGCGGCGGACCCGGCTCGGGTCCGGTCGTTTTGTCCGAAGCGCTGGCACCGTTCGGCCCGCTGCCGTTCGTTGCAAAGCAGGCGGATGGCCATTTTGCGCTGATCGAGGAAGAGACTGCGGGCGACGATCACCCGCACGCGTTCGGCCGGATGGTCGCGTTTCATGGCCAGATGGGCATGTTCACGCGCGCACTGACGTACATCCTCAGCCACGGCGCGGATGGCCTGCGGCAGGTTGCCGAGGATGCGGTGCTCAACGCCAATTACATCCTGCGTTCGCTCGACAAGACGCTCGATGCGCCGTTCGGGGCGTCGGGGCCATGCATGCATGAAGCACTGTTCTCGGACAACGGCCTCGCCGCCGGTTTCTCGACGATCGATATCGCCAAGGGGCTGATCGACGAGGGGTTCCACCCGATGACGATGTACTTCCCGCTGGTCGTCCACGGCGCGATGCTGATCGAGCCGACCGAGACCGAATCGAAGGCCGCGATCGACCAGTTCGTCATGGCGCTTCGCTCGGTCGCGGAGCGTGCCAAGGCGGGCGACGTCAGCCTTAAGAGCGCGCCGCATTTCGCGCCGCGCAGCCGTCTCGACGAGACGCTCGCCGCGCGCAAGCCGGTGCTCGTCTGGAAGGAGCCGGTCCTGGCGCAGGCCGCCGAGTGACCAAGGCGTGACCACCCCGTGGATCCCGGGCGAGGCAGAGGGGGACACCCGCCGCCACGCGCCGGCCACGCTGCGCAATCGCATGGCGATCGCGGACGTGCTGCGCGAGGTGCTCCCGTTCGCGGGGACAGTGCTCGAAGTGGCAAGCGGATCGGGCGAGCATGTCGCCTATTTCGCGGAAGAATTTCCCGCGATCGAGTGGCAGCCGAGCGACCCCGATCCCGCCGCGCGCGTGTCGATCGCGGCGTGGTGCGACGGGATCGTCAACGTCGCGCCGCCGCTCGATCTCGATGCGAGCGCGGCCCACTGGGCGGTGGACCGGGCGGACGCAGTGCTGTGCATCAACATGGTCCACATCAGCGCGTGGAGCGCGACGCTGGGGCTGCTCGCGGGTGCGGCGCGGGTGCTGGCAGCGGACGCGCCGCTGATCCTGTACGGACCGTTCTTGCAGGCCGACTTCCCGACTGCGCCGAGCAATATTGCGTTCGACGAATCCTTGCGGGCGCGCGACCCGCGCTGGGGATTGCGGCAGGTCGAATCGGTCGAGCAGGTTGCCGTGGGGCATGGTTTCGCGCTGGATCGACTGGTCGAGATGCCTGCGAATAACCTTCTGCTGGTTTTCGGGGCGGGGTAAGTCCGCCGGGCGAGCTACGGGAAGACACCTCGGCTTTTGCCCACTATTGCACCTCTTCCAGCGCCCGGTTGATATGCCGGACCCGTTCGCGCCACAGGATGTATAGCCCGCTTGCGACGATCACCGGCGCGCCGACCCACAACGCCGCGCTCGGCAGCGTGCCGAAGATCAGCCAGCCGAACAGCGTCGCCCACAGCAGCGATGAATAGTCCATCGGCACCACCACCGACACCGGCCCGAGCCCGAGCGCCCCGGTCATCGCAAGCTGCGCCAGTCCGCCGATCAGCCCGACCACCGCAAGCAAGACCCAGACTTCGAGCGGATGGCTCCGCGCCACCACGGCATACACCACGCCGAGCGGCAGCAGTGATAGCGTCGAGAACCAGAACACCGTCGTCAGCGCGGACTCGGTCCGGGTGATCTGCCGGAGCAGGATCGTCACCGACGCGGTTCCGAACGCGCCGAGCAGTCCGGTCGCCGCCCCCCACAGCGGGAAATGCCCGCCGCCCGGCTGCGCAACAATCAGCACGCCTGCGAACCCGGCGATCACCGCGCCCCAGCGGTGCCACCCGGTCGGCTCGCGCAGGATCACGCTCCCGAGGATCGTCGCGAAGATCGGTACGGTAAAACCAAGCGTCGTCGCCTCGGCGAGCGGCAGTGTGACGATCGTCGTGAAGGTAAACGCCATCGCGGTCAGCCCGAGGATCGCGCGCGAAATATGCGTGCCGATCTTCTTCGTTCCGACCGACCGCCAGCCCAGGCCGGACAGTATGATGCCGCTGATCAGGACGGACGCGCCGAGTTGCCGGAAGAACAGGATCTCCCCGAGCGCCGCGCCATGCTGTTCGGACAGTTTGATCACGACGTTCATCATGGCGAACAGGACGACGGACAGAAGCCGCAGACCGATCGCGGCGAGGATGCGGTCGGGCGCGGCTGACGTCATAGAGGTGCAGCCTTATGGGCTCGCCGGGGGGCGCGCCAGTAGGAGACGCCTAAACGCAAGTTAGACTGGTTATGCTGGCCTAAGGCGCTTCCCCGGGGGAGGCCGGGACCCAGTAGCGCAGCGGGCAATTGCGAGGCACCGCACTTCGGTACCTCGGCCCTCTCGACTGGGCCTCGGCCAGCGCCGGGGAAGATAGAAGGGAGGGATTTTGTGCCCTGCGATACGTCCTACGCCAGCGCGTCCCACGCCGCGACGAACGCCGCGCGCTCCGCCGCGCTCAGGTGCAGCCCGATCTTCGAGCGCCGCAACAGCACGTCGTCCGCCGTCCGTGCCCATTCCCGCGTCCGCAGCCAGCGCGCCTCGACTTCGGTGAGGCCTCCGCCAAGCTCTGCCCCGAGATCATCCGCGCTTTTGACGTCGCGCAGCATCTCCGCGAGCATCGAACCATAAGCATGCGCCATCCGCTCCGAGCGCGCCGCGCCGAGGAACGGCCAGGTCGCGCGGACCTGATCGAGGAACTGCCGGAATCCGGTGATCGCCCCGCCCGGAAACACGCGCGCGCGAGTCACCGGATGCGCGGAGAACCCCATTGGTCCCGCGAGCTTGCCGAGCGCCTCCTCCGCCAGATGCCGTGCGGTGGTGATCTTGCCGCCGAAGATCGACAGCAGCGCAGGGCCGTTGGTGTCGAGCTCGAGCACGTAATCGCGCGTCACCGCCTTCGCCTCGCTCGCGCCGTCGTCGTAGAGCGGGCGAACCCCGGACCAGGTCGAGGTGACGTCGCCGGGCGCGATCTGCTGGGCGAAATGCCGGTTCGCCGCCGCGCAGAGATAGGCGATTTCGTCCTCGTCGATCACCGCGTCCTCGGGCGCGTCGACCGGGACGTCGGTCGTGCCGATTTCGGTAAAGCCGCCCTGATAGGGGATGGCGAAGACGATACGGCGGTCGGGCTGCTGGAGGATATAGGCGTGGTCGCCTTCATACAGCCGGGGCACGACGATATGGCTGCCCTTGACCAGTCGCACGCCCGACGCGGCGTTGACGCCCAGCCGCCCGAGCAGTTGCGCCACCCACGGGCCCGCCGCGTTGACCATCGCGCGTGCGCGGACGCTGCTGCCGTCGGACAGATGCGCCTGCCACACCTCACCCTCGCGTCGCGCCGACTCGAGTGCGACCCCGACGCGCACGTCCGCGCCATTTGCGGCGGCATCCATCGCGTTGAGGACGGTGAGGCGTGAATCGTCGACGAACGCGTCCGAATAGACGAAGCCCTTCGACGCTACCTTGAGCGGCGCCGTGAACGCGGCGTCGTTCTTGCGCAGGCCGCGCGATCGCGCGAGCGTCATCTTGCCGCCCAGGAAGTCGTAGAGATACAGCCCGAGCCGCACCATCCACCACGGCCGCACGGCATTCTCGTGCGGGAGCACGAACCGCAGCGGGTGGATGATATGGGGTGCCGCTTTTACCAGCCGCTCGCGTTCACGCAGCGCCTCGGCGACGAGCTTGAACTCGTAATATTCGAGATAGCGCAATCCGCCGTGGATCAACTTGGTCGAAGCCGACGAGGTGTGCGCCGCGAGGTCGTCGCGTTCCACCAGCAGAACCGTGAGGCCGAGCAGGCTTGCTTCGCGCGCGATCGCGCAGCCGTTGATACCGCCGCCGACGATGAGGAGATCATATGTCACCGCTGTCCTGTATCGCACCCGCGCGCCCGAAGCGACCGGCGTTTCTGCACCCCGAGGCCGGCTTGCGCGACTCGTGGCGGAACCCGGATTTCCATTATTGCCCCCATGTGCAAGCCGTCAAAATTGCCATGCACCGCTCAAATCATTCATCTTACAGCAAGAAAGCGTTGCAGAAATGCGACACTTCGGAAGGGCGGACCTTTTTTCGCACCGCAATGCAACATCCGACGACGATCCTTGTTCAGTCGCCGTTGGAGCACCGCTAGAGAGCCGGCGCGCCTTAACAGCCACAACTATAGGTCATCATTTATGCGTACTCTGAAAATCGCCGCCGCTGCCCTGGCGTTCGTCGCCGCTCCCGCATTCGCGCAGGACATGGCACCGGCAGCACCCGCCCCCGTCGACGCAGCAGCGCCGGTCGATGCAGCCGCGCCCGCCGACACCGGCCCGCGCGCACCCGACGGCAGCCGTGCATTCGGCATCGAGCCTTACGTCGGCGTCATGGGCGGCTGGGAGCAGTTCGACAACGAACCGAACCACGGTATCCCGCAGCCGATCAACTCGAACGGCACGCTGCGCAACAACTACCGCCTGTCGGGCGCGCTGGTGCAGGGCGTCGTCGGCTTCAACGTTCCGCTCGGCCCGGTCTTCGTTGGTGCAGAAGGTAACGTCGCAAAGGGCGTTTCCGGCAACATCAACTGGGAATATGGCGCAGCAGGCCGTTTCGGCATCCGCGCTGGTGACAGCGGCATGTTCTACGGCAAGGTCGGCTACCAGTGGATCGACTTCGATCACTATTCGACCTTCGTCAGCGGCAACCGCAACGACAAGAAGCATGACGGCATCACCTACGGGATCGGCACCGAGTTCGGGCCCAAGGACATCGGCCTTCAGGGCATCACCGGCAACGCCGGCTTCCGCATCCGTGCAGAAGTCAACACGTTCGGCGATTTCCACAGCGTCCGTCCGATGCTCGGCGTGATCACGCACTTCTAAGACTCCGGTCGAAGAAAGCACGAAGGGGGCGGGGAGTGGCGACACTCCCCGCCCTTTTTGCAGGCGATCGCAACCGGCGGCACCGTTTCTGCAAGATGCTGCACAACGCGGGAAATGCGCGACTCGGTTGACCCGATCCGCGTCTCGCTGTATGCGCACCTCCGCTCGACCGAAGGTTTTCCTGCGGGACAGTGCTTGAACATTGCTGGATGCATTCCAGGACCCGGGGGGCGAATGTCCCTGACGGTCCTTTTTGTATTCCCGAAATTTGTTCTCGGGGGGCGTGATGGCTCCAGCAAAGTAACCATCGATCCAAGGTGAAGAGATTCAATGCCGACAATCAACCAGCTGGTCCGCAAGGGCCGCGATCCGCAGAAGGCCAAGTCCAAGGTCCCTGCGATGGAAGCAAACCCGCAGAAGCGTGGCGTTTGCACCCGCGTCTACACGACGACCCCGAAGAAGCCGAACTCGGCTCTGCGCAAGGTGGCCAAGGTTCGCCTGACCAACCAGCGCGAAGTCATCAGCTACATCCCGGGTGAGGGCCACAACCTGCAGGAGCACTCGGTCGTGCTGATCCGCGGCGGTCGCGTTCGCGATCTTCCCGGCGTGCGGTACCATGTCCTGCGCGGTGTCCTCGATACACAGGGTGTCAAGGATCGTCGCCAGTCCCGTTCGAAGTACGGCGCCAAGCGTCCGAAGTAAGCCGGTCGGCTCTCATAGCCGACCATCTTATGGCTGAAGTTAGAAAAGGTTTTTGATATGGCACGTCGTCGTCGGCCCGAAAAGCGGGTCATTCTTCCGGATCCCCAGTATGGGGACGAGGTTCTCTCCAAGTTCATGAACAGCGTGATGCTCGACGGCAAGAAGTCGGTCGCAGAGCTGATCGTCTATGGTGCGCTCGCAACCGTCGAGACGCGCGCCAAGAAGGACCCGATCGCGGTTTTTCATGACGCGCTGACCAACGTGAAGCCCGGCATCGAAGTTCGCAGCCGCCGCGTCGGTGGTGCGACCTATCAGGTCCCGGTCGAGGTTCGCCCCGAGCGCGCCCAGGCCCTGGCGATCCGCTGGCTGATCACTGCCGCCCGTGCGCGCAGCGAGAACACCATGTCGGCACGCCTGTCGGGCGAGCTGATGGATGCGGCGAACAATCGCGGCAACGCGGTCAAGAAGCGTGAAGACACGCATCGTATGGCCGAAGCCAACCGCGCCTTCTCGCATTATCGCTGGTAATCGTTCAGACGGCGGCTTTTCGCCGACAGAACTAACACCTATATATTGGGGAGCCGGTTTCGCTGGCTCCCCATATCCTTAAGGAAGCACTGACATGGCCCGCAGCCATCCGCTCGACCGCTATCGCAACATCGGCATCATGGCGCACATCGACGCCGGCAAGACGACGACGACCGAGCGCATCCTCTATTACACCGGCAAGTCCTACAAGATCGGCGAAGTGCATGAAGGCACCGCGACGATGGATTGGATGGAGCAGGAGCAGGAGCGCGGGATCACGATCACGTCCGCCGCTACGACGTGCAAATGGCGCGCCGAAGAAGGCAAGGGCGAAGAGCACCTGATCAACATCATCGATACCCCCGGCCACGTCGACTTCACGATTGAAGTCGAGCGTTCGCTGCGCGTGCTCGACGGTGCGGTCGCCTGTTTCGATGGCGTTGCCGGCGTTGAGCCGCAGTCCGAGACGGTGTGGCGTCAGGCTGAGAAGTACAAGGTTCCGCGGATGTGCTTCGTGAACAAGCTCGACCGGACCGGTGCTGATTTCTATTTCTGCGTTCAGTCGATCATCGATCGCCTGGGTGCACGTCCCGCCGTGCTGTATCTCCCGATCGGCATGGAAGGCGGCTTCAAGGGTCTCGTCGATCTCGTCGAGAACCGCGCGATCATCTGGCTCGAAGAGAGCCTCGGCGCGAAGTTCGAATATGCCGAGATCCCCGAGGATCTCGTCGAGAAGGCAGCGAAGTATCGCAGCGACCTGATCGAGATGGCAGTCGAGCAGGACGACGCGCTCATGGAAGCGTATCTCGAGGGCAACGAGCCGAGCACGGCTGACCTGAAGAAGCTGATCCGCAAGGGCACGCTCAACTTCTCGTTCGTGCCGGTGGTTTGCGGTTCGGCGTTTAAGAACAAGGGCGTCCAGCCCCTGCTCGACGCCGTCGTCGACTATCTCCCTTCGCCGCTCGACGTTCCGGCCATCCAGGGCCTCAAGCTCGACGGTACGACGGTCGACGAGCGTCCTTCGTCGGACGAGGCACCGTTCTCGGCGCTGGCGTTCAAGATCATGAACGATCCGTTCGTGGGAACGCTGACCTTCGCACGTATCTACTCGGGCAAGCTCGAGACCGCGTCGCAGGTCACGAACTCGGTCAAGGACAAGAAGGAAAAGGTCGGTCGCATGCTGCTGATGCATGCGAACGAGCGTGAGGACATCCAGATCGCATATGCGGGCGACATCGTCGCTCTCGCAGGCCTCAAGGACACGACGACGGGCGACACGCTCTGCGCGATGAACGCTCCGATCATCCTCGAGCGGATGGAATTCCCCGAGCCCGTGATCGAGCTCTCGGTCGAGCCCAAGACCAAGGCCGACCAGGAGAAGATGGGCGTCGCGCTCAATCGTCTCGCACGCGAGGATCCATCGTTCCGCGTTTCGTCGGACTCCGAGTCGGGTCAGACCATCATCAAGGGCATGGGCGAGCTCCATCTCGAGATCCTGGTCGATCGCATGAAGCGTGAGTTCAAGGTCGAGGCGAACGTCGGCGCGCCGCAGGTTGCTTACCGTGAATATCTCGGCAAGCCGGTCGATGTGGATTACACCCACAAGAAGCAGTCGGGTGGTACCGGCCAGTTCGGTCGCGTGAAGGTCAAGGTCACGCCGGGCGAGCGCGGTTCGGGCATCATCTTCAAGGACGAGATCAAGGGCGGTAATATTCCGAAGGAATATATCCCGGCGATCGAAAAGGGCTTCCGTGAGACGGCTGCTACTGGTTCGCTGGTCGGCTTCCCGATCATCGACTTCGAGATCCTCGTCTATGACGGTGCCTACCATGACGTCGACTCGTCGGCGCTGGCGTTCGAAATCTGTGCTCGCGGTGCAATGCGTGAAGTCGCGCAGAAGGCCGGGATCAAGCTGCTCGAGCCGATCATGAAGGTCGAGGTCGTGACGCCCGAGGATTATCTCGGTGACGTAATCGGCGACATGAACAGCCGCCGTGGCCAGATCCAGGGCACCGATACGCGCGGCAACGCGCAGTCGGTGGACGCGATGGTCCCGCTGGCGAACATGTTCGGCTATGTGAACGCGCTGCGCTCGTTCACGCAGGGTCGTGCGAACTACTCGATGCAGTTCTCGCATTACGAGGAAGTTCCGGCGAACGTTGCCGACGAAGTGAAGGCGAAGCTGGCCTAAGGCGACAAACCTGGCGCCCTCGATGGGCGTCAGGGCTGGCGTTACCCAAAAACTCTCGCTATGGGGCGCGCTTCGCGTAGCGCTCCGGGCGAACCGAAAACGATCAATAAGGTAGGAAATCATGGCGAAAGCAAAGTTCGAGCGGAACAAGCCGCATCTCAACATCGGCACGATCGGCCATGTCGATCATGGCAAGACGTCGCTCACGGCTGCGATCACCAAGGTGCTCGCCGAGACCGGTGGCGCCACGTTCACCAGCTATGCCAACATCGACAAGGCTCCCGAGGAGCGCGAGCGCGGCATCACGATCTCGACCGCACACGTCGAGTATGAGACGACCGCACGTCACTACGCGCACGTCGATTGCCCGGGTCACGCCGATTATGTGAAGAACATGATCACCGGTGCGGCACAGATGGACGGCGCAATCCTCGTCGTTTCGGCAACCGACGGCCCGATGCCGCAGACCCGCGAGCACATCCTGCTCGCACGCCAGGTCGGCGTGCCGACGATGGTCGTCTTCATGAACAAGGTCGATCTGGTCGACGACGAGGAAATCCTCGAGCTGGTCGAGATGGAAATCCGCGAGCTGCTCTCGAAGTATGACTTCGATGGCGACAATATCCCGGTCATCCGTGGTTCGGCTGTTGCAGCCCTCAACGACACCACGCCTGAGATCGGCCATGACGCCGTCCTCAAGCTGATGGAAGCGGTCGACACGTTCCTGCCGCAGCCCGAGCGTCCGCTCGACAAGCCGTTCATGATGCCGATCGAGGACGTGTTCTCGATCTCGGGTCGTGGCACGGTCGTCACCGGCCGCGTCGAGACCGGTGTCGTCAAGGTTGGCGAGGAAGTCGAGATCGTCGGTATTCACCCGGCAGTCCGCAAGACCACCGTCACGGGCGTCGAAATGTTCCGCAAGCTGCTCGACTCGGGCCAGGCTGGCGACAACATCGGCGCGCTGATCCGCGGCGTTGGCCGTGAAGAAGTCGAGCGTGGCCAGGTTCTCTGCAAGCCCGGCTCGATCAAGCCTCACACCGACTTCTCGTCGGAAGTGTACGTGCTGTCGAAGGACGAGGGTGGCCGTCACACGCCGTTCTTCGCCAACTATCGTCCGCAGTTCTACTTCCGGACCACGGACGTCACCGGCACGGTCGAGCTGCCTGAGGGCACCGAGATGGTCATGCCCGGCGACAACGTTGCCCTCGGCGTCAAGCTGATCGCACCGATCGCCATGGACCTTGGCCAGCGCTTCACGATCCGTGAAGGCGGCCGTACGGTCGGCTCGGGCATCGTCAGCGCGATCGCCAAGTAAGACCTAACCGTCTTTTAAAAAAAGCTGCCGCCCGCGCCTCAAATCGAGGCGCGGGCGGTTGCCTTTTTGTGGAGGGCCGTGTAGTGGCCCGCCTCCGGTTTTTAAAAAGAACTAACTAGCGCCCGGTAACGGGCCCGCTCTTTCGCATTGGTAGGGACTATGGACAGCAATATCCGCATCCGTCTGAAGGCGTTCGATCACCGTGTGCTCGATCAGGCGACCGGCGACATCGCCGACACTGCGCGCCGCACTGGCGCTCTCATCCGTGGCCCCATTCCTTTGCCGACGCGCATCGAGAAGTTCACGGTCAACCGCGGTCCGCACATCGACAAGAAGTCGCGTGAGCAGTTCGAAGTCCGCACCTACAAGCGCATGCTCGACATCGTTCAGCCGACCCCGCAGACGGTCGATGCGCTGATGAAGCTCGACCTCGCCGCAGGCGTTGACGTCGAGATCAAGCTCGCCTAATAGCGGCGCTTCGCAAGAGATTCGGTCCGCTAAAACGGACCTGATAGGGATACCGCCAGCTTCGGCTGGGTCTGCGTCCCCCGACACGTTTCCCGCCATGGCGGGGGCACCAGCCCGGGTCGGGGCAGCAGTATAAAAGAATTTGGGCTGAACCGGTTCCGATCGAGGCGATATGCCTTGGTCGGGGCCAGCACGCATGTTTCGGAATGGTCCGGGATGTGCCTCTGCACTGATTGGAGCATTGGTCATGCGCACTGGCGTGATCGCGAAAAAGTTGGGGATGACCCGCTTGTTCCAGGACGATGGGCGCCACGTGCCCGTCACCGTCCTGGCACTGGAAAATCTGCAGGTGGTGGCCGTTCGCGAGGCCGACCGTGATGGATATGTCGCTGTGCAGCTTGGTGCCGGCGTTGCGAAGGCGAAGAATGTCGCCAAGCCGCAGCGTGGCCACTTCGGCAAGGCCGAAGTCGAGCCCAAGGCGAAGCTCGCCGAATTCCGCGTCGCCGAGGATGCTGTCCTCGAAGTCGGCGCGACCATCTCGGCAGATCACTATGTTTCCGGCCAGATCGTTGATATCCAGGGCGTGACCCAGGGTAAGGGCTTTCAGGGCGGCATGAAGCGTTGGGGCTTCGGCGGTCTTCGGGCAACTCACGGCGTTTCGGTTTCGCACCGTTCGCTCGGTTCGACCGGTCAGCGCCAGGATCCGGGCAAGGTCTTCAAGAACAAGAAGATGGCCGGGCAGATGGGCAACAAGAACCGCACCCAGCAGAGCCTCGAAATCGTATCGACCGACGTCGAGCGCGGCCTCATCTTCGTCAAGGGTTCGGTCCCGGGCTCGAAGGGTGGCTGGTTGCTCGTCAAGGATTCGGTCAAGGTCACGCGTCACGCCGACGCGCCGTACCCCGCCGGTCTCCGCCAGGTCGCCAATAACAACGACACCGCTCCCGCCGAGACGCCTTCCGACGTCGCGACCGTGGATGCGACCGACGGCCAGGAGGGCTGATCATGAAGGTTACCTCTCAGTCTTTCGACGGCGCAGCCGGCACGGAAGTCGAGCTCAACGACGAGGTCTTCGGCCTCGATCCGCGCGCCGACATCCTGCACCGCGTCGTCACCTGGCAGCTCGAGAAGCGTCGTGCGACCGCAAGCGGCACGCGCGAGCGTTCCGACGTTGCTCGCACCGGCAAGAAGTTCGGTCGCCAGAAGGGCGGCGGTACGGCGCGTCACGGCGATCGCCGCGCGCCGATCTTCGTCGGTGGTGGTAAGGCGCACGGTCAGCGGACCCGCGACTTCAACCCGGGCCTGAACAAGAAGGTTCGTGCGCTCGGTCTGAAGATGGCGCTTTCGAGCCATGCGCAGGCTGGCACGCTGGTCGTCATGGACAGCCTCGCTGTCGAGGCGAACAAGACCAAGACGCTCATCGGCAGCTGGTCGAACATCGGTGCCGGCAAGACCGCACTCGTGATCGACGGCGACATGGTCGACACGAGCTTCGCACTGGCCGCGGGCAACCTGCACACGATCAACGTGATGCCGGCCGCCGGCGCCAATGTGTACGACATCCTGAAGCACGACACGCTGGTCCTGACCCGCGCTGCCGTCGAGAAGCTGGAGGCGCGCTTCAATGGCTAAGCAGAAAGCAGCGATCGACGCGCGTCATTATGACGTGATCGTCGCACCGCACATCACCGAGAAGGCCACGTTGCTCAGCGAGCATAACGCGGTCGTGTTCAAGGTCACCAACGAAGCCACGAAGCCGCAGATCAAGGCTGCGATCGAGGCATTGTTCGACGTGACCGTTCTGGGGGTCAACACGATCGTCCAGAAGGGCAAGACCAAGAAGTGGAAGGGTGCTCCTTACAAGCGCTCCGACATCAAGAAGGCGATCGTGACGTTGAAGGACGGTCAGTCCATCGACGTGACGACGGGGATCTGATCCGATGGCACTGAAGCATTATAATCCGACCAGCCCCGGCCAACGCGGGCTCATCCTCGTCGACCGTTCGGCGTTGCACAAGGGCGGCCCCGTCAAGGCGCTGACCGAAGGCAAGCGCAAGACCGGTGGGCGCAACAACAAGGGCCATGTGACCTCGCGTGGCATCGCCGGCGGTCACAAGCAGCGCTACCGCATCATCGACTTCAAGCGCCGTAACTGGGGCGTCGATGGCGTGGTCGAGCGGATCGAGTATGATCCCAACCGGACTGCGTTCATCGCGCTGATCAATTATGGTCAGACCGCCGATGGCAAGGAAAACGTTGCGTACATCATCGCGCCGCAGCGCCTTGCGGTTGGTGACAAGGTCATCGCCGACAAGAAGACCGACGTTAAGCCGGGCAACGCGATGGAACTGGGCCAGATGCCGGTTGGCACGATCGTCCACAACGTCGAGATGAAGCCGGGCAAGGGCGGTCAGCTCGCACGGTCGGCAGGCACGTACGTGCAGGTCGTCGGTCGCGACAAGGGCATGGTCATGGTCCGCCTCAACTCGGGCGAGCAGCGCTACCTCCACGCCAATTGCATGGCGACGGTCGGTGCGGTGTCGAACCCGGACAACGGCAACACCAATCTGGCGAAGGCCGGTCGTAACCGCTGGTTGGGCATCCGCCCGCTGACGCGTGGTGTCGCCAAGAACCCGGTCGACCATCCGCACGGCGGTGGTGAAGGCCGCACCTCGGGTGGCCGTCATCCGGTCACCCCTTGGGGCAAGCCGACGAAGGGTGCGCGCACCCGTCATAACAAGTCGACGGATAAGATGATCATCCGTTCGCGTCATTCGACGAAGAGGAAGGGCTAAGATGGCTCGCTCAGTCTGGAAGGGTCCCTTCGTGGATCTCCATCTGCTGAAGAAGGCAGAAACCGCGCAGGAAACCAACGCGCGTGGTGCGATCAAGACCTGGTCGCGCCGCTCGACGATCCTGCCGCAGTTCGTCGGCCTCACGTTCAGCGTCTATAACGGCCGCAAGTTCGTGCCGGTTTCGGTCAACGAGGACATGGTGGGCATGAAGCTCGGCGAGTTCGCGCCCACCCGCTATTTCCCCGGCCATGCCGCGGACAAGAAGGGCAAGCGCTGATGTCTAAGGCAAAAGCTCCCCGCCGCGTGGCGGACAACGAGGCGCTGTCGGTCGGCACGCAGATTCGTGGTTCGGCGCAGAAGCTCGGTCTGGTTGCAGCGCTCATCCGCGGCAAGAAGGTCGGCGATGCGATGAACATCCTGCAGTTCTCGACCAAGGGTATGGCCGTCGACGCGCGCAAGGTGCTCGCTTCGGCCATCGCCAACGCCGAGAACAACCATAACCTCGACGTCGACGCACTCGTCGTCGCAGAGGCTTCGGTCGGCAAGTCGATCGTGATGAAGCGTTTCGCGACCCGCGGTCGCGGCAAGTCGACGCGCATCCTCAAGCCGTTCAGCCGTCTGCGCATCGTCGTGCGCGAGCAGGAAGAAGCATAATGGGTCAGAAATCGAACCCGATCGGTCTGCGCCTGCAGATCAACCGCACCTGGGACAGCCGTTGGTACGCCGAAGGCGCCGACTACGGTCGTCTTCTCCTCGAAGACCTCAAGATGCGCACTTACATCATGAAGACGCTGCCCCAGGCCGCGATCTCCAAGGTGGTGATCGACCGTCCGGCCAAGCTGTGCCGCGTTTCGATCTTTGCCGCACGCCCCGGCGTGATCATCGGCAAGAAGGGTGCGGACATCGAGAAGCTGCGTCGTACCCTCGGTGCGATGACCTCTTCGGATGTCAGCCTGAACATCGTCGAGATCCGCAAGCCGGAAGTCGACAGCAAGCTCGTCGCCCAGGGCATTGCCGATCAGCTCGAGCGTCGTATCGCTTTCCGTCGCGCTATGAAGCGTGCGGTTCAGTCGGCGATGCGGCTCGGTGCCGAAGGCATCCGGATCAACTGCGGGGGCCGTCTTGGCGGCGCCGAGATCGCACGGTCGGAATGGTATCGCGAAGGTCGCGTTCCGCTCCACACGCTGCGCGCAAACGTTGATTACGCCGAAGCGCAGGCACACACCGCATATGGCGTGTGCGGCGTGAAGGTCTGGATCTTCAAGGGCGAAATCCTGGGTCATGACCCGATGGCGACCGACCGGCTGATGATGGAAGCGCAGACTTCCGGCGTCCGGCCTGATCCGCGCCGCTAAGGAATAGATCATGCTGCAACCGAAAAAGACCAAGTTCCGCAAGGCCTTCAAGGGCCGCATCCATGGTGACGCCAAGGGTGGCACCACGCTCAACTTCGGGTCGTATGGCCTGAAGGCGATGGAGCCGGATCGTCTCACCGCACGCCAGATCGAGGCGGCTCGCCGTGCGATCACGCGTCACATCAAGCGCCAGGGCCGTTTGTGGATCCGCGTTTTCCCTGACGTTCCCGTCTCGGGCAAGCCTGCCGAAGTCCGCATGGGTAAGGGCAAGGGTTCGCCGGAATATTGGGCAGCCCGCGTCAAGCCAGGCCGCATCCTGTTCGAACTGGATGGCGTTCCGGGTGACATTGCCGCTATGGCGTTCAGCCGCGCAGCGATGAAGCTGCCGATCAAGGTGAAGGTCGTTGCCCGTCTCGGCGACACCTCGCATCTGGGAGTTGCATAAGATGGCCCGCATCGACGACCTCAAGGCGAAGTCCGAGGACCAGCTGGGTGAAGAACTCGGCAACCTGAAGCGCGAGGCGTTCAACCTCCGCTTCCAGGCCGCGACCAATCAGCTCGAAAAGCCGAGCCGGGTTCGTGAAGTCCGTCGCGACATTGCTCGCATCAAGACCCTGCAGACCGCGCGTTCGCGCGACACTGCGGCAAAGTAAGGATTTAGACATGCCAAAGCGCGTGCTGACGGGGCTGATCGTCTCCGACAAGGGCGACAAGACGGTGGTCGTGAACGTGGAGCGCAAGGTCAAGCATGCGCTCTACGGCAAGATCATTCGTCGGACCAAAAAGTACCACGCCCATGACGAGGGCAACGAGTTCAAGCTTGGCGAGATCGTGCGGATCGAAGAGACCGCGCCGATTTCCAAGTTGAAGACGTGGAAGGTGATCGAGCGGGTCAACGCCCATGCGACGCCGCAACGAGTTGACGTCGACGCGTAAGCGTCAACGTTTATTGAGGCGGGGACCGGTCGGTATCGGCCCCAGATGAGAAGGAAGCGGATCCAATGATCCAGATGCAATCCAATCTCGAGGTCGCTGACAACAGCGGCGCGAAGCGGGTTATGTGCATCAAGGTGCTTGGGGGTTCCAAGCGTCGTGTTGCAGGCGTTGGCGACATCATCGTCGTCAGCGTGAAGGAGGCCGCACCGCGCGGCCGCGTGAAGAAGGGCGACGTGCACCGTGCCGTCATCGTGCGTACGGCGAAGGACATTCGCCGCGCCGATGGCACCGTGATCCGCTTCGATTCGAATGCGGCTGTGCTGGTCAACAAGAACGAGGAGCCGATCGGCACCCGTATCTTCGGCCCAGTCGTGCGTGAGCTTCGCGGCAAGAAGCACATGAAGATCATCAGCCTTGCGCCGGAGGTGCTGTAATGGCCACTGCACGTATCAAGAAAGGCGACCGCGTCATCGTCCTGTCCGGCAAGGACAAGGGCAAGACCGGTGACGTCACGATGGCAATGCCGAAGGACGGCAAGGTCGTCGTGTCCGGCGTGAACATCGCCGTTCGCCACACCAAGCCGAGCCAGGGTGACCCGCAGGGCGGCCTGATGCGAAGCGAAGCGCCGATGCACGTTTCGAAGGTCGCGCACGTGACCGCCGACGGCAAGCCGACGCGCGTTCGTTTCGAGACCCAGGACGGCAAGAAGGTTCGTGTTGCGGTCAAGACCGGAGACAAGATCGATGGCTGATGCAGCTACCAAGCCCCGCATGAAGGGCATTTACGACGACAAGGTCATCGCAGCGATGACCGAGAAGTTCGGCTACAAGAACGCGATGGAAGTCCCGCGCATCGAGAAGATCACGCTCAACATGGGCGTTGGCGAGGCGACGCAGGACAAGAAGAAGGTCGACCAGGCTTTCGGCGAAATGGAATTGATCGCAGGGCAGCGTCCCGTCGTGACCAAGGCCAAGAAGTCGATCGCGCAGTTCAAGCTGCGTGAGGGCATGCCGATCGGCGTCAAGGTCACGCTTCGCCGTGAGCGGATGTACGAATTCCTCGACCGCTTCATCACGATCGCGCTCCCGCGCGTTCGCGATTTTCGCGGGCTCAACCCCAAGTCGTTCGACGGACGCGGCAACTATGCCTGCGGCCTGAAGGAGCAGCTGGTTTTCCCGGAAATCAGCTACGACAAGATCGACAAGGTCCGCGGTCTCGACGTGATCGTCACGACCAGCGCGAAGACCGACGACGAGGCGCGCGAGTTGCTCCGTCTGTTCGGCTTCCCGTTCCCGCCAGAAGTGACTGGCTCAGAGTCTGCTGACGACCAGAAGAAGGCGGCATAAGATGGCCAAGGTAAGTTCGGTGAACAAGAACGAGCGTCGCAAGATGCTCGTCAAGAAGTACGCGCCCAAGTACGCCGCGCTGAAGGCAATCGCTGCCGACAGCACGCTGAGCGACGGCGAGCGGATCGAAGCCCGCCTGAAGATGGCCGAGATTCCCCGCAACGGGAACCCGACGCGCATCCGCAACCGCTGCGAGCTGACGGGTCGTCCGCGCGCATATTATCGTAAGTTCCGCCTCTGCCGTATTCAGCTGCGCGATCTGGCCAACAAGGGCCTGATCCCGGGCGTTACGAAGTCGAGCTGGTAAGGATCACGAGATGGCATTGACCGATCCCCTGGGTGATATGCTCACCCGCATCCGTAACGGCCAGCGCGCGCGCAAGGACTCCGTCCTGACGCCGGGCTCCAAGCTGCGGACCCGCGTTCTCGACGTGCTCCAGCGCGAAGGCTACATCCGTGGCTATAGCGAAGAGCAGATGGGCCCCGCGGCCGGCATCCGCATCGAGCTGAAGTATTTCGAGGGCCAGCCCGCGATCAAGCACGTTGCCCGTGTGTCCAAGCCCGGTCGTCGCGTCTATTCGGGTTCGACCGAATTGCCGCGCATCATGAACGGCCTCGGCATCACGATCGTTTCCACCCCCAAGGGTGTTCTGTCCGACGCGGAAGCGCGTGAGCAGAACGTCGGCGGCGAAGTCCTCGCGGAGGTGTTCTGATGAGCCGCATCGGTAAAAAGCCGATCACCGTTCCCGCCGGCGTCTCTGCGACGATCGACGGCGGGCAGATCAGCGTGAAGGGCCCCAAGGGCACCCTGGCGATGCCGCTGCGCGACGAGATCAGCTACACGCTCGAGGACGGCGGCATTTCCGTCGTCCCGGCGAACGAGACCAAGCGCGCTCGTGCCTTCTGGGGCATGCAGCGTACCATGGTTCAGAACCTGATCACCGGCGTGTCGGACGGCTTCACCAAGAAGCTGCTGATCAACGGCGTTGGTTATCGTGCCGCGGCCCAGGGTCGCAATCTGAACCTGAAGCTCGGCTACAGCCACGACGTCAACATCAACGTGCCGGAGGGGATCGAGGTCAAGACCCCCGACAACACGACGATCGAGATCTCGGGCACGGACAAGCAGAAGGTCGGCCAGCTGGCCGCGGAAATTCGCCAGTGGCGTAAGCCCGAGCCGTACAAGGGCAAGGGCATCAAGTACGACGGCGAGTTCATCTTCCGCAAGGAAGGGAAAAAGAAGTAATGTCGACCAAGGGTATGTCTCTCTTCGAGAAGCGGCGCCGCCGCAATCGCACCGCGCTCCGTGCGCGTGGAACGGGCCGTCCGCGGCTGTCGATCCACCGTTCGGGTCGTCACATCTATGCGCAGATCATCGACGACGCCAAGGGCGTGACCGTTGCCGCTGCCTCGACGCTGGAAAAGGACGTGCGCGACACGACCGGGGCCAATGTCGATGCAGCGATCGGTGTCGCACGCGTGTCGCCGAGGCAGCCAAGGCAGCCGGCGTGACGCAGGTCGTCTTCGACCGTGGCGGCTTCCTGTTCCACGGCCGCGTCAAGGCGCTGGCGCAAGCCGCGCGCGAAGCCGGATTGGAGTTCTAAGACATGGCGGATGAGATCAACACCGGCGAGATCGCCGCACCGGCAACGACGCCGAACGATGCACCGCAGGGCCGCGGGCCCCGTGGTGGTCGTGGTCGCACCGGTCCTGGCGGCGGTGGCCCCAACCGGGGTGGCCGTGACAGTCGCGGCGGTCGCGACAATCGCGGCGGTCGTCCGGGTTCGGACGATGGTGGCGAAGAGCTGATCGAGAAGCTGGTTCACATCAACCGCGTCTCGAAGACGGTCAAGGGCGGTAAGCGCTTCGGCTTCGCAGCGCTGGTCGTCGTAGGCGACGGCAAGGGGCGTGTCGGCTTCGGTCATGGCAAGGCACGCGAAGTGCCGGAAGCCATCTCCAAGGCGACGGCTGCCGCCAAGAAGGCGATGGTTCGCGTTCCGCTCAAGGAAGGTCGTACGCTGCATCATGACGGTCGCGGTCACTTCGGTGCCGGCCTCGTCACGCTGCGCTCGGCGCCTCCCGGCACCGGCATCATCGCGGGCGGCCCGATGCGCGCCGTGTTCGAGGCGCTCGGCGTCGCGGACGTGGTGACCAAGTCGGTCGGCACGTCGAACCCCTACAACATGATCCGCGCGACCTTCGAGTCGCTGACCGCACAGGTCAGCCCGAAGGCGGTTGCGCAGCGTCGCGGCAAGAAGATTGCGGACCTGCTCGGCCGTGGTGGCGCGGACAAGGACGTCGCAGAGGCCCAGGCCGAAGCGATCGCGGAGTAATATCGATGGCGACCATCAAGATCACGCAGACCGGTTCGCCGATCCGCCGCGAAGCCGACCAGCGCGCAACGCTGATCGGCCTCGGCCTCAACAAGATGCACAAGACGCGCGAGCTCGAGGATACCCCGGAAGTCCGGGGGATGATCCGCAAGGTCGCGCATATGGTGAAGATCGAGGCGTAAGGCTTGCAGCGTCTGTGAAAGCAGGCGCTGTGGCATCCGTCACGACAACAGGTATCTCTGGGCAGCCGCTTTTGCAGCTTGCCTAGTGACAAATGCGGGGAAGGGGGCTAACGGCCCCCTTCTTCTTTTTATCAGCGCGACAAAAGCGAAAGCGAGTGCAACTCATGAAACTCAATGAAATCCGCGACAATCAGGGCGCGCGTAAATCCAAGATGCGTGTCGGCCGTGGTATCGGTTCGGGCAAGGGCAAGACCGCAGGCCGCGGCCAGAAGGGCCAGAAGAGCCGTGAAGGCGTTTCGATCGCCGGCTTCGAAGGCGGCCAGATGCCGCTTCACATGCGTCTGCCTAAGCGCGGCTTCAACAACATCTTCGCCAAGGATTATGCCGAGGTAAACCTCGGTGCGATCCAGATGGCGGTCGACGCGGGCAAGATCGAGGCTGGCGCTTCGATCGACCACGAAGCGCTCAAGGCGGCTGGCCTCGCACGCGGTGGCAAGGACGGCGTCCGTTTGCTCGGCAAGGGCGAGCTGACCACGGTCCTCAAGTTCACGGTTGCCGGCGCGTCGAAGGGCGCGATCGAAGCGGTCGAGAAGGCTGGCGGTTCGGTCGACGTGATCTACGTCATGCCGGCAAACGAGAAGGCCGCTGCCAAGAAGGGCGTGAAGTACAAGGAGCGCCAGGCGCACAAGGCGTCGTTCAAGGCGTAACTCGCTCGCGTTTTCCATCAACGCTTCCCCGGCGAAGGCCGGGGCCCAAGCGTGGTGATGGAGGTAATGGAGGGTGCGCCCGAACTTCGATCGGTCCGCTACTGGGCCCCGGCCTTCGCCGGGGAAGCGGTAGCGGACTGCAACGGCTAGGCAAGCGCGCCTCCATGACTATATGAAGCGGCGGGGCGGTAAAACGTTTCCCGCCGTTTTTGTTTCCGCCGATATCGATTCCAGGACGATCAACCGCATGGCATCCGCAGCCGATAAAATGGCCTCAAGCATCAGCCTGTCGAAGTTCGCGCAGGCGACCGACCTCAAGAAGCGGCTGTGGTTCACCATCGGCGCGCTGATCGTGTTCCGCCTGCTCAGCTACGTCCCGCTGCCGGGGATCGACCCGACCGCGCTCGCTGCGCTGGCGAGCCGCACCAATGGCGGCGTGCTCGACTTCTTCAACGCTTTCTCGGGCGGTTCGCTCAAGCGTGCCAGTCTGATCGCGCTGGGGGTTACCCCGTATATCACCGCCTCGATCGTGGTGCAGCTCGCGACCTCGCTGTCGCCGACGCTTGCCGCGATCAAGAAGGAAGGCGAGAGCGGGCGCAAGCGGCTGAACCAGTACACGCGCTTCGGGACCGTCGCGCTGACCGTCATCCAGGGCTATTTCCTCAGCCTCGGCTTCCAGAGCCAGGGCGTGGTGGTCGATCCCGGCATGCTGTTCATCATCGGATCGGTCATCGCCTGGTCGGCGGTACGATGTTCCTGATGTGGATCGGCGAGCAGATCACCAGCCGCGGCATCGGCAACGGCATGTCGCTGATCATCATGGCGGGTATCGTCGCGAACCTGCCGACGACGCTGTTCAATCTCGCGCAGACCGCACGGACCGGGGGCGGGAACGTCACCGGCTTCACGCTGGTCGCGATCATCGTCGCGGTGGCGGGGCTCATCCTGTTCATCTGCTTCATGGAGCGCGCGCAGCGCCGCATCCTCATCCAGTACCCCAAGCGCCAGACCCAGCGCGGGATGCAGTCGGACCGCAGCCATCTGCCGCTCAAGATCAACACCGCGGGCGTCATCCCGCCGATCTTCGCATCGTCGTTGCTGCTGATGCCGCTGACGATCACGCAGTTCGCGGGTAAGAACGTGTCGGGCGATACGTGGTGGGGCTCGGTCGTGATCACGCTCAACCAGTATCTGCAGCATGGCAGCGTCGCCTACATGCTGCTGTACGGTGCGGGGATCATCTTCTTCTCGTTCTTCTACACCGCCGTCGTATTCAACCCGGAAGAGACCGCGGACAATCTGAAGCGGCATGGCGGGTTCATCCCGGGCATCCGTCCGGGCAAGAACACCGAGACCTATTTCGATTATGTGCTGACGCGCATCACCGTGATCGGGGCGGGCTATCTCGCGATCATCTGCCTACTGCCCGAGTATCTGGTTTCGGCGCTGTCGATCCCCTTCTACCTCGGCGGGACGAGCCTGCTGATCGTCGTCAACGTGACGATGGACACGGTGACGCAGATCCAGAGCCACTTGCTTGCGCACCAATATGGTGACCTGATCAAGAAGGCGAAGCTGAAGGGCGGACGTCTGCGCTAAGCGCGGCGACGGTAAACGGGAGAGTCGCGTGAACATCATTTTGTTGGGCCCCCCGGGCGCGGGCAAGGGCACCCAGGCGGCGCGCCTCGAAAGCGACCGCGGCATGGTGCAGCTCTCGACGGGCGACATGCTGCGCGCCGCGGTCAAGTCGGGAAGCCCGGTCGGGCTTCAGGCGAAGGCGGTGATGGAATCGGGGCAGCTCGTTTCGGACGAGATCGTGTCGGGTATCATCGGCGAGCGGCTCGACATGGGCGACACCGACAAGGGTGTGATCTTCGACGGCTATCCGCGCACTGCGGCGCAGGCCGAGCAGCTCGACGCGATCCTCGCTGCACGCGGGCGGACGCTCGACAAGGTAATCGAGCTGACGGTCGATGAGGATGCGCTGGTCGAGCGGATCGTCGGGCGGTTCACCTGCGGCAATTGTGGTGCTGGCTATCACGACCACTTCAAGCAACCCAAGGTTGCGGGGACGTGCGACGTGTGCGGGCACCACGAGTTCAAGCGCCGTCCGGACGATAACGAAGACACCGTGCGCACGCGCATGGCGGAGTATCGCGCGAAGACCGAGCCGATCATCCCGATCTACGAAGCGCGCGGGCTGCTCGCGCGAGTCGATGGGATGGCGGACATGGACAGCGTGTCGAAGGCGATCGAGCGTATTCTCGACGCGATTTGAAGTGAGGCGGGCGGGGGGCTTGGCTTGCGCTCATTCTCGCTTGCGCTGGACGCTTGACGCCATACGCCTCGCACGCCCGTCATCCTGAACTTGTTTCAGGATCCAGCCCACCACGAGTCAAGACAGTCCCGGTTGCGCGGTGGATGCTGAAACGAGTTCAGCATGACGGTGGAAGAGTGGCTGGTGGTGGTGCGTTCCCCCGCAATTCGCGCGGCGTCCAGATACCTCAATGACATTTTCGTCACCTCAATGTCACCGGATCGCGCAGGCAATCCGGTGCAAACATCCCGGCATGGCCGATGCACGCGGCCGGAAATGATCACCGAGATCGGCACTCGCACTCCCGGGAGTGCCGTTGGCCGGCGGAAGGCTCGCTTTCCGTCGGCCTCATTTCATTCTAGGCATGAGGAAACCGCCCGGAATGCCGCCTGTGACCCGCAAGATCCTGATTGTTGAAGACGATAGCTCGACCGCCGCCTATCTGGCGAAGGGGTTGGCAGAGACCGGCTATGCGGTCGAGACCTGTGCCGATGGCCGCGACGGCCTGTTCCTCGCAAGCGAGGGAATCTTCGACCTGATCATCGCCGATCGCATGCTCCCGGGCCTCAACGGCCTTGCGATGCTGGGCGCGATCCGCGCGGCCGGCGTCAGCACGCCAACGCTGGTGCTGTCAGCGCTGGGGACGGTCGACGACCGGATCGACGGTCTCAACGCGGGTGCGGACGATTATCTCGTCAAACCCTTCTCCTTTGCCGAACTCACTGCGCGGATCGACGCGATCTTCCGGCGGGTCGATCGCGGCGCGACCGAGGGGCAACCCACACGCCTGTCGGTCGGCGACCTCGAGATCGACCTGCTCGCGCGCACCGTCGCGCGGCAGGGCAAGCCGATCTCGCTCGGCGCACGCGAGTTCAACCTGCTTGAATATCTTGCTCGGCATGCGGGGCAGGTGGTGACCCGGACGATGATGCTCGAGAAGATCTGGAATTACCATTTCGACCCGGGTTCGAACGTGGTCGACGTCCATATCGGCCGGTTGCGCCGCAAGCTCGAGGACGGGTTCCCCGCACCGATCCTGCATACGGTGCGTGGCGCGGGGTATCGGCTGTCGGTCGAGCCTTGATCCGCCTGTCGGTCACGGCACGGATCGCGTTGCTGTCGATCCTGCTCGCACTCGTCTCCAATCTCGTGCTCGTCGCCTTCGTGTGGAAGGTGGTCCGCGACGATGCGATCGACGAACTTCGCCGCGACACGATCGAGCAATCCGATGCCTTGATCGCGGTCTATCGCAGCGGCGGGCTTCCGGCACTCGGGCGCACGATCCGCGAAGCGCGGGCACCTGGCGACCTGTCCCGGATCGTGGCGGTGATCGCGCGTGATGGCCGGTTGATCGCGGGTGTCGGCCCCGAACTCGATGGTTTCGCCCGCTGGCCTAACCTCGGCTTCCGGATCCGCGCGATTGGCCCCCCCTGGTCTGAGCGCGAGGCCGGCTATGCGGTGCGCCAGATCGGGCCGTATCGCCTGGTCAGCGGCCGCGTTCTTGACGACTGGAACGCCGAGCAACGCGGGATCGAACGTGCGCTTGCCGCCGCCATGCTGCTGTCGCTCGCGCTCGGGGTCGGCGGGGGGCTGGTCGTCACGCGCTATGTCGGGCGCCGGCTCGATCGCGTCGCCGACGTGATCGAAGGCGTCGCTGCGGGTGATCTCTCGCGGCGGGTCGTCAACGCCGCGAGCGGGGACGCATTTGACCGGCTCGCGACTCGGCTGAATGCAATGCTCGACAAGACCGAACGGCTGATGAGCGAACTGCGGATCGTCACCGACGGCCTCGCGCATGACCTGCGCTCGCCGCTCGCGCGGTTGCGCGCCAAGGCGGAGGCGGCCGTGCTTCAGGCCGATCCCGCGCAGCGCGAGGCGGCGATGGGTGGGCTGCTGATCGAGACCGATCTCGTGATGCGAATGCTGTCGACGATGATCGAGATCACGCGCGCCGAGAGCGTCTCGCGCGACCGGCTCGCGCGGATCGACCCGGCGACGCTGGTCGAGGAGATCGCCGATCTGTACGCGCCGGTGGTCGAGGACGCCGGAATGCGGTTCGAAGCGATTGTCGCGACCGGGCTTCCGCCCATCGTGCTCCACCGCGAGTTGATGACTCAGGCGATCGCCAATCTGATCGACAACGCGCTACGCCACGCCGGGGTCGGCGGTGAGATCGTTCTGCGCCTGGCGATGGCGGGGAATGCCGCGCGCTTCCAGGTCGAGGATCGCGGCCCCGGCATCGCGGAGGCGGATCGGGCAGAAGCGTTGCGTCGCTTCGGTCGGCTCGATCGCGCGCGCAGCCTGCCCGGGGCGGGGCTGGGGATGGCGCTGGTCGAGGCGGTCGCACGGTTGCATGAGGGACGGGTCGAACTGCAGGACAATGCGCCTGGGTTGATCGCCGCAATCGTGGTTCCCATCTCGCGCTAGGCAAACCGGTCACGCGTGCTTGACAGGCGGCGAGTCGATCTTTACCAGCCCGGCATTCCGAACCACCGGTCTCCGGCGGCGCTTGTTTGCGCTCGCCGGTGTGTTGCGTTTTTTGACAAGGCGCGGGGTTCGGTTGCGCAACGCGATGAGATGGGATGTGCAGCCATGCATGTCCCGTGGAGCAGGAGAAACAAGTTCATGGCACGTATCGCCGGGGTCAACATCCCGACCAACAAGCGCGTAGTAATCGCGCTCACCTACATCCACGGCATTGGAGACACCAAGGCCAAGGAAATCGTCACCAAGCTGGGCATTCCGATGACCGCGCGCGTGCAGGACCTGACCGACCAGGAAGTCCTCCACATCCGTGAGACCATCGATGCCGATTACACGGTCGAGGGTGATCTTCGTCGCACCGTTGCGATGAACATCAAGCGCCTGATGGATCTGGCCTGCTATCGCGGCCTGCGCCATCGCAAGGGCCTCCCCGTTCGCGGCCAGCGCACGCATACCAATGCGCGCACCCGCAAGGGCAAGGCAAAGCCGATCGCCGGTAAGAAGAAGTGAGCTTGAGCCGCGGGTGACCGCGGCTCGCTCCTGCAGTAGGGTTAGGACAAGACAATGGCACGTGAACCGCAACGCATTAAGCGGCGTGAGCGCAAGAACATCACCTCTGGTGTTGCGCATGTGAACGCAAGCTTCAACAACACCATGATCACGATCACCGATGCCCAGGGCAACGCGATCTCGTGGTCGTCGGCCGGCGCAATGGGCTTCAAGGGCTCGCGCAAGTCGACCCCGTATGCGGCACAGGTCGCAGCGGAAGACGCGGGCAAGAAGGCAGCCGAGCACGGCGTCCGTACGCTCGAAGTCGAAGTGAAGGGCCCGGGTTCGGGCCGTGAGTCGGCGCTTCGCGCGCTGCAGGCGGTCGGTTTCCAGATCACCTCGATCCGTGACGTTACCTCGATCCCGCACAACGGCGTGCGTCCTTCGAAGCGTCGCCGCGTCTGATTTCGTCTCGGCCGTGCGCGGTTGATCGCGCTGCACGGTCCGATTCCCACTTGGTCGGCATCGCCCGTGCCGGCCCAAAATCAAGGGATAGCCTATGTCCGTCAATGCAAAGAACTGGCAGGAGCTCAAGAAGCCGTCCGGTCTCGAAAAGAAGCCCGGCGGAGACGGCAAGCGCAAGGCGACCTTTATCGCCGAGCCGCTGGAGCGTGGTTTCGGCCTGACGCTCGGCAACGCGCTGCGGCGCGTTTTGTTGTCTTCGCTGCAGGGCGCGGCGGTGACGTCGATCAAGATCGAGAACGTGCTGCACGAATTCTCGTCGCTGGCGGGCGTTCGCGAGGACGTGACCGACATCGTGCTCAACGTGAAGCAGATCGCTTTGCGCATGCAGGGTGAAGGGCCGAAGCGGCTCCAGCTGTCGGCAACGGGCCCGGGTCCGGTCAAGGCGGGCGACATCGCGGTTTCGGGCGACATCGAAGTGATGAACCCGCAGCTCGTGCTGTGCCATCTTGATGATGGCGCGACGCTGAACATGGAACTGACCGCGGACGTCGGCAAGGGCTATGTCCCCGCCGTGTCCAACCGTCCGGCCGATGCGCCGATCGGCCTGATCCCGGTCGATGCTTTGTATTCGCCGGTTAAGCAGGTCAGCTACAAGGTTGAGAACACCCGCGTCGGGCAGGAACTCGATTACGACAAGCTGACGCTGACGATCGAGACCGACGGTACGGTTTCGCCCGAGGAAGCCGTCGGTTATGCCGGTCGCATCCTGCAGGACCAGCTTGCGCTGTTCGTCGGCTTCGACGATTCGAGCGTCACGCGTCAGGCACCGATCGGCCAGGCTGCGCCTGCCGCTGGTGGTACCGAGGTTTCGGGCGATACGCAGCAGATCAACCGTTATCTGCTCAAGAAGGTCGACGAACTCGAGCTTTCGGTTCGCAGCGCCAACTGCCTCAAGAACGACAACATCATCTACATCGGCGATCTGGTCCAGAAGACCGAAGCCGAGATGCTGCGCACGCCGAACTTCGGCCGCAAGTCGCTCAACGAGATCAAGGAAGTGCTGTCGAGCATGGGTCTCCGCCTGGGCATGGAAATCCCCGGCTGGCCGCCTGAGAACATCGAAGAGATGGCGAAGAAGCTCGAGCAGGAAATCATGGGCTGAGCCGCACGGGATTAGCGTGAGCTAATCCCGAGACGGCGAAAGCCCGGCCGGCGGACCTCGGTCCGACCGACGACGCGGCTTCGCCGCCACGTATCCGGCATCAGTTAGGGTCCCCGCCTTCGCGGGAATGACGGAACATCGGGTGGGCCACCGTCCCCACCGGCTCTGGGGTACCTCACACGGCCCCTTATCGAACGAAGGACATACCATGCGTCATCGCGTAGGCGGCCGTAAGCTTCAGCGGACCTCGGCCCACCGCATTGCCCTGTTCCGCAACATGAGCGCCGCGCTCATCAAGCATGAGCAGATCACCACGACCGTCGCCAAGGCGAAGGAACTGCGCCCGTACATCGAGAAGATGATCACGCTCGCGAAGAAGGGTGGCCTGTCCAACCGTCGTCTCGCACACGCGCGGTTGCTCGACGATGCGCAGCTGACCAAGCTGTTCGACGTTCTGGCCGAGCGGTATGCCGGTCGCAACGGCGGCTACACCCGCATCATCAAGGCGGGTATCCGCCTGTCGGACGCATCGCCGATGGCGGTGATCGAGTTCGTCGACCGCGACGTCAGCGCAAAGGGCCAGGATTCGGGCCCGGTGATGACCGGCGAAGAGTATGACGACGCGGCGTAAGCCGTCCGTCCCGCGGGATTGAGAAAGGAGCTGCACTCGTCCAGAGTGTGGCTCCTTTCTTCGTTTCTGGGGTTTGCATGCGTCCTTTTCCGATCCTCGCGGTTCTCCTCGCTTCCCCCGCCCTCGCGCAGACACAGGCTCCCCACATGCAATATCCCGAAACCCGACGCACCGCGCAGGTCGACGAACAGTTCGGCGTCAAGGTCGCCGATCCGTATCGCTGGCTCGAGAACGACGTCCGGACCGACCGTGAGGTCGCCAAGTGGGTGGTCGACCAGAATGCCGTCACCAACGCCTATCTTGCGACGCTGCCCGGGCGGGACATCTTTGCGGCGCGACTGAAGCAGTTGCTCGATTACGAGCGGTTTGGCGTGCCGGTGAAGAAAGGCGGGCGCTATTTCTACAGCCGCAACGCGGGCCTTCAGAACCAGGCGGTCCTGTACGTCCGCGACAGCGTGGGCGGCGAGGGGCGGGTGCTGATTGACCCCAATGGCTGGTCGAAGGACGGCGCGACCGCGCTCGCCGAATGGAGCGCGTCGGAGGACGGCAAGAAGCTGGCCTATGCCGTGCAGGACGGCGGGACCGACTGGCGCACCGTCAAGGTGCTCGACGTCGCGTCCGGCGCGGTGTCGGATACGGTCGAATGGGTCAAGTTCTCCGGCCTGTCGTGGGCGAAGGACGGCTCGGGCTTCTTTTACTCCCGGTTCGCCGCGCCGGCGGATGGGTCCAAGTTCCAGGCGCTCAACGAGAACCAGCAGGTCTATTTCCACAAGCTCGGCACGCCGCAATCGGCGGATGGCCTGATCTACGCGACCCCCGACCAGCCGAAGCTCGGGCACACTGCGCAGGTGACGGATGACGGCAAGTGGCTCGTCATCACCACGCATGAGGGGACCGACAACCGCTACCAGATCACCGTGATCGACCTGACCGCGCCCAAGCCTGCGCCCCGGACAATCGTCAAGGGGCTCGAGAATGAGTGGACGCTGGCGGGCAATGTCGGCGGCAATTTCTACTGGGTGACCAACAAGGGCGCGCCCCGTGGCCGGATCGTGGCGACCAATCTCTATGCGCGCTCGGCCGAAGTGCCCGAAACCGAGATCGTCGCGCAGGGCAAGGACGTGATCGACGGAGCGAACCTGGTGGGCGGGCGGCTGCTCGTGTCGTATCTGGCGGACGTGAAGAGCGAGGTCCGTCGGTTCACGCTCGACGGCAAGGCGGACGGCACGGTCGCGCTGCCCGGAATCGGCGATGTCGGTGGCTTTGGCGGGGACGCGGACGACACCGAGACCTTCTACGCGTTTACCAGCTTCGCCACGCCCACGACGATCTACCGCTATGATGTCAGCACCGGCAAGGCGACCCCCTGGGCCAGCCCCAAGGTCGCGTTCGATCCGGCGCGCTATCAGGTCGACCAGCGCTTCTACACGTCGAAGGACGGCACCCGCGTCCCGATGTTCGTCGTCCGGCGCAAGGACGTGACCGGCCCCGCACCGACGCTGCTCTACGCTTATGGCGGGTTCAACATTTCGGTCACGCCGACCTTCTCCGCGACGCGGCTCGCGTGGCTCGAGCAGGGCGGCGTGCTCGCGGTCGCCAACATCCGTGGGGGCGGGGAGTATGGCAAGGCGTGGCACGACGGCGGACGCCTCGCGCAGAAGCAGAATGTGTTCGACGATTTCATCGCGGCGGGCGAATATCTGAAGCGCAGAAGATCACCGGGAAGGACCAGCTCGTCATCCAGGGCGGGTCGAACGGCGGTTTGCTCGTGGGGGCCGTCACCAACCAGCGACCCGACCTGTTCGCCGCGGCGATCCCCGCAGTCGGCGTGATGGACATGCTGCGGTTCGACCGTTTCACCGCGGGGCGCTATTGGGTCGACGATTACGGCTATCCGTCCAAGGAGGCCGATTTCAAGACGCTTTACGCCTATTCGCCGTACCACAACATCCGTGCGGGCAAGGCGTATCCGGCGATCCTCGCGGAGACGGCGGATACCGATGACCGGGTCGTGCCGGGGCATACGTTCAAATATACCGCAATGCTCCAGTCGCTCGACCTCGGGCCGAAGCCTCGGCTGGTGCGGATCGAGACGCGCGCGGGTCATGGCTCGGGCAAGCCGACCGACAAGGTGATTGCCGAGACTGCCGACGCCTGGGCGTTTGCGGCGAAGTGGACCGGTCTGGCGGTCAAGCCGGTCCAGTAGCGCGTCCGTCAGTCGTTCTTGCCCCGACCGTCCGGTCGGGGAAGAATGACGCGGACACCGTCCAGCATCGCGACGCGGTCGGCCGACACCTTTGGCAGCTTTGCCTGCGGGAGGAGGACATACAGCCGATGCGGATCGAGATCGCCGCGATCGAACGCCTGTTGCTCTCGCTTCAACCGCGCCTTGGTCACTTCATTGCTGCGGGAGGCATAGACCAGCCGGATCGGGTGCCCGGCATCGACCGCGCGCCATGCGACCTCCTGAAACAGATCGAGCTGTTCCACCGCGTTGGGTGGCATGATGGTGACGTCGTGCGCTGCCGAAATCGCCATTGCCCAGCGTGGATCGCGGGTACGGATCCATTTGGACGGGTCTCGCGCACCGCTGGCCGTCGCCCGCGTGAAATGGGCCAGGCCGCCAAGGTCGAGGACCTGGACCGCGAGCGCGACCGCGAGCAGCAACTGTCCCCTTGCGGGTGGCAGGCGGTAGGCCGCCGTGATCGCCGCGAACACGAGTCCATAGGCGACCGGCCAGAACAGCCGCGCCGATGCCCGGATCGGGTCGAGCGCCGCAACCATTTTAGCGGACAGCGGAATGTGCACCAGCGTCACACCGGCATAATCCATGCGATGCGTGATCGCCAACATCGTCAAGACGGTCCCCGCCGGGATCAGCCAGCAGAGCCGCCGGTGTAGCGAGCCGTTCGTGGCGATGGTCTCGCGCCCGGTTGCAAGACTGAACGGCATTGCTGCGATGAGCAGTAACAAACCAGCGCCGAGATACTGGAATGCCTCCATCTGGCGATCCGGCGCTTGTGCGTAGGCGGGCAGGAAGCGCGCCAGGCCCCCAATCGCCGGGTTCCAGGGCGCATCGATGGGCATGCCGAACTGTCCGAACGAGTGCGTGGGAACGAGCCCGCCGCGATCGACGAGGAGGAAGACGCAGGTCGCTGCGGCAATCGCGACGCCAGCCGCGCCGAGCAGGAGGTTGCGCCGGCCAGCCCAGCCTTTCTCCAGGCCTATCCACCGTTCGAGCATGGCGCTGCCCCAGATGGCGGCAACCATCAGCAGCAGGTAGCTGTGGACCAGCGCGGCGCACACGACCACGGCCAACCACCAGCGCCCGTCGGCCGCGCGGCGCGGATCGATGAAGATCTACAAGGCCCACAACAGCAACCAGTGCGCGCAAAGGTTCACGTGAACTTGCCGGAGAAAAAGCGACGGCAGCAAGGCCAGCAAGATCACCCCGATCCACAGCATGACCCGGCTGGGCGCATAGGGGCTCAGCAGCGCCCTCGCCAAGCTGAGCTGCAGGATCAGGCAGGCCAGCAGCCATGGCCCGACGACTTGCAGGTCTCCGCCCGCGAGCCGCGCCAGCGGCGCGACGAGCAGCGCGAGCAGGGGATTGCTGTCGGTGAACAGCAGCGTCACGCCGTCCGGCGCGTTGAGCAAATAGGTCCGGAAAAGAGTGGCATGGGGATCGTTGAGCCAAGCGTGCAGCCCCAGCGCATTCTCGCCGCTGTCGCTCCCGCGCAGAAGCCAGCCGATGTTCCGTGGTGCCAGCATCGCCACGTCGAAGAAGGCGACGAACAGAAGGAGCGAAAGAGGACGATCACGGCCAGATCAGCCGGCGAACGGAGAAGGCTACGCATCAGCCCTGTGTGGCAGCGCGCCCTCTATAACGGGTTAATCCGGCGTTTGGCTTTCGCGGGCGTTGCGCCCGCCAATTCGTCCCCGCCCTCTGGCATCGCGGCGCACTTCTGCTATCTGGCCGCATGACCCATCCCAGCGACTCCATCCTCATCGTCGATTTCGGCAGCCAGGTTACGCAGCTGATCGCACGCCGCGTGCGCGAAGCGGGGGTCTATAGCGAGATCGCCCCGTTCACGACCGCCGCCGATGCGTTCGCGCGGATGCAGCCCAAGGGCGTGATCCTGTCGGGCAGCCCCGCCTCGGTGCTCGACGAGAACAGCCCGCGCATTCCTCAGGCTATTCTGGACAGCGGCGTGCCGATCCTGGGAATCTGCTACGGCCAGCAGGTGCTGATGCACCAGCTTGGCGGAACGGTGACGCTCGGCGATAGCGGCGAATTCGGCCATGCGGTGATCGAGATCGGCGATGCCTGCGCGTTGTTCGACGGCGTGTGGACGCCGGGCGAGGCGCATCAGGTGTGGATGAGCCACGGCGACAAGGTCACTGCGCTCGCCCCTGGTTTCCGCCCCGTCGCGGCGAGCCCGGGTGCACCGTTCGCGGTGATCGCGGACGACGACCGGCATTATTACGCGATGCAGTTCCACCCCGAGGTGGTCCACACGCCGGATGGCGCCAAGCTGATCGCAACCTTCGCGCGGCACGTCTGCGGGTTGACCGGCGACTGGACGATGGCGGAGTTCCGCGCGACCAAGATCGCCGAGATCCGTGCGCAGGTCGGCAGTGGCAAGGTCATCTGCGGGCTGTCCGGCGGGGTCGATTCGGCGGTCGCGGCAGTGCTGATCCACGAGGCGATCGGCGAGCATCTGACCTGCGTGTTCGTCGACCACGGGCTGATGCGCAGCGGCGAGGCGGATCAGGTCGTCACGCTGTTCCGTAACCACTATAACATCCCGCTGGTCCATTTGGACGCAGAGGAAACGTTCATGGCCGGGCTCGCGGGCGTCACCGACCCCGAGGCGAAGCGCAAGTTCATCGGCGGCGCGTTCATCGACATCTTCGAGGCGGAAGCCAGGAAGATCGGCGGCGCGGACTTCCTTGCGCAGGGGACGCTCTACCCTGATGTGATCGAGAGCGTCAGCTTCACCGGCGGGCCGTCGGTGACAATCAAGAGCCACCACAATGTCGGCGGTCTCCCCGCGCGGATGAAGATGCAGCTGGTCGAGCCGCTGCGCGAACTGTTCAAGGACGAAGTCCGTGCGCTGGGCCGCGAGCTTGGCCTGCCCGAGATCTTCGTCGGGCGGCATCCGTTCCCGGGGCCGGGTCTCGCGATCCGCATCCCGGGCGAAGTGACCAAGGAACGCTGCGATATCCTGCGCAAGGCGGACTCGGTCTATCTCGAGGAAATCCGACGTGCGGGGCTGTACGACGCGATCTGGCAGGCGTTCGCGGTGCTGCTGCCGGTGCGCAGCGTCGGCGTGATGGGCGACGGGCGGACGTATGACAACGTGCTGGCACTCCGCGCGGTCACCTCGACCGACGGGATGACCGCGCAGGCGTTCCAGTTCCCGGGCGATTTCCTCCCGCGCGTCGCGACACGGATCGTCAACGAAGTGCGCGGCGTCAACCGCGTGACCTACGACTATACGAGCAAGCCGCCCGGCACGATCGAGTGGGAATGACGTTTGCTTGGCCAAGGGGTGATCGAGCTGCCCCATGGCGCGGCAGACCTACCTGATTCCGCCGACACGCCGACGGGAAACCAACAAGCGCTAATTGAGGGCACGACGGACGTCTGCTTCGCGCGCGGTGGTATCAGGGTAGGGGCAGGGATACAGGCGCGGCGCCATGCCGCAGACCGCATGCACGATGGCGGGCGCCCGGGATCGATCGGCACGATGTCGTCATCCGCCAGTCTGGTCAGTTGGCGGTCTCGTTGACGGTAAAGGCGTGATCCAGCCACGGCCGTCAGCAAGATCCACAGTGATTTCCCAGTGCCGAAGCACCTCTCGGCCAAGGTTGCCGTCGAGGATGAGGTCCTTGACCATCACCGGGCCCGAAATGTGCAGCCCGTCCGCCGGGGTGACATCCCAGCGCTGAACCGCCGTGTCGGACGGGTTCAAACCGAACAGGCCGGCAATCGTGCGATCGACCATCGACGCGCCGTAGTTGCCGGTGTCGAGTTCCATCCATGCGGTTCCCGAGGATGTCGGAACCCCGATGTCGACGGTGAGCGCCGCACCCTCCGCCACGCGCACGAGCCGGATCGGCACCTCCACCGCGGTCTTGCGGATTGCGGCGAGACTGGCTGCGTCCTCGAGGACCAGCCGGTGATGCGCGACGTCCAGCGTCACCGTCTGCCCCACGAAGGCATCGAGGCCAATTGCCCCGCTGAGTCCGGCCGAGGCCGGCCCCATGAACCTAGCCAGATCGAAGACCGACAGTTGCGGCACGGTCGTTTGATACGCGCCGATCTTACCGTGCTGCTGTTGCAGCGGGGGACTTCGACGCGCTCGCCGATCGCGCGAAAGCCGGTCACCTTCCCCCAGGGTTTGCATCCGATCGCAGCGGCCACCGCGGGTGTGACGCCGGAGGTCCCGATACCGCTGTCGAACAGATACGTACCGACCCGGCCGCCGACCGTAGCCTGCACCGTCTCGATGCCAGCGGAATTCGCAGACAGCGGCACGAAATCGCGGGCCATAGTCGGAGACGGGGACAAAGACACCCCGACGCCGCACAGGACCAGGCATGCAGAGCGGAATTCCATGGGAGTGCACCTGACCGTGTTCCATTACATGGAGGCGATCTTGCACTCACAACCAGGG
The DNA here is from genome assembly GCF_000251145.1 of Sphingomonas sp. PAMC 26621. Taxonomy (GTDB): domain Bacteria; phylum Pseudomonadota; class Alphaproteobacteria; order Sphingomonadales; family Sphingomonadaceae; genus Sphingomonas. The sequence continues at coordinate 182,978 of NZ_AIDW01000021.1, read as the reverse complement.
GGGCAAAAGCGCTAAGTCTATCATGCGGTGCCAAAGTCTGTTCCTGAGCCCCGTCTGACCTTCCCGCCCGCGCGGGCGGAGCTGGATACGGCGCGCAAAACGCTCCTCAATGACGCAGAGGGAACGGCAGATTTAATCCGTCTTCCGCGACGAACTGACCGGCGACCACGCGGACATACTCTAAATGTCTGCCTTTCGCCGGATGCCGCCCTGAAACCTGTAACCTGGGGTCGGACCAATCCGAATGGACGATATGGCGCGGATCAGCCGTCCCGCCCTTGCCGTGTTCAGGAAGCAGGATGGGTCGATGAAAGAGGGGCTTCCGAGCGACGAGGTCACTGGCCGCACGTCGCCGCCGCTGCGCAGGGCGGTGCTGCAGGCCGGGTTAGGCCTGGGTACCCTCGGCTACGCGTCGGCCAAGGCAGCGGCGCACCTGTCGATCGCAGGTTCCATCGGGGTCGATTTGCCACCCGCCACGGAGGCTGTGCGAGCTTTCCGTGTCGCCATCGCGTCGGCCGTGATCGAGGATCTCAGGCGACGGCTCGCAACGACACGCTGGCCCGAACGGGAAACCGTCGCCGACGGGTCGCAAGGCGTCCAGCTGGAACGCGCTCAAGCTCTCGTCGACTATTGGCGAGATGGGTATGACATGGGGCGGCTTGAGCGCCGGCTCAACGCGTTTCCACAATTTCGCACGGCGCTCGACGGTCTGGGAATTCACTTTCTGCATGTGCGTTCCAAGCACGCAAATGCCTTGCCGATCCTCCTCACGCACGGCTGGCCGGGGTCGGTCGTCGAGTTTCTCGACGTGATCGGTCCGCTGACCGATCCGGAGGCGCACGGTGGGCGCGCCGAGGATGCGTTCCACGTCGTCATTCCCTCGCTGCCGGGCTACGGCTTTTCGGACAAGCCGGAACGCACGGGGTGGGACGTGCCGAGGATCGCCACCGCCTGGAGCACGCTGATGAAACGGCTCGGTTATCACCGCTGGGTCGCTCAGGGCGGAGACTGGGGCGCGCATGTCACCACATGGCTCGGCGTGCAGAAGCCGGAAGGGCTGGCGGCGATTCACCTCAACCTGCCGACCCTTTCGCCGCCGCCGCTCGAAGGCGCGCCGGGCGATGAAGAAAAGGCCGCCATCGCCGAGCTCAAGGCGCTCTTCCGCACGATGACCGGCTATGGGAGCATCCAGGAAACCCGACCGCAAACGCTCGGCTACGGCCTCGTCGATTCCCCGGTGGGGCAAGCCATGTGGATCTACGAGAAGTTCACGGACTGGACGGATAGCAACCGGAACCCGGAATCGGTCATTTCGCGCGACGCGATGCTCGACGACATCATGCTGTACTGGATCACGGCGACTGCCGCCTCATCGGCCCGGCTCTATGCTAAAGACGCGGGGAACAGACGTCGCGACACGTGGTGGAGATCCCGGTCGGCGTCAGTATCTTCCCGGGAGAAATCTACCGACCGCCACGGATCTGGGGCGAACGGACCTATTCCAAGCTGTTCTACTGGAACCGGGTGTCGAAAGGCGGACACTTCGCCGCGTTCGAACAACCTGCGCTGTTCACTGCGGAGCTGCGAGCGTGTTTTGCCAGCATCCGGACCTAAAGGGGCACGCTTGTGCAGGACGCTCGATGCAACGGGCCGGTCGCGTCCGCATGGCGCTGAACCGGCCACGGCACCCTCATTGCATCGACCAAGCCGTCTTTTACAGCGGACTGGCCGGGTCCCACCCAGGCGCATCGGATCCCGCGAGGCAGGACTCCCGCATCGCATCGATAAAGGCCCGAACCCGCGCCGGCACGTGCGAGCGGCTCGGGAAAACGGCCCATATCCCCACCTCCCGCGGCTCGACGTCGGTGAGGTAGATGCGCTGCAACTCTCCGCGTTCGATCTGCTTGTGGACGTCCCAGTACGTCAGCATCGCGATGCCCACGCCGGCGATGCAGGCTGCGCGCACCGCGTCGACGGTATTGGCTGACAAAGGGCCCCTTATCCGAACGCGGTGTGCCTCACCGCCCCTTGTGAACGGCCATGTCTCCATCGCGTGAAGCCGGATACAGGCGTGATCCATCAGCTCTTCCGCCGTAGCGGGTTTCCCCAGGCGCGCGACGTAGCCCGGCGATGCGATGAGCGTGAAGGGGTTGTCGGCGACCCTCGTCGCGATCATGCCCGATGGCTTCATCTCCGCCACGCGTACAGCCACATCCAGACCTGCCGTGGCAATGTCGATGACCCCGTCGCTCAAGGTCAGATCGACGCGTAGCGCGGGATTGTCGGCAATCAACCGCGCCGCGACAGGGACGACGACGGTGTGCCCGATGACGTTGGGTGCCGTAATCTTCAACACACCTGACAGGCCGGCACCGCCTGACCGGCCGGAGCTGCCGGACGAGACCGAAGCCATCGCCGAATCCCGGGCTTCCAGGAGGGTGACGGCATGCGGTAGAAACGCTTCTCCCTCTTGGGTCAGGGAGAGGGCCCGCGTCGTGCGGTGGAACAGACGTGCGTTCAACTCGGCCTCGAGGCCTGCCAATCTGCGACTGACCAACATCGGCGACGTGCCCGTCTGGCGCGCCGCCGCCGACAGGCTGCCGACGGATGCGATCGCGCGAAACAGGGCAACATCTTCAAGATCCATAATATAACGATGATCGATATAGTGCTTATCGTCAAACTCATCTTCTGCGACCCCGTCGACCAGACTAGATCCAGCGGCGACGATCGGATCGCCCTTCGCTTTTAAAGGGAAGGTGTCCGACGTATTCATGCAGAGGTATGACCGATGGACACTGATACTACAGCCCTTTTTGCGCCGAGCATCATAAACGGCCATACCGCGAAGAACCGCTTGTCGGTCGCGCCGATGACGCGCATCTCGGCGACCGAGGACGGTCGGGCGACCGAACGGATGACCCGCTATTACGAGCGTTTCGCCCGGGGCGGCTTCGGGACGGTCATCACCGAGGGCATTTATACCGATCAGGCCTTCGCGCAGGGTTACGTCCACCAGCCGGGCATGACCGATGAGGTCCAGGCAAACTCCTGGAAGCCGGTCGTCAGCGCCCTCAAGGCGCATGGTACGCTCGCCATCGCGCAGTTGATGCATGCCGGCGCGATCAGCCAGGGCAATCGGTTTCGCGACGGCACCGTCGGGCCGTCCTCCATCCAGCCGAAGGGAGAACAGATGGCGTTCTACCACGGCAAGGACCGCTATGGTTTGCCGAGCGCGATGACGGAGGCGCAGATCGCAGACGCGATCAGCGGTTTTGCCGAGTCAGCGGGGCGTGCGACAGAAATCGCCGGGTTCGACGCGATCGAGATCCATGGCGCCAATGGATATCTTCTCGACCAGTTTCTGACCGATTATGCCAACACCAGAACCGATCACTGGGGCGGCACTACGGAGAACCGCGTGCGGCTGATCGTCGAGACGCTGAAGGCGGTGCGTGCGCGGGTGGGGGCACGGGTGCCGGTCGGCGTCCGGCTATCGCAAGGCAAGGTGAACGACTATCATCACAAGTGGGCGGCCGCAGAGCGCGATGCCGAGATCATCTTCGGCAGCCTGGCGGACGCGGGCGTCGATTTCATCCATGTCACCGAGTTCGAGGCCTGGCGGCCTGCGTTCGTCGCGGACGGTCCTTCCCTGATGCGTCTCGCCAAACAGCATGCACCCAGGGCGGCGATCCTCGCCAACGGCAGTCTGCACGACATTGCGCGCGCGACGGCTGCGCTGAACGACGGTGCCGATATCGTCACCATCGGTCGGGGCGCGCTGGCGAACCCCGATTTGCCAAGGCGCCTGGCCGATTGCGCTGCCCTCGACACGTTCGATCCGGCGATCCTCGGACCGATCGCCGACGTCAAGGAAACCGAGCTCGCGATGTAAAGCGAAGTTGGTGCGGCAGGCGACTGCATGCATTCCAGCGTAAGGAAGTAAGATATGTCTGGGTTTGCAGTACTGGTCGAGATGACGGCCAAACCTGGAAAAGAAGCCGAGATCGAGGCGTTTCTCGCGAGAGAAGCGCTTTTGGTTAAGGACCGGCCCGGAACCCTGACGTGGCATGCCGCGAGGGTTGAAGGGGAAACGGGGGCCTATCGGGTGTTCGACACGTTCGTCGACGAAGCCGCCCGCGAAGCCCGGTTACGTGGGGATCCCGCACCGAGCAACGTCTTCACCGCTCCGCACGAGCGGTCGGCGGTGGAGGCGTTCGCGGTCGGGGTCATCAACGCTCTGCTGAAGCCGGTTACCCTTGATCGGCTGCGCCACGCGCTTGAGCGGGTACACGGCCGTCAGGGCGCGCCCTTGCTCGCGAAGACCACGTCTCGATCCGAGTTCTGGGTACGGGACGGCGGCGACACTGTTCGCATCGACGTCGATCGGATCGACTACGTCTCGGCGGAAGGCGACTATATGCGACTGCATCTGGGGAGTTGCTCCTATCTGCTCCATTCCACGCTTTCCCAGCTCGAACGGGACTTGGACGCCGCAGCCTTCCTCCGCGTTCACCGTTCGGCCCTTGTGGCAAAGCGAAGCATCGTGGCGATCGGCCGCAGTCGCTCCGGAAAGTGGGTCGTTCGCCTGCGCTCCGGGGGCGAGGTCTGCATCGGCGAGAGCTACATGGCACGCGTCCGAGCATTCGTGAAAGGCTGACGCTGCGGCGCAGCGAAGCGCGCCGTCGGCCGGGTCGGGTTCACCGAAAAGATCGAGGGGTTCGGCGAAAAGCGATCGTCCGCACGTCACCGCTCCTTCAAGCGTCCAGCGCCCGATGACCCCATCCGAGGACGGACGTAAATGAACATTGTCGTGATCTTCTGGCTGCAACTTGTCGCCAGCCTCTTCGTCGCGGGCGTAGTGGCGTTCTGGTATGTCGCGCCCCGCCTGATGAAGATGCCAATGGGGTCCGCGCTTACTCTGCTCCTGTTCGTGCATGTGCCTCGGTACGTCGGAATGACTTTACTGGTTCCGACCATGGTCGATCCCAAGGTTCCCGCTCAGTTTCTCTTCAACGCTGCTTACGGCGATCTGGTGGAAGCCGTACTGGCATTCGCCTGTATCATGGTCCTGCGCGTGAATGGACAATTCGCGATCCCTCTTGTGTGGATTGCCAATATCTGGGGGTTCCTGGATCTTCTGAACGGAGTCCGCGGTGTTGTGGTGCTCGACATCCCGCGGTTCGACATCGCACGTTCTGGTACGTCTACACCTTTTACGCCCCGCTCGTCGGCGTTTCACATGTCATGATCTTCTGGGCGTTGACGAAGGCCAAGTCATGGCCGGCGTAATCTCAGGTCTCTGAGCAATATTCGAAAACAGAAAGGGGGATTCGATGCGAGGCGACATGGTTCCGGGGGCTTCCCTCCCCGACTACGAACTCTCCGATCACAGCGCGAAGCGGCGAAAACTTTCGGTCTTGCAGGGCGGGGATCCGATGGTGCTCGTGCTCAGTCGCGGGGGCTACTGCCCGAAGGACCGCCGGCAGCACCAGCGGCTTCTCGAACTGCACGCCGAGATGGAGGTCGGCTATTGTCGGCTCGTCACCATCAGCACCGACAGCATCACCGAGACAAACGAATATCGCAGCGGTGTGGGCGCGCATTGGCCCTTCCTCTCGGATAGCCGGCGGATCGTTCAAAAGGATCTCGATATCGCCGAATATACCGATCCGGCGCACGATCCCATGATCCCGCACGTCCTCGTCCTCGAGCCCGGTCTGATTATCCACAGTGTCTACAACGGCTACTGGTATTTCGGCCGCCCGAGCATGGACGAGCTCCGCCAGGACCTGCGGGCCGTGAGCCGGAAATGCCGCTCCGATTGGGACATCACGAGGCCGGAACTCAAAGCCGCGTGGCAGCAGAACCGCAAGGACGCCTTTTATCCCTACGGCAAGAGCTATGCCCAGAGCATCGGCGACCAAGACCAGGAGGACCCGAGATGAGCACCCTACGTTTCAACGAAGATCACGAATGGGTCCGGCTGGACGGCGACGAGGCGGTCGTCGGCATCACCGATTACGGCCAGGCGCAGCTCGGTGAGGTGGTCCATGTCGATCTCCCGGACGTCGGCGCCCGGATCGACAAGGGGCAGGAGGTCGCCGCCGTGGAATCGGTAAAGGTCTCGAACGGTCTCGACGCGCCCATCTCGGGCGAGGTTACGGCGATCAATGTCGGCGTCACCGATGACCCGACCCTGGTCAATGCCGATCCGATGGGCGCGGGCTGGTTCTACACAGTCCGCGTGGCCGATCGCAAAGAGATCGATGCCCTCATGGATGAGGCGGCGTACACGTCGTTCGTCGAAGAACTTACAGCGTAGAAACGCGCGCGGACATGCGCGCGAAGGCCGAGCCCCGCCGCGCTATCCGTATGTACGCCAAGGAACTGAGCTGGCGATGTGCAGCCAGCTTAGTACTGCGCACGCGACCGCGTGTGCAGGTCAACAAAGGGAATGAAGCAATGGCTAAGGTCGCATTACTGATCGAGATGAACGCCAAGCCCGGCAAAGAGGCGGAAGTCGAGGCATTCCTCGCAAAGGAAGCTTCGCTGGTCGCGGGCGAGCCTGGAACCCTCACGTGGCACGCGGCGAAGATCGAAGGCGAAACGGGCGTCTATCGGGTTTTCGACACGTTCGTCGACGAAGCAGCCCGCGACGCCCATCTGAACGGCCCGGCGGGGCAGGAGTTCTTCGACAAGGCGGGCGAGTTGTTCTCCGAGTCCAAGATGAGCCGCCTCCAGGTAGTCGCGCACAAGTGATGCCCGACGGCGGCGCGTGATTGCGCGGTTCTGAACGAACCAGGGCGGCTGGGCGCAACGAACATCCCAGCCGCCCGTCTTCGGGCGCAAGACGCCGCGGAAGGCCGTCAGCGGGTCCAGCTCGACCAAACCTTCGACTGTGCCTGCGCCCGTGGTGGCGGCATGGCTGGCGGCATGGCCGGTCGAAGGTAAACTGGTTTGGACGTTGGGGCGATCGACGTCTTTCCCAATCCCCTGCTGCGCCTGGCGCGCGGGGCCTGGCGAACCGCCGTTGGGCAAGCCTCTTCTCAACGGCACTCGGTGCTACGTCTTCGAAAAGATCTCCTCGAACCAGCTGACGAACGCGCGCGCCTTCGCCGTCGGCAGTCGGCCGGAGGGGAACAGGGCCCATAAGTCGGCATGGGGAAGCTTCCAGTCGGTCAGCACCGGGACCACGCGCCCGTCGTCAAGCTCCGGCTGCATCACCCACCGCGAGCTGATCGCGAGGCCGAGGCCGGCAATGACCGCCTCCCGCACGCCTTCGGCCGCACTGAAGGACAGCCGCGTGGGGACGCACACGGATGTATTCCCACTTTCGCGACGAAAACGCCATTCCTCCGCGATCAGGCCTTGGGTGTAGACCAGCGCGGTATGCTCGAGCAGGTCCCCCGGCGTCGACGGAGTGCCCATCCGCGCGAGATACGCAGGGCTCGCAACGACCAGTCGCTCGCACGTGGCAAGCTTACGCGCGGTCAGGCTCGAATCCGACAGCTCTCCCCCACGCAGCGCGACGTCCACGTTCTCGCCCATCAAATCGACGAAGCGATCGTCCAGGACGAAATCGACCCGAAGATTGGGATGCGCGTCCAAGAAACCGCCGATCCTTGGAATGACATGCAGTCGCGCGAAGGTGACGGGCGCGCTAACGCGCAGCCGACCGTCGAGCCCTTTGCCCAGGCCGCGCGCGGCGGTCTCCGCCTCGTCGGCTTCCGCGAGGGTGCGGCGTGCCCGCTCGTAGAAGGCCAGGCCCGCCTCGGTCGGGTGGAGCTGTCGTGTCGAACGGATGAGCAGCCGCACCTGGAGGTGCTCCTCCAACGCCGCGATCAATTTCGACACGTTGGGCTGGCCTATTTGCAAGTCGCGCGCGGCGGCCGAAAAAGAACCGGACTCAACGACGCGGACGAATACTTCCATCGCATGCAATCGATCCATCGAACACGTCGCCTATTCTGAATTTGAATAAGTCATATTGCTCGGGCGGTTCTACTGCAATGCCGCATAATAGAGCATTTGGGTGCCACGGCAGCGATGGTGCTGAGCCGCCAAGGAGAAGCTCGATGAATTTCCAGGAAACTTTCGCTCATATCTTGCAGTCTGATTTGCCGCTGCAAGGCAAGCTCGATGCCTTCAAGGTCGAATTCGATACGCGACTTGCCCCCCCGGCGGCGGTCGAAGCGCTGCATCGCTCGGTCGACGAACTGATCGCTTCGGGCGCACCGGCCCGCGCCCTGAAGGTCGGCGACATCGCACCGGCGTTCACGCTCCCCGATCCTGACGGCAACCCGGTCTCGTCCGCAGCGCTGCTCGCCAAAGGGCCACTCGTTGCCACCTTCTATCGCGGTGTTTGGTGTCCCTATTGCAACTACGAGCTGACCGCGCTTGAAGCCGCCCGTCCGGAGATCGAGGCACGTGGCGCGAGTTTGGTTGCGGTCTCCCAGCAATTGGCGCCCAACAGCCGCAAGTCGCAGCGCCAGAACGGCCTTGGCTTCCCGATCCTGGGCGACCATGGCGGCGACGTCGCCGCGCAGTTCAACCTGCGCTGGACGCTGCCGGAGTATCTGCGGGTGGCCCACCGGATGCTCGGCGCCGACCTGCCGCAGTTCAACGGCGAGGATAGCTGGACGCTGCCGATGAGCGCCCGCTACGTCATCGCGCAGGACGGAACGATCGTCTACGCCGAAGTGAATGGCGACTACACCCGCCGCCCCGAGCCGTCGCTGATGTTCCCGGTCCTGGACCAGCTCGCGCGGCAGCACGCCGCCTGACGTCTTACCCCTGTCGTTCAACCCAACCTCCGGCGCGTCGAAGCGCTTGAGGTAGGGGCGGACGACGGACGGTCTCTTTTGCGGACCACACTGCCGGACCCCCGACCGATACGGCGAAAATCGGATCCGTACGCAGGCGGCGAGCAAACTCTCTCAACCGCGTAAATCGATATTTACGTCACGGAACTGAGCTGGCGATGTGCAGCCAGCCTAGTACTGCGCGCGCGATCGCGCGCGCATGTCAACAGAAGGAACAATGACATGGCTAAGTTCGCATTCCTGATCGAGATGAAGGCCAAGCCAGGCAAGGAAGCAGAAGTTGAGGCGTTTCTTGCAAGTGAAGCTTTGCTGGTGAAGGACGAGCCGGGTAACCTGACGTGGCACGGCTCCAAGGTCGAAGGTGAGACCGGTTTATATCGGGTATTCGACACGTTCGTCGACGAAGCTGCCGGCGAAGCCCATATGGCCGGCCCGGCAGGACAGGAGTTTGTCCAGCGTGCAGACGATCTGTTCGTCGAGACGAAGGTCCTTCGTCTGCACGTGGTCGCATCCAAGTAAGACCGCACATTGGCGTTTGAATGCCAATACTGATGCGAAGGTGGGCGGCTCGGCGCAGAGAAGGTGCCGGCCGCCCGTTTTCAACCGAAACTTCCCGAAAGGACAGCCAGTGCATACCGGATCCGCTAAACCAACGATCGTGCTCGTGCACGGTGCCGTCGAAGACTCGTCGCTTTGGACTCATGGCGTGATCCAGGGGCTTACGCGCGAGGGATATCCGTTCAAGGTCTTCTCGAATCCGCTCCGGGGCGTGGCGCACGACACGGCCTACCTGCGCAGCTTGCTGGACACGATCGAGGGGCCCGTGATCCTCGTTTCCCATGCCTATGGTGGGGCGGTCATTGGTCAGGCAGGGGACGACCCTAAGGTCAAGGGGCTGATCTACGCGGGCTCGCCCATGCCCGGGGCGGGAGAGTCGACCAATGATTGTCTCGAACGGTTTCCCGGCGGAGACTTCGGCACTTCGGTCGATCTGGTCCCATACACCTTGCCCCACGGAACCAGCGGCACCAATCTCGTCGTCAAGCCCGACAAATACGCCTACCTCCTTGCTGCCGACGTGCCTGAGGACAAACTCGCGCTGATGATCGCCATCCAGCGCCCGATTTCCCTTGCAGCGCTCAACGAGAAGCTGACGTCCGCTGCCTGGACGACCAAGCCGAGCTGGCAGATCCGCCCGCTGCTGGATCCCGTCATCCCCCAGGCAGAGTTTCAGTTCGAGGCCGAGCGTGCCGGCTCCCAGGTCATCGAACTGAACTCCTCGCACGCCATTCCCATCACGTTCCCCGAAGTCGTGATCGACGTGATCGGGCAGGCTGCCCGCGCAGTCGCGTCCTGACGGCGACGGCGCGTCGGCCACGGAGTCACTCCCGCGAGACGCATTCTTGACTTGGCACCGAACAGACAAAGGGACGGACATGAACAGCACATTTGAGCTCTACGGTGCACCGACCGGCAATTGCCTCAGAGCCGCGATTGCGCTCGAGGAAGCCGATCTTTCCTACACGCCCAAGCTCGTGGACCTTGCGAGTTTCGAGCATCAGGGCGCCGACCATCTCGCCTTGAACCCGCTGGGAAAGGTCCCGGTCCTTGTCGAGCGGGAAGACGGCCGAGAACCGTTCGTTCTGACGCAATCGACCGCGATCATGCTTTACGCAGCGGGAAAGGGAGCGGGGCGGTTGCTGCCCGATGACGAGCCTGACCGGGCGATCGTCCTCGAGCGCTTGTTCTTCTTTGTGACCGACGTCATCGCCGTCAATCACGCGGCCTTCTCGCTGCGCGATTCAAACGCCCAGGAGGCGCAGAAAATCCTGATGGATCGCATGCTTGCCACGCTCGAGACGGCGGAGAGGTATGTCGCGCGGGACGAATTCATCGCCGGGGCAGCGTTCAGCCTCGCCGACATCGCGGCCTATACGATCACCAGATCGGTGATGTCGGACCTTCCGTGGTCGAAGCTCCCCAATCTGCGGAGATGGGTCGAGGCGATCGATCGTCGCCCGGCCGTGCGCCGCGGGCTGGAGGTGTTCGAACGAATCTACGATCCGGAGGTCGTTTCCCGGTTGGCGATGTAGCGCGCCGGTCTGCCCGCTGGTCATCGGAATCCTTCGGACAAGATCGAGTTGCGATCCTTGCTTCAGGACATCCAACGACCAACGACCGCAATGGACCTGCAGGCGCTGGAACGTGTCCATCGACAGCCGTCATGGAACGCGATGCGGCGCTCCCGTTCACCACGGCGGGCGGCGCTAGCGATTTCCGGCGCAAGGGATTGAGTACGTCCGCGTCGATGCGTTTAGGTATAGCCAGTGAAGAACTCGGCGGCGATTTTCCATCGACCGTCTAGCTTGATCAACTCCAAGGTCTTCCAACCCCAGCTCTTTTCGGTTGCCGTCGTGTCCTCGAATACCAGCGAGACTTGAGCCAGGGGACCGTCCTGTTTGACGTGGATGTCCCTGAAGGTCTGCGTGAAGGGCTCTCCTTCAAACACCCCCTTGCGAAATTCCTCGTAATGCGAAGTATTTACCGCAAGATCCTGACCCTTCCGCGAAAGTGGGACGCCCGTGAAGGGAACGCCCTTGTCGAGCAGAAGGGTTTCAAACAAGGTCTGGTTCCTGGTCGAAACCGCCTTGGTGTACGTGTCGAGAAGCGTTGCAATCGCCTGTCGATCCGCGCCGCGGCTTTCGAAAGTCGCAGGAACAGGTGTGCGGTAGGGTGCCGCAAAGGCTGGCGCGGCCGACACCGCAAGGACTGCGCCAAAAAGAATGATCTTCATCGTCGTCTTCCTGCTTCTCAAAGATGGGTTTCGCGGTTCGCCACGTCGGGTCGAACATAGATTACGGCGCCCGCAAGGTCCGGCCGTCCGACCGGCTGTGATATATCCACCCAAGCGGTGCCCTGGTCTATCAACGTCATCCGTCCTTCGCCCTCGGGATTCCCGTTATTGACGACGTGGTAAAGCAGAACGCGCGGGCCTTCGGCGGTGACGGACAAGGTCAGGGCGGTTGGCTTGAGACGCCGAATGCTCATGGGCTGCCCGTCGACCCGGCCCTCCACCACTTCGTGCAGGGAGGGGATTTCCCAGCGGATGCGACCGTCCGGCTGCAGGTGAAAGCGATAGCCTCGCGCCGCGGCCGCCTTGATGTCCGCGGTATTGCGCGTCGGGCTTTGGACCCAGTCGCCATTCCAGGGGCTCTCGGTCAACACCGGGACCGGTGGCAAGTCCTGCGCCACGGCCCCGCCTGCGGTTGCCGCGAGCAAGGTCGCGGAGAGGAAAAGACGAGAAATCATAACGGTCCTTCGCTGCTACGTGGGGTTTTCCTGTATGTTTCGGTCACGATCGCACAGCCGCTCATTTCCGGACCTTGCTGAATTCGAGCGTGAACCAGTCCCCTTCGCGGTATCAATACAGGCCGTAGAGGCCCTTGACCGAGCGCAGAAGCCTGGCCGGGTCGAACCCGATCCCATCGCGGAAGACGAGCTGGACGTTTTCGATATCGCGAATACGCTGACTCGGGTCGCCCTGCACGATCATCAGGTCGGCGCGCTTGCCAACGGTCACGCTGCCGATTTCACGGGCCTGGCCGAGATATGTCGCCCCGTTCAGGGTTCCGATCCTGATCGCCTCGAGTGGCGAAAAACCGGCGTCGACCAGGAGTTCGATCTCCCGCTGGTCGGCAAAACCCGGGATGATATGCCCGTCACCGGTCGGGTCGCACCCGGCCATCAGGGTTCCACCGGCCAGGGCAAAGTTCCGTTCGAACGCTTCCAGCCGTTTCAGGCTGGCATAGCGGCGCGCCTTCCGGGCGGTGTTGGCGGTACTTTGCGCGTTGCGCGCGTCGAGATACGCCTCCCTGGCCTGCGGCGTCAGCAGGTCAAGCTCCGCCTGTCGCAAGGGTGGGACCCCCGTCTCTTCCACGTCCACGACCGGCAAGGTGCTCGTGATGGCGACGTGTCTGGCGATCAGCAGTGCGTAGAGCGCCTTTGCCTCGGGACCATCCGGATCCATCGCGGTCTCGGTCGCAGACCCCTGCGAGTCCGAACAGAGGTCGGCCTTTTTGTCCGGGTCGAGCTGGGTGTTGTCGGAGAAGCCGTGCTCGATATTGTCGATCCCGAGTTCCGCCGCCTCGGGATAGGTTATGGAGCAAAGGTGGCCTGTGATCTTGAGTCCATGGCGATGCGCCGCATCGATCGCGGCTTTCAGCTCGGCCCGGGTGATGTTCTGGTACGCCTTGAAGCTGGTCACACCCTGACCAGCCCAATAGTTGACGGTGTCGCGTGCATCCTCGGGGCCAAGCAGGGTATGCATCTGCAGGAAGATGTTTCCGGCACCCTGCAGATAGGGCCCGGTGACGTCCATATGCGGCCCTGGCAACTGATTGCTCTCGATGGCCTGCTTGAGGTTCAGGTCCGCATAGGGCTCCATCGAGCCCGTCGTTCTGATCGTGGTGACGCCGCCAGCGAGATAGAGCCGCGGGGAGGTGTACGTCATCTGCGGGAGGAGCAGCGGAATCCTCTGGGCGTGCTCGAAGTCTGCGCCGGGACGCGCGACGTAGAACAGGTGATCGTGCATTCCCACCAGGCCCGGCAGGAGGGTTCGGCCTGTCATGTCGAGGGTTTGGATGCCGTCGGCCGGAGCAGACGCGCTGGACGGCGCGATTTCGGCGATGCGACCGTTTTTGATCGTCACCGTGCGATCTTCGAGTGGCGGCGCACCGGTGCCGTCGATCACGCGAATGTGGATGAGCCTCAACGTGCCATGGGACGCGTCGAAGGACACGAACTCCCGGACTTCGTCCGCCATCGCGGGCGCGCCGGGAATGGGTGGGGATTGAAAGAGGACCTGGGCGGACGCTGCGCCCGCTCCCGCGAGCACTGCTGCTGCGCGGATTGCCATGCCGATGGCACAGCGTTTGAGGCGCGACACGGCAGGACGCGAGAGATGCCCGGAGGCGGGGAGCGAGCGGCGTATGTTCATGGGAGGATCCGATAGACCGGGGGAGTCGCACGCACTTCTGACGCGACCGGCAAGACGGAAACGATCGCTTTTCGCCGAAACTTGCGATCTTTTCGATGAGCCCGGTCGAGCGGACGGCGCACTGCACCGAACCGTGCAGCGCGCTTTTCGCAGGCGTGCGGACGTAGCATTCCGGCCGATGGTCGAGAAGCTTCTGCCGGATCGCGGCCAATGGTGATCCGCCTGCCTACCGGCAAACCGCCGCCTGCGGCACCATGCGGCGATGATGCGGACGATGACGCTGATGTAGGGCCAGTCATCACGCGCTACGCCGGATGAAACGCCATCGCGACACCATTCATGCAATAGCGTAGCCCGGTCGGTTTCGGGCCGTCGTCGAAGACATGACCGAGGTGGCCGGCACACCGTTTGCAACGGGCTTCGGTGCGTTCCTCACCGCTGCTCGTATCCGCGCGCTCAAGGAGTGCGTGCGCGAGATGGTCGTAGAAGCTCGGCCAGCCAGTGCCACTGTCAAACTTGGTTGACGAGGAAAACAGCGGAAGCCCACACCCGACGCAGACGAAAATGCCGGTGCGATGTTCGGTGTTGAGCGGGCTGGTGAAAGGATATTCGGTCGAGGCCTGACGCAGGACTGCATAGGCCTGCGGTGACAAGCGCTTGCGCCACGCGGCGTCGGTAAGGCTGAACGGGGCGTTCGCGCCCCCGATCGTAGCGGCGTCGCTGCGACCGATCGATCGGTACGCCAGGGCACCGACCGCACCGGTGCCGCACAGGGCAAGGAACTTGCGGCGGGAGGAGGGGGAGCTGATCTGGACCATGACGATCGGTTCGTTCGGGCTCGCCGGAAGGTTACAGTCAGCACGCAGGATGCGCGCGCGAACAGGATCGGTCCGCCCCGGATCTGATCATGGCAATCCGTGCGCACGACATCCGCCTTGAAGCATCAGGCTCTCGAGACCCTCAACAGGGGCTGCGCGGCGAGGGCGTGTGCCATCGCCGCGCCGTTTCCTCATGCGTCCTTGGGATAATTCGACGGAAAAGCGCGCGTCTGGTTTCTTCGTCGTTGATCGCCTTGAACGGGTGATCACCACCCACCGTACGGGCGCGCTGCGCGGCCGGTCGTGCGTCGATGCCCGCGAACCACGCCTTGATGTTCGGATAGGCCGCAAGGGGATCATCCGAACCCGACAGGACGACCCGGGCGCGTTCGATCCAACCCCAGGCGGCCATGTCCGCGATCGTGTATTCGTCAGCGACGATGAAGCGCCGGCCAGCGAGATGGGAGTCGAGCACCTCGTAATGGCGCTCCGCCTCGCGGCGGTACCGGTTCACGGCATATTTCAGCTCAGGTGCCATCCGTTCGAAATGGACCGCCTGGCCGGAAAACGGGCCGAGACCCGACGCAACGAAGAACAGCCATGAAAGGAGTTCGGGGCGATACTCCGGATCGCCAAGAAATCGCCCGCTCTTTTCGGCGAGATACAGGAGGATGGCGTTGGAATCGAATACCCTGGTCGCTTTGCCGCCAGGCCCTTCGGGATCGACGATCGCCGGCACTTTTCCGTTGGGATTGATCGCGCGGAACGCCGGGAGATGCTGTTCGCCCTTGCTTGTATCCACTGGCACCAGCTCATACGCGATACCGGCTTTCTCGAGCAGCAGTGCCACCTTGGCGGGGTTGGGCGAGGGATGGAAATAGAAACGGATCATGCACGGTCTCCTGTTGCGGGTGCGGTTACGCCAAGCGGTCGACTTTGTCGGATGTCCGCGATCAGACCATCCTGCAGCCAGGACGACAGGCATCGGCCCGCGACCAGGACCGCCTCCTCCATGCCGATCGTTTCCGCGAGGTGATCGCACAGTCGGGCAAAGCTTTCTCCGGTAGCTGCAAGCCGGATCGCGTCCGTCTCGGTGGCTTCGATCGTCGCGAAATGGGGCTGCATGTCGACTCGCCAGACCCGCACCCAAGCCGGTTGGGGCAGTATCCGTGCGGCAGGCACATCCTCGCTCGCGGCGATCGCCGTCCAGATTGCGCCGCAGTTTGTCTTCACCGGCAGCAAGGCCAGCGTCGGGACGAAGTGAATGACCGCATCGTCCCAATCGATCTCGATCAGCCGAGCCGGAGCGAACGGCGCCGCATCGGCACCGTCGAAGGCGCGGCGTAGCGCCCAGTCAAGCGCAGCGATCTCGGCGACCTCCGGATCGTCGGGATAGAGCGCGTTGATCGTTTCGGCGAAACCGACCCCGTAATCGCTCAATGTCCAACTCGTCGGAGCGTGGCGGTCGATATGATGCCGCGCCGCAGATGCGAAAGCGTCGTCTCCGAGCCACGCCCAGAGCCGTTCGTAGCTGTCCTTCAGACAAGCGACGAGCTGCGCGCGATAGGCGTTGTGGTAGACCGCAAGGCCAGGTCCGGCGCTGCCGCTCACGGCAACGGGAAGATCGGTCGGTTGGTCGAGCAGGAAGTCCACGAACGTCCGCTGCAACGCGAGCAGGCTCATGCCGCGACCGCCATCGCTTCGGTGGCGATCCGGCGGGCGATATCGAGTTCGTCCAGCAACGCCGCGAGCGGCGGGATAGCGTCGTCGCGTTCGATCATCGTGGCAACCGGTCCCAGTCGCGGATAGATCCGGCTGAACAGGTTCCAGACCGGATCCGATACCGGCTGATCGTGTGTGTCGATCAGTCGTTCGCGCCCCTGGCTGTGGCCCGCGAGATGGATCTGGCGGACGCGATCGACGGGGACGCCCGCCAGATAGTCATAGGGGTCGAAGCCGTTGTTGGTGCCGCTCACATAGATATTGTTCACGTCGAGAAGGAGATGGCAGCCGGTGCGCCGGGTCATCTCGGTGAGAAACGCCCATTCGGTCATCTGATCGTCGGCGAAGGTCAGATAGGTCGATGGGTTCTCCAGCACGAGCGGGCGTTCGAGCACGTCCTGAACGTGGAGGATGTTGGCGCAAACCACGTCGAGTGCCTCTTCGGTGAATGGCAGCGGCAGAAGGTCGTGCGAATTGACATGTTCGACCCTCGACCAGCTGAGATGGTCGGACACCCAGAGCGGCTGGATACGATCCGCGAGCGCCTTGAGACGCTCGAGGTAATCCAGCCGGACCCCGTCGGCGGAGCCGATCGACATCGAAACACCGTGCATCGCGACCGGCCACCGCTCGCTGACCTGATCGAGCACATGGAGCGGGCGGCCGCCGGCGACCATGAAGTTCTCCGAAATGATCTCGAGGAAATCCACCGGGACCGGGTCGGTCAGGAAATCCTGGAAGTGCGGGATGCGCAGCCCAAGCCCGAACCCCTGAAACGGTGCGATCTCGACGTGCTGCACGGCTTGCCTCCAAATGGTGTGCCGGCTTGTTCCGGGGGGATACCAGACCAGCAAAGGGGACGTTCGAAGCCTGGGCGTGGAAGGTTACACGGGCGAAGGACAAATTCGGCGCGTCCGCTTCGCCAACCGCAGGGCTCGAGCAGCCGATCTCACCAGCGCAGGAGACGGGGCCCCGCAACCGCGCCAAGCACCGTCGCGGCGGCGAGGCCGAGCGAGTACCAGAGCAGGACGAACCCCGGCGAGCTTTCTGTGCAATGCAGCGCATAGGCGGTCGCCCCGGTGCCACCCGAGACGAGGCCCGCCGCCGCGCCTGCCGCCCTCAGTCGGGTCGGTGCCAGCCGCGTCATTGCCCCCATCAGCCCGACGAATACCGGCAGCGCAAGCGCGGCGACGTAGGTGGGGCATTGCCACCAGCTCGATCCCATCCAGAACGCCTCGGACTCGCTGGCCGGGGCCGCGGCCCACCGCATCGCGGCGATTGCCGCCAGCGCCGCGACCGGGGGCCAGAGCAGCCTCGACCAGTGCAGCGCCGCCGCGTCGGGCTTGCTCAGCCGGTCAAGCGCCACGAACCCGAGCGCGGCGATCGACGCGGTGTAAAGCATCTTGATCCAGAACGCCGCGGTCGTGACGGCCGACGCCATGTCCGGCCGTGGACCAAGGCTGGGCCAGAACAGCACCGCGATCCCGGCAGCGACCGCGCCGGCGATCAGGCCGTTGCGGAGCAGCGTCCGGGGCGCGCCCCGCGGTATCGGGCGTAGTCGGGTGGATAATTCAGCAATCAGCGCTTCGGTGTTCATCAAATGCTCCGGCGATCCCTCGGCCGACGGGCCTCCACGCCGCGAGTCTTGCCGGCATTCGCTCCGCGGGGGCGAACGGTTACGCTGAACGAAAATTGCGTGTCCGTTGCCCCGCATCGCCGCATCGCCGCATCGCCGCATCACCGCCTCGGCAGCGTACGTGCGAGGAAGTCGCGGATCAGCGGGACGATCTCGTCAGCCCGGTCCTCCAGCGCGAAGTGACCCGAGTCGATCAGGTGCAGCTCGGCCGCGGGGTTGTCGCGCAGATACGCCGTGGCACCCGCGGCCGGGAAGATTTCGTCATTGGCGCCCCATACGACGAGCGTCGGCGGTTTGCGCGTGCGGAAGAAGGTCTGAAATTCCGGATAAAGCGCCACGTTGGTGCGATAGTCGTAGAACAGATCGAGCTGGATCGCGTCGTTCCCCGGACGATCGAGCAAAGTCTGGTCATGCAGCCAGGTGTCGGGGTCGACCCGGCTCGGGTCCCTGACGCCGTTGACATACTGCCATCTGGTCAGCTCCGGGGTCAGCACCTTGCGCAGCGCGTTGCGATTGGCCGGCGTGGGATTGGCCCAGAGATCCTCGACCGGCTTCCAGAAACCCTGGATGCCGTCCTTATAGGCGTTCCCGTTCTGGACGATGAGACCGGCGATCCGGTCGGGGTGACGCAGCGCGAGCCGGAGACCGACCGGGGCGCCATAATCCTGGATATAGAGGGTATACCGCGTCGCGCCGAGCTGTCCGAGCAGGGCTTCGGTGACATCGGTCAGGTGCGCGAAGGTGTAGGCGAAGGTGGCGCGATCGGGCGCGCTGGAGCCGCCGAAACCGGGATAATCGGGCGCGATGACGTGGTAGCGGTCGGCGAGCGCGGGAATCAGGTTACGGTACTGGAAGGACGAACTGGGAAAGCCGTGCAGCAACACCACGACGGGGGCGTCCTTGGGACCGGCCTCCCGGTAGAAGATGTCGAGACCTTCGACCTTGGCGGTGCGATAGTGAATGACCGCGCTGGCGGGGAGGGGGGCGACTTCCCCGGCGGGGGTGGCGTCGGCGGTGCCGGGTGCTCCCAGCGCGAGCGATGCGGCGGCCAGCGTGCCGAGGGCGACGGTCTTCATGCTCTTCTCCTTGAGAGGAATGGCTTCGATGCCCTGTTCTGGCTCAACACGAACCGAACGATAATCGGATAAGATCGCACTTCATTATTGCGGTTTGCGATGATAATCGCGTGTCCTCATCTGGAGGGACCATGGACCGGCTGCGAACCCTGCGGATCTTCATCAGCGTCGCCGAGCATGCCAGTTTCGCGGAGGCCGCGCGGCGTCTCGGCCTGTCTCCGACGACCGTGACCCGTACGATCGCGGGGCTGGAAGAGAGCCTGGGCGTCCAGCTGTTGATGCGGACCACGCGAAGCGTCCGGCTGACCGAGGACGGCACGACGTTCCTGGAACGGGTCCGCGCGGGCATCGCCGAGATCGACGGTGCCTTCGACGCGGTTCGCGGGAGCAAGCAGGCGCCGAGAGGGCTGCTCACGGTGACGGCGCCCGTCATGTTCGGACGCCTTCACATCCTGCCGGTCGTGGCGGAGATGCTTGGGCTCTATCCCGACCTGCAGGTTCGATTATTGCTGCTCGACCGCGTCGTTCGCCTCGTGGAAGAAGGCGTCGACATCGCGGTCCGGATTGCCGACCTGCCGGACAGTGCGCTCCACCGGCGGGTCATTGGAGACGTGCGCGCCGTCTTGAGTGCCAGCCCCGCCTATCTGGAGGGCCGCGGTGTGCCGTCCACGCTGGCTGATCTGCGCCATCACGAGGTGATCGCAATCGAGGACGAGTTGGGGCCTCACCGGGGGCGGGCGGGGCAGTCGAGCCGGCGCGGGGAAATACCGCGCCTCTTGGTCAACAGTGTGGACGCAGCGATCGCCGCCGCGGTTTCGGGCTTCGGTATCGTCCGGACCCTGTCGTACCAGGTGGCCGATCACATCGCTGCGGGACGGCTCCGGACGATACTTGCCGGCGATCCTGCGCCGTCAGTGCCCGTATCGCTCCTGTTCCAAAGTGGCCGCAGCGATCGACCTAACATCCGCGCGTTCAGCGAGATCGCGCGCCGGCACCTCAGGGAAACCGTCCTGCAAACAAATATCGTCGGTTGAAGCCGCGCCACGCCGAGGGGCGATCGATGAGCCGGGAGGAATTTCGTATCGCCACGGTGTAAGGCGACATCCCGTCGACCGTGCGCGGTGCGCGGCCGCGCTGCCGAACCCGCCCCGGATGTTGGTTACCTTATTGTAACCGGACCGTTCGCGCTGGCGAAGTCCGTGGCATCGTTCCCGAGTTCAAGGGGTATCCCGATGAACCCGCAGTCCAGCCAACGGATGCTTTCCGCGGCGCTCCGCTGTGTCGGTTCGGATGCGACGCGCGATGCCGTGCTGGCGGTCGCGGTCGTTCCGTTCGCGGGAACGATGACCCCCGCGATGCCGGGACTCTGACCAAGGAATGTATGATGCGGACTCCCTACGTCATTTTCGCCCTTCTTGCCGTAACCGCCGGAAGCGTTGCTGCGGTCGAATCCAGCCGTGGCGCGACCCAGCCCGCTGCATTGCGCCACGGCGGCCCGGTGCTGGTGGAGTTGTACCAGAGCCAGGGCTGTTCGAGCTGCCCGCCCGCGGATACGAACGTCAACGCGCTCGCCGACCGGCCGGATGTCGTCGCGCTGTCGTTCGGCGTCACCTACTGGGATACGCTTGGCTGGCGCGACACCTTCGCGAAGCCGGAATTTACCGAGCGGCAATGGGACTTCGCCCGCTTCAATCACCGGGGTAATGTCGCCACGCCGCAAGTGTGGATCAACGGTAACAGGACGATCGTCGGCAATAACCGAAGCGAGCTGGAGGCCTCGATCCGTACCGCCTCGGCCGAAGGACCTGCATTGGCCATCCGCGGCGGCACCGTCGCCATCGCGGCGGGCCGGTCGCCCGCGCGGGGCGCTGATGTCTGGGTTGCGACGTTCGACCCGCGAACCGTGCAGGTCGCGATCAGGGCCGGCGAAAACGGTGGCCGCACGATCCCGCACCGGAACATCGTTCGCCAACTGACGATGGTGGGTCACTGGACCGGCCCCTCGGCGAAATATGCGCTTCCGCATGCGGCACCGGGTCTAGCGACGGCGGTGTTCCTGCAGGCCGGGCGCGGCGGACCGGTGATTGCAGCCGTCAAGGCGAGCTGAGGCGTAACGCTGACACCGTTGCGACCGGTCCACCAGTCGTTCCTCGATCCCGGAAGCCCGATCATGGCCCTCGCTCGTTTCTTGCCGTTGACCGCCCGGAGGTTCGTCGCCGCACCGCCTCAGGCGCAGCGAGCACGTCGGGTTAGCCTGGGCGCGCTCAGGCCCCCCTGCGTCGCTAGTGATATCGATTCCTTCCAGGGCAGGACGTTTGCTGCTCTTGTGGTGCGGTGAGGCATGGCCCGGATCGATCGACGCGCCGTCCTGCTTGGCCTGGGTGCGGTGGCCGCCAACGGCGCGTCGCTCGCCGGGGCGGGCACCGCGCCCATCTATGACGATCCCGATGCCGTGTACGCCGCGCTGCGCAGCCAACCCGGGCAGGACCTCAAGATCGGCGGCGGGACGATCACCATCGTCTTTGCCGATGGCGCTCCGGGGCTGGCGCGAGGACCCGTACTGTCCTGGATCCGCACCGCGGCGATGGCGCTGACGGCTTATTTCGGCAGGTTTCCCGTGCGCGATTATGGCTTGCTGATCATCGCCGAACCTGGCGATCGCGTCGGGCATGCCACGACCTACGGCTACGCGGGTTCGGCGACGCGGATCCACGTCGGCATGGACGCCGGCCGCGTGGCGTTCGACCGTGACTGGGTGCTGGTGCACGAGCTGGTCCATAGCGCCTTGCCCGATCTCCCCCGCCGCGCCCTTTGGCTGCAGGAAGGCAATGCCACCTATCTCGAGCCGATCGCCCGCGCGCGGATCGGCCAGCTTTCGCCGGAAACGGTATGGAGGGAAGCGGTCGCAGGCATGGCACAGGGAAATCCGCAGGCCGGCGACGCGGGCATGGACGGGACGCGAGCCTGGGGACGCCTGTATTGGGGCGGAGCGCTGTTCTGGCTGCTCGCCGAGATCAGCATCTATCGGGCCACGAATGGCACCCGTTCGCTCCGCGACGCGCTTCGGCGGATCAATTCCGTCAGCGGCGGCAACACGGCGAGCTGGTCGCCCGAGCATCTGATGACGGTCGGAGACGCGGCGATCGGGGCAACCACGCTGATCGACCTCTACACCCGCTTCGCGACAACCGCCGTGTCGACCAACCTGGTCGACCTATTTCAGGAGCTCGGGGTTTCACCCGGTGCCGATGGCGAGCCGGTATTCGACAACCGCGCTCCGTTGGCGAAACTGCGCGAACGGATCACGGCGCGTGACGGCGATCAGTCGGCGGCATAGTCCCGTGCCTTGTGCTCGCGCGCCGGGTCCAGGCCCAGCAGGTGATCGAGCGAAATCTTCCCGCCGCCACGAAAAATGATGGGAAGCAGCAGACCCGCCCAGCTCAGGTGCGTCGGCCACGCGTCCGGGTAGACGAACACCTCGATGACCGTGGTCATGCCGAGCAAGCCCAGGGCCGCAACCCGGTTGAACAGCCCGAGCACCAGCAGGATCGGGAAGAGATGCTCCTGATATGTCGCCAGATGCGCCGCGACGTGCGGCGGAATCAGCGGGATCCTGTAATCGGTCTCGAAGAGCGTGTACGTGCTGTCGGTGATGTGCAGCAGGCCGTCGACCTTGGTCCGCCCCGACAGGAAGAACACCGCCGCCACGCCGAAGCGTGCCACCAGCAACAGGAGCGAACCGGGAAGCCGGTCAAGCTGCGCGCAGAAACGGGCATAGCGATTCATGTCATTTTCCCCATCGAATGTCTTGGACGAATGCCCCGGCCGACAGCAGCAGCGCGAAGATCGCCGCAACGTCTCCGCCGTCGCGTGACGCACCGGTCGCGGCCTCGGCGAGCGTCTTGCCCGCAAGGAAGGCCTGGGTCGGCGCATCGATGACGCGAACCTCGACCGCGTCTCCCGGCCGCGTGACCAGCGCGATCTCCTGATCCCAGCGGATCGCGTCGAACGCGTCGGGTCCTGCGTCGGGCTGGTGCGCACGCCACAAGCTCGCAGCGGGTACGGATGCCTGCGCGATCCGCGTTGCAGGATGCCACAGCAGGGCGGCTTCCGGGTCGATGCCCCGCGCAAGTGCCGCTGCGTCCAGCGGCGGCTGGTCTGCTGCGAACAGCGCCTCGGTCACGAGACGCTCGAGCCCGGCGACTGCGCCGAGATACGGCGCCTCTGCGAACGGCGTCCAGACGTCGACGAAGGGGCCGAACCGCTCGCCATAAAGGCAAAGCCGGGGCTCGCGTGGCGGCGCGATCTCGACATAGGACGCGGCGCAGGCGGAGAACGCCTCGTCTCCCACCATCGCCGCCGTCACGGGATAATTGGCGAACAGCGCGTCGCTTGCCGCCTTGCGCGCGGTATTGCGGTGGATTGCGATCGCGCGCCGCATTGCCGGGTCGTTCGGCGGATCCGGGGCGGCAAGCATCGTGCCGAAGGCGTGTTGAAACTCGGCGGCGTCACGCATCGATCGACATCCTCTGCTCGAGCAGGCGGTGGGCGCGGTCGCGCTCCAGCATCAGCATCAGCGTCTGGAAGGGCGGAATTTCATCGTCGCGTTCGATCAGGGTCGGACGCGCGCCGATGCGGTCGATCAGGCGCTGATAGAGCAGCCAGACGGGGTCGGAGACCGGCGCATCGTGGCTGTCGATCAGCAACCCGCTCGCAGGGTCGGGGTCGGGTCGGTGGCCGGCCAGGTGAATTTCGCCGACGATCGCGGCCGGGATCGCGTCGATCCGGGCCTCCGGTGAAAAACGCAGGTTCGCGGCGCTGACGAAGATGTTGTTCACATCGACCAGCAGACCGCATCCCGTACGCGCCGCCAATTCCGCGAGGAAGGTCGCCTCGTCGAGGTCGTGACCAGGCAGATCGACATAGAGCGAGGGGTTTTCGACCAAGATCGAACGACCGAGCGCGTCCTGCACGCGCGCGACGTTGCCCGCGGTGATGTCGAGCGCCTGGCGCGTTCGCGGAAAGGGTAGGAAATCGGCGTGATGCGCACCCGCCCACTTCTGCCATGCGAGATGGTCGGAAATGGCGGTCGGGCGGATCAGGTCGGAGAGGGTGCGCAGCCTGCGGAGGTGATCTGCGGCAGGGGGTTCCACCGACGCCAGCGAGAGGCCGACGCCGTGGAGCGAGATCGCAAAGCGCTCCGCGAGCGCGGCAAGCGCGCGCAGCCGCGGCCCCCCATCGACCATATAATTCTCGGCATGCACCTCGAACCACAGGCCCGGGTTTCGCGCGGTCAACGCTTCATCGAGATGCTCGAGCTTGAAGCCCAGGCCTGCGGTCATGATCATCCGACCGCGCCTCAGGCGCCGGGGGTGAGCGAGCCGAAGCCGCCGGGAGTCTTGATCTTGGCGCAGGTGCCGGCTGGTACGAGCTTCCAGGCATCCTTCTGATAGTTGATCTTCGAAGTGCCCGCGCAGGTTGTGCCCGCGCCAGCCTTGCAGTCGTTCTTGCCGGCCTTGGCGACACCGTAGCATTTTTCCATCGGCTTGCTTGCCTGAGCGTGCGCTGCCGTGGTGGCACCCGCGGCAAGGGACGCAAGAAGCAGGGCGCTGATTGCGGTGGTGGAACGCGTGTTCATGTAAAGTCTCCAGTCCGCCTCACGTACGGCGCCCCAAGGACGGGACGCCGCACGATGGTCCGGGAGGCTGACGGGGTCGGACCATGCCGACGTCTCCGCCCGAACAGGCGTCGCGGTTACACGATGATCCAAGGAATAGATTTCATGCCCGGCCTGTAACCGGCCGTATTCGGGTGGCGAAATCTTGGGCGCCACTCGGCAAGACAACGTCTCAATCCAGGAGTTTGCTATGAAGACCTTCAAGACCGGCGCTGCCATCGCGTCTGCCGCCGCCATGCTCGCCTTCGCCGGTGTCGCTTCCGTAAGCCCGGCTCAGGCTGCTGGTGCGCACGCTTCGGGCAAGGTGCAGCCCTGTTACGGCGTCAATTCCTGCAAGGGCCAGTCGGACTGCAAGTCGGGCACTCATGACTGCAAGGGCCAGAACGACTGCAAGGGCCAGGGCTTCAAGGACATCTCCGCCAAGTCGTGCGCAAAGATGGGCGGTAGCCTCACCCCGACGGCGAGCTGAGCGCGCGGCCACCCCCTTACGCACGAAACCGTCCGGCACCGTAACGCTGCCGGGCGGTTTTGCGCGTCTTCAAACTCGCTGTCGCTGCACGGGGGGCGTTGCCTGAAGCTCCAGCCGGGATGGTTGTCCAACGCCCGGCCCCGTGTTGCGTTCGGAATCGTGCACAAGGAACCGGTCACATTCCGTCGCAAGATTGGCTCGCGCGTCATCGGCGCGATCGACGCCCGTGCCGGATAATCGCAACGGCTAACGCCCGACGGGATCGGATTTGGCGCGGCGCGCCCGCACGTCGCGCAGGGTTGCGTTCGGAGGAAGACCGGTCGCCGACACCTTCGGCACGGCGACCCGCTGCGACAGGTAGATGCCGCTGTGGCCCGAGCAGAGGTAGGAGACGAAACAGGCCACCGCGATCGGCACGGCATAGGCTGCACCGAACAGCTCGATGCCCATGAAGGTGCAGGCGAGGGGGGTGTTGGCGGCACCGGCGAAGAGCGCGACGAAGCCAAGCGCGGCGAACACGCCCGTCGGGACGCCGAACAGGGGGGCAAGCGCGTTGCCGAGTGCCGCGCCGATGAAGAACAGCGGCGTTACCTCGCCACCCTTGAAGCCGGTACCGAGCGTTACGACCGTGAACAGCAGTTTCAACGCCCAGCTCCACGGGTGGGTGTCAGGTCCAAAGAAGCTGGCGATGGTGAGGCCATCAGGCATCGCCGCCAGCGTGCCAAGGCCGAGATAGTCGCGCGTGCCGATCACGGAGACCAGCGCGATGACCGCAATTCCGCCGATGACCGGGCGCATCGGACCATAAGGCACGCGCCGCTTGAGCCATGCGCCGAGCGCATGGTTGGCTTCCGCAAAGGCAAGGCCGACCAGCCCAAACGCCACCCCGGCAACAGCGGCCTTCGCGACGAGCAACGCATCGACCGGCACCAGCGCGTCGATCCGGTAGACGCCGTGGTGGATGCCCCAGGCGAGACACGTCCAGTCACCGACGAGCGCCGCGACCAGGCATGGCACCAGCGCGCGATACTCGACGCGCCCGATTGCCAGCACCTCCAGCGCGAAGACCGCGCCGGCGATCGGCGTACCGAACACCGCGCCGAATCCGGCCGCGATGCCCGCCATCAGTAGGACACGGGTGCCGTCCGCATCGAGTTTGAGCGCGCGGCCAAAGCCACTGGCCACGCTTCCGCCCAGTTGGACAGCGGTGCCTTCACGCCCGGCCGAACCGCCGAACGCATGCGTCATCACCGTACCGAAGAGGATCAGCGGTGCCATCCGCAGTGGCACCCCGCCCCCCGGCTCATGGATCTGGTCGACGATCAGGTTGTTGCCGCCCTCCACCGATTGGCCGGTCAGGTGGTAGAGCAGCCCGACAACAAAGCCGCCCAGCGGCAGCAGGTAGAGCAGCCAGGGCCACGCAAAGCGCAGTCGGGTAACGGCGTCGAGGCTCCACAAGAAGGTCGCGCAGAGCGTCCCGACGAGAGCAGCCATCGGGACCAGGACCAGCGCCCAGCGCATGATGGAGATGGCATGACCGTGGCGGGTACGCGCGAACGCCGAGACGTTCAGCCGGCCAGTGAGAGTACGAAAGCGAGCGTACACGATTCCTCCTTGCTGCCTTGCGGCGCCAAGTAGGAATCATCAGCTCTTGCCAGAGCGGTTCGGCCCCATCGCCCGGCGGAAATCCATCGCCGTCGCGCGCCCTATGGAAGGCACGGCTTCAGTCGTCAACGCCGTCGGTCTGGAACCTGAACCGGCACTTCCCGACGTCGCGATGACATCTTCGTCCGTGATCCGCCAACGGTGCCTTGCGCGCCCGTCGCCCGAACAGGGGCGGCGCGCGCCCGTCGGCCGATCCTACCAGCGTGACAGCAAGGGGAGGAGGGCACGCGTCGGCAACGTAATGGCGAGGCAGCCCAGGGCGTACCAGAATACGATATAGAGGGGATCGTCGCTCGGGCAGTGGAACGCGAAAATGAAGGCGCCCCACGCCGCCGCGGCAACGCCGACGGCGGCTGCGCTTGCCGCATGATCGGTGGGTGCGCCGCGGCGCATCATATATCCGAGCGCAATCACGGGTGGAACCGAAAGGACCGTCATCACGGTCAGGCATTCGACACCCATCCGCCACATCAGTCGCCCCATCAGTCCCTCCAGGCCGAGGCCGGCAAAATTGAGCAAAGCGCCGGCAAGGACGATCCCCGCAAGCGCAAGCGCCCAGCGACGAAGCCCCTTTCGTGGTGAGGACACCGGGCTGAAGGACCGCAAGGCTACGCCGATGCCAAGGATCGCGAGAATGCCGAGCCCCGCCATCTTCCACCAGAAGGCGGCGCGACCGAGCGCTGCGCCGATATCGGTCCGCAACGTGCCGAGCGCGAGGAAAGCGACGAGTTCGATGATCGCCAGAGCGAGGAGGATGACAATCCTGGGGCCGAACTTCGGCCAGCGTACCGGACGAAGATCGTCTACCAGCGTATCGATCAGTGCATCATTCGACATCGGTTTGCTTCTGAACAATCGCGGCGAGCCGCGCCAGCCCGCGATGAATGTTCACCTTGATCAACGATCCGGACTGGCCGGTCCTCTCGGAAGCCTCCTCGACCGAAAAACCCTCGATCTTCACGAGCCGAATGGCTTCGGCCTGGGCGGGTTTCAACTCGGTCATCAAGCGTGCCAGGACGATCGAGCTGGTCACGCTGCTCTCGTGGTCGTCGACGGCAATCTCCTCGGGCAGCTCCTCCGTTCTCGAGCGGCTCATCGACCGCAGGCGATCGATCCACTTGTACCGGGCGACAGCCATCAGCCACGGCTTGAACGGCCTTCCGGGATCGTAGGTGTGGCGCTTTTCATGGATTGCGATCAGCGTTTCCTGAACGGCATCGTCCACCATCGCGGGGGGAAGGCGGCGCGCATAGAAGCCCTTAAGCCAATGCCGGACTTCGTCGAGAAGCCGGCGATAGGCGGCGGCATGCCCGTCCTGGGCCGCAGCCATCAACTGGCCCCACTGGTCAATGGTCTCGCTCATCGACGCGCTCCCCGGCGCCGGGGCCGCGGCACCGGCGAATGGTCGAGACGCGAGGCGGGGTCGGGGTTGCACGTCCCGTCGTTCGGCCAGACGAGCGTGCCGGTTACAGCCCCGGCAAAAACAAACCCCCGCGCAGAGCAGCGGCACCCCCGTCGGACGCATTCCGGTCGGAGGGGCGAGGGCTCTGGATTAGCTCGCATCCCGGGCCTCCCCGCTCTGGCGCATCCGGGTCGGATCGATGCCGAATGCGGTGCGAAAGCTGCGACTGAAATGGCTGCGGCTGGCGAAGCCAACATGATGGGCGATGTCGGCAATCGAAAGCTCGGTCGACAAAAGCAGGTTCCGCGCTTTGTCGAGGCGCGCATGGTTCACGAATGCCATCGGTGGCGATCCCAACGTCTCTGCAAAGACTTTTGCGAATTTGGACCTGCTCATGCCGGCGGCGCGAGCGAGGTCGGTCAGGCTATGGCTGGAAGCTGGGTCTTCGACGACGAGCGCCACCGCCCGGGCCAGAGACGGCCGCTCGAACAGGCCGGGGAGGACGTTGCGTGCGCCGAGCTCCTGGACGGAGCGACGCAGCGCCAGAATCAGGCACGCCTTCATCAGCGCGCCGATCAGCGCCTTGCTTCCCAGGGACGCGACACCCGTTTCACGAAGGATCGTCGAGAAGGCGACGCCGACGACCGGCTCGTCGGCGATATGCGAATGGATCGGCGCTTTCAGTCCTTCAAACGGCCCGAACGATCCGCCGATGTCGGCCTTGATCTGACCGCAGGCGACGAGAACGCTGCTCGCGCTTCCCGTCGTGGCGTCATACTGCATCAAGCCATCGCGCCGCTTGCTGCACGTCTCTTCAGGGCTGAAGATATCTGAGGGGCTTGCCGACCCCCCGATCACCTGGCTGACATGCGCCGGCACCAGGACCATGCTGCCAGTCGGCGCGGTGATGAAGGTACCGTCCTCCAGACCGAGATAGAGTGTCCCTGCGAGCACGAAATGAACTTCTATCTTGTCGAGCGGCTCGATCGCGATCGCCGAAGTCGTGGTGAAGGCACAGACCGCGAACTCTTTCACGTTCACCGCGAGCGCTGCGAGAATCTGGTCGATCGCTGTAGTGTTCATGATTGTCATCATGTGCGGTTTTGTCGCGATGATCCCAGACGTTTCGCAACGAAATGATAAATTCGGATGATGCGGCACGTCACTGGATGATCCGGCACGCTGGGCACTGGAACGGCGGCGATTGAGAACGGGGGCAGGCCCTTGCGCCGTTCTCAGGCAGCGGGGCGGGCATCGACTGCGCATTCACGACCTTGGCGGAGGCTTCGAGCGGGTGCGATCACTCGGTCCGTCGGCCCCTGTATATTCCAATTCTGCATAGATCATATCGCCTCAGCCCGCCTTCTGGTTGAGCGGTGAAGGGATCATTCAGGTGGCAGGCGAGCAGTCCGGCTGGCCCCGAACCCCTCAGGGAGACCGACCATGACGATCACCGGTTTCGATGCTCGCGATGCTGCAACCGCCATCCGCAAGTTCGCCCCGACGCTGGCTGGCCTCTCCAGCTTCATGCTCACCGCGCTGGTGCTGCTCGTTTCGCACCACGCCTGAACGGCTCGGTTCGCCGAAGGAATCCACGATGTCACTCCAATCCGAACTTCGCGCCCTCGACGCCGATCTGTTGACGACGATGCCAGCCTGGATCGCGGCGGCAATGTTCCAGGCCGATCTCGCCCTGAGTGGGTCGGGTATCTTCGAGACCGCGGTGAAGGCGGGCGACCAGGCACCGGACTTCGTGCTGACCGAGGCACGGGGGGGTGTCGTGCAGCTATCCCATGCGCATGCCGCTGGCCCGGTGGTGCTGAGCTTCTACCGCGGCGGCTGGTGCCGTTATTGCAACCTCGAGCTGCGCGCCCTTCAGGCGATATTGCCCGAATTCGAGGCGGCGGGGGCGACGCTGATCGCCGTCTCGCCGCAGACGCCGGATGAATCGCGGAAGACGGTCGAGACGAACGACCTCGCGTTCCCGGTGCTGAGCGATAAGGGGTCGCGCGTCGCCCGATCCTTCGGGATCGCGTTCGACCTCCCCGTCGCGTTGCGGCCGATCTTCACCAGCCTTGGCCACGCGCTGCCGGACCGCAACGGTGACGAAAGCTGGGTGCTTCCCCTGCCAGCAACCTTCGTCATCGACCGGGGCGGGAGCATCGCCTTCGCGCACACGGATGTCGATCATCGCAACCGGCTCGAGCCCGCCGCGATCACGGCCACGCTGTCGGCGCTCGCCCGCAGCAAAGCGGCATAGGTGTCGCATGGGACACGCCGCCCTCAGCCAGGCCCATCGGCTTTACAGCTTTTCGGAGACGATTCTTGTTTCGTTCGCGCAGGCGAATATCCCATATGCGATAGAGATTCTCCTGCTGCTTCAATTTGCCGACCTTCTGATCGCGCGGGCCCTGGCTAGTTTCGCGACCGCCTTGCCCGGTCTCTCGCGCTGCTTTGCCGGGCTCGACGCGCGCCCAGCGGACCGGACCCCGGCCGCAAAGACCAGCGCCCTCAAGGTCGGCTAGAGCAGCGCGAGGTCTACCGGCGACTCAATCTCGACACCATATCGTGACCCATCATCAGGAGTACATCATGTCTGATCAGCCGGAATATAGCCCCCCCAAGGTGTGGACCTGGGACAAACCGAACGGCGGGCAGTTCGCCGCCATCAACCGCCCCATCGCCGGGGCCACGCTCGACAAGGACCTTCCGGTCGGCCGGCACCCCTTGCAACTCTATTCCCTGGCCACGCCCAACGGCCAGAAAGTGACCATCCTCCTCGAGGAGCTGCTCGCACTGGGGCACGAGGGGGCCGAATATGACGCCTGGCCGATCCGCATCGACCAAGGGGATCAGTTCGGCAGCGGCTTCGTCGCGGTCAATCCCAACTCCAAGATTCCGGCGTTGCTCGACCGTTCGGAGCCCACGCCGATCCGTGTGTTCGAATCCGGGGCGATCCTGACCTATCTGGCCGAAAAGTTCGGGGCATTCCTGCCGACCGATCGGGCCGGTCGCGCGGAGACGCTGTCGTGGCTCTTCTGGCAGATGGGCAGCGCGCCCTATCTCGGCGGGGGCTTCGGCCACTTCTACGCCTACGCGCCGACCAAGATCGAATATGCGATCGACCGCTTCGCGATGGAGACCAAGCGTCAGTACGACGTGCTCGACCGGCGACTGGCGGAAACGCCCTATCTGGCGGGTGACGACTATACGATCGCCGACATCGCGGTGTGGTGCTGGTATGGCAACGTCGCGCTGGGCCAGTTCTACGGGGATGCGGCGGAGTTCCTGGCGCTGCACGAATATACCAACGTCCAGCGCTGGGTGGCCGCCATCGCCGCGCGCCCGGCGGTGCAGCGCGGAAGGATCGTGAACCGCTTCACCGGCGCGCCGTCCGAGCAACTGCATGAGCGGCACGACTCGAGCGATTTCGACCTGCGCACCCAGGACAAGATCGATATCGCCTGATCGGCATGCGACCTGACGGGGCGTGACCGCCGCGCTTCGATCCAGCAATGTCGGGGCGCGGCGGACATGTCCGCCGTGACGTCTGGCGTCTGGCGGGAGCCGAGGTCTGGCGGAAACGGCCGGGGAGGGACGTCAGCCGACGGGGTTGTCAGCCGGACGCCCGCGCAACGCCGCAAACACTGCGGGCACCAGTTCGGCGCGACAGATCAGCAGGTCGGGCATGTAGACGTCGCGCCGGTTGTAGACGAGCGGGGAGCCGTCGACCCGGCTGACATGCAGCCCCGCCGCCGCGGCGACCGCGACCGGCGCGCAACTGTCCCATTCATATTGCCCGCCGGTGTGGAGGTAGATTTCCGCTTCCCCGCGCACGACCGCCATGGCCTTCGCACCGGCAGACCCCATCGGCACGAGCACCGCGCCCAGCGCGGTCGCCACCGAGATCGCCTCGGCCGCGGGGCGGGAGCGGCTGACGACCATGCGCAGCGGCGTCTGCATTGGCAGCAGCGGGGGGGGCGCGTCGCTTCTCACCGTCACGCCGAGACCCGGCAACGCGACCGCGCCGACCGTCGCGACGCCGTCGATCGCGAGCCCGACGTGCACCGCCCAGTCGGACCGCCCCTCGCCATATTCGCGCGTCCCGTCGACCGGATCGACGATCCACACCCGCTCGCGGGAAAGCCGGTCGGGCGAGTCCTTTTCTTCTTCCGATAGCAGGCCGTCGTCGGGTCGTTGCTCACGCAGCGCGTGGATGAGGAATTGGTTCGCGGTCTGGTCGCCAGCCTTGCCGAGCGTGTGCGCCGAACACATCCGCGACTCCCGGACCGTCAGCAGCAACGCGCCGGTTACCTGTGCGAGATGCGCCGCAAGCGCGCCATCGGTCATCGCTTCGCTCATTTGAGCGGCAGGATCTGGCGGACGATGAACTCGGCGGCTTCGACCGGGGTCATCTCCACCGTGTTGACGCGGATGTCGGGGTGGAGCGGTTGCTCATACGGACTGTCGATCCCGGTGAAGTTCTTGAGCGCGCCCGCGCGCGCCTTCTTGTACAGGCCCTTGACGTCGCGCTGCTCGGCGACTTCGAGCGGGGTGTCGACGAAGATCTCGACGAACTCTGCTTCGGGGAGCATCGCGCGGACCATGTCGCGGTCCGCCCGGAACGGCGAGATGAATGCGGTCAGCACGATCAGCCCGGCATCGGTCATCAGCTTGGCAACCTCCCCGACGCGGCGGATATTCTCGATCCGGTCCGCCTCGGTAAAGCCGAGATCCTTGTTTAGCCCGTGCCGCACATTGTCGCCGTCGAGCAGGAAGGTGTGCCGGTTCATCAGGTTGAGCAGCTTCTCGACCTCGTTCGCGATGGTCGATTTGCCCGCGCCCGACAGGCCGGTGAACCACAAAACGCGCGGCGTCTGGTTCTTGAGCCGGGCATGCGCGTCGCGGCCGATGTCGGTCGCCTGCCAGTGGACGTTCTGCGCGCGCCGCAGAGAGAAGTGCAGCATCCCCGCCGCGACCGTCGCGTTGGTGAGCTTGTCGATCAGGATCAGCCCGCCGAGCGTGCGGTCGTGCGCATAGGGTTCGAACACGATCGCGCGATCGGTCTGGAGTTCCGCCACGCCGATCGCGTTCAATTCGAGCGTCTTGGCGGCGAGATGCTCCATCGTGTTGACGTTGACCTGATATTTCGGCTCGCGCACCGTCGCGGACACCGTTTGCGTGCCGAGCTTGAGCCAGTAGGAGCGGCCGACGACGAGCGGCGTGTCATCCATCCACACGATCGTCGCCTCGAACTGGTCGGCGGTTTCGGGCGGCGCGTCGGCGGCTGCGATGACCTGCCCGCGCGAACAGTCGATCTCGTCGGCGAGGCAGAGCGTGACCGACTGGCCCGCGACGGCTTGGTCGAGATCGCCGTCGAGCGTGACGATCCGGGTGACGGTCGACGTCTTGCCGCCCGGAACGACGCGGATCGCATCGCCCGGCCGCACCGTGCCGCGCGCGATCTGGCCCGAGAAGCCGCGGAAATCGAGGTTGGGCCGGTTGACCCATTGCACCGCCATCCGGAAATCGCCCGCGCGGTCCTCGTCCACGCCGAGCTCGACGGTTTCGAGGTGCTCCATCAGGGTCGGGCCGGTGTACCACGGCATGTTCCCGGACGGGTTCGAGATATTGTCGCCCTTGAATCCCGAGATCGGCATCGGCGTAAACGCCGTGATCCCGATGCTGTCGGCGAAGCTGCGATAGTCCGCGAGGATCGCGTCGTAGCGTGCCTGGTCGTAGCCGATCAGGTCCATCTTGTTGATCGCCACCACAAGGTTCTTGATGCCGATCAGATGCGCCAGATAGGAATGCCGCCGGGTCTGCGTCAGCACGCCCTTGCGCGCGTCGATCAGGATTACCGCGAGGTCCGCGGTCGACGCCCCGGTGATCATGTTGCGGGTGTACTGCTCGTGCCCGGGCGTGTCGGCGACGATGAACTTGCGTTTCTCGGTCGAAAAGAAGCGATAGGCGACGTCGATCGTGATGCCCTGTTCGCGCTCGGCGGCGAGGCCATCGACGAGCAAAGCGAAGTCGATCTCCTGCCCCTGCGTGCCGACCCGCTTCGAATCCGACTCGAGCGCGGCGAGCTGATCCTCGAAGATCATCTTCGAATCATAGAGCAGCCGCCCGATCAGCGTCGACTTGCCGTCGTCGACCGAGCCGCAGGTGATGAAGCGCAGCATCGTCTTGTGCTGGTGCCGGTCGAGATAGGCGTCGATATCCTCGGCGATCAGCGCTTCGGCCTGGTAGACCTGCTCCACAGCGGTGGTGGCCATCAGAAATACCCTTCCTGCTTCTTCTTCTCCATCCCAGCGCCGCCCGCATCCTTGTCGATCGCGCGGCCCTGTCGTTCGGACGTGGTGGTGAGCAGCGTTTCCTGGATGATCTCGGGGAGCGTGGCGGCCTTGCTCTCGACCGCGCCGGTCAGCGGATAGCAGCCGAGCGTGCGGAAACGGATCGAGCGCAGCACGGGCGTCTCGCCGGGGAGCAGCCGGAAGCGGTCGTCGTCCACCATCAGCAGCATCCCGTCGCGCTCGACCGTGGGGCGGGGGGCGGCGAAATACAGCGGGACGATCGGGATCGCGTTGCGCTGGATATATTGCCAGACGTCAAGCTCGGTCCAGTTGGAGATCGGGAAGACGCGGATGCTTTCGCCCCGGGCCTTGCGGGCGTTGTAGAGGTTCCACAGCTCGGGGCGCTGGTTCTTGGGGTCCCAGCCCTGGCTGGCGGTGCGGAACGAGAAGATCCGTTCCTTCGCGCGCGATTTCTCCTCGTCGCGGCGCGCGCCGCCGAACGCCGCGTCGAAGCCGTAGTGGGTGAGCGCCTGCTTGAGCCCCTCGGTCTTCCACAGGTCGGTGTGGAGCGCACCGTGATCGAACGGGTTGATCCCGCGCTCGATCGCGTCCGGGTTGCGGTGGACCAGCAGATCCATTCCGCTTTCAGCCGCCATGCGGTCGCGCAGCTTGTACATTTCCTGGAATTTCCAGGTCGTGTCGACATGCAGCAACGGGAAGGGCGGGGGCGACGGGTAGAACGCCTTGCGCGCGAGGTGGAGCATCACCGCGCTGTCCTTGCCGACCGAATAGAGCATCACCGGCTTGTCGGCCTCCGCAACGACTTCGCGCAGGATGTGGATCGCCTCGGCTTCGAGCCGTTCCAGATGGGTCAGCGTTGCCACCGATGCTGCGGCCGCCGTCTCATCCCTAACCTGTGTCGCCATGTCCGAGCTTTCAAAGCAGATCATCCCGGGCTTTCGAGCCCGAACCCCTCCTAGCGTCGTGCAGCGAAACTCCCGCTAAAGAAAATCTTCGGGTTCCACAGCCCTGGGTGAGGCCGGCCGTAGGGGGGGGCTGACACAAGATCTGATATCGCTATAGTCAGACTATAAGAAGCCTGACGGGAGAGATGCGGTGTCGGACGGTGGTTGCTGCGCAGGACCTTCGCGCAGAGCGTTCCTTGCGAGCGCGGGGGTCGGCGCGCTGATCGCCGGCGCACCCGGTGTCGCCGCACAACCGCTTACGCCGCGTGCGCTCGGCACGACGGGGTTGCAGCCGTTCGATCTGGCGGACGTCGATCTTGGCGAGGGGCCTTTCCTCCACGCGCAGCGCAAGACCGAGGCGTATCTGCTCAGCCTCGATCCCGACCGGATGCTCCACGCCTTCCGAGTCAACGCCGGGCTGAAACCGAAGGCCGCGGTCTATGGCGGGTGGGAATCCGATCCGATCTGGGCGGACATCAATTGTCAGGGGCATACGCTCGGCCATTATCTGTCGGCGTGCGCGCTCGCCTATCGCTCTACGCGCAAGCCGGCGTTCCGGCAACGGATCGACCATATCGCGCGCGAGCTTGCCGCGTGTCAGGATGCGGCCAAGTCCGGCCTCGTCTGTGCGTTTCCCAAGGGGCCGGCGCTGGTCGCTGCGCATCTGCGCGGGGACGCGATCACCGGCGTGCCGTGGTACACACTGCACAAGGTCTTCGCTGGCCTGCGCGACGCCACACTGCTGGCGGACAGCGCGGAATCGCGCGCGGTGCTGCTGCGACTGGCGGACTGGGCGGTCGTCGCGACTCGCCCGCTGAGCGACGCGCAGTTCGAGACGATGCTCGAGACCGAACATGGCGGAATGAACGAGGTCTTCGCCGACCTGTATCTGATGACGGGAAACCCCGACTACCGGACGATGGCCGAGCGTTTCTCGCACAAGGCGCTGCTGACGCCGCTCGCCGCCGGGCGTGACCAGCTCGACGGGCTTCACGCCAATACGCAGCTCCCCAAGATCGTCGGTTTCCAGCGCGTTTTCGAGGCGACCGGCACGCCGCACTATCACGAGGCGGCGGCATTCTTCTGGCGGACGGTCGCGCTGACGCGTTCGTTCGCGACCGGCGGGCACGGCGACAACGAGCATTTCTTCCCGATGGCGGAGTTCGACAAGCACGTCTTCTCGGCCAAGGGCTCGGAGACGTGCGGCCAGCACAACATGCTCAAGCTGACCCGCGCGCTGTTCCTGCAGGATCCGCAGGCCGAGTATGCGGATTATTACGAGCGCACGCTCTACAATGGGATCCTCGCGTCGCAGGACCCCGACACCGGGATGGTGACCTATTTCCAAGGCGCACGGCCGGGGTACATGAAGCTGTACCACACGCCCGAGCATTCCTTCTGGTGCTGCACCGGCACGGGGATGGAAAACCACGTGAAGTACCGCGATTCGATCTACTTCCACGATGACAAGGCGCTGTACGTGAACCTGTTCGTTCCGTCCGCGGTGCGGTGGCGCGAGAAGGGCGTCGCGCTGCGGCAGGAAACGCGCTTCCCCGATGCACCGACGACGACGCTGCACTGGACCGTCGAGCGCCCGACCGACGTGACGCTCCAGTTACGCCATCCGCGCTGGAGCCGAAGCGCGATCGTGCTGGTCAACGGGGTCGAGGCGGCGCGTTCGGATACTCCCGGCAGCTATGTGAAGCTCGCGCGGACGTGGCACAGTGGCGACACCGTCGAGTTGCGACTGGCGATGGAGGTCGTTCCCGATCAGGCCCCGGCCGCGCCCGATATCGTCGCGTTCAGCTATGGGCCGATGGTGCTGGCCGGGGTGCTCGGGCGGGAAGGTCTCGCGCCCGGCGCGGACGTGATCGTCAACGAACGGAAATACGGCGAGTATAACGCCGGGCTCGTCACCGTGCCGACGCTGGTGGGGAACCCGGCGACGCTCGCCGCGCAGGTGCGCAAGGCGGACGGTCCGCTCGAATTCACGATCCCGGCGGCGGACCGGACGGTGGTTCGGCTGGTCCCGTATCACCGCGTCGCGCATGATCGCTACGCGACCTACTGGCGGATCAGCCCGGCAGTGTGACGTACTCGCCCCATCCGTTCGCTTCGAGCGAAGTCGAGAAGCCAGCGCTGTGCCGGGTTTCTCGACTTCGCTCGAAACGAACGGTGGGGATTGTGAGGCTTTACCGCGTCGGCGGGCTGCGCAGTTCCGCCAGCAACGTCGCGTTGAAGCCGGCTGGATCTTCCACCTGCGGCGCATGGCCCGAACCCGCGATCCGGACGAGATGCGCGCCGGGGATACGTTTCGCCGCATCTTCCGCAGCTTGCGGGACGGTCTGGACACGCTCGCGCATCGCCGTGGGGGCACTGTTCGCGCGGAACGCGGTGCGGTCACGCTGGCCGATGATCAGCGAGACCGGGGGCGCGAGCCGGGCGAGTTCGGCGGCGACCGGCTGCGTCTCGATCATGTCCGACAGCCGTGCCTGCGCATCGCGGACGATCGCCCCGTCGGGACTGGCATATTGCCCGGCGAGCATCGCGACCCAGCGGTCGTATTCGGGGCGCCACGCACCGTGATAGTAATTGCGCAACTGATACGCCTTGATCGACGCCGCGTCGGTCTTGGCTTCCTCCTGCCGGAGCGCGCCGAGCTCGGTATAGGGCACGCCTTGCGCCAACGTATCGTTGAGACCCAGCGGGTTGATGAGCACGAGCTGCTCGACCCGGTCGGGATATTGCAGCGCGAACCGCGCGCCGAGAATCCCGCCGGTCGAATGGCCGACCAGCGTGATCTTGCCGACCCCCGCCTGGTCGAGCAGCCCCCGCGTCAGCGCGCCAAGCGCCTGGAAACTGTACTGATAGCCTTCGGGCTTGGAGGATTTGCAGAAGCCGATCTGGTCGGGCGCGATGACGCGATAGCCCGCGGTTACCAGCGCGGCGATCG
The DNA here is from genome assembly GCF_000251145.1 of Sphingomonas sp. PAMC 26621. Lineage (GTDB taxonomy): Bacteria > Pseudomonadota > Alphaproteobacteria > Sphingomonadales > Sphingomonadaceae > Sphingomonas. Next base: position 144,478 of record NZ_AIDW01000021.1, on the reverse strand, counting down.
TGTCCTGCCACGTCGCCGCACAGAAATTCTTGCCGTGGAGCAGGACGACGGTGCGGCCGTTGGCTTTGCCTGACGGCGGCACGTCGAGATACGCCATGCGGACCGGCGCGCCCTGCGATTGCACTTCATACCAGTGGACCGGGTAGGGATAGTCGAACTGTTCAAGGTTCGCGCCGAGCGGTTTGGTCGGGGTGGGCGCCTGTGCGGCGGCACCTGATGTGCCGAGGGTCGCGAGCAAGAGTAGGGCGGAGGCACGGCGCATAAACGGGATCCTTGGCATTGGGGACGCCGAACCATCCCAATCCGTTCGTTTCGAGCGTAGTCGAGAAACCTGAGGTGGTGCCGGGTTTCTCGACTACGCTCGAAACGAACGGGAGGGGGAGTGCCCAAGCGCTACCCCTCCAATGCTACCGGGGGCAGGACGTTCCTGCCCCACCACATCACCGCGACGGTCGGCTTTTGTCGCGGATCGCCTTGAATTCGGACCCTGCCTTCCACTCGGGCCAGACGCTCGAATTGGCGAGCTGTGCGCCGATCGTCCCGATCAGGTCGATGTCCTGCACCGCGCCGTCCAGCTTCCAGTCCTTGCTCCACGCGTCGCAGGCCTGGTGGTAGCATTGCCCGGTATAGGCATCGATCCAGGCCTGCCCCGCGGCAGTCCCGCCCTGCTTGAGGTCGGACGCGCCCGCGATCCCCATCAGCAGCAGCGTCGGCACGCCCTGCTTGGCAAAGGAGAAATGGTCCGCGCGGTAGAACAGCCCGCGCTCGGGCAGGCCCTCGGGCGTCAGGTGCCGCCCCTGCGTCGCCGCGACACGCGCCATGTCACCCTCGAGGCTGTTCTGGCCTGCGCCGACGAGCACGACGTCCTTCGCCAGCCCGGCGGTCTGGAGGATGTCGATCGTCAGGTTGGCGACGGTCTTCGCCATCGGCACGGTCGGATGCGTCGCATAATATTCGGACCCGAGCAGCCCGCGCTCCTCGGCGGTCCAGGCGGCGAACACTACCGATCGCTTGGGGGCAGGCGCGGCCTTCAGATTGCGCGCGATCTCGAACAGGCCCGCGATCCCGAGCGCATCGTCGTTCGCGCCCGCGCGGTAGATGCGGCCCTGCGCGTCGGGCTTGCCCGCGCCATAGGCGTCCCAATGCGCGCCGAACATCACCGCTTCGTCGGGGCGTTCGCTCCCGGGGATACGCGCGAGGACGTTGTAGCTCGCGACCTGTTCCTGCGCGACCGGCACGTCGGCGGTGAAGGTCACGCCCTTGAGCGTCACCGGGCGGAAGTCCGCCTTGCGCGCCGCGACGCGAAGCTGCGCGAGGTCGAGCCCGGCGGCGGCGAACACGCGCGTCGCTGAATCGTTCGCCATCCAGCCCTGGAGTGCGACGCTGGTCAGCTTGGACGGATCGCGGACGATATCGTAATTCTCGCCGCCGCTGCTGACGACGACGTTCCAGCCATAGCCCGCGCCCGCGGTATCATGGATGATCAGCGCGCCGATCGCGCCGCGCCGCGCGGCTTCCTCGAACTTGTAGGTCCAGCGGCCGTAATAGGTCATCGTGCGCCCGCCGAATTTCCCGGCGACGGGTTCGCCCTTGGCCGCCGCGAAGTCGGGATCGTTGACCAGGAACACCGCGACCTTGCCCTTGAGGTCGGCACCCTTGAAGTCGTCCCACTGGCGCTCGGGCGCAGTAACGCCATAGCCGACGAAGACGAGCGGGGCGGCGGCCATCTTCGCGACGTCATCAGGGCGGATCGTCGAGACGTAGATGTCCTTCGCCTGTTCGGCGGGAAGCGCGCCCTTGGGGGAATCGAACCGCAACGTCTTCGGCGTGCCCAACCGCGTGTGGATCAGCGGGACCTTCTGGACCCATCCGCCGTCAGGCCCGGCGGGCTCGAGCCCGAGCGCCTGGAAGCGCGCGACGAGATAGCCGATCGTCCGGTCCTCGCCGCGCGTGCCCGGCGCGCGCCCCTCGAACAGGTCCGAGGCGAGCGTGCGGACGCTCTGCTCGATCCGTACCGGGTCGGTCGCGACCTGCGCCGAGACGGGGAGCGCGATGCCCGCGGCAAGCAGCGTGGCAAGGCGGGTGGCGTGGCGTGTGGCGGGGCGTGAGGCGGGGCGGGGTGGCGATGTGGTCATGGGGCGAGCTTAGGTCGTCTTTTCCGCGCCGCCAACGCAAAGTCCGGTTTTTCGCGCGCCTTTTGCGAACCTTCCGCGAAGGCGGGGTCCAGGCGTGTCGAATCGGGGAGACATCGCCTTCCGTGGCTGTGGAGCCGAGCGCCGGGAACGATCGGGACCGCCGGTCCGGTGCGGCATCAGCGCCCGGGGCTAGATCATGCCGCGATCCGGAGGCGGTTGCGGCCATGGCGCTTGGCTTCATACAAAGCAGTGTCGGCGCGCTTCAGGATCGACAGCGCCGTGCCGCCGGGCACGATCTCGGCCAGACCGATGCTGGCGGTGACGCTGATCGACTGCCCGCTGTCGAGCGGAATTCGCAGCGCGCGGATCGCCTCGCGCAGCCGGTCTGCCGCCGCCTCCGCATCCGCCATCGACGCCCCGCCGAAGATCACACAGAACTCCTCGCCCCCGATCCGCGCCACCAGGTCGCGGCTGCGGCAGAAGCGCATCGCCTCGCTGGCGACCGCCTGCAGCACGATGTCGCCGACCGCGTGGCCATAGTCGTCGTTGATCCGCTTGAAATGATCGAGGTCGAGGATCGCGAGGCTTCCGGCGCGCGCGCTGGACCGCGCCGCCAGCGTCGCGTCGCAGCGCTGCTCGAGCTGCTCGAGGAACGCGCGGCGGTTGGCAAGGCCGGTCAGCGGATCGAGCCGGGCCTCGCGCGTCAGCGACAGTTCGAGACGCTTGCGCTCCGAGATATCGCGGATCGACCCGACGATCCCGAGCGACTCCCCCTGCGCGGTGACGGCGCGCAGCGACGCCTCGAACCAGCGGCGGCCCTCGGGTTCTTCGCGGGGGCCGCGATACTGGACGATGACCGGCTTCCCGGGGGCTTGAAGTGCCTGTCGGTTCGCAGCCGCCACCACCGCCAGGTCATCCTCGAATACGAAGCCGCTCGCATGGCTGCCGACCACCGCGTCGGACGGCAGTCCGGTCATGTCCGCGATCGCGGAGGAGGCGTAGCGGACGGTTCCGTCGGCGGCGACGTCGATGATCGCGTCGCCCAGCGCGTCGGCGATCGTGCGATAGCGCGCCTCGCTTTCGCGCCAGCGGTCGGCGATGATGCGCAATTGCGTCAGCAGCGACGCGACCGGCAGCACCAGCAATCCCGCGCAGGCGATATAGCCTTGCAGCAGCAACGCCTTTTCTCCCGGTGACCCCGGCACCAGGTTGATCGGTCCGCGCCCGTAAGCGGTCAGCACCGCGCCGCTCACTCCGACGATGACCATGCTGGCAATCGCCGCGAACCGGCCCCCGCGGACGGTGGCGAGCACCATCGGCAGCAATGGCAGGAACAGGATCGGGGCCGTCTTCTGATAGAAGACGATCAGCGCGGTCACTCCGACGGTGAGCAGCAACGCGGCGTTGGCGAGCCAGTCGGCTCGGCACCAGCGCAGGCTGCGCAGGCTGGTCGTCCGGGTAAAGAGGATCGCGGCAACCGGCGTGATCATTACCGCACCGAGACCGTGCGCTGCCACCCAATGCAGGAAGTTGCTCCAGAAGGGCGCGCGAACGAACACCGCGACGACCGCACCGGCAAACAATCCCGAGACGGCGGGCGCGACGATCCCGGCAAGCGCGATGAACCACACCATGCCGCGCACGGTGTTGATATCGAATCCGCGCCCGAGCACGCGGCGCAGCAGTAACGCGGCGAGGACGGGCTCCAGCAGGAGGACCGGGGTCAGGAACGGGACGCTTCGCCAGCCGATCCCGACGGTTACGATCTCAAGGACGCATGCCACGCCGCACCACAGCAAGGACAGTCCCCAACGGCGCGGCGGCAGCGTTACCAGCCGCGCGAGCAACAGCCCGGCCGCGCCCCAGACATAGGCCACGCCGCCATCGAACCGCGCGAAGCTGACCGACGCTGCGGCCGCCAGGAAGAAGATGAAGCCAAGCAGGAACGCCTGCGCATGATCGGAAAGACGGATACGCGTCAACATGCGTCAGGTTAACGGCCGATTTGGTCAACGTCTGGTTAACGACGCCAGCCCCGACGAAACTTTCGAGGCGTCGTGGCTCCCGCGACACGTGGATCGAAGGTCCGGGGATGCCAATACGAGTCCCATTATGGCGCGCTCGTTAACCGCGACTGGCTCTGGCCGAAATCGTAAACAAAGCGTTAATTGGCTGCCATGCAACGCACTCTCCCGCTCCGCGCGCAAACCGCCCGTCATCCCTTCCGGCAGACCGTCGCCGCCGCGCGCAGCGCACGCGTCCGCGCGCGCGACGATTCGGACGTGCGGCTGTTCGTCCTCAGCTTCTCGGCGTTCTTCGTGTGCTTCTACACGTTCATTTTCTGACCGGGGATTGACCGGGAACCCGCCCGGTCAGTCGCAGGCGACGTGGAGCTTCCACGCGATCCACGCCGATACCGGGCACATCGCGGCGACCACGAGCAACAGATTGTCCGGGGAGACGCCCAGCAGCGTCAGGCCCTGCACCCCGATCGCGCCGACCGTCATCGCGCCGGCGTTGACGACATTGTTCGCCGCCACGGTCCGCGCGGTCTCGTCCTTCGAGACGGTGGTGGTGAGGAAGGCGTAAAGCGGGACGACGAACATGCCGCCGGTGACCGCGATTCCCATCAGCACGAGCACGAGCAGGATGGCCCGCGGGAGCGCAATGAAGCTCGCCAGGTCGTACAACGTCCCGACCGGCGCTTCCGGCCAGCCGCGCACCAGCAACGAGAACAGCACGACAAACCCGCCCATCGCGAGCACCGACGCAGGCGCATATTTGGCCGACGTATGCCCCTTGAGCAGCGAGTTGATCAGCACCGAGCCGACCGCCACGCCGATCGAGAACAGCGCGGTCATCAGCGTAAAGACATGCTTGTCCGCGGTCAGCACGTTCTTGGCGAGCGGAAGGAACACGATGATGAGGATCGACCCCATCGTCCAGAAGAAGCTGATCGCACAGATTGCGAGGAACAGCCGCCGGATGTGCATCGTCCCCGAAATCAGCCGCCAGGACGACGTGAACGGGTTGAAGTTGACGACCAGTTCCTTGCCCTCGCGCGCGGCGGGGGGAACCTTGAGCGACACCGCCCAGCCGACGATCGCGACCGCGAGCACCGCGATGGCCGCGTGCTGCACCGCCATGAAACCACCGAGGATTGTCCCCAGCAGGATCGCGAGGTAGGTCGCCGATTCGACCAGTCCGGTCCCGCCGAGCACTTCGTCCTCATGCAGATGCTGTGGCAGGATCGCATATTTGATCGGACCGAAGAACGCCGAATGGACGCCCAGGCACAGCGTCGCGAACAGCATCAGCACCAGGCCGAACGTCGCAAAGCCGGTCCACGCGAGCATCAATCCGCCAGCGCCGATCACCATGATCAGGATCTCCGCGGTCTTGACGATCCGGATGATCTTGGCCTTGTCGTTCGTATCCGCCAACTGCCCGGCCAGCGCCGAGAAGAGGAAGAAGGGCAGAATGCCAAGGGCGGTGGCCAAAGCCGTAAAATTCTGTTCCAGTTTGGGATCCGCGAAGATCTTGTAGATCGCGAATTGCACCATCACCGTCTTGAACAGATTGTCGTTGAACGCACCGAGGAACTGGGTGACGAACAACGGCAGAAAACGGCGCTCCTTCAGCAAGCCGAGCGCGTTGAGCATGATGGGATCGTTGCCTCGATATGGCCGGAATAAGCCCCGTCCATAGCGCAGGCTTGCCGCAAGCGGCAACCCGCCATTCGGTAAACCCTTTGGGGCAGGCGAATTATCGCACGGGCTTTCGCCGGAGGCGGTGCGCCGCTAGAGCAGCAGGGTGTTGACGCTCCCCAACCTCCTCACCCTGTCGCGGATCGTCGCGATACCCCTGCTCGCGTGGTTCCTGTGGTGGCCGGACTGGATCGACGGCTATGCCGCCGGGTTCGTGCTCTACTGCCTGATGGGGATCACCGACTATTTCGACGGCTATCTCGCGCGGACGCAGGGGACGGTCTCGAAGCTCGGGGTATTCCTCGATCCGATCGCGGACAAGATCATGGTCGCGGCGGTCATCCTGCTGCTGGTGGGCACACGCGGGGCGCAACCCGCGATCATCCCGGGCATCCACCAGATCGCGGCGCTCGTGATCCTGCTGCGCGAGATCGCGGTATCGGGGCTGCGTGAGTTCCTTGCGCAATTGCAGGTGTCGGTGCCCGTCTCGAAACTCGCGAAATGGAAGACGACGTTGCAGCTCGTGTCGCTCGGCGCGCTGATCCTCGGCGGCGCGCTGCCGGCCGCGCCGTGGGTCGATCAGGTCGGCCTGTGGACCCTTTGGGGCGCCGCGGCGCTTACGCTGGTGACGGGCTGGGATTACCTGCGCGTCGGCCTCAAGCATATGGACTGACCGTGACGATCGAACTGCTGTATTTTGCCTGGGTGCGCGAACGGATCGGGAAAGCGAGCGAGACGGTTTCCCCGCCCGCCGACGTGGCCACCGTTGCCGACCTGATCGACTGGCTCGCGCGGGACAGTGCGGTCCATGCGGCGGCGTTCGTCGACCGGGGGCGGTTGCGCGCGGCGGTCGACCAGACGTTCGTGCCGCTCGATGCGCCGCTCGGCAGTGCCCGCGAAGTCGCGATCTTTCCGCCGGTGACGGGCGGATGATCGCGGTCACGGTAAGCCCTGCGGTGATCGACGCGGGCGTCGAATTCGCGGCCATCTCCATGACCGGGGCAGGGGGGATTGCAACGTTCGTCGGGCTAGTGCGCGGCGACGACGGCGTGGCGACCCTGGCGCTAGAACATTATCCCGGCGCGACCGAAGCCGCGCTCGAGGCGCTCGCCGAACAGTCAGTCGCGCGGTGGGAGCTGATCGGCGCGCGCATCACGCACCGGGTCGGGGACATGCATCCCGGGGAGATCGTCGTGTTCGTCGGCACGGCCGCGCGGCATCGGGGCGCGGCGCTCGAGGCGTGTGCGTTCCTGATCGATCGGTTGAAGACCGAAGCGCCGTTCTGGAAAAAGGAAACGCGCGGCGACCAGACGAGCTGGGTAGAACCGCGCGGCAGCGACGATGCCGCCGCCGCGCGGTGGAAGGCTTAGTTCAGCTTCGGCAGGACGACGCCGTTGACGACATGGACGACGCCGTTCGACTGGCGGACGTCCGGGGTCTCGACATAGCTCTTGTTGCCGTTGACGTCGGTCAGCTGGACCGCGCCATTGGTGATCTCGACCGTCAGCGGCTCGCCTTCGACCGTCGTCAGCACGGCCTTGCCGCCACCGGCGGTTGCCTTCTGCTGCAGGTCGGCCAGCGTGATCGTGCCGGGGACGACGTGATACGTCAGGACCTTGGCCAGCGTCGCCTTGTTGGCGGGCTTCATCAGCGTGTCGACGGTGCCGGGTGCAAGGCGCGTGAACGCGTCATTGGTCGGCGCGAACACGGTGAACGGGCCGGGGCCTGCGAGCGTCGTCGCAAGGCCTGCTGCCTTCACTGCCGATACCAGCGTCGACAGGTTGGGTGCGGCCGAGGCGTTGGCGACGATCGTCTTGCTCGTGTCCATCGCGGCACCACCGACCGTCGGGTTGGTCGTTGCGGTCGGTGCGACCGGGGCGGTCTGGCCGGCGGGAGCCACCGGGGCAGCCTGGCCTGCGGGTGCTGCTGCGGTCGGAGCGGCGGCAGGTGCGGTCTGCGCGGTTGCGGCGGTACCGATCGCGAGTACGCCGGCCATCGCGGTCAGGTACAGGGGGGTCTTGAGGGTCATGAGGCTCTCCAATAAAACAGGCGCGACCCCGAAGGGCTGCGTCCGATAAATACGGTTGAGGGGCGAAATGGTTTCGTCAGGCGGCTTCGGCGAGTGCAGCGGCGAGCAGCTGGAAGTCCTTTTCACGCGGCGATCCGCGCCGCCAGACCAGCGCGATCCGCCGCGACGGGCTCGCCGCATCGAGCGGGCGGGCGATCAGCCCGGTATGGTCGAGGATCCCCGCCTTGATCGCCATTTCGGGGAGCATCGTGAGGCCGAGCCCGTTGTCGATCATCTGCACGATCGTATGGAGCGACGTCCCTAGCATCGTCGCCTCGGCGCGCAATTCGGGGCGCGCACAGGCCGACAGCGCATGGTCCTTGAGGCAGTGCCCGTCCTCGAGCAGCAGCAGCCGCGTCTCGTCGATCTCGGCGGCGGGCATGGCGCGGGTCGCGTCCCCCATCTCGTCGGGCGCACCCGCGATGAACAGGCGATCGTCGAACAGCACCTGCGAATCCACCTCGCCGCAGGCGAACGGGAGCGCCAGCAACACGCAATCGGCACGACCGTGGTGCAGCCCCTCGCACGCCGGGCCGCTCGGCTCCTCGCGCAGGAACAGCTTGAGGTCGGGATAGTCGCGGCGCAAGCGCGGCAGGATCCGCGGCAGCATGAACGGCGCGATCGTCGGGATGACGCTCATCCGCATCTCGCCCGACAACGGGCGCCCCGCAGCGCGCGCCATGTCGCCGAGCTCGTCCGCCTCGCGCAACACCCTGCGCGCTTTCTCGGCGATCCGTTCGCCCAGCGGCGTGAAGCGCACGACTCGCCGGGTACGTTCGACCAGCGTTACGCCGATCAGCGTTTCGAGCTCGCGCAGCCCCGCCGACAGCGTCGATTGGGTCACGAAACACGATTCGGCGGCGCGCCCGAAATGACCGTGATCCTGCAGGGCGACCAGATATTGCAGTTGTTTCAACGTCGGTAGGTAGGTTGCCACTCATTGCTCCAATCGATCACTGGGGGATAAATAACCACTTGGATCGATAAGACTAGGGCCTATATGAGGCTCCCAACGAGATGGCGCGCCAAGCGCCACGTTTGAGGATGTCGACGAGGCCCCAATTCAACCAGGAGGCCCCATCATGTTGACCATCGGCGACAAGCTCCCCGACTTCACCGTTCCTGTCCAGCAGGGCACCAGCGCGCTTCCGGCGGGCGAGACGCTCAGCCAGGATGCCTTCCCCGGCAAGTGGAAGGTGCTGTTCTACTGGCCGAAGGACTTCACCTTCGTCTGCCCGACAGAGATCGTCGGCTATGCCGGCCTGAAGGGCGACTTCGAGGACCGCGATGCGGTGCTCATCGGCGCATCGACCGACACCGCGCACGTCCACCTCGCCTGGCGCAAGTCGGACCCCGATCTCGCGGCGGCGGATTTCCCGTGGCTCGCGGATAACGGCGGCGTGCTCGCCGCGCAGCTCGGCATTCTCGACAAGAACGAGCATGTCGCATTCCGCGCGACCTTCATCATCGATCCGGACAACGTCATCCAGGCGGTCCAGGTCAACGGCCTCAACGTCGGTCGCAACCCCGCCGAGACGCTCCGCGTGCTCGACGCGCTGCAGACCGACGAGCTGTGCCCGTGCAACTGGAACAAGGGCGACGACGTCCTCCAGCTCGCAGCTTAAGTGAAGTCCCCCCTCCCGCTCGCGGGAGGGATCGGCCGTCATGCCGGGGTAAGTCATGCCCCGCATGATTTAGAGATGCGCGGGACGCATCTCGATGCCGGCATGCCGGTCGATGGGAGGGCGTGTCAGCAGACGCGCCCTCCTTTTTCATGTCAGACCCACCCCCAACCCTTTCCGCAAGCGGGAGGGGCGTTAGAAAGTAGAACCCATGTCGCTCAAGGAATTTGCCGGGACGCTCCCGGATTTCGCCAAGGATATCCGCCTCAATGTCGGCTCGCTGCTCAACGAGGCGCATCTGCCAGACCAGCAGAAGTTCGGCCTGTTCCTCTCGTGCGCGCATGCGACGGGCTACAAGCCGCTGGTCGATGCCGCCGAAGCCGAAGTCGCTGGCAAGCTGACCCCCGAGGCGGCCAACGCAGCGCGCGCGGCGGCGGCGGTGATGGCGATGAACAACGTCTATTATCGCTTCACGCATCTCGCGGGGAATGCCGAGTACCAGACCATGCCCGCCAAGCTGCGGATGAACGTGATCGGCCAGCCGGGGATCGACAAGGTCGATTTCGAGCTGTTCAGCCTCGCGGTCAGCGCGATCAACGGCTGCGGCATGTGCATCGATTCGCACGAGCAGATCCTAAAGAAGGCCGGCGCCACCGCCGAGGCGATCCAGACCGCGGTCCGGATCGGCGCGGTTATGAAGGCGGTCGCCACGGTCCACGCCGCGATCAACTAAGCGGTCGCGCTTTTACCCCGCTCCGTCACCCGCGCGAAGGCGGGGATCCATACTGGCTGGCGTCACTGTCGCAAGCAAACCGGCCAGACAATGGATTCCCGCTTTCACGGGAATGACGGACGTGAACAGAGCGACCGCGCGCATCACGGACGTGGGGAGGACAGGCGCGCGAAGCGCAGTCCGTCAGGCGAGCGCCGCCCATACCGAATAGACGCTCGTCACGGTCAGCAACCCGCCGACCATTCCCATCAGCGGCCGCGCCGGAACGCGTTTTGCGAGGACCGCGCCGAACGGAGCCGCGGCCACCCCGCCGATCAGGATTCCGACCGCCTGCAGCGTGAACGCCGAAAAGCCGATCGTGAAGATAAACGTCGCCGAGATCGTCGTCGTCAGGAAAAACTCGGACGTGTTGACCGTCCCGATCGTCTTGCGCGGCTGCGCGCCCTGGACGAGCAGGTTGGAGGTCACCACCGGCCCCCAGCCGCCGCCACCCGCCGCATCGAGGAACCCGCCGATCAGCCCCAGTGGCTCGACGATCTTCGGCTCGCGCGGCTCGACCCGGCCACGCCAGGCGCGGTACAGTAGGTACACGCCGATCGCGGCGAGATACGCCATCACGAACGGCTTTGCGACCTTGGCGTCCACGTTGCTCAGCACATAGGCTCCGAGCACGCCCCCGATCATGCCCGGAATCACCAGCCGGACGAACAGCTTCCAGTCGACGTTGCGATGGAGGACATGGCTGATCCCGGAGGCGGCTGTGGTGAAGCTCTCCACCGCATGGACCGTCGCCGACGCAAGCCGGGGCGGCAGCCCCAGGAACACCACCAGTGCGGTGTTGGTAATGACGCCGAACGCCATGCCGAGCGCCCCGTCGATCATCTGCGCGGCAAAACCGACCGCGACAAATGGCAGCATCGTCCAGACGATCGTGCTCCAGTCGAGCGCAGCGAAATCGGGCATAATCGTCTGTTCTCCGCAGGATATCGGTCGGTTATTGCCGCTAATCCAATATCCTACAAGACCGCTGGAGTATCGATGCCGGCGATCAAGGCGCGCTCGGTCCTTTAATTTTGTCATCCAAACGCCTAGATAGCCCGTCGATACAAGGGGAATAAGCGGATGATGGGACGACTGGTCTCCTATCTCGACTCGATCAAGGCGCGCGATCCGTCGCCCCGCTCGCGGTGGGAGATCCTCACCTATCCGGGCGTGTGGGCGATGGCCTATCACCGGATCGCGAACCGGTTGTTCCGGGCGCGGCTGTTCTTCCTGGCGCGCGCCGTGAACCACATGAGCCGCTTCCTGACGGCGATCGACATCCATCCGGGCGCGAAGATCGGGCGGAATTTTTTCATCGACCACGGCTTCGTCGTGATCGGCGAGACTGCCGAGATCGGTGACAACGTCACGATCTACCAGTGCGTCACGCTCGGCGGGACGAACCCGGACAATGGCGTTCCTGGCAAGCGGCACCCGACGCTGCTCGACGGCGTGATCGTCGGGTCGGGCGCGCAGGTGCTCGGGCCGATCACGGTCGGGGAGGGCGCGCGTGTCGGCGCGAACGCGGTCGTCACGCGGGATGTCCCGCAGGGCGCGACGATGGTCGGCATCCCCGCGCGCGCGACAATGGTCGAGGGCGGGAAGCAGCCTGCGCAGTTCCTCGCCTATGGCACGCCGTGTACCGATGCGTTCGACCCGCAGACGCAGAAGGTCGAGCTGCTGCGCTGTGAATTGGAAACGATGCGCAAGCGGCTCGACGCGCTGCTCGCCGATCAGGACATCCGCGACCGCGCCTGATGGGAACGGTGACTCCCTTTCCGGTCGTCCGGGGCAAGCCGAGCCAGATCGGTTTCGAGCGGCTCGAACTCAACCGCATCCTCGACCTGTACGGGCGGATGGTCGCGGCCGGGATCTGGCGCGATTATGCGGTCGAGTTCGGGCAGGACGTCGCGGTGTTCGCCGCATTCCGGCGCTCGGCCGAACGGCCCGAGGTGCGGATCGAGAAGCGGCCCGAGCTGCGCAACCGGCAGGGGATGTGGGCGCTGGTCAACGAACAGGGCGTCGTGCTCAAGCGCGGGCATGAGCTCGGACCGGTGCTGGCACCGGTCGAGCGGCGGCTGATGAAGGTGGTCGAGGACTAACAGGGGTCAGCGCCGGCCCTTCGACTTCGCTCAGGGCGAACGGAGGGCGGAAGCGTCCCCGGCTCCAACCACCGTTCGGGCTGCGCGAGGTCGAAGCCGGCGCCGGACGCCAGCTTCGACCCCAAGGCGAATCAGCCGCCCTGCAACTTCTTCAGGATGCTCATCGACTGCTCCGCACCATTTTGCGGGGTCAGTTCGCCGGTCCGATCGGTGATCTCGGCCCAATGCGCCGCGATGCCTTCTGGCGACAGATCGTCCCCGGTCAGCAGCTTGCCCTGCGTGAGCGTCACGTACGCCGCCTGGAACACGCCTGCGCCAGCGCCGACGATCATGTTGGTCGGCGCCTCTTCCGACACGAGATACAGCGCGGCGGGCGCCACCTTCTCGGGCGCGAAGGCGGCGAATGCCTCGGCCGGGAACAGGTCCTCGGTCATCCGCGTGCCCGCGGTCGGCGCGATCGTGTTGACCTTGATGTTGTTCTTGGCGCCCTCGATCGCGAGCGTCTTGGTCAGCCCGGCAAGCCCGAGCTTGGCCGCGCCGTAATTGGCCTGGCCGAAATTGCCGTACAGCCCGGTCGACGACGCGGTCATCAGCAGGCGCCCGTAATTCTGTTCGCGCATCGTGTCCCACACTGCCTTCGTGACGTTGGCGGAACCGTTGAGGTGGACGTCGATCACGAACTTGAAATCGGCGGGCTCCATCTTGGCGAAGCTCTTGTCGCGCAGCACGCCGGCGTTGTTGATGACGATATGGACGCCGCCCCAGGCTTCCTTGGCCTTGGCGACCATCTCGACCATCTGCTCATATTCGGTGACGCTGCCGCCGTTCGACATGGCAATGCCGCCGGCCGCCTCGATCTCCTCGACCACCTTGAGCGCGGCATCGCTGTGCCCGGTCCCGTCGCGCGAGCCGCCGAGATCGTTGACGACGACCTTCGCGCCCCGCTTCGCGAGTTCCAGCGCATAGGCACGGCCCAGACCGCCGCCGGCGCCGGTGACGATCGCGATCTTATCATCGAAACGGATGGACATAATGGCTGCTCCTCTAGCTGCTTTGCCCCGCGTCCTATTCGATTGCACAGGCGGTGCAAGGGGCGGACTCGTCCCGATTCCGACCGATCCCGAACACGAAAAAGCCGACGCAGGGGCTTTCCCCTACGTCGGCCTCGTTCGCTAGCGGCGGCGACGCTTGCGCGCCGCCGTCAGCATTATTTGCGCTTGCGATGCATCGCCTTCTTCGCGCCGCCATTGCTGCGCTTGTCGATGCACTGATCCTTCACGGTGCGCGAGCAGGCCGGATATTCGGCGGTCGCCGGCATCGGTGCGGCGGCGGCCGGTGCTGCCATCGGCGGCTGGCCACCCTGGGGTGCCATTGCGGGGGCACCGGCGGGTGCGCCCATTGCGGGGTCGGCAGCGGGGGCTGCGGGGGCCGCAGGCGCCTGCTGCATCGCCGGGTCGGCGGCGGGCTGCGCCGGGGCAGGCTGCTGCATCGACGTGTCGGGGGTTGCAGGGGCGGTCTGCGCGAGGGCAGGCATCGAAACTGCTGCGGCGAGGGCCGCGAACATCATGATCTTCATATAGGATCTCCTACGAACGGGCAGCATTGTGTGCTGCACGGGCGGATGAACGCGCATCCGCCCGCATGGCTCCCAAAAATTCTTACGCTCCCGAATCGAGTGCGTACCCCGCCGATCGAACGGTGCGGATGATATCGGGCCGATCGCCGCGATTGATCGCCTTGCGCAGCCGCCGGATATGGACGTCGACGGTGCGGCTTTCGATGTCGCTGTCATGCCCCCACACTGCGTCGAGCAGCCGCTCGCGCGAGAAGACCCAGCCGGGATGCTCGAGGAAGTGCTTGAGAAGGCGGAATTCGGTCGGCCCGAGCGGAATGACCTCGCCCGACCGGCGGACCTTGTGGCCGACCGTGTCCATCTCGATGTCCGAATAGGTCAGTTGCTCGCCCGCGAGCGCCGGGCGCACGCGGCGCAGCACCGCGCCGACCCGCGCGACGAGTTCGCGCGGCGAGAAGGGCTTGGTGACATAATCGTCCGCGCCGGTCTCGAGCCCGCGAACGCGATCCTCTTCCTCGCCGCGCGCGGTGAGCATGATGATCGGGACGTTCGCGGTCTCGGGCATGCGGCGCAGGCGGCGGCAGACCTCTATCCCCGACAGGCCCTCGACCATCCAGTCGAGCAGCACGATGTCGGGGGTATTCTCCTTGGCGAGCAGCAGCGCCTCTTCCCGTCGGGCGTCTGCGCGATCTCGAAGTCCTCGCGCTTGAAGTGCCACACGAGCAATTCGGCCAATGCCGCGTCGTCTTCCACCAGCAACATTTTAGCGCGTGCCATGGCGATCACTCCTTCAAGCGGTCGGCGTTAAATAGGACATTGGCCCACGGTCGCGTTCGACCATGTGGGTGCCGGTCGCCGCGAAATACACCATTTCGGCAACGTTCGTCGCATGATCCCCGACACGTTCGAGGTTCTTGGCGATGAAGAGCAACTGCGCGACCTGACCGATCGTCTTGGGATTTTCCATCATGTGCGTCACGAGCACGCGGAACAGGCTGTTGTAGAAGTCGTCGACCTGCCGGTCGCGCGCGCAGACCTCGACCGCGGCGGCGGCATCGCGCGCCGCGAAGGCGTCGAGCGCGTCGTGGACCATCTGCACCGCGAGCACCGACATGGCGGGGAGCACCGACAGCGGTTCGATCTCGCCGTGGCTTTCGATCGTGGGCACGCGCTTGGCGATGTTCTTGGCGTAATCGCCGATCCGCTCGACCACGCCAGCAATCTTGAGCGCGGCGACGACCTCGCGCAGGTCGTCCGCGAGCGGCGCGCGCAGCGCGATGATCCGCACCGCGAGCTGCTCGACCTCGATCTCGAGCGCGTCGATCCGCTTGTCGCCGTCGATGATCGCGCGCGCACCTTCGAGGTCGTGGAGGCGCAGCGCTTCCATTGCGGCGCCGATCGCCTGCTCGGCGAGCCCGCCCATCTGCGCGATGAGACCGCGCAGCTGCCCGATTTCGGCATCGAAGGCTTTGATCGTATGTTCGTTGGTGGGCATAATGTCTCGCCTCAGCCGTAGCGGCCGGTGATGTAATCCTTGGTGCGTTCCTGCCGCGGATTGGTGAAGATGTCCGAGGTCGCGCCATATTCGACGAGCGTCCCCAGATGGAAGAAGGCGGTCCGCTGCGACACGCGCGCGGCCTGCTGCATGTTGTGCGTGACGATCACGATCGCATAGCGGCCCTTGAGCTCGTGGATCAGCTCCTCGATCTTGGCGGTCGCGATCGGATCGAGCGCGGAGCACGGCTCGTCCATCAGGATCACCTCGGGGTCGACCGCGATCGCGCGCGCGATGCACAACCGCTGCTGCTGCCCGCCCGACAAAGCGGTGCCGCTGTCGCTGAGCCGGTCCTTGACCTCGTCCCACAAACCCGCGCGGCGGAGCGACTGCTCGACGACCTCGCCAAGCTGCGCCTTGTTCGAGGCGAGGCCGTGGATCCGCGGGCCGTAGGCGACGTTCTCGAAGATCGATTTGGGGAACGGGTTGGGCTTCTGGAACACCATCCCGACGCGCGCGCGGAGCTGCACGACGTCCATCGACGGCGCGTAGATGTCCTCGCCGTCGAGCGTGATGTCGCCCTCGACACGCGCACTCGGGATCGTGTCGTTCATCCGGTTGAGCGTGCGCAGGAACGTCGACTTGCCGCAGCCGGACGGACCGATCAGCGAGGTGACGTAGCGCTGGTCGAAGTTGAGCGACACGTCGTCGATCGCCTTCTTCGCGCCGTAGAAGACGTTGACCCGTTTCGCGCAGATCTTGTGTTGGTTGGGAATGCTCACCAGCGGGTCTCAAATTTGTTGCGGAGGTAGATCGCGAAGCCGTTCATCGCGAGCAGGAAGACGAGCAGCACGATGATCGCCGCGCTGGTCTTTTCGACGAAGCCGCGGTCGATCTGGTCGGACCACAGGAAAATCTGGACCGGCAGCACGGTCGACGGGTCACTGAGGCGCGCAGGCGGCGCGGAGATGAACGCGCGCATCCCGATCATCAGCAGCGGCGCGGTCTCGCCGAGCGCGCGCGCCATGCCGATGATCGTGCCGGTGAGGATGCCCGGCAGCGCGAGCGGCAGGACGTGGTGGAACACCACCTGCACCGGACTCGCGCCGACACCGAACGCGGCATCGCGGATCGACGGGGGGACGCCCTTGATCGCATTGCGCCCGGCGATGACGATCACCGGCATCGTCATCAGCGCGAGCGTCAGCCCGCCGACGATCGACGCCGAGCGCGGCAGCCCGAACGTGCCGAGGAACACCGCGAGCCCGAGCAGCCCGAAGATGATCGACGGGACCGCCGCGAGGTTGTTGATCGAGACCTCGATCAGGTCGGTCCAGCGGTTCCGCGGCGCATATTCCTCGAGATAGAGCGCGGACAGCACGCCGACCGGGAAGGCGATCAGCAACGTCACCACCATCGTGAAGATCGAGCCCTTGAGCGCGCCCCAGATCCCCGCGCGGGTCGGGTCGGTCGAGTCCGACGAGGTTAGGAAGGGAAGGTTGAACCCGGTCGAGATCGCGGTCTTCGCCTTCAGCCGCGCGACGGTCGCCTCGTCCTCGGGCGTGCCGGTGCGCTTGGCCGCGATGTCGATCGAATCCGCTGCAGGAACCCAGACGATGCTGCGGCCCTTCAGGATCGCAGGATCGTGCTTGATCGCCGCGCGGACCGAAAGCCATGCGCCATCGGACAGCAGTTTGTCGCCATCCTTGCCATAAGCGGCGATCGCGGCGGCGCGGGTCGCCGGCTCGACGCCGGCCCCCGCCAGCGCGAGATCCGCGCCCGGTCCCTCGAGTTGCGCCGGGTCGAGCATCAGCCCGGCGCGCGCGAAATCGACCGGCAGCGCGACCTGCGTCTGCAGGAAGCCGCTCGCGCCGTTATAGACCATCGTGACGAGGAGCACCGCGAGGAACCCCGCCGACATCACCACGGCGGCAAGCCCGAGCAACCGGAAGCGCCGCTCGGCGGCATAGCGCTGGCGGATCCGGCGCTGCATCGACTGCGTCCGCCAGTCGGTCGGCGCACGCTCCTGCGGCTCGGCTGTGCCGACCGGCACCTGGGCGACGAGGGATTCACTCATAAGCTTCACGGTACCGTTTGACGACCGTCAACGCGACGATGTTGAGCAGCAGGGTGATGACGAACAGCGTGAGCCCGAGCGCGAAGGCGGCGAGCGTCTTTGGGCTGTCGAACTCGGCCTCGCCGGTCAGCAGGTCGACGATCTGCTTGGTCACGGTGGTCGCGCTGGCGAAGGGGTTGAGCGTCAGCGTGGCGACGCCCGACGCGGCCATGACGACGATCATCGTCTCGCCGATCGCGCGCGATACCGCGAGCAGCACACCGCCGACCACGCCCGGGAGCGCGGCGGGCAGTAGCACGCGGCGGATCGTCTCGGACGAGGTCGCGCCCATCGCAAGGCTGCCGTCGCGCATCGCGCCGGGCACCGCGGCGAGCGAATCGTCCGCCATCGAGGAGACGAACGGGATGATCATCACCCCCATCACCAGCCCCGCGGCCAGCGCGCTTTCGGAACTCGCCAAGGTAATCCCGATCGACACCGCGAAATCGCGGACCGCAGGTGCCACCGTCAGCGCCGCGAAATAGCCGTAGACCACGGTCGGCACGCCCGCGAGCACCTCGAGGATCGGCTTCATCCAGCGCCGGGCGGACGCGGTTGCATATTGCGTGAGATACACCGCGCTCATCAGACCGAACGGGATCGCCACGATCATCGCGATCACCGCGCCGATCAGGAACGTGCCCCAGAACAAGGGCACAGCGCCGAGCGTCGCGCCGGGGTGCGCCGGGTCGATCACCTGCGGGCTCCAGTGCGTGCCGAACAGGAAATCGGTGATCGGGACCACTTCGAAGAAGCGCCACGATTCGAACAGCAGCGACGCCACGATCCCAAGCGTCGTCAGGATCGCGATCAGCGAGGCGCAGAGCAACGCGCCCATCACGACGAACTCGATCTTGGTCCGCGCGCGGAAATCGGGGCGGACGCGGGTGAAGGCGAAGCCACCGGTGGCGAACGCCAGCAGCAGCGCGACCGCGGTCCCGATCCAGTCGATCCGCGTCTGCGCGGCGGCGTAAGCGGGCGCGAGCTTCTGCGACAACGGGTTGAACGCGCCGAAACTGCGACCCGCAGCCAGACTGCGCGCCTCGGACAGGATCGCCGCGCGGTCGAACCCCTGCGGCGGCAGCAGCGCGGCGGCGGGATCGTGGAGCACGCTGTTGGTGACAAGCGCGGGCGAGGTCGCCGCCCAGACCGCGAGGAACAAGGCGGCAGGCACGATCGTCCACAGGGCGACATAGCCGCCGAAGTGCGAGGGCAGCGAACTGAAGCGCGCGGTGCTGCCGCGCCGGAAGGCGACCGCGCGCATCCGCGCGGTCAGCCAGCCGATCAGCCCAAGCCCGGCCATGACCAGGAAAAGTGCGAGGAAGGACACTAAATCAGGCTCGTTCTAGGATAAGAGGAACGGGTCAGAGCAGTTTCGACGGGTCGAGCAGCGTCTCGTTCTTGACGATCTCCGCGCTGCGCTTGCGCACGTCCTCGGGTGCGGCGATCAGGCCCTTGGCGACGAGCGGCCCGTTCGGATCCCACGACTTGGCGTACAGCGCGAGGAATTCACGCAAGCCCTTGATCGCGGTGAGATGCGCCGCCTTGACGTAGAGATACAGCGGGCGCGAGCCCGGATAGGCGCCGCGCGCGATCGTCTCATAGGTCGGCTCGACCCCGTTGAGCGGGACGCCGTTGAGCTTGTCCTTGTTCTGCTCGAGATAGGAATAGCCGAAGATGCCGATCGCATTGGGGTTCGATTGCAGCTTCTGGACGATCAGATTGTCGTTCTCGCCCGCATCGACATAGGCACCATCCTCGCGGATCGCGGTACAGCCCTTCGCATAGGCTGCGTGATCCTTGTCCTTGAGGTCCGCCATCCTGGGGTTGATCGCGTCGCACCCGCGCGCGAGGATCAGCTCGGCGAGCGCGTCGCGCGTTCCGCTGGTCGAGGGCGGGCCATAGACCTGGATCGGCACCGCCGGGAGTGACGCGTTCACGTCCTTCCAGGTCTTGGCGGTGTTGGGCTGCCCGTTCGGCGTCGCGGCGAGCGCGCGATACAGGTCGACCGCGGTCAGCTGGAGCTTGGGTCCGGCCTTGGACTCGGCGAACGCGATCCCGTCGAGCCCGACCTGGATCTCGAGGATCTTCGATACGCCATTGTCGAGGCAGGTCTTGTACTCGCTCGCCTTGATCCGGCGCGACGCGTCCTCGATGTCGGGGTGCGCTGCGCCGACGCCGGCGCAGAACAGCTTCATCCCGCCGCCGGTCCCGGTCGATTCGATCGCGGGGGCCTTCATCCCCGGGGTCTGGTTGACGAGCTGCTCGGCGACGATGGTGGTGAAGGGAAACACGGTGGACGAGCCGACGACCGTGATGTGATCGCGCGAGCCGGCGCCGCCGCCATTCGCCTGATCCTGACAAGCAGCCAATGGCAGAATCGCGGTTGCCGCGCACAACAGGCTGAAGGTCTTGGCGATTGTCGCGTGTGTGCGGTTCATGGAATCTCCCCTCGGGCCGTGGACTCGGATGTCGAAACTGTGGCCCCCGGAGTCGCGTACCACCCTCACGCAAATGCCTGTGTGACGTTGTCGTTACCGTTTGATGACAGTCGGCGGGGAAATGCGGGCTACGAAAGCGCGACGGGGAAGGGCATTGCAGCCTTGCCGTGCGGCGGCAGCATGAGCGTGACGGTCGTGCCCTTGCCCACGGTGCTGGCAATGTCGAAGCGCCCGCGGTGCCGTTCGATGATGTGCTTGACGATCGCGAGGCCGAGTCCCGTGCCGCCCGCCGCACGGCTGCGGCCGGGATCGACGCGATAGAAACGCTCGGTCAGCCGCGGGATATGTTCGGGCGCGATTCCCTCGCCTTCGTCGGCGACGCTGATCCGCACCATCCCGACCCGGTCGCTCCACAGCTTGACCGTCACCGGCGTTCCGGCGCGCCCGTATTTCATCGCGTTGCCGATGAGATTGTGGAGCACCTGGCTGAGCTGCGCGCGGTCGCCCGCCACCGCGGCGACCCCGAGGTCGAGGTCCGCGACGATATCGTTGCTCCGCGCATTCTGGGCGTCGAGCAGCTCGGACCGGACTTCGCCGATCAGTTCGCCGAGATCGACCGCACGGTCGGGCAGGCGGTATTTCTCCGCCTCGATCCGGCTGAGCGAGATCAGGTCCTCGACCAGCCGCTGCATCCGCCGCGCCTCGTCGAACATGATCTTGAGGAAACGCCCGCGCACCTGCGCATCCTCGCCCGCCTTGTCGTCCCCCAGCGTCTCGATATAGCCGAGGATCGACGCAAGCGGCGTGCGCAGCTCGTGGCTTGCGTTAGCGACGAAATCGACCCGCATCCGCTCGGCGGCATAATTGCCGGTGCGGTCGATCAGGTGGACGATCCGCTGCCCCCCGGCGGCCCGGCTGACGTGCATTTCCCAATGCTGGTCGAGCGCGCCCAGCCCGACCAGGTTGGTCGGCCCCTGCGGCATTCCGGCGAGCGGGCTGGCGAGCCGTTCGGCGGCACCGGGATGGCGGATCGCAACGCGCACGTCCTCCCCGACGATATGCTTGCCGAGCAGTTCGAGCGCGGCGGCATTGGCGTGCGTGACGCGACCTTCCGCGACGATCAGCACCGGGCCCAGGACGGCCTCGATCACTTCCTGCAACTCGGGCAGGGGCGGGGGCGGGGTGACTTCGATCGGGCGCGGTGTCTCGATCGGCTGGTCGCCGGTCCCGGTCGCGGCGAGCGCCGCGGCGACCCCGCCGACCAGCGTGATGATCGCGGCCTGCAAATTCCATTCGAGCAAAAACACCGCGATCGCCGCGATGACGACGAGCCCGATGGCGATGACCGTGCGAGACCCGAACCCCTGCAACTGCCAGCGCCTTAGCCGCAGTTGCGCGGCGGCGGAAGCGCCCCTGTGCCGTCGCGAGACGCGAAAGGGGGTTAACGCCGCGGCCGTGCTTGCCAGCGAATCGCGAATGTGAAAGGGCTTGATGCGATGAACGACGATACGCCCGATGTCCCCGCACCCGCGCGACGGCGCGCGCTGATGCTCGGCGCAGCCTCGGCGGCGGCGGTGGTGTCGATCCGCCCCGCGCTCGCCGCGACGACCGCGTCGATCGCGACCTGCGAGATCCCGGTCCCCGACGCGGGGCGCGCGGGGAGCTACATCGCCGCCGATGGCAGCACGGTTCCGGCAGGCACCGCGGGGGCGTTCGCGCCGCCGGGCCGTTCGTTCAAGGGCGAGGACGTCCGCACCGCGCTGGCCGGCGGGCAGTTGCCCGGCACCAACGCGACCCAGAGCCGCGCCTACACCAACTATATCCGGCGTCTGCAATCGGGAACGAGTGGCTTCACCTGCTTTGCGTCGTTGCAGATGCCGCGCGGCTGAGCCGCATGCCGTCGCGCGCCGCAGCGCCGCTGTACCGCATGGCGCGGCCCGAGACGCTCGACATCCTCCATATCGACAGCTTCACCGCACTCTATCATCGCGCGTCGGGCATCACCCATCTGCTCGCGGCGCCCGCGCCCGAGATCCTCGCTGCGCTGGGCGAGGCCGGGCTGACCCGCGCCGCGCTGCTGGCCAAACTGCGCGCTGACTATGCGCTCGAGGATGCCGACGAACACGCGCTCGGCGCGCGACTGGACGAGCTCGTCGCGACCGGGCTGGTCGCGTGCGAGCGGGTGGGCTGACGATGCGGCACGTCTTTTCGGTGCGGGTCGGCCCTGTCGGGTTCCGGATCGGCTCGGACTGGCGCGCGCCCATCGCCGAGCTGGAACGGCTCTATGCGGACTATCCCGCGCCGCATGGCGGGGTCGCCGATTTTTCGGTGCGGCTGTTCGCGGCGCGGCCGTGGCGGCGGGTAATCCGCCCGGCGGTGATGATCGGCGGCGATTACGTCCTGCCCGAAGCCGCGCCGCTGCCGCTCGCGCAGGGGTTGCTCGCCGCCGAAATGGGGATGAACCTGCAGATGGCGCTCGGGCAGCGGCGGTATCTGCTGCTCCATGCCGCGGTGGTCGCGCGCGACGGGCAGGCGGTGGTGCTGACGGGCGCGTCAGGGTCGGGGAAGTCGACGCTGGCGGCGCTGCTGTCGCTGCGCGGCTGGCGATTGATGGGGGACGAGTTCGCGCTGCTCGATCCGGTCACGGGGCTGCTCCACGCCTTTCCCCGGCTGGTGAGCCTGAAGAACGACGGGATCGCCGCGGTCGCCGCCGAAGTTCCCGCACGACGGCTCGGGCCGATGCTGCCGGGGACGCCGAAGGGCGCGATCCGCCACCTCATTCCCGACGCCACGACCGTTGCGGCGATGGATACGCCCGCGATGCCCGCGCTGATCCTGTTCCCGAGCTTCGGCTACGCGCGCGCCGAGCGTGACGTCGCGCAAAGCGAGGTGTTCGTCCGGCTGACCCAGGCATCGACCAATTATGTCGCGCTGGGCGAACGCGGGTTCGCGGCACTCGGTGGCCTCGTCAAGGCGGTGCCCGCGCGCGCGATCGATTATCCCGATACCGAAAGCGCGATCGATCAGGTGGAGGCGGCATGGGCCGCGCTGTGACCGGCTGGCGGCTCGCGCGCGCGCTGCGGGTGCCGGAAAGCGTCGTCACGCTCGATCCGGACGGGTGGAACGCGCTGATCGCGATGGCGCGGGCGGAACAGATGATCGGCACGCTCGCGTGGCGGCTCGACGGCATTGCCGTCCCCGTCTCGGTCGCGCGGATCCTCGACGACGCGCGCGCGTCGGCGGCGCAGGGGCAGGTCGTGGCCTTGTGGGAGGCGGAGGTCGCGCGCCGGGTTCTCGCGCCGCTGGACGCGCGGTTGGTCCTGCTCAAGGGCACCGCCTTCGCGGTCGGCGGGATGCGCGCCGGGATGGGCCGGTCGATCGGCGATCTCGACATTCTGGTCCCGCGCGACCGGATCGACGCGGTCGAGGCGGCGCTGCTCGCGGCGGGGTGGGAATGGGTCAAGCCAGACCCGTATGACGACGCGTATTACCGCACCTGGATGCATGAGCTTCCCCCGCTGATCCACCGCGATCGCGACCGGATGATCGACGTCCACCACACGATCCTCCCGCCGACCGCGCGCATCACGCCCGATCCCGCCGCGCTGCTCGCGGACGTCGTGCAGCTTGCGCCGGGCATGTTCGCGCTGTCGCCGAACGACCGGCTGGTCCACGCGGCGGCGCATCTGTTCGCGGATGGCGATCTCGCCGGGGGGATGCGCAACCTGTGGGACGTGCAGTGTCTGGTCGCGGAATTTGGCACCGAGGGGCTGGCGGTGCGCGCACGGCACCATGGCCTGGAGCGCGAGACGGCGCGGGCGCTGCGGCTGGCGGAGGCGCTATATGGCGACGCGAAACGCGTGACGCTCGCCGACCGGCTCTATCTCTACCGTATCACCGCGCGCGACGGCTGGGGCCGCCCGACGCGGCCGGCCACGCGAATGGCGTTCTACGTCCGCTCGCACTGGTTGCGGATGCCGCCGGGGCTGCTTGCGCGGCATCTGTGGACCAAGTGGCGCAAGGGCGGCGCGGGGCCCTCCTCAGGCTGACAGTCGCTCCAGCGTCGGGATCAGCTCGTCGAACGAATCGATCACCGCATCCGCACCCATCTGCTCGACGGGTTCGAGCAGGAAGCCGAAACTTACCGCAATTCCGGGGATCTCGGCATTCTGCGCGGCCATGATGTCGTAGATCGAATCCCCGACGAACGCCGCGCGCCCGCCGCCCGACCGACGAATCATTTCGTCGATCGGCGCGCGATTGGGCTTGGACAGACCGGGGCCGAGTGTATCGCCGCCGATCAGGCAGGCGAACCGGTCGATCAGCCCCAGATCGGTGAGCAGGCGGGTCGCGAACGATTCGAACTTGTTGGTGCAGACCGCGACCTTGATGCCACGCTCGGTAAGCGCGTCGAGCGCCGCCACTGCGCCGGGGAAGGGGCGGGTGTGAACCGACAGATGCTCCCCGTAATAACCGAGCATCCGCTTGTAGAGCGCGCGGAATTCATCCGCCTCGACCCCGCCTGTCGCCTCCAGCCCCTGCGTCAGCATGTGCTTCGCGCCGCCCCCGACCATCGTCTTGACCTGATCGACCGTCAGCGGCGCACGGCCGACCGAAGCAAGGGTGTCGTTGACCGCGGCGGTGAGGTCGCCGCTGCTGTCGACCAGCGTGCCGTCCAGGTCGAACCCGACGATATCGAATGAAATTTTCGCCATGTGGTCCTGTGTGACAGCGTTGCTCTGGAATTGGCAAGACGCGCGTGGCAGGGCATGGATCCATGAACCGTCCCGTAGCCGCAATCGTCCTTGCCGCCGGCAAAGGCACCCGCATGAAGAGCGACCTGCACAAGGTGCTCCATCCGATCGCGGGGCGCGCGATGCTGCTCCATCTGGTCGACAGCATCGCGCAGCTCGACCCCGCGATGACCGTCGTCGTGACCGGCGCTGGGCGCGAACAGGTCGAGGCGGCGGTTGCCCCGCTCGGCATTGCGACGGCGCTGCAGGCCGAACAGCTCGGCACCGGCCATGCGGTCGCGCAGGCCGAGGCCGCGCTTGCCGGCTTCGATGGCGATGTGCTGATCCTCTACGGCGACGTGCCACTGGTGACGACCGCGACGATGCGCGCGATGCTCGACCGGCTGAATGCACCCGACCAGCCCGCGACGGTGGTGCTCGGCTTCCGTCCCGCGGATGCGGGCGCCTACGGTCGGATCGTCGCGCACGACGGCGTGATCGCGAAGATGGTCGAATATAAGGACGCAACCGACGCCGAACGCGCGGTCGACCTGTGCAATTCGGGCCTGATGGCGGTGCGCAGCGCGGACCTGTTCGCGTTGCTCGGGCGGGTCGGCAACGACAATGCGGCGGGGGAATATTACCTGCCCGATATCGTCATGCTCGCCACCGGCGATGGCCGGGCATCCGCGGTGATCGAGACCGGCGCGGGCGAAGTCGCCGGCGTCAACAGCCGCGCCGAACTCGCCGCGGTCGAGGCCGACTGGCAGGCGCAGCGTCGCCTCCGCGCGATGGCGGACGGCGCGACGCTGATCGCGCCCGAAACCGTCTGGTTCGCGCACGACACGCAGATCGGCCGCGACGTGGTGATCGAGCCGAACGTGGTATTCGGCCCGGGCGTGACGGTGGCGGACGGCGTCATGATCCACGCGTTCAGCCATATCGAGGGCGCGACCATCGGCGCGAACGCCGAGGTCGGTCCGTTCGCCCGCCTCCGCCCCGGCGCGGTAATGGGAGAAAAGTCCAAGGTCGGCAATTTCGTCGAGATGAAGAAGGCGACCCTCGGCGCTGGCGCGAAGGCAAGCCATCTGACCTATCTCGGCGATGCCGAGGTCGGCGAAGGCGCAAACATCGGCGCGGGCACGATCACCTGCAATTACGACGGCTTCTTCAAGTACAAGACGGTGATCGGCGCGGGCGCGTTCATCGGGTCCAACTCCGCGCTGGTCGCGCCGGTGACGATCGGCGCGGGCGCGACGGTCGGCGCGGGATCGGTAATTACCGCCGATGTCGACGCCGATGCGCTCGCGCTGGCGCGCGCGCGACAGGAAACGCGGCCCGGCTGGGGCAAGCGCTTCCGCACGGCGATGGCGGCGCGGAAGGGCACGTCTTGACGTGATATACCGTCGTGATATCAACATGGCATGACCCGCATTCTCGCCGATCTTCCCGACGATGATATCCGGTGGCTCGACGCCCGTGCCGCCGAGCAGGGCAAGTCGCGCGCGTCGGTCCTGCGCGAGGCCGTGTCCTCTTATCGCGCCGAGGCACCCAAGGACTGGCTCGAGGCTGGGTTCGGTGCCTGGAAAGATCGTGTCGACATCGGGGATTCGGTCGACTGGCAGCGTCGGGAGCGTGCCTCCTGGACCCGCCCGTGGGACGACGATTATGAGGATGTGAAAGCCGACTTTCCCGATCTGTTCGATGCCGAAGACGATCGGCAACGGCAAATTTATCTCGATATGCTCGCCGGGAAATATCCCGAACCGAAATACCCCCAGTCCAAGTGAGCGGCTTCACCTTCGATTCGAACATCGTCATCGATGCGCTCGCCGGGTTCGAGCCCGCGCTTACCGAAATACGGCGCGCATCGAATGACGGTGGTCGCGCTTGGCTCAGCCGAATGGTCTGGATCGAGGTAATGTCTAAGGGAATCGGCAATCGTCTCAAGAGCGCCGAGCACT
The DNA here is from genome assembly GCF_000251145.1 of Sphingomonas sp. PAMC 26621. GTDB lineage: Bacteria > Pseudomonadota > Alphaproteobacteria > Sphingomonadales > Sphingomonadaceae > Sphingomonas. Next base: position 117,747 of record NZ_AIDW01000021.1, on the reverse strand, counting down.
TCATGACGGGTTTCGGGATCGACGATATCGACGCGGAGATCGCGGCGCGCGCGGCGGCATTGCGGCGCGAGCGACCGCGCCTGAAGTCGCCGGACGCCGTCATCCTTGCTTCAGCGCAAATTCACGGTCGCGTGTTAGTGACCCGCAATATAAAGGATTTCCCGGTGAACATGCCGGGGGTCCGCGTACCCTATCTCCTCTAATCCGGACGACATTCCATGTGTGGCATCGTTGGCATCCTGAGCACCGAAGACGTGGCCGATCGTCTGCTCGACGGGCTCAAGCGGCTCGAATATCGCGGCTATGACTCGGCGGGCATCGCGACCGACTTCGACGGCGCGATCGAGCGGCGGCGTGCGTCGGGCAAGCTGATCAATCTCGCAAACGAACTCGCCGCGCACCCGCTGCCGGGCAAGACCGGGATCGCGCACACCCGCTGGGCGACGCATGGCGGGCCGACCACCAACAACGCGCACCCGCATGCGACGGGCGAGGTCGCGGTCGTCCACAACGGGATCATCGAGAATTTCAAGCCGCTGCGCGACGAACTGATCGCGCGCGGGCGCACCTTCACCAGCGAGACCGATACCGAAGTCGTCGCGCATCTGATCAGCGAGAAGGTCGAGGCCGGGCTCGGCCCGATCGAGGCGGTCCGCGAAATCCTTCCGCGGCTCCACGGCGCGTTCGCGCTCGCGATCCTGTTCCGCCAGCATCCCGACCTGCTGATCGGCGCGCGGCTCGGCTCGCCGCTGGTCGTCGGGCATGGCGAAGGCGAGATGTACCTCGGCTCGGACGCGCTCGCGCTCGCGCCGCTGACGCAGCGGATTGCCTATCTCGACGAGGGCGACTGGGTCGTGCTGACGCGCGACGGCGCGCAGGTCTATGACCGCGACAACACCCCCGTAGACCGCGCGATCACGATCTCGGGCGTGACCGGCGATCTCGTGTCCAAGGGCAACCATAAGCATTACATGCTCAAGGAGATTTACGAGCAACCGATCGTCGTCGCGCAGACGCTGCGCTCGTATCTCCAGCGGATGGAGGAACGCGTCACGCTGCCGATCCCCGAGTTCGACCTCTCGACGATCAAGCGCGTGACGATCGTCGCGTGCGGAACGAGCTTCTATGCGGGCATGGTCGCCAAATACTGGTTCGAACAGTTCGCGCGCGTGCCGGTCGACCTCGATGTCGCGTCCGAGTTCCGCTACCGCGCGCCGGTGATGGAGGAGGGCGGTCTCGCGCTCTTCATCAGCCAGTCGGGCGAGACCGCCGATACGCTCGCAGCACTCCGCCACGCCAAGGCCGAAGGGCAGACGATCGCGGTCGTCGTCAACGTGCCGACCAGCTCGATGGCGCGCGAGGCCGACATCTTGCTGCCGACCCACGCTGGTCCCGAAATCGGCGTCGCCTCGACCAAGGCGTTCACCTGCCAGCTCGCGGTGCTCGCCGCGCTTGCCGCCAACCTCGCGCGTGCGAAAGGCAAGCTCAGCCCGGCGGAGGAGAAGATGATCGTCAGGCATCTCGCCGAAGCGCCCGCCGCGCTCAACGGCGCGCTGGCGTATGACGAGGCAATCGAGGCGATGGCGCATCATATCGCGGTGGCGCGCGACGTGCTCTACCTGGGGCGCGGGACCGACTATCCGCTGGCGCTGGAAGGCGCGCTGAAACTGAAGGAAATCAGCTACATCCACGCGGAAGGTTATGCCGCGGGCGAGATGAAGCACGGGCCGATCGCGCTGATCGACGAGAATGTGCCGGTCATCGTCATCGCGCCGTCGGGGCCGCTGTTCGACAAGACCGTGAGCAACATGCAGGAAGTCCAGGCGCGCGGCGGAAAGGTCGTGCTGATCTCGGATTATGACGGGATCCAGGCGGCCGGCGACGGCTGTCTCGCGACGATCACCATGCCCAAGGTCCACCCGTTGATCGCGCCGCTCGTTTATGCGGTGCCGGTGCAGTTGCTCGCGTACCACGTCGCGGTGATCAAGGGCACCGATGTCGACCAGCCGCGCAACCTCGCCAAGTCGGTGACGGTCGAATGAGCTCGCCGCTTGTTGCAGGGGTCGAGCTTGGCGGGACCAAGGTCATCTGCGTGCTCGGCAGCGGGCCGGACGACGTTCGGGACACGGTGACGATCCCGACGACGACGCCCGCCGAAACGCTCGACGCGGTCGAGGCCGTGCTCGGCCGCTGGGCGGGGTATGAGGCGCTCGGCATCGCGAGCTTCGGGCCGGTGTCGCTCGATCCGCTGGATCCGACGCACGGCTTCATCACCGCCACCCCCAAGCCGGACTGGTCGCACACCGATGTCGGCGCGCGGCTGGCGCGCGTGACGGGGGTGCCGACCGGGTTCGACAGCGACGTTGCGGGCGCGGCACTGGGCGAGGGCCGCTGGGGTGCCGCGCGCACCGTCGCGGATCATGCCTATGTCACCGTCGGGACCGGGCTTGGCGTCGGTCTGGTGCTCGGCGGGATGCCGGTATCCGGGCTGACGCATTCCGAACTGGGGCACATTCGCCCCGTCCGGCTGGCGGGGGACCACTGGGCGGGGGCGTGCCCGTTCCATGGCGATTGCCTCGAGGGGCTCGCCTCGGGCACCGCAATCCGCGCGCGCACCGGAACCGCGGCGCAGGATATCGCGGCGGACGATCCGGTGTGGGACGGGGTCGCGCATGCGCTCGCGCAATTGTGCCACATGCTCGTGCTGACCGGGATCCCGCGTCGGATCGTGATGGGTGGCGGGGTGATGGTCGGGACACCGCATCTGTTCTCGCGGATCCAGGAGAAGCTCGTCCATAGCCTCGCAGGCTATGTCAGCGCGCGCGGACTCCTGCCGATCGAGGCGTTCGTCGTTCCGGCCGAACTCGGCGGGATGGCCGGGCCGCTGGGTGCGATCGAGCTCGGCGTCCGCGCCTTGAGCCGGGGAAGTGTGTTCGGCCGGTCGTAAGCCCGGTTGCGGGAAACGGTCGGTTCCATCGGCGTTTCCCGCGGGGGTGATGCCTGCGGCGGGCGCCAGAGCCCCCCCCGTTCGGGATGAAAATCCTCGGAATTTGAATATCTTCGCTACACAAGTTCTTAACCTAGTTTGCATACCGCAAGGAAAGGGCGCATCGCGTCCTTTGCCGATAATGGTGGTGCCAGATGCGTATTCTCATCGTCGACGACGAACCTGCCATGCACGACAGCTATCGACGCAGCTTTGCGCCGGTCGGCGACGGCATCAACCCGGCGCTCGACGCGATGGCAGCCGAGCTGTTCGGGGCGAATGTCGCTGCGCTCCCGGCTGATCCGCTGCAGTCGTTCGCGCTCGTTCACGCGTTGCAGGGGATGGAGGGTGTTGCCGCGGTCGCCGCCGCACAGCGCGACGACGATCCGATCGCGGTCGCGTTCATCGACGTGCGCATGCCCCCGGGGATCGACGGGCGCGAGACCGCCGCGCGGATCCGCGCGATCGACCCCGAGATCCATCTCGTCATCGTCACCGGCTATTCGGACTTCGCGCCGATCGAGATCGCCCGGGTCGCCGGCCCCGCGGACAAACTCTTCTATATCGCCAAGCCGTTCGAGGTTGCCGAGGTCCAGCAGATGGCGACTGCGCTGGTCCATCGCTGGGAAAATGACCGCGAACTGACCGCCGCGCGGCTTACGCTTGCCGAGCAGGTCGTCCAGTTGCAGGAACAGGGCCATGAGCTCGCCGCGAACGAAAGCCGCGCGATGCATCTGGCGAGCCATGACTCGCTGACCGAGGCGCCCAACCGGCTGGCCTTCCGCCGCGCGCTGGCCGAGCGCGCGCGCTCGAATGTGCAATTTGCGGTCGCGATGGTCGACCTCGACCGGTTCAAGCTCGTCAACGATACGCTTGGGCATCTTGCCGGTGACGAACTGATCCGCGCGATGTGCGGCGTGTTGCAACGCTCGGTCCCGGAGGGCGGGATGGTTGCGCGGCTGGGCGGGGACGAATTCGGCCTGCTGTTCGATACCCCCGGGCAGGATGCCGCCGCAGCGGACTGCGAGCGGATCGCCAAGGCGTGCGCGACCACCTTCAAGGTGCTTGGCCATTCGGTGCACGGCGGCGCATCGATCGGGCTGATCGCGACCGAGCCGGGCGAGACGCGCGATCCGGTCGACCTGATGCGCCGGGCGGATCTCGCGCTCAACGACGCCAAGCGCGACGGGCGCGGGATCGTCCGCGTGTTCGACGACGGGATGGACGAGACGATCCGTCTGGCCGCACGATCGAGACCGGCCTCTCGGGCGCGATCGCGCGCGACGAGCTCAGTCTCGCCTATCAGCCGATCGTCGGGCGCGAGCGGCTCGAGATCGTCGGGTTCGAGGCGCTGCTGCGGTGGAACACCGATGCGCACGGCCCGATCGGCCCCGATGTGTTCATCCCGATCGCCGAGGAATCCAACCTGATCCACGAGATTGGCGACTGGGTCCTGCGGGAATCGCTTAAGGTGCTGGTCGAATGGCCGACGCAATATGTCTCGATCAACTTCTCGCCGCGCCAGTTCCGGCGGCACAATTTCGTCGCGCGGCTGGTCGAGGAAGTCCAGCGCGCGGGGGTCGACCCGACGCGGGTGCAGATCGAGATCACCGAGACCGCGATCTTCGACGATGCCGATCGCGCCGCCGAGACGCTCTACAAGCTGCGCCAGATGGGTTTCCGCATCGCGCTCGATGATTTCGGGACGGGCTATTCGAGCCTCTACAACATCCGCAAGTTCGCGCTCGACTGCCTCAAGATCGACCGCAGCTTCATCGACGGCATGGGACGCGAGCGCGAGAGCGCGGCGATCGTCCACTCGATCATCCATCTCGGCCGTGCGCTCGGGCTCGGCGTGGTGGCGGAAGGGGTCGAGAGCGATGCCCAGTTGCAGGCGCTGCGCGTGGCGGGGTGTTCGCACATGCAGGGGTTCCTGTTCTCGCGGCCGGTGCCCAAGGCTTTCGCACGCCAGATCGCGGTGACGCGGTTCATGACCGATGGGTCGGGAACACCGCCGCTGCTTGAAGACGATCGCGCGACATCGGGATGATCGCGCGCCGCTCCCGCTGGACGCGCGCACGGGTATGGCGGCGGCGTTCGGTCCGGGCATTATGGCCAGGGACGCTGGGCGCGAAGCTCGTGCTGATCCTCACCGTAATCGGTCTGCTCGGCGCGGTTGCGCTGGTCGCGGTGCTGGCATCGGTGATCGTCCCCAGTTTCGATGCGCTCGAGCAGCGCGCGGTGGCGGCCGAGGTCGATCGCATGCATGCCGCGCTCGACACCATCGCGCGATCGGTCGAACAGAATGCGCGCGACTATGTCGACGGTTCCGCCGGCACCCCGATCGCTGCCGGCGCGTCGCGGGCGCTCAAGGTAAAGACGGTGGACGGGATCGCGCAGGTCGCGCCGCTCGACGGCGTGGAAGCGCTGCGGTGGCGCAAATCCGCAGGCGTCCGTGGCGAGCGCGACTTTGCAACGTTGCTGACGCATCTCCCGCTCGAACGCATCGCTGCGGGGCAGCATCCCGCCCATTTCTACACCCGGCTCGGCGGCGGCATCGTCGCGATCGGGGTGGCGCGGGTCTATCCTTCGCCCGGCGGTACCAGCGGATCGCGCCGGTATGTCGTGATGGCCCGGCGCCTGTCGGCAAAGATGCTCTCCGACGCCGCGCAACAGCCTGCGCGGATCGATCTCACGCAAACGCCGTCGACCACGGTCGTCCGTTCGTCGCCCGCGTCGCTGCGGATCGCGGTGCCGATCGCGGCCGTCGACGGGCGCGTGCTCGGGAGCGTGACGGTCACCGTCCGGCGCGATCTCGCGGTGCTGGGGCAGCGCGTGCTGCTGCTTGCGGTCGCCGGGTCGATCATCCTCTTGCTGATCGTGCTGCTCGTGCTGTCCCGGATGATGACGACGCTGGTGCTGCGCCCGCTCGCGCGGGTCGAGCGGCACATGCAGACCGTGCCGCAGACGGGCTCACTCGAATTGCTGCGCGATGTCCCGCGCAACGACGAGATCGGCTCGCTTGCCGCCAGCTTCAACGCGATGCTGTGCCAGCTGCAGGATCTGCGCGGGCAGCTCGAACTGCAGAATTTCGCACTTGGGAGAAGCGACAGCGCGACCGCGATCCTGCACAATGTCCGCAACGCGCTGACCCCGGTCAGCACGATCGTGAGCCGGGATTTGCAACAGCCGCCGCCGGTCGACCGTGACATGATCGACCGGGCGATTGCGGAGCTCGCGCAGGACGATCTCGAGCCGGCGCGCCGCGCGAAGCTCGCGGCCTTCACGGGCGCTGCGGTGGCGGCGGTTGCCAAGGACCGCGCCGAGCGGCAGGCGGCGTTGCTGGTCGCCCGCGAGGCGATGGCGCAGGTGCTCGAGATCATTGGGCAGCAACATCAGGCGGCGCAGGAGCGTCCTGAGCTATCCCCCTGTGACGTAACGGATATCGTCGCGCGGAATGCAACGATCGCGCGCTATTCGGGGACCGTCTCGATCGCGTTCAGTTTCCCCGCGCAGCGCTGCGACGTGATCGCGAGCCGGATCCTGCTGAGCCAGGTGATCGGCAATCTGTTCGCCAATGCCGCGGATGCGATCGCGGCGCGCGGCACCGGGAGCGGCAGCATCGGCGTGACGATCGAACGGGTCGGCGACACCGCCTGGATCGCGATCCGAGATGACGGCGAGGGGATCGAGCGGGGCGCGGCGTCCAGCCTGTTCCAGCGCGGCTATTCCACCCGCGCACACAAGGTCGGGGGGCTCGGGTTGCATTGGTGCGCCAATGCGATGCGCGCGATGCAGGGGACGCTTCGGCTCGACAGCGCGGGCCCGGGGCAGGGCGCGGTGGCCACGCTGACCCTGCGGCTCGCGCCGACCGGGGCGGGTGGAACGTGACGGTCGGCTTTCCGGGCCAGCGCCCCCCACTTTTCGCGCGCTCCCCGGAATTCGACGAACATCAGCACTTTGCAACACGTCGTATTCACATGCCGGAGTTTAGGCTAAGCACAATGCCGAAGGATCCCACGCAAGGACGATCGATGCGCGTACCCCTCCTCTCCCGCCTGCTTCTGTCCGGTCTTGCCGCCAGCCTCATCGTCCCCGCACCGGCCATGGCCGCAAGTTCGCCCGAGCTGATCGGGCTGGAACGCCAGTTGAGCATGCTGGTCGCGGGGCGCACCGGGGAATATGGCATCGCCGCGCTCGATCTGCGCGATGGTTCGGCGGTTGCCGTCAACGGCGACATCGCGTTTCCGATGGCGAGCACGGTCAAGCTCGCGATTGCGGCTGCCTATCTTGCCGAGGTCGACCACGGGCGACGCAGCCTGAGCGAGACGCTCTACGGCCGACCCGCCGCCAAGGTCATGGAATTGATGCTCGTCCGCAGCGACAATATCGCGGCCGACCAGTTGCTTGCGACGCTCGGTGGCCCGATGGCGGTCCAGCAGTGGCTGTGGTCGCACAAGATCACCGGCATCCGCGTGGACCGCACCATCGCGCAGTTGCTGCGCGAGCGTGGCCATCTGGCCGACAGCAAGGACGTCGCCACGCCGGTTGCGATGGTCGCGCTGTTGTACAAGCTCGACAACGGGACCATCCTGAGCGCGCAAAGCCGCAACGTCCTGTTCGACCTGATGGGCCGGTGCCAGACGGGAACGCGCCGTATTCGCGCGCTGCTGCCCGTTGGCACGCGGGTCGAGGACAAGACCGGCACGCTGGACGGGGTCACCAACGACGTAGGGGTCATCACCATGCCCGACGGGCGCCGCGTCGCGATTGCGATCTTCGCGCGTGGGGGGCGCGATCGGCAGCCGGTCATCGCGGAAGTTTCGCGCGTGATCTACGACCGGTTCTCGGACAGCGTCCGCATTGCCTTGTCGCTGTTCCTGCAGATGCGGTGACCCGATCGTCCTGGTCCGGTCGCGACGTCGACCGGATGATGATCGACCTCACCCCGGCCGGAACGGCAGGATGCTCTCATAGGTCGCAAGCGGCAGCGCGCCTCGTATGAACCCGCCGCGCCGCAGCACGAAGGTATGCCGCACGATCTCCGCCTGCTGCTCGATCCCGTAGCCTTTAAGCGGCAGGCCGGGCCGGATCGCGTAATCGTACCGGCAGAACGGGTGCCGCACGAGGGGGAGGAACACCCCCCGCTGGGTCTGCCAGATATGCGTCATCTCATGGATCAGCAGCCCTTGCGCATCGAGACTTTCGCATGCGAAATCATCGCGATACAATGAACCCTTGGGATGGAAGCAGATGCACCCGGTCGGCGCCATCACCGTCTCGCGCGGCTGGAAGAACGCCCATTTGCGCTGTGCAAGGCGCACCTTCGCGTAATCGATCGCATCGCCGAACACGCCTTTCGCCAGCGTGATCTCGCCCTCGGTCAGCGTCCTTTTCTCGCCGCGTGCCACGCCCCGCGCTCAGTCCTTGAAGGTCGGCGCGGGTGCGCCGGGTGCGATCGTCGGCACGAGCGCATCGATCCGTCGCCCGTCCGAGAAAGTGAAGGTCAGCGTGATCGGGCGGCCCGGTTTGATCCCGGGGTTCATGTCGAACAGCATCAGGTGCTTGCCGCCCGGTTTGAATTCGGTCGTCGACTTGGCCGGGATCTTGAGGTCGCCGAGTGGCTTCATCGTCGCCATGCCCCCGGCGGTCATCGATTCATGCAGCTCGCTCTTGACCGCGACCGGGCTGTTGACTGCGATCAGCGTCGTTTCGGTCGGCCCGCCATGGATCGTGAAATAGCCCGCCGACGGGCGGCTCGGCAGCGTGCCCAGCCGGACATAGCCGTGATCGACCTTGAGTTCGGGCGGCGACTGGCACCCGGCCACCGACAGCCCGGCAAAAACCATAAAAGACCGCACGTTCAAATCTTATCTCCCGCATTGGGAACCCAACTGCGTCTCTAGGCGTGCGAAAATCTTGCGACAAGCGAAAGCCCCCCTATATCGCTGGAGTAACGGGTCGTGTCGCTCAGTTCGAGGGCACGGCTGAACGCCAATTTTTTGACTGACGGGGGCCCAAGAGGACCAATGGCAAAAGTAATCGGAATCGATCTCGGCACGACCAACAGCTGCGTATCCGTCATGGAAGGCGGCAAGCCGAAGGTTATCGAAAACGCAGAGGGCGCGCGGACCACGCCGTCGATCGTCGCGTTCGCCAAGGATGGCGAGCGACTGGTCGGCCAGCCGGCCAAGCGCCAGGCAGTGACCAACCCCGAGAACACGATCTTCGCGGTGAAGCGGCTGATCGGCCGTCGTTTCGACGATCCGATCACCAAGAAGGACACCGAGCTGGTCCCGTACCACATCGTGCGCGGCAACAATGGTGACGCATGGGTCGGCGCGGGCGGCAAGGAATACAGCCCGTCGCAGATCTCGGCCTTCACGCTTCAGAAGATGAAGGAAACCGCGGAAGCCTATCTCGGCGAGACGGTCACGCAGGCGGTCATCACCGTGCCCGCATACTTCAACGACGCGCAGCGCCAGGCGACCAAGGACGCCGGGCAGATCGCCGGTCTCGAAGTGCTCCGCATCATCAATGAGCCGACGGCGGCAGCGCTCGCCTACGGTCTCGACAAGGACACCAACAAGACGATCGCGGTCTATGACCTCGGCGGCGGCACCTTCGACATCTCGATCCTCGAGATCGGCGATGGCGTGTTCGAAGTGAAGGCGACCAACGGCGACACCTTCCTCGGTGGCGAGGATTTCGACAACAAGCTGCTCAACTTCCTGTCGGACGACTTCAAGAAGGCGGAAGGGATCGACCTCACCAAGGACAAGCTGGCACTCCAGCGTCTGAAGGAAGCGGCCGAGAAGGCGAAGATCGAGCTGTCGTCGGCAGCCACGACCGAAGTCAATTTGCCGTTCATCACCGCGGACGCGACCGGCCCGAAGCATCTCGTCAAGGCGATCACGCGCTCGGATCTCGAGCGTCTGGTCGAGGACCTGATCCAGCGCACGCTTGAGCCGTGCAAGAAGGCGATGGCGGATGCGGGCGTCAAGGCGTCGGACATCAGCGAAGTCGTTCTCGTCGGCGGCATGACGCGCATGCCCAAGGTCCGTCAGGTCGTGAAGGACTTCTTCGGCAAGGAACCGCATTCGGGCGTCAACCCGGATGAGGTCGTTGCGATGGGTGCCGCGATCCAGGCCGGCGTGCTGCAGGGTGACGTCAAGGACGTGCTGCTGCTCGACGTGACGCCGCTGTCGCTCGGCATCGAGACGCTGGGTGGCGTGTTCACCCGGATGATCGATCGCAACACGACGATCCCGACCAAGAAGTCGCAGACCTATTCGACCGCGGACGACAACCAGGGTGCGGTCACCATCCGCGTCTTCCAGGGCGAGCGCGAAATGGCGGCGGACAACAAGATCCTCGGCCAGTTTGACCTGGTCGGCATCCCGCCCGCACCGCGCGGCGTGCCGCAGATCGAGGTCACGTTCGACATCGACGCCAACGGCCTCGTCAACGTGTCGGCGAAGGACAAGGGCACCGGCAAGGAGCAGCAGATCCGCATCCAGGCATCGGGTGGCCTGTCGGATCGCGACATCGAGCAGATGGTTCGTGACGCCGAGCAGTTCGCCGAGGACGACAAGAAGCGCCGTGCATCGGCTGAGGCGAAGAACAACGCCGAGAGCCTGATCCACACGACCGAGCGTCAGCTTGCCGACAATGCCGACAAGGTCGACGCCGCACTCAAGGGCGAGATCGAAGCGGCGATCGCCGAAGCCAAGACCGCGGTCGAAGGTGGCGATCCCGAGGCGATGAAGGCCAAGGCCGAAGCGCTCGGCCAGGTTGCGATGAAGCTTGGTCAGGCGATCTACGAGAAGCAGGCGCAGGCCGACGCTTCGCCCGCCGCCGACGGTGCAGCAGCACCGAAGGACGACGTGGTCGATGCGGAATTCTCCGAAGTCGACGACACCAAGGCATAAGCACAAACGCCCTCTCTCGCGTGGCGGGGGAGGGCCGCCGGGCGCGGCGGTGGCGGGCTTGGGGCAGGGCGGTCGAACCGTTCGCTGTTCCACCCGCCACCGTCTCCCGGTCTGAGGGCCTGACATGAGCACCGAAGTCGATTTCTACGAACTGCTCGAAATCGAGCGCACCGCCGACGACGGGACGATCAAGACGTCCTATCGCAAGCTGGCGATGAAATATCACCCGGACCGCAACCCCGGTTGCAAGGATTCCGAGGCGCATTTCAAGGCGATCAGCGAGGCCTATGATTGCCTCAAGGATCCGCAGAAGCGCGCCGCCTATGATCGCTTCGGCCACGAGGCATTCCGGCAGGGCGGCGGCGGTGGCGCTCGTGGTGGCGGTGGCGCGCAGGACTTCGGTGCCTTTTCCGATATATTCGAGAACATCTTTGGCGAGTTCATGGGCGGCCAGCGCGGTGGCGGTGGCGCGCAGGGACCGCGGCGTGGTGCCGATTTGCGCTACGACATGGAAATCACGCTCGAGGACGCATTCCACGGCAAGTCGACCGACATCACGATCGACGTATCGGGCGTGTGCGAGGTCTGCGAAGGCAGCGGCGCGACCCGCGGGACCGTCGCAAAGACCTGCGCCACGTGCCACGGCCACGGCAAGGTCCGCGCGCAGCAGGGCTTCTTCGTGGTCGAGCGGACGTGCCCGAGCTGCCACGGTGCGGGGCAGACGATTGCGGACCCATGCGGCGCTTGCCACGGCGAAGGCCGGATCGACCAGACCAAGACGCGCACCGTCAACATCCCCGCAGGGGTCGACGAAGGCACGCGCGTCCGCTTGACCGGCGAGGGCGAGGCGGGTCTTCGCGGCGCGCCGGCGGGCGATCTCTACATTTTTCTCCATGTCGCGCGGCATCCGCTGTTCGAGCGCGAGGGCACCACGCTGTTCGCGCGCACGCCGATCAGCTTCACGACCGCGGCGCTCGGGGGCGAAGTCACGATCCCGGGGCCGGACGGGGTGAATTATGCGATCAAGATTCCTGCCGGCACGCAGTCCGGACGCGAGCTGCGCCAGCGGGGTGCGGGCATGCCGGTGTTGCAGGGTCGCGGCCGTGGCGATCTGGTGATCCGCGTCGAGGTCGAGACCCCGACCAGCCTGACCGCCCGCCAGCGCGAGTTGCTCGAGGAGTTCCGCGCGACCGAGACGGGTAAGGAATGCCCGCAGACGAGCGGGTTCTTCAAGAAGGTGAAAAGCGCCTGGGTGTGAGGCGGGCGTCATGCTCAGAGGGGGTGGCGTAAGCGGGCGTCAGGAAGCGCTTCCCCCTCATCTGCTACTTCCCCGGCGAAGGCCGGGGCCCAGTAGTGAGACAGAAGATCCTCAAGCGCTGCGCTTCTTTCCCTCGGCCATCTCGACTGGGCCCCGGCCTTCGCCGGGGAAGTGGGTGGTAGGGAACAGGCTCGCGCCAAATATCAGGATAGTAAAAAAGCGCTTCTCCCGCCCCTTGTCACAAGGGGCGGTCGAGCGGTCGGTGGTTAGAAGATCAGGACTTCCGCCACCAGCGCGACACCGGCAGCAGCGATCAGGCCGCTGGCCAGGGTTTGCAAAATGCGCATTGTGGGTCTCCGTGCCGGATCATCCCGGCACGGAGGCATTTGGAGATTGTTGCTTAAGCAAGCAACATTGTTACGCACATTCGCAGGTGCAGCATTTGCACGCCGGAATGCCCTATATCGTCGACGAACTGTTAACCCTTCGCCCCGAACACCCGCGCGAAGATCGTGTCGACGTGCTTCAGGTGATAGCCGAGATCGAACTTGTCCTCGATGTCCGCGACCGACAGCGCGGCGGTCACTTCAGGGTCGGCCTTGAGCAGTTCGAGCAGCGACAGCTCGCCATCCGATTCCCACACCTTCATCGCGTTGCGCTGGACGAGGCGATACGAATCCTCGCGGCTCACCCCGGCCTGGGTCAGCGCTAGCAGCACGCGCTGCGAATGGACGAGACCGCCCATCTTGTTGAGATTCTTCTCCATTCGTGCGGGATAAACGAGCAGCTTCTCGATCACCCCGGTCATCCGGCCGAGCGCGAAGTCGAGCGTGATCGTCGCATCGGGGCCAATATAGCGCTCGACCGACGAATGGCTGATGTCGCGCTCATGCCACAAAGCAACGTTCTCGAGCGCCGGCGTGACATAACCGCGTACCATCCGCGCGAGGCCGGTGAGGTTCTCGGTCAGCACCGGGTTGCGCTTGTGCGGCATCGCCGACGAGCCCTTCTGGCCCGGCGAGAAATACTCTTCCGCTTCCAGCACTTCGGTGCGCTGCAAATGGCGCACTTCGGTCGCGAGCCGCTCGATCGACGAGGCGATCACGCCCAGGGTCGCGAAGAACATCGCGTGGCGATCGCGCGGGATGACCTGGGTCGAGACCGGTTCGACCGTCAGGCCGAGCTTGGCGGCGACATGTTCCTCGACGCGCGGGTCAATGTTGGCGAAGGTGCCGACCGCACCCGAGATCGCGCAGGTCGCGATATCGGCGCGCGCCGCGACCAGGCGCTCGCGGTTGCGCGCGAATTCGGCATAGGCCTGCGCGAGTTTGAGGCCGAACGTCACCGGTTCGGCGTGGATGCCGTGGCTGCGCCCGATCGTCGGGGTCATCTTGTGTTCGTGCGCCCGCACCGACAGCGCGGCGAGCAGCGCATCGATATCCGCGATCAGCAAATCCGCCGCCTGTGCGAGCTGCACCGCGAGGCAGGTGTCGAGCACGTCCGAGGAGGTCATCCCCTGGTGCATGAATCGCGCTTCGTCGCCGACCTGCTCCGCGACCCACGTCAGGAACGCGATCACGTCATGCTTGGTGACCGCTTCGATCGCGTCGATCGCGGCGACGTCGATCTCGGGCTTGGTCGCCCACCACGCCCAGAGCGCGTCCGCTGCCTTGCGCGGGACGACGCCGAGGTCGGCGAGCGCCTCGGTCGCATGCGCCTCGATCTCGAACCAGATGCGGAAGCGCGCCTCGGGCGTCCAGATCGCGGTCATGGCGGGGCGGGAGTAGCGGGGGACCATCGGGATTCCTTCGGCAAGCGGGCGTGGATCGGAACGCGCCCAACACAGGGCCGGATCGGCCCATCGTGGATTCGGCACGCATCTGGACGAGCGGGGGGGTAGCAGGGACGGGCCGAGGCTTCAAATCGGGCGTTTCGAGGCTCCTGCCGTAGCATTGCTGGGAAGCCGAGAGCATAAGGACGCATCGGATCCGCCGGGCGGGGACCCCCCCGGATCTTGAACAAGGAGATGCGTAATGTTCAAGTCCATCGTTATTGCGAGTGCGGTTTTGATTTCAGCGCCGGTATTTGGCCAGACCACGCAACCTGCAGCCGCAGTCCCTCCCGGCGCGCAGCAAGGGGCCACGAATATTGATGCCAACTCGTCGGCACCATCGTCGCAGGGTGCGGCTCCGGCCGAATCGACTCCGGGGCAGACCACGACCGCGCAGGCCGCCTCCGGCGCGCAGGTCGCAGAAGTCGTCGGCACCGAATTCCCGACCTATGACAAAGACGGCGACGGTGCGCTCAGCGCGAAGGAGTTTGGCGCGTGGATGGTGACGCTCAAGACCGCGAGCGACCCGTCGACCAAGGCAACCGCCCCCGCGACCAAGACCTGGATCGCCCAGGCGTTCGCGCAGGCGGACGTCGACAAGAACCGTAAGGTCTCCAAGGGCGAGCTGACGACGTTCCTGTCGGCAGCGGCCTGATCCAGGGCGCACGCCGCGCAAACGGCGTGCACCTCCCAACCAACCGTTCGCTTCGAGCGAAGTCGAGAAGTAGCCACAGACGCCGTGCCAGGTTTCTCGACTACGCTCGAAACGAACGGGTGGGGAAGGGTCGGATCCCGGCGAGTGTCGGCGTACCTCAATCCTACCGACCTGCGATGCTCGACAGGTCGGTCGCCGGGTCGATCACCCGCCCGGCGTCCTTGCGCTCGGAATACCGGTCGACCAGCTGCGCGCCATGCGGCCGCAGCAAGACGGTGAAGCGCACCAGTTCCTCCATCACATCGACGATCCGATCATAATAGGACGACGGCTTCATGCGCCCGTCCTCGTCGAATTCGGCGAACGCCTTGGCGACGCTCGACTGGTTGGGGATGGTCACCATCCGCATCCACCGGCCGAGGATGCGCAGCGTATTGACGCTGTTGAACGATTGCGACCCGGCAGACACCTGCATCACCGCCAGCGTCCGCCCCTGCGTCGGGCGCATTCCACCCATCGCGAGGGGAAGGTGGTCGATCTGCAGCTTCATGATCCCGGTGATCTGCCCGTGGCGTTCGGGGCTGCACCAGACATGCCCCTCCGACCACAGCGACAGCTCGCGCAGTTCATGGACCGCGGGGTGATCGTCGCCCGCGACCTGATCGGGGAGCGGCAGGGTCGACGGATCGAAGATCCGCGTCTCGCACTCGAAAAACTGCAACAGTCGCGCGGCTTCCTCGACGCACAGTCGCGAGAAGGAGCGTTCGCGAAGCGACCCGTAGAGCAGCAGGATTCGCGGCGCCGGATCGCTCGGCCCCAGCCCGAGCGCGGGGCGGCGATGCGCATAGCGCGGATCGAGCGCGGGGAGGTGATCGGGATCGGCAAGCAGGCGAAGCGGCATCAGCGCACCTCTTTAATGGGAGGGAGCGGAATCATGCCAGGCTCAGCCGGAGCGCCAGTGCAGCGAGGGTGACCAGCAGCACCGGGATCGTCAGCGTCGCACCGATGCGGAAGTAATAGCCCCAGCCGATCCGGATCCCTTTCTGCCCCAGCACGTGCAGCCACAGCAGCGTTGCGAGCGAGCCGATCGGCGTGATCTTGGGGCCGAGGTCGCAGCCGATGACATTGGCATAGACCATTGCTTCCCGGACCAGCCCGGTCGCGTGCGTCGCCTCGATCGAGAGCGCGCCGACCAGCACCGTCGGCATGTTGTTCATCACCGACGACAGCAGCGCCGCGAGAATCCCGGTGCCGAACGCCGCGCCCCACACGCCGCCCCGCGCGCTGCGATCGAGCAGCACAGCCAGATGATCGGTCAGCCCCGCGTTGCGGAGGCCATAGACCACCAGATACATGCCGAGCGAGAAGACCACGACCTGCCACGGCGCACCGCGCAGCACCGTTCGCGTCGCGATCACGTCGCCGCGCGCGGCGATCCCCAGCAGCAGCAGCGCCCCCGCCGCGGCGATCGCGCTGACCGGCACGCCGAGCGGCTCGAGCAGGAAGAACCCGACGAGCAACGCGCAGAGCACGACCCACCCCGCCTTGAACGTCGCCGGATCGCGAATCGCCGCGGCTGGCGTGCGCAGTTGCTCGACGGGATAGCGCGCCGGAATATCCCGGCGGAAATACAGCGACAGCACGACCAGCGTCGCCGCGATCGACGCAAGGTCAACCGGCACCATCACCGAGGCGTAGCGCCCGAACCCGATCCGGAAGAAGTCGGCCGAGACGATGTTGACGAGGTTGGAAACGATCAGCGGCAGGCTCGCAGTATCGGCGATGAAGCCCGCCGCCATTACGAAGGCAAGCGTCGCCTTGTCGCGATACCCCAGCGCACGCAGCATCGCGATCACGATCGGCGTGAGGATCAGCGCCGCGCCGTCATTCGCGAACAGCGCGGAGACGGTCGCGCCCAGCAACACGATCAGCACGAACAGCCGCCGCCCATGCCCGCCGCCCCAGCGCGCGACATGGAGTGCGGCCCATTCGAAAAAGCCCGCCTCGTCCAACAACAGGCTGACGATGATGATCGCGACGAAGGTCGCGGTGGCATTCCACACGATGCCCCAGACCACGGGAATATCGGACAGCGACACCACCCCCGCGAGCAGAGCGACCCCCGCGCCGCCAAGCGCGCTCCAGCCGATGCCAAGCCCGCGCGGTTGCCAGATGACGAGCGTGATCGTGGCGATGAAGATCGCGAGCGCGAGCAGCATCAGGCGATGCGCTGCCCGGCGGCATCGACCACCTGCTCGCCGTCTTCCTTGGCGAACGCACCTCGCTGCGGGGTGGGGAGCAGGTCGAGCACCGCCTCGGACGGACGGCACAGTTTCACGCCCAGCGGGGAGACGACGAGCGGGCGGTTGATCAGGGCCGGGTGCGCCGTCATCGCGTCGACCAGCGCGGCGTCGGACAGCGTTTCGTCATCGAGCCCGAGCTCGGCATAAGGCGTGCCTTTCGCGCGGAGCAGCGCACGCGGCGTCATCCCCGCGCGCTCGACCAGCGCGACGAGCATGGCGCGCGACGGCGGGGTCTTGAGATATTCGACGACATGCGGTTCGATCCCGGCGTTGCGGATCATCGCGAGCGTGTTGCGCGAGGTGCCGCAGGCGGGGTTGTGGTAGACGATGATGTCCATGGTCACGGTGCGGTCCTTCAGCAGCAGGGGGCAAGTTCGGCGAGGAGCGGGGTGCACAATTCCTGGTTGCCCGCGCAGCAATCCTGGACGAGGAACAGCATCATTTTGCGCACCGAATCGATATCGGCGCGGTAGAAGATCGTGCGACCCTTGCGCTCGAACCGCACCAGCCCCGAGCGGGTGAGGATCGCGAGATGCGCCGACATGGTGTTTTGCGGTACGCCGAGCTGGCGTGCGACTTCCCCGGCGGGCAGGCCGTCGGGTACGTGGCGCATCAGCAGCCGGAAGGTATCGAGTCGAGTCCCCTGGGCGAGTGCGCCGAGCCCGGCGATGGCGAGAGCTGATTCCATGTATCCAGAATAGCGGATGCAACGGCAAGCGCAAGGCTTGGCTAGGGGCGAATCACAGCAATCCCATCGCACGGAGGCTGGAATGCCCCGACGCGGCGATGATGACGTGATCGTGCAGCGCGATCCCCATCCGCTTCCCCGCCTCGGCGACGCGTCGGGTAATGTCGATGTCGGCGCGGCTCGGGGCGGGGTCGCCGCTCGGATGGTTGTGGACGAGGATGATCGCCGCCGAGCCGAGGTCGATCGCGCGGCGGATCACCTCGCGGACATAGAGCGCCGCCTCGTCGATCGACCCGTCGCTCATCACTTCGTCGCGCAGCAGCATGTTGCGCGCGTTGAGGTGGAGCACGCGGACCCGTTCATTGGTACGATGCGCCATGTCGGCGTGGAGATAATCGAGCAGCGCCTGCCAGCTCGCCAGGACAGGGCGCGTGCTCGCCTCGACCCGCAGCAGCCGCAAGGCGGTCGCCTGGACGATGCGGATCGCCGCGGCGGAGGTGTCACCCATGCCCGGCATCCGCAGCAACGCCTCGGGCTCGGCGGTGAACAGCCCCCCGATCCCGCCGAACTCGGCGAGCAACGCCTTGGCCAGCGGCTTGGTGTCGCGCCGCGGGATCGCCAGCGCGAGCAGATATTCGACCAGTTCGTGATCGAGCAGCGCCTCGCCGCCCTGCTGGAACAGCCGCTGACGCAGGCGGGCGCGGTGTCCGGTCTGGTCCGGAAGGGCGGGGGCGGGGCCGGTCATCGTCGCCAGACGTATCGTTACGCTTGCGACGAAGCAACGCATTGGCGGACGCAGGCGCGCGGAAGGACCGGACCGCGACCAATGGTTGACACCCCCCGGCCAGCTTCCTAAACGATCCGTCATACGGGAGGCTTCCTCCTGTTTTCCGAACATACCGTCGCGGTGCCAGACAGCACGGCGGCGTTTTCTTATCAGGACATGCGCCCCTTGGCCGATAACCGCCCGACCGACGACCTCGACGCCCGCATTGCTTCGGCACGTGCGGCATCGCAGTCGCATGGCCGTGGCGCGGTGCCGCAGGCGAAGGGCTATGGCCAGGGCACTCGTGTTCTTGCGCTATTGCTCGGCGCGCTGCTTGGCGGTGGGATCCTGGGCTGGGCGCTCGATTCGTGGTTCGGCACCAGTCCGTGGGCATTGCTCATCGTGCTGGCGCTGGCCGTCGTCGGGGCGTTCATGAACATCATCAAGATTTCGAAGGAGCGCGCGGAGTGAGCGCCGGCAAAATCGATCCGATGGAACAGTTCATGGTGGAGCCCGTCCTCGGGCGCCATCTTTCGCTGTTCGGCTACGACGTCTCCTTCACCAACTCGGCGCTGTTCATGGTCGTCGTGTTCGTGGTGCTCGCGGTGTTCATGGCGGGCGGGCTCAAGCGACAGCTGATTCCCGGGCGCTGGCAGGTGATGGCCGAGAATGCGGTGAGCTTCATCGATTCGATGGTTACCGTGAACATCGGCTCGGGCGGCAAGAAGTTCGCGCCGTACATCTTCTCGCTGTTCTTCTTCATCCTGTTCGCCAACCTGATCGGCGTCCTGCCGCTCGCGATCCTGCCGGGGCTGCACACCTTCGCGGTGACCAGCCACATCACGGTCACCGCGATCCTGGCGTTCCTGTCGTTCGCGATCGTGCTGGTCGTCGGCTTCGCGAAGCACGGCTTCAAGTTCTTCTCGCTGTTCGTGCCGCATGGTGCGCCCGGCTGGCTGATGCCCGTCATCATCCCGGTCGAGTTCGTGTCGTTCATGGTCCGCCCGTTCAGCCTCGCGCTGCGACTGTTCGTCGCGATGACCGCCGGGCACATCCTGCTCGAAGTGTTCGGCAGCTTCGTCGTTCAGGGCATCAACGCCGGCGGCGCGCTCGGCCCGGTCGTCAGCGTCCTCAGCTTCATCATGATCGTCGGCGTCAGCGCGCTCGAGCTGCTGGTCTGCGCGATCCAGGCATACGTCTTTGCACTGCTCACGTCGCTGTACCTGCACGACGCGGTGCATCTGCACTAATCGTTTTCAACACTCATCTGACTGTATTCTAAGGAGCTTAACATGACTGATCTTGGTGCAATGTACATCGGTGCCGGCCTGGCAGCGATCGGTGTCGGTCTCGCGGCACTCGGCGTCGGCAACGTGTTCGGTTCGTTCCTCGAGGGCGCACTCCGTAACCCGGGCGCAGCAGACGGCCAGCAGGGCCGCCTGTTCATCGGCTTCGCGGCATCGGAGCTGCTCGGCCTGATCGCGTTCGTCGTCGCGATCCTCATCCTCTTCGTCGTCAAGTAAGCCAGAGCGAGCGCATCCGATGCCGCAGTTAGACCAGATTTCCGCGATCTACGCTTCCCAGCTCTTCTGGCTGGCGATCGTATTCGCGCTGATCTATTTCGGGATCGGCAAGGCGATGGTCCCCAAGATCGAGGCGACGATCGATGATCGTAACGGCCGGATCGAGGGCGACCTCGCCGCGGCAGAGGGTGCGCGCGCGCAGGCGCACGCCGTCGAGGCGGCCTATCAGACCGGGCTCGAAAGTGCCCGGTCCAGGGCAGCCACGGCGCTGGGCGAAGCCAAGGCGCGGGCGACCGCGAATACCGAGGCTCGGCTCAAGGCAAGCGACGCGGCCCTGCACGACCAGCTGGTCGCCGCGACCGCGCAGGTCGAAGCGTCCAAGACGCAGGCCGTCGCCGAGATTGAAACTGCAACGACCGATGCGGTCGAGGCGATCGTCGCCAAGCTTTCGGGCGTGGCGGTCGACCGTTCGACGATCGCGGCACGCGTGAAGACGGAACTGGCGCATGGCTGAGCAACCGACCGTCACCACCGCCACCACGCGCGGTGTGGTGGAACTGCATCACGAACCGACCGCACTCGGCATCAACGCCGCGGGTTGGGTCGCGTTGTCGATGCTCGTCGTCTTCGCCATCCTGCTCTGGCAGAAGGTGCCGGGGATGGTGGCAAAGATGCTCGACGGCCAGATCGAAAAGATCAAGTCGCAGCTGGATGAGGCGTCGCGGTTGCGCGCCGAGGCCGAAGCGATGCTCACCGCCGCCAAGCAGCGCGACGCGGCAAGCGCTGGCGACGCCGCAGCGATCGTCAAGCATGCAGAGGCCGAGGCAGCAGCGATGCTCGCCAAGGCAGAAGCCGATCTGACCGAACTCGTCGCGCGTCGCCAGACGATGGCGCAGGACCAGATCGCCGCCGCCCAGCGCGGTGCTATCGCCGAGGTTCGGGCGCAGGCGGCGGATGCCGCGGCGCGTGCCGCCTCGTCGATCATCGCCGAACGTCATGGCGCGGACGCTGACAAGGCGCTCGTCGACCGGACGATCGCCGGGCTCGGTCGCCTCAACTGAAATCACGGCCGGATCGGGGGCGACCTCGTCCGGACGCCTCATTCTAAATGTCACACGACCGGGTTAGGGTCAGGATGACGGCGATTCGCGCCG
This sequence comes from Sphingomonas sp. PAMC 26621, assembly GCF_000251145.1. Taxonomy (GTDB): domain Bacteria; phylum Pseudomonadota; class Alphaproteobacteria; order Sphingomonadales; family Sphingomonadaceae; genus Sphingomonas. The sequence continues at coordinate 96,652 of NZ_AIDW01000021.1, read as the reverse complement.
TGATCCTGCAATGAGGCCCTGCCATGAAATCTGCCGTTCTCGCCGCGATCGTCGCTCTGACCGCGACGCCGCTGGCCGCGCAAACCACCGCGCCGGCTGCACCGGTCGCGCCCGCTGCGGCGGCGACCCCCGTTGCCAAATTCACGCTCGATACGCCGATCGAAACGATCGCGTCCGACCCCGTGGCGAAGAAGGTCCTCGACACCGACCTCGACAACATCACCGCGCACCCGATGTACGATCAGTTCAAGAGCATGTCGCTTTCGCAGGTCCAGCCGTTGTCGCAGGGCGCGCTGAGTGATGCCGCGCTGGCGAAGGTCAAGGCGGATCTGGCGGCGCTGAAGTAAAGGGTGTGGTTGGGGTGGCCGGCCGTGTGTTGCGACGCTAGCGGCCACCCGCGATCAAGACAGGATGCGTGGCGGCGATCCTATCGTGCCACGCCCCCCCACCGTTCGTTTCGAGCGTAGTCGAGAAACCCGGCACCACCTCAGGTTTCTCGACTACGCTCGAAACGAACGGTTTTCTTGGGTGCATCCGATACAGACGGCCCCCAGTCAAACCGTGCGCCCGCGCTCCCGCCAGATCGTGGGGATCTCGCTCCAATCGGGTGCTGCGTCCGCCTCATACCCAAGCACCGCCCCGGTCGCGATCGCGCGGAACGCCTTCATCGCCCGCAGATGCGCACCGCTGCGCAGGTACGCCAGCATCGCGGCACGGTCGGTCCATACGGTCAGCGTATGATGCACCCCGTCGATCCGCCGCGCCTCAGCGCGCAGATTGCCCGGGGCGGTTTGGGCCTGCCGCATCGAGCCGACCGCGTGCCATGCGAACCGCGGGAAGCTGAGCGGGCCCTTGAGGCGCAGGCCGGTGATCGAGATGTACATGGAGCGAGCCTTAACCGGTATTGTCGGGCGCGCCCAATGTGCTTGAGCGTAGCGCAACGGGGTGCCAGTCGTTTCGAGCGTAGTCGAGAAACCCGGCACCGCGCAGGTTTCTCGACTACGGTCGAAACGAACGGTGGGTAAGAGTGAGCTCTCATAGCCAACGAAACCGTGGCATCCCCCCGCGGGAATCCCTAGATCGTCGGTAATGTCCGATCCCAATGCCCCGACCCGCTTCAACGAAGACAAGGCCACCTTCACCGTCCGCGGCAGCGACGCGCCCGATATCGAGGCGGGCGTCGCGGCGATCCGCAACGTGCTGGCAACGCTGCCGATACGGCCGGGCGTGTATCGCATGCTCGATGCACGCGGTGAGGTGCTTTACGTCGGCAAGGCGCGCGCGCTCAAGAACCGCGTGACCAACTACACGCAGGTCGACCGGCTGACCAAGCGGCTCCAGCGGATGGTCGCGCAGACGCGCTCGATGATGATCGTCACGACCAACAACGAGGCGGAGGCGCTGCTGCTCGAAGCGCAGCTGATCAAGCGCTATCGCCCGGCGTACAACGTGCTGCTGCGCGACGACAAAAGCTTCCCGTTCATCCTGTTGCGCGCCGATCATGATTTTCCGCGCATCCAGAAGCACCGCGGCGCGCGCCGCGCCAAGGGCAATTACTACGGCCCGTTCGCGAGCGCAGGCTCGGTCAACAACACGCTCAACGCGCTCCAGAAGCTGTTCCTGTTGCGAAGCTGCACCGACGGCTTCTTCAAGAACCGCGACCGGCCGTGCCTGCTCTACCAGATCAAGCGCTGCTCCGCGCCGTGCGTCGGGCGGATCGACACCGAGGGCTATGCCGAGCTCGTCGCGGACGCCAAGGCGTTCCTTGCGGGCAAATCGACCGAGGTTCAGGCCAAGCTCGGCGCGCAGATGCAGACCGCTGCCGAGAACATGGATTTCGAGCTCGCCGCGATCATCCGCGATCGGCTTCGTGCGCTGACCTTCATCCAGGGCAGCCAGGCGATCAACGCAGAGGGGCTGGGCGATGCCGACATCTTCGCGATGGCGTGCAAGAACGGTGTGATCGGAATCCAGGCGTTCTTCATCCGTGGCGGGCAGAACTGGGGCCACCGCAGCTTCTTCCCCGCGCACACCGCCGACGTGCCCGAGGACGAGATCTTCACCGGCTTCCTCGCGCAATTCTACGAGGAGGTGCCGCCCCCGCGCACGATCCTGCTCGACCGCGACCTGACCGAAGCCGAGTTGCTCGGCGAGGCGCTCGGCGCGCAGGCGGGGTTCAAGGTCGCGCTGTCGATGCCGCAGCGGGGCACGCGCCGCAAACTGCTCGAACAGGCCAAGCGCAACGCCGAGGAAGCGCTCGACCGTCGGCTCGCCGAAAGCACCACGCAAGCGAAGCTGCTGCGCGAGGTCGCCGAGTTGTTCGACCTGCCCGAACCGCCCGACCGGATCGAGGTGTACGACAACAGCCATATCCAGGGCACCAACGCGCTCGGCGCGATGGTCGTCGCGGGGCCGGAGGGGTTCCGCAAGGGCCAGTATCGCAAGTTCAACATCAAGAACCCCGACACCATCCCGGGCGACGATTTCGGAATGATGCGCGAGGTGTTCGGGCGGCGCTTCGCCCGCGCGCAGGCGGACGATCCCGATCGGGATTCGGGCGACTGGCCCGATCTCGTGCTGATCGACGGCGGGCGCGGGCAGCTCAATGCGGTGAAGGGCGTGCTCGAGGAACTCGGGATCGAGGACGTCGTCCTCGTCGGGATCGCCAAGGGGCCGCACCACGGGCGCGACGGGCGCGAGGTGTTCCACATGCTCGACGGGCGCGAGTTCCAGTTGCCGGTCAATGCGCCGGTGCTGTTCTACCTCCAGCGGCTGCGCGACGAGGTCCACCGTTTCGCGATCGGCGCGCACCGCGCGAAGCGCGCGAAGGCGATCGGTGCGTCGCCGCTCGACGACGTGCCCGGCATCGGCCCGGCGCGGAAGAAGGCGTTGCTGATGCACTTCGGCACCGCGCGCGCGGTCCGCAACGCAAGCCTCGACGATCTCCAGCGCGCCCCCGGCGTGAGCGCGGCGGTTGCGCAGCAACTGTACGACTTCTTCCACTCCCGCTGAGGAGTGCTCAGCCGTGGTGAGTCCCGGCGGGGAGGCGGAAGCGGACCCGGGTCACGCAGCCGCGATACCCGGTCTCACTTGGCAGGACCGCAGCGCTCGTCAACGCGGCGACCGCGGTTTCGCCGAAGGCCGCTGCGGGTTCGGACGCCAGCACCCGGACGTTCCCGATCGCACCCCACGGCGCGGTATCGTAGCGCACTGCCGCGACGCCCTCGATCCGCCGTCGCTGGAATGCCCTGGGATAGGCCTGGCCGGACAGCAGCCCGGAAATCGTCTTCGGGTCGATCCGGCAGGCGGGGATCGTGTCGTCGGTGCCGGGTGGCGTATCCGCGGGAAAGTCCGCCGGCACCGCGGGGCGACTGCCGACGCGGAAGTAATGATAGAGGCAACCGATGCGCGCGGTGCCCGGCGCGTAGCGGTTGCGCGCCAGCGCGTGCTCGCCCGCGCGGTCGAGCGCGGTGGTCCCGGACGACCCGAGCAGGCGGACGTTGCGCGGGGTTCCATCGGGCATGACGTCGAACGCGAAGAACGCCCACGCCCAGTCCCCCGGCGGCACCGCGATCGTCTCGAACGCAGGATTGTTGAGCGCACGAAATTGCCCGGGTCCGCGCACGCAGGTCGATCCGCTCGGGCGGATCCGGTCATAGACCTCGGGCGGCGCGGCGAGCGGTCCGGGCCGACTGGCCAGCGCGTACAGCGTCTGGAGCGGGACATCGGCAACCGGGGTCAGGCTGGTCGCGAAATCGACGGCACACGTGCGCCGCTGCCCCGCCGCGAAGCGCGACGCAGCGATGGACGGCGCGAGATCGCTCCGGTCGAGATAGAAGAGGGGCTCGGCGGGAGACGCGTCCGGCCGGATCGTACCGGGCTGGCCGTTTGCGGCGATCGTGAAGACGTAGCGGAGGACCGGCAGCGGCTGGGAGGGGCTGGCCGGACGGAATCGCGAGACAACGTTCGGCATCGGGGCGACCAGCACAGCACCGGCGAGCGCTTTCCCATCACAGGTTACAGGTCCGGGGGCGAATCGCTCGATTTCGACCACGCGCGGGTTTGCCGGTGATGTGACGGCGATGATCGGCGGTGGTGGCGGAACCGTCATGCTGCTGAACCCCCGAGCCTGTGCGTCTCTCGCGCTATTATCCTGATCCCCGGAACGAAACAACGCCCGGTCTTGATCGCCCCCCCGCCGCGAAAAACGAACGGACTGCGGCGCTCACCCGAATTCATGGCGCGGCGCTTCTGGTAAATCTGGCCGTAACGGTCCATTACGATGCGGGGGCGCTAGGGATATTTGCCACATCGGGACGGTCTTTCGATCGTGCCGTCCGGCCAGTGGGGCGTAGCGATATGGACGTGATGCGAGGGTTGAAGCGTCGCGCAGGGGCGGTGCCGTGGCGGATCGCGTCCGATCTCGCACAGGTGCGGCCAATCCATTCGGCGCGCGACCGGCACTATCACACCGCGCTCGACCGATATCGGCCGCAGCTTCCCGATCTTGCGCCATGGCAATCCGAAATCGTCGACACCGTGGCGCGGCAGGGCGTGGCGCAGGCCGACCTGTCCGCGCTCGCGCTGTCAGGTGCGGGGCGCTTGTTGCAACAGGCCACGGCACTCGCCGACGTCTGGGCCGAGCCGTTGCGCGAACAGGCGCGCAGCGGCGTCCAGTTCCTCCAGGTTCCCGCCGCCGACATCGCCGCACACCCCGATCTGTATCGCTTCGGATTGCAGGACGCGCTGCTCGATCTGGTGGAGACGTATATCGGGCTGCCGGTCGCGTATGACGGCGTGATCCTGCAATATACCGTGGCGGACGGCCGCGCGGTGTCGACCCGCAAATGGCATCGCGACCGCGAGGACCGGCGGATGATCAAGCTCGCGGTCTATCTGACCGACGTCGACGCGGAGAGTGGCCCGTTCGAACTGGTGCCGGTGGCCGAGCCGCTGTCCTATGAAACCGGGCCGCGCGACCTGTTCTACCTGCGCGATGCCGACGAGGTCATGCGCGACGGGCGCATCCTCGGCGCGGAGCCGATCGCCTGCACCGGCCCAGCGGGGACTGCGGTCTTCGCGGATACCGCGCGCTTCTTCCATCGCGGCAAGCCCGCGACCGCGCAGGACCGCGCAGCCCTGTTCTTCAGTTACTTCGCGCGCGTGCCGCAGCGGCCGTATTTCTGTCATCGCTCGGGGCTGTCGCATCGGGAGATCGTCGCGATGACCGAAGACCTGTCACCACGCCAGCGCGCGGCGGCATTGTGGCGGCAGGGGTTGCCGCTGACGTGGCGGCTGGTGCCGCCGTCGCGGGTTTGAGGAGGGCGAGGGTGGCGCGTGCGCTGCCCCGACCTTACGCCCAGCCCTCCAGCACCTGATCCGGCGGACGATGCCCGTCCGCCCACATGCGGATGTTGGCGATGACCTTCTCGCCCGTCGCCAGCCGCCCCTCGAACGTCGCGGAGCCCATATGCGGCGTCATCACGACATTGGGCAGCGCGAGCAGCCGCGGGTCGATCTGCGGCTCGTGCTTCCACACGTCGAGCCCTGCACCCGCCAGCCGCCCGTTCTCGAGCGCATCGACCAGCGCATCCTCGTCGACGATCCCGCCGCGCGACGTGTTGATGACGTAGACATGTGGTCGCAACAGCGCGATCCGGTCCGCATCGATCAGCCCTTCGCTGTCGGCGTTGCGCGGGGTGTGGATCGTCAGCAGGTCGATCGCGCCGAGCATCTCGTCGAGGTTCGGATGCCATTGCGCCTGCAGTTCCGCCTCGACCACCTTGGGGAGCCGGTGGCGGTTATGGTAATGCACCGACAGCCCGAACGCGCGCGCGCGCCGCGCGACCGCCTGGCCGATCCGGCCCATGCCGAGGATGCCGAGCGCCTTGCCGCCGATCCGGTGCCCGAGCATCCCGCCCGGGGTCCAGCCCTGCCACGCGCCCGAACGCACCAGCTTCTCGCCCTCCGCGAGCCGCCGCGGGACGGAGAGGATCAGCGCCATCGTCAGGTCGGCGGTATCCTCGGTCAGCACCCCCGGCGTGTTGGTGACGAGGATGCCGCGCGCCCGCGCTGCTTTCAGCGCGATGTGGTTCACGCCAGCGCCGAAATTGGCGATCAGCTTGAGCTTCGGGCCCGCGCCCTCGATCAGCGCGGCGTCGATCTCGTCGGTCACGGTCGGCACCAGCACGTCGCAGTCGGCCATCGCCGCAGCCAGGTCTGCGCGAGTCAGCGCGGCCGCGCCGCGGTGGATTCGGGTGTCGAACAATTGCTCCATCCGCTGCATCACCGCATCGGGCAATTCGCGGGTCACCGCCACGCGCGGGTTGGGGACACGTCTGGTTTCGGCCATGCGACAGGCTTGGCGGAGCCCCCGCGCAACGTCAACGGGTGTTGAAGCGCGCGCGCAACTTGGGATAAGCGAGCGCATGAACGCGAGGGAACACGGCATGCGCATCGGGGCCAGGATCATGCTCGCGGGGACGGCGCTCGCGCTCGGCGCAGGGGCGCTTGCGCCTGCGTTCGCCGCGATGGCAAACAAGAAACCGCCGTTCTACGCCTCGATCTCCGCCAAGAAGGCACGGATGCGAAGCGGCCCGGCGCGCAGCTATCCCGCGAACTGGCTGTACCAGCGCGCCGACCTGCCGGTGAAGGTGATCGACGTGTTCGAACACGGCCAATGGTATAAGGTCGAGGATCCGGACGGTACGCAGGGCTGGATGACCGGCGGGCTGCTCAGCGAGACGCGCACCGGGCTGGTGACGGGGCAGGTCGCCGAACTCCGCGACCGCGCGGATGCGGGCGGCCGGATCGTCTGGCGCGCGGCGCCCGGCGTGGTCGGGCGGTTGAGCCGCTGTTCCGGCGGCTGGTGCTATTTCGACGTCCACGGGCGCGGCGGCTTTGTCGAGCAGATGCGCTTCTGGGGCAGCGAACCGGGCGAAACGCTCCCGTGATGGACTGGACGATCCGGCGCGACGATCTGACGCATCCCGACGTTCTCGCGCTGCTCGACCTGCACTTGCGCTCGGCGCACGAGAACTCGCCGCCGGGGAGCGTCTATGCGCTGGATGTCAGCGGGTTGCGCGATCCGTCCGTCACGCTGGGGACGCTGTGGGAGGATAGGACGCTGCTCGGAATGGGCGCGCTCAAGGCGCTCGGCGACGCGCAGGGCGAGGTCAAGTCCATGCGGACCGCGCCCGCGCACCTGCGGCGGGGCGTCGCGGCGGCGCTGCTCGACCATCTGATCGCGGAAGCGCGGGCGCGGGGGTATCGTCGGCTCAGCCTGGAGACGGGCACGGACGCCCCGTTCGAAGCAGCGCACGCGCTGTACGAACGCGCAGGGTTCGTGGAATGCGCGCCGTTCGGCGCGTATCACGACACGGTGTTCGCACGGTATTTCACGAAGGTGTTGTAAGGACGGTCGCGGCCGCCACCCCGGTTTGCCGCCTCGAACGGGCGGCCGGTACTAGCGCCACCGCTCCGACACGAACCGGGCAACCTCCGCCTGCATGTCGCGATCTTCGGGGGTGTCACCACCAAAGCCGCCATGCGGCATCGCCTCGAACACATGAAGTTCGGCCGCGACGCCCGCGCGTCTGAGCGCCCGGTGCAAGCGCACGGTGGTCGACAGGAACAGATCGCGCGTCCCGGTCTGCAACAAGGTGGCGGGCAGACCCGCCAGATCGCCGAAAAGCGGCGACAGATCGGGGTCCGCGAGATCCGCGCCGTTCGCGTAGAGCCGGCTCGTGGCCATCAACGATCCGGGGAGTACGACGTCGACCAACTGGTTGACGCTAAAACTGTCGCCGGATTCGGTCAGGTCCGCCTGTGGCGACAGCAGCACCAGTCCGGCGGGCATCGGCAACCCCGCGTCCCGCGCGCGGCGCAGCATCGCGATGGCCAGATTGCCCCCCGCCGACCGCCCCCCGATCACGATATCGGAGGCGGCGTGGTGCGTCAGGACATGGCGATACGCCACGAGACAGTCGTCGAGCGCAGCGGGGAAGGGGTGTTCGGGCGGCGTGCGATAATCGACGCCATAACAGCGCATGCCATGCTGGTTGGCCTGCATCCGCGCGCCCACGCGGCACGCCAGACCTCCACCGAACACCAGCGCACCACCGTGCAGGTCGATATAGGCGCGCCCCGTCTTGAACGTCGCCTCCGGTCCTGCAACCGGCGTCGCGACATGGATGGTCGTCTCCGCGATCGTCACGGTCTCGACGGTCGATCGCAAGGTTCCGGCAAGCGCTTCCATCGCCGTCGCATAATGGGCGTCGGCGGCGGTCTTGAGGTCGATCCACGCCGGATGATCCGCCGGGTCTGGAAGGACGTGGAGCGTATTGAGCGGCACGCCGTCCGCCCGCACCGCGCGTGCGAGCATCGCGCGCGCTTCGGCCGAAATCGAGCTGGGGAACGGAACCGTCCGGGCCGGAACGGCAACGCCGTGTGTATCATCGTCCATTGCGTTCCGACTTTTTTTGCGTGCGTTCCGGGCGGCTTTCTGTCGCTCCTAGGACATCAGCTCCACTGCCACCGCGGTCGCCTCGCCCCCGCCGATGCACAGCGACGCCAGCCCGCGCTTCCCGCCACGCGCTTCCAGCGCCGACAGCAGCGTCGCAAGAATGCGCGCGCCGCTCGCGCCGATCGGATGGCCGAGCGCGCAGGCACCGCCGTTGACGTTGATCCTGTCGTGCGCGATGTCGAGGTCGCGCATCGCGATCATCGCGACGACCGCGAACGCCTCGTTGACCTCGAACAGGTCGATGTCACTGGCGGACCAGCCTGCCTTTTCGAGCGTCTTGCGCATCGCGAACACTGGCGCAGTCGTGAACAGCGACGGCGCATGCGCATGCGCGCCATGCGCAACGATCCGTGCGAGCGGGGTGAGGCCGAGCTTCTCCGCCACCGACGCGCGCGTCATCACTAGCGCGGCGGCACCGTCCGAGATCGACGAGGCGTTCGCCGCGGTGATCGTGCCTTCCTTCGAGAAAGCGGGCTTGAGCGTCGGGATCTTGGCGACATCGCCCTTGGCAGGCTGCTCGTCGAGGCTGACCGTGGTCGCCCCCTTGCGCCCGGCGATCTCCACGGGGACGATCTCGCGGTCGAATGCGCCCGAGGTCTGCGCGCGTTGTGCGCGGTGGAGCGATTCGATCGCGTAATAGTCCATCTGCTGGCGCGTGAACTGGTACGCCGCGGCGCTGTCCTCGGCGAAATTGCCCATCAGCTTGCCGGGCTCATACGCATCCTCGAGCCCGTCGAGGAACATATGGTCCTTCAGCACATCATGCCCGATCCGCGCGCCGCCGCGGTGACGCATCGAGAGATAGGGCGCGTTGGTCATGCTCTCCATCCCGCCCGCGATCAGCAGATCGGCCGACCCCGCCGCGAGCGCATCCGCCGCGAGGATCGCCGCCTGCATCCCCGATCCGCACATCTTGTTGATCGTTGTCGCCTCGATATGGTCGGGCAGCCCCGCCTTGAGTGCCGCCTGCCGCGCAGGCGCCTGGCCGAGCCCGGCGGGGAGCACGCAGCCCATGTAGATCCGCTCGATCGCGTCGCCCGAAAGCCCCGCACGCTCGACCGCGCCGCCGACCGCAGTCGCGCCGAGCTCGGTCGCGCTCGCCCCCGCCAGCGCACCCTGGAACGATCCCATCGGCGTGCGGGCGTAGGAGACGATAACGACGGGATCGGCTGCGGGACGGGTGGCCATAGTGGGAAACCTCTCAGAGAAGCGATCTTTGACATGCTGCGGCGCGCCTGATCCCCCCCGTTCGCCCTGAGCGCAGTCGAAGGGCCCCTTGCCAAACAGACCAGGTCTGAGGTGCGAAAGGGGCTTCGACTTCGCTCAGCCCGAACGGGTGGGGGGATCGGATACGAGCGGTGTCGATCTAGGGCCGACATCTCAGATTTACAAACTATAGGACGCGCTTCGATGACCCGCAGCGATCGAGGCGAGACGCATGGATGACTGGATCTGGCCGGTGCTGTTGGGCGGTCTCGGCGCGATCTTCGGGAGCTTCATCGCGACGATCGTGCTGCGCTGGCCCGAGGGGCGCTCGGTGTTGCACGGGCGCTCGGCGTGCGACGGTTGCGGGGCCACGCTCACCGTGCGCGATCTGGTGCCGCTGCTCAGCGCGCTCATCGCACGCGGCAAGTGCCGTCGCTGTGGCGCGGCGATCGACCCGCTTCACTGGCAGATCGAGCTGGCTGCGCTGCTGATCGGCGTCGCGGCGGGGCTGGCGGTGCCGGGGCCGGTCGGGATCGCGGGCGCGGTGTTCGGCTGGCTTCTGCTGACCCTCGGCGCGCTCGACGTCGTCGCTTTCTGGCTCCCCGACGTGCTGACCGTCACGCTCGCGGTCGGCGGGGTGGTGACCGGTGCGCTCGGGGTTGCGCCCGAGCTCGACAAGCGGTTGATCGGCGGCGTGGTCGGGTTCGTCGCGTTGTGGGCGGTCGGCGCTGGCTACAAACGGTTGCGCGGGCGCGAGGGGCTCGGTGGGGGCGATCCCAAGTTGCTCGGCGCGATCGGCCTGTGGCTCGGGTGGCGGATGCTGCCGACGGTGGTGCTGTTCGCGGCGCTCGCGGGGCTTGGCGTCGCGGTGATCGGGGCGTTGCGCGGACGGTCGGTGGCGATGACCGACCGGATGCCGTTCGGCGCGCTGCTTGCGATCGCGGCTTACCCGGCGTGGCTGATGCTGTTAGGCATGGCGTCATGACCGCGTTCCTGTTCCTCGCGCTCGCCGCCGTGCAGGCGACACCCGCGCCGCAACCGACCCCTGCGCCGCTCAGCGCGGTCGACGGGCTTCCGCTCGGCGCGATCCCCAAGCAGGACCTGCCGAGGCAGGGCTGCGCTGCGTATCTGTGGACCGCCAGTGGCACGCGCGCCTTCATCGCGATGGCGGGCGCGGACCCGGCGCGGCTGCGGCTCGCGGTCGACGGGCGGATCACCGATCTCGAACGCAGCGGACAGACGGGCGGCGGCAATTTCGGCCTGGCCGAGACGTCGACCTATGGCGGCGGCGCGCTTGTTGCGAAGCTGACGATGCGGATCGAGACTCGCTCCTCGATCAGCGGGGGCGGGGTGGTGTCGGACGGCATCCTCGAGCTCGACCGTGCGGGGCAGGACAGTGTGGTGGTGCCGGTCGCCGGGTTGGTCGGCTGCGCTTAGGGAGACGGGAATGACACTCGACGCGACGCTCAAAGCGCAACGGCTTGCGTTCAATACGGAATTACCCGTCTCGCTGGAGGCCCGCAAGGACCGGCTCAAGCGTGCGGTCGCGATGATCGGTGACAATGCCGATGCTTTTTGCGACGCGTTGAGCGAGGATTTCGGGCACCGCAGTCGCGAACAGTCGATGCTGACCGACATCGCGTCCTCGATCGCGCCCCTGAAGCACGCGCTGCGGTCGCTCGACGGCTGGACGAAGCGCGACAAGCGATCGGTACAATTCCCGCTCGGGCTGCTCGGCGCGCGCGCTTGGGTGGAATATCAGCCCAAGGGCGTGGTCGGCGTGATCGCGCCGTGGAATTTCCCGGTTAATCTGGTGATGGGGCCGATCGCGGGGATCTTCGCCGCGGGCAACCGCGCGATGGTCAAGACCAGCGAATTCACCCCGCGCACCGCCGCGCTGTTCGAACAGGTCTGCGCGAAATATTTCGCGCCCGAGGAACTCGCGTTCTTCAGCGGCGGGCCGGAGGTGGGCAAGGCCTTCTCCGAACTGCCGTTCGACCACCTGATCTTCACCGGCGCGACCGGGATCGGCCGGCACATCCTGCACGCCGCCGCCGACAATCTCACCCCCGTGACGCTCGAGCTCGGCGGCAAGTCACCCGTCATCATCGGCAAGGACGCCGACATCGCGCGCGCGACCGAGCGCGTCGCGATCGGCAAGATGCTCAACGCCGGGCAGATCTGCCTCGCGCCCGATTACATGCTCGTCCCGCAAGCGCAGGAGCAGGCGGTGGTCGACGGGCTCAAGGCGGCGGTTTCGGCCATGTATCCGACGCTGCTCGCCAACCCGGACTATACCGCGATCATCAACGACCGGCATCACCAGCGCCTCGCCGACTGGGTCGCCGACGCGCGGGCAAAGGGCGCGACGGTCGAGGTGGTCAATCCCGGCGGCGAAGACTTCGCGGGCTCCAACGCGCGGAAAATGCCGCTCCACATCGTCCGCGATGCGACCGACGACATGATTGTCATGCAGGAAGAGATCTTCGGCCCGATCCTCCCGGTGCGCAGCTACGTGGGCGGCGTCGACAGCGCGATCGACGAGGTCAACAGGCGCGATCGCCCGCTCGGCCTTTATTATTTCGGGCCGGACGAGACCGAGCGGCGCCGCGTGCTCGATCGGACGATCTCGGGCGGGGTGACGATCGACGACGTGGTGTTCCACGTCTCGATGGAAGACCTGCCGTTTGGCGGAGTCGGGCCGTCGGGGATGGGGTCGTACCACGGGTTCGACGGGTTCAAGACGTTCAGCCATGCGAAGGCGGTGTTCAAGCAGGCGAAGCTCGACGTGGCAAAGCTCGCGGGGCTCAAGCCGCCCTATGGCAAGGCGACGATGACGAGTGTGCGGCGGCAGATGAAGTAGGGGGCAGACCGGCGCTTCTTCTTTCTTCCGTCCGCTTCCTTATCCCCTTCTCCTTCCCCGGCGAAGGCCGGGGCCCAGGAGCGATGGCGGAGGTAACTGCGTCCGGTCGCCCGCAATCTTCTGTTCCTCTCCTGGGCCCCGGCCTTCGCCGGGGAAGTGGTAAGGGCGGAAGCCGCTACGGGATATCAATCCACCCGGTAATGGATCGGCTTAAAACTCCCGCCGTTGCTCGCCGGCGCGGAGCAGGCGGTGAGGCCGATGATCAGATCCATCTCCGCGCGCAGCGAGATATGGTCGCCCGCCTTGCTGATCGGCGGCAACACGTCGAGCTTGCCCGTCGTCCCATCCACCGTCACGTTCATGAAGCAGTTGAACGCGGTCGGGATCATGTCGGGCTTGACGCCATAGGGCTCTAGCGCCGCTGCCAGGTTGCCGAAGCACCCGCGATGCGGCGGCAGGTCCGGGTAAAAATGGTGGAACGTGTCGTACGAACACGGCGTCAGCAGGAAATCATGCCGCCCGACCGTGTCCGCGATGATCGTCAGCATCGGCCGCGAACGGTTGGAATAGAGAATGTTGTTCGTCGTCAGAAAGATCGTCTCGGCATAATCGAGTGTCCGCCCCGACGAGATCACCTCGGCCAGATCGTCGGCGTTATACGCCAGCAGGTCGGACACCTGCACCCCACGCGGGTCGATCACGGTCAGCGTCTGCCCCGCCGTCAACCGAAACGCATCTCCGCTGCGTTCGGGGATCTCGACAACGCTGCCCACTTCGGGGCTCATTCGGGCGCGCCCGAATAGCGGAACGGGCAGGCCCACGCCTCGTCGACGACACGCCCGCTATATTGCCGCGCCTCGCTCATCTCGCCGTGCCGCGCGAGCATCGGGTTGCGCGAACCTGCCAGCACTTCGTCGCGCGTGAGGATCTTCTCGCGCATGCCCTCATATTTGCCCTGCGCGCGAAGCGTCTCGAACTGGTCGTGGAGGTTGAACACCATCGTCGGCCGCGCGAACCGCCGCGCGGGGCGGCTGGCATTGGGGTGGAGCCCGACGATGAAGAACGCCTCGCCGCCGAAGCTCAGCGAGAAATGCGGGCTGTCGGGGTCGGTGCTGACCGTCGCGTCATAGCCCTGGCCGCGCCACACGTCCTTGTCCGAGATCGACTGGACACGCTGCCACAGCGCAGCCTCGAATGCCTGCTCGCTCAGGTCGTCGGGGCCGTCGAAAATCACCGCGAAGCTGCGGAACAGCCCCGGATCCTTGCGATAGGCCGCGGCGAAATGCATCAGACCATCGTGGATCCTCAAGTCGTCCCACGCGCTGTCGAGCCGGTCGCACGCGAGGACGGAGAGCGTCCCCTTCGCCAGCGCCGCCTTGGCGCCGACGCAGGGGAAGTCCGCCTCCGCGACATGCGCATCGAGCAGGGCCTGGAAGTCGTGCTGGGCACGGTGTTTCCACGGGAACAGCGGAGTCTGGGGCGTAGGCATAGAACAACAAGACTCCCGCGCGAGATGCCAGTTCCGCGAATTCGTGCTGATAAGAGTTAAGTATCCGGGAGTTGTGCTTTGGGAAAGCCAGACCAGGCAGCGTCATAGTCTTCGTCAAGCGCGCTTGTTTCTGCAGCGAATCGGGTCGGGGTGAAGACCCAGCGGCTTTCGATCATGAACGCCATCGTGCCGTCGATCTTGCGCGGGGCGAGCGGCGCGTTGCTCGCCGCGTCCCACGTCGCGACGTCGGGGCCGTGCCCGCTCATTTGGTTGTGGAGCGACAGCGCGCCCGGCACGAACCCGTCCGCCTTGGCGTCATAGGCGCCGGTGATCAGCCCCATGCATTCGCTCATCGTGTTGCGGTGGAACCACGGCGGGCGGAACGTGTCCTCCGCCACCATCCAGCGCGGCGGGAAGATCACGAAATCGACGTTGGCGGTGCCGGGCACGTCGCTGGGCGACGTGAGCACCGTGAAGATCGACGGGTCGGGATGATCGAAGCTGATGCTGCCGATCGTGTTGAACCGCGCGAGATCATATTTGCACGGTGCATAATTGCCGTGCCACGCGACGACGTCGAGCGGCGAGCGGCCGAGGTCAGTGGTCCACAGGCTGCCGAGGAATTTCTGGACGAGTTCGTACTCGCCCTCGACGTCCTCATACCAGGCGACGGGCGTTTCGAAGTCGCGCGGATTGGCGAGCCCGTTCGCGCCGATCGGCCCGAGGTCGGGGAGGCGGAAGGGCGCGCCGTGATTCTCCGCGACATAGCCGCGCGCGCTCCCATCGGGGAGGATGACGCGGAAGCGCACGCCGCGCGGGATGATCGCGACTTCGCCGGGGGCGAGGTCGATCCTTCCTAACTCGGTGTAGAGCGTGAGGCGGCCGTGTTGCGGCAGGATCAGCAACTCGCCATCCGCCGACACGAACGCGCGGTTCACCATGTCTGTGTTCGCGCGGTAGATGTGCATTGCGACGCCGGTCTGTGTCTTCGGGCCGTCGCCCGCGACGAGCATGGTGGTGAGCGAGTCGAGCCAGTCGGCGTCCTGCATGTCGAGCGGACCCCAGCGGAGGCGGTTGGGGGCGAGGGGGTCGTCGGTGGTGCCGGGGGCGAAGAGGGGCGCGCCCGCGTAGCGGGTGAAGGCCGGATGCGCGGCGGAGGGGCGGAGGCGGTAGAGCCACGAGCGCTTGTTCTCATGGCGCGGCGCGGTGAAGGCGCTGCCGCTGAGCTGCTCTGCGTAGAGGCCGAAGGGGGGCTTCTGCGGCGAGTTGCGCCCGATCGGGAGCGCGCCGGGGATGGCTTCGGTGGCGAAGTGGTTGCCGAAGCCGGTCATGGTGTTGGTCATTTCGCTCTCCAGCCATTCGGGGCGGTGCTCGGTACGGCCCCACCCCAAACCCTCCCCTGAAGGGGAGGGGCTAGAAGAAGAGCGCAACCGAAAAGCCCCTCCCCTTCAGGGGAGGGGTTGGGGTGGGGGAAGCCTCGCAGAGAACAGCCCACCCCAAAAGCCTCAAGCCTCGACCGCCCCCGGCACCACGCCCCGCCGGATCTGGTCCAGCTCGATGCTCTCGAACAAAGCCTTGAAATTCCCCTCGCCAAAGCCGTCATTGCCCTTGCGCTGGATGATCTCGAAGAAGATCGGCCCGACCATATTCTCGGTGAAGATCTGCAGCAGCAGACCGCCACCCGTCTCGGGCGCGCCGTCGATCAGGATGTCGCGCTTGCGCATTTCCTCGACGTCATGGTCGTGCCCGGGCAGGCGCTTGTCGATCAGATCGAAATAGGTCTGCGGGGTCGTCTGGAACCGCACGCCGTTCGCGCGCAACGTGTCGACCGTCTTGAAGATATCGTCGGTCGCAAGCGCGAGATGCTGGATGCCTTCGCCCTTATAGTCCTTGATGAACTCCTCGATCTGCGAATGCTCGTCCTGGCTTTCGTTCAGCGGGATGCGGATCTTGTCGTCCGGCGCGGTCATCGCCTTGGAGAACAGCCCCGTCGACTGGCCCTCGATGTCGAAATAGCGGATCTGGCGGAAGTTGAAGATCCGCTCGTAATAATCCGCCCAATAGGCCATCCGCCCGCGCTGCAGATTGTGCGTAAGGTGGTCGAGCGTGTGCAGCCCGACACTATGGTCGTCCACGCCCGCGCCTTCGACCGGGGTGAAGTCGGTCTCGTAAATCCGCGACTTTTCATCGACCAGATACAGGTTTGCGCCACCGATGCCTTCGATCGCGGGGAGATCGAGCTCGTCCGGGCCGACGGCGCCCCTGACCGCGACCGCGCCGCGCTCGACCGCCATTTTCAGCGCCTCGTCGCCATCGGCGACACGGAACGCCATCGCATTGGCCGAGGGGCCGTGCGTATCACGGAAGCCAGCGACCTGGCCTGCGTCATCCATGTTGAGCAGGAAGTTGATGTCGCCCTGCGCATAACGGCGGACGTTCTTCGACTTGTGGTTGCCGACATGGGTGAAGCCCATCTTGACGAACAAGTCGGCCATCGCCTCGGGATCGGGCGAGGTGAATTCGACGAATTCGAAGCCGTTAAGGCCCATCGGGTTTTCGGTGGCAGTCATCGCATCGGCTCCGAGATGGTTTCAGATGTAACGATATAGCGGCCTTGCCAAGGCCGGTCCATCCCTTATCCCTGCAGGACAATGACAACGCTCAAGCTCGATCAGTTCCTGCCGTATCGCCTGTCGATTGTGTCGAACCGCGTCTCGGCGGCGGTGGCGAGCACGTATCAGGCGCTGTTCGGGCTCCGGATCCCCGAATGGCGGCTGGTCGCGATCATCGCCGAGAGCGAGGGCGCGACGCAGCAGGCGCTTGGCCTCGCGACGCGGATGGACAAGGTGACGGTCAGCCGCGCCGCCGCGACGCTGGTCGAGCGCGGGCTGGTCGAACGTCGTCCGAATGCCAGCGATCAGCGCTCGCACCTGCTGTCGCTGACCGAAGCGGGCCGGACGCTGTACGAGAATGTCGCGCCCAAGGCGCTCGAGCTCGAGGCGCAGGTCTTCGCCGGCTTCACCCGGGCCGAAATCGCGAGCTTCCGCGCGATGCTTGACCGGCTCGAGACATCGGCCGCGCCGTTCGATCCCGAACGCGCTTGAAGCGGACCGCAAGGCTGGCCTAAGCCTGTCGCCCAAGCCCTCCCCAGGCAGACGTTGGTTCCAGGAGGATGTTGATGCCTGAAATGATCGACCGCGCCGGTCTGTCGGTCGCCGCCCCGCTCGCTGCCTTCATCGAGGCGCGCGTGCTCCCCGGCCTCGACGTAGCGGCAGAGGGCTGGTGGCAGGGCGTCGCGGACATCTACGTTCGGTTCGCTCCCGAGAACCGCGCCTTGCTCGCGACCCGCGACTCGCTCCAGGCGCAGATCGACGCGCGTTATGGTTCGGGGGAGGCGGTCGACGAGCCGTTCCTGCGCGAGATCGGCTATCTGGTTCCCGAACCCGCCGCCTTCACGATCGGCACGACCAACGTCGACGCCGAGGTCGCGACGATGGCCGGACCACAGCTCGTCGTCCCGATCCTCAACGCGCGCTTCCTGCTCAACGCCGCCAACGCCCGCTGGGGAAGCCTGTACGACGCCTATTACGGCACCGATGCACTTCCCGGCATGGCAGTCCCCGGGGGATACGATCCCGTGCGCGGGAAGCAGGTGGTCGAGGCCGCGAAGGCGTTCCTTGACGATGCGGTTCCGCTGACGACGGGCTGCTGGGACGAACTCCGCGGCGACGAACCGGACCTGCGCCACCCCGAGCAACTGGTCGGGCGCAAGGGTGCCTCGTGGCTGTTCGTCAACAACGGCCTGCATATCGAGGTGGTGGTCGACCGCGACCATCCGATCGGTCGCGACGATCCGTCGGGGATCGCCGACGTTATCCTCGAATCCGCGCTGACTACGATCTGCGACCTCGAGGATTCGGTCGCGGCGGTCGATGCCGAGGACAAGGTCGCAGCCTATGCCAATTGGCTCGGGCTGATGCGTGGCGATCTGGAGGAGGCGTTCGACAAGGGCGGCAAGACGATCACCCGGCGGCTCAACCCCGATCGCGTCTATGACGACGGGCTGACGCTGCCGGGGCGGAGCCTGTTATTCGTCCGCAACGTCGGGCATCTGATGACGACGCCTGCGATCAGGCTGCCCGATGGGAACGAAGCACCCGAGGGAATCCTCGACGCGATCGTCACCAGCACGATCGCGCTCTACGATTTGCGTGGGCTGGGTTCCTATCGCAACAGCCGGGCGGGCTCGGTCTATATCGTGAAGCCCAAGATGCACGGGCCCGAGGAATGCGGCTTCACCGACCGCCTGTTCGACGCGGTCGAGGACCTGCTCGGGCTTGAGCGGCATACGGTCAAGGTCGGCGTGATGGACGAGGAACGCCGCACATCGGCCAATCTCTCCGCCTGCATCGCGGCGGTGAAGGACCGGATCGTCTTCATCAACACCGGTTTCCTCGATCGGACCGGGGACGAGATGCACACCGCGATGCACGCCGGACCGATGATCCCCAAGGCCGAGATGAAGGGGAGCGACTGGATCAAGGCGTATGAAGACCGCAACGTCCGCATCGGGCTGGCGGCGGGGCTGTCGGGCAAGGCGCAGATCGGTAAAGGCATGTGGGCCGCGCCCGACCGGATGGCGGACATGATGGAGCAGAAGATCGGCCACCCGACCGCAGGCGCGAACACCGCCTGGGTCCCGTCGCCGACCGCGGCGACGCTCCATGCGATGCATTATCACAAGGTCGACGTGTTCGCCCGGCAGAAGAAGATCGCCCACGAGCACATCCCGTCGCTCGCGTTGCTGTTGCGCGTGCCGGTCGCGGCGCAGGGGCGCAACTGGACGCCCGACGAGATTCGCGCCGAGCTCGACAACAATGCGCAGGGCATCCTCGGTTATGTCGTGCGCTGGATCGACCAGGGGGTTGGGTGCTCCAAGGTCCCCGACATCCATGACGTCGGGCTGATGGAGGACCGAGCGACGTTGCGGATTTCGTCGCAGCATATCGCCAACTGGCTGCTCCACGGCGTTGCCACGCGCGCGGAGGTCGATGCCGCATTCGAACGGATGGCGGCGAAGGTCGATGCGCAGAATGCGGGCGACCCGGCATATCGACCAATGGCCGGGAACGCCGAAAGCCTTGCGCTACAAGCGGCGCGCGCGCTCGTCTTCGACGGGATCACGCAGCCGAACGGCTATACCGAGCCGTTGCTGCATGCCTATCGCCAACGCGTAAAAGCCGAATGAGCAGAATCTCGGAAACCATTTCCTATTCATGCGTTAGGGACGCTGAGCGGGGGACCGAAAAGCCGGCCCTCGTGTGAAGCGGGGAAGCGTAGCTCTTGATTTCTTTGGCGTATTCGAGCGGGCTTCTCGCCATCGCGGTTGCAAGTCTCCAGCAGGCACCCCCTCCGGTGGTGACGGCCGCGCCGGGTGCTGTCCCGGGTATCGGCCAAACCACCGAGTCGCCGATTGTTTCCGATTCGGAGTTCGACAAGGCGCTTCCGCCGCTCAGCAACGACATCAATGCCCCGCTCGAACCGATGATCCCGGTGCCGGTGACGACGACCGGCGTTCCGGTTGCGCCGCAGCCAGCATCGCCTGCAGTGATGGGCGTACCCGTCGCCACAACGCCCGCGCCGACGATCCCCGCCGACCTAAACCAGCCGCTTCCTCCGCTTGCGAGTTTCGACACCGCGCCGCTGGTCGACGTCGCGGTCAAGGACGAGAAGGCGCCCGAGATTCGCTACGAGACCGTGATCCGCGGGCTCGATCCGCTCAAGCTGACCGGGCAGTTCAACGGCCTGTCCGCGCTCAAGGGCGGCAAGGGCAAGGCCCCCAACGGCACCGTCATCGCGGCGCGCGAGCGCGAGGACGAGCAGCTCGCGATCCGGCTGATGAAGAGCTTGGGCTATTATGACGGGACCGCGGTCTCGACGATCGAGACCGTCCCCAGCGACAAGACCCGGGTCAAGGCGATCGTCTCGGCGACTCCGGGCAAGCAGTACAAGCTCGGCACGATCGTCGTGAAGGCGGGCCCGACCGTTCCGCCGACGCTGATCCGCGACGCGCTCCCGCTCAAGGTGGGGGAGCCGATCGAGGCGGTGCGCATCCAGGGCGCGGAAGCCAACGTCGCGCTGACGCTGCCGCAGAACGGATACCCCTTCGCCAAGGTCGGCGAGCGCGACATCCTGCTCGACGATCAGGTCGGCACCGGCGACTACACCCTCCCGGTCGAGGTTGGCGCGCGGTCGTCGTTCGGGACGGTAACGACCGAAGGGCGGCTTGCGTTCGGGGCCGATCACGTCCGCATATTACAACGCTTCCAGGCGGGCGAACTGTACGACAACCGCAAGGTCGATGATCTGCGCGCGGCACTGGTCGCGACGGGGCTGTTCTCGACGGTGTCGGTCGAGCCGAAGCCGACCGGTAACATCAACCCCGACGGGACCGAGCAGGTCAATCTGCTGGTCGAGCAGGAGCGCGGCAAATATCGCTCGCTCGCGGTCAGCGGCGGGTACAGCACCGGGCAGGGCGCGCGGGTCGAAGGCTCGTTCACGCATCGCAACCTGTGGTCGCCCGAGGGCGCGCTGATCGCGACGGCGGTCGGCGGCACGCAGGAGCAGGGGTTGAGCGGGACCTTCCGCCGCTCGAACGCAGGCAAGCGCGATCGCACGGTCACGCTGACCGCTGCAGTCGACCACACCAATTACGACGCGTTCAACGCCTTCACCGCGACGCTGTCGGGCCGGATTTCGTATGACTCCACGCCGTTGTGGCAAAAGAAGTTCACCTACGCCTACGGGTTCGAAGTCGTCGGCACGAACGAAAGCGTCTACGACTTCGCGCGCGGCGATCGTCGGCGCGCGACCTATTTCATCGCGGCGCTGCCGGGTCAGGTCCAGTTCGACCGGTCGGACAGTCTGCTCAACCCGACCAAGGGCTATCGCCTCAAGCTGAGCGTCAGCCCCGAGACGTCGGTGCGCGGGTCGATCAGCCCCTATGCGCGCACGCTGATCGAGGCGAGTGCCTACTATCCGGTCGGCGAGAAGTTCGTCATCGCGGGTCGCCTCCGTGCCGGCGCGATCGCCGGGATCGAGCGTGACGACCTCGCGCCGTCGCGGCGTTATTATGGCGGCGGCGGCGGGTCGGTGCGCGGCTATGGCTATCAGCGGCTCGGGCCGCTCGATCCGCAGGGCAATCCGGTCGGCGGGCGCAGTTTGAACGAGTTCGCACTCGAGGCGCGCTATCGCTTCGGCAATTACGGGATCGTGCCGTTCATCGACGGCGGGAACGCCTATACGAGCGTGCTGCCCAAGGGCTCCGACCTGCGCTTCGGCGCGGGGATTGGCGGACGTTTCTATACCAATTTCGGGCCGTTGCGCGTCGACGTCGCAACCCCGCTCAATCCTCGTAAGGGCGACGGCAAGGTCGCGCTGTATATCTCGATCGGACAGGCCTTCTGATGGCGGAAGTAGAAACCGGCCCTTCGGCGGCGCCGGAAACCGTCGTTGTGCGACGTCCCTTGTGGCAGCGGATCTTCAAATGGGTCTCGATCACGCTTGGCGTGCTCGGGCTGCTCGCGATGGGGATCGTCGCCGGGCTGGATACCGCGCCGGGTCGGCGCGTGATCGCCAATTTCATCGGGGACTATAAGACCGCGGGCGGGCTCAACATCCGCGTCGGGCGGATCGAGGGATCGATCTACGGCAAGATGGTGCTCAACGACGTGCGGGTCAGCGATCCGCAGGGGGTGTTCCTGTCGTCGCCGCGGATCGCGGTCGACTGGAAGCCGTTCGATTACGTCCGCAACCATATCAACGTGCTGTCGGCACAGGCGAACCTCATCACGATGACGCGCTCGCCCGCGTTCAAGCCGACCCCGACCGACCCCAACGCACCGATCCTCCCCGATCTCGACATCGATATCGGTCGCCTGACCGTGGACCGGATGGTGCTGGGCAAGGCCGTGATGGGGTCGCCCCACATCATCAAGATCGACGGCGCGACACACATCGCGGACAAGCGCGCGCAGATCACTGCGGACGTCGATGCGCTGACCGGCCCCGGCATCGCGGGTGGCGACAAGCTTCGGTTGCGGCTCGACGCGGTGCCCGATTCGGACCGGCTCGGGATCGACGCGCGGATCACCGCGCCAGCGCGTGGCGTGGTCGCCGAAATGAGCGGGCTCAAGGCCCCGCTCGACTTCACGATTGCGGGCAAGGGAGGCTGGAAGGCCTGGACCGGCAAGGCGAGCGGGTCGCTCGGCGGCGCGCAGTTCGCCGACCTCGACCTTCAGGCGCATAACGGCTTCTTTCAGATCCGCGGCAAGACCAACCCCGGTCTCTATCCCGGTGGTGCGCCCAAGGACAAGGCGACCCCGACCAACCCGATCGCGCGCCTCACCGCGCCCGCGCTCGACGTGTCGATCGACGCGCGTTTGAACGAACGCAAGATCGATACCGTCATCGCGCTCAAGTCGGATGCGCTGGCGCTCAACGCCAAGGGTCTGATCGATCTCGCGCAGAGTGCCTTCAGCCAGTTCGCGGTCGACGCGAAGCTGCTGACGCCCGGCGCGATCCTCCCCAATCTCAACGGGCGCGACGTGACCGCGCGCGTCGTGCTCGACGGCAAGTTCGCGACACCCACGGTCAATTATGTCGTCAGCGCAGGCGTGCTCGGCTTCGGCGAGACCCGCGTCCAGCAGCTCTACGCCTCGGGTCTTGCGCGCGTGAACGCGGATCACATCGTGATCCCGGTCGCGGCGCGTGCCGCGCGGGTCACCGGGCTCAACGCGGCCGCGGGTGGCCTGCTCGACAATGTTGCGATCAACGGCAGCTTCGCGATCGCCAACGGCAAGGTGCTGTCGGACAATCTCAAGATCCGTTCGCGCAAGATCGACGCGACCGCGCTGATCGTCGCCGATCTCGCGACCGGCATGTACCGCGCCGCGCTCAACGGCCGGGTCAACGATTACCGGGTCGAGAGCTTCGGGATCGTCAGCGTCAAGACCGACGCCAAGCTCGTCACCATGCCCGGCGGGTTCTGCATCACCGCGCACGTCGCGGCGCGGACCTCGCAGATCTTCAACGAAGGCGCGCGCACCTTCCTCGGCGGCAACGCCGCGGTGACTGCGGACGTCGGCTATGATCCGAACGGAATCATCACCTTCCGCAACCTGCGGCTCAACGCACCGCAGTTCCGTGTCACGCGCGGGCAGGGGCGGTACGATCCGAAGGGACCGCTCGCGGTCGATGCGGATGCCTATTCCACCCAATATGGCCCGCTGTTCGCTCGGGTCACGGGTACTGCGACCAAACCGGTCGTGCTGCTGCGGGCGCCGCGTCCGGGCGTGGGCATCGGTCTCGTCAATCTCGAGGCACGCGTGCGCGGCACGGGAACATCGTATCTGATCCTCGCCAAGGGCGGGACCAATTACGGGCCGTTCACCGCCGACCTCAACGTCGTGCCGGCGGCACCGCTGACGGTCGACATCCGTAATGCGCGCTTTGCCGGGATCGACTTCAAGGGTCGCGTCCAGCAGCTCGCCTCCGGTCCGTTCGGCGGGCGGGTGACGTTCGCCGGATCGGGCATCAGCGGGGCGGCGTTGCTCGGCGCGCAGGGCAAGTTCCAGCGGGTTGATGTCGCCGCACGGGCGAGCAACGCCAAGATCCCGGGGCTGGTCGACTTCACGATCGGTCGCGCACTGGTTAACGCCCGCGCCATTTTGACCCCGACGCCGCAAGTCGTCGCGGACGCGCAGGTCGCGGATCTGCGCTACGGTCCGACGGTGATTTCGGCGGCACGCGCCAAGGTCAATTACGTCGGGGGCTCGGGCACCGCGCAGTTGCTCGCGACGGGGTCGAACGGCGTGCCGTTCCGACTCGCCGCCAATGCGCGGCTCAGCCCGAAGCAGTGGCTCGCGGCGCTGCAGGGCCAGGCGAACGGCATCGGCTTCCGCACCGTCAACCCGGCGCGGATCGATATCGACGGCGCCACCTACCGCCTGCAACCGACCAAGATCGACTTCGACAACGGCTCGGCGCGCGTTGCGGCAGTCTATGGCACGGGGCTTTCGGCGCAACTTCGGCTCGACAAGCTCGACCTGTCGGTCGCGAACGCGCTGGTGCCCAACCTCGGGCTCGGCGGTGCGGCGACGGGGTCGCTCGACTACGCACAGCCGCGTGGTGCCTCGGTCCCCAAGATCGCGGGCCAGTTCCGCATCGCCAACTTCACGCGCTCGAGCCTCGCCAGCGTCTCCGATCCGGTCGACGTCGTCGGCCAGATCGGCCTCACCGACGCGGGCGGGGAAGCACGCGCGCTGGTGCAGCGGGGCGGGACGACCGTCGGTCGGATGGTCGCGACGTTGCGCCCGCTGGGTGCGGGGGCGAACTGGACGACGCGTCTGATGGCGGCCCCGCTATCGGGCGGGATCCGCTACAATGGTCCGTCGAGCGTGCTGTTCTCGCTTGCCGGGCTCAGCCGCCAGCAATTGTCGGGGCCGATCGCGATCGCCGCCGACTTTGGTGGCCGCGTCGATGCGCCGCAGCTCAACGGCGTCATCCGCGCGGACTCGCTGACCTATGACAATGAAGTCTATGGAACGCGGCTCAGCCAGATGAAGATCGCGGGGCGGTTCACCAACGACCGGCTCGAGATCACGCAGCTCTCGGCGCGCGCGGGTGAGGGGACGGTACAGGCGCAGGGCTCGGTCGGCTTCGCCGCTGCCTCGGGCTTCCCGATCGACATTCGCGCGACGCTCAACAACGCGCGGCTCGCACGGAGCGATGCGCTGGGGGCGACCGCGACGGGGACGATCGCGGTGACCAACTCCAAGGCGAACGGCGGTCTCATCAAGGGCGACATCCGCATCCCGAATGCGCGCTACGAGATCATCCGCCAGGGCCAGGCCGAAGTGCCCGAACTGACCGGCGTCCGCCGCAAGAGCGATCTGGTCAAGGCGGCGGGCGCTCCGGCGGCGGAGGCACCGGTCGGGCTGTTCAAGCTCGATATCCGGATCCGTGCGGACAACCAGCTCTTCGTCTCGGGCATGGGGCTCGAATCCGAATGGGAGATGGACATGCGGGTCGCCGGCACGTCGGCGGCACCGCAGGTGCTCGGTCGGCTGCAACTGGTGCGCGGGACCTATTCCTTCTCGGGCAAGCGGTTCGAGGTCACCAAGGGCGACATCCGCTTCAACGGTGGACCGTTGTCCGACCCGGAGATCAACATCAGCGCGACCACGACGACCAGCGACGTCGACGTCACGATCAACGTGACCGGCACCGGCCAGAAGCCCCAGATCGCGTTCACCTCGACCCCGGCCTTGCCGCAGGACGAAGTGCTCAGCCGCCTGTTGTTCGGCAGCTCGGTGACCAACCTGTCGGCGATCCAGGCGATTCAGCTCGCGTCCGCGCTCAATTCGCTGCGCGGGTCGGGGGGCGGGCTCAACCCGCTCGGCAAGCTGCGCTCGGCGACGGGCATCGACCGGCTGCGCGTGCTCGGCGCGAACGATGCGACCGGGCAGGGCACCTCGCTCGCGGCGGGCAAGTACATCACCAACAACATCTACGTCGAGATCATCACCGACGCGCGCGGCTTCACCGCGACGCAGCTGGAGGTGTCGCTGACCAAGGCGTTGAGCGTGTTGTCGCAGGCCGGGTCGTTCGGCGGGTCGAATGTCACGGTGCGCTACAAAAAGGATTTCTGATCGCAACCTAACGCTTTCCGAGGAGCCCGAAATCGAATATCGGGTATCCTCGGAGAGTGGCTATGTCAGAGCGTAAACCTGAGCATTTCGATGTGGTCGTGGTCGGTGCCGGAATATCCGGTATCGGCGCGGGCTATCATCTGCAGACGCAGAGCCCGGATCGTACCTACGTCATTCTGGAGGGGCGGCCGCAGCTTGGCGGGACGTGGGACCTGTTTCGCTATCCCGGCATCCGGTCTGATTCGGACATGTATACGCTCGGCTATTCGTTCCGGCCGTGGACCGAGGCCAAGGCGATCGCCGACGGCCCGTCGATCCTGCGCTATGTGACCGAGACCGCGCGCGACTTCGGGATCGACCGGCATATCCGCTTCGGCCATCACGCGAAGCGCGCCGCCTGGTCTACGCCCGATGCGTGCTGGCGGGTCGAGGCGGACGGGCCCGGCGGGCCGGTCGTGTTCACCTGCGCTTTCCTGTTCATGTGCAGCGGCTATTATAATTACGCACAGGGGCACACGCCCGAATGGCCGGGCACCGCGGACTTTGCGGGGCGGATCGTACATCCGCAATTCTGGCCCGGCGATCTCGATTATGCGGGGAAGGAAGTCGTCGTCATCGGCAGCGGCGCGACCGCGGTCACGCTCGTCCCCGCGATGGCGGACACCGCCGCGCACGTGACGATGCTCCAGCGCTCGCCCACCTATGTCGTGTCGCGCCCGGCGGAAGATGCCGCCGCCAACTGGCTGCGGCGCAAGCTGCCCGCGAAACTGGCGTACGGTCTCGTGCGGTGGCGCAACGTTTTGCTCGGGATGCTGTTCTTCAATCTCGCGAGGAAGCGGCCTGCGCAGACCAAGGAGCGGCTGATCGGCATGGTGCGCGACCAGCTCGGCGCCGACTATGACGTCGCGACCCATTTCACCCCCAACTACAATCCGTGGGACCAGCGGCTGTGCCTGGTTCCCGACGCGGATCTGTTCGAGGCGATCAAGACGCAGCGTGCCTCGGTCGTGACCGACCGGATCGCGCGCTTCACCCGCGACGGGCTCGTTCTCGAATCGGGGGCGGAGCTTCCCGCCGATGTCGTCGTCACCGCGACGGGGCTCGAGCTGCAATTGCTCAGCGACGTTGCGTTCAGTGTCGACGGGGTACCGGTCGATCTGACCGATACGTTCAACTACAAGGGCATGATGTACAGCGACGTCCCCAACATGGCGTCGTCATTCGGGTACACCAACGCGTCGTGGACGTTGAAGGCGGACCTGACGTGCGGTTATGTCTGCCGCCTGCTCAACACGATGAAGAAGCGCGGGCTGCGGCAGGCGACGCCGCGCGTCGGCGGGGCGGATCTCGCGCCCGCGCCGTTCCTCGATTTCACCTCGGGCTATGTCACGCGCGCGATGGCGAAATTCCCCAAGCAGGGGAGCAAGGCGCCGTGGCGGGTGCACCAGAATTACGCGCGCGATCTGCTGGCGCTGAAATACGGGTCGGTGGATGACGGGATGGAATTCTCGAATCCCGCGCCGGGGCGGGTGACCGCGAAGCGCAAGGATGCGGTGGCGGCGTAGCTTTTCCGTTCACTTCCCCGGCGAAGGCCGGGGCCCAAGCGGACAGGCTTCCATAGCGCGCGCACTGTCCGTCAACGACCCGACCACTCTTGCGGTCCGGCCTTCGCCGGGGAAGCGGGAGGACGGGAGCGCGGGCCCTCAACCCGGAACCCACGCCCGTTTCGAATGTTTCTCGACCATTGCTGCATTGCAACTTGCCGTGTTCGTTCGAACGAACTAAAGGCGCGCTGTGTTGCAGCAACGACTCCTCGACATTGCCATCGCCGAATTCGGGGCCAAGGGCCTCGAAGGCGCGAGCACGCGCGGGATCGCCAAGGCGGCGGGGACCGCGATGTCGTCGATCACCTATCATTACGGCGGCAAGGAAGGCCTGTATCTGGCGGCGGCGGACTATATCGCCGGTCAGATCGGCGACCATATGGCACCCGCGCTGCGCGACGGCGGCGTGACGGCGGATATGACCCCGGACGACGCGCGCGCCGCGATCCACCAGATCCTCGCGCGCTTCATCGACACGATGGGCACGCAGAAAAGCAGTGCGTTCTCGCTGTTCGTCGTCCGTGAGCAGATGGAGCCGACCGAAGCGTTCGATCGCATCTACGGCGGGCTGATGGGCAAGGTGCTCGAGACAATGGTGCAGCTCGTCTGCATCGCGACCGGTCGCCGCGACGCTTTCGCGAGCGAGGTCGCGGTCGTCACGCTGATGGGGCAGGTCGTCACGCTGCGCGCGTCGCGCGCGACCGTGCTCAAGCTGCTCCGCCGCAAGGATCTGGATTCCGAGGCATTGTCCGCGCTTGCCGCGCGGATCGGTGCCAACGCCGACGCCATTCTCGACCGCATGATCGCCGAACGACAGGAGCTTCCATGAGCGACGACCCCAACGCCGCCAAGCAGGACGATGCAAAGCCCGAGGAGGCGAAGCACAAGTCCGACCAGCAGGACTCGCACGGCAAACAGCAGGACGATGAATCGAAAAAGAACGATTCGGACGGCGACGATTCCGATAACGGCGATTCCGATGACGACGATTCCGATGACGGGGGGGACTCCAAGCCAAAGAAGCCGTCGATCTTCAAGAAGCCGCTGTTCTGGATCATCCTGATCGTGGTCGTGGCGGTCGTCGCGATCGGCGGGACGCTCTATTATCTCGATGCGCGGCAATATGAATCGACCGACGATGCGTTCGTCGACACGCATATCGTCCGGCTCGCGCCGAAGGTGGCGGGGACGCTCAAGTCGGTCGCGGATGTCGACAACCGGCATGTCGAGGCAGGCCGCCTGCTCGCCGTGATCGAGGCGTCGAGCACCGGCGCGCAGGTCGCCGAGGCGCAGGCGAACGTGAAGCAGGCCGAAGCGCAGGTCGAACAGAACCGCGCGCAGGTCGCCGCGGCGCAGGCGAACCGCGCGCAAGCGGTCGCGCAGGCCCGTGCGCCGCTTGCCACCGCCGCCAAGGCGCGGCAGGACCTCGCGCGCTACGAAGCGCTGCTGCGGATCGATCCGTCCGCGGTCGCCGGGCAACAGCTCGACGCCGCGCGCGCCACCGCGCGTTCGACTGCCGCCGACGCCGCCGCGGCGCGTCAGCAGATCGACAGTGCGGACGCGAACATCCTCGTCGCGCGTCGGCAGGTCACGGCGGCGCAGGCCGTGATCGAAGCGCGCAAGGCATCGGTGCAGCAGGCGAGCATCACGCTTGGTGACAATCGCCTCGTCGCGCCGGTGTCGGGGCAGGTCGTCAACCGCTCGGTCAACGTCGGTTCCTATGTCGGGCCGGGCACGCAATTGCTCGCGATCGTCCCGGACCATGTCTGGATCACCGCCAACTTCAAGGAAACGCAGCTGCGCGACATGAAGATCGGGCAGACCGTCGAGATCAAGGTCGATGCCTATCCGGACGTGAAGTTCCTCGGCCACGTCGATTCGGTCCAGCGCGGGGCGGGCCAGGCGTTCGCCTTGCTGCCGCCGCAGAACGCGACGGGCAATTACGTCAAGGTCGTCCAGCGCGTTCCGGTCCGGATCGAATTCGACGCGAAGAACGGCCCCGACCCGCGCAGATATCCGCTCGGCCCGGGCATGTCGGTCGTCCCCACCGTCAAGGTGCGCTGAGGTGGCGAGCGCCAAGGCGCAGGACGGTTGGGATCCGTCCCGGTCCGGCGCGGGCAGTTTCAGCCCGTGGCTGATCGTCGCGATCATCAGTATCCCGACCTTCATGGAGGTGCTCGATACCTCGATCGCCAACGTTGCGCTCGATCATATCGCGGGCGGCCTGTCGGTCTCGAACGACCAGGCGACGTGGGTGCTGACCAGCTACCTCGTCGCCAACGCGATCGTCATTCCGATCAGCGGCTGGTTGTCCGACGTGATCGGTCGCAAACGCTATTTCCTGCTGTCGATCGGGCTGTTCACGATCGCCTCGCTGATGTGCGGGCTCGCGCCCAACCTGTCGACGCTCGTCATCGCGCGCGTGCTGCAGGGGATCGGCGGCGGCGGGCTCGCGCCGGTCGAGCAATCGATCCTCGCTGACACCTTTCCCCCCAAACAACGCGGGATGGCGTTCGCCGCCTTTGCGATCGTCGTCGTCGTCGGGCCCGTGCTCGGGCCGACGCTCGGGGGCTACATCACCGAGAATTCGAGCTGGCACTGGGTCTTCCTGATCAACGTGCCGATCGGCATCGCGTCGCTGTTCCTCGTCAACATCTTCGTCGACGAGCCGGCGGCGATCAAGAACGACCGCAAGAAGCTGCTCAAGCGCGGGATCCGGGTCGATTACATCGGCATCATCCTGATCGCGCTCGGTCTCGGCTTCTTCGAACTGACGCTCGATCGCGGCGAGCGCGAGGACTGGTTCGCGAGCAGCTTCATCATCATGACCGCGGGCATCTCGTTCGTCGCGCTGACCGCGCTGGCGTTCTGGGAACTCAACCACGATGACCCAGTGGTCGATCTCAAGCTGCTCAAGAGCCGCAATTTCTCGCTGACGCTGCTGATCATGGGCGTCACTGGCATGATCCTGTTCGGGACGACTCAGCTCATTCCGCAGATGCTCCAGCAGGTGCTTGGCTATACCTCGTTCCAGGCGGGTCTCGCGCTGACCTTCGGCGGGATCGCGACGCTGGTCGCGGTGCCGTTCGCGGGGCGCCTGTCCGGGGTGGTCGACGTGCGGCTGCTGCTGTTCCCCGCATTGCTGGTCCAGGCGTTCGCGCTGTGGAACATGACTCACCTCAGTGCGGACATCTCGTTCCAGGATGCCGCGATCGCGCGGCTGTTCCAGGCAATGGCGCTGCCGTTCCTGTTCGTGCCGATCAACGCGGTCGCCTATGTCGGCCTGCCGCAGAACAAGACCGCGCAGGCGTCGAGCCTGCTCAACGTCGCGCGCAACCTCGGCGGGTCGATAGGCATCTCGACCGCACAGACTCTGCTCGCCTCGGCGCAGCAGCGGCACCAGTCCGAACTGGTCGAGAAGCTCAGCCCGATCGACCCCAATTACACCGATTGGATCGCGAAGGCGCAGGGCGCGTTCGGCGGGCAGGGTGATCCCGCAACGACCTCGCTCGCCGTCCTGTACCAGACGGTGCAGCGGCAGGCGTCGATGCTCGCGTTCCTCGACGTGTTCCGTTCGCTGATGATCGTGGTGCTCGTGGTGGCACCACTCGTATTCCTGATGCGCTCCGGCAAGTCCGGTGGCGGTGGAGGCATGGCCCATTGACCCGCTCGCTCTTATCCGTTGCCCTGCTCGGCAGCACGCTGCTGGCTGGCTGTACCGTCGGACCGAACTATACCGCGCCCAGGCTCGCGGTCCCGCCCGCCTTTGTGGAGCGCCAGCCGGCACCCGCGCCGGGGGCACAGGTCGATCCGGCGCGCTGGTGGTCGGCGTTCGGTGACCCGCAGCTCGATTCGCTGGTCGAGCGCGCGCTGAAGGACAGCCCCGACATCGCGATCGCGGCGTCGCGGGTGCGGCAGGCGCGGTTGCAGGAAGTCGCGGCGCGCACCGTCGGCAAGCCGACCGTCGATGCGACGGGCAATGTCACCCACATCGAGTTCAGCAAGAACGCCGGGCTCGCGTCAATCGCGCAGGCCTTTTCCGGCGGGAGCAGCGGTGGCGCCGGGGGTGGCACGGGTGGCAGCAGCGGCTTCGCCCTGCCGGGGAGCGGGATCACGACCTTCTCCGCAGGCTTCGATGCGAGCTGGGAACTCGACCTGTTCGGCGGCGGCCGGCGCGGGGTGCAGGCGGCGGGCGCGCGGGTCGAGGCGGCGGAATGGACCCGGCGCGACGCCGCGGTGACGCTCGCCGCCGAGGTCGCGCAGGCCTATTTCGCGTTGCGGCTCGATCAGGAGCAGATTGCCGTCATCCAGGGCGAACTGGTCTCGCAACAGCGCTCGCTCGACATCGCGGGCAATATCGCGCGCGTCGGGCTGGTCCCGTCGATCGACGTTACGCGCCAGCGCGGGTCGATCACCAGCACGCAGGCGCGGCTTGAGCCGATCCGCGCCGACGTGCGGGTGCGGATCCACGCGCTCGGCATCCTGCTCGGGGTCGAGCCGGAGACGCTCGACGGCGAATTGATGCGCCCGGGTGTGCCGCTCATCGCGCTGCCAGTGGTCCCCGCCGGCCTCCCGTCGGACCTGTTGCGGCGTCGCCCGGACGTGCGCGCGGCGGAGCGGCAGCTTGCGGCGTCGACCGCCGACATCGGCGTCGCGGTCGCGGACCTGTATCCGAAGTTCAACCTGACCGGGGTCGCGCAATTGCTCTCGACCTCACTCGCCACGCTGTTCACCGGGAATAGCCTGCAGTTGACCGGAACGAGCGCGGTGCAATTCCCGTTGCTCGACTGGGGGCGGCGCAAGGCGACGATCGGAATCCGCAAGGAAGACTGCGAACAGGCGTATCTGCAATATCGCACGACGGTGCTGGGGGCGTTGCGCGACGTCGAGGATCCGCTCGCCCGGCTCGACGCCGAACGCGCGCGCAACGCCGCGTTGCAGCGCTCGGTCGCGGATGCGCAGACCACCGCGCGCTCGGTCGAGGCGCAATATCGCACCGGCTTCGTCACGCAGACGTCGCTGCTCGATGCGCAGGTCAGCGTGCTGACCGCGCGCGAGCAGCTTGCCGCGAGCAACGCGCAATTGCGGCAGGATACCGCCGCTTTGTTCAAGGCCATCGGCGGCGGGTGGGAAGAACCTGCACGAAACCCTACGGGATGATTGGCAAGATGGTTAATCCATGCCTAGAACCAAGGACATGGATACGACCGACCAGCTCCGTTCCGCCGCGCTGACTCATCTCGAGGCGTTGATCGGTTTCGACACGACCTCGCGGGATTCGAACCTGCGTCTGATCGAGTACGTCGAAGCCTTCCTTGCCGGGCATGGCGTGATCAGTCGTCGGGTCGCGAATGCGGAGGGGACCAAGGCCAACCTCTATGCGACCATCGGCCCGGCGGTCGCGGGCGGGGTCGTCCTGTCCGGGCATACCGATGTCGTGCCGGTCGACGGGCAGGCGTGGAGCAGCGACCCGTTCGTGCTTACCCGGCGGGGCGAGCGGCTGTACGGGCGCGGGACCTGCGACATGAAGGGCTTCCTCGCGCTCGCGCTGGCATCGGTCCCCGGGTTCGCACGGGGGACCAGCGCGCGGCCGATCCACCTCGCTTTCTCCTATGACGAGGAAGTCGGCTGTATCGGGGCCCCGTCGATGATCGAGAAGCTCGTGACCAATCTGCCCGCGCCGCTCGCGGTGATCGTCGGCGAACCGACCAGCATGGAGGTGGTCAGCGGGCACAAGGGGATCTCGACCTGGCGCGTCACCGTGACCGGGCATGAAGCGCATTCGAGCCTAACTCATCTCGGTCTTTCCGCCAATATGATCGCCGTCGGTCTGATGGAACGGCTGCGGCAGATCGGCGAGGACCTGGCGCGGCACGGCGACCCGGACTCGCCTTATCATCCGCCGCACGCGACGCTGACGATCGGGCTGATCAACGGTGGAACCGCGGTCAACATCCTCGCGCGCGAATGCACGTTCAGCTTCGATCTGCGGACGCCGCCGGGGCAGGATCCCGACACGATCATCGTCCCATTTCTGGACGCGTGCGCAACGGCTCACCGCACGGCGCAGGCGCAATTCGCGGATGCCGGGGTGTCGGTGATTCGCCGTTCGGCGACTCCGTCGTTCGCGCCGGAGCGGGATGGCGCGGCGGAAGTGCTGGCGCGGCGGCTGGCCGGGGACAACGGCCCGACCCGGGCCGCAGCCTATGCGGCGGAGGCGGGACAGTTTCAGCGGGCAGGGTTCTCGACGATCATCTGCGGGCCGGGCTCGATCGAGCAGGCGCACCAGGCGGATGAATTCATCGATCTCGCGCAGATCGAGCGCGGCGCGGCGTTTATGCGGCGGTTGGGGGAAACGTTGGGGTAAACGAAAGAAAACGCGTCTGAAAGTTGGCCAAGACGGTCAAAGTAATCAGAAAAACCGGTTTCGGCGGTAATGCCGTTGAAAGCGCAGCAGGTTAGTGGAGCTCGATTATGATCGTTAATCAGTCGTGATATTCATCTTGAATGTCGGTCCGTCGCCGCAGCGCGATCAGTGACGCTGATCGTAAGTACGCAGCTCCGGACCGACCGAACTGAATTTACCAGGGGCGCGTGAGTTCGCCGTAGATGAGACCGATGATGAACGTGATCATGACTTTCCTCCGTTATGCGCTCAGTCGAGCACGGCAAATTATTAATGAAATCTTAAACATAATGCAAACGCCTTGCGTCGAGGTCGCGCTGCGGCAGGAAGCGGTTAACTGTTCCTTCAATCGCACTGCATATGGTTGCGCAGATGGCGCACGTTCCGCATCCCTCACTGCCGCCCGACACCGGCAACGATCCAGCGACCTTGGGTGATCGCGACGCCTCGTCGCGTCGGGTCGCACAAGGTTGCTGGGGACCTATGTCATCGGCCACTGTCGACGCTGTCGACGGTGTCGTGCCGGCGCTCGAGCATCCGTGGCAGATGCTGTGTCTCGTGGAGATCACCAATTTCGTGCAATTGCGCCGCTATCTCGGTTGTCGTCGCGCGGACGGTTTGGTGCATGATCTGTACGATCGCCTGCGTTCGGAAATCGGTTTCGAAGAAGCCGCTCGGGCCGGACGCGCGACGCTCGAGTTCGTTTGCCGGGAGCGTTCTCTCGATGTCTTGCGGTTGATCCTGGATCGGGTTGTGAACGCCTGCAGAGCGTCGTTCGACATCGAGGGCGAGGCTCATCAATTCGTCGTAGCGGTTGGTGCCGCCGCCACCGCATGCCCCAATACCGATGCAATGCGACTCGCCGAAGAGGCCGAAGCCGCGTTGAGCGATTCGCTGCTCACCGGGGGAATCGCGCTGCACGATGTCTCCGTCGGAACCCCCGCGCTCGACCGCCTGGCGTTGATCCGCGATCTGCCGCACGCGATCGCAGCGGGCGAGATGTTCCTGCAGTATCAGCCGAAAATCCATATCCGGCGGCAGGAGATCAGTAGTGCCGAAGCGCTTGTCCGATGGCAGCATCCCGAACGCGGGCTAATTCTCCCGGGGGATTTCATCACGGTCGCCGAGGATTCGGGCCACATTCTCGCGTTGACCCTGTGGACGTTGGAACAGGTGATCGCGGATCAGGTTGCGCTTGCGTCCGATGGCCAGGATCTCACGATTTTCCTCAACATCTCGGGGCAACTGCTCGGCGATTCCTTGTTCGTAGCGACCGCCTGCAGGCGTGTCCGGGAATCGGGTGCCAAGATCGGGTTCGAGATTACTGAAACCGCAGTAATTCGGCATCCCGACGTTGCGATCTCCAACCTGCGGGCGCTCGCGGACGTCGGCATATCGATCGCGATCGACGATTACGGCGCTGGATTATCCTCGCTGGCCTATCTCAAGAAGCTCCCCGCCCAGGAGCTCAAGATCGACAAGATGTTCATCCTTGATCTCACCAGCAGCAACCGCGACCCGCTGATTGTCCGCTCGACAATCGATCTGGCGCATGCACTCGAAATGGAGGTCACCGCAGAAGGGGTTGAGACGCCGGCGGCACTGGCATTATTGTCGGTAATGGGCTGCGATATCGTCCAGGGGTATCTGATCAGCCGACCACTGTCGCTTGGCGCGTTCCGGCAGTTCCTCGGGAACGATCCGATGTCGGCGTTGACCGCCCCGAAGCAGCCGATGTTCAGTAAGTCTGCTTCGTTCTGGAAGAGTGCGTAGCCTTGCGGCGGGATGGCCCTGAGAACGTGGCTTCTTTCATGGTGCGTGGCAGGGCGAGCAGGCGCGCAATTGCACTTGTCGTACTGTGCCTTGCGGCAGTGCTCGGAAGCGCGACCGCGTTTGCGGGGGCTTTAACGGCCTTTGATGAGAGAGTTGGCGCGGCCAGAGCGGCAATGCTTGGAGACCCTGCGAAGGCCCTTGCCGAGGCGAAACTCGCCGAGCGTGCTGCATACGATGTAGAAACGAGCCAGCGGACGACTTCGATCGCAACGGCAGAATGGCTTCAGGGTGAAGCCTATCTACGTATGAATAAAATCGAGCAGGCTGGCCCGAAAATCGATAAAGCGCTTCGGCGGGTCGATCAGCAAAAGACGACGAGTAAACTTGTCGGGGACTTATTGCTTTCGCGAGGAGCGCTGAAGACGCAAACTGCAGAGGTCGCTGCGGCTCTACAGTCCTATCAGCAAGCCTACCGCGTTTTTCAAAAAATTGGTGAGGTTCGTAGCGAAGCGATTGCTATCATCAGCATTGGTATGCTTTATGAGGAAGCAAAAGACTATGAGGCGGCGCTAAAATATCTTCGGCAATCTAGAGACATATACTCCGGTGACCCGCAGCTGCTGTTTTCGGTATCCAGCAACAGCGCGGTTGCCCTTCAAGAGTTGAAGCGTTTCGGAGACGCCCAAGCGGAATTTCGGCGGGCCTTGCTTATTGCAAGGCAGATTAAGAGTCCGGTTCTCCAGGCCAGGACGCTTCGCAATATCGCGCGCGGATTTCTTCTCGAGCGAAACATCTCCGCAGCCAACCGATCGATTGCCGCGGGGATGTTGATTGCTGGAGATGGCAATCTTTCCAATCAAAGTCCCTTCATCGCTTTGATGGCCTGGTCAGCCCGTTTGGACGGACGGATCGACAAAGCCACGACCTTGATCGCTCGATTCTTCGACACACCGGATCCCAACGTCTCCGCCCTTGATCTGCGCGAAGGCCATCAGATCGCCTATGACATCTTCAAGGCGGCCGGAAATGAGGGACAGGCGCTGACGCATCTCGAGGCGCTCAAGGCGCTCGACGACAAAACTTCGACGCTTGCCGCTTCCGCCAATACCGCGCTTGCTGCCGCGCGGTTCGACTTTGCGAGCCAGGAGCTCAAGATCGAAAAGCTGCGGCGCGCGCAGCTCCAGCGCGATATCGACGATGCGAAGCTCCGTGCCCGTACGCAGCGGACGATCATTGGCGGTCTGGCGATCGCGTCGGGGATCATCGTCGGGCTGCTCACCTTCGGGTTGGTCACCATCCGGCGCAGCCGCAACGAGGTCCGCGCCGCCAACCTCGACCTTGCCGAGACCAACGCGGCGCTCGCCAAAGCGCTCGCCGCGAAGACCGAATTCCTCGCGACGACGAGCCACGAAATCCGCACCCCGCTCAACGGCATCCTCGGCATGACGCAGGTCATGCTGGCGGACCGCGCGATCGATCCGGCGGTGCGCGAGCGAATCACCGTGGTCCATGGCGCTGGCGTCACGATGCGCGCGCTGGTCGACGACATTCTCGACGTCGCCAAGATGGAGACGGGCAACCTGACGATCGAGGCGGTGCCGTTCGATCTGCGCACCACGCTGACCGAGGTCTCCCGCCTGTGGGAAGACCAGTCGCGCGCGCGCGGGGTGCGGTTCGTGCTCGACCTCGCGGATTGCCCGCCGTTCGTGGTCGGCGATTCGGCTCGGTTGCGGCAGATTGCGTTCAATCTCCTCTCCAACGCGCTGAAATTCACCGAACAGGGCACCGTCACGCTGCGCGCGGTGGCCGAAGGCGAGTGGCTTGCGCTTTCGGTCGCCGACAGCGGGATCGGGATCCCCGCGGACAAGCTCGACCTGATCTTCGAATCGTTTCGGCAGGTGGATGCCGGTACCACGCGCAAGTTCGGGGGGACTGGTCTGGGGCTTGCGATCTGTCGCAATCTGGCGCGAGCGATGCACGGCGACATCGCGGTCGCGAGCGTCCCCGGGCAGGGGTCGACCTTTACGGTGCGGCTGCCGCTGGTCCGCGCGAACGGCCCCGAGGCCGCCTTGCCGATGACCGAGCAGAGTGGCGACACACTGTTGATCGTCGACAGAAATCCCATATCCCGGAGTATGTTGCGGGCAGTTATCGAGCCGCGGGCGAGCGCGGTGGCGGTCACGTCGTCGATCGACCAGGCGATCGACCGGATCGCGCAAGGCGGCGTCACGCGGCTTCTGATCGACGAAGCGACGATCCGCGCGATGCCCGATGAGGCAGCCGCGCTCGCCCGGGTCGGCGAGCTCGCGGTGCCCTGCGCGTTGCTCTGGACGACCCCGACCGCGCAGGATCACGTCCGCTTCGCGACTGCGGGAATTGCGCTCGTCATCGCTAAGCCGATTGCCGGAACCGCATTGGCAGATCAGTTGTTTGACGAAATAAGAACTGCAAAATCCCCAATTTCCGGGCTTGTCTCGCAGGCGGCATGACCCGATAGAGGGTCAACAATGTCGGCTGTATCGCCTTTTCCAAGCGTCTCGGGGTGAACCGATGAACATACTTTTCATCGAAGACGACCCGATGAACCGCCGTGTCGTGAAAGACATGCTCGATGTTGCGGGCGCCACGATGACGGGGGCGGAAAGCGCCGAGCTCGGGCTCGACCTGATCGACGCCAATGATTACGCCATCATCCTGCTCGATCTGCGCATGCCCGGGATGGACGGGTTCGAGGCGTTGCGCCGGATCCGCGCGCGCGCCGATGCCAAGGCGCAGCTTCCGGTCATTATTCTCACCGCCGATACCGCGGCCGATCTGCGCGAACGGTGTCTGGCCGATGGCGCGGATGACATCCTGTTCAAGCCGGTCGCGATGGATTCGCTGTTCGACGCGATCGGGCGGACGCTTGCCAAGGGCGCGGGCAACGGGATGATCGTTTGACGCGAGCGATCCCGCAGCAAGCCCCGTCGTTCAACCCGCGTCGCGCTCGGGAAACCGTTCGAGCGCGGTCTTGAGCGACTGCGTGCCGCTCCCGCGCCGCGCGGGTTGTGGCTGGCTCGGGGCAGGGGCCCAACCCGTCAGATAGATGATATCGAAACGCTCGGCGGTCTTGCCGTCCGGATCGGCGCGCGCCGCAAAGGCCTCCGCCGCCAGCGCGAGCGTATCGCGGCGCAGCGGGACGCGGTCGCGCAGGATATTGGTCGCCGCCATGCCGCGCAGGTCGCGCAGCAGGCCGCCGATGCTCGAATAGCGCACCGTCAGCGGCTCGATATCCGCAACGGGCAAGGCGAACCCCGCACGCATCAGCAGGTCGCCCGCCGAGCGTACGTCGACCTGCGGGTGGATCCGCGCGGCGGGGCGGTCGCGCTCGACCTCGCGCAAGGTCGCGCGGAGCGTCGACAGGGTGCCGGCCCCGCAGAATGCCGCGAGGAACAGCCCGTCGGGCCGCAGCACCCGCCGCGCGAGCGACAACGCGCCGGGCAAGTCGTTGACGCTGTCGAGCACACCCGCGGAGACGACCAGGTCGAACGATTCCGAGGCGAACGGCAGCATGTCCTCGTCGGCCTGGACGCCGTTCGCCGACCGCGCGAACACGCCCCCAGCGTCGCACCGCGTGACCGTCACTCCGGGTGGCGCGGGGAAGCCGGCATCAAAACAGCCCAGGTCGAGCATGTCGGTAAAGTCGCGCGTCACCGTCGCAAGCCGTTCGGCCAGCCCGTCGATCATCACCGTACGAATGAAATCGAAGTCGGTGAAGTCGGGGGCGGCACGGTCGCGGCGGGTGCGGCGGGCGGTGCGGTCGAAGATGTCGGGGGCGCTCACCGCGCCGCTTGTGCCGTGCGCGCGTGCGCGCGACAAGGGGCGACGTGTCCGTCTGGCTCGCCCCGCTGCGCCTCGTCGCCGATTTCGCGTTGCCGCCGCGCTGCCCCGGCTGTGGCGCGGTGACGGGGCAGGACCATCGTTTCTGCGCGGTCTGCTGGGGCAGTTTGCGGTTCCTTGCGCCGCCGTGGTGCGCGGCCTGTCACACGCCGTTCGCGTTCGACCGGGGGGAAGCGGCACTTTGCCCGGATTGCGTCGCGGATCCGCCGCGGCATGCGGGCATCCTCGCGGCGGTCGAATATGGCGATGTCGCGCGGACGGTCGCGCTGCGGTTCAAATATGGCGGTCGGATCGCGTTTGCCGAGACGATCGCGCGCCAATTGCGGCGGTTGCTGCCAGGCGATGCAGACCTGCTCGTGCCGGTCCCGCTGCATCGCTGGCGCCTGTGGGCGCGCGGGTTCAACCAGGCGGCGCTGATCGCCGCGGCGCTGGGGCGATCGAGCGGGGTGCCGGCCGACCCGCTGCTGCTCCGGCGGATCAGGGCGACGCCGCCCCTGCGGGGCATGGGGGCCAAGGCCCGCGCGCGGGCCGTCGCCGGGGTGTTTCGGACGGTCGATCCGAAGGGGACCGTCGCGGGCAAGGCGGTGGTGCTGGTCGATGACATCCATACGAGCGGTGCGACCACCGACGGTTGTACCGCCGCCTTGCTCGAGGCGGGCGCAAAAAGCGTGACGATCCTGTGCTGGGCACGCGTGCTGGACGCGAACAGTTGATGCCAAAAGATTGACAATGCGGTGGTCACCCCACATTTCTGGGGCATGTCCAAGATCGAAATCTACACCAAAGCCTTTTGTCCCTATTGCTCGCGCGCGCTGAAGCTGCTCGCGTCGAAGGGTGTCACGCCGGAAGAGTATGACATCACGATGGGCGGCCCGAAGCGCACCGAAATGCTCGAGCGCGCCAATGGCCGGACGACCGTTCCGCAGGTCTTCATCGACGGTCAGCATGTCGGCGGGTCGGACGATCTTGCCGCGCTCGAGCGCGATGGCAAGCTGGACGCGCTGCTCGGCGTGTGAAGATCGCGCTTGCCCAGCTGACCAGCGGGGTCGATCCGGCGCACAACGCAGCGACGCTGGTCGATGCCGTGGGAGCAGCGGCGGCGGGCGGCGCCTCGATGCTGTTTACCCCGGAGATGTCGGGGCTGATCGATCGCGATCGCGTTCGCGCCAGCGCGGTGCTTCGGCCCGAGGCGGAAGACGACGTGTTGGCCGCGGTGCGTGCGGCGGCGGCGCGGCATCGGATCTGGGTCCATCTCGGGTCGCTCGCGGTCCACGGCGAGGACGGGCGGCTCGCCAATCGTGCGTTCGTCATTGACGACACGGGCGCGATCCGCGCGCGCTACGACAAGCTTCATTTGTTCGACGTGGATTTGCCGACCGGCGAAAGCTGGCGGGAATCCGCATCTTATGCGCCGGGCGCGGGCGCGGTCGTGGTCGATACGCCGGCGGGATCGCTCGGTTTGTCGATTTGCTACGATCTGCGCTTTCCCGATCTCTATCGCGCGCTGAGCGATGCCGGCGCGACCGTGCTGGCGATTCCGGCTGCGTTCACCCGGCCGACCGGAGCCGCACACTGGCATGTGCTGATGCGCGCGCGCGCGATCGAGGCGGCGGCCTATGTTGTCGCGGCGGCGCAGACCGGCGAGCATGAGGACGGGCGGGCGACCTACGGCCATTCGCTGGTCGTCGACCCATGGGGGGAGATCGTCCTCGACATGGGCGCGGCGGCCGAGGTCGGTTTCGCTGAGATCGATCCCGCGCGGCTGGCGGATGTTCGCGCGCGGATCCCGGTGCTGTCGCATCGGCGCGTGATCCCGGAGGTTGCCCGGGTTTGATCGTGTTCGACCTGCAATGTTCGGCGCGCCACGTGTTCGAAGCGTGGTTCGGGTCGAGCGCCGCTTATGACGAGCAGCGGACCCGCGGTCTGCTGGCGTGCCCGATCTGCGCGGATACCGCAGTGACCAAAGCGGTGATGGCCCCGAACATTCCCGCCAAGGGCAACCGCGCGACCGAGCCTTCTACGGCCCCCGCCGCCGTCACGGTGGCGGCGAACGCGCCGTCACCCAAGGATATCAAGGCCGCCTTGCAGGTCATCGCCAAGGCGCAGGCGGAGATGCTCGCGCAATCGACCTGGGTCGGGCGCGGGTTTGCGGACACGGCGCGCGCGATGCACGACGGCACCGTTGCGCAGGCCCCGATCCACGGCCAGACCACGCTCGCCGAAGCCACGGCACTAGTGGAGGAGGGCGTCCCGATCGCCCCGCTCCCGCTGCCGATCGCGCCACCCGAGACCGTCAACTGACGGCGCTGCGCCGACGCACGATTGACCGGCTCCGGCCGACACTTTACGATCCCGCACCGTGCCCCCGTAGCTCAGGTGGATAGAGCGACGGTTTCCTAAACCGCAGGCCGGTGGTTCGAATCCACTCGGGGGCACCAACGGTCCGTCGATGCCCCCGGCGTGGCTCAGCGTCCGGTAACGGCGAGCAAGGGCGCGGGGTAGCGTGCGCCCTCGATCGGGATCGCGCGGGCCGCAGCGTCGATGGCGGCAAGATCGTCAGGGCTCAAGATCACATCGGCACCGCCGAGATTTTCCTCGAGCCGGTGCAGCTTGGTCGTCCCCGGGATCGGGACGATCCACGGCCGCTGCGCGAGCAGCCACGCGATCGCGATCTGCGCCGGGGTTCCGTCCTTCTCCGCCGCGATCCGTTTCAGCAGGTCGACCAGCGCGGTGTTCTTCGCCAGCGCATCGGGGGTGAAGCGCGGCAGGTTTGCGCGGAAGTCCCCGTCCTCGAGCTTGGTCGCGCTCGTGATCGCCCCGGTCAGGAAACCCCGCCCGAGCGGGCTGTACGGCACGAAGCCGATCCCGAGTTCGTCGCACAGCGCGAGGATGCCGTTGCTCTCGACATCGCGCGTCCACAGCGAATATTCGTTTTGCAGCGCGGTTACCGGTTGCACCGCATGCGCGCGGCGGGCGGTGTCGACGCCGGGCTCGGACAGGCCGAAATGCTTGACCTTGCCCTCGGCGATCAGCTCTTTGACCGTACCTGCGACATCCTCGATCGGAACGGAGGGGTCGACCCGGTGCTGGTAGAACAGGTCGATCTGCTCGACCCCCAGCCGCTGGAGCGAGGCATCGGCGACGCGCCGGATCTGCTCGGGCCGGCTGTCGAGCGCGCCCATGCCCTTGCCGATATCGAACCCGAACTTGGTCGCGATGACGACGCGGTCGCGCACCGGCGCCAGCGCTGCGCCGACCATTTCCTCGTTGGTATAAGGGCCATAGACTTCCGCTGTATCGAAGAACGTCACGCCGCGCTCGACCGCCGCGCGGATCAGCGTGATCCCCTCGTCGCGGGTCATCGTGGTGGCATAGCCGTGATTGAGCCCCATGCAGCCGAAGCCGATCGCGGAAACCTCCAGGCCTTGCCCAAGCGTACGCATCTTCATCGCCAGTCTCCCGCGACGCGCAGCTCCGTGCCAGCGTCCTTCCCCCAGATAGGACGCCTAATGCGCAATGACAGGGCGGCGGCGACGATCTGGCGGGTGCGCGCGACGAGACCGGCCGCGCGCGTTACGGTCGCTGGACGACCTCGACGATGAGGTCGCCCGGCTCGAGCCGGTTCGTCTCGGGTTCCCAGAAGCCAAAGGTGTGTGTGCCACGATAGACGCGATGCCCCAGCCCGGTGGTGATCGCGGATAGCGGCTTGCCGATCTCCTCGTGCGTCACCGTGCGTTCGCGCAGCGCGACGCGGCCCCCGGAGGCGGCAAGGTCGGCCATATACTCTGCCGTATGCGCGCCGTGGATCGAGCCGGCCAGCAGCAGCCCCGCGAAGCTCGCCGGATTGATCACCGTGTTCGCCCCCGCCTGCCGCGCGATCGCTTCGTTGTCCTGCGAGCGGATCACCACGCTGATCGGAACATTTGGCGCAAGCCGGCGCGCGGTCAGCACGATCAGGATCGACGTGTCGTCGCGACCCGCCGAAACGATCACCGCGCGCGCGGTCTGGATCCGCGCCGCCTCGAGCGCTGCGTTGCGGGTCGCGTTGCCATCCATCACCGTCGCCCCGCACGCTTCGGCGCGCGCTAGCGCCGCCGCGGTCTCGTCGATCACGACGATCGCGGCGGGGTCCGCCCCGCGCGCGATCAGTTCGCGCACCGCTTCGGCACCGCTGGTGCCATAGCCGGTGACGATCACATGCCCGTCAAGGCGACGTTGAAGCACCGACATCCGCCATTTCTCCCAAACCCGTTTCAACAGAAAATCATAGGCCGTGCCGAGAAAAATCAACCACACGAACAGCCGGATCGGCGTCACCACGAACGTGTCGAACATCCGTGCCTGCTGGGTCACGGGAACGATGTCGCCATAGCCGACCGTCGTCACCGTAATCGTCGTGAAATACAGGATATCGGCGAACGTCACCGGCGCTCCCGAATTCTGGCGGAGCCCGTCCCGGTCGAACCAGTGTCCCGCGAGCGCAACGC
Organism: Sphingomonas sp. PAMC 26621; assembly: GCF_000251145.1. Taxonomy (GTDB): domain Bacteria; phylum Pseudomonadota; class Alphaproteobacteria; order Sphingomonadales; family Sphingomonadaceae; genus Sphingomonas. Next base: position 52,710 of record NZ_AIDW01000021.1, on the reverse strand, counting down.
CGATCAGCGCGAGCGCGAGCAGCGCGCGCCATGACAGCGACAGCCAGCCCGGGGTCGGGCTTTGCCGCCGCAAATGATACCGAGCCGTTTTGGCATGGTCGCTGCGCATGGCGATCCCTAACGCCGGATTGGGGATGGGGGAACGACGCGATCCCGCCTTGAAACGAAAACGGCCGCGACACCGTGGGGTGCCGCGGCCGCCGCGATCACGATGCTGGCTGTTAGGCCTTCATGTGGCCGGCGAGATGCTTGTTCATCTCGAACATCGTCACGCGGTCCTTGCCGAACACCTTCTTCAGCGCTTCGTCGGCGACGATCTCGCGCTTGTTCTCGGGGTTTTGCAGGTCGTGCTTCTTGATATATTCCCAGACCTTGCTGATCACTTCGCTGCGCGGCAGCCGGTCGTTGCCGACAATGGCGCCGAGCTCGGGCGAGGGCTGGATAGGCGCGAAAATGCCGCCGGTCTTGGGGGCGTCGCTCTTTGCGGTTGGGGTCTTGGCCATTTTTTTGGTCCTTCCTGGTGTGTCGTTAGAACCGACATCGGTTTCACGCCTTGTCGAGCGCTGCGCTCTTGTGCGCTGCCTTGCCGCCGTTGTCACTCTTTACGATGAACTGCGGTTCCTCGGGGGAGGCGTTCACCTTGTGGCCCTTGATCTCGGTCGGGCTGGTCTGTTTCTTTTCGACGACACCATGCGCGGTGCCGCCGTGCGATTTCCAGGTCACCGCGTCACCCTTCTTCGGGTCCTTCATCGACTGTCTCCGTCAAGCCTGACCCAACAAAGCACGAGCCGCGCGATCGTTGCACCCTGACCGCAAGTCGGCCCGCCTTTCCACCCGGAAAAGCAGGCCGTTCGCCGATTTCGGGCGGGTAACGATCCGGTCAGAAGCTCTTGCGGAGCGTGACGCCGTACGTGCGCGGTTCGTTGATATAGGCGCTGTAGCTGCCCGACTGGATCACCGTGTTGAACGCGCCGATGTAGTAATTGTCGTTGCCCAGGTTGCGGACCCAGCCCTGGATCTGGAACGCGTCCGGCAAGTCGAGCCCGATGCTCGCGTTGACGGTCTTGACCTTTGAACTGGCCAGCGACGCGGGAACGGTGTCGGTCAGCGCGGTGTTGCTCTGATAGACGAACTCGCCACGGATGAACCCGCTGATCCGGTCGGTGATCTGCTGCGTATAGGTCGCGTTGACGTTGCCCGAGAATTCCGGGACGCCGCCCGGTCGCGCGCCGGTCAGGTCGCGAAACTGCGGGGCGAGCGTGCCGGCTGGCGACCCTGCCGGAACCTGGCAACGGGTGTCGAACGAGAAGCACGGCGCGCGCGTGAAGCTGTCGTATTTCGCATCGAGATAGGTGCCCGAGGCATTCAGCAGCAGCGCGCGGAACGGCTTGTACGACGCCTCGACCTCTACGCCGCGGACCGACTGGCTGCCCGCGTTGACCAGCGCGAAGCCGGTGCCGGTGAAGCCGTTCGACTGGAAGCCTTTGATCTTCTCGTCGAACACCGCGACGTTCAAATAGCCGCCGTTGAAGCGCGCCTTGGCACCAACTTCGTAGACCGTGACATTTTCCGGCGCGGCGGTGCGGCCGACGCCGTTGTTGGCGGGGCGGCTGTCCGACGACAGGTTGTACGCGCCCGCTTTCCAGCCGGTCGAATAGCTGGCGTAGACGTTGATGTTGCGAGTGAAATCGAACTTGGCGCGGGCCAGATAGGTGAACTTGTCGCCCTTCAGCACACCGTCTTCATTGGCGTTGGGGAAGTTGACCGGACCGTGATTGGCGGTGTCGGGGTAGAAGAACTGGAGCGCGTTGAGCCCGGCGAACAAGTTGGTGGGGATCCGCGCCGCGGCCGGGGCGGCGGGGTTGAGCAGCCGCAGCGGCAGGAACCCGAGCTCGGGCACGTTCTGCAGATTGAGCTGCGAGAAGCGATCGGTCAGCACGACGTTCGAGAAGGCCGACTTGCGATCGTTGAGATAAGCACCGCCGACCGTCAGCGTCAGTTTCTCGAACAGTTTGTAATCCGCCTGTCCGAAGATCGAGTAGCTGATGTCGGTGAGCCGGTAATTGTCCAGGATCCCGGTGCCCTGCGCGAAATAGGTCTGGCCCGGAACGACGCTGGTATTGCCTGCGCCGCGCTGGAGCGCCTCGAGCGTGGTGATCGGCGAGGTGCCGGTGAGGGCGGCGCCGGTCGCGGCAAGGGCTGCGGCGTCGGCGAAGCGACGACCGTCCGCGCCGTACAGGATGTTGCGCCCGGTCTTGATCCGCTCGTCCGAGTAGAAGCCGCCGAGCAGCCAGTTGAACGGCCCCGCATAATCCGACGCCAGCCGGATTTCCTGCGTGAAGGTCTTGATCGTGTCGTCGGTCGTCTGGTTCGAGATATCGCCGCCGGTGAAATCGACGTCGAGATCGGTGCGGTTGGTCTGCCGACGATACGCGGTGATCGAGGTCAGCTTGGCGAAGCCGAGCGTCCAGTCGATCTGGCCGGAAATACCCTTGCCGTTGAGGCGGTTGTTGGGTGCGGTGTTGTACACTACCTCGCGGTTGAATGGCGTTGCGGCATTGCCGACAAGCCCGCCGACCCCGCCGATCGCGCGCGGCAGGCCGATCAACTGGGTCAGCGGCCCGTTGTTGATCGTGACCGCGCCGCAGCAGACTTCGTTGATGTTGTTGAGGTCGCCGATGATCCGGACCGAGAAGGTGGACGACGGTTCGAACAGCACGTCGGCACGAAGCGACTGGCGGTCACGCCCGTTGACCTTCGACCCGGTCAGGCGGTTGGTGTAATAGCCATCGCGCTGGTTGACGCTGCCATAGAGGCGGAACGCGAGCGTATCGGTGATCGGCCCGGTGAGCGACGCGCGCGCCTCGATATTGCCGAGGTTGCCGACGGTCGCCTCCGCATTGCCGCCCCAGGTAAATTGCGGACGCTTGGTGACGATCGAGATTGCGCCCGCCGCGACGTTCTTGCCGAACAGCGTCGATTGCGGGCCGCGCAGGACCTCGATCCGCTCGAGTTCAGGAAGATCCGAAATCGACGAGGCGGAACGCGAGCGATACACGCCGTCGATGAAGACGCCGACCGAGCTTTCGATCCCGATGTTGCCGTTGCCGTTGCCAAAGCCGCGGATCGTGAAGTTGGTCTGCCCGGCACTCTGGAACTGCGTGACCTTGAGCGAGGGAACGCTTGCCTGCAGATCGATCAGGTCGTGGATCTTCGCCTTCTTGATCGTGTCGTCGCTGGTGACGGCGACCGAGACGGGCACGTCCTGCAACGTCTGCTCGCGCTTGGTCGCGGTAACGATGATGTCGTCGGTGTCGGTCGCGCTGCGATCGATCTTCGGCGCAGCGGAGGTTGCGGCGGGCGCACCCTGTGCTTGCGTGGTGGGGGGGGTATCCTGCGCGAAGGCAGGCACCGCGTACAGCAATGCGATTGCCGACGCGCCAAGCAGGTCCGACTTCCTCATCTGTCATCCTCTCGCTGCCACAGGTGCCGGTCTTGCCGCCGGATCTGCGTTTTCGAATTTAGGGTTTGTGAAATAGCGTGTCGTTGATTCTCTCGTCAACGCCATAATCGTACGTAAAGAACCGGAGAGGGTCATCGTTGCCGAAAGGAGACAGTTGCAAATCAGGACCAATTCAGGTTCTTGGTATCGGGATGCGCGAAGCTGCGGTTGCCGTAGCGTCAGGCGCGCGCACGTTTTGAAAGACCAACGATGAACGATCACAGCAGCGGCCCGGATGACGGCGACGTGGTGGCCGCGCCGGCCAAGATTCCGGTGCCCGACGACGTGGCCGAAGCGGTCCGGACGCTGATCCGCTGGGCCGGGGACGACCCCAGCCGCGAGGGACTGATCGAGACGCCGCAGCGAGTCGCGCGCGCGTGGAAGGAATATTGCATCGGATATCAGGATGATCCGGCGGTCCACCTCGCGCGCGTGTTCGAGGAAGTGGGCGGCTATGACGAGATCGTGCTGCTCAAGGACATTCCGTTCCAGTCGCATTGCGAGCATCACATGGCGCCGATCATCGGCAAGGCGCATATCGCCTATCTGCCGTCGGACTGGGTCGTCGGAATCTCCAAATTGGCACGCGTGCTCCACGCCTATGCGCGCCGTCTGCAGGTGCAGGAGCGCCTGACTGCCGAAGTCGCCAACTGCATCTGGGAAAATCTCAAGCCGCTCGGCGTCGCGGTGGTGATCGAGGCGAGCCATGCGTGCATGACCGCGCGCGGCGTACGGACGCCGGGTGTCACGATGGTGACGAGCCGGATGATGGGCGTGTTCCGCGATGACGAACGCAGCCGGAAGGAAATTCTCGCGCTGATGGGCTGCTGATGCAGGCGGCACGAACGGTATTGGTGACCGGCGCGGCGCGGCGCCTCGGGGCGACGATCGCGCGGCACCTGGCGGGGGAAGGGTGGCGGGTGGCAATCCATCACCACCATTCGGCCGGGGACGCGGAGGCGCTTGCCGGGGCATTGCCGGGGTCGATCGTGCTGACCGGGGATCTGGCCGATCCAGCGACGCCGGAGGCGCTGGTCGCTGCGGCGCGCGGGGCGTTCGGCGTGCCGTTGATGGCGGTCGTCAACAGTGCGTCTTTGTTCGACTACGACACGCCGCCGGACGTTTCCGCGGCATCGCTACAGCGCCATGCGCGCGTCAATCTCGATGCGCCGGTGCTGCTCGCCTGCGCGCTTGCACGCCAGGACGATCTTGCGGAGGGCGCGGTGGTCGACGTGCTCGACCAGAAGGTCGCCAATCTGAACCCCGATTTCTTCGCCTATAGCTGCGCCAAGGTCGCGCTCACCGGCGCGACGACGATGCTCGCGCAGGCGCTGGGGCCGCGCATTCGCATCAATGCGGTATCGCCCGGTCTGACGCTGCCGAGCGCGGACCAGACCGATGCCGAATTTGCTGCAGTCGCGTCCCGGAACGTGCTGCGCCGCCCGGTCGATCCGGAGGATGTCGCGCGTGCGGTTGCGTTCCTACTCGATGCGCGCGGAATCGTCGGCCAGAATCTTTTCGTCGATTGCGGGCAGCATTTCGTGCAGTTACCGCGCGACGTGATGTTCGAAGGTCGGGTATGATGGCGACGGTCCGGTTCACGACGATCCTCGAGCGGCTCGAACTGACGATGGGGTTGGGCATCCACCCCGGCGAACGCGCCGCACCGCAGCGCGTGATCGTGTCAGTGCGGATGCAGGTCGCTTACCCCACGCCGCCCGCCGACGACCGGATCGAGCAGGTGCTCGACTACGACTTCGTCCGCAGCGGGATTCGCGCGCTGGTCGCGGATCGGCATTTCGACTTGCAGGAGACGCTGTGCGAGGCGATCGCCGCGCTGTGCTTCACCGACCCCCGCGTCGAGCGGGTGACGGTGCGGACGAGCAAGCCCGACGTCTATCCCGACGCCGCCGTGGGGTGCGAGATCGAACGCGAGCGGTAATTCCCCCGCGTCTTCAAAACGGCGCTTCCCCGGCGAAGGCCGGGGCCCAGTAGCGAGACAGGCTGTAACGAAGCGGCGTCGCCAATTACTCCTTGCCTCACTAGTGGACCCCGGCCTCCGCCGGGGAAGGAAGTGATAGAAAGCGCTAAACCCGGTTCGCCGCGCTCAGCACCGCGCGAACGCTCGCCGTCGCGACGTCGGCATCGATCCCGACGCCGAACACCGTCCGCCCGTCCGGCGTGCGGCATTCGACATAAGCGGCGGCCTGCGCATCCGCGCCGTGGCCGATCGCATGCTCGTTATAGTCCACCACGTCGAGCGTCGGCCCGGTCGAGCCTTCCAGCGCGGCGATCACGCCCGAGATCAACCCGTTGCCCCGCCCCGAGATCGACTGCTCGGTCCCGTCCACCGCGACATGTCCGACGAACAACCGGTCCCCGACGCTCCCGCTTTCTTGATAATCGACCAGCCGGAACCGGTCCGCGTCGCGCGCCAGATAGGTCGCTTCGAACTGCCCCCAGATATCGGCAGCATTGAGTTCGCGGCTGGTCTCGTCCGCCAGCCGCTGGACGTGCCGGCTGAAGTCCGCCTGCAACCGCTTGGGGAGCTTCAGGCCCTTGTCCTGCTCGATTACCCAGGCGACGCCGCCCTTGCCGCTCTGCGAATTGACGCGGATCACCGCCTCGTAGCTGCGCCCGAGGTCGGCCGGGTCGATCGGCAGATAAGGGACTTCCCACAGCGGATCGTTCTTGGCGTCCTGCGCGGCGAAGCCCTTCTTGATCGCGTCCTGATGGCTGCCGGAGAAGGCGGTGAACACCAGCTCACCCGCATAAGGCGTGCGCGGATGCACCGGCAATTGCGTGCAATAATTCACCGTGCTGACGATTCCGTCGATGTCCGAGAAATCGAGCTTGGGATCGACGCCTTGCGTGTACATGTTGAGCGCAACCGTCACGAGATCGCAATTGCCGGTCCGCTCGCCATTCCCGAGCAGGCACCCCTCGACCCGGTCCGCGCCCGCCATCAGCCCGAGCTCGGCGGCGGCGACGCCGGTGCCGCGGTCGTTATGCGGGTGCAGGCTCAGCGCGACGCATTCGCGGTTCCGGATGTTGCGCCCGAACCATTCGATCTGGTCGGCATAGACGTTGGGCGTCGCGCATTCGACGGTTGCGGGCAGGTTGAGGATCAACTTGTGATCGGGCGTGGGCCGCAACACGTCCATCACCGCCTCGCAGACCTCGAGCGAGAAATCGAGTTCGGCGGTCGAGAAGGTTTCGGGGCTGTATTCGAAATACCAGTCGGTATCGGGCTGCGCGGCGGCCTGATCGCGCAGGATCATCGCGCCGTCGATCGCGATCCGCTTGACCTCGTCGCGCGTCATCCCGAACACGATCTTGCGCCACGCCGGGCTCACCGCATTGTACAGATGGACGATCGCGCGCGGCGCCCCGCGGAGCGACTCGAAACTGCGCTCGATCAGGTCGCGCCGCGACTGCGTCAGCACCTGGATCAGCGTGTCGTCGGGGATCCGGCCCGACTGGACCAGCCCCGAGATGAAGTCGAACTCGGTCGCGCCCGCTGCGGGAAACCCGACCTCGATCTCCTTGATCCCGACCTTGACGATCAGGTCGAACATCCGCGTCTTCTTCTCGGCGTCCATCGGGTCGATCAGCGCCTGGTTGCCGTCACGCAGGTCGGTCGACAGCCAGCGCGGGGCGGTGTCGATGATCCGCGACGGCCATTGCCGGTCGGGCAGCGTAATCTGCGGGAAGGGACGGTATTTGGTCGAAGGGTCGCGCAGCATGATGGGTCTCGTCAATAAGATGGACGGGATTGGATCAGGCCCTCAGGCGCGTCGTGCGCAACGGCGCACGGGGTCGGTTCGCGCCTAAGGGCGCGTAAGTCGAAGCAGCGGGAGAGGGAGCACGGTCGCCATACCACTTTGGTAGCGCGCGCACCGCAGCGCTGTCCAGCCCGATCGAAGGATGATTTGCATCAATGTCGTTTTCGACATCTTGTGATAGCCCGCAGCGAATGCGTCAGATCATCTATACCAGCGTCACGACCACAGCGAGTGGGCGGGCATCGGACGATTGTGCGGCGATCCTGCGCGTTGCCGCGGCCCGCAATGGTCTGGATGGCATCACCGGGCTGCTCTATACCGAAGACGCATCGTACCTCCAGACGATCGAGGGGCCAGAGGAGAGCGTCGCGGAGCTGTTCGCCGACATCAGCGCGGATCCGCGCCACCGCGACATCAAGATCCTGGTCGACCGTGCGGTCGAGGAGCGCGAGTTCGGCGACTGGATGCTGGTCCACCGCGACCGGCGCGAGACGACCGATGCGTTCGACCGGCGGCTGCATGTGCTGCTGCGCGGCGTGTCGCCCGAAACCGCAGACTATTTCCGCGCCCTGGTAGACGCCTGAACGCCGCGACGTCCGGCGGGGTCTCCGCCGGACGTCGCGTACGGGATCAGGACGCGTCGAACCCGGCGTTGATGACCAGGTCGACCTTGTCCGAGACGAGCGGCAGGTAGCCGTTCACGCCGAAATCGCTGCGCTTGATCGAGGTCGTCGCCGAGAAGCCGACGACGGTCTTGTGCGCGCCGAACAGTGACGGACCCGCGCCGATGAACTTGGCGTTGAGCACGACCGGCTTGGTCACGCCGCGCAGCGTCAGATTGCCCGCGATCGTCGCGGTCATGCCGGTGACGGTGACCTTGGTCGAGACGAAGCGCCCCTCGGGGAACTTGGCGGCATCGAAGAAATCCGCGGTCTTGAGATGCGCGTCGAGCGCGGCGACGGTGGTCGACACCTTGTCGATCGGGAAGACGATCTCGACCTTGTCCTTGGCGGCATCGCGCGGATCGATCGTCAACGTGCCGGTCGGCTGCGTGAACTGGCCGCTATATTCGCTGAAACCCAGGTGGTTGAGCGTGAACACGACCTGCGTGTGCGCGGGATCGACCTTGTACGTCCCGGCGGCGACCTTCGAGACGGTGCGCGTGCCCGGCGGGGTGGTCGGCATCTGCGCGACGAGCGGGGCGGCCGCGATGGCTGCGATCGCGGCGAGGAAGAGGGGGGTACGCTGCATAGGATACTCCTGTTGGAGGATCGCCTTGGGGCACCGGGTGGCGGTGGAACAAGCAACGTTTTGGCAACGGACGGTTTCTTGCGCGGGATGGGGGCTAGAGACGGGGGCGTTGGGCTGCTGGACTGCCCCACCCCAACCCCTCCCCTGAAGGGGAGGGGCTTTTAGGGCACACTTCTTCTTAGCCCCTCCCCTACAGGGGAGGGGTTGGGGTGGGGCAGTGCCTCGCAGAGACCAACCCCCCCCAGAAACCCTCAGTTCTTGTCCTTGTCCACCAGCTTGTTCGCGCCAATCCACGGCATCATCGCGCGCAGCTCCGCGCCGACCTTCTCGATCGGATGCGCCGCCGCCGCCTTGCGCGCCGCCTTCAGCTCGGGCTGCCCCGCGCGGTTGTCGAGCACGAAGTTCTTCACGAACCGCCCGCCCTGGATGTCGGCCAGCACGCGCTTCATCTCCGCCTTGGTCTCGGGCGTGATGATCCGCGGCCCCGTGGTGATGTCGCCATATTCGGCGGTGTTGCTGATCGAATAGCGCATGTTGGCGATGCCGCCCTCATACAGCAGGTCGACGATCAGCTTGGTCTCGTGGAGGCACTCGAAATACGCCATTTCCGGCGCATAGCCCGCCTCGACCAGCGTCTCGAACCCGGCCTGGATCAGATGCGTGATCCCGCCGCACAGCACCGCCTGCTCGCCGAACAGGTCGGTCTCGCACTCTTCCTTGAAGTTGGTCTCGATGATGCCCGAACGGCCACCACCGACGCCCGACGCATAGGCGAGCCCGATGTCGTGCGCGTTGCCGCTCTTGTCCTGGTGGATCGCGATCAGGCACGGCACGCCACCACCCTTGACGTATTCGCTGCGCACGGTGTGGCCCGGGCCCTTGGGCGCGATCATGATGACGTCGAGGTCTTCGCGCGGCTCGATCAGGCCGAAATGCACGTTGAGGCCGTGGGCGAACGCGATCGTCGCGCCCTGCTTGAGGTTCGCGTGGAGATCGTCCGCATAGATCGCGGCCTGATGCTCGTCGGGGGCGAGGATCATCGTGATGTCGGCCCAGGCGGCGGCCTCGGCATTGGTCATCACCTTGAAGCCCGCGTCGGTCGCCTTCTTCGCTGTCGCGGAGCCGGACCGGAGCGCGATCGCGATATCCTTGACGCCGGAGTCGCGCAGGTTCTGCGCATGCGCGTGGCCCTGGCTGCCATAGCCGACGATCGCGATCTTCTTGTCCGCGATCAGGTTGAGATCGGCATCGGCATCATAATAAACGCGCATGGTGGTTCCTTTTTGTCAGTCGCGCGCAGGCGGAAATCGCTTCCCGCGGACGCTTGTGAGGGAATCCCCGCGTGCACGGGGACGACGAAACGGTGGGTAGGGTTTAGACGGCCTTCGCGCCGCGGGCCATTGCGACGATCCCGGTACGGGCGACCTCGCACAGCCCGACTTCGCGCATCAGCGTGACGAAGGTGTCGATCTTCTCGCGCCCGCCGGTCACTTCGAACACGAAGCTGGTCGTCGTGGCATCGACCACGCGTGCGCGGTAGACATCCGCCAGGCGCAGCGCCTCGATCCGGTGATCGCCGACCCCCGACACCTTGAGCAGCGCCAGCTCGCGTTCGACATGCGGCCCGAGCGCGGTGAGATCGGTGACCGAATGCACCGGGATCAGCCGGTCGAGCTGCGCGAGGATCTGCTCCATCGTCGCATCGCTTGCGGACGTGACGATCGTGATCCGGCTGACCGCCTTGTCGGCGGTGACGTCGGACACGGTCAGGCTCTCGATATTATAGCCGCGCGCGGTGAACAGCCCCGCGATCCGCGCGAGGATGCCGGGTTCGTTGTCGACCATCACCGCCAGCGTGTGGCGGGAGGCTTTTTCCTGGGTGATGTGCATGATTTATCCTGTGGCACCGGTCGTGCGAACGGGTTCGGCCAAAAACTTCGTCACCCCGGGCGTGTCCCGGGGTCCACCGCGCCGCTCGACCAACGGCCGGTGGAGGCGGCCCACGGTGGACCCCGGGACGAGCCCGGGGTGACGTGGAGGAGACGAGCACCGTCCGGCCATCGCGCTCCTGCAAAACGCTGCCTCCATCACACCAGCGCCTTCGCTTCGTCGTCCATCTCGCCCGAGACTTCGCTCGCCTGCAGCAGCATCTCGGTATGCGCGGCACCCGACGGGATCATCGGGAAACAATTCGCCAGTTTCGTCACCCGGCAATCGACGATCACCGGCCCGTCATGATCGAGCATCGCCGCGATCCCGTCGTCGAGCTCGCCCATCGTCTGGATGCGAATGCCTTTCCAGCCATAGGCTTCGCCGAGCTTCACGAAGTCCGGCAGCGCGTCGCTGTAGCTTTCCGAATAACGGCTCGAATAGGTCAGCTCCTGCCACTGGCGGACCATCCCCATATATTCGTTGTTGAGGATGAAGATCTTGACCGGCAGGCGGTATTGCGAGGCGGTTCCCAGCTCCTGGATGTTCATCTGGATCGAGGCTTCGCCCGCGATGTCGATCACCAGCGCCTTGGGGTTGCCGATCTGCGCGCCGATCGCGGCGGGCAGGCCATAGCCCATCGTGCCGAGACCGCCCGAGGTCAGCCACTTGTTCGGCGCTTCGAACCCGAAATGCTGCGCCGCCCACATCTGGTGCTGGCCGACTTCGGTCGTGATGATCGGATTGCGCTTGTGCGTCGCCTCCCACAACGCGCGGATCGCACGCTGCGGCATGATGTCGCTCGGCAGGTCGGTGAAGGCGAGGCTCTGCTTGTCGCGCCATTCCTCGATCATCGTCCACCATTCGCGCAGATCGGGCTTGGGATGGCGGCGTGCCTTGAACACGCGGACCATGTCCTCGAGCGCATGGCCGACGTCGGCGACGATCGGCAGGTCCACGCGCACGTTCTTGTTGATCGAAGACCGGTCGATATCGACGTGGATCTTCCGCGAGTTGGGGCTGAACGCATCGAGCCGCCCGGTCACACGGTCATCAAAGCGCGCGCCGAGGCAGACGACGAGGTCCGCCTTGTTCATCGCCATGTTCGCTTCATAGGTGCCGTGCATCCCGAGCATCCCGAGCCACTGCGACCCCGTCGCCGGATAGGCCCCCAGGCCCATCAGCGTCGACGTCACCGGCGCACCGCTGATCCGCGCGAGCTCGCACAGCAACTGGCTCGCTGCCGGCCCCGCGTTGATGATCCCGCCGCCGGTATAGAGGATCGGGCGTTCGGCGGCGGCGAGCATGTCCATCGCCGCCTCGATGCTCGGCTGGTCGGCCTTGATCTGCGGGCGATAGGTCTTGTGCCGGATCGGGCCGGGCTTGGTGTAGCGCGCGGTCGCGACCTGCACGTCCTTGGGGATGTCGACCACCACCGGGCCGGGGCGACCCGAGGTTGCGATATAGAACGCCTCGTGGATCGTCGCGCCAAGCTTGGCGGGGTCCTTCACCAGGTAATTGTGCTTCGAACAGTGGCGCGTGATGCCCACCGTGTCGGCTTCCTGGAACGCATCGGTGCCGATCAGCGCGGTCGGCACCTGTCCGGTGATCACCACCATTGGGATCGAGTCCATCAGCGCGTCGGTGATGCCGGTGACCGCATTGGTCGCGCCGGGGCCCGAGGTCACGAGCACCACGCCGGGTTTGCCGGTCGAGCGCGCATAGCCCTCGGCGGCATGGGTCGCGGCTTGCTCGTGACGCACGAGGATGTGCTTGATGCGGCCGGAGCGGAACAGCGCGTCATAGATCGGCAACACCGCACCACCGGGGTAGCCGAACACGACCTCCACGCCGAGATCGCACAGCGCCTCGATCAGGATGTCGGCTCCACTCTTCTCGGTCACGGTCATTCTCCTCGTCGTCGATGCTGCGTGGCAGCAACGGGAAAAGCGCGGCTATAGGTATGAAACGTGCGTGTCAATCTTTATAGATGAAACAATCTGTCGAATATACGCATTCTATCGGAACTTTGTGACTCAGTTATTCTGGTCCAGCTTGGCGGGGGCTGGTTGCGGAACCACGTATATTGGCGTTTTGCGTATTGCCGCGTCGCCAGCCGCAACGCTTCCAGCGTCTGCTCACGCGAGCTGGTGCCCGCCACGAAGGCGGCGAGTGCGGGCACGCCGATCGCCCGGCGGATGGGCGCGTCGTCAGGAATATCGTTTCTTTGCAAGAGGATGCGGACCTCCTCGACCGCGCCGTCGTCAAACATCGCAGCGGCGCGCGCATCGCAACGTTCGAACAGCCAGTCCCGCTCGGGCAGCAGCACGACCGCGCTCTGTGCAACCTTCGCTGCGATCCCGCCGCTTCGCTCCGCCTGCCACGCCGCAAGCGGCCGCCCGGTCGAGCGCACCACCTCGAGCGCGCGCGCCACCCGCGTCGTATCCGCCGCGGCGAGCCGCGCCGCCGCCGCCGGGTCGGCGTGCGCCAGCGCGGCATGCGCCTCCGCCACCGGCATCGCGCGGACCGCGGCGCGGATCGCGGGGTCGATCTCGGGCACCGGCGCGATCCCGTCGAGCAGCGTGCGGAGATACAGCCCGGTCCCGCCGACCAGCACTGGCAGCTTCCCCGCCGCGTGCGCCGTAGCCACCTCCGCGCGCGCCGCGTCCGCCCAGCGCGCGGCGGAACAGGTCTCCGCCCCGTCGATATGCCCGAACAAGCGATGCGGCACCCGCGCCTCGTCGGCGGGGGAGGGGCGCGCGGTCAGGATCCGCAAGTCACGATAGACCTGCGCCGAATCGGCGTTGATGACGATCCCGTCGTGCGCTTCGGCGACCGCGATCGCGAGCGCGGACTTGCCGCTGGCGGTCGGCCCTGCGATGAGCGCGAGCTTCGGGAGATCGTCTTTGTTCATTGCCACGCTGATAGCATCCGGGCGGCTAAGCGCTGCCGATATTTCGACCGCGCGCGACCGGCTCGACTCGGCGGGGTGTTCCGCGGTCGCGGATGGCTGGATCGAACCGGGGCAGGCGGCGGACGTACTGTTCGCAAGCGCGCCCGATGCCGCGCGCCGGGCGCTCGAGGGGGCGTTCCCCGGGGTCGACGTGATCGTCCAGCAGGCCGAAGGTCGCGAGAAGCGGTTGCTGATCGCCGACATGGATTCGACCATGATCACGGTCGAGTGCATCGACGAACTCGCCGATTACGCGGGCATCAAGCCGCAGATCGCCGGGATCACCGAAGCAGCGATGCGCGGCGAGCTCGATTTCGAGGCGGCGCTCGATGCGCGGGTCGCGCTGCTCGCCGGGCTCGACGAGCGCGTCATCGCGCAGTGCCTTGCAGACCGGGTGGTGAACATGCCCGGTGCCGAGACGCTCGTCCGCACGATGCGCGCGCGCGGGGCGACCGCGATCCTCGTGTCAGGCGGGTTCACCCGCTTCGCCGAGCCGGTCGCCGAGCGTCTGGGCTTCCATTATGCGATCGCCAACCGCCTCGAGATCGCGGCCGGCGCGCTGACCGGCCGGGTCGAGCGACCGATCGTCGGCGCGCATACCAAGCTCGATACGCTGCGCGCGGCGGCGGCGGACCTTGGGCTTCCGCCCGAGGCGACGCTCGCGGTCGGCGATGGCGCGAACGACCTGCGGATGATCGAGGCTGCGGGGTTGGGGGTGGCGTTCAAGGCCAAGCCGATCGTCGCGGCGGCGGCCGGCGCACGGATCGACCACGGCGACCTGACGGCGCTGCTCTTCGCGCAGGGGATCGCGCGCGCGGAATGGGTCGCGGGGTGAGGGACGGGGGGCAGCGGGTTACGACGCCAACGCCGCTCAAGGGAAAGTTTCTCCCGCGGGAAGGGCAGGCTTAGCGCGGCACCGCCACGCACGGCCTTACCGTACCACAAGCGTGCGCCGCCGCTGCGCTTGACGGATAGGGCCCCGCCAGCACGCGAGTCAGCGTGCCCGCCTTGACGTAGCTGACGCTTGTACCGGCAAACCGCGCTGCCATCTGGGTCCACAGCCGCCGCGCATTCGCGGGGTCGCCGAACGCGCCGAGCTGGACGCGCCAGTTCCCCTGCGACGATGGCACAGTCGGGACGGGCGGGCGCACCGCCGGTTTGCGCGGGGTTTCCGCCAGCGCGGTCTTTGATCGCGGGAGATCGTCCGCGCGAATCTTGGCGACCGCAACGGGGCGCGCGGAATCGGCTGGCATCTGCGGCCGGCGTGCCTCGGCTTCATACTGGCGCGCGAGTTCGAGCCCCTGTTGACGCTGCGCGACCGGAACCGCCCGGTCCATTTCGGCCTGGACCTCGGAGGCATGCGGCGTGTCCGCGGCGGCGGAGCGAACCAGCAGCGCATACGCGCGCGGCCAGTCCCGCGCCACGCTATCGCCATTGAACAACATCGTCCCCAGCACGAGTTGCGCGCGCGGTTCGCCACGCTGTGCCGCCTTCTCGAGCCATGGGAGTGCCTCGCTCCGTTTGCCCGCGTCGAACAGCACCAGCCCGTATTTGGCGATCGCAGCGACATGATCCTGCAGCGCCGCCCTGTGGAACCAGCCCGTCGCGACGGACCGATCGGCCGGCATTCCGCGACCAAGCATATAGGCCTGCGCCAGATTGAACTGCGCATCGGCATCGCCCCCTTCGGCAGCGGGCCGCCATGCCGCGACGGCGGTGCGATAATCCCCCTTGCTCCAGGCATCGACCCCGTCGCGAACATCGGCACGCGCGGGCGCGACGATCAGCCCGATCGCGCATAGCGCCGCGAGCGCCGTCTTGCCTGGCAGGTACATGGTCTTGGTCCCGGATCGAAAGCAGTTGCCCCTCTCTATCCCGGTCATGGCAAAGAATTCGTTAGCCGTGGTTCTACCAAAGTATGAGGACGAACCCCGAAATTAACCGATTCTTGATGCATCGCTGGCACTCCACAATCTCGAACAGGCGGGAGTGAAAGAGGCTCATGCGCGTCCTTGCGATGGCATCACAAAAAGGCGGATCCGGCAAGACCACCTTGTCCGGGCATCTTGCCGTCCAGGCCCAGCTTGCGGGCGCGGGGCCGGTCGTCCTGATCGATATCGATCCGCAAGGGTCCCTGTCCGATTGGTGGAATGAACGAAGCGGCGAATTCCCCGCCTTCGCGCAAACCACGGTCGCGCGGCTCGCGGCCGATCTCGAGACGCTCCGCCAGCAGGGGTTCAAGCTCGCGATGATCGATACGCCGCCGGCGATCACGATGGCGATTCAAAGCGTGATCGCGGTCGCCGAGCTGATCGTCATTCCGACGCGCCCGAGCCCGCACGATCTGCGCGCGGTCGGCGCTACGGTTGATCTGTGCGAGCGCGCGGGCAAGCCGCTGCTCTTCGTCGTCAACGGCGCGACGGCCAAGGCGCGGATTACCTCGGAAGCGGCGGTCGCCTTGTCGCAGCACGGCACGGTCGCGCCGATCACGCTGCACCACCGCACCGATTTCGCCGCGTCGATGATCGATGGGCGCACCGTGATGGAAGTCGATCCGAAAAGCCGTTCGGCGGGGGAAGTCCGCGATCTGTGGACTTACATCTCGGACCGGTTGGAGAAGAATTTTCGGCGTACGGTGTTCGCGGTTCCGGCCGGGGTCAACGGCTATGCGACTCCTCGCCCGACGCAGGGCGGGTTCGGTCGCCGGGTGGTGAGCTGAGATGAGCGCCTTCGGTCAATCCAAGCCGCTCGCCTCGCTCTCGTCAACGTTGCTGGCGCGCAAGGGGCAGGCGAAACCCGCGATGCGGCCGCAAGGCTTTGGCGGGTTCGGATCGATGTCCAACAGTCAGGACGATCTTGGCTGGAATGACATGGGACCTGCCGAGACCGCCGCGCCGCCAGTACCGCCGCCCGCGGCTGTCGTTCCTCCGGTGATCGTCCAGCGCGAAGCGCTCCGCGAAGAGCTTGAGACTTCCGTCGAGGCGACCGCCCCGGCACCCCGCACCGCGCGTGTGATCAAACTCAAGCCCGTATCGTTGGCGACCGCGACGCGGATCGGGCGCGAGACGCGCCAGAAGCACAGTCCGAAAGGATCGGGGCGCACTGCCTTTACGTTGCGGCTCGACCAGGATCGACACCTGCGGTTGCGGCTGGCGAGTGCGCTGCAGAATGCCTCCGCACAGGTCCTCGTTACCGAGGCGCTCGACCAATTCCTCCAGACCCTGCCCGAAGTCGAGGCACTGGTCGCCCAGTTGCCGACCCCGACCAAGCGAGTGAAATGATGAAGACCCGGCCCGCCATCTCCTTCGGTCCCGTGACACTGGCCCTTTCCGTGATGTTGCTGGGCGGGTCGATCGGCGCGGTCGCCACCTCGTCGATTGCCGATGCCAGCGCGCGCGAACAGTCCCGCGCCGAGAAGCAGGCCCGGCGGGAGATCGGCAAGGCGCGCGGTGCGCTGTCGCACCGGCAGTTCGCCGAGGCCATCTCGCATGCCGAGATGGCGGTGACGTTCGAACCGAATGCCGCCGACTATCGGATGACGCTGGCACAGGGGTATCTCAAGGCGGGCCGTTTCCAGTCGGCGCGCGACGCGTTTGGCGACGCACTGATGCTCGATCCCACGAACGGCAAGGCGGCACTCCAGTTTGCATTGATGCAGGTCGCCACCGGGGACTGGGCAAGCGCACGCGCGACGCTCGATTCGCACGCAACGATCATCCCGGTCAACGATCGCGGCCTGGCGCTGGCGCTTGCGGGCGATCCTGTCGCTGCGGTCGAAGTGCTCGGTACGGCAGCGCGGTCGCCGGGAGCGGATGCCAAGACCCGGCAGAACCTGGCGCTCGCCCTGGCGCTTGCCGGCCGCTGGCGTGAGGCACAGGTCGTCGTTGCGATCGATGTCGCACCGGCAGAGGTCGCGCATCGCTTGCTCGAATGGTCAACCTTCTCGCGCCCGACGTCGGCGTCGGATCAGGTTTCGGCGTTGCTTGGGATCATGCCGGTTGCCGATAGAGGTCAGCCGCAGGCAATAGCGCTCAGCCGCGCCGCAGCGCCGATGACGGAGGTCGCTGCAGCGGTTGCACCGATCGAAACGGCGCAGCCGGTCGAAGTTGCGGAGCAGCAACCCGCGGCACCCGAGCGCACGCCGGTAGTGGTGGCGGCAGTCGATCCGGTAGGGCCGACGATCGGCGGGGTCGTGTTCGCGCCCCACAGCGAGGTGGTCCAGACGGTTCCCACGCGGCGGGATGCGCGGGCGACGACCCCGGTGACGATGGCCCGGATTGCGGCGCTCCGCCCCGCCTTGGCGCATACCGCCAAGCGCCCCGCAAAGGGCGGTTTTTACGTCCAACTTGGGGCCTATGACAGTCCCGCAGTCGCGCGTGACGCGTGGATCCGCGCCGCGCGCCGGTTCGCGGGGCTTGCGGGCCAGGTGCCGCAGGGCGCGGGGATTGCTGCCGGCGGGGCCAATTTCTATCGTCTGTCGGTCGGCGGCTTCGTCCGCGAGGATGCGGTTGCAATGTGCCGCGACTATCGCGCGCGCGGCGGCAATTGCTTTGTCCGAGCCGGTGCGGGCGATCAGGTCGCAATGTGGGCCAAAGGACGCGAGCTAGCGTCACGTTGACACGTCGCCCGTCTAGAACAGTTCGCCCTGCGGTCCGCTAGGCGGGCGAAACAGATCGGTACGCAGCGCGATCCGCTTCTGATCTAGGCCGTGCTTGCGGCAAGCGATCGTGAAGCGGGTGCGCAGCAGATCGGCCCACGGGCCGCTCCCGCGCATCCGGGTGAAGAAACCGGGATTATTCTCGCGCCCGTCCCGCAACGCCGCGATCGTCGCCATCACCTTTCCTGCGCGGTCGGGGAAATGCGCCTCCAACCACGCCTTGAACAATGGCGCGACCTCCCACGGGAGGCGCACCGGAATGAAGAAGGCCGCCTTTGCGCCCGCTTCAGCGGCAGCTTCCAGAATATGTTCGATCTCGTGATCGGTAATCGCCGGGATCACCGGCGCGATCGAGACATAGGTCGGCACGCCTGCTGCCGTCAGCGCGCGGACGGCTGCCAGCCGCCGGTGCGGCGCAGGTGCGCGCGGCTCGAGCGTCATTGCGATTCGCGGATCGAGCGACGTGATCGAGAGCGCGACCGACACCAACTGGTCGGATGCCATCCGCGCGATCAGATCGATATCCCCAAGCACGCGATCGGACTTGGTCGTGATCGTCAGCGGGTGCCGCGTTTCCGCCAGGACCTCAAGGCAACCCCGGGTGATCCGCCACTCGGACTCGATCGGCTGATACGGATCGGTATTGGTGCCGAACGCAATCGGCGCAACCGTGTAGCCGGGCTTCGCGAGTTCCTTGCGGAGAAGGTCGGGGGCGTCAGGTTTGGCGAACAGGCGGCTTTCGAAATCAAGCCCGGGGGACAGGTCGTGATAGGCGTGGCTCGGTCGCGCGAAGCAGTAGATGCAACCGTGTTCGCATCCGCGATACGGATTGATCGAACGATCGAACCCGATGTCCGGCGACTGGTTGCGCGTGATGATGCTCCGCGCACGTTCGACCGTAACGGTGGTCCGGAGCGGCGGGGGGGCGCCATCGATACTCTCGCATTGGTCGAGCCAATCACCATCCGCCGCGCGCTCCGGCAGGGCAAAGCGGCTACTCTGCGAGTTGATCGTGGCACCGCGATGAGGTCTTGCAGCCGGCATGATTCATTGTCGCATAACGGCGCGAACAAAAAAAGAACAAACCACAAGGCAACGCTAGGGCCGTCTGAAAAATCTGCATCGTTCGATAGTCGCGCGCGGGCGCTATCGCAAAACGTCCTGCCGTCAGGCGGGGATCGCGATCTCAGTCCCGCCCTTGAACAGCCGCCTGACCTTGCCCTCCACCGGAAGGCCATCGAACGGCGTATTGCCCGCCTTGGCATGCAACCGGTCGCCCTCGATCTGCCAGGGGGCCTGCGGATCGCATAGCAGCAGGTCAGCCGGTGCGCCGGTTGCAAGCGTCCCTGTCTCCACCCCCAGCACCCGGGCCGGATTGGCGGCGAGCAAAGCGAACAGCCGGTCGAGCGTGACATGCTCGTCGCGCACCAGCCCGAGTCCAAGCGCAAGCAGGGTCTCGGCACCGGCCATTCCCGCCGCCGAATCGCCGAACGGCAAGCGTTTCTCCTCGGGGCCACGCGGATCGTGCGATGAACACAGCACGTCGATCGTCCCATCCGCCAGAGCCAGCAGTGCGGCACGGCGGTCGTCCTCCTGCCGCAGCGGGGGCGAAATATGGGCAAAGGTTCGGAAGTCGCTCATGGCGATATCGGAGAGGAGCAGGTGCGCGGGTGTGATCCCGCACGTCACGCGAACCCCACGCCGTTTCGCCGCGCGGACGAGATCAAACCCGGCGGCGGTGGTTACAGTGCGAAGGTGAAGCGCCGCGCCGGTTTCCTCCGCTAGCATCAGGTCACGGGCGATCGCGAGGGCTTCCGCGACCGATGGCGCGGCGGCAAGCCCCATGCGAGTCGCGGTTTCGCCCGCCGTCGCCACGGCTCCCGCGGTGATTCCGCCGTCCTCCGCATGGGCGATGACGACCAGCCCCAGGTCGTTGGCATAGGACAGCACCTTGCGCATCACGCCCGAGTCCGCGATCCATCCCGCACCGGTGCCGACCGCGCGCGCACCAGTGTCGCGATTGATCGCCATTTCGGCGAGATCCTTTCCCGCCAGCCCGCGTGTCGCGGCAGCAATGGGATGGATCCACAGCCCGGGTCGCCCGATCAGCGCAGCGCGCTGCACCACGCCCGGATCGTCGAGAACGGGCGACTGGTCAGGCATCAGGCCGACCCGAACGATCCCGCCGGCATGAAAGGCGGGAACGTCGATTGCGAACACGCCGAGATCGACGATCGCGGGCGCGAGCACCAGTCCTGCGCAGTCGATCGTCTCGGCACCCTCGGGCACCTCGATCAATCCGGTTGCGGCGATGCGGTCGTCCGCGATCAGTACGCCACCGCGCGACACGCCTGCGACGGGGCACGCGAGCGTCGCATCGAGCAGGGCGATCATCCGGCTCATGCCCAGCCCGCCACGCCGCGCGACCGGCGAGTGAGTACGTCGAGGCACGCCATCCGCACCGCCACGCCCATCTCGACCTGTTCGGTGATGGCCGAACGCGCGTGATCCGCGACGACCGAGTCGATTTCGACGCCCCGGTTCATCGGGCCGGGGTGCATGACCAGCGCGTCCGGCTTGGCGAGCGCCAGGCGGCGTTCGGTGAGACCGTAGCGCAGATGATATTCGCGGTTCGACGGGACGAACCCGCCGTTCATCCGCTCGTTCTGAAGGCGCAGCATCATCACGACGTCCGCGCCCTCGAGTGCCTCGTCGAAATCCGTGAAGGGGGTGACGCCCATCCGTTCGATCGCAGCGGGCATCAGCGTCGTCGGCGCGCAAACCCGCACCTCCGCGGCGAGCGCGGTCAGTGAAAGGATGTTCGAGCGCGCGACGCGGCTGTGGAGCAGGTCGCCGCAGATCACCACGCGCTGCCCGGCGATCGTCCCGCGCCGACGCCGGATCGTCAGCGCGTCGAGCAACGCCTGGGTCGGATGTTCGTGCTGTCCGTCGCCTGCGTTGAGCACCGGGCAATCGACCTTGCCCGCGATCAGCCGCACCGCGCCCGAGGACATGTGGCGAATGACGATCATGTCAGCGCGCATCGCGTTGAGCGTCATCGCGGTGTCGATCAGCGTCTCGCCCTTCTTCACGCTCGACTGCGCGGCGTGCATGTTGACGACGTCCGCGCCAAGCCGTTTCCCCGCGATCTCGAACGACAGCAAGGTGCGCGTGGAATTCTCGAAAAAGGCGTTGATTAGCGTCAGCCCGCCGAGCCTTCTGTCGCTGATCGCGCGGGTCCGGTTGGCGGCGACCCAGCCGTCCGCCTCATCGAGCAGGAACAGGATTTCATGCGGCTGCAGCCCCTCGATTCCAGTGAGGTGCCGGTGCGGGAACACGGCGCGGCCGGGAATGAGCGAGCCGGGGCGGTGATCGGAGCTTTGCATCGAGGGTGCCGGGTAGCGGGGCGGGCGCGCGGTGGCAAGGTGGGACAAAGTCGAAGCGGAGGGCGCGGGCAACTCGCCTTGTTTCTCAGTCTTCCAGATAGGCAGCCAGTTCTTCCGGCGTTCCATTCGGGAAAGCCTCCCGCAAGAGTCCGAGAAAGGCGGATACCCGTGCGTTCAACAGCCTGCGCGACGGATACAGCGCCCAGAGCGTAATTTCCGACCCCGTCACGTCGCCCCACGAGATCAGCCGCCCGGAGGCGATGTCGCGGCTGACCAGCGACAGCGGGAGACGGGCCGCGCCTGCTCCGGCGCGCACCGCATCGCGGATCATGACGAGCGACGACAGGCGCAGCACCGGAACGACCGGGACCTCGGTCCGTCCCCCGGGGGTGGTCACGGTCCAGATATCCGCAACCTCGCTCCCGCGCACTACGGCGGGTATCGGCGCAGTTGCCGGGCGGGGCACGTCTGGCGAACTGACCATCACGAGCCGGTCATTCAGAAAGGCGCGTCCCACCAGCGCCGCATCAGGGGAAGGATTGACCCGGATGACGAGGTCATAGCCTTCCTCGATCATGTCGACCGCGCGATCATCGGTCGTCACCTCCAGTCGGACCGCCGGATGCCGCCGCACAAACTGGGCGGCCAGGCGACCCATCGCGGTCTGCGAGAAGAGCAGCGG
The DNA here is from genome assembly GCF_000251145.1 of Sphingomonas sp. PAMC 26621. Taxonomy (GTDB): domain Bacteria; phylum Pseudomonadota; class Alphaproteobacteria; order Sphingomonadales; family Sphingomonadaceae; genus Sphingomonas. The sequence goes on along the minus strand of NZ_AIDW01000021.1, from coordinate 30,565 downwards.
CGCACTGATCCGCAACCGGCCGCGCACCTCCGCGCTGCCGGAGGCGATTGTCGAAGCGGTCTCCTCGAGTTCGGTCAGCAATGCCCCGGCACGCTCGAACAGCGCGCGGCCTTCCTCGGTCAGCTTCAGGTCGCGCAACCCGCGCTCGAACAGCCGCAGCTCGAGCGTCGCTTCCAGTTCCGCGACGCGTCGGGACAACGTCGCCTTTGGTCGAAGCGCGGCGCGCGCCGCCTTTCCGAAGCCGCCGTGGCGCGCAACGAGGATGAAGTCGGCAAGCGCGAGCAAGTCCATATCGTTCCACCGGTGAGACGCTGCGTCCAGATTGCGCGTCTATTTACGCTCCCGTGGATCGATCATCTTCCGTCTGCCAGCAAGGCTTGATTGAGGAGCTACTCAAATGACCATTCTCGTAATCGGTGCGACCGGCCGCGTCGGCCGCCACGTTGTCGACCAGCTCGTCCGCCGCGACGCCGACGTCCGCGTCCTGACCCGCGATGCCGCCAAGGCGGCGTTCCCGGCGGGTGTCGCGGTCATGGAGGGAGATCTGCTCGACATCGATTCGTTGCGGAAAGCGTTTGCCGGCATCAGCACTGTCTTTCTGCTCAACGCGGTGACGGGCGACGAATTCACCAAGGCGATCCTCACGCTCAACATCGCGCGCGAGGCGGGGGTGGAACGCGTCGTCTATCTGTCGGTGTTCCAGGCCGAGCAGGCGGTCAACGTGCCGCATTTCGCGGTAAAGTCGGGCGCCGAGCGAATGCTGGATTCGATGGGCTTCGGTGCGACCATTTTGCGTCCGACCTACTTCATCGACAATGAGGTGATGGTGAAGGACGTGATCGTCGGCCACGGCGTCTACCCGATGCCGATCGGCAGCAAGGGAGTCGCGATGGTCGATGCCCGCGACATCGCGGAGGTCGCGGCGATCGAACTGATCCGTCGCGAGACGGCGGCGGAGAAGCTGCCGATCGAGACGATCAACCTCGTCGGCCCCGAAACGCTGACCGGTCCGGCTGTCGCCGCGATCTGGTCCGAGGTGCTCGGCCGTCCGGTGGTCTATGGCGGGGACGATCCGAGCGGGTTCGAGCAGACGATGGCGACGTTCATGCCGCGCTGGATGGCGTATGAAATGCGGCTGATGGCCGAACGCTACGTCAGCCACGGGATGATCCCGGAGGACGGCGACCGCGAACGCCTCACGGTGATGCTTGGACGGCCCCTCCACGCATATCGCGATTTCGCCCGCGACCTCGTGGCCGCTTAGTCGCGGCGCGAGGGTCGGTCCGGTGCCCGTCAACGCTCAGCTCGCGCTAGATCGCGACCAGGGCGTCGATCGCGCTTTGCAGAATGTAGGCAGCGGCCATCTTGTCGACGAGCTCGGCGCGTTTGGCGCGGCTGGCATCCTGTTCGATCAGCGTGCGCGTGACGGCCTGCGTCGACCAGCGTTCGTCCTGGAGGAAGATCGGCAGGGCGAGGTCGGCGAGGTTGCGGGCGAAGGCGCGGCTCGACTGGCTGCGCGGGCTTTCGCTGCCGTCGGTGAGGTTGAGGGGGAGGCCGATGACGATCCCCTTCACCTGCTGCGCCGCGATCAGCGCGGCGAGCGCCAGCTTGTCCTTCTGGAACTTGGTGCGCCGGATCAGCACCGCGGGCGAGGCGAAGCTCCAGCCGGCATCGCACAAGGCGGTGCCGATCGTCTTGGTGCCCACGTCGAGGCCGATCAGCCGCCCCCCGGCGGGGAGGGCGGCGCGGAAGTCCTGGCGGTCGGTCGTAATCATCGCGAAGGTCGTTTACACAGGCTGGCGGCGATGCCCAGCCGCTGCCGTGCCGAACGACGCGAGCCGGCGCGCGGCGTCGGCGCGGACGTTCGCCCAGAACAGGCTATAGTCGTAAACGTGGTAATTGTTGCCCGGCAGCACATAGCCGCCGAGCGACGGCGGGTTGCCGATCAGCAGCAGCCCGCGCGAATCGCAGCGCGCGGCGACCCGCTTCGGTTCGATCGTCGCGGTCGACAGGTCGGACGAGGGGAACAGCGTGCCGCGATTGGCGTCGGCGGGGGCGATCGAATCGGGCATGCCGGTCAGCGGGTTGGTGCAGATCATTGCCGTCCCGCGGCGCGCGACGCCGTCGACCGAACTGCTCGCATTGTACGTGTCGAGGATCAGCGACGGATCGGCCGGTTCGGCGAAGCTCTGCCACGACAGGATGCAGCCCGACTGGTCGGCAGTGCGACATTCGGGGAGCCCGAGCGCGGGGAGGTCGGCGGTGCGCGAGACCGGCCAGCCAATGACATAGGCCGCGACGATTCGCTTCGCGATCGGCTTGCCGGCGATCTTCTCGCGCAACAAACGGATCAGGTGGAGCGAGCCCTGGCTGTGCCCGGCGAGGATGATCGGCCGGTCCCCCGCCTGCGCGACGAACGCGTCGAAGGCGGCGGCAACGTCGCCATACGCGAGATCGAGCGCCTTGGCGGCATTCGCCTGCGTCGTCAGGAACGCGCCGAAGGTCGCCTGGCGATAGCGCGGCGCCCACACGGCGCCAACGTCGTTGAGGGCGCTTGCCTGGCCGCGCAAGAACAGCTCGGCGCGGTCATTGGCTTCTTTGTTGTCGAGCGGCGCATTCCAGCGCGAGCGTTCGAGGAACGAGGTCGGGTGGATGAAGAAGACCGCAGCCTTGGGAGTCGCACCGCGCGTGTAGCCGGCCGGTGTCCACAGCGCAGGGTTGCCGGGCTTGTCGGGGCGCGCGAGCCACATCCGCACGTCGCGATAGCTGGCGGCGGGTTGGGCTGGCAGCGCCTCGAACCGGGCGCTCGGCACCATCGCCATCTTGAGCATTTCGGCGCCCCAGAAACGGTACGCGAAGGCCCCGGCAATCGCTAGCACGATGAGAAACACCACAACATAAAGAAACTTCCGTGCCACTGACGACTCCATTGTGCAGTGCAGCATAAATTGCCGATCGAGCAATTGCGCACTTGGTGGGCCGGGACTGCGCGCGTTGCAATCGTCTTGATCGGGTTGGGCAGGACCGTTGATATCCTCGTGTGGTTGACCACCCCCAGCGCGCCCCGCCTTCGCCGGGATGACGGGAAGCGGCTTGATCCGGGGGCGGGAAGGCGGGCATAGCTTGCGTCGTGCAGTGCAGCGATGCTAGCCGCCGCGCGAGACGAGTATCCAGACAGATCCAAGGGGCCGTATGGCAGTCGACATTCCCACCGTGAAGAAGATCGCGAGTCTCGCCCGGATCGCGATCACCGACGCAGAGGCCGCGCGGATCGCGCCCGAGCTCGACAATATCATGGGCTGGATCGAGCAACTGGGCGAGGTCAACTGCACCGGGGTCGCGCCGATGACCGCGGTCATCCCCAACCATTTGCGGCTGCGCGACGATGTCGTGAATGCCGATCCGCTGACCGGCGGCGGGATCCGCGACGCGGTGTTGGCGAACGCGCCGCAGGCCGAGCACGGGTTCTTTACCGTGCCCAAGGTGATCGAATGAGCTTCTCCCTCGTCACCCCGGCGAAGGCCGGGGCCGCGATGTTATCTGCGTGCGGCGCCTTGCCTAACGTGGTGGCCCCGGCCTTCGCCGGGGTGACGGAGGGTGGGCGCCGGACTGGCCCCAGCATCGCTCGCGGTGAGTTTCACTACGTAACCGCCCCGCGCTTCGGGGTGACGGGAATTTCTGCATGACCGACCTTACCGATCTCGGCGTCGCCGCCATCCGTGATGGCGTCCGCGAAGGCACGTTCACTGCCCGCGAAGTCGCCGAAGGCTTCATCGCCAACGTCGCCGCTGCCAAGACGCTCAACGCCTTCCTCGTCGAAACCCCCGAGCATGCGCTTGCCGCCGCCGATGCGGCGGACGCGGCGCGCGCGGCGGGCGATGCGCCAAAGCCGCTTGCTGGCGTACCGATCGGGATGAAGGACCTGTTCTGCACCAAGGGCGTCCCCGCGACCGCGGCGAGCCACATCCTCGCGGGCTTCACCCCGCCGTACGAATCGACCGTCTCGGGCAATCTGTGGAACGCCGGCGCGGGGATGCTCGGCAAGCTCAACATGGACCAGTTCGCGATGGGATCGTCGAACGAGACGTCCGCGTTCGGCAACGTCATTTCGCCGTGGCGTCGCAGCGACGGCGGCAATGCCGCGATGGCACCCGGCGGATCATCGGGCGGAAGCTCGGCAGCGATCGCGGCGCGGCTGTGCCCGGCGGCAACCGGCACCGACACCGGCGGCTCGATCCGCCAGCCCGCCGCGTTCACCGGCATTTCCGGGATCAAGCCGACCTATGGCCGCTGTTCGCGCTGGGGCGTCATCGCGTTCTCGTCGTCGCTCGACCAGGCCGGTCCGATGGCGCGCGACGTTCGCGACTGCGCGATCATGCTCGAGGCGATGAGCGGGTTCGATGCCAAGGATGCGACCTCGCTCGATCTTCCGGTCCCCGCATGGGAGGCGGGATTGTCCAGCAATCTCAAGGGCAAGCGGATTGGTATTCCCAAGGAATATCGTGTCGATGACATGCCCGCCGAAATCGAGGCGCTGTGGCAGCAGGGGATCGACTGGCTCAAGGACGCAGGAGCCGAAATCGTCGAGGTTTCGCTGCCACACACAAGATATGCGCTCCCGGCCTATTACATCATCGCGCCTGCGGAAGCCTCGTCCAACCTCGCGCGCTATGACGGCGTGCGGTACGGCCTGCGCGACCTGCCCGAAGGTGCGAACCTGCAGGACATGTACGCGGCGACCCGCGCCGACGGCTTCGGCGACGAGGTCAAGCGCCGCATCATGATCGGGACGTACGTCCTGTCGGCGGGGTTCTACGACGCATACTTCACACAGGCTTCGAAGATCCGCACGCTGATTGCACGCGATTTCGAACAGGCGTGGGCGACGTGCGACCTGCTGCTCACCCCGACCGCACCGAGCGCCGCCTTCGCGCTGGGGGAAAAGAGCGCCGACCCGATCGCGATGTATCTCAACGACGTCTTCACCGTGCCGTCGTCGCTCGCCGGGCTTCCGGCGATGAGCGTGCCGGGTGGGCTCGACGGGCAGGGGCTTCCGCTCGGGCTGCAGATCATCGGCAAGCCGCTCGACGAACAGAGTGTGCTCAACGCCGGGCTGGCCCTTGAACAGCGCGCCGGCTTTGTCGCGCGCGCGGAACGGTGGTGGTAACGATGACGCAAACCGGAAACGCGGTGGCCTTGCTACGGGCTGCGCGCCCGGCGATTGCCGGCAAGCTGGCGTCGCTGGTCGCGCACTGGCCCAAATATGCCGAGGCGCATGCCGCCGATCCGGCAGGGTTCGCGGAGGTCGAGACCGCGGTTCTGGTCGATTACGTCGCGTCGCTGATCGAGCGTTCGGACGAAAATTATCGACACCTGTACGTCGGCGAAAAGGCCAAGCAGTTTCACGATCCTGCGGCCACACCGGAAGATCGGCTGGATCGCGAAATGGCGCTGCTCAAGGCCGAGCGCGCCATTTTTGTTGATGCACTCGCAGCGCATCCCGCGGCAGCAGAGGCGGTAGCGCACGCGTTCGACGCGATCGACCATGCATTGCTTGCCCCCGCACAGGCGACGCTGAAGGCGTTGTTCGTCGGCGATTGCCTGTATCTCGACGTGATCGCGTTCCTCACCGCCCCCGCGCTGGCGGATGGCGTACGCCTCGCGCCCACCTTCGTTACGTCGCACGAGCCGGGCGAGATCCAGGCGCATCTCGCGCGCCTCGCGGACGAACGCTTCGACGTCGTCTTCTACAGCCCGTTCAGCTACGCGTTCCTCGCCGATTTCGAGGCGTTGCAGCATCCGAAGACGTCGCTGACCGGCAAGGCCGGGCGGCACATTCGCGGCGCCGTGAGCGCGGCGGAGACGCTGTTCGACACGCTTGCCGACCTGTTCGACTGCCCGATCGTCGTCCATGCGCCCGCCGCCTTCCTGCGCCACGAGGACAGCCTGCGCGAGCGGATCGACGCGATCGCGACTGCACCCGCGCGCGGTGCCGCGATCAAGGCGTTGCGCGCATCGCTGCAGACGCGGGCCGAGACGCGCAACGCGGCGGGTCAGGTGATTCATCTGCTCGACGAGGAAGCGCTCATCGCCGGGATCGGCGCGCATGAGGCCGGGCGGTACCTGTACCGCTCCGACTTGCAGCATCCGGCGCGGTTCGGCGTGCTGGTCGCCGAACAGTATCGCGACATCGTCTATGTCGTCGCGTGGCTGCTCAAGCGCAAACTGGTCGCGTGCGACCTCGACAATACGCTGTGGAAGGGCGTGATCGGCGAGGGGCTCGGGGTCGAGCATCATTACGACCGCCAGGCACCGTTGCTCGAACTCAAGCGGCGCGGCGTCGTGCTTGCGATCAATTCCAAGAACGATCCGAGCAAGGCGGTGTGGGAAGCAGAGCCCGGACGGCTGGCGCTCGACGATTTCGTGTCGCGGCAGATCAACTGGGATCCCAAGACGATCAACATCACCCGCATCGCGGAGCATCTCAACCTCAAGGCGAAGGATTTCGTCTTCGTCGACGACCGCGCCGACGAGCGCGCGATGGTCAAGGAACGGTTTCCGGCGATGGCGGTGCTCGACGCGGAGGAGCCGCGGTCGTGGCGGCTGTTCGACCTGTGGGCCAAGCTGCTGCCCGCCAAGCCGGGGGCGGATCGTACCGACTTCTATCGCCAGCGCGACGCGCGGCAATCGTTCATCGCCAACGAGGCCGAGACCAGCGCGCGCGAGCGTGCGGCGTTGTTCGAGCAGCTCGGACTGCAACTCGCGATCCGCGAAGCCGGTGCGGACGATGTCGCGCGCGTGACCGAGCTGATCAACCGCACCAATCAGTTCAACATGGCAGGCAGCCGGATCACGCGCCGCCGCGTCGAGGACCTCGTCGCGGATCCCGACGCGCGCGTCCTGATCGCGGATGCCGCCGACCGGTTCGGCGCGATGGGGACGATCTCGGTGCTGATCGCCGAGCCGCAGGACGGCCGCGTCGTGATTTCGGCGTTCGTACTGAGCTGCCGGGTGTTCGGCTACGGGATGGAATATGCGATCCTCGAGGCGTTGCGCGGGGCGGTCCCCGCTGGCGTTTCGATCTTCGGCCTGTTCCAGGAAACGCCGCACAACCAGCCGTGCCACGACGTCTATCCGCAAGCGGGGTTCGGCCCCGCGACCGGCGGATGGCAGCGTGATGCCACGGTCGGTCCGATCGCGGTTGCCGGGTGGCTCAAGACCGACGTCGCGGTCCTCCCGATGGCGAGCATGCAGCGGGTATAGTCGCCCGTCCGCGCTGCCCGGGTGGTACGTTCATAACTTATCTTGACGCAGCCTTGCCTTGAGTCCCCAGTAGAACAGCGCTAGTCTTCCTGTGACGCGAGGGGCAATCGAGATGCGGGCGCTGCATTATCTTCATAGTTCGTGGGAAGACCTTACCCGGGCCGGACCACAGTTCTGGCTTGGGGGACTGCGATCTCGATTTCGGACGGCCGACTGGATCGAGATTGTCGTGCCTGGCAACCTTACTGCCAAAATCCGACCGATGACCAGTGATTTCAGTGTACTTCGGCAGATCTTCCGCAATCTCGAATATGCCTTGCCGACGGGGCATGTGCACGAGCAGGTGCAGGCCGAATATGCGCGGATCCTGGCCAGTGGCGGCGTGCCGGTGATCGTCGACGCAGGCGCCAATATCGGGGCGGCATCTGTCTGGTTTCACCATCAATTCCCAGAGGCGAGCATCGTTGCGATCGAGCCCGATCCGGACAATGCCAGGATGGCGCGGGTCAACACCCAGCATCTGCCACAGGTGCGGGTGCTTCAGGCGGCCATCGGGGGCGAGTCGGGCCACGTGACCATTATCAAGGGCGATGCCGAATGGGGCGTCCAGACCGAGCGCAGCGCGGAAGGGTGCGAAATCGTCACGGTAGCCGAGGCGATCGCGACGGTGCCAGGCGGGGTCTCCTTCATCGTCAAGATCGATATCGAGGGATTCGAAGGCGACCTGTTCGAAAAAAACCTCGACTGGATCGACGAGACGTTTCTCGTGTTCATCGAGCCGCATGACTGGAAGTTGCCGGGGCAATCCACCAGCCGCACTTTCCAGCGCGCGTTCGGTGCGCGGGCGTTCGAGATCTTCATTCAGGGCGAGAATCTGATATATATGCGCGCGCCTCGGCACTGACGCTATCAGCGCGGCGGCTGCGGCGTTATTTTCCAAATGCAGAGCGCCGATCTGCGTGCTAGCCAGCGCGGATGAGCGAACATCAGACTTATGTGATTCACGGCGAAACCGGTGACTGGGAGGTCGTCGTCGGCCTTGAGGTCCATGCGCAGGTGACCTCCAACGCCAAGCTGTTCTCGGGCGCAGCGACCGCGTTCGGAGCGGAGCCCAATACGCAGGTGTCGCTGGTCGACGCCGCGATGCCGGGGATGCTCCCGGTCCCCAACCGCGAGTGCATCCGCCAGGCGGTGCGCACCGGCATGGCGATCGACGCGCAGATCAACACATGGTCGCGGTTCGACCGCAAGAACTATTTCTACGCCGATTTGCCGCAGGGGTATCAGATCAGCCAGCTCTATCATCCGCTGGTGGGCGAGGGCGCGATCGACATCAGCCTCGACGACAAGAACCCCGACCAGAGCGGCAAGCGCATCGGCGTCGAGCGGATCCATGTCGAGCAGGACGCGGGAAAGCTGATGCACGACCAGCATCCGACGCGCTCGTACGTCGATCTCAATCGCTCGGGCGTCGCGCTGATGGAGATCGTCTCCAAGCCGGACATGACATCTCCCGCGGAAGCAGGGGCTTACCTGCGAAAGCTGCGGTCGATCCTGCGCTATGTCGGGAGTTGCGACGGCAATATGGAAGAGGGCTCGATGCGCGCGGACGTCAACGTCAGCGTGCGCAAGGCCGGCGACCCGCTCGGCACGCGGACCGAGACCAAGAACGTCAATTCGGTGCGCTTCGTGATGGCGGTGGTCGAGCAGGAAGCGCGGCGGCAGGTCGAGGTGCTCGAGGAGGGCGGCCGGATCGTCCAGGAAACGCGGCTGTACGACCCCGACCGGAACGAGACGCGTTCGATGCGGTCGAAGGAAGATGCGCACGATTACAGGTACTTCCCGGATCCTGATCTGTTGCCGCTGGAACTCGACGACGCGTTTCTGGAGGAATGCCGGGCGTCCTTGCCCGAGCTGCCCGACACCAAGCGGCGGCGCTATGAGGCGCTCGGGATCACGCCTTACGCGGCGGCGGTGCTGACCGCCGAGGTCGAGGCGGCGCGCTGGTTCGATGCGTTGCTCGAAACCGGGACCAAGCCGGTCGCTGCGGCGAACTGGACGACGTCCGAACTGTTCGGTGCGCTCAACCGCACCGGGACCGATTTCGCGACGTCGCCGGTCAGCCCTGCACAGGCGGCGGAACTGCTCGCGCTGGTCGCGGACGGGACGCTGTCGGGGAGCCTCGCCAAGCAGGTGTTCGAGATCATGCTCGAAACCGGGCAGAGCGCAGGCGCCGTGGTCGAGGAGCGCGGGCTCAAGCAGACCAGCGATACCGGCGAAATCGAACGCGTCATCGCTGAAGTCATGGCGGCGAACGCGGACAAGGTCGCCGACTATCGCGGCGGCAAGGACAAGTTGTTCGGCTTCTTCGTCGGGCAGACGATGAAGGCGATGGGCGGCAAGGCCAATCCCGGTGTCGTCAATGATGTCCTGAAAAAGGTCTTGGGCTGACGTGATGATTGCCCGTCTTCGATCGAGTCCTTGATCGAAGACGGCGTTTCGGCGTAAGATCTTCCCGTCGACCTTGGGGGCAAGGGCGGCGATACGGGGGGGGATCATGCGGTTGCGACGTTGGGCGCTGGGTGCGGCGTGCGTATGGCTGACGATGGGTGCGCCAGGCGCCTGGGCGCAGGAGAAATCGGGAACGAAGCCCGGCTTCGTCCTGCCCAAGGGTTCAGCCAGAATTCTGCTGATTCGCCCGACGATCAAGGTCGGCGCACAATCGACCGGCGGGATGTTCGAGCCCAATGCCGACTGGACCGCGCAGGCGCGTGAGAATATCGCGGCGGCGCTGGCGGTTGCGCAGACCCGGCTGGGCAATCAGGTAATCGTCGCCGACGAACCGGTCGGCGCTACGGCGCAAGCGCTCGCGGAGTATCGGGCCTTGTTCTCGGTGCTTGCGGACAGCGTGGTGCGGTATCAGTTCTTCCCCGGCAACCGCTTGCCAAGCAAGAAGCGCAAGGGTGTGTTCGACTGGACGATGGGCCCGGGCGTGGCCGAGATCGCGCGCGGAACGGGCGCGGATTACGCGCTGTTCCTGTTCAACGAGGACCAATATGGCTCGACCGGGCGCAAGGTCCTGCAGGTCTTCGCGGCAATGGCCTATGTCTCGGTCAAGTCGGGCGAGCATACGGGGATGGCCGGGCTGGTCGACCTGCATAGCGGGGATCTGGTGTGGCTCAACGCCGATATGGCGATGGGGGGCGACGTGCGCACGCGGGCGGGCGCGACGAAGCGCGTCGCGCAATTGCTCGAGGATTTTCCCGGCAGCGCGGTTCCGGCCGTGGCGGCGACGAAATAGATGCGTGGCGGCGGATGGGGTCGGGCGGCGGCGGCGGTGCTCGCTCTGATTGTCGGCGCGGCGGCGCAGGCGGAGCCGATTCCGAGCCTGCCGCCCTATACCGGCGCGTATCAGCCGCAGGGCGTCGACGAGCGCGGACTGTGGATGGAATTCGACGAGCTCGAACGCAGCTTCCGCGATTCCACCGTGGTCATCAACGATGCGCCGCTCAAGGCGTATATCCAGCAAGTCGTGTGCCGGATGGTCGGCGCGGCGCGCTGCCAGACGGTCCGGCTCTACATCGTCCGCGACACCAGCTTCAACGCGTCGATGGCGCCCAACGGAATGATGATCGTCCATACCGGCCTGTTGCTGCGCGCGCGCGACGAGGCCGAGCTCGCCGCGGTGCTCGGGCACGAATTCTCGCATTTCGAACTGCGCCACAGTCTGCTTGGCTTCAGGCACAACCGGATCGCCGGGGATATCGTGGCGTGGGCGGGCGTCGCGGCGGCGGGGGCGGTCGCCTATGGCGGGTCTAGCGCCTACGACACCGTACGGACGGCACAGTCGGTGCAGAATGCCGCGATCGGATCAACCTTTGCGCACAGCCGCGACCAGGAGCGGCAGGCGGATCTGCTGTCGATGGCGTATCTCAAGGCGTCGCCCTACGATCCGCGCAGCTTCCCCGACATCTGGGACCGGTTGATGGACGAGGCGGACGCCACCGCACACGGCCGCCGACAGCGCAGCACGCGGTACGACAGGGTCGGCTTCTTTGCAGATCATCCGTCGGACCTCGAGCGCGCCAGGACGTTGCGCGCGCTGGCGGTCGCGATCGACAGGCCGGGCGAGGACGGCAAGGCGCGCTACGATACGGCGGTTGCCCGCTGGCGCGCGCAGTGGCTCGCGGACCAGATCAAGCGCAACGATTTCGAGGGCACCGACTATCTGCTCGGGCAATTGGCCGGGTCGGAATGGTCGCCCGACCTGCTGTTCGCACGGGGTGAGTTGTATCGGACGCGGGGCAATCCGCGCGATCTGGTCGCGGCGGTCGGCTTCTACCGTGAGGTCGTGACGCACGACCCGACTAATGCCGAGGCGTATCGCGGACTTGGGCTTGCCCAGTTGCGCAGCCACGACGCGGCGGGGGCCGCAGCGCTCAAGACCTATCTGACGATGAAGCCCGCGGCGGACGACGCGGCGATGATCTCGATGCTGATCCAGTGAGGACATTCCGCATGAAATGCACACCATGGTTGGGCGCGATCCTGATCGCGACGGCGCAGCCCGCGCTGGCGTCGAATACGCTGATCACGGCGCAAACGCCGGTGGCGGTTGCCAAATCGCCGATGACGGTGACGCCCGATCGCGAATGGAACAAGATGGGCGCGCGGCCCGGCCGCAATTCCGAGAGCTGGACGATCGACGGCGACGGGCTGAACGAAGTCACCTTCTACGGCGGGATCGAACCGGACCGGGCGCTGTTCCGCGAGGTAAACAAGCACGCGACGCCGTTGCCGCGCTTCTCGTCGACGATGTTGCTGACCGATCTCCCCGCGCTGTTCGAGGCGAGCTATCGGATCGCGCTCAATACCCCCGTAATGAAGATCGATGCGGTCAGGCCGGCGACGTTCCTCGGGCAGAAGGGCGTGCAATTCAGCTACACGTACAGCCGGGTCGACGAGGAAGTGCGCCGTAGGGGGGATGCCGTCGCGGCGATCATCGGCGGAAAACTGTTCATGATCACGTTCGATGCGCCGGACGTGTTCTACTATCAGCGCGACATTGCCGCCTATCGTGCAATCGTCGCCAAAGCGACGATCGCACGATAGCGGGAGGCCGGCTTACTGCGCGTCGTCGTCCTGGTTCTTGGTCACGCCGCCAGTCCCGCCGACGCCGTCAGCCATGCCGGACGACGTGAAGTTCTCGGGCTCATCGCCGCCTTCGCCGTCTTCGACTGCGTCCTTGCGCGCTTCCACCATTTTCTGGAGGTCGCTGCGATCATCCTTGTCGGCCTTAGGATCGTCGAGCGGGCCCTTGATCGGGCCTTCGCTCGTGTCGATGTCGCTCATGCGAAATCCCCCGACAAACCGGAGTCGTCGACCGGCTGTGCGGGATCGATCGACGGGTCGCCCATAGGTGCCTGATCGGGGATGTCGGTATCTGGCGTCGGCGCCGGGAGCTCGGTCGGCATCGGGGTCGGCTGACCAGGTTCGGTCGGGACCGTACCGGGGTCGCCGGGCATCGGGGGAAGCTCGGTGGGGGGGGTGCTTGCCATCAGTTTTCTCCTCTGCGCCTTGTAACGCATGGGCCGGGAGGGGGTTGCCCCGTATTGTCCCGGATCAATCGCCTCGACTGTTTTTGCGACACGTGTCGCCGCGACTTGCCCAACCCTGCGCGCCTGCTATAGACGCCCCCCACACCGGCGGTGTCCTGTGCGGGCGTGGCGGAACTGGTAGACGCAGCAGGTTTAGGTCCTGCCATCGCAAGATGTGGGGGTTCGAGTCCCTTCGCCCGCACCAGCCGCCCGTGGCAAACGGGCGGTAGCCAAACGAATTTCCTGTAAAAGGCCAGACCTGAACATGCAGACTGTCGAGACGTTGAACGAGGGCCTGAAGCGCGCCTACACGCTGAAGATCACCGCGAAGGACATCGATTCGCGCGTTGACGCCGAACTGAAGCGCGTCGCGCCGACGGTGAAGATGCCCGGCTTCCGCCCCGGCAAGGTGCCCGCCAATCTTGTCCGCAAGATGCACGGCCCGGCGCTGATGCAGGACGCGCTCAACAGCTCGATCCAGCAGGGCATCCAGGAGCTGATCGCCGAGCACAAGCTGCGCCCGGCGCTGCAGCCTTCGGTAAGCCTCGATGACGGCTATGAGCTTGGGCAGGACGCCAGCATCAAGGTCGAGCTCGAAGTGCTCCCCGACGTGCCGACCCCGGCGATCGAGGGCCTCAAGCTCGAGCGTCTGACCGTGCCCGTCGACGAGGCTGCGGTTCAGGCACAGCTCCAGAAGTTCGCCGACCAGCAGAAGCGCTGGGAAGAGGCCGAGGATCGCGCGGCGGAGACCGGCGATCTTGTCGTGATGGACTTCGTCGGCAAGGTCGACGGCGTTGCGTTCGATGGCGGCACCGGTGAGGACATGTCGGTCGAAATCGGTTCGGGGCGTCTGATCCCGGGCTTTGAGGAGCAGGTCGTCGGCGTGAAGGCTGGCGACGAGCGCCAGATCAACGTCAACTTCCCGGCCGATTATCAGGCCAAGGAACTGGCCGGCAAGGCCGCGACGTTCGACCTGACGATCAAGTCGGTGAAGACCGCGGGCGAGACCAAGATCGACGACGAGCTCGCGACCTCGCTTGGCCTGCAGAGCCTCGAGCAGCTGACCGAGCTGCTCAAGGGCCAGATCGAGCAGGAGCTCAATGGTCTCACGCGCACCTACATGAAGCGCAAGCTGCTCGACCAGCTCGCCGAGGGGCATGACTTCGAAGTGCCGCCGTCGATGGTCGAGGCCGAGTTCGGCCAGATTTGGCAGCAGCTCGAGCATGAAGCGACGCACGAGGAAGATCCGGCGGCAGCACTCGCCGAGATGGAATCCGAGCGGGACGATTACCAGAAGATCGCCGAGCGTCGGGTTCGCCTGGGCCTGTTGCTCAGCGAGATCGGCCAGGCCAATGGCGTCGAAGTCAGCCAGCAGGAAATGAACCGCCTGATCGCGCAGGCAGCCCAGCAGTACGGCCCGGAGGATCGCCAGCGCTTCCTCCAGTACGTCCAGCAGGAGCCGATGGCAGCCGCCCAGCTCCGTGCGCCGCTGTATGAGGACAAGGTCGTCGATTACCTGTTCGAAAAGTCCGAGATCACCGATCGCGAAGTGACGCGTGAGGAGCTCGAGGCAGCGATCGAGAGTGACGAGGGTTTCTCGACCGGCACGCACAGCCACGACCATGACAATCACAAGCCCAAGGCAGCCAAGAAGGCCCCGGCGAAGAAGGCCAAGGCATCCGATGCTGAAGGCGCTGCGGAAGTCGATGCCGAGGCCCCTGTGACCGACGCCGCTACCCCGGCCGATCAAGCCGAGGCGGCCCCGGCGGAACCAGTAAAGAAGGCCGCTACCAAGAAGGCGCCTGCCAAGAAGGCAGCGCCTTCCACCGAGGGTGAGGCAGCGACCGAGGCTCCCGCAAAGAAGGCACCGGCCAAGAAGAAGGCTGCTGCTCCGACGGAGGAGCCCGAGGCCTGAACCTTCCGGGTTCAACCACGGCACGATGATACGGCAGGGGCGGTCTACGGACCGCCCCTGTTTTCGTTTGTGCGGAATTATTGTCACGGCCAATGCCTATGCCGGCTTCGGCCATCAGAGGTTCGGCAGTGTCGAGATAGTCGCCACGACACGGCGGAAAGGCCATGCCGACCCGTCCGTCGGGTTTGCGACGGGCGGCTCCGACGTTGCCGACAAACGGTCTCAGGCTTTGGTGGAATCGATCGGAGCGGGCGTGCGGACTGCTCCGGCGTCCGCCCAACGCGCGATCAGCATCGCTGCGGCGACGGCCGGAAGCACCCATATGACGCGCATCTGGTAGCGATCATGCGGCGTGGAGAGACAGCCGCAGACCAGATCGTTGACCAGCACGCCCCCGAGGGCGGTCGTGGCGTAGCCCGACCAGGGTGCAAGGGGTGATCGGGGAAGCCAGGACGAGATTAGGATCGCCGCCGCGCCGATCGACAATAGCAGCGAGATCGTTTCGAACGGGGCAAGCGGGATCGTGCCGCGATACGCCGGGGACTGGCGCACCTCGGCAAACACCGCCGCCGGCAGCTTGACTTCGAAATAGCGTTGTTGCTCGCGGTTGTAATAAAACTCGGAAAGACCGCCCTTGCCGATCTGCGTCGCGAAGTCGCGCACCAGCATCGCCGCGGTTGCCACGGGGGCGTTCCGAACGCTGGCAAGCACGAAGGGGAACTGCTCGGCGGCGAGAAGGCGCTGCTGTTCCGGTGGGACGGTCATGAACACGCCCGTCCTGGGGTCCGGATCCCACAGGAAGCCATCGCTTGGAACGGGAAGCCGGTCGACGAATTTGCAGAGCGCCAGGTCGGAGTGACCACAGTTCGCGCGGAGATAGGCGGTTCCCGGGCCGTCGTCGACAAAGCGCGCGGTCAGGAAAGGGGGGCGGATCGGGGCCTGGCCGGTGATTCGCGTGATCGCGGCGGTGAAAGCACTTTCACCGGCAAGGCCGATCAGCGCGCACCCGAGCAGGACGGCGGGGGGCAGCAAGCGTGCGATCCCTGCGGGCCTCCGTTGCGGTCGCAGCAGCGTCCAGGCCGCGAAGGCGAGGCCTAGGCTGCCGAGCAACAGCACGTTCGACGAATGTGCCAGCGCGGCGAGGGCCAAGATCGCCACGAGATAGCCGCGCACCAACGGTCGCTCCCGCTTCCATCCGAACAGAACCACGGCCGCGGCGACGATCGTGATTCCGCTGAAAAGGTCGGGCATGAGCAGGCAGACGAAGAACGGAAGCGGCGTTACCGAAAGCAGCGCAAGACCGCCGACAGTCACGATCGCGAAGTGTCGACCCTCGCCCGGATCGACGAAATGACGCAGCAAGATGATCAGGATCGACGTTGCAATGAGCGCCTGCACCAGCAGGACCGCCCAGAAGCTGTGTAAGAATACCCCTAAATACAGGATGATGCCGTAGTAGGCTGACCGTCCGAGCAGGACTGGCTTGCTAAGGACGGGTGCTTGTGCGGCTGCGACGGCGGGTCTTGCGTCCGGTGTCGCGGTAGCAGGCTTTGCAGCCTTGGACGTCCACTCGCTGGAAATTCCGGTCGCATGATAAACCGCCGCGTCGACACCGCGAACATAAGCGATCGTATCGCTGAAGTAAAAGGGGCCGTTATTGACGATCCCCGGCCAAAGGAACATCGCACTTGCAAGAAGCAAGAGATATTGAGCGGGCCGTAACCGGGTTATTTCACAGCGCGTCATGCAATCCTGCTGATGTGTCTTTGCCGGAATCGCTCAGGGCGACGTGGCGGGTGGCGCATACTGGGCGGGTTGGGCTGGTGAACTGTTGTTCCGGAATGCGGGGTCGCAGGTGCGGGTAAAGCATGCCGCGCATGCGAGCAAGCAATCGCTGCCCTCCCCGAACGCGGTCTCGAAGCCGGGCAGGCGATGATGCGGGCGTGGCGAGGGAGACTCAACGGGGCGGGGGTTTGCTGGTCCCTGATCGTCGCGTGATCCGTGACGGGGCTTGAACTCGTTTCCGCCAGCGCCGATGTATGGTGCCTCTTCGGGGCATAAAGGATTTCAAGACTCATCATGCGCAATCCGTTCGACACCGGTGACTTCCTGGCCCCCATTCACGGCGCCGGGCTGACGACCTCCCCGCAGGGCGGCCTCGTCCCGATCGTCATCGAGCAATCCAATCGCGGCGAGCGCAGCTTCGACATTTATTCGCGGCTGCTGCGCGAACGCATCATCTTCATCACGGGCGGCGTCGAGGACCATATGGCCTCGGTGATCAGCGCCCAGCTGCTGTTCTTGGAATCGGAGAATCCGAAGAAGGACATCTTCATGTACATCAACTCGCCGGGCGGCGTCGTCACGGCGGGCATGGCGATCCATGACACGATGCAGTACATCCGGCCGCGCGTCGGCACGGTCTGCATGGGCCAGGCCGCTTCGATGGGCAGCTTCCTGCTCGCAGCAGGCGAGCCCGGCATGCGCGTCGCGCTGACGAACGCGCGGATCATGATCCACCAGCCGTCGGGCGGGGCGCAAGGCATGGCGAGCGACATCCAGATCCAGGCGAAGGAAATCCAGCGGATCAAGAACCGGATGAATGCGCTCTACGCCCAGTACACCGGCAAGCCGATCGAGGAGATCGAGCGGGCGATGGATCGTGATACGTTCCTCGAGGCGCATGAGGCCAAGGAGTTCGGTCTGGTCGACCAGGTGTTCGACAAGCGTCCGGCCTTGCCCGACGACTCGACCACGCCGCCCGCGCTGACCTCCGCATAATTTCGTAAATATCGTAAATTCACCGTATATTCAGTGCCGGGCGTCCACGGTTTAGCCCGGCACACCGATCTTGAGACGATTTTGGTGATTGTCGGATCGCGCGGGGGCGGTCTAGGATGGACCCTCGCAGTAGTGCGCCCCAAGGGCTGCCAAGGATGGACTAAATGCCAAAGATGACCGGCGGCGACTCCAAGAGCACGCTTTATTGCTCGTTCTGCGGCAAATCGCAGCACGAAGTCCGCAAGCTGATTGCGGGCCCTACCGTTTTCATCTGCGATGAATGCGTCGAACTGTGCAACGACATCATCCGCGAGGAGACGAAGTCCGCGCTGGTGAGCAAGAAGGACGGCGGCGTGCCCACGCCGCAGGAAATCTGCGACGTGCTCGATGATTATGTCATCGGCCAGAAGCGCGCCAAGCGCGTGCTCTCGGTGGCGGTGCACAACCATTACAAGCGCCTCAACCACGGCCAGAAGGGCGCGGACGTCGAGCTTGCCAAGTCGAACATCCTGCTGATGGGCCCTACCGGCTGCGGCAAGACGCTGCTCGCGCAGACGCTTGCGCGCATCCTCGACGTGCCGTTCACGATGGCCGATGCGACCACGCTGACCGAAGCGGGTTACGTCGGCGAGGATGTCGAGAACATCATCCTCAAGCTGCTCCAGGCATCCGACTATAACGTCGAGCGGGCACAGCGCGGGATCGTGTACATCGACGAGATCGACAAGATCAGCCGCAAGGCCGAGAACCCGTCGATCACGCGCGACGTGTCGGGCGAGGGCGTCCAGCAGGCGCTGCTCAAGCTGATGGAAGGCACCACCGCGAGCGTTCCGCCGCAGGGTGGCCGCAAGCATCCGCAGCAGGAATTCCTGCAGGTCGACACGACGAACATCCTGTTCATCTGCGGTGGCGCGTTCAGCGGCATCGAGAAGATCATCGGGGATCGTCTGCAGGGCAAGTCGATCGGCTTCGGTGCCTATGTCGCAAGCCCTGAGGAACGCCGGACCGGCGAAACGCTCAAGGCGGTCGAGCCCGAGGATCTGCTCAAGTTCGGGCTCATCCCCGAGTTCGTCGGCCGTCTGCCGGTGATCGCGACGCTCGAGGATCTCGACGTGCCGGCACTGGTGACGATCCTGACCGAGCCGAAGAACGCTTTGGTGAAGCAGTATCAGAAGCTGTTCGACATGGAGACGGTCAAGCTCGGCTTCACCGACGAGGCGCTGGTGCAGGTCGCCAAGAAGGCGATCGATCGCAAGACCGGGGCGCGCGGGCTTCGCTCGATCCTCGAGGGCATCTTGCTCGATACCATGTTCGACCTGCCCGGGATGGACGGCGTCGACGAGGTGATGATCGACAAGGACGTGATCGACGGCCGCAAGGAGCCGATCCGCGTCTATGCCAAGAAGGAAAAGGCCGGGGCGGGGGCGGCGTAACAGCGCTCCTTCATCCGGATCGAAAAGGGCGCCGAGCGATCGGCGCCCTTTTTTTGCGTGCGAAATTCACCATTCGTTAACCAGCGACGGTTACCGGGCGTATACCTGCCTTTCGGCCAAGGTTCGGTCCTGTTGCCCGGAGTAGACGGTCATGCGCATCATCACGATGCTGCTCTTCGCTGGCGTGGCGCTCGGGGGGTGTGCGCCGCACCCCCGGCTCGCCGTTGCCACCCAACCGGACATTCCCACTGACTGGCATATGCGTCTCACGCCGGTCGACCGGGCGGCGATCGATCAGCTCGACACGACGTGGAGTCGCGCGCGGGCGGCGGTGCCACGGCGGATGCGCGGCGCTTATGCTGCGGAAGGCCCGCTGGTCGATCCTGCGATTGCGCTTCCGAAGCCGGACTTGCCGCCGGGTCTCTATTATTGTCGGCTGGTGCGGTTTGGCGGGCACGCGGGGTTTGCGACGGCCAAGCCGGATTTCTGCACGGTCGTCGCCACGGCCGATGGGGTCGCATTCAACAAGCAGAGCGGCGCGAGCCAGCCGCGCGGCTGGCTGTTCGACCATAATGATACGCGCGGCGTCTTTCTCGGCGCGTTCCTGCCGGTGCGGGGTGGTGCGGCGCCGGCATACGGCGCGAACCCTGCGCTCAACGTGGCGGCGGTGGTCGAACGCGTCTCGGCGTTTCGTTGGCGAATGGTGATGACGCGCGCGGGGAACGGAGCGCTGCTTGATCTGTACGAACTGGTGCCGGTGACGCCGAAGGTGCCCGGCTCGGTGCCGGCGGTGGCGGGCTAGGTACTGCCGGCGGCGGCGCGGCGATCGCGTCAGAAGACGCCCGGCACGAACCGCTTCACGCGCGCGGCATAGCGATCATACGCCACACCGAACGCCGCACGCAGCACCGCCTCCTCATGCCGGATCCGCATCGCGGTGCCGAGCGCGAAGACCGGGAGCGCGACGACCAGATTGGCGAAATGCCCGCAGGCGAGCGCCAGCGCCAGCAGGATGAGCAGCAGCGCGGCGTAGATCGGGTTGCGGACATAAGCGAAGGGTCCGGTCTCGACCAGCGTGCCGTCGCCGCGGGTCCGCGCGACGAGCGCCCAGTTGCGCCCCATCGTCCGCGAGGCGGAATCGAACAGCGCCGCCGCCGCGAGCATCAGGAGCAGGACGACCGCAGCGCTCGCCAGCGCGAGCGGCGACACCGAGCCGCGCGTGGTTACGATCGGTCCAAGCCCGGCCACCGCGATCCCGAAACCCTGGACGAGGATCCATCCGATCGAGGCGTTGCGACGTCCGCTATCCGCGCTGCGCGGCGCACGGCGTCCCCGCGCGCGCGCCAGCAGCAAAACGTAAAGGAACGCCAGAAGACCCACGCTCAGCGCAACGAGGCCGGGAAGCGCGACGGGGACGGGGGCAAAACGCATGAAGGTCTCCATGGGAACCGGGTGGGTCAATCCTTGGCGGTCGTCGTGGCTCTCTTGCGCCCCTGGTCATCGCGCCAAGCCTGATATTGCTCGACCGCGATCGAGCGACGGAGCACGCGGGCCGCGGGATCGACCACGACATGCGTTCCGGGCGCGACCGCGACACTGCCGAACCCGGCGGACATCGGCAGACGCACGACCCGGCCGCCGACCTGTACCTCGACCGGCAAGGGGAAGGGGCGGCCGCCCGGTGCATTCCAGTGGACCGACAGTCGAGTCGGCGTGCGCGTCTCGATCAGGTCGGGCAAGGCGGCGTGCCGGAGATAGACGTCGAAGAACCAGCCATAGTCCTTGCCCGTCACGCGCCGGACGATCCGTTCGAATTCGGCGGTGGTGCCATAGCGCGGCACGAAATTGCCCGGCCGCGGATCGAGCCGCCCGTAGACCGCGAGGCGAGTCACGTCGCGAAACGCGCGGTCGCCGATCAACCCGCGCAGCGTGTGGAGCATCCATGCGCCTTTGTAGTAGATGTCCTGGCCCGGACCGCCCTTGGCGATCTCATACACCTGCTCCTCGGTGCGGACGGTCCCCGAGACGATCGGGCGGAGATTGGCGATCTTGTTGCGCTGATCGTCCATCATCACCGCGTAGCGCGCGTCACCCTCGCGCCAGCGGCCGTAGAGGGGCTGCATATATTCGGCATAGCCCTCGTGCAGCCAGTAATCGTCCCAGTCGGCGGCGGTGAGCTGGTTGCCGAACCATTCGTGCGCGAATTCGTGCTGGAACAGCCAGTCGAACCCTTCGGGGGCCTTGGCATAGCCGTTGCCGTAGGCGTTGATCGTCTGATGCTCCATGCCCTTGTGCGGGGTTTCCACGACGCCGACCTTCTCGTCGCCGAACGGATAGGGGCCGATCTGGCTTTCGAAGAAGTCGAGCGTCGGCGCGAATTCGGCGAAGAGCGCGCGCGCCGGTGCGTCCTCGCCGGGGAGATACCAGTAAAAGAGTGGGATCGTGTTGCCGAAGCGGCTCTTGTAGCTGCCCGAGAGCTGTTCGTACGGCCCGACGTTGAGCGCGATGCCGTAGGTGGTCGGACGCTTGACCCGCCAGTTCCAGCGGGTGCGCCCGTCGGCGAGCGTGTCGACCCCGAGAAGCACGCCGTTCGACGGGGCCTTGAGCCCGTGGGGGACGGTGATGTGCAGAGTGACGACGCCGGGTTTGCCGGTCGGGAAGTCGAGGCACGGCCAGAACAGGTCGCAGCCGATCCCTTCTGCGGTCGTGGCGAACCAGGTCGCGCCGTCGGGGGTCGTCGACCAGACCATCCCCGAATCCCACGGCGCTTTGACCGCGACGTGGGGCTGCCCGCCATAGACGATCCGCGCGATTACGTGCCGGCCGGCGGGGACGGTGTGCGGCAGGGTGATCCGCAACTGGCCCTCGGGGTTGGTCCAGGCGTCGGGGCGGAGGTCGGTCCCGTCGATCGCGATCGACTCGACCGGCAGGTTGCGATCGAGATCGACGACGAGCCGCGCGAGCGGCGCGCGGGCCGCGAAGTCGAGCGTGGCGATCCCGCGCAGCGACTGGGTTTCGGGCAGGATTTCGAACGCGAGGTCGGCCGCCGCGAAGGTCAGCTTCGCCTGGTCGGGATCGATTGCGCCGCCCGACTTCTGCGTTTGCGCGGTGATCGGCGGCTCGCCCTTCTGCGGGAGGGCTGCTGCGGTCAGCGACAGGCCGGCCAGCAGCAACGCAACGCGAGACACCATCATTCCGGAACCGCTCCACCAAACCCCTGCGCGACCGTGTTAGGCGTAAATCCTCGGGATCGCACCTGATCTTCGCACGCGTGGCAGAGTAGCCCGAGCGTTACGTCGCTGCACCGCGGGGAGCGTAGCGCATCGCGACGTCGCACCGGGCATAGCGCGCGCCGTAATCGCGCATGATCTCCGCGTCGTGTCGAAACCCGAGCTTCTCGTACAGATGCACCGCCGCCGCGCATTTCGTGCTGGTGAGCAGATACAGGGGGTCGGCCCCCATCGCCTGTGCACGCGCGATCATCGCGGTCAGCAGGAATTCGCCAGCCTTCAGGCCCCGCGCGCTCTCGCGCACCCCCATCTTGGTCAGCTCGAACCCGGTGTCGCCGGTTTTCTGAAGCGCGCACGTGCCGACGATGCCAAGCCCGCGCGCCTCGACGAACAGGATGGTGCCGCCGGGATCGAGGATCTTCGCACGCGGGTTGTCGAGCACCGCGCGGTCGGTGTCCTCGAGGCGGAACATGGTGGTGATCCACTCGGCGTTGATATCGCGGAACGTGGTCGCAAGATCATCGGCATATTCCCGGATCTCGAGGGTTTGCGGATTGGCCTGCGCGGCGAGCACATCGAGCGGCGTGGCGGCGAGCGCTGCCTCGATCGCGGTGATTCGCGCGAGGAACGCATCGGCCTCGCCACCGCACAGGACGTCGACCGCCGCCTCGACGCGGGGCCAGACCAGCAGCCGCGCGCGCGTCATCGCGGCGACCCCGGCGGGGGTCAGCGAGATCGTCCGCTGGCGCTGGTCGCTCCCGGGCTCGGTCTGGACGAGCCCTAGGTCGACGAGTTGCGCGACGCCGCGCGTCACCCCGGGCTGGCTCGCGCCGACCGCCTGGACGAGCTGGCCGATCGTTAGGGGACCGTTCTCAAGCCCTGCGAGCAGTGGCATATGGGTCGGCTGCACGCCGAGTCCCGCGTCGGCGAGGATCCGCGCCGCCCCGGCCTGCATGCGTTCTCCGAGCCGCTTGAGACGGCTGCCGAGGAAGATGGGGCCAAGGTCCTGCAGGATATCGAGTGGCATGGCGTGGCCTTTATATACGGCGTTATATAACACGATATACAATTTTAAGTGCGGGTCTACTTTCCTCCCGTTCGTTTCGAGCGAAGTCGAGAAACCCTGCGTTATGCCAAGTTTCTCGACTTCGCTCGAAACGAACGGGTGGGGCGCGATGCAGGCGGCTTGCGACGACACAGAGGGGGTGCTGGGTCTGCCCGACCGCGTCATTCCGCCCGGCGCACGGCTGCAACGCTCCACCAAAATCGCGGAACGATTGATGGCAACGCCATTCACCCCATATAAAGGGAGAACGCGCTTGAATGGCGCGGACCCGGAGTATTCATGACGCAATCTTCTGCCCCGCATTCCTATCCCGTCCTGCCGCTGCGCGACATCGTCGTGTTCCCGAGCATGATCGTTCCGCTGTTCGTCGGGCGCGACAAGTCGGTTGCCGCGCTCGAGGCCGCGATGGCGGGCGACAAGGAGATCTTCCTCGTTGCCCAGCTCGACCCCGCGCAGGACGATCCCGCGCGCGACGACCTGTACGACATCGGCGTCACTGCGACCGTGCTCCAGTTGCTCAAGCTTCCCGACGGCACCGTTCGCGTGCTGGTCGAGGGCAAGCGCCGTGCCTCCTTGTCGGACCTCGCCGAGCGTGATGGCTATCTCGCCGCGCAGGTCGACCTGCTCGAAGCCGAAGACGACGACTCGGCCGAGCCGGTCGCGCCGAACACCGAAGTCTCCGCGTTGATGCGCTCGGTCGTCGACCAGTTCGAGAATTACGCCAAGCTCAACCGCAAGCTCCCCGCCGAGACAGCGGTCCAGCTCGGCGAAATCGAGGATGCGAGCAAGCTCGCCGACGCGGTCGCCGCGAATATCCAGGTCAAGGTCAGCGACAAGCAGGCGCTGCTCGTCGAGCGGGATCCGGCCAAGCGACTCGAGATGGTGTTCGCCTTCATGGAAGGCGAGCTCGGCGTCCTGCAGGTCGAGAAGAAGATCAAGTCGCGGGTCAAGCGCCAGATGGAGAAGACCCAGCGCGAATATTACCTCAACGAACAGTTGAAGGCGATCCAGCGCGAGCTCGGCAACGAGGGCGAGGAAGGCGAGGGCGACGAGATCGCCGAGCTGACCCAGAAGATCGCCACGATGAAGCTGTCCAAGGAAGCGCGCACCAAGGCGACGTCGGAGCTCAAGAAGCTCAAGACGATGGCGCCGATGTCGGCGGAAGCAACGGTGGTGCGCAATTACCTCGACGTGCTGCTCGGCCTGCCGTGGGGCAAGAAGTCGAAGATCCGCAAGGACATTTCGGCGGCGCAGGCGGTACTCGATGAGGACCATTATGCGCTCGAGAAGGTCAAGGACCGGATCATCGAATATCTCGCGGTGCAGGCGCGCACGAACAAGCTGAAGGGGCCGATCCTGTGCCTCGTCGGGCCTCCCGGTGTCGGCAAGACGTCGCTCGGCAAGTCGATCGCCAAGGCGACGGGGCGCGAGTTCATCCGCCAGTCGCTGGGCGGCGTGCGCGACGAAGCCGAGATCCGCGGGCATCGCCGCACGTACATCGGCTCGCTGCCGGGCAAGATCGTCACCAACCTCAAGAAGGCCGGGACCAGCAACCCGCTGTTCCTGCTCGATGAGATCGACAAGCTCGGCCAGGATTTCCGCGGCGATCCGGCGTCCGCGCTGCTCGAGGTGCTCGACCCCGAACAGAACGGTAAGTTCCAGGATCATTATCTCGAGATCGATGTCGACCTGTCGGACATCATGTTCGTGACGACCGCCAACTCGCTCAACCTGCCTCAGGCGCTGCTCGACCGGATGGAGATCATCCGGCTCGAGGGCTATACCGAGGACGAGAAGGTCGAGATCGCCGAGCGGCACCTGATCGCCAAGCAGATCGAGGCGCACGGGTTGAAGGCGGGTGAGTTCACGCTGACCACCGAGGGCCTGCGCGCGCTGATCCAATACTATACGCGCGAGGCGGGCGTCCGCACGCTCGAGCGCGAGATCGCCAAGCTCGCACGCAAGGCGCTTCGCCGGATCCTCGAGAACAAGGACACCGCGATCACGATCACCGCGGAGAACCTGTCCGATTTCGCGGGCGTGAAAAAGTATCGGCACGGCCTCGGCGAAGAGGAAAACCAGATCGGTGCGGTCACCGGTCTCGCGTGGACCGAGGTCGGCGGCGAGTTGCTCACGATCGAGAGCGTCACCGTGCCCGGTCGCGGCGTTGCCAAGATCACCGGCAAGCTCGGTGACGTGATGAAGGAGTCGATCGAGACCGCCTTCAGTTTCATCAAGGCGCGCTCGCCCTCCTACGGAATCAAGCCGAGCCTGTTCGCGCGGAAGGACGTCCACATCCATCTGCCCGAGGGCGCGGTGCCGAAGGATGGTCCGTCGGCGGGGATCGGGATCGTCACTGCGATTATTTCGACGCTGACCGGCGTACCGGTTCGGCGCGACATCGCGATGACCGGCGAGGTAACGTTGCGTGGTCGCGTCCTGCCGATCGGCGGGCTCAAGGAGAAGCTGCTTGCGGCGCTGCGTGGCGGTATCACCACCGTCCTGATCCCGCAGGAAAACGAGAAGGACTTGGCAGAAATTCCAGCCAACATCCTGAACGGCCTCAAGATCATCCCGGTGTCCCATGTCGACGAAGTGTTGCGTCTGGCATTGACCGGGCCGCTCGAGGCAATCGAATGGAGTGAAGCGGACGATCTCGCGGCGCAGCCACCGGCAGGAATCCCGCCGGTTGGTGGAGAAGTCCATCACTGATGCTTTTGCGCATCTGAACGACCAGTCCGCGCCGGTTTCGGGGCGGGGTTGCTGCTTTTTGCTTTGACAGCCCCCCCCGTACCCGCCTTACTGCGCCACCGGCCGGCTGGCTGGGAATCAGATTTCTATTGGTAAACGGGGGTTTAATGGCGATGAACAAGCAAGAATTGATCGCGACGGTAGCGGATACCTCGGGGCTGACGAAGGGGGATGCGAGCAAGGCGGTCGAAGCCGTGTTCGACGCGGTCTCGGCAGCGCTCAAGGCAGGCGATGAAGTCCGTCTCGTCGGGTTCGGTACGTTCTCGGTCAGCAAGCGCAAGGCATCGACCGGTCGCAACCCCCGTACCGGCGAGCCGATGACGATCAAGGCATCGTCGCAGCCGAAGTTCAAGGCCGGTAAGGGCCTGAAGGACTCGGTCAACTGATTTTCGTCCACTTTCTGCGCGCGCGCCGCTTGCAAAGCGGGGCGCGACCGGATTAAGGACGCGGCATTGGGGCGGCATCGCGCTGCCCCGTTCCGTTTCGCCAGGCTCCGATCCGGATGCCAGGCAGCGGGCGCGTAGCTCAGTGGTAGAGCACACCCTTCACACGGGTGGGGTCGCAGGTTCAATCCCTGCCGCGCCCACCATCTCATGAAGCCCGCGGCATCCCCTGGTGCTGCGGGCTTTTTGCGTGCGGCTTGACGCGCGTCACCAGCCCCAGTGACGTTCGCGAAACCATTTTGTGATGACGTATTTGGTGCCCGCGCGAACCTTCATTCCGTGATGCAGCGTCGCGGGGTTGAGCGTGCCGTCGGGGCGGCGGTTGTTCCACGCGAGCAGCTTGCCGGTTTCGGGCTGGACGATCTTGTCGATCGCCTTGAAACGCGTGGCGCCGCCCGCCTCGGGTTCATTGAGGTAGATCATCACGGTCCACGTGCGGTTGCCAGCGACGTTGCAAAATCGGTCGTAGTCCACGCCGCTTGGCTCGAAATAATCGGTATGCTGCTTGAATTCCTGACCCACGGCATAGCGTTGCCCCTGGATCGGTTCGCCATAGATCGGATCGAGCCCGGTCAGCGCGCTGATTCGGGCGTTCAGGTCGATTGTCAGCGGGTCGAGCGGGTCGAGGTCGCCGGTCTCGCTGGTGCGAAAGCTCGCGTCGCCGTTCGTATCCGACAGGGTCGAGGGACGCCGCGTCGCATCGACCGACGCGCACAGCGCGGTGCAGGTTGCAGCGTCAATAAAGTTGCGCCGGATGAACAGCGTAACCTTCGCGCTGGGGACACGCTGGACGCCCGGCTGCGCCGCAAGCCACGTGACCATTGCGTCCGCGGGCAGCCCCGATCCGTAGTTGGCAGACATGGCGTCGAACGGTTCCATCATAATGCTTTCCTGCCAAAATCTGCCGCTGTTTTCCAGCTTCGCGCCGTGTCATATGAGGTTC
This sequence comes from Sphingomonas sp. PAMC 26621, assembly GCF_000251145.1. Taxonomy (GTDB): domain Bacteria; phylum Pseudomonadota; class Alphaproteobacteria; order Sphingomonadales; family Sphingomonadaceae; genus Sphingomonas. The sequence continues at coordinate 3,143 of NZ_AIDW01000021.1, read as the reverse complement.
ACAGCTATGATACCGGACTGTAACACGCGCCGCCTAGCAGGGCTTTGAACAGGGAAGATGTCCGCATGCGGTTGGTTTTGGATGCGCGGGCGCGGGCGTTGCTGCGGCGCCTTCCCGTCACGACGGTGTACACCGGGATCGAGCTCGCGTTGATCGCGGTCCTTGCCGTCCAGAGCGCGCGTCTCGTCTATGCGGTGATCACCCCGGTCGGTCCGGTCGGCGTGTGGCGGCCTGACCAGGGCGCTATCCCCGGTTCACCGGAGGCAATTTTGCGCGGGTTCGATCCGTTCTTCCGCACCAGCGGTGGCGACGCGGCGGGGCCTGCGGTCGTGACGACCCTGCAACTCACGCTGTACGGCACGCGGATCGACGAAGCGCAGGGCGGGGGCTCCGCGATCATCGCGGGTGCTGACGGGATCCAGCAGAGCATCGGCGTCGGGCAGGAAATCTCGCCGGGGGTGATCCTGAAGTCGGTAGCGTTCGATCATGTCTCGATCGAGCGCGGCGGACGCGCCGAGGATCTGTTCATCACCCAGGCCGAGCAGGCCCCGGCACCCGCGGTCGCGCCGCCCGGCGCGCCGCTGATGGGGGGCGGTGGCGCGCCACCACCCGCCGGTCCGCCCGCGGCGATCCCGGGACCCACGCAAGGCATCACCGCCGCGCAGGTGCGCAGCGACATCGGCTTCATCCCGCGGATCGACGGCGGAAAGGTCAGCGGGCTGACCGTGCGCTCGCAAGGTTCGGGCGCGGCGTTCCGAGCGGCGGGGCTTCGCGACGGCGATATCGTGACCCAGGTCGGCGGGCGTCCGGTCAGCGGGCAGGCCGATATCGACCGGCTCGCGCCGCAATTGGCGCGCGGCGGCCCTATTGCCTTGTCGGTCGAGCGCGGCGGACAGGTCGTTCCCCTTACCCTTACGATTGCGGGCCAATGAAAAGACTGATTCTCCGGCCCGTCCTGGCGTCGGCGCTTGCGCTTGCCTGCGCTGGCACGGCGACCGCGCAGCAGACGATGAACGTGCGCGATGCGGACATCCGCGCGTTCATCGCGGATGCCGCGCGGGTGACCGGGCGGACCTTCATCATCGACGCACGCGTCCAGGGGAAGGTGACCGTCGTCACCGATCACCCGGTCAGCAAGTCGCAATATTTCGAGATTTTCCTGTCCACGCTGCGCGCCAACGGGCTGGTCGCGGTGCCGACGACCAACGGCAGCTTCCGGATCCAGCCGCTTGACAACGCGGCATCGCAGCCGAGCCGCGTCGGGTCGCGCGGGGCGGCGAGCAACAGCTTCGTCACCGAAATCGTCCGGCTGCGTTCGGTCGATGCGCAGTCGGCGGTGGATACGGTGCGCGGGCTGGTGTCGCCGCAAGGCACCGTCAGCGCGAATCGCGGCGGCAACAGCCTGGTGATCGTCGATTTTGCGGACAACGTTCGCCGCGTGCGCGAGGTGTTGCGGCGGATCGACACCAATACCGCGACGACGCGGATCGTCGCGCTCAAGAATGCCGGCGCGCGCGAGATCGCGACTGCGCTGCAGTCGCTGGCCGGACAGAGCGGCGGCGGTGGGGGTGGCGCGGGCGCGAGTGCAGGCGGCGGGGCGGCGGCGCCAAGTGCCAACGGCACCAGCGTGGTCGCGGTACAAAGCTCGAACTCGGTCGCGATCAGCGGCGACGCGACGACGGTCGCGCGGCTCGCGGCGGTCGCCGAAGATCTCGACCGGCGCGCGAAGAACGGGACCGAGATCAAGGTCCTGTTCCTAGAGAATGCCGATGCCGAGCAGTTGCTCCCGGTGTTGCAGCAGCTTGTCGGGCAGACGCCGTCGCCGATCACCAACCAGCAATTGTCGCAGTCGAACTTCGGCAACAACACCCAGACCGGCAGCAACGGCAACAATTCGGTCCAGCGCCAGGCCAATACCCCCGCGGTCCAGCAGGACAGCAGCGCGCCGGGCGGCACGCCGAGCCAGGCCGCGATCACCGCGCAGGGCGGGCGCACCGCCGCGGTCGTGACGCGCTTCGTCGGCGCGAACGCGATCGTCATTGCCGCCCCCGCCGAAGTGCAGCGGCAATTGTCGGAGGTCGTGCGGCAGCTCGACACGCGGCGCGAGCAGGTGCTGGTCGAGGCGATCGTCGCCGAAGTGTCCGATCAGGTCGCGAGCCAGCTTGGCGCGCAATTCGCGATCGCCAATCTGAAGGGTGGCGTGTTCGCGGCGTCGAGCTTCCAGAACACCGCCCCCAGCCTGCTGACGATCGCGGGCGCGGTCGGCGCGCGACAGCTCAACACGACGACCACGACGATCAACGGCGGGACCGTCACCACCAGCACCAACAGCGCGACCAGCGACACGCTCGCACAATCCGCGCTGAGTTCGATCCTCGGCGCGAGCGGCGGGTTCGGCGGCTTCACCGGCAAGATCGGCGATACGATCTTCGCGTCGATCATCAACGCGGTGAAGAGCGACACGACGTCCAACCTGCTCCAGGTCCCGCATCTCGTGATGCTCGACAATCAGGAGGCGCACAGCCTCGTCGGGCAGGAAATTCCGATCACCACGGGCAAGGCGCTGTCGAACAATTTCGACAATGCGTTCCAGACCACGCAGCGCGAGAACGTCGGGATCGAGCTGACCGTGCGCCCGCAGGTCAATTCGAGCGGAACGGTCAAGCTCAACCTGCGGCTCGAGGTCAGCTCGATCGCGGGGCCGGTGTCGAGCAGCAACAGCGACCTCATCCTCAACAAGCGCGAGGTCGAGACGGTCCGCACCGTCGACGACGGCGATATCGCGGTGATCAGCGGGTTGCTCGACGACAACGAGCGGCGGACGATCGAGAAGATACCGCTGCTCGGCGACATTCCTGGGCTGGGCAACCTGTTCCGCTCGAAGGCGAAATCGCGGACCAAGACCAATCTGATGATCTTCATCCGCCCGACGATCCTGCGCACGGCGGAGGACAGCCGTCGCCTGACCGAGCAGCGCTACGGCTATCTGCGGCTCCAGCAGGGGTTGCAGGACTCGGATGCCGAGCCGTCGATCGATCAGCTGGTGCGCGACTATCTCGGGGCGGCACCGCCGATCCCGAGCGCGCCGGTGCTGGGCAATGTCGACGATCCGCCTGAGACTGCCAAGGCACACAGGGGATAGG
>NZ_AIDW01000022.1 GCF_000251145.1 Sphingomonas sp. PAMC 26621 | reverse complement strand
CCTACATCTACGGCGCCATCTGCCCAGCCGAGGGCAAGGGAGCGGCCCTGGTGCTCCCGCGCTGCAATACCGAAGGGATGACGCTGCACCTCGCCGAGATATCCGCCGCCGTGACGCCCGGCGCCCATGCCGTGCTGATACTTGACCAGGCAGGCTGGCATCTCTCGGCGGGGCTGATCGTCCCGGCCAACATCACGCTGCTGCCGCTGCCGGCAAAATGCCCCGAGCTCAACCCGGTCGAAAACGTCTGGCAGTTCATGCGCGACAACTGGCTGTCGAACCGCATCTTCAAATCCTACGACGACATCCTCGACCATTGCTGCTTCGCCTGGAACCGCCTCACCGATCAGCCGTGGCGCATCATGTCCATCGGACTGCGGTCGTGGGCCCATCGGTCCTGATCAGAGAGTCTTGGTATCAGTCGTTAATGCACGACCCCAAGCGCCTCGTCCAATCGGTCCTTCAGACAGGACCAAATGCTTTACAATCTGCAAACTCGGATAATGCAGCTTCTCGCGGCATCGCTAACTATTGGTGGTGCGGTACCGGCGTTTGGAGAGGACGCGCCGCCTTCGGTCGTGCTCAGCTCTCGGCTGACCGGCGACGTCAACGGTGTCGTGCGTGGGGCGGCTGGCACGGGCGTGCGCGTTCTGACCAATCTCGATGTAGTCGCAGTTGTCGATCTGGGTACGCTGCTGGCGTGGCGTGGCGCGCGGGTCAAACTCCATGTGCTCGACAATCGGGGTGGTGATCCCAATGGCTTGGCTGGCACATTGCAAGGCGTCGACAATATCGAGGTCGGCCGAAATCGGACCAAGCTTTACCAGGCATGGATCGAGCAGGACCTGTTTGGCGGCAAGGCGGCGCTGCTGCTTGGCCTGGCGGATCTCAATGCCGATTTCTACCAGGACGATTCCGCTGGGGTCTTGCTGGCACCGGCATTCGGCATTGGGTCCGAACTTGCCGCAACCGGGCCTAACGGGCCGTCGATCTTTCCGTCTACCGCTTTGACCGCGCGGCTCCGCGTCACGCTGGGCGCACACGGATACGTCAAGGGTGCCGTCGTCGATGCCAAGTCGGGAGTTCTGGGCGATCCGGGCGGCGTCGATTGGCGCATGCGCGAGGGAGCTTTATTGATCGGGGAGGCCGGCTGGACGGGGCATGGCAAGGTTGCGGTTGGCTATTGGCGCTACACCAAGCGGCAGGAAGATATTCGCCTGATCGGGGCCAATGGCTTACCCGCGAAGGCAGTTTCTGAAGGTGCCTACCTGCTGATCGACCAGCCAGTGACTTCAAGCACTGCGCGTGGGCCGGCCATCAGTCTGTTTGCGCGCATCGGCCTTTCCGACGGAGCGACGACACCATTTCGCGGCGGCTGGCAATTCGGAACGCTCGTCGGCAAGGTCTTCCCATCCAGGCCAAACAGCCAGTTCTCGATCGGTATCAATCGGGGCCAACTGTCGGAACGCTATAGGGCCAATTCCGCTGATGCTCAGTTCACCTTGTCGCATGGGGAGACTGGCGTCGAGGCCACCTACTCGGACCAAGTAACGCCCTATTTGCGGCTTCAGCCGGATCTTCAATATGTCGTACACCCATCGGGCAATCCAGCCGCGCGGGACGCTATAATCGTAGGGCTTCGGATCGTGTTCATTGGGAGCAAAATGATATCCCGGTAAAGCGCAGACTGCTACTTCGCGGTTTCCACCGCGAATCTGCGTTCTCCTAAATTACTTTGGTTCTGTCCTTACCCCTGTTTCACATCGGTCGGTCACATGCGCCTGGAGGGATGAATGGGTGGCTTTGCGAAGGTCAGAGCCCCAGATATGACGTGCGATGCTGGACTACTTCGTCTGTGACCGCCATTGGCTGGAGGCGGAACGACTGCATTATAAGTTCATGGCCTAGGCAAATATCTACAGTCCGTGACGGCGATAAACCACGAAAAAGGCCCGGTGCAAATCGCACCGGGCCTTTTCCATTACCCTATCGCCTCAGCAATCAGGCGAGATCGCGCACGCTAGGCTCGCGCGCCCAGAAGCGCTTCGCCGCTGCCCTCGCGAAGCCCGCGCCCAGATCGGTCACGCCTTCGTCCTTCTCGACGCCGGCCTTGTCGAGCAACGGCTGCGCCGCTGCGCTCGCACCGACCGCCTTGAGATGCCCGAACGCGTCCATCGCGAACTGGACCGCCGCGCCCTGCTTGAGCAGCATCGCGCAACCCTCGGCCGACAGCGCGATCGCGACGGCGTCGAAGATCTGCGACGGCGTACCGGCGAGCTGGCCGTCGGCCTTGCGCTTGCTGCCGTCCGACAGCGTTGCGCCGCCGACCTTGGGGGCGACCAGCACGGCCTTGCCCTTGGCGTCCTTGATCGACGCGACCAGCGCGTCGAGCTCGGCGGCGTCGGTGCCGTCCGCGATCAGGATGCCGACGACGCGGCCTTCCAGCGTCTCCTTCATGTTCTTCTGGATCGACAATGCGTCCGAACGCTTCATGTCGACCGGCTCGCGCGCGGCCTTCGCCTTTTCGGGCAAATCGATGTTGAGACCGTCCGCGACACGCTGCGCGAGACCCTCATCGACGTTGCGCAGATTGGCGACCAGCCGCGGCGGGACCTGATCGAGCAGGCCGACCTTCGACAGCTCGAACACGAACGACGACGCGATATGCGCCTGCTCGTTTTCGGTCGCCGAATGGAAGAACAGCCGTGCCTGGCTGTAGTGATCCGCGAACAGTTCCGAACGGACACGGAGCTTGTCGCCCGTCTCGTTGTCGCCGGTCGCGGCGTTGGTCGTGACATAGCCCTTGGTTGCGCTCTCACGCGGGCCGCCATCCTCGCCGTGCGCGGCAAGGCTGTTGGGCTCGTAGTTCGCCCGGCCCTTGGGGACCTTGGTCTGCATCATCCCGTCACGCTGGAAGTTGCCGGCCGGCGAACGCGGGCTGTTGATCGGGATCTGGTGGAAGTTGGTCGTCCCCAGACGCGACTTCTGCGTGTCGAGATAGCTGAACAGGCGACCCTGGAGCAGCGGATCGTTCGAGAAATCGATCCCCGGCACGACGTTGGTCGGCAGGAAGGCGACCTGCTCGGTCTCGGCGAAGAAGTTGTCGACGTTTCGGTCGAGCACCATTCGCCCGATGATCCGCACCGGCACGTCCTCTTCCGGGATCAGCTTGGTCGAATCGAGCACGTCATACGGCTGCGCTTCGGCAAACGCCTGGTCGAACACCTGGATGCCGAGTTCCCACTCGGGGAAATCGCCGCTGTCGATCGCCTCGAACAGGTCGCGGCGATGATAGTCGTTATCGGCGGCCTGGAGCTTGAGCGTCTCGTCCCAGATCGTCGACTGAAGGCCGAGCTTGGGCTTCCAGTGGAACTTGACGAAGCTGCTGTTGCCCTCGGCGTTGACGAGGCGGAAGGTGTGGACGCCGAAGCCTTCCATCATCCGCAGCGAGCGCGGCAGGGTGCGGTCCGACATCGCCCACATCAGCATGTGGGTTGCTTCCGGCATCAGCGATGCCCAGTCCCAAAACGTGTCGTGTGCGCTGCCGGCCTGCGGATAGGCGCGGTCGGCTTCCATCTTCACCGAATGGATCAGGTCGGGGAACTTGATTGCGTCCTGGATGAAGAACACCGGGATGTTGTTGCCGACGAGATCCCAATTGCCCTCGGTCGTATAGAACTTGACCGCGAAGCCGCGCACGTCGCGCGGGGTGTCGACCGAGCCTGCGCCGCCGGCGACGGTCGAGAAGCGTGCGAAGAGTTCGGTCTTCTCGCCCTTCTTGAACACTGCCGCGCGCGACAGGTCCGAAATGTCGTCGGTCGCTTCGAAATAGCCGTGTGCGCCCGAACCACGCGCGTGGACGATCCGCTCGGGGATCCGCTCATGGTCGAAGTGGAAGATCTTCTCGCGCAGGACGAAGTCCTCGAGCAGCGTGGGGCCGCGCGAACCGCTCTTGAGGCTGTTCTGGTTGTCGGAAACGGGGACACCGTGGTTGGTCGTCAGGACCGGCGCATCGCCTTGCGCCTGCTGATGCGTCTCGCCACCGTTGCCGGTGACCGTGTCGAAATCTGCCATGTAGGGAGCCTTCTTGGGGGTTCGGGCAGACGACGAATGCGGCGCGGCTAGGTTCCGTGAAAGATGATTGATCGAGATCGAGTCGCGCCATGATCGCATGCAATGGATGAGTTACAGTGTAGCCAAATCGGGTGGTCCCTGATCGAACCGCTTTCCGGAACGCGAAGCATGCCAACCGTTTCGTGCGTTCCAGAAATACGATAGTAATGGCCAGAATCAGATAGCCGATAAGGGGGAGGCCGGGGGGTGTCCGAACAAATCTACCGCAGCGACACACTCCTCGTTCGGCAGGTTCCGGTTGCGGGCTGCGATCGATGGGTCATCACCTTCGATCATTACAACATCGGACAGGGGCACGATCGAGAAGGGTTCGGCGAGTCCTTTCTACGGGCCAGCGGAATATCCGCGATCCACATCCTTGGTCGTGGCAACGACTGGTACCAATATAGTGATGTATTCGAGGCGGCTGCGGTTGTGCGGACCGCAACCGCGAGCGCGCAGCGCAGAGTCGCATACGGCTCCAGCATGGGCGGCTATGCGGCCCTGCGGCTTGCCGAAGCCGTCGGAGCGGATGCGGTTTTCGCGCTGTCGCCGCAATGGTCGATCGATCCGGCCATCGCGCCATGGGAGAACCGCTGGGGACAGGATGCGCATCGCATCCGTTGGTTGAGTGCCCTGAACGGGCCGCTTCGCTGCTCGGCGGAGAGCTTACTCGTTTACGATCCGCATCAAGCTCATGATCGACGCCATGCCGCTCACATCGCCGCGGAAGTATCCGTGCAATTGCTGCCAGTGCCATATTGTCAGCATCCAGCCACCACCTTTCTGGCCGAGATCGGCCTTCTGGGTGCGATCCTTAGCGACATGATCCACGAACGGTTCGATGCGCGCACGATGGCAGGAGAAATCAGGGCGAGGCGTTCGCGTAGCGGGGTCTATCTGGGGGCACTGGCCGAACGGCAACCGGACGTTCGTCCGCGCACCGCAATCGCGCTCGCGCGTAGTGCGCGGGCCGCGAACCCTACGCTAGATCTTGGTATGCTCAGTCTTGCCCGCGTGCTGACGCGGGCCGGCAATCATGCAGAGGCCCTGGCGGTCCACCGCGAGCTCGTGGCCAAGGTGAACCGTCTACCGATCTACCTCGTCCCGTTCGCCGAAGCGCTAGCCAGTGCGGGGGAGGGGTCCGAAGCCTGCGCAGTCGCTGAGGAGGTCGTGGCTGCCGAGTCAGGCGTTGGTCATCTGCGGTACTGGTATGCGCTCTTGCTGTGGCGGCAGGGCGAACGAACGGCTGCCGTCGCGCAATTGGCAAAGGCGGTGACGCTCAATCCGGCCGACCGTCGCTATCGTCGCAGGCTCCTTCGGTATCGTGGGATCCGGTACGCCTGCCTGATGCGTTACGTTGTCACTTTGCAATGGATGCGTAGGCCTGCCGCTGCCGGGATAAGCGCCTTCATGCGTCGGGAAAGACGACGAACGGGGAACGATGGCGTCGGAACCGCGCAGCCCCGCGCGCGCCACCCGTGACGTCGTCCCCCTATCGGTCATTCTCGCGAAGACCGGTATCCGTTATCGCGCGACGCGGACCCGCGGCACCGTCAGCCGTATTGATCCGAGCCTGCGCCAAGATGATGGACGGGTGGAAGGCAATGACGACGGCGCGTCGCCACCGCGCAAAGAAAAAGGGCCGGGGTTTCCCCCGGCCCTTTTGCATTCCGTTCGTCGAGCGAAGGCTTACGCCGCCGAAACCTCGGCGGTGTCGACCTTGATGCCGGCGCCCATGGTCGAGCTGACGGCAACCTTGCGGACATACTTGCCCTTGGCGCCCGTCGGCTTGGCCTTGACGATGGCGTCGACCAGCGCATCGAAGTTCGCGCGCAGGTCTTCGTTCGTGAACGATGCCTTGCCGATGCCCGAGTGGATGATCCCGGCCTTCTCGACGCGATATTCGATCTGGCCGCCCTTGGCTGCCTTGACCGCTTCCGCGACGTTCATCGTGACCGTGCCGAGCTTCGGGTTCGGCATCAGGCCCTTGGGACCGAGAACCTTACCGAGGCGACCGACGACGCCCATCATGTCCGGGGTCGCGATGCAGCGATCGAAATCGATCGTGCCACCCTGGACGATTTCCATCAGGTCTTCCGCCCCGACGACGTCTGCACCAGCGGCGCGGGCTTCGTCAGCCTTGGCACCCTTGGCGAACACGCCGACGCGAACCGTCTTGCCGGTGCCCTTGGGCAGCGTGACGACGCCACGGACCATCTGGTCGGCGTGACGCGGATCGACGCCGAGGTTCATCGCGACTTCGATCGTCTCGTCGAACTTCGACGTTGCGTGGGTCTTGGCGAGCGCGATTGCCTCGTCGATGCCGTACAGCTTCTCGCTGTTGATCGCGGTGCCGAGCGTTTTTGCCTTCTTGGTCAGCTTTGCCATGATCTCAGCCCTCCACCACTTCGAGGCCCATTGCGCGGGCGGAGCCTTCGATGATGCGGGTTGCCGCGTCGATATCGTTGGCGTTGAGATCCTTCATCTTCGCGGTCGCGATTTCCGAAAGCTGCGAGCGCTTGATCTTGCCGGCAACGGTCTTGCCCGGCTCCTTCGAGCCCGACTTGAGGCCAGCGGCCTTCTTGATCAGGAACGTCGCCGGCGGCGTCTTGGTCTCGAACGAGAAGCTGCGGTCGGCATAAACGGTGATGACGGTGGGGAGCGGCGTGCCGACTTCCTGGTCACCGGTCGACGCGTTGAACGCCTTGCAGAATTCCATGATGTTGACGCCGCGCTGACCCAGCGCAGGACCGATCGGGGGCGACGGGTTGGCCTTGCCGGCCGGCACCTGAAGCTTGATGTAGCCTGTAATCTTCTTTGCCATAAGGCGGTCTCACTCTGTCATGGGGCGCGGGCGCCGCGAGGGTGCCGTGCCCGGTTCAAGTTTAGCGGTTCTAGCGACGCCTCCATAAAGAGCCGCCTCCCGCAGATCCCAGCGATGTCTCGTCGGAAGGGAGCGCGCATAGCCGATCGGCGAGGCGTGCGCAAGGCGGGCCCGAGGGCGATCCCGTTCGTCGGCACGGTCGTTTCGGGGCAAGGCAAAGTCGTGAAAAGTCTACAATCCTTTTGGTGGAAATTCCTGTCCGGGGACGGAGGATCGTTTCCCGACTTGGCAGGTGTTGGCCCTATCTTTCTTGAAAAAAGAAGGAAACCGCGCGTTGTCCACTTGGCGCGACTACGATCGCAGGCGACCTGTCGGTACCGGTTACACCAATTACAGTGCCATTGCCCGCGACCATTTTGTGTGACCCCGAACCTGTTCGACGCCGGTCGGCGCAGCAAGGCGCCCTGCCGCTCCTGATCACAGATCCGGACGTTTTGCTGCATTGCATTATAGAAAGTGGCGGAAATCCGCGGTTGGCACGACTCTTGTTAACCAGTGCTCATGCCCCCCCCCGGGTGATCAGAGGAAAAGGGTTCCCATTATGAAGAAGATCTTGAGCGCAGCGACGGTTGCACTGCTCGCCACCGCAGCGCCGGCATTCGCCGCCACGCCGATCAACGTTCCGTTCACCGCGCCGACCGGCGTTGCAACCACCGAGGCTTTCTCGGGTCTGGTTCGCGTGACCGTCAGCGGCACGGGCTTCTCGAACGGCGCTGCCGTGAACGACGCCTTCTATTCGGTTTCTACGCAGAACCGTAACTCGGGTCTGTACCAGCTCGGCTTCGCGGCAAACGGCGCGGCGCTGAAGGCTGTTTCGAACTCGATCTTCGGCGGTGTCGTGCCGACGTACAGCGCGAACAACACCTACAGCTTCGTGCTGAACACCGGCCTGTCGCAGGCGAGCCTGCTGTCGTTCGGCGTGCTGGACGACCAGTTCGGTGACAACGGCGGTTCGTACACCGTTTCGGTCGCTGCAGTGCCGGAGCCCGCAACGTGGGGCATGATGCTGGTCGGCTTCGGCATGATCGGTTTCGGCCTGCGTTCGTACCAGCGCAAGTCGACCAAGGTCACCTACGCCTAAGCGTAAGACCAACGTCTAATGGTACCGCCGTCCTTCGGGACGGCGGTATTTTTTTGTCCGGTCGCCAAGCCGTCCGAAGCCGGGTCGCTTCAGGGTAACGGATCGGCAGACACGTCAGTCCCGGTATTTGATCTCGAGAAAGCGACCGCGCGTTTCCAGCAGGTCGAGATCGCCCTGCGCCAGTTGCGCGGACATTTGCGAAATCTCCTCGTCGATCAGGCGAAGGCCGTCGGCAAGCTGCGCGTCGGGGGTCCGCCCGTTGCGCTCGACCGTGCGCAAACCGGCGGGAACCTTGGCATAATCGCGGATCAGTTCGGGCAATTGCTCGCCGACGAGCTTGCGGACTTCGGTCGCGGCGGGTTGCTGCTCGTCCAGCGTGGCGAGTTGCGGCGCGAGCGCCTCGAGCCGGACACCGATCCCGTCGACCAGCGTTTGCGCGGGGGCAGGGAGCAGGGCACGCTGTGTCTCGAGCCATTGCTCGGTCATTCGCGGTAGGGTCTTTAGCGGCACCGCAGTCAACTGTTCGGCGCGAACCTGCGGTGTCAGGCTGGCGAACAGCAGGGTCGCGGTCACGACCGCCATCACCGCGAAGACGAGCAACGCGCCGCCCATGCCGAGCGGAATGAACCATCCGAGCGTGACCGCCACGACCAGGATCGCCAGATCCGCTGCTGCGGCATAGCCGACCCGCTTCGCGATGCCGGTCGCCGCACGCCGCCGTCCGCGCTGGAGCGCGCGCGCCGCGCGGGTTCGGTCGAGAACCTCGCCCGCGCGCGCTACCTGGCGATCGACGTCGGTCATCGGCTTACTCCGCCTCAAGCTTGAACGTGTCGCCCGGGCCGGACAGCCGGTTTTGCGCGGCACCTTCGGCACGCGCGATATAGCCCTTCGACTTCTCGACCTCGTTCGACAGCGTGCCGACCGTGGTCTTCATCGAATCCAGCGCCTTGAGCTTGAACGAGTCGATCGCATCCATAGTGTCATAGATGTTCTGGAACGCGCGCTGGAGCGTCTCGACCGGGATGGTCGAGGCGGCGGCCTGCTCGTGGATCGTCGCTGTCTGCGACTTGAGCAGCTTGCCGGTCGCATCGATGATGTTGGCGGTGGTGGTGTTGAGCGCGGTGATCTGGTCGAGCACGAGCCGCTGGTTGGCGAGCGCCTGCGCGACCGTCACCGCAGTGCGCAGCGCGGACACGGTGGTGGTCGAGGCGCGGTCGACGCCCTTGATCAGCTCGACATTGTTCTTCTTGACGAGGTCGAGCGCGAGATACCCCTGGACCGTCACCGCCATCTGCGTGAGCAGATCCTGCGTCCGCTGGCGCACGTAGAACAGCGCGCTCTCGCGGATCGCCTTGGCCTTGGCGGGGTCGCTATGGTCGAGGTCGTTCGCCTTGTCCTCGAGCCGTGCGTCCATTTCCTTCGACAGCACGATCATCTGCTCGAGCCGCCCCATCGCGGTCCACAGGTTGCTGCGCTCGGTATCGATCGCGGCATTGTCCATCAGCAGCTCGTCCTTGCCGCGCGCGAGCGTCTTGAGGATCGCCGAAATGTGCGACTGCGAGGAGCGGTATTTGTCGAAATAGGTGTTGAGTCCGCCGCCGAACAGCTTGGACATGATGCCCCGGCTCGAGATCAGCTTGCTGTTGGTTGAGGGGTCGAGCTTTTCGATCGTGCGGCGGAGTTCCGTCAGGTCGGCACCGACTCCGGTCTCGCCGTCCATCGCCTTGACCGGACGGTCGAGGAAGCGGTTAGACTGCTCGGCTGCGGCGCGGATTTCCTTCTGGCCCATCGCGGCGATCGCGTCGACGCGCTTGCCGAATTCGGGGGAGTTGACGTCCTGCGCGACGAGATCGTCGACGAAGCCCGCGACCTTGTCCTGCAACTTGCTGCGGACGCCATCTTCTACGGGCACGAGCCCGATCGCCTTTTCGGGCGCGAGCACGGGAACGGGATCGGGGGGCGTGAGGACCAGCCCGGACGCCGCGGCATCCGTATCAGTCGGTGCAGTCGTCGCCATCGGTCAGTCTCCCACTTACGCGGACGATAAATGCCGCCGATCCTCCGTCGCTTCAAGTGTATTAAAACAACAGTACACGTAATTCCCGCAGGTTGTAACGAAACCGTAACGGTTCAGCCACGCGTTCGACGCATCCCCTCCATATTGCGGCGCAACACGAAACTGGGGGTCCTTGATGCGTAACCATATTACCTTTGTAACGAGTGCAATCCTGCTCGGCTGCTGTTCGTCGACCGCGATCGCGCAGGCAACCGTGCAACCGAGCGAGCCGACCGCCGAAGGCGGCGACATCGTCGTGACCGCGCAAAAGCGCGAGCAACGGATCCAGGACGTTCCCATCACGGTCAGCGCAGTCACCGGCGCGCGGATGGCGGAGCTGGGGGTCAATTCGCTTGCCGAAGTCGCGCTTTATATTCCGGGGCTGCGGATTCAGGAGCAGAGCGCCAACAATCCAGGCTTCGTCATTCGCGGGATCACGTCGGACAGCGGGTCGTCGCAGCAGGGTGCGCGCGTTTCGCTTTATGCGAACGGGGTCGATATTTCGCGGACGCGCGGCGCGTATCAGGATCTTTACGATCTCGAGCGGATCGAAGTGGTCAAGGGGCCGCAGGCGACGCTGTTCGGCACCGCTTCCGCCGTCGGCGCGGTCAACCTCATCTCCGCGCCGGCGCGCGCCGGGACGTCTGCGCAGCTGATCGGCACCTACGGCAATTACAATCGCGGGCAGGCGTCGGGCTTCCTCAACGTCGGCAACGACACGCTCGCCGCGCGCGTCGCGTTTGCGTACAAATATCACGACGGGTTCGTCCGCAACATCGCGGGCGACCCCAAGGTGCCTAACCAGAACCAGGGCAAGGTCAATCAGGACGATCTCAACGGACAGGACCAGCGCGGCATCCGCGGTTCGCTGCGTTGGGCACCGACCGACCGGCTGACCGCCAATCTCGTGCTGAGCTATGACGGCCAGCGCAACCCGGGCACCGCCTTCCGCTCGCGGGCGCAGGCACCGACCGGCGGCAATGGCGGCGATTACAGCTACGCCGAACTGTCGGGTTCGCCGTTCAGCGAAAGCGTGCTGGGCGCCCGCAAGCTCGGGCTCAAGCGCGATGTCTATGACGCGAACCTGACCGTCGTCGCGGAGCTCGCCCCCGGGGTGACCTTCACGACCGTCAACGGCTATCGCAAGTTCAACAGCAACGAAGTGTTCGACGCGGACGGCGGGCCCGCCTGGTATCTCGAATTCGGCGAGGACGCGCGCGGCGACCAGTGGAGCCACGAAGGCCGCTTCAACTTCACCGGCGACACATACCGTGCGTCGTTCGGCTGGAACGCCTTCTTCGAGAACAATCTGCAGCGCGTTCCCTTTTCGACCGAGGAAGGGACGACCTGACCTGCGCGGGTGCCTTGCCCGCTGCCACGCGCACCGCGCTGGCGGCCGCCGGAATCCCGAGCGGGGCAGGGTGCGTACTGCCCAACGGGACGATCCCCGCGACTCGCACCACCGGCATCCTGACCCGCGGCGCGGCAACGCAAATTCCCTACGCCTCGGTCTTCAGCAATTACGGGACCAACGACACCTATTCGGTGTTTGCCGACGGGACCTGGATCCCGACCCCCAGGCTCGAACTGACCGCAGGCGCGCGCGTGCTAATCGAGCAGCGCAAGTCGGGCTACAGCTCGGTCCAGCCCAAGTCGGTCCTGGGCGGGGTTCCCTTGCTGCCGACCGTCAGCACCGGGGGGCAACTGTTCACCGCGGTGCGCAGCTTCCAGGCGATCCTGCCGCGCTTCAACGCGCTGTACCGCGTGACCAGCGACATCAATCTCTACGCGACGATCAGCAAGGGGCGGCGCTCGCCGGTCGTTCAGCTGGCGGCGATGAATTCGGCGGCGGGGGTGATCCCCAACCTGCAGATCGTGCCCGAGGAAGTGGTGTGGAATTACGAAGGCGGAATCAAGGGCACGGTGGGGCCGTTCAACGGGTCTGTCGGGGTGTTCTATCAGACCTATAACGGCTTCCAGGTCAGCGTGACCGACAGCAGCGGCCGCACCACCACGCAGAGCGCGGGCAAGGCGCGCAACCCCGGCGTCGAGGCCGAGGGCAATCTCAAGCTCGGGCGGTTCGTCCAGCTGTTCGGCAACTTCGCCTATGTCGACGGCAAGATCGCCAATAACGCGAGCTACGGCGTCTTCTCGGGTGATCGCTTCCGGTTGCAGCCGCAATATACCGCCTCGGGCGGGGCGACGATCCGGGTGCCGGTACAGCGGGTGACCTTCTACGCTACGCCGTCCGCGACGTATCAGAGCAGCCAGTTCTTCGAGCTGCCCAACAACCCCGCGATCAGCCAGGGTGCCTATGCGCTGGCCAACATCCGCGCCGGCGTCGAATTGGCGGACGGGCGCTATTCGATCGGCGGTTTCGCGCGCAACCTGCTTGACCGCAAGTATCTGATCGATGCGGGCAACACCGGCGGCGGCTTCGGGATCCCGACCTACATCCGGGGTGAGCCACGGGTCTACGGCGTGGAGGTGAGCGGCCGGTTCTAAGGGCAAGTTATGGGGCTTCAGAGCGACTTGGCAGACTGAAGCCCCAAGTCCCGGGAAGAATGCCTAATTGCCGATACACCTTAAATACGATAGTCATTCGCTTCTATGAACGGGGGCGTTTGATGGCTGTATTAGATCTCAAGGTCGATTCGGGGGTTGTCGTCTTCGACGAGGCGGCATGTCGTGCCGCGGGCAAGGCGCTGCACGATCAATATGTAGCGGCCAGTCCTTTTCCTAGCATCGTGATCGACGACTTTCTGGATCCGGACCTTCTGCGCCAGGTTGTCGCCGAATTTCCAAGGTCGGACGGTAAGACGCATTTCGACCGGTCGCAGGAACGGCTGAAATATCAATATCCGCCAAGCGAATGGTCCGGGCCGGTTACGCACAGCCTGTTCGCGGCGTTCAACAGCGACGCGTTCGTCGGCTTCCTCGAGGAAATGACCGGGATCAGCGGCCTGATCGTCGATCCGTCGTTCGTCGGGGGCGGGTTGCACGAGACCAAGCGCGGCGGGCATCTTGGGGTGCATGCCGACTTCAACCAGCATGTCCGGCTGAACGTGGTGCGCCAGCTCAACCTGTTGATCTATCTCAACGAGAATTGGGACGAGAGTTACGGCGGCAATCTCGAACTGTGGGACAAGGGCATGAAGACGCGCGAGGTCAGCGTGTTGCCGGTGCTCGGGCGTGCGGTCGTGTTCACGACCACGCTCGACAGCTATCATGGCCAGCCCGACCCGGTGACGTGCCCGCCCGAGCTCTCGCGCCGGTCGATGGCGCTGTATTATTACAAGGCGGTCGAGGGCGGGCTCGCGACCTTGCCCAAGCGGACGACCGCGTTCCAGGTGCGGCCCAAATCGGCCGATCAGGTCGATTGGCGGATCCGCAGCAAGCATCTGATCGACGACTGGGTGCCGCCGGTGATCCGGCGCCGGATCAAGCGGATCTGACCCTTATCCGACCAAAGCGCGGCGGGTCGGGTGGCGTTCGCGCCGCCCGGCCCGCAGCTCGTTTCGCCCCCGCCCTTGTTGCAGTGCACGGTTTCCGCTAGGGGCACGCGATCCTTTTCCCGATTTTGTAACGAGACACCCATGAGCCTCCGCAATGTGGCCATCATCGCACACGTCGATCATGGCAAAACGACCCTGGTCGACCAGCTCTTCCGCCAGTCCGGCACCTTCCGCGATAACCAGCGGATTGAAGAAAGAGCCATGGATTCCAACGACTTGGAAAAAGAGCGTGGCATCACCATTCTCGCCAAGCCGACCTCGGTCGACTGGACGCCGCCGGGTGCCGACGAGAGCATCCGCATCAACATCGTCGACACGCCCGGCCACGCCGATTTCGGTGGCGAAGTCGAGCGCATCCTCAGCATGGTCGACGGTGTCGTCCTGCTGGTTGATTCGTCGGAAGGCGCGATGCCGCAGACCAAGTTCGTCACCGGCAAGGCGCTGGCACTCGGCCTGAAGCCGATCGTCGTCGTCAACAAGGTCGATCGGAACGACGCGCGCATCCAGGAAGTGCTCGACGAAGTGTTCGACCTGTTCGTGTCGCTCGACGCAAACGACGAGCAGCTCGATTTCCCCGTGCTCTACGCATCGGGCCGCAACGGCTATGCCTCGACCGACATGGACGCGCGCGAAGGCACGCTGATCCCGATGTTCGAGACGATCGTCGCGCACGTGCCGCCGCCCGCGGTCGAAGTCGCCGGCGTGCCCTTCACCTTCCTCGTCACGCTGCTCGATCGCGATCCGTTCCTCGGCCGCATCCTCACCGGCCGCGTCAACTCGGGCGTGGTCAAGGTCAACCAGCCGATCCACGCGCTCGACAACGATGGCAAGATCATCGAAACCGGCCGCGCCTCCAAGATCATGTCGTTCCGCGGGCTCGACCGCGTGCCGGTCGACGAAGCCAAGGCGGGTGACATCATCAGCCTCGCGGGCCTTTCGGTCGCCACCGTCGCCGACACGATCGCCGACATCACCGTGACCGAGCCGCTCCACGCCCAGCCGATCGATCCGCCCACGCTGTCGATGCGCTTTGCCGTCAACGATTCGCCGATGGCGGGCCGCGAGGGCAGCAAGGTGACCAGCCGCATGATCCGCGAGCGCCTGTTCCGCGAAGCCGAGAGCAACGTCGCGGTCAAGGTGACCGAAGCCGCCGACAAGGACAGCTTCGAAGTCGCCGGTCGCGGCGAGCTTCAGCTCGGCGTGCTGATCGAGACGATGCGCCGCGAGGGCTTCGAGCTCGGCATCAGCCGCCCGCGCGTGCTGTTCGGCGAGGACGAGAACGGCAAGAAGACCGAGCCGTACGAGACTGTCATCATCGACGTCGACGAGGAATATTCGGGCACGGTCGTCGAGAAGATGAACCTGCGCAAGGCCGAGATGACCGACATGCGTCCGTCGGTCGGCGGCAAGACCCGCATCACCTTCTCCGCACCGTCGCGCGGGATGATCGGCTACCACGGCGAGTTCCTGTCGGACACGCGCGGCACCGGCATCATGAACCGGCTGTTCGAGAAGTATGACGCGTTCAAGGGCAACATCGAGGGCCGCAAGAACGGCGTGCTGATCTCCAACGGCTCGGGCGAAGCCAACACCTATGCACTGGGTCCGCTCGAAGAGCGCGGCATCCTGTTCGTCGGCCACGGCGAGGCGCTGTACGAGGGCATGGTCGTCGGCGAGAACGCCAAGCCGGAGGACATGGAAGTCAACCCGATGAAGACCAAGGCGCTGACCAACTTCCGGGTCAGCGGCAAGGACGACACGGTGCGCCTGACGCCGCCGAAGAAGATGACGCTCGAGCAGGCGATCGCCTATATCGACGACGACGAGATGGTCGAAGTGACCCCCAAGTCGATCCGGCTGCGCAAGCGCTTCCTGGATGCCAACGAGCGCAAGCGCGCGAGCCGGGCGAAGCAGGCCGGGTGAGGTTGCGAGTCTTTAGGGGCTAGGAGGGAGGCCGGGTGCGAAAGCACCCGGCCTTTTTTTACTGGTCAATTTAAGAACTAAATCTAACCAATTTTGAAGTATCAAGTGGCTAGGAAGTCAGTTCATGGTTTCCTCTTCGTCGTCCTCAAACTCTTCGACGTCATCATCATGGTTGGGTAGATCTTCAGTTCCTAGAACAGTGTAAATTTTGTCAATTTCTTGAGTGCGCAATAGCCATTCTGCTTGATCGTAATCTTCATAGCGCTTTGAGATTTTAATTCGATCCGCGGGAACTTGGTCATCTGCCTTGAAATCAAGCAAAGTCCGTCGCGATACAAAGATTACGCCCGAAGTGTTTTTAAAGAGGTTTGTCTCTAAAGGGCGAGAGTCTATGAAATTCGCTTTTTCTATATTCGCATATTCAAAAATGCATTTATCCAAGCTCGCCCTCTGAAACATCGCCTTCTCTAAATCGCACTTGGAGAGATTAGTACTCATTAGATGGCAGCCGTTAAAGTTCGCACCTCGAAAACTGCCAAATGAAAAATCAAATTCACTTAAATCTAATGCAAAAACATCGGCCTTGTCTGCTAGTATATATGACAGACATTGCCCAATAGGAGGGCTTCTGTCGTCCCCTGCTCCTATGCGAAGAAGGAAGTTTTTAAATCGAAGTCTACTCTTATCGAAGCCAACATCAATAAGTGCTATGCCGGGCTCGCCATGCAGCTTTGCGATGCATGAATGCAAAACTGCCCATAGCATCACCTCTGCATTCTTTTGCATTCTTGCAGCCGCTCGCCAATTCTTACTCGCCACGCTGTGCGGTAGAAACCCCTCGTCAATAACGGTTATCGCAAGGGCTTGACTCTTCTCATATAATTGACGGATGCGCGGCAACCCATTAACTAAGTCAGATGCCTCAAGACGCACTTCGTCTCTCATATAGTTAAGTATTTCAGTCGTTAAGGTTCCGGATCCTGTTCCGTTCATCCAAAGCTGAAGAGCTTGATCCGTGTACCGAGGTACGAATCCCATGACCTCCTTGGACATTCTCAGTATTGCACGAGCGGCGAGATAGTCGCCAAAGCTCTTATGCGTGAACTCGAACCCTCGGGCTGTTCCCTCAGACGACTTTAAGTAGAAGTTCATCGCGAGATTTGCTACGTCCTCACCACCGTCTCCCTTAAACTCGGCCCAAGCCTCTTCGGCATGGGTAATTTTAAGGGTACTATGAAATGAATCCTCTGTTGCAACTCTTGTATCGCCGCCCAGCCAAGCAGAAAGTGCTATTGTTTCCATCAGATCGTTGAAGCTAACTTTTGTTAAATGTTTTCCAGGTCCCTGCCTATCTCTTGGTTTATTTGCATCCCCCCAACCGCGGGCCCAAACTTCATTTATTAACCGCTGATATATGAGGTTCCTATTTTCGGCGGCAGCTTCCCAATCGTCTATTGCGAAGCCAGAAAGTACTAACAAGTAGCACAGCAGCGGCTCGTTTGTTACGTCGTTGAGCCGCTGATCCGAAAGCGCTAACGGAATATCGCTGTTTAAGCCCGCGCTCGGAGCAAACTTTTGCCACCATATTGGTCGTTGGTCGCGTGACGTAATCTCCAAATAATCGCTGTTCCCGTGGCTGGAGCATGGAGCGTACCCGACAACTTCGACTGCGGAATGGCCTGACGCCCCCCTAAAACGTCTAGCTGCTTGGAAAGATGGCAATCGACCTGTAACCACGATTTTGGGAGAAAAGGCCGCGTCTCCCTGAATTGCGGATTGTAACAAATTTAGTTTCGATACGAATAAGTTTGCGACCTCATCCGCTCCCTCGCCGGGGCGCGCTATTTCGTCTAGTCCGTCGAACAAAAGTACTAGCTTCGGTCCGTCTTCTACTGCGTTTCTTGATAATGGGGGCATAGTAAATGCCCCGCGCGTTCTGCTCGTAAAATAGTTATTTATAGCGTCTCGAAGGCTTCCCTCGAGATCTAAGTGCTGCAAAGGTATAAGCAACGGACGAACATCGGGACGATCGGCTAATACCCTTGCAAGATGTCGCAAAGATGTAGACTTCCCGCTGCCGGGGCCGCCTCCAACTAGCTTTACCTCTTCTTGCGAATCTATGTTTCCTGTATCGTCATCTACCCAATTAATTAAGACAGAATCCAAGTAATCAAAGTGGTATTTGTGTTCAACAAAAGCAGCGGGATCATCCACTTTATCGCGCCACTGACAGCGCAACGGTATATATGATTGCGATAAAGAAACACGGCCATCTTCCTGGCCAAACATCGGCTTTACCTCAAAGTCATGAATCAACTTATTTCGGTATGCCGCCCATTGATCTTCAAAGGCGGCGGCTTGATCGCCCGGTATCTGAATTAAGCTAGCGAGGGCTTTAAAAGAGTCGGGCTTTTTGATCCAAATCTCGGAGACAGCTCGAGAAAAAGCAGAGTCAAACCGTGCGGAAAGCTCAGGCGCGGTTTCGTTTGGTGTCAGGCGAAACTCACTTCGGCGAGCAACAAACTCATCACGTACGATTTTGTATATCGGCAGTGATGTTGGTCTGGTCAGAAAGCTTACGGGTACGTCTTCACTGCCAGCATCTGTGCGGACCCTTGCAGCATCTAGAGAGTCTTTGACAACTCTTCGAAGTCTTTCATCGTCTATTGCAGATGTTGAACGGAGTTCGTCCAAAGACCATGCGAATGACAGCCAAAAAAGTCTCCAAGCATTCTCGCCGGCGTCATCCTCAGACTTAACGGACCCTAGTACGTTAATTAGAGCCGAGATTCCGCCAGATATTCCATCAATACCAAATGCGGTTATGAAACCCTGCGCAGCGACGTCTGCGAGGTTCGTTGCGAATGACGCCCAGTCAACTTTAACGCTCAGACTGCGTTTTAAAGGTACAGTAATAGTTGTGTTTCTGTTCATATCCACTCCAGTCTGTTTGAAATAAGGTCATGAAACCCAAGCATTGTCGAGCGACAAATTGCCAAGGTTGGAAAGGTAATGAATACCCCTGTCCTACACGCCCCAATCCTGCCACCCCTGCACGCCACCACCCCAACAGGAGGCAGCGCCATGCAGAACCGCACCCCCGTCGCGCGCAGCGATCGGCCGGATCTTCCCGACTTCGCGCCCGTGCCGCGCAAATACCGGCATGATGGCTGGACGCCCGAGCGGCAGAAGGCGTTTATCGAGGCGCTCGCCGATACCGGCTGCGTCAGCCGCGCCGCCGCGATGGTCAATATGGCGCAGGCCAATTGCTACACGCTGCGCCGCGCGCCCGGTGCGGAGGAGTTCCGCCGGGCGTGGGATGCAGCACTCGACTTCGGGTTGCAGCGGCTGAAGGACATTGCGTTCGAACGCGCGATCGAGGGGTATCAGGTGCCGGTGTTCGTCGGCGGGAAGCTGATGGGCTATCGCCGCAAGACCAATGACGCGCTGCTGATGTTCTGCCTGCGCCATTATGGCCATGACGCCGAGGGGCGGCGCACCACCATCGCGTATTACAGCGCCGCCGCGATGGCGGGGGTGGGGGCGGGCGCGCGCAGTGACGACAGCAGTGACGGCGGCAGCGGCGCGGGCACGGCGGTCGCGCACGCCTCCGCCACGGTGCGGACGGTCACGCGGCGCGGGGGCGCGCGCAGGGCGGCGGATGGGGCTAGAGCGGTGGCGGGGGCTGCCGCCAAGCGCGAGGCCGAACCGCGCGACTCCGACGCTGCCATCGGGGCCGCGCGGCAGGATGCGCTGGCGGCGACGCTCCACGATTTCGCCGGGGTGACGCTCGATGCGACCGCCGCCGCCGCGATTGCCGAGGCGGTCGAGGCGTGTGCGCTGCGGCGGCGCGCGGCGGATGCGCGGATCGCGCAGGGCGGGGACGATGCGATCGCGCAGCGGCTCGACGACAATGGGCCGGGGCTGGTCAAGGTCGACTGGCGCGACGAGCAGCATTGGGGGCAGCTCGAGCCGCCCTATGCGCGCGATGCGGCGGATGCGTTCGGGGATGCGGCGGCGTTCGACGATGTCGACGGGTCGGACGGGACGGGGATGGACCCGCGCTTCGTCCATGAACTGCCGTGGTCGCTCGCGGGGGTGGATCTGCCCGAGGCGCCGGGGGGCGTGGCTGGCGAAGACCCGGCGGACTGAGCGGGGCGGGGGCGCCGGCACGCCGCCCGGCGGTGCGACCGCGCCTGGAACCAACGGCTTGCGCGACACGGCGCTTGCGGCTCTGCTACGGCGGTCGAGTCAGCGCGGGGGTGGATCGCCGGGGCGCGGTAGCGGGGGGAGCAGGGGTGCAGCATAGGATCGGTGCCGTCGCGGTGGTGCTCGCGCTTGCCGCGCCGCTTCCCGCGGCGGCCCCGGCAGGGGAACAGGCCCCCGCCTTCACCGTCCAGCTCTATGGCGGCGGCGCGGTCGATTCGCGCAGTCTGGCGGGGCGGGTGGTGATCCTCAATTTCTGGGCGAGCTGGTGCGCGCCGTGCAAGCGCGAGCTGACCGAGCTCGATGCGGTGCTCGCGCATCATGGCAGCCCGCGCGTCGCGGTGTTCGCGATCGATGCGGGGACGCGGACCGAGCCGCGGCTGCTCGACCGGCAGGCGGCGGCGATGCGCGTGCCCGTCGCGACCGGGATCACCGCGCCGTATCGCCCGCGCGGCGGCGCGGTGCCGACGACCTTCGTGATCGACCCGCGCGGGCGGATCGTGACGGTGCAGGCGGGCGCGTTCCGGCCGGGTGAGATCGCGCGGCTGGTCGATACGCTGCTGGCGGTCAGTCCGGCATCCGATAGATGACGTTCTGCGCCTGGCCGACACAGCCAAGCACTTCGTTGCCGAGCGTCGGCGGCAGATAGCGGAACTGCGCGACCGCCCTTTCGGACGACGGCCCGAACACGAACGGCGGATAGGCGATCACGGTGCGGACGTCGGTGACATGCCCGTCCGCGGCGATGTCGAACGCGACGCGTGCGCTCCCCTCGAAGCGCCAGCGTTGCGCCTCGGCCGGGAAGGCGCTGTCCGAGATCGCGGTGTTCCGCGCGACCGGGCGGACGTCGAGCAGCGAACATTGCTCGGGCGTGATCCCGGCGGCGGCGAGCCGCTGGTCGGCGACCGCGGGCGCGCCGCTGCGCTTGTCGATCAGCGCGAGATGGAGCTGCGCGAGGCTGCGGATCGGGTCGTCTTGCGGGAGCGTCGCGGGCGGGGTCGCGATCACGGTCTCGAGCAGCGCGCGCGCGGGCGGGAGCGATCCGCCCGCCTCGAGCGCGAGCGCCTGTTCGGTGCGGAGCCACGCCCGCACGCGCGCCGCGCCGGGCTGCGTCTCGAACCTGGCGAGCACCGCGGCGAATCGGCGGGCCCTGTCCCCCTCGTAGCCGCTGCGCGTGGCGAAGCGCTTTCCGCCGCTCGATCCGGCGACCAGCGCAAAGGCGCGGACCTCGACGGGGGCGTTGAGCGAGACCAGCAGCGAATCGAGCGAGTCCTGCGCGGTCGCCCGGCTGCGTGGGTCCTTGGCATTGTAGACCGCGGCGAGCCCCTGCGGGATCGCGCCCGGACCGGGCTTCTCGGGGTCGAACGCGGGGGAGACGACGTCCGGGTCGGCGTGGATTTCGGTCAGCCAGTCGCGCGTGCGCTCGCGGAACGGATCGATCAGCGCGAGCGCGGGCGGGCGCTTGACGCAGCGCAGCTCGAGCCGGACCGACTGGCGCCAGAACGCGTTGAGCTTGGCGACCGCGCTGGGTTGCCAGCGCCAGCCCTGCACGCTCGCGGCGAACACGCTGCCGAGCGGGCCGGGCTTGCTCGCAAAGACCGGGGTCGCGCCGATCACGCGGCCGTCGTCGTCGATCGCGAATTCGACCACCGCGACGTCCTGCGGCGCGATATCGCCGCCGCAGACCGGGAGGTCGCGGTCCGAATCCTGGAGCCAGCTGCTGTCGGGCAAATGCCCCGCGCCGGAATATGTCAGATATTGCCGGACATTCTCCTGGTTGCCGAGCCGCGCATAGATGAGCGCGGCGTTGCCGCGGATGCGGACCTGGCTGATCGTGACCTGGGTCGTCGTCCGCCCGGTCAGGTCGAGCGCCTTTTCGATGAGCGCGGCAGCGAGCCTCGGCTGTCCGCGGTTGAGCTCGGCGACCGCGCGGATGCTGAGCATGTTGGCCTGGTCGGTCCTGGGCAATCCGGCGAAGCGCGGCGCATCGGCCCGGATCGCGTCGATCGTGGTGGCGGCGAGATCGGGTTGCTCGGTCAGCGCCGCCAGCGCGAGCGTGTAGCGGGTGGTCAGCGCCTCGGGACCCGCCGAACTGGTTTCCGCGGCGATCGCCTGTTGCAGCTCGGTGATCGCCTGCGCATTCGTCGCGCCCCCGAGGTGGAGGCTGCCCAGGAGGAACAGCGCGGTCGAGAGATCGTCGTCGCGCGTCACCTTCTGCGCGGTAAAGGCGCGGACCGACAGCGTTGCCTCCGCGATCGCGGGCTCGAACTGCCCGGCCCTATGCAGCGCATACGCCAGCCGCGAGCGAATCACCGCGGCCGATCGCGCGGTCGGCGGGATCCCCGCCAGCGCGGCGCGAAAGGCGGTGACGGCGGTGGCGTAATCGGCCTTGGCGAACGCGGCCTGCGCGGCGTTGAACTGCGCCTGCGGGGTTTGCGCGGCGGCGTTGCCACTTGCCAGCGCGGCCGTGCCTGCTGCGAGAAAGAGCCAGCACTTGCCGATCCGTTGCATTGTAAACCCCCGTTATTGAACCCCGAAGGCGAAGCTATCAGCTTGAATTCGCGTGCGGAAGCGCCGCGAACGAATAAAGCGAAGCGCCGCCAGTCCCGCCGTCCTGGCGCGCGGTCAGGCCGCGCGGTGCGCCGGGCGCGGGGTCGCGTTGAAGCGGCGGTACCACGTCGCGAACACGTCGGCGGCAAGCGGGCGCGCGTAGAAATAGCCCTGCGCTTCCTCGCACCCCATCGCCGCCAGCGCGGCGTCGACCGCAGCGGTCTCGACCCCCTCGGCGACGACCTGGAGACCGAGCTGGCGCGCGAGTGAGATCATCGTGCGGACGAGGATCCGGTCGCGCGCATTGCCTTCGCCCATCCCGCGCACGAACGACTGGTCGATCTTGATGATCTGCGCGGGAAGCCGCTGGAGATAGGCGAGGCTGCTGTGACCGGTCCCGAAATCGTCGATCGCGATCCGCACCCCGATCGCGCGCAACGCCTCGAGCCGCGCGAGTCCGTTGTCGCCATCCGCCATCACCGCGCTCTCGGTCAGTTCGAGCTCGACCATCGCGGCGGGGACCTGATGCTTGGCGAGCAGCAACTGGAGGTTGAGCGCGAAATCCTCCTCCTCCAGATTGGCCGCTGAAATGTTGATCGCGAGCGGGACACGCAGCCCGGCGACCTGCCACGCGCGGACCTGCGCCAGCCCGGTGTCGAGCACGAAGGCAGTCGTCGCGCGCGCGAGCGCGGTATTTTCGATGACCGGGATGAATTCGGCGGGCGACACGTCGCCGAGCGTGGGATGGCACCACCGCAACAGCGCCTCCGCGCCAATGCAGCGCCCGGTCGCGAGGTCGATGCGCGGTTGATAAGCGAGGCAGAGCTCGTCGTCCTGTTCCAGCGCGGTGCCGAACGCGCGCAGCAGATCGAAATTGCGCAGGTGCGGCCCATCCATCGCGGGCGAGAAGACGCCGATCGCGCCCTCGCTATTGCGCGCGTCCTGCGCCGCGCTGTGCGCCGCGCGCAGCGCGTCGCGCGATCGCATCGTGCCGAGCGTCACCGGCGCGATCCCCGCGGTCAGCGTCGTCACGAGACGCGCGCTTGATGCCACGACCGACGCCTTCACCCCCGCCTCGAGAATCGCGTAATAGGAATCGAGGGAATGCCCGGGTTCGGAGATCAACGCGAACTGGGTTTCCCCGACGTGATAGAGGGTTCGGTGCGTGCCGATCAGTCCGGCCACGGTCCGCGCCGCGAGTTTGACGAACTCGTCGATGAAGTTGGTGCCGAGAACCCGGATCAGGCTGTCGACCTGATCCCCGCGCGCCAGGTCGATGAGTGCGACGAAGCGCAACTGGCCGGGATTCTCGCGCGCGAGATCGTCGAAATTCTCGAAGAACTGCAGGCGGTTGGGCAATCCCGTGACCGGATCGGTGCGGCCCAGCGAATGTTGCATCTCGATCTGTGCCATGACCATCGCGGCGAGATCGCGAAGCGCCTTGATCTCCGGCTCGGTAGCGGCGTGCGGTTCGGTCCCGAGGACGCACAAGGCGCCGAGACCGTGGCCGTCCGCGGTGATGAGCGGGGCGCCAGCATAGAAGCGAAAGCCCTTTCGGCCGATCGTGCTGTCGGCATAGACCGGATCGGTGGCGAGGTCGGGGATGATCACCATCCCGGCGGTTTCCACGACTTGCGAACAGGGTGCGTCCGCGCGGGGCATGGACGGCTCCGCGACGCCGACGCGCGACTTGAACCACTGGCGGTCGCTGTCGGTGAGCGACACCGCCGCGACCGGCACGCCGAAGATCTGCGCGGCCATGCGCGTGATCCGGTCGAAGCTCTCGCTCGCCGGCGTATCCAGCAGGTTCAGCTGCCGCAAGGCATCCAGCCTCGCGACCTCGTCAGTCGTACGCATCGAGAAACTCCGTTCGCTCGAACCTCTCCGTAAATGCCTGATAATGTTCAGGGGTTAATAGAATCATGCGGTCATCGCCAGCGCGACGCCGCGACCCGGAAAACGCGGATTTCCTGTCTTTGGGCCGGAAAATCCCGGACCTCCGAGGGGCGACGAACGGTGTATCCCATAAACCACAGTGACGCCCCAAAACGGGACCATTCCGCGATCTTGCTTGTCATAAATAGAAACAATGTTTCAAATTAACGAAAGATATCAGGGGAAGATGTCGGATCGGCGTGAACAGGGGGAATAACCATGCGCGACAATACGATACGGAATATCTTGGGGACCACCGCAATTGCCCTCGTCACCGCGCTCGGCGCGCTGCCGGCGCAGGCGCAGACCGCGACACCGGTTGGCGCCGATACGGCGGCCGCCTCCGACGGGGATATCGTCGTGACCGGATCGCGAATCCGCCGCAGCCCGCTCGATTCCGACAAGCCCGTCGTCACCGTCGACCAGACCTCGATCGCGCGGACCGGGCTCACCTCGGTCGCCGACGTGCTCCAGCGACTGCCGAGCGCAGCGGGCGGGCTGAACACCAAGACCAACAATGCCGGCAATATCGGCGGCCCGCCGGACGGCACCGGGGTTAGCTCGGGGTCGGCGGAAGTTGACTTGCGCTATCTCGCAGCCAAGCGGACGCTGATCCTCGTCGACGGGTTGCGCTTCGTGAACGGATCGGCGGCGGGGGGCATCCCCGCGTCGGTCGATCTCAACACGCTGCCGACCAACATGATCGAGCGGATCGAAGTGCTCCAGTCGGGCGCGTCGCCGCTCTACGGGTCGGATGCGGTGGCGGGCGTCGTCAACATCATCACCAAGCAATCGCAGGTCGGGCTCAAGGCATCGGGGCAATTCGGCACCTATCGCCAGGGCGATGGCCACACGCAGAACTACGAGGCGAGCTACGGCATCCAGAACAAGGCGAGCGGGACCTCGGTCGTGTTCGGCGGCAATTATACAAAGCAGGAGGGGGTGAGCACCGCCAACCGTGCGATCTCGCAATGGCCGACCCCGGGCGCGACGAGCTGCGCGGCAGGGGGCTGTTCGAGCGCGACGCCTAGCGGGCGGTATGACGTGCTGGGCGGGAGCTATACGCTCAATGCCCCCGTGATCGGCCGCAACAGCGTCTTCCCGACCGACTTCCGGCGCTATTCCTCGTCGACCGACAGCTGGAACTTCGCACCGTACAATTACCTGCTGACCCCGTCCGAACGCTATGGCGGGTTCCTCAACTTCAAGCAGGCGTTGTCGGATACGATCAATTTCCGCACCAAGCTGGTCTACACGCATCGCCATTCGACGACCGAAGCCGCGTTCCTGCCGCTGTTCGTCGGGCCGGATGCGGGCAACGGCAACCTGCTCGACACGATCTCGATCGACCGGACCAATCCGTACAATCCGTTCGGGGTGACCCTGTCGTCGGGCGCGGATGGGACGCCCGCCAATTACTCGACGATCCGCCGGCGCTTCGTCGAGGGTGGCCAGCGCGTCTTCACGCAGGATGTCGATACCTTCTCGGCAACGATGGGGCTCGACGGGTCTTTCCATGTCGGCGACCATAAATGGTATTGGGACGTCAACGGCGTCTACGGCTTGAACGATGCGCATCAGTTGTTCACCGGGAACGTGAACGCGGCGAACCTCGCGCGCGCACTCGGGCCGGTCGCCAATTGCACCGGGGATTGCGTGCCGTTCAACATCTTCGGCGGCGCGACGGTTGGCGGGGCGGGGTCGATCACCCCGGCAATGCTGAAGTACGTGACCTTCGATGAACGCGACAAGAGCTTCCAGCAATTGTGGGACTTCACCGCCAACCTGTCGGGCGAGCTGTTCGACCTGCCGGCTGGCGCGGTCGGCGTGGCGATCGGCTACGAACATCGCGACCAATATGCGAGCTACGATCCCGACCCGCTGATCGTCGCGGGGCTTGGTGCGGACGTGCCGACCAGCCCGGCCCGGGGCGGGTTCAACGTCGATGAGATCTACGGGGAGTTGCGCGTCCCGATCCTCAAGGACCAGCCGTTCTTCAACCGGCTCGAATTCGACGGCGCGGTGCGGCATTCGAACTATTCGTCGTTCGGCAGCAACACCACCTTTACCGCCTCGGGGCTGTGGAAGCCGGTCGCCGACCTGCTGCTGCGCGGCGGCTATGCGGAATCGCTCCGCGCGCCGAGCATCGGCGAATTGTACGCGGGCCCGTCACGGTTCGATGCGACGATCAACGATCCGTGCACCAGCGCGGCGGGGGGCGCGTTCCAGACCAACGCGACCGTCCGGGCGAACTGCATCGCCAACGGCGTCCCGGCAAGCGGCAGCTATGCCGAGCCGACCGGCGGGCAGCTCGGCGTGTTCTCGCAGGGGAACACCGCGCTGCGCCCTGAAACCGCCAAGACCTGGACCGCGGGGGGTGTCTACAGCCCGTCCTGGGCACGCGGTTTCTCGCGCGCGTTCAGTCTCGAGGTGAATTACTACAAGATCGATCTCGCCAATGCGATCGACTCGGTGCCCGCCACGCTGACGCTCACGCGGTGCGCCTTTAATGCGGATCCGGTCAGCTGCGCAGCGGTGCGGCGCACCGGATCGGGGCAGATCGCGGGGATCAACGGACGGCTGCTCAACCTCAACGCGATCCAGACCGAGGGGCTCGACGGGACCTTCCTGTTCCGCTCGCCGACCGTCCGGGGCGGGACGATCGGGCTGACGGTCAATGCGGCGTATCTGATCAAGTACAACATCCTGCCGCCCGCCGATCTCGGCGCGCCGGTCCAGGAATATGCCGGGACCGAGCGGGGGAGCCCGGATCAGGCCTATCCGCGTGGCAAGGTCAACGCGACGCTCGACTGGTCGACGCGCAATTACGGCGTGTCCTTCACCGGGCGCTACATCAGCAAGGTCGACGAGCGCGACGGGATCCACACGATGGGCGCGACCTTCTATGGCGATGCGCAGGTCTATGTCTCGCCGTCGTGGATGGACAATCGCTGGCGGCTGACGCTCGGGGTCAACAACATCTTCAACAAGGCTCCGCCGCAGTGCTTCACCTGCGACAGCGCCAATTTCGACCCGACGACCTATGACCTGCCGGGGCAGTTCGGCTACGCTAGGCTGTCGTACGGGTTCTGATCTCGAGATCGTTTCGTTCCCCCGGCGGTCGCGCCGGGGGCGTTGCGATGTTCAGCGGTGGAACAGCACCATCACCGCATCGAACAGCGTCGCCCCCGCGAGCGGACCGACGAGCAGCATCACTAGGTTGAAACCGATGATCCACGTGGTGAGCGTTTCGGCGCGCTTGGACATGCGCGGCGGCGCGGGCTTGGGTTCCCACGGTTCGGGCGGCGGCCAGCCATTCTGGAAATCTACGAACATCCGGCGACTCCGTTTCACATAACACTGTAGCGGAAACTTCCGGGAGCGCACAGTGGACCAATTGTCTCGCATGCGCGGTGCCCCCTAAAGTGAACGCCCGCTAAACGGTGTATTCCGCGTTGGTTAAGGCCGACTCCGGCACCTGTTGCAACACGCTAGCCCCCCATGCGTTTGGTTGCGGACTGAGGGCCTGCTGGATTGAGGAGATTGGACATGAACAGCTTTTTGAAGAAAGCCGGTCTCGGCCTCGCGCTCGCCGCGACCGCATTGACCGCGGCGGCACCCGCCGACGCGCAGCGCTGGCGTGGCGGTGGCTGGCACGGCGGCTATGGTGGTTACGGTGGCTATCGCGGTGGGTATCGCGGGTATAACAACGGTGCCGGGACTGCCGTCGTCGCCGGGATCGCGGGCCTTGCGATCGGTGCGGCGCTGACGTCGAACCGCAACGACCGCTACCGCGACGATTATTACCGCCAGCGCGGGTATCAGCCCTATTACGACGACGGCTATTATCGCAGCCACGGCTATTATCCGAACGATGGCTATTATGCCTATCGTTCGCAGCGCGACTGGGGCCGGTGCTGGGTCGAGCGGCGCTACGACCGCTATTACGACGATTACGTCCGGGTCCGCGTCTGCGATTGATCGCTGACGGGCGCGGGGGCTGAAAGACGGGGGCTGAAAGACGGCGCGGGCTTATGTCCGCGCCGTTTTCGTGTCTGGCCTATTGCTGCGTTTTGCGTCATGAGCGCGACCATCATGACCGACACCGATCTCCCCCCCGACCGCCTCTCCTCCAACCCACGCAGCCCGTTCTTCGACGAGGACAAGCTGTCGCGCGGGATCGGCATCCGCTTCAAGGGTGCCGAGCGCACCGACGTCGAGGAATATTGCCGCTCGGAAGGCTGGATCCGCGTCGCGCTCGGCAAGAAGGTCGACCGGCATGGGCAGCCGCTCACTTTGAAGCTGTCGGGCGAGGTCGAGGCGTGGTTCGAGCGGCCAGCCGAGGCTGGCGAGGGCGCAGAGGCCTGAGTTTCTTCTTCTCAAGCCCCTCCCCTTCAGGGGAGGGGTTGGGGTGGGGAAGTCCCGAGCGCTGCGCTCTGTGAGACACAGCCCCACCCCCAGCCCCTCCCCTGAAGGGGAGGGGAGCATTCAGTTAGTGCACGAAGCGCGCGACCACGTCGCGATACGAGCGCGACACCTTCACCTGGGCGTTCGACTGGAGCACCAGGAAGCATTCGCCATTGGTATGCGGCTTCACTTCCTTGACCAGGTCGAGGTTGACGATGGTCGAGCGATGCACCCGCTGGAACCGGCGCGGATCGAGGCGCTTTTCCAGATCCTTCATCGTCTCGCGCAGGATCAGCGTGTTGTCGCCGGTGTAGATGCACATGTAATCGCCCGCGGCGTCGATCCGCTCGATCGTGTCGACGTCGACGCGGAAGATCTGCCCGCGGTCCTTGATGTTGATGAGCTTCTCGAACCGGTTGGACGAGACCTGCTCGCCACCGTCGGTGAGATTCTCGACTGAATCGGGTGCGATCTCGGCGATCACTTCCTTGAGCCGGTCGACCTCGGTCGCGCCGCGCTTCTCGGACAGGCGCTGGCGAACACGGTCGAGCGTGTCGGCGAGGCGGCTCTCCTCGACCGGCTTCATCAGATAATCCACCGCATCGGTTTCGAACGCCTTGAGCGCGTGGTCGGAATAAGCGGTGACGAAGACGAACAGCGGGGGCTCGACCTCCATCAGCCCCTGGACGACCGAGAAGCCGTCGAACCCCGGCATCTGGATGTCGAGGAAGACCAGGTCGGGCTTGTGCGTCTTGATGCTGCGGATCGCCTCGCGGCCGTTCTGGCAGGTGTCGATGATCTCGATGTCTTCATGCGCCGCCAGCCGGAGCTGAAGCCCCTGGGTGGCGAGTTTCTCGTCGTCGACGAGGATGGTTCGGATCGTCATGCGGCCTCTTTCTTCGGTTCCTCGAGCTGGAACGGGATTTCAATCTCGACCCCGAATCCGCCCCCCGGGATCGATCGTGTCTCGAACTTGTGGTCCGGCCCGAACGCTTGGGCCAGTCTCTCCCTGATATTGGCAAGCCCGACCCCGGTGGAAAGGGGTTGGCTCGCGGAAACGCTTGTCCGAGCCTTGGCTTCGTTCAACCCGGGACCGGTGTCGGATACGACGATCTGCACCCGATCCCCGTTGAGCCGCGCGCTGACGCTGATATCCGCGCCATCTTCCTGGGGGGTCACCGCGTACTTGATCGCGTTTTCGACCAGCGGCTGGAGCAGCAACGAGGGCAGCCGCGCGCGCGCGGCGCGTGGATCGACCTCGAAATGCGGGCGCAGCCGTTCCTCGAAGCGCATCTTCTCGATCTCGAGATACAGTTTCAGCGTCTCGAATTCCTGCTGCACCGTGACATGCGCGGTCGGCTCGTTGGCGAGCGTGTAGCGCAGGAAGGCGGACAGCCGTCCGAGCATTGCATTCGCGCGCTCGGTTTCCTTGAGCAGCACCAGCGTCGAGATCGAGTTGAGCGTGTTGAACAGGAAATGCGGGTTGAGCTGATAGCGCAGCATCGCGAGCTGCGCCGACGAGGCGGTGTTCTCGAGCGTGGCGAGCTGGTCGATCTGTTCCTCGACGATCAGGTAGAAATTGATCCCGAAATACAGCGCGGTCCACCCCGCGAGCACGGTGAAGTTGAGGAAGATCGTCCCCAGCACGAGGCTGACCGTCAGCCCCGGGGTCGAGGACTTGATGAACGAGAACGAAAACGCGTCGAGCACCGCGTAGAGCAGCGTGGCGACCGCGAGCGTCGCGATCGTCAGCAGCGCCATCGCGAGTCGCGGCTGGCGGCGGTACATCTGGTACAGCGTCGAGAGCAACAGCGTGATGCTGTAGCCGACGATCGATTCGATCACGACCGGGATGATGACCGAGACTTCGCTGGCGTTGGAGACGCTCGAGACGCCGCGCAGGATGAGATAGCCGGTCCAGCCGGCCGCCTGCAGCGTCCAGAAGGCTCGGCTCTTGTCCTCGAAGAACGGCCGCGAGAATACGGTGGGCTTTGTGGTCAGCGGCATGGCGCGCGTTCTAGCCCGGCTGGCGGGAAGCGCAAAGCGCGCTATGATCAGGGCACGATGCCGCGCGGCAGATGCGGCCCGTACCCTTGGAAAGGATAGCCATGAACGACATGCCCGAGCGCGCGCAGTTCACCGCGATGGAGCACGGCACCCAGGCCGACTGGCGGATCATCGGGTCGCATTTCGGCGATTTCGCCAAGACCTTGCCGGGACGCGTGCTGACGCATCTCAAGCTGCTCGATGGCGACTACGGCGGGTTTCCGGTCGACCGGCTGCAACATTCGCTCCAGACCGCGACGCGCGCGCATCTGGACGGGCGCGACGAGGCGTATGTCGTGATGGCGCTGCTCCACGACATCGGCGACACGCTGGGGACGTATAACCACCCCGAGATCGCCGCCGCGATGCTGCGCCCGTTCGTCTCGGAGGAACTGCACTGGATCGCCAATACTCACGGCGTGTTCCAAGGCTATTATTTCTTCCACTACATCGGCGCGGATCGCGACTTGCGTGAGGCGTATCGCGGGCATCCGCATTTCGAGGCGTGCGCGGAATTCTGCGAGAAATACGACCAAGCGGCGTTCGACCCCGCGTTCGAAAGCGCGCCGCTGTCGTTCTTCGAGCCGATGGTGGGGCGGGTGTTCTCGCGGCCGATCAATTCGATCTATGCGAAGGCGGCGGCTGAGGCGGGGGCGTTTTAGGCCTGACGAACGCTTGACGGAACCGGACCCCGTTCGTTTCGAGCGAAGTCGAGAAACCTGCGCTGTGCCCGGTTTCTCGACTTCGCTCGAAACGAACGGGGTGTGGTCGTGTCCCTGTCCGTATGACGCCGGAGCTCGGCATGAAAGAAAAGGCCGCCGTTCCCGAAGGAACGGCGGCCAGTTGATCCAGGAAGCTTCGGAGCGCGCTTTAGAAGCTGAAGCGAGCGCCGATGCGGATCGAGTAAAGCGACTGGTTGACGTAAACCTGGTCGGTCGGCGGGGTGAACGACGTAGCGCCACCGGCCGGCGAGTAACGATACTGCGCGCAATTCTGGGCGGCGCTCGTCGCGACGGTCCCGGCGCCGTCGGCATTGCCGGCGGTGGTCAGGCACTGCACGCGAACCACGGCGGCGTTGTACGGGAACACATATTCCCGGGTCTGGCCCCAGTTCTTGTTGATCAGGTTGGTGACGTTCTCGATGTCAGCGAACACCGTGACGCGCGACTTGCCGACATAGGTCGGCAGTTCCTGCGCCAGGTGAAGGTCGAGACGCGTGAACCACTTGGAGTGGAAGGCGTTGCGTGGTGCGACCTGGCCCCGATACTTGCCCAGACCTGATGCATCGATGAACGCGTTGACCGCATTGCGGGTTGCGGCATCGACGTAGGACACGCGCGTGTCGGTCAGCGTCGGCACATACATCAGGTAGCGGTTGCCGCCCGTGCCCGAACCCGAACTGACACCCGTCGTCCCGAACACCGCCGAGCGCGTGCCGCCGAAGTCCTGGAACGTGTAGCTGAACGGATGGCCGATGCGCGATTCCCCGAACAGTGCGAAGGTCGTCTTATAGTCGCGGAAGAAAGCATGATCGTATGTCAGGCTGTACTTGAAGAAGTACTTAACCTGATCGTTCGAGATACCATATTGGACGTTGTTCGGATCGAAGAACGCGCCGTTGCTGTAGTTCGATCCTGCGGTCGACGAGGTTGCCGGGGCGGCGTCCTTGACGTCCTGATAGGTGAAGCTGCCGTTGATGTTCAGCCCGAAGTCGAACGTCTTGTCGAGGCGCGCAACCGCGATGTACGAACGGCCCTTGGTCGTGTTGGTCAGCAGGATGTCGGTGTTGGTGTTGGTGCTCGCCGCGCCATCGATGATGTTGCGGTAGCGCTGGCGGCCATCCGGGGTCAGCGAACCGGCGATCGGCTGCGAGCGGATGTCGGTGAAGTACACCTGGTTGCGAACCTTCGAGTACAGGAAGTCCGCACCGAAGATCCAGTTGTCGCCGAGCGGCCCGAGGTTGGCGGTGTATTCCGTGCTCAGCGTTGCGCGCCACTGCGACGGGATCTTGAAGTTCGGATCCAGCGCGTTGGTGGTCGAAGCAGGTGCCGCGGTCGTGCCGCTGAGGTAGGTGTTGACCGCGCCCGGGATGCTCGTTCCGGTCACGCCGTTGAGCGCGGCCTGGCACTGTGCCGCCGTGGTCAGCGTGGTGCAGCCGATCCCCGTCGCGCTGCGGTTGACCGAGATCGAGTTGGTCAGGACGCCCGTGTTCGAGAAGCTGTTCGACACATAGACGTCGGGGGTGCCGCCGCCGAAGATGCCGCCACCGCCACGGATGCTGAGGCGCGTGAACGGCTTCCAGTCGAAGCCGACGCGCGGCTGGAAGAGACCGAAGCCCGAGATGTTGGTGGTGTTCGCACCGATCGTCTTGAGTTCGCCGTTGACGATCGCGCCGTTTGCGTAGCGCGTGACATAGGCCGCGTTGAGCGCCGGGTTGCTGTGCATCGCGTACAGATCGTAGCGCATGCCGTAGTTCAGGTTGAACGTGTCGGTGATCTTCCACGCGTCCATGATGCCGAAGTTGAGGCTCTGGTAGCGGAACTTGGCGGCGGCATCGTCCGGCACCAGCGAGGGGATCGCGTTGGCGTAGGTCAGGGTGTTGGCCTGACGGTTGGTGAAGTCCGCGATCGAGTCGAAATAATAGTTGCCCGCGCTGTTCTGCACGAACGAGTTGAACACCGACACGTCCTGGAATTCGCCGTACAGGCGCAGGTCGTGGTTGTTGAGCGTCAGGCGGGTCTGCACGAGGCCGCCCCACGTCTCGGTGTGCAGCGCGTTGGTCTGGCGCGAGTTGTCCGGGCCGAACGAGACGACGGGCGCGTTGCCGTCGCACGCGGTCAGGTTGTTGCCGGCCTGCGTGCTGGTCGGGTTGGTGCAGACGCGGAATTGCGCGAAGCCGCGGCCGAGCAGCGGATCCTGGATGCGCGTGTAGTTCTTGTAGAATGCGCGAATTTCGGTCGAGAAGCTGTCCGACCAGGTCGAGTTCAACTGCGCAACGCCGGTGTGCAGGCGGTTGCCCTGGATATAGGCGTTCGACGCCAGACCGAGGCCGGGAGGCGGCGTGGTGAAGGTGTTGTTGAGCAGGTTGATCGCGTCGTTGGCGTAGGTGTAGGTCAACGACAGGCGCTGATCGTCGGTGATGTTCGCGTCGATCTTCGCGACGACGCGGTCGTCCTTGTCGCCGAGATTCCGCTGAACGCCGCCGGTGTCGTAGTTATAGACGCTCTTCGCGATCGCCGAGATGTTGTCGACCTGCGCCTGGGTCAGGCCGGGGATCGCCGTGCCGACGTTGTTGTCGACCGGGCCTTCCGCGATCGGACGACCACCGCGCAGCCGCTCGCCGGCGACCATGAAGAACAGCTTGTCCTTGATGATTGGGCCGCTCAGCTCGGCGCCGTAATTCTCGATCTTGAAGCTCGGGACATTGACCTTGATGTCCTTGGTGCGGCTGCCGACGAAATCGTCGCCCGACAGCGCGTAGAAGCCGGTGCCGTGGAACTCGTTGGTGCCGCTCTTGAGCACGATGTTGATCGCGCCGCCCTGGAAGTTGCCTTGGCGTACATCATAGGGCGCGACCTGGGCCTGGAACTGGCCGATCGCATCGAGCGGGATCGGCGAACGGCGGCTGGGGAGGCCGTCGGTGTTGAGGCCGAAGTTGTCGGTGATCGCGACGCCGTCGACCGAGAAGCGGTTGAAGCGCGCGTTCTGGCCCGCGAAGGAGATCGCACGGCCGCCGGTGGGGGTGTCGTCAAGGCGCGCGAACGGATCGCGGCGCACCAGATCGCGGATGTCGCGATTGACGGTTGCGATGTTGGCGATCTGGCGAGCGTTGAGGACGGTCGCGGGACCCTGCGAAATGGTGCGCGCGCGCGGCAGACTCGACGCCGTCACGACGATGTCGGGGCCATCAGCAGAGGATGACGCGGCCAACTCGATCGGCAGGTCATAGGCCTGCGAGACGACCGTGTTGACGTCGGTGACCTGTGCGGTCGAATATCCGGCTGCGCTGACCGAAACCGTGAAGGGACCACCGGCGCGCAGGCCGCTGGCGTTATAGCCACCGTCAGTGCCGGTCGTGGTGGTCGAGCGCGTGCCCGAGGCGACATCGACGATTTCGACGCTTGCACCCGGAACCGGGACGCCGGCGGCGGTGACGGTGCCGCGGATCGAGGCGGTGGTTTCCTGAGCGCTTGCCGCCGCGGGAAGGATCAGCGCCGCTACGGCCGCGCCAAGAAGAAGATTGTGTCGCATAGTGTCCCCCTACAGGATCTCGGAAAAAGCGATCGCGGTGGGCCTGTGACCCTGTCCGCATCGTCTTGTCCGTGCCCCTGCACGGGAAATATTTCGGTTGGATGACAGTTTCGAGGGAACTTAATGGAAGATTACAATCCGTTCATGGTGCGTTGCAAAAAAGCATCACCCAAAGTCGCGGACGAGCGCCGCCCAGCCGGCTTCGTCGAGGACGGAAATCCCTAGTTCCGCGGCCTTTTTCAGTTTCGACCCCGCGCCCGGGCCGGCCACCACGAGATCGGTCTTGGCCGACACCGACCCCGCGACGCCGGCACCCAGCGTCTCCGCCTGCGCCTTTGCCTCGTCGCGACTCATCGTCTCCAGGCTGCCGGTGAAGACCACCGTCTTTCCCGTCACCGGGGATTCCCGCAGGGTGGAGACGAACGCCGGTGGCGACACCTCCGACAATAAATCCGCCCAGGTCTCGCGGTTATGCGGTTCGGCGAAGAAATCGACCAGCGCCTCGGCGACGACCGGGCCGACACCGTCGACCGACTCGAGCTCGAGTCGCGCCTCCGGGGTGTCGTGCGCGGCGGTGGCGAGCTCGGCGATTCGCTGGACCGTGCCGAACGCCTTGACCAGATCGCGCGCGGTGACCGCGCCGACATGGCGGATGCCGAGCCCGAACAGGAAGCGCGCGGGATCGGGCGCGCGCTTCGCCGCGATCGCCGCGAGCAGGTTCCGCGCCCACACCCGCCCGTCCTTCTTGCGCGCGAGCAGTTGCGCCTCGGTCAGCCGGAAGATGTCGGCGGGGTGATGGAGCAGCCCGTCGCGGAAGAAGTCCTCGATCTGCTTGAGCCCGAGCCCCTCGATATCGAGCGCGCCACGGCTGACGAAGTGGCGCAGGCGCTCGATCCGCTGCGCGGGGCAGATCAGCCCGCCGGTGCAGCGGATATCGACTTCGCCCTCTTCGCGCACCGCGTCGGACTGGCATTCGGGGCATTGCGTCGGGAAGACCCATGCCGCGCGGTCCTCCTCGCGCGTGAGATTCTCGACGATCTGCGGGATGACGTCGCCCGCGCGCTGCAGAACGACCCGGTCGCCCGGGCGGACGCCGAGCCGTTCGACCTCGTCCTTGTTGTGGAGCGTGGCGTTGGTGACGACGACACCGCCGACCGTCACCGGGGTCAGCCGCGCGACGGGGGTGAGCTTGCCGGTGCGGCCGACCTGAATGTCGATCCGCTCGAGCACCGTCTCGGCACGCTCGGCGGGAAACTTGTGCGCGAGCGCCCAGCGCGGCGCCTTCGCCACCGCGCCGAGTCGCGCCTGCCAGTCGAGCCGGTCGACCTTGTAGACGACGCCGTCGATGTCGAACGGCAGGTCGGCGCGGGCGTGCTCGATCTGCGCGTATTGCGCGAGCGCGGCGGGCATGTCGGGGGCGGCGATCAGCAGGTCGCTGACCGGGAGGCCCCAGCCGGCGATCGCCTGCATCACGCCATATTGCGTGTCGGCGGGGAGCGCGGTCGTCTCGCCCCAGCCGTGCGCGAGGAAGCGCAGCGGGCGGCTGGCGGTGACCGCGGCGTCCTTCTGGCGGAGCGAGCCGGCGGCGGCGTTGCGCGGGTTGGCGAACTGGCGCGCCTTCTCGGGTGTGTCCGCCTCGGCGAGCAGGCGGGCGTTGAGCGCGGCGAAATCGGCCTTGGCCATATAGACCTCGCCGCGGATCTCGAACACTGCGGGGGCGTCGCCCTTGAGCATGGCGGGAATGTCGGGGATCGTCGCGACATTGGCGGTGACGTCCTCGCCGACCGTGCCATCGCCGCGGGTGAGTGCCTGGACGAGCGTGCCGTTCTCGTAGCGGAGCGAGCAGGACAGGCCGTCGATCTTGGGCTCGGCGGTGAACGCGACGGCGGCGTCTTCGGGCAGGTTGAGGAAGCGGCGGACGCGTGCGACGAATTCGATCGCCTCGTCGGGGGCGAAGGCGTTCTCGAGGCTCATCATCGGGCGCGCGTGCGCGACCTTGGCGAGATGCGCGGCGGGGGCGGCACCGACCTGGACGCTCGGCGAGTCGCTGCGGATCAGGTGCGGGAAGGCGGCTTCGAGCGCGGCGTTGCGGCGGACCAGCGCGTCATAGGCGGCATCCGAAATTTCGGGTGCGTCGTCGGTATGATAAAGCCGGTTGTGGCGTGCGATCTCGTCGGCAAGCTGCGCGAGTTCGGTGGCGGCGGCGGAGTCTGTAGTGGGGAGGGGGGCGTCCATGGCCCCTGCGCTAGCGGAGGGCCACGGCGCAGTTCAAGTCAATCGTCTTCGCTCGCGTCCATTTCGGCGAGATGCTTGGCTTCCTCGTTGGTCGATCGGCGCTCGGCGGTCTTTTCCGCGCGGGAGGCCATTTCGTCCCATGCCTTGGCGGCGCGCAACCAGCGGCTGCGGACATTGTCGAGCGTGGCGGCGGATGCATCGGTTTCGGCCTGGCGGGCACGATCGCGATAGAACAGGGCTGTAGTGTTCGTCGGAGGTCTCCACGCATGAAAGGAACGAGCCCACCGTGAAGCGAGCAAGGGTGCCGCCGTGACGGCGACACCCCCGGATCGTAAACCGATCAGGCCTGGGCGAGCTTTACAGCCGAGACCTTGCCGCGACGATCTTCTTCCAGCTCGTACGAGACGCGCTGGTCGCGATCGAGCGTTGCCATACCGGCAGCTTCCACTGCGCTGATGTGGACGAACGCATCACCACCGCCGCCCTCAGGCGCGATGAAACCATAACCCTTGTCGGCGTTGAAGAACTTAACTGTGCCGATAGCCATAACGTATTCCTTAAGCCCGGACGGTACCCCTCTTGGGCAGCATCCGGATGGGGCCGAGATCGAAGACGAGTGCGTCGTCCGGCCCCGGCCGGCGCACCCGATGGCGTTTGATCAACCGTGCGCGGAAAAACCGCTGCGAACAGGCTGACCTGAAAGAGAAAAGTCGAGAAACACGAAGCGCGTCCGGGGTAACAAGCGGGAGCGCGGTACGTCTCTCAGCCGCGCGATGCTTGGGAGCGGTGTCGCGCGATTTGGGTGGTGTAGCAGGTTATTACGGGCTTGTCGCGGCTTTTGCTTGGTCGGCGATTGCGGGACCACGCGATCTACCATAGCCTCGGCACGATTGGCCGCGCGGAGAACGGTTTATGATGCTTCCGATCCTTCCGATCGTTGCTGTCCTGCAACTGGCGGCCCCGCCCGCACCGGCGGCGGACTCGCGCAAGACGGTCGATTTGCCACCGCCGTGGCGGCCCTCCACCTGTCCCGCGGGGGAGCCCGGAGGCGACATCGTGGTGTGCGGCACGCGCGACGCCGCTGAGAAATACCGGCTGAAGACGCTACCCGAACGCTATGCGGGGGTGGGCGGCCCGGGGATCGGGGTCGATCTGGGAAAGGGGGTGCGGGGGAATCTGTACACCACGCCCGGTCGGCTGAACGACAAACGCGTGATGGTGACGGTGACGATTCCGTTCTGACCGGGGGCGTTGGAAAGGCCGCATCCCGCCGAGCGTAGGGGCCTGACGGGCAGGGTTCAGGCGACGCGGCAGCGCCCGCGCTACACCGTCTCGAGCAACCGGTCCGCCTGCGCGCGCGCTTCGGGGGTGATCTCCGCACCCGACAGCATCCGCGCGATTTCCTCGCGGCGGTCGGCATCGTCGAGCGCGGTGACGCCCGTGCGGGTGACCACGCCGTCATGCCGCTTGGCGATCAGCAGATGCTGCGCGCCGCGTGCCGCGACCTGCGGGCTGTGCGTGACGACGAGCACCTGCGTGCCCCCCGCGAGCCGCGCGAGTCGGTCGCCGATCGCGCTCGCCACCGCGCCGCCGACGCCGCGGTCGATCTCGTCGAAGATCATCGTCGCCGCACTGCCCTGTTCGGCAAGCGCGACCTTGAGCGCGAGGATGAAGCGCGACAATTCGCCGCCGCTGGCGATCTTGACGAGCGGTGCGAACGGCGCGCCGGGGTTGGTCGAAATCTCGAACTCGACCCGGTCCTTGCCCGCGCTCGACCATGCGTCCGCAGAGGCCGGGGCGACGACGGTGCGGAACCGTGCGGCATCCAGCTTGAGCGGTGCGAGCTCGCCCCGCACGGCGGCGTCGAGTCGCTCGGCGGCGGCGGTGCGCGCCTTGGTCAGCGTGGTGGCGGCGCGGTCGAAGTCGGCGCGCGCGGTCGCGAGCTTGCGTTCGAGCGCGGCGATGCCTTCCTCGCCCGCATCGAGCGCGGTGAGTTTCGCCTCCAGGTCCGCGGCGAGATCCGCCAGCTCGTCGGGCTGGACGCGGTGCTTGCGCGCCATCCCGCGCAATTCGAACAGGCGCGTCTCGTCATCCTCGAGCGCGGACGGATCGAACCACAGGTCGGTCTTGGCGATCCGCAACTGTTCCTCGGCGACCGCACCCTCGATCACCGCGCGATCGATCGCGGCGAGCGCTTCGGCCAGCGACGCATGATCCTCTGCGACGCGTTCGAGCACGCGTGCGGCCTGGCGGAGCTGCGCAAGGCCGCCATCGGACCCCTCGAGCCAGTTCTCGATCGCGGACAGATCGTCGGCGATCTTCTCCGAACGCTGCATCGAGCGGCGGCGTTCGGCAAGGGTTTCCTCCTCGCCCGGTTCGGGGGAGAGCGCGCGCAATTCGGCGACGCTGTGCTCGAGCCATTCGCGGTCGCGTGCCGCGGTCTCGATCGTCGCATGTGCGGTCGCGAGCGCGCCTTCGGCGGCGCGCCATGCCTTGTAGGCGGCTGCGGTGGCGGCGGTATCGACGCGGCCGAACGAATCGAGCAAGGCGCGATGCCCGCGCGCATTGAGCAGACCCCGGTCGTCATGCTGGCCGTGGATCTCGACCAGATGCTGCGCCATCTCGCGCAGCAGACCGGCGGAGGCGGGCTGATCGTTGACGAACGCGCGGCTGCCGCCATCGGCCTTGACGATGCGGCGGATCAACAGCGGTTCGCCGGGATCGCTGTCGAACCCGTTCTCGGCGAGCGCTGCCGCGATCGGGCCATCGGGGGCGGGGGTGTCGAAGG
Source organism: Sphingomonas sp. PAMC 26621 (assembly GCF_000251145.1). GTDB lineage: Bacteria > Pseudomonadota > Alphaproteobacteria > Sphingomonadales > Sphingomonadaceae > Sphingomonas. Next base: position 78,811 of record NZ_AIDW01000022.1, on the reverse strand, counting down.
TCGCGGTGACGACCGCCTGCGTCGCGCCCTGCCGGACGAGGCCCGCCTCGCCGCGCCCGCCGAGCGCGAGGCCGAGCGCATCGAGCAGGATCGACTTGCCCGCGCCGGTTTCCCCGGTGAGCACGCCAAGCCCTTCGACGAAGTGCAAATCGAGCGCTTCGATCAGGACGACGTCGCGAATGGACAGCGAAATCAGCATCGTGCCGTCGCCTCTAGCCTATCCCGCGGCGTTCCGGAATTGTTCTTTGCATCCGGCCGCGGCGGAACGCGCTGCACCGGGCCTACTGGCCCGGGTTGGGGTTGCCCGGGTTGGTCGACGATCCGTTGGTGACCGGCGCCGCGCGCGTGTCGCGGTTGATCTCCTTCGACTTGGTCGGGATGCTGAGCGTGCTGTTGAGCGGGACGATCGGCTGGCCCGGCGCAATCGCGGCGACCGCGACGGGGGGATGTTCCTGCGACAGCTTGTACGCGCGCTCATACCATTGCGTGCCGGGATAGTTCGCGCCGAGCACCGCGGCGGCCTTGCGCGCCTCGTCCGGCACGCCGAGCGCGAGCGACGTCTCGGTCAAGCGCATCAGCGCCTCGGGCGCGTGCGTGGTGGTCTGATAATCCTCGACCACGTGACGGAACCGGCCGTCGGCGGCGAGCCACAGGCCGCGACGCTCGTAGAAGCGGCCGATTTCCATTTCCTTGCCCGCGAGGTGATCCCGGACGAGATCGATCTTGAGCCGCGCGTCGGCGGCATATTTGGTGTTGGGATAGCGCCGCGTCAGTTCGCCGAGCGAATCGAGCGCCTGCTGCGTGATCTTCTGGTCGCGCGTGACGTCGCTGATCTGCTCGTAATAGCCGAGCGAGACGAGGTAATAGGCATAAGGCGCGTCGCGGTTGCCCGGGTGGACCGACAGGAAGCGCTGCGCCGACAGGATCGAGGCGGTGTAATCATGCGCGAGATAATAGCTGAACGCGCTCATCAACTGCGCGCGGCGGGCCCACACCGAATAGGGGTGCTGGCGCTCGACCTCGTCGAACAGCGCCGCCGCGATCTTGTAATCGCCATTGTCGAGCCGCTGGCGCGCGGTCGTGTACAGCGTGCCGACGTCGCGCGCGATATACGGGATATCGGACTTGCCACGCTTCGCGCAGCCTGCGGTGGTGAAGGCGGTGGCGGCGATCAGCGCGAGCGCTGTGGCACGAAACAGGGGCGAGCGGGCATGTGGGGTACGCATCGGGGCCGGTCTTAGCCGAAGCGTGGAGGCGCGAACAATGTTTTTCGGCGGGGTTTCCCCCGGCGCGGCTTCCGCCCGGCGCTTTTTGCTTGATCGTTTCTCGGCAGGCGCGGATCACTTCGCGCGAATGCTGCGTTTGCGACATGAATCGCTTCAGGAGACACAAACCCGTGACCGCCACCTTGCTCGCCACCAAACGCGTTGAAAAGCCTTGGGGACGCCACACGCTGTGGCCCGGTTTTCCCGATCCGGCGGCGGACGGCGAGAAGATCGGCGAGGTGTGGTTCCAGACTCCGCATGCGGGCGAGCCCGACCTGCTCGTAAAGTATCTTTTCACGAGCGAAAAACTGTCGGTCCAGGTCCATCCCGACGATGCCGCGGCACAAGCGGCGGGCTATCCGCGCGGCAAGGACGAGGCGTGGATCATCCTCGCGGCGGAACCCGATTCGACGATCGCGCTCGGCACGCTCAAGCCGATGACCTCGGACGAACTGCGCGCGGCGTCGCTCGACGGCTCGATCGAGCATCTGCTCGACTGGAAGCCGGTGAAGGCGGGCGATTTCTATTATTCCGAGGCGGGCACGGTCCATGCGATCGGCGCGGGGATCACGGTGGTCGAGATCCAGCAGAATGTCGACCTGACGTACCGGCTGTACGACTACGGCAGCGACCGTGAATTGCATCTCGATGCCGGGGTCAAGGTTTCCGATCCCGAGCCGTTCGTCCCGCTGCCGACCCCGCCGCAGGACGGCAAGGATCATCAGGTGCTTGCCGAGGGGCCGAAATTCGTGATCGAGCGCTTCGCCGGGGGCGAGCGCGTGGTCGATCTCCCCGCGGGGCTGACCGGGTGGCTGGTGCCGCTGACCGGCGCGGGGGTCGCAGATGGCGTTGCGTTCAAGGCGGGCGAATGCCTGACGCTCGAGGGGCGCTGCGAGATCAAGGCGGATGCGGGGAGCGATCTGGCACTGGCGTATCCGGGATCGAAGCGGATCTGATTCCCCGGTGGCCGTCACCCCGCGTTTCGCCGGGGTGACGGCACCGCTTTTCGTTTTGGCGGAAACCCGGTAGCGGGGCGGCATGCTCCGCGTCCTGACCCTGGCCACCCTGTTTCCCGATGCGACGCGGCCCAATTTCGGGGTGTTCGTCGAACGCCAGACGCTCGGGCTCGCGGCACACCCGGACGTCGACCTGCGCGTCGTCGCGCCGGTCGGTTTGCCGCCGTGGCCGCTCTCGCGCCATACGCGCTTTGCGGGGCTCGCGGGCGTGCCACGGCAGGAGCGCTGGAAGGGGCTCGACGTCCGCCGACCGCGGTTTCTCACGCTTCCCGGGACCGGCGGGCGGTTCCATGCGCGGGCGCTGACGCGCGCGCTGATCCCGCTGCTGACCGCGCTGCGGCGCGACTTTCCGTTCGACGTGATCGATGCCGAATTCTTCTTCCCCGACGGCCCTGCTGCGATCGCGCTCGGCCGGCATTTCGGCGTGCCGGTGTCGATCAAGGCGCGTGGCGCGGACATCCACCATTGGGGCCGCGCGCCCGCGACCGCACGGCAGGTGATCGCCGCGGGGCAGGCGGCGGGCGGAATGCTTGCGGTGTCGCAGGCGATGCGCGCCGACATGATCGCGCTCGGCATGCCGGGCGAGCGGATCCGGCTGCACCACACCGGGGTCGACCTCGACCGGTTCGCGCCCGGCGACCGTAGCGGTGCCAAGGCCGCGCTCGGGGTGGTCGGTCCGCTGATCGTCTCGCTCGGCGCGTTGATCCGGCGCAAGCGCCATGACGTGGTGATCGACGCGCTCGCCGCGCTTCCCAATGCGACGCTGATCATCGCAGGCGAGGGGCCGGAACGCGCCGCGCTTCAGGCGCAGGCGGAAGCACGCGGGGTCGCGGGGCGGGTGACGCTGCTCGGATCGGTGCCGCATGCCGATCTGCCCGCGCTGCTCGCGGCCGCCGACGCGATGGCGCTCGCGTCCGATTCCGAGGGGCTCGCCAACGCCTGGGTCGAGGCGCTCGGCTGCGGGACGCCGATCGTGATCGCGGACGCCGGTGGCGCGTGCGAGGTCGTGAGTGACCCCGCATACGGGCGCATCGTCGCGCGGACCCCCGAAGCGTTCGCGGCGGGGATTCGCGCGGTGCTGGCGCAGGCGACCGATCCGATCGCAGTGCGGCGGGGGGCGGCGCGTTTTACTTGGCCCGCCAACACCGCCGCGCTCTACGCGCATCTCGCCGGACTGGTGTCAGCCCGCGGGTGAGGGCGGGTTCTTCGCGAGCCACGCCTTCGCCTGATCCTCGGTCAGTTCGACCAGATCCCCCATCTCGATCGGCAGGTCGATCAGGTGAAGCCCCCACGCCGCGAGCGGGTGCCCGTCGCGCAGGATCTCGCCGACGATCGTGTCGGTGCGCTTGTCGTCCGGATTGGCGTTGGTCGTCACCGCGAGATAGCTGAACCGCCCCGACGTGGCGCAGCGCGTGCTGATCAGGCCCGGGACCTTGACGAAGCGCGTGGTAACGGGCGCGCCGTCGCGGCTCCATGCGGGTTGCGGCGCGCTGCCCATCCCGGCGCCGCGCGCGCCGAGATACGCGTCGGTCGGCTTGGGCTGGCCGTCGAGCGCGGCGGGGTCGACGCAGGCGGCGGTCATGCCGGGCTGGTCGACCGACCCGAAGCGGCTGAACTCGGGCGGCGGCGTCTCCGCGCGGAAGCTGACGTAGCTGACGACGCACCCGCTCTGCTTGTTGCTGCGGCACAACGGCGTCGACTTGAGGTCGCCGCCGACGTCCTTCCCGACCGGGACCGCGACGTTGGTGCCGGGGATGATCAGCGAGATGATCTGGCGCTGGACCGGTTTCCCCTCGATCTCGCGCGCCATCAGGTCCTTGAGCAGCCCCGCGCCCTGGCTGTGGCCGATCAGCACGACGCCGCGGCCGTGATTGTCATAGGCGAGATATTCGTCCCACGCCGCCTTCACGTCGGCATAGGCGCGCGCGCGGACGTCGGGCATCGGCTTGCCCTGCAACGCCTCGCGCAGCGCGAGCAGCGTGACCTGCCGGTACAGCGGCGCGAACACGCGGCAATGCTTGGTGAAGCGTGCGGCCTGGCTGCCCGCGACCGCGATTTCCTCGGGGCCGGCGATCATGTCGCTATTGGGGGCGGGGTCGGCCGAGACGGTCGGATAGACGTAGAAGCAATCGAACTTCGGGTTCTCGTCGCGGTCGAACCGTTCGATCGTCCGCGATCCGTCGGCGCGGACGATCGTCGCGTCCTGATTGGCGGAGCACGCATCGCTGCGGCCGGGGCGGCAGAGCCATTCGTCGGGGCTGACGTATTTGAGCGCAGCCTGCGGTGGGGGCGGGGATGGCACCTGCGCCGCCGCGATGGTCGGGGCGGCGGTGGCCAGCAGGATGGCGGCAAGCGATTTCATCGATACGGTCCCGACCTGTTCGCGTTGCGCTTCTGCTAGTGGCCTTCGCCGGGGAAGCACCATATCAGACGCAGACGCAGGCGCATGTTCCGCAAAGCAATAGCGCGCCGCGTCAGCCGATCAAAGCGGATAGAGCGCGCCGACGACCCAGCGGCCCTCTCCACGCAGCACGGCCCAGGCACGGGCCGCCGCACGGCTGTCCATCGCCTCGACCCCGATCCCCCGCGCCTCGAGCGCGCGGATGAAGGCGGGGGCGGGGCGCTGCATCGTCGCGCCGGTGCCGAGGAGGAGGAACTCGGGGCGCGGATCGATCGCGAGCAGGTCGGCGAACGATTCGGGCGAAAGCGTCTCGAGCGCGGGCGCGTCCCATTCGGCGACCGCGTCGGGCGTGATCGTCAGCGCGCGGTACACGCCGCGGAACGACCCGGCCTCGACTTTATAGCCCTTGGCCGAAAAGCCGGTGATCGCCGGGCCGGTCCCGCTCGCGCTTTCGATCTGCATCAGCGCGGCTTGGCCGGCTTTGGCGTAGCGACCGGCTCGGCGAGGCTCGGATCGGGGCGCAGGCCCAGCGTGATCAGCAGCGACGACGACACGTAGATCGACGAATAGGTCCCGACGAAGATGCCGAGGATCATCGCCGCGGTGAAGCCGCGCAGCACCGGGCCACCGAAGATCAGCAGCGCGAACAGCGCGAGCAGGATCGTGACCGAGGTCATCACGGTGCGCGGGAGCGTCTCGTTGACCGAGAGATCGACGATCCCCGACATGTCCATCTTGCGATAGCGGCGCATGTTCTCGCGGATGCGATCGTCGATGACGATCTTGTCGTTGATCGAGTAACCGATGATCGTCAGCACTGCGGCGACGATGTTGAGGTCGAACTCGAACCGCGTCAGCGCGAAGAAGCCGAGCGTCATCAGCACGTCGTGGACGATCGCGACGACGGTCGAGACGCCGAACTGCCATTCGAACCGGAAGATCGCGAACAGGCCGATCCCGACGACCGCGAGCACAACCGCGAGGATGCCCTTCCAGATCAGCTCGCCCGAGACCTTGCCGCTGACCGAATCCTGCCGCGAGAACCGCGCATCGGGGAAGTCGCGCGTGATCGCGGACTGGACCTGCTGGACGATGCGGTTGGCGGCACCCTCGTCGCTGCTCTGCGGCGGGGGCAGCTTGATCGAGATGGTATTGTCGTTGCCGACCGTCTGGAGCCGTGCCTCGCCCAGCTCGAGCCGGTCGATCGTGCTGCGCAGCTTGTCAAGCGACGGCGGAGAGGCGAACTTCTCCTCGATCATCAGGCCGCCGACGAAATCGACGCCGAGGTTGAGCCCGCGCGCGAAGACGAGGCCGATCGCGGCGATCGACAGCAGCATGGTCAGCCCGAACGCCCATTTGCGCAGCGAGACGAAGGGGAGGTTGGTGTTGTCGGGAACGATTTTCAGGAGGCGCATGGTGTCTGGCCGATCAAATGTTGATTTCGGTCGGGCGGTTGCGGCGAATCCACAACACCACGAGCATCCGGGTGAACGTCACCGAGGTGAACACCGAGGTGATGATGCCGATCAGCAGCACGACCGCGAAGCCCTTCACCGGACCCGAACCGAGCATCAGCATGATGACACCCGAGATGGCATGCGTCGCGTTCGCCTCGAAGATCGTCCGGCTCGCTTCCTTATAGCCCAGCTCGACCGACTGGATCACGCTGCGGCCACGCCGGCGTTCCTCGCGGATACGCTCGTTGATCAGCACGTTCGCGTCGACCGCGGTGCCGATCGTCAGCACGAAGCCGGCGATCCCCGGGAGGGTCAGCGTGCCGTTGAGCAGCGCCAGCACCCCCATGATGACCACCACGTTGATGATGACCGCATAGTCCGCATAGAAACCGAAGCGGCCATAGGTCGCGATCATGAACACGATCACCAGAATGACCGCGATCGCCGAAGCGCGGACGCCCGCGTTGATCGATTCCTGCCCGAGGTCGGGGCCGACGGTGCGTTCCTCGACGATCTTGAGCGAGATCGGCAATTTGCCCGAGCTCAGCGCAATCGCGAGATTGTTCGCGGATTCGACCGTGAACGAACCCTCGATATAGCCTGCACCGCCGAGGATCGGCGTGTTGATGCGCGGGGCCGAGATGACCGCATCGTCGACGATCACCGCGAAGCGCTTGCCGGTGTTCGCCTGCGTCACTTCGGCGAACTTGCGCCCGCCGTCCGAGTTGAAGCTGAAGTCGACGATCGGGGCGTTGTCCTCCTGCTTGAACGCCTGTTTGGCGGTCAGCAGCTGGTCGCCGGTCAGGATCGCCTGACGCTTGACGAGGATCTTCGCGCCGGGGCCGCCCTCCGGATAGGGGAGCGCCTGCGTGCCCGCCGGGATGATCCCGCCCGGGGTGTAAGGCTGGTCCGCGACCATCTTGAATTCGAGCTTGGCGGTCTTGCCGATCAGCTCGCGCAGCGCGCGGGGGTCCTTGAGACCCGGAACCTGAACGACGATCCGGCTGGTGCCCTGGCCGACGATCGTCGGCTCCTTGGTGCCGAGCTTGTCGATGCGGGTCCGCACGACGTCGGTCGCGGTCGCCATCGCTTCCTTGATCGAGGCGTTGATGCCCGCCTCGGTCGGGGTCATCACGACGCGCGACGAATCGACCACCTGCAGGTCCCAGTCGCGCTGCCCGGTCAGGCCGACCCCGCCGGTCAGCTTGTTGAGGCGCTCGCGCGCGGCATCGAGCTGGGTGACGTTGCGCAGCATGAAGCTGAGCTTGCCGTTGTCGGTCGCGATGTCGCCGATCGGTATCGCGGGACTGAGCGCCATTTGCGAGACGATCTGCTCGCGCATCGCCTCGAGCCGGTTCTTGACCAGCTCGTCGGTATTCGCCTCGAGCAGCAGATAGCTGCCCCCCGCCAGATCGAGCCCCTTGTTGACCCGCGGATGCGGGAACGCGCCCCAGCGGTCGGTGACCGACTCGGGCAGGAAGCTCGGGATCGCCAGCGCCATCAGCGCGGCGAGGAAAGCGAAGATCGAAATGACCTTCCAGCGGGGAAAATCGAGCATCGGATCAGTCGTTCGCGGGCTTGGAGCCGAGCGGCGTCACTTCGGCGAGGGTCGCCTTGACGACGCGGATGCGCGTGGTGGGCGCGATCTCGACCTCGACGAAGCGGTCCTCGACCTTGGTCACCTTGCCGACGATACCGCCCGCGGTGACGACCGAATCGCCCTTCTTGACCGCATTGATCGCCGCGGCCTGGTTGCGCGCGCGCAACTGCTGCGGGCGCAGGATCATGAAGTAGAAGGCGACGAACACCAGCAGCAGCGGGCCGAAATTGACGAGCAGCGACAGAAAGCCGTCGGAGCCGGAGGCGGCACCTGTAGTCTGGGCGAAGGCGGGGGTGGCGAACATGGGCTACCTTGGTAAAACTGGCCCGCCAGCGCCAATCGGCAAGCGGGATTGCGGGATGAAGACACCCCGCTACAAGCGGCGCGCGCTATCATCTCATGCGCTTCGGTGCAACGGATCATGACTTTTGGAGACGCGACCATGACAATCCTCGTTCTCGGACACATTCGCACCGCGCCCGGCGATGCGGCGAAAATCACCGACCTGCTCGCCGCGCATGTCGCGCGCGTGAACGAGGAAGACGGGTGCGAGGCCTACAGCTTCGCGTTCGACGTCGCCGACCCGGACGTGATCCGCATCGCGGAACGCTGGGCCTCGCCCGAGGCGCTCGCGGCGCATGGCGCGGCGGAGCATTCGAAGGTGTTCGGCCGCGCGATCCGCGATCTCGGCGTGGTCGAGATGAGCGTCAAGGCGTGGGACGGGACTTTCTGGCGCACCCTAACTGGTGAATGATTCGTTAGCTTGCCATGATGGTGCGATGGCGAGTGAAAAGGCGTAGCGAATCGTATGAAGAAACAGTCAGTTGCGTGCCTCGGTGCCGTTCTCGTGAGCGCCGCGGCGGCAGGACCCTTCAATGCTGCGTTCGCCGAGACCAGCCGGGAGACGCTGACGCAGACCGCCTTTGTCGCGCAGGACAAACCGAGCGCGCTGCGACAGATCGCCAATGTCGAGGCGACCGCCGCAGCGACGCTCGCGCACGCGCCGGGCGATGCCGAGGCGCAGCTCACGCGTGCGATGGCGACGAGCTACCGCGCGAAACTGACCAACAGCCGCGCCGATGCGCTGTCCGCTAAGGCGCAGTTCGAGGCGATCACCGCGCGCAACCCGCGCGATGCCGAGGCGCAGGCGGCGCTCGGGGCGTGGCACCTGAGCGCGGTCAAGTCGCTCGGCCAGTTGATGGCGCGCGGTGCGCTCGGGGCGCGCAAGGCGTCTGGGCTCGAGGCGCTCGACCGTGCGGTGGCGCTCGGCGGGCAGCGCGCGTTGTTCCCCGGGCTGGCGGCGTTGCTGCGGCTCGCGATCGACCCGAAGGACCCGGTCGGCGCGACGCTTGCCGAAACCGCCGCGCGCGGCGCGACTCCGACCGCGCTCGACCGAATCCTCCAGCGGCGCGCGGCGCTGCTCATCACGCCGCTCAAATCGGGCGATCCGCGCGTGGTCCAGGCGCTTGCCAACCGCTTATTGCCATTGGGGCAATTCAAGTGACTTGCATCCGCCGCATTCTCGGCCTAGACGCGCCTCCCTCGGTCGGGGCGTAGCGCAGCCTGGTAGCGCATCACACTGGGGGTGTGGGGGTCGCAGGTTCGAATCCTGTCGCCCCGACCAGAGATTTCACACCCCATCAGACACGGCAGTCCTCGGCTGTCAGTCGGCGACCGGCGGTCTCGCCAGGACGCGCCGGGCGCGCGTTGGTCCGCATTGCCGTCGACGCGGAAACCGGGCTAAGGGCGCGTCCAGCATGGTGTTTGCTCCATGTGTCTGTTCGGAGAATTCCCTTGCGCCGCCACATTGCCCCTCTCTCGCTGGTTCTCTCGCTCGCGCTGCTCCCTGCGGCCGCATCGGCGCAGACGCCGACCGCCGATCCCGACGTCCGCTGCCTGCTGGTCAGCAACGTCTTCGCGGAGAAGGAGCCGGATGCGAAAAAGAAGCAGGTCGCGATCCTGACGGTGACCTATTATCTCGGACGGGTCGATGCCAAGCTGTCGCCTGAAAAGTTCCGCAGCGCGGTGGTTGCCGTCGGCAAGGAGCCGCTGGGCAAGGATATCGCGACGACGATGACCAATTGCGCGCGCGCGCTTCAAACGAAGCAGGTCGCGACCGCCGAGATGATGCAGGGCATCGCCAAGAGTCAGGCAGCCGCCGCCGCCGCAACCCCCGCCAAGGGGCGCTGATTTAGCGTCAAACCAGCCGCGCCGCGATGCTGCCCAGCAGGATCGCGGCGAACGGCACGACCGCGAGCGCTTGCCGCCAGCGTGGCACCGCCCATGTCGCGCGCTGGCCGAGCAGCAGCGCCGCCGCCACGCCGGTCGCGGCGATCGTCCAGAAGTGATAGCGGACTTCGGAGGCGACGCTGAGCGGCAGATAGCTCAGCGCATAGAGCAGCGCCGACCACGCCAGCGCGGGCGCGACCCCGCCATCACGCAGCGACGGGCGCAGCACGACCAGCCCGAATGCAAGCGCGATCCAGCACGCCGGCCAGCCGAGCGGCGTGGCGACGCTCGCCACTGCCAGCGTCGAAGTCCACGTGCGAACCGGGTTGGGGGCGACCGCATAGCCCCAGCGGTTCGGGTCGGACTCTAGTGACAGAACGGGCAGGTCGGCATCGTGGACGAGAAAGCGCGTGTTGCGATCGAAATGCGTCAGCCGATGCTCGAGATAGGCGACCGGGTGCGCCGCCAGCGCCGCAAGCCACCAGCCATAGGGGCCGGGCTTCGTCGCGAGCGGCGCGCGCAAGGCGGCGAAGCCGATCGGGCAGGGGGCGGGGCCCCACCAGGCATAGCTGTCCCACGAAATCGGTGAATAACAGCCGCGGTTGACCGCGACCGGATCCCGCGCGGCGAGCGGCGGGAAGGTGTCTGCATGGCTGAACCGGCCGGTCCCGGCGAGATCGTAGATCACCAGCGACAGTTCGACCCCGCTCCGCTCTGCATGTAGCGCGGCGTTTGCAAGCGGCAGCGCTAGGACGAGCGGGACGGCGGCGAGCACGCTGATCGCGGCAAGCCGGGGCAGCGTCGCGCGCCACGCCGCCGGGCAGAGCGCGACGAGCAGCGGCAGGCAGGCGGGCACCGCGTTGAAGCGCAGCGTCGCCGCCGCCACCAGCACCAGCGCTGCCACGATGCGGGGCCAGCGCGCGCCGGGCGGCGCGATCGCGAGCAGCCCGGCGGCGAGGAGCAGCGCGCCGGCGAACAGGCTGTCCTTGAGGATCGTGCCGACCAGCACGAGCGCGATCGGCGACAGGGCGAGCACCCCGATCGTCACCGCGGCACCCCGCCGGCCGCGACGCAGCGCGGCGAGCAGCAACAGCAGCGTTCCGCCCCAGTACAGCGAGGCCTGCAGCACGAGCATCGGCGCCGGTCCGTCCGCGACGTGGCGCAATTGGTGCCACAGCCAGTTCATCGCGGGTGGGTGCCAGTCGTCATATTGGCCGCTGACCGCCTGGCCATATTGACGGATCGCGTCCCAGGTCATGATCCCGGGCCAGAACACCGCGAGGTGGACCGCGAGCACCAGCAGCAGAACGATCGCCGCGGCCTGTATCGAAGGTGTAGCTCTTGTCACATTTTGGGGGTAGCATGACAAACCCATCGATCGTCACACAGGAATTACGAAAAATCGTGATATTTGGGCCGAGGATCGACTATAAATGGGATATTTCCGGGGGAGTATCGCTTTGACCCAGACCGTATTGATCGCGGACGACCATCCGATGTGTGCCGCTGCGCTTGGCATGGCGACCGAACAGGTCGTGCCCGGTGCCGATACCGTGAAGGTCGGGACCATTGCCGAAGCGGTGGCGGCCGCCGAACAGCGGCGGTTCGACTTGATCCTGCTCGACCTGATGCTGCCCGACGTCCAGGGGTTCGCCGGGTTGCTGATGCTGCGCCGGCTGCAGCCCCGCGCGACGATCGCGATCGTCAGCAGCACCGACGAACCGGTGGTGATGCGCCGTGCCGCGCGCGAGGGAGCGAGCGGCTATATCCCCAAGAGCGCGCCGATGAGCGAAATGGTCGCATCGATCCGCACCTTGCTCGGCGGGGGAAATGCGTTCCCGCCCGAAATGACCGAGCCCGAGGACGAGGCGGCGATCACGCCGTCGCGGATCGGCGAATTGTCGCCGGCGCAGTTCCGCGTCCTGCGCGCGGCGGCGGACGGCAGCCAGAACAAGCAGATCGCCTATGAACTGGGGATCGCCGAAACGACCGTGAAGACGCATTTCGCGCAGATCTTCCGCAAGCTGGGCGTTACCAACCGAACTCAGGCGATCCTCGCGTTGCAGGCGCTCGACGTCACCGCCTGAGCGGTTGAACGGCTGAGCGTCAGCCCGCCGCGCTGGGGGCGGTGCGCGCCTGCTCGATCGCGGCGATCGTGCGGAGCGCGCAGCCCTCGAGCCGTTCGCTCGACCGGCATTCGCCGCGTTCGATCGTCAGGCAGACCAGCGCGAGATCGAGCGCGCCGATCCCGTTGCTCGCGCCGCGCAACGCATGTGCCTCGCGCTCGGCGCGGACGAAGTCGCCTTGCGCCAGCGCGCCGGTGATCGCCTCGGTCCGCGCCGCGATGTCGCGCAGCATCATCCCGAGCAACCGGTTGGCATCGTCGACGCCCACCGCACCGCGTAGGTCGGCGAGCCGGTCGCAGTCGAGCAACGTGTCCGCCGCAGTGCTGGCGGGCGCGGGCGGGGAGAGCAAAGCGGCGACCTGCGCGATCAGGTCGGCGGGTTCGAACGGCTTTCGAATATAGGCGTTCGCGCCGGCTTCCAGCGCCATCTTGACGTGCCAGTCGCTGCGTCGCGCGGTCAGGATCAGCACCGGCAGCCCGCGAAACATCGCCGAGGTCCGCATCTCGCCGAGGATCGCGAGCCCGGTCTTGCCGGGCAGCGCGCAATCGAGGATCACCAGGTCGGGGCTCGATTCCCACAGGCTGTCGAGCGCGTCGTCGCCGTCGCGCACGGGCAGCACGACATGGCCGAGCGGGGTCAACGTCCGCGCGACGATCGCGCAGACCAGTTCGTCGTCGTCGACGATTACGATCCGGGCCATTATTTTATCCTGCCTGCTTCAAGCATTGCAACTGGGCGTGGCCGGAGCGCACCACCGCATCGCGTTCTGTTCCGGCGGGGATATCGAGCGCATCGTCGATCCGGCTCGCGAGCGTGCCGAGGTCGCCGCGCCCGAAGAAGGCGGCGGTCCCGGCGACCTGATGCAGCGCGTGGCGCAAGGCGTCGATCGCTGCCGCATCCCAGGACTCGCGCGCGACCGTGGCGTCGTACAGCGCGAACAGGTTGCGCACCCGCGTATCGAATTGCCCCTGCAATTCGGCGTCAGCGCTGGTCGCGGGCGCGGTGGCGATCGCAGGCGCGCGCGTGCCGACCGCCCAGCGGCGCACGGTTTCGTCGAGTTGGCCCATCTGCACCGGCTTGGCGATATGCCCCTGCATCCCTGCGTCGAGACAACTCTCGACATCGCTTGCATAGGCGTTGGCGGTCAGCGCGATGATCGGCAGATCGTCCGCCGTCACGCCGCTGGCGCGAATGTGCCTGGTGGCTTCAATTCCGTCGAGTTCCGGCATTTGCATGTCCATCAACACCAGCGCGAACGGAGCGCCCGTCCCGCGAGTCCGCTCCACCATCGCAATCGCTTCGAGCCCCGAACGGGCAATGGCAGGAGCGTAGCCAAGCCGCGTTAGCATTGCCTTAATGAGTGCCTGATTGACATCATGATCCTCCGCCACGAGGACGCGTGCCCCCGGAACCGCGGGGAGGACGCACGCTGGCCCGGGCGACATGACGGGCGGCGCCGCCGAGGGCGCTACGATCAGCGGCACGCGCAGCGTCACCGTCGTGCCGACGCCGACCTTGCTGGTCAGCGTGATCGTCCCGGCCATCAGCCGCGCGAGTTCGTTCGAGATCGCAAGGCCGAGCCCGGTACCGCCGTGGCGCCGCGAGGTGCTGGTGTCCTCCTGGACGAACTCGTGGAAAATCGCGCCCTGTCGGTCCTCGGCGATCCCGACCCCGGTGTCCGCGATCGCGACGACGATCGTCTCGCCGTCGATCCCGACGCTGAGCCGGATCGACCCGCGCTCGGTGAACTTCGCGGCATTCCCGAGCAGGTTGAGGACGATCTGTCGCAAGCGCAGCCCGTCGCCGATCACCGCGGGCGGAACCTCCGGCGCGACCTCGACCTCGAGCGCAATCCCCGCGGTCGTCGTCAGCGGCTTGATCAGCCGTGCGCAGCTTCGCGCCAGATGGTGCCAGTCGACCCGGTCACTCGCGAGCGTGACATGCCCCGCCTCGATCTTGGACAGATCGAGGATGTCGTTGAGCAGGCGCATCATCGCCTTGCCCGAATCCGCGATCATCTGGAGCTTCTGGCGCTGGTCGTCGCGGGGATCCTCCGCGAGCAGCAATTCGGTAAAGCCGAGCACGCCGTTCATCGGGGTGCGGATCTCGTGGCTCATGTTCGCGAGGAAGCTCGACTTGGCCTGCGCGGCGACCTCGGCATGGCGGCGCGCGGAATCGAGCTCGAGTTCGAGCCGCTTGCGTTCGGTGATGTCGCGCACCGACGAGATGATCTCGCGCGGCTCGCCGGTGACCGGATCGCGCACTAGCCCGCTGTTCGATTCGAGCCACGTCCAGGTACCCGGGCGATCGATCCGCTCGAGCCGATAGGCAAGCACCCGCCGTTCGGCGATCCCGGCGCCGAGTTCGCGGTGCAGGCGAATCACCATCTCGGCGTCATCCGGGTGGAAGCCGCGCAGCAGGTTGCGCCCGACGAGCTGGCGCGGGGTGAGCCCGATCACGTCCACCACCGAAGGGGAAACGTAGAGACAGACCCCGTCGATGCTCATCCGGAACACCGCATCGGTCGCGTTTTCGGCAAGCAGCTTCAGTTGTTCGGAGCTTTCGCGTAGCGCCGCCTCGGTCGCCTTGCGCTCGGTGATGTCGACGTTGACGCCGATGAAGCCGACCTGTCGGCCGGAGTCATCGTGCTCGCTGGTGGTGATCGTCTCGACCCAGCAGACCGATCCGTCCGACCGGACAAAGCGGAATTCCGTCCGCAATTCCCGTTCGTCGAGAACGGTGGCGCGCCATTCCTCGCGCAAGCGCTGGAGGTCGTCCGGATGGACCGCCGGTATCCAGCCCTCGCCCAGCGCCTGTTCGAACGTCAGGCCGGCAACATCGAGCCAGGCGCGGTTGGCATAGGTGATGCCGCCCGTCGCGTTCGACCGGTAGATCCCGGCGGGAGAAAGGTCGGCAAGCGTCTCGAACAGCCGCTTGCTTTCCGCGAGCGCGATCCGCGCGCGGCGTTGTTCGGTTATGTCGACGACCGCCCCGACATAGCCGGTCAATACGCCGTCGCTGTTGAACTCGGCGCTGTTGACGCTCTGCACCCATAATTCGCCGCCGTCGGACCCGTGGAAGGCGAAGTCGCGGACCTTGACCATCCCCGGTTTGAGACCGTGCCATGCGGGTTCGCGGGTGAAGGTGTCGGGATCGACCAGCGTCTTCATCCAGCCCGTGCCCAGCGATTCCTCGACCGACAGGCCAATCTTCATCGCCCAGGCGCGATTGACATAGGTCAGCCGGCCATCCGGACCGGCGCGGAAGATGCCGACCGGCGCGGCTTCGGCGAGGCGGCGGAACCGGACCTCACTGTCCTCGAGCGCGCGCTGGGTCGCCACCGCGGCGGTGATGTCGCGGATCGTGCCGATCGTTCCGTCGAAGCGGCCGTCGGGCGTGCTGAGGCGGCGCAGCGTCACCTCGATGTGGCGACATTCGCCGCCGGCGGTGAAGAAACGCTGTTTGAGGCTGGTTTCCTCGATCTCGCCCGAGACGATCCGGGGATAATGCGTCACCGCATGGCTGCGATCCTCGGGATGGAGCAGCCGCGCGGTACTCCAGCCGAGGCTCTCCTCGACCGTATAGCCGGTAAGCGTTTCCCAGGCGCGGTTGAGGAAGATCCAGCGCCCTTCGGCATCGGTGCGGAACACCGCTTCCTGCATCGCGGCGAGCAACGTGTCGGAGAAATCGCGGGCGTATTTGAGTTCGGCGCGAGTCCGGTCGCGCGTGCTCAGGATCGAGGCGAACGGCAGCCCGATCCCGAAGGCGGTCGCCAGCAGCAGTTGCAGCACGTGAATCCGCGTGCTGAGCGTGACGTTGAGCAGCCACATCGGCCCCGATCCGAGCAGCGTATCCGCCGTTGCGATCACCGAGACGATGAAGATCGCGGCAGCGGTCCCGGTGATGCCGAGGCGAAGCGCGGCGATGATCATCATCGGCAGGCAGAAGAAGGCAAGCGGGTAGCGGGTCTGGCCGAAGACGATCAGCGCGATCGCCGCAGTCCCGAGCAGGATCGCGACAATTTCAGGGATGCGCGCCCGATCGATCTGGCGCCGGCGCGGCCACGCCTCGATCGCGATCAGCGCGACCGGGCCGGTGATCAGCATGCCGAGACCGTCGGCAAGCGACCAGCTTCCCCAAGTCGGCAGATCGAGCCATTCCCCGGGTGGTGCAAGCTGGACGGCGACGATCAGCCCCGACACGGCCGGTGCGATCATCGAGCAGCACACTACGTAACGCGCGACGTCGTTGATCTTGTGCATGTCCGGGCGCGCGGCGTCATGCGCGCCCCGGCGGCCGCGCGTATATAGCCAGCAACCGAGCACCGCCTCGCCGACGTTGACGAGCGGGAAGAACAGGCTGGTCCGGCTGGGATCGAACACGGCATAATTGGCGGCGGAGAAGCCCACCAAGGCCGCCGCGATCCACCCGCCTGAGCGGCGCCAGCCCCCATGCAGGATGGCGGCGGACAGCAAGGCGTTGGGCACCCACAGCGCCGCGATCGTCCCGCTTCCGCGGGTCAGCGTGATCCCGACATAACCGAGCAGGAAGATCGCGGCGGCAAAGGCCGCATATCCCACGATCGAGCCGGCGCGTGCTGACCAGCGCGCGGACAAGGGAAGCGTTTCGGTCTGCGGCGGGTGTACGATCATCGTCCCATGCTGAGGGAGGTTGTTTAATCCCGCGTTACTAGCAAATCCCGACCGCGCTGTCGTGGACCAGATGGGGTAGCGAAACATCTGTCCTACACGAACCGTATAGGTTACCCGATTCGTCAGCAACGGGAGGGCTGGGATGACGGTCGAGACGCTGATCGATGCGGTGCTGGCGCGTGAGGGCGGGTATGTCGATCACCCGGCGGACCGCGGCGGCGAGACGCGGTTCGGCATCACCGCGGCGGTGGCGCGCGCGAATGGCTATGACGGCGCGATGCGCGCCTTTCCGGTCGCGATGGCGCGGGAGATTTACCGGCGGCTGTATTGGGAACAGCCGCGGTTCGGCGCGGTGGATCGGCTTGCCCCGACGGTTGCGGCGATCCTGTTCGATACGGCGGTGAACATGGGCCCGGCGGTCGCGACCGGGTTTCTCCAGCGTGCGCTGAACGCGCTCAATCGCGGTGCGCGCGACTATGCCGACGTCGCGCTGGACGGGGTGATCGGCGCGGCGACGCTCGCCGCGGTGACGGGGTTTCTCGCCAGGCGCGGGGCGGCGGGGGAGGCGGTGCTGGGCAAGGCGATCGAGGCGCTGCGCGGCGAACGCTATGTCGCGCTGGCGGAGCGACGACCCGCCGACGAGGCCTTTCTGTACGGTTGGCTCGACAACCGGATCGGTTAACAAACGGGAGCGGAACAATGGGATTGCTGGACGGTATCATCGGCCCGATCGCGGGGATCATCGACAAGATCATCCCAGACCCCAAGGCGCGCGACGAGGCGAAGCTGAAACTGCTCGAGTTGCAGGGGAGCCAGGACCTCGATCAGGTAAAGGCGCAGATGGCGGCGATCCTCGCCGAGGCGCAAAGCCCCGACCCGTGGACGAGCCGCGCGCGGCCGAGCTTCCTATACGTGATGTATGCGCTGCTGCTGTGGGCGATTCCGATGGGGTTGATCGCGGCGGTGCAACCGCAGATGGCCAAGGATATCGCAGCGGGGATGAACGTCTATCTCGCCGGGATCCCCGAGCCGCTCTACGCGCTCTTCGGGACGGGGTATCTGGGTTATACCGCCGCCCGATCCTGGGGGAAGGCGCGGGGCACGGACAAATAGGCGTTCGAGCGCGCACCCGCGCGCACGGGGCGGTCGCCCGGGTGACGGATTGCCTAGGCACTTCAGTGTGCTATCCAACTCCATCACACGCCTGGAGTTGCCCGATGCGCCTTGTCCTTGCCCTGCTGCTTGCCGCCACCGCCACCGATGCGCTCGCGGCCCCGCCGCCGGTGCACGGCTATGGCAGCCTGGCGATCTCCGCGCAGGGCGACCGGATCGCGACGTTCGAGAGCACCAGCCCGTTCGGCAAGGGAACGATCACGCTGCGCAGCGTCCGCGACGGCAAGGTGCTGCGCAGTTTCGATCCGTGCGCGAAGGCGTGTTCGCTGTCCGGCCTGACCTTCGCGCCCGACGGGACACTCGCCTGGCTCGCGCGCGACCGCGCGGCGGGGACGGTGACGCTCGCGGTCGACCAGAATGGGAAGGCGCGGACGATCGCGACGATCAAGGGCATCGCGCAGACGCCCCGGTTTGCGCCCGACGGCAAGCGGATCGCGGTGCTGGTGACGATCGGCGCCGCCAAGGAAGCCGGCGCGGCGCAGGCGGGGGTCCGCCAGATCGGCGAGATCGGCGAGAAGAGCGACGAGCAGCGACTCGCGGTGTTTGACCTCGCGGGCGCGCCGGTGGCGGCGGACGCGGTCAAGCCGGTGTCGCCGGCGGATCGCTACATCTATGAATATGACTGGACGCCGGACGGGACGGGGTTCGTCGTCACGTCGGCGCTCGGCAATGGCGACAACAATTGGTGGGTCGCGACGCTGGATGCGGTCGATGCGACGACGGGCACGGTGCGCACGATCGCCAAGCCGACGACACAGCTCAATTTCCCGCGCGTGTCGCCGGACGGCAAGACGGTCGCCTATATCGGCGGGTTGATGAGCGATTTCGGCTCGGTCGGCGGGGATGTGTGGACCGTGCCGTTCGCGGGCGGCACGCCGCGCAATATCACCCCGACCGCGCGGCTGACGGTGACGTCGCTCGAATGGACCGCAGGCACGATCCGCGGAACGGCGCTCCGCGGCGACCAGGTCGGCTTGGTGACGGTGGGCGAACGCGGCGACGGGTTCGGCTGGTCGCGACCGGCGAGCCTGGCGGCGGGGGACGCCAAGGCGGCGTGGAGCGCGGACGGCCGCACCGTCGCGACCGTCGCGCAGGATTTCACGCATGCGCCCGCGATCTTCGCGGGACCGGTGGCTGCGCCGGTGCAGATCACGCATGACAATGACGCGATCCCCGCGGTCATGACCGCGCGGTCGATCAGCTGGAAGAACGAGGGCTTTACCGCGCAGGGCTGGCTGCTCGCGCCGATCGGCGCGGATCCGGCGAAGAAGGCGCCGATGGTCACGATCGTCCACGGCGGTCCGTCGGCGGCGAACACGCCGTCCTTCGGCGGCGGCTATGGCGACCTGCTCGACGCGGGCTATTATGTGTTCCTGCCCAATCCGCGCGGCAGCTACGGCCAGGGCGAGGCGTTCACCGCCGCCAACAAGCGCGACTTCGGCGGCGGCGATCTGCGCGACATCCTGACCGGGATCGACGCGGTCGAGAAGGTCGCGCCCGTGGACGATACGCGGCTCGGGCTGACCGGCGGGAGCTATGGCGGGTTCATGGCGATGTGGGCGAACACGCAGACCAACCGCTTCAAGGCGATCGTCGCGGGGGCGGGGCTGTCCAACTGGGTCAGCTATTACGGCACCAACGGGATCGACCAGTGGATGCTGCCGTTCTTCGGCAAGACGCTGTACCAGGACCGCAAGGCGTATGAGGACGTCTCCGCAGTCAATTTCATCAAGCGCGCGAAGACGCCGACCTTCATCTATGTCGGCGAGCGCGACATTGAGGTGCCGCCGACCCAGTCGATCGAATATTGGCACGGGTTGAAGGACCAGGGCGTGCCGACGTCGCTGGTGATCTACCCCGAGGAAGGCCACGGCATCCGCGCGCCCGTGAATTATGCGGATCTGCGCAAGCGGACGGTGGCGTGGTTCGACCGGTATCTGAAGCCGGCGCAATAACGCAGGCGCAGGCACCCGGACCCTCCCCGGGGCGGGCCGCTACCGCAACGGTTTGCCCGAGTCCTTCCATTTATCGAGAATATCGGATGCTTCGGGCAGGCCGTATTCGGGTTCGGGTGCGGTATGCTGCGCAGGTTTTTCAGGAGCCGTGACAGGGGCGGCAGCGGGGCGCGGCGCGGGAAGGGCAATCGCGGCCAACGGGGCAACCGGTTGCAGCGGCCCCGGCACGGGCTCGCCGCCGGCATAGCGCTGGTGGAACGCCGCCGCCGTCCCGCCCGCCCCCTGCCAGCGATGAAACAGATGCGCGCCGACCGCCGCGGTCAGCACGAGGCTGCGGTTCCAGGTCGGGGTGACCGCATAGCTGTGGTAATGCGTCGCCAGTCCGACATCGCGCATCACCACCCCGTTGAGCGCCCCCGCCGCCACGCCGAGCGCGCGCGACCATGCCGCCTGATCGGGCATCCCCCGTGCGAGCGCCCCGTCGCAGGCGAAGCTAAACTGGCAATGCGCGACGTCCGACCCCTGATAGACGACGCCGCACACCGTGGCCGGGAAGGCGGGATGGCGGACGCGGTTGAGGATCACCTGCGCGACCGCGCGCTGCCCCGCGACGGGTTCGCCGCCCGCTTCATAATAGATCGCGGCGGTCAGGCATTGCAGCGCCCGCCCGCGGTCGGTCGCGCTCGCGTGCGCCAGCGAGAAGGGCGCGGCGGGGTGGACCGAGGCGTCGGTCCCGAGCAGGCGCGCGAGCAGCGGGAGCGTGGGGGGCGGGATCGCACCGGGTGCATCCTCCGCGTAAAAATAGGCGGCACCGGGGAAATGATCCTCTCGGTCGAAGCCGCCCGGCGCGGGGTCGGAGAGCGCCGCTTTGCGCGCCTGGTCGAGGATCGCTTGTACCGCCGGGTACAGGCAGAGCAGGACGGCGACCACCGCGAGCGCAACGAGAACCTCGCGCGGACGCGGCCAGAGCTTGTGGCGGGTCAGGAAGGCACGTGGAGTCACCGGCTGGCTAGTAACGCAACCGGGTTACCAGGTTGCTGACACACTCCCCCCGTTCGTTTCGAGCGAAGTCGAGAAACCTGCGCTGTGCCGGGTTTTTCGACTGCGCTCGAAACGAACGGGAGGAGGGGTAGCGTGGGCAACCCGTATTGCCGGGATCGCTGCCCGCCGTCACCCGCTTCCGGCCCGGGTGACGGCGGGCGAGGCGATCAACGGAGCGCCGCGGTCTCCAGCTTGAGCGCGCCCGCCGGGATCACCTCGACTTGCGGATACGCCTTGCGCAGCGGATCGATGAAGTCCTTCGCATCGCCGACCACCACGACGCTCGCGCGCGCCGGGTCGAGCTCTGCCGCCGCCGCGGCCTGCACTGCCGCCGGGTCGACCGCCGCGACCTTGGCGACATAGGCACCGAGTTCGCTGAGCGGCACGCCCTGCACGACATAGCCGCCGACCGTCCCTGCGATCCCGCCGGTCGTCTCGGTCGCGCGGCCGAAGTTGCCGACGAGCACCGCCTTGCGCGTCTCCAGTTCGGCGGGCGTGACCGCTTCCGCGCCGAGACGTTTCATCTCGGCGAGGATGATCGAGACGGTTTCGGGTGCGGACGGGTTTTTGGTCGAGGTACGGCCCGCGACCAGCCCGGGCTGGCGGCCCGCCTGGAGCGAGCTTCCCGCGCCGTACGCGAGCCCGCGCTTGATCCGGATTTCCTGGTTGAGCCGCGACGAGAAACCGCCGCCGAGGATCGTGTTGGCGACTGCGGTCGGATAATATCGCGCATCGCTGCGCGCGAGGCCGGGGCGTGCGACGACCACGCCCGCTTGCCCCGCGCCTGGCATGTCGACGACGACGACGCGCGGCTTGGGGTAGCTCTGCATCGGGACGGTGGCGGGTTTCGTCGCGACCGTCCGCCACGTGCCGAACGCGGCTTCCGCGAGCGGCCTCGCCTGCGCCGGGGTGATATCACCGACTAGCACGAGCGCTGCCTGTTTGGGTGCCCAGGTCGCGGCATAGGCGGCGCGAATGTCTTTCGCGCCAATGGCCTTGAGCGACGCGGGCGTCCCCTCGAGCGGATGGCCATAGGCCGATGATCCCAGCGCGGTGCGGACGGCGACGAGGCCGGCGAGCTGGCTCGGGTTCTTCTGCGCAACCTGAACGCCGTCGATCGCCTGCGCGCGGGCGCGCTCGATCTCGTCGGGCTTGAACGCGGGGTTGCGCGCGACGTCGGCGAGGATACCGAGCGCGGGCGCGGCCTGATCCGCCTTGACCGTGATGTCGATCGTCGAGCCGTCCCAGCTTGCATCGCTCGAGATCGCGCCGCCAAGCGTCTCGATCTGCTGCGCGATGTCGGTCGCGCTGCGGGTCGCGGTGCCCTTGGTCAGCAGCGTCGCGGCGAGGCTGTTGACGCCGGGGAGCGCGGCGGGATCGTTCGCGCCGCCGCCCTGGCCGACGAGCAAGGCGGTCATCAGCGGCAGATCGTGCTTTTCGACGACGACGACGCGCAGGCCGTTGGCGAGCGCGAATTCGACCGGTCTTGGGGTGGTCGCCGGAATCGTTGCAGCAGGTGCGGGGGGTGCGATCCGATCGGCGGCGCTCGCCGGCGTGACGATCTGGACGTCGGGCGGGGTGACGAGTTGCTGCGCGACGACCGTAGGTGCGACGGCGATCGTGTCGCCCTTCGCGCCGTTCGAACTTTCGGCGGGGAGATAGTGAATCGTCGCGGCGCGATTGTCTTGCAGATACTTGCGCGCGACGCGCTGGACGTCGGCGGCGGTGACGCGGTCGATCTCGGCAAGCTGCCGGTCGGCGGCGTGGGGGTCGCCGTCGATGATCGTCGCCTGCGCGATCGTGCGGCCCTTGCCCTCGGCGGTCTCGCGGCCGAGCAGTTCGGCGGTGACGATCTGGTTCTTGGCCTTGGCGAGTTCCGCCGGGCTGACCGTGGTGTCGCGCATCCGCGCGATTTCGCGGCGCAGCGCCGCCTCGCCGGTGGCGACGTCCTTGCCGCCCGCCATGATCGCGATCACGGCGAGATTGCCCGGGCCTTGCTTGACGTCGAGATAGGTCTCGGCCGACTGCGCGAGCTGATCGCGATAGACGAGGCTCTCATACAGCCGCGAGCTTTCGCCCTGCGACAGGATCGTGTTGAGCACCGCGAGCGGGGCGCTGTCGGGGTCGCGGTCGGCCGGGATGGGGTAGCTGATCAGCACCGCGGGGAGCGGGGTGTTCGCCTCATAGACCGTGCGGCTGACGGCTTGCGTGCGCGGCGGCTCGGTCGTGATGAGGCGCGGGATCGCGCGGGTCGGGCGTTTGATCTTGGCGAAATACTGGTCGACCCACTGGTTGAGCTGCGCCGGGTCGAAATTGCCCGACACCACCAGTACTGCATTGTCGGGGCGGTAGAAGGTCGCGTGGAACGCGCGAACGTCATCGATCTGCGCGCTGTCGAGATTGTCGATGCTGCCGATCGTCCCGCGCGCATAGGGGTGGCGGGTGTAGCTGATCGCGGGGAAATACAGCGAGAACAGCTTCCCGTACGGCCGCGCGTTGGTGTTCTGGCGGAGCTCCTCCTTCACCACGTCGCGTTCGGAAGCGAAGCTCTTGGGTTCGACCACCAGGCTCGCCATGCGGTCGGCTTCGGCGAACAGCAGGCGCTGCAGGTGGTTGGCGGGGATCGTCTCGTGATATTCGGTGTAATCGTCGTTGGTCGAGGCGTTGTTGTTGCCGCCGACGTCCTCGGTCAGCCGGTCCATCTGTTCCGACACGAGGTTGCGCGTCGCCTTGAACATGAGATGTTCGAACATGTGCGCGAAACCCGAGCGGCCGGCGGGGTCGTCCTTCGAGCCGACGTCATACCACATCTGGACCGACACGTTGGGGGTGCTGGTGTCGCGGATCGCATAGACGCGCAGGCCATTGGCGAGCGTGCGCTCGGTGAAGGCGATCGGCTTGACCGCGGGGGCAGGGGCGGTTGATTGCGCCTGCGCGAGCGTTGCGGGGAGCAGGGCGGCGCCCAGCAGGAGGGCGGCACGGGACAGACGCATGGGGGAAACTCCGGCGGGCAGATCAATGCGCTACTGTGTTGCCGGGGGGTGTGGTGTGTCAATCGTACGGGCGTGCGTCGCTTCTCCCTCTCCCGCTTCCCCGGCGAAGGCCGGGGCCCAGTAGCGGAGGTTTTTGTAACCGGGCACAGCGCCCGATACCTCAGGTCTCCCTACTGGGCCCCGGCCTTCGCCGGGGACGCGGTGTGTCGGAAAGCGATCGTTACGCCATCGTGTCAGGGCTTGCTGCGATCCCGGTTGGTATACATCAGCACCGCCGCCAGCGCGGCCGAGCCCACGCCCACGCCGATCGCGATCGGCACCAGCGGCCAGCTGTCCTTGACTGCGCCCTTGGCCGCTTCGGCGGCATCGCGGACTCGCTTGTGGTCGCGAGCTGCCGCTTCGATTTCGTTGATTTCAGCCATGATTCCCTCTCACTCCGACGTCGGTCCCTGCGAAGACCGGTATGCCTCCCGAAACGCGTCGGCAAAGCCATTGAGCCGTCCGTCCGTTATCGCCGCGCGAAGGTCCGCCATCAACCCCTGATAGAACCACAGATTATGTTCGGTCATCAGCATCGCACCGAGGATCTCCTGCGACCGCACGAGATGATGGATGTACGCGCGCGACCATGTGCCGCAGACCGGACAGCCACAGGCCGGATCGAGCGGACCCTGGTCCTCGGCGAACTTCGCGTTGCGCAGGTTGATCGGGCCCTGACGCGTGAACGCCTGGCCGGTGCGGCCCGAGCGGGTCGGCATGACGCAATCGAACATGTCGATCCCGCGCTCGACCGCGCCGACGATGTCGTCGGGCTTGCCGACGCCCATTAGGTAGCGCGGCTTGTCGACCGGGAGCTGATCAGGGGCAAAGTCAAGGCAGCCGAACATCGCTTCCTGTCCTTCGCCGACCGCGAGCCCGCCGACCGCATAGCCATCGAACCCAATGTCGATCAGCGCGCCCGCGCTGTCGGCGCGGAGCGTCTGGTCGAGCGCGCCCTGCTGGATACCGAAGATCGCCGCGCCCTCGGCATGTACGCCGCCGCCGTCGAACGCATCGCGCGACCGCTTCGCCCAGCGCATCGAGCGCGCCATCGCGGCGGCCTGGACTTCGGGGGTGGAGGTGGTGGGGACGAGTTCGTCGAACGCCATGACGATGTCCGAGCCGAGCAGCCGCTGGATCTCGATCGAGCGTTCGGGGCTGAGGGTGTGGCGCGTGCCGTCGAGGTGCGACTTGAAGGTCACGCCATTCTCGTCGCGCTTGGTCAGGTCGCTGAGGCTCATCACCTGATAGCCGCCGCTGTCGGTGAGGATCGGGCGGTCCCAGCCCATGAAATCGTGCAAGCCCCCGAGCCGCGCGACGCGTTCCGCGCCGGGGCGGAGCATGAGGTGATAGGTATTGCCGAGGATGATGTCGGCGCCCGCCGCGCGAACGTCGGCGGGCTTGACCGCCTTGACGGTGGCGGCGGTGCCGACCGGCATGAAGGCTGGCGTGCGGATCGTGCCGCGGCGCATCGCGATCTTGCCGGTGCGCGCCTTGCCGTCGGTTGCGGCGATGGTGAAGGCGAAACGGGGGGAAGTGGTCATTCGAGTTCCTGCCGGGTGGCGGCGGTGGCGGGCCAAAATCCCCCGCGCCGCGCCTTCCCCATTCCGTCATTCCCGCGAATGCGGGAATCCATACTGGCTACCGTCTGTCGTCACGGGTGAGGCCAGCCAGTATGGATCCCCGCCTACGCGGGGATGACGGCCTATTGTGTGGCGGGCCCGCCCAACAGCCGTTGTCCGGTCCTTACCGCTTGAACAGCGTCTCGGCGGTCGGCTCGGCGCGGGTCGGGACTTCGCCGTGCTCGGCGGCTTCCGCATCGCGCGCGAGCTGGTCGCGGTTGGCGCGCAGCTCGGAGATGAGCGCCTCGCGATCCCCCTCCAGACGCGTGTCGACCGGCGCCTCGATCCCGGCGGCCTTGGCGGCCTTGCCGACTGCCGCGTCGAGCTCGCGCTGCGTCGTCAGGCCGAGCGTCACCGGATCCTTCGGGGTGATGTTGGCGATGTTCCAGTGGCTGCGGTCGCGGATTGCCGCGATCGTCGTGCGGGTCGTGCCGATCAGGGTGCTGATCGCGCCGTCGGTGATTTCCGGGTGGTTGCGGATGATCCACGAAATGCCGTCGGGCTTGTCCGACCGCTTCGACACCGGCGTGTAGCGCGGACCCTTGGTGCGGCGGACCTGCTCGGGGCCCTTGAGGATCTGCAGGCGATAGTCGGCGTTCGCCTGGCCCTTGTCGATCTCGACCTGGGTCAGCTCGTGCGCGCGGATCGGGTCGCGGCCGGTCAGCTTGGTGGCGGCGGTATCGTCCGCGATCGCCTGGATCTCGAGGATGTGGAGACCGCAGAAGTCCGCGATCTGCTCGAAACTGAGCGCGGTATTGTCGACGAGCCACGATGCGGTGGCATGGGGCATGAGCGGCTGGGCCATGCGGCGAACTCCTTCAGAAACGGAAAGGGCCGCCCCTTTCGGAGCGGCCACTTGTGCTGACGTTGCATGTACGCCGGTTGCGCGGGAGTGGCAAGCGCGGTTGCGGGCCTGGGCTCAATGCATCGGAGGGGTTTCAACGAAGTATCGCTCGACGTCGCGTTCAGCCTTGAGGACGGTCACGACATACAGCGTTGTTGGGTCATACCGGAAGAAGATGATATATCCGCGATGGGCAACGCTGCGGACGTCCCTGTGTAATTCGGGGCGTGCGCTTCCCAGAAGGCCAGGTAGCGCCGCAAGTTTGCGGCATCGTTCCCGGATCGTCTGGGCGAACCGGCGCGCCACCGCGCGATCACCGCTTTCCTGTGCAATATAGACGGCAATGTCTCGGATCGCGGTCCGTGCGCCCGCCAGGTAAACCAGGCGCCGCACGTCAGGCGCGCCGTCTTGCTTCCCAGTCGTCGAGCGCTTCGTCTACTGCATCGCGAACGTCATCGGACGAATAGGATCCGCCGCGCTCGATCGCATTCTCGATCGTCTCGCGCAGCGCCTTCATCTTCTGTTCGCGTTCTTCGACCAGCCGCAGGCCTTCGCGCATCACCGCGTCGGCCGAGGCATAGCGGCCTTCCGCGACGATCGATTCGATGAAGGATTCCCAGCGTGGGCCGATCGATACGTTCACGTGTCTTCCTTCCCGTCGGTGTCGGCGCTGCAGCATTTTTACGCTATTGGCGGAACCGCCTCAAGCCGCGATCGCCTCCGGGTGGTTGACCGGCACCAGCGCGTTCAGGAATTGCCGCGCGCTTGCCGCCCAGGTGAAGCTCTGCCCGTAGGCGGCGCAATCGGCCCGGCTCAGGGTCAGCGCCCTGGCGATCGCGACGTCGAGATCGTCGTCCATCGCGCCGACCGTGGGCTTGAGCACGTCGATCGGCCCGGTCACCGGATAGGCGGCGATCGGCACGCCGCACGCCATCGCCTCGATCATCACGAGGCCGAAGGTGTCGGTCTTGCTCGGAAAGACGAACACGTCGGCGGCCGCATAAGCGGCGGCGAGGTCGTGCCCGAAGCGCGGTCCCAGGAAATGCGCGTCCGGGTATTTCGCGGCAAGCGTCGCACGCGCGGGGCCGTCGCCGACGATCACCTTCACGCCTGGATGCGCGGCGGTGAGGAACGCCTCAATGTTCTTCTCGACCGCGACGCGACCGACATACAGCTGGACCGGACCCTTGCCGCCCTCCGCCAGCGCGCGGATCGCGGGATCGGGCACGACGTCGCTGCCGAAGGTCGACAGATCGACCCCGCGACCCCAGTGCCGCACGCGCGTCAGGTCATGCGCCTTGAGCGTCGCGGCGATCGACGGGGTGGAGGCGAGGATCGACTGCGCGGGCCAGTGGAACCAGCGGATGTAGCGCCACACCCATTCGGGGTTCACCCCCGTGCGCGCAGAGACATAGTCCGGGAATTGCGTGTGATAGGCGGTGGTGAACGGAAACCCGCGCGACAGGCACCAGCGCCGCGCCGCAAGGCATACTGGCCCCTCGGTCGCGAGATGGATCGCATTCGGCGCGAAATCGGCGAGCATCTTGCCGACCGCGGCGGTGCGCGCGAAGGCGAGGCGGATCTCGGGGTAGGTCGGGCAGGGCATCGAATAGAACAGGTCGGGCGAGACGATCAGGACGTCATGCCCCTGCTTGACGAGTTCGGCGCGGACCGCCTGCAGCGTGCGCACCACGCCATTGACCTGCGGGCTCCACGCATCGGTGACGATCGCGATGCGCACCGGCGTCAGGCTGCCAGCTGCGCGATCTTCGCGCTTGGGCGGGCCGTTTCCCGTGCAGCAATCTCGTCCGCCCAATGCAGCAGCTCCATACGACCGTCGAAATGTTCGACCAGGGCGGTGCAGCCTTCCACCCAGTCGCCATCGTTATAATAAGCGATTCCGTTGATATCGCGAAATTCGGCGGTGTGAATATGGCCGCAGACGACTCCATCGACCCCGCGCGACCCCGCAGCCTGCGCGATCACCTCCTCGTAATTCGAAATGAACTCGACTGCGTTTTTCACTTTCGCCTTCGCATGCTTGGAGAGTGACCAATAGGGCATGTTGAAATAGCGTCGATACGCATTGACCCATCGATTGAGCGCCATCAGCATATTGTACGCTACGTCGCCGACGTGCGCCAGCCAGCGGTGCGCGAGCGTGATCGCGTCGAATTCGTCGCCGTGCAGGACGAGCAGGCGGCGTCCGTCCGCGGTCTGGTGGATCGCATTGCGGCGGATCGCGACACCGCCGAAGTCGAGTCCGGTGAACTGGCGCATCACTTCGTCATGGTTGCCAGGGATATAGATCACCTCGGTCCCGCGCTTGGCGCGCTTGAGCAGCCGCCACACCACGTCGTTGTGCGCGGCGGGCCAGTAGAACTTCTTTTTCAGCCGCCAGCCGTCGATGATGTCGCCGACGAGATACATCCGCTCGCTGTCGACGTGGTCGAGGAAGTCGATCAGCATCTCGGCATTGCAGCCGCGCGTGCCGAGATGAATGTCCGAAATCCAGATCGTGCGATACTTGCGGCGGGCGTCGATCGGCCGCTCGGGAATGACCGGGTGCGAATTGGCGAAATCGGCGAAGTCGGCGATCGTGCCCTGGCCGGCCAGACCCTCGAGCGCGATTTTCGTTACTGCGTCCATCGTCTGGCATCCCGGAAAGCCTCTGGATGACCTCGGTCTATGACAAGCTATTGTTACAATCGGAGGGATGGGGGTTCATGCAACTGTCACATGGGTGGGGTGGGTTGCTCCTTTAAAGCCCCTCCCCTTCAGGGGAGGGGTTGGGGTGGGGCAGTGCCTCGCAGAGAGCTGGGTTCTGCTGAACTGCCCCACCCCAAACCCCTCCCTGAAGGGGAGGGGCTTAAGAAGAAGCCTTTCGCGCACACACTTTACGCTTCTTCCGCCATCACTTCGGCGATCAGGTCCTTGCGGCTGAGCTTGCCAATCATCGTCTTGGGCATGGTGAGCCGCACCACAACGGTGTCGACGCGCTCGTGTCGGCCGATCTGCGGGTTGAGCCAGTCGCGCAAAGCCTCGCCCGAGACGTCGGCATCTTCGTTGAGCGTGACATAGGCGCGCGGGTGCTCGCCACGGTACGGATCGGGCAGGCCGACGACGAGCGCTTCCTTGATCGCGGGGTGATGATAGAGAACCGCCTCAATCTGGCTCGGGAAGACCTTGAACCCCGAGACCGAGATCATGTCCTTGAGCCGGTCGACGATCTTGACGAAGCCGTCCGCGTCGATCGTGCCGACATCGCCGGTGCGCAGCCATTTGCCGTCGGCGTTGATGAGGAAGACCTCGTCATCGGCATCGGGGCGGTTCCAATAGCCCTTCATGATCTGCGGGCCGCGCGCGACGATCTCGCCGGGCTCGCCCTCGGCGACGTCCTGCGTCGGGTCGGCCTTGTCGACGAGGCGGAGGCAGGTCGCGGGAAGCGGCTGGCCGATCGTCCCGGTCTTGCCCTCCGCCTCATAGGGGTTGGCGGAGAGCACGCCCGAACTCTCCGACAGGCCGTATCCCTCGACCACGGTCGCGCCGGTGATCTTCTCGAACTTCGCCTTCAGTTCGGGCGCAAGCGGTGCGCCGCCCGAGATGCAGATGCGGAGCGACGCGAAATCGGTCGCGCCGATCCTGCGATGGTCGAGCAGCGCCTGATACATCGTGGGGACGCCGGGGAGCGCGGTCGCCTTGGTCCGCGTGATCGCGGCGAGCACCGCGCCTGCCTCGAACCGCGGGAGCATCACGATACAGCCGCCGTTGAGCACGGTCGGTTGAGCACGCAGGTGTTGGCGAAGACATGGAACATCGGCAGCACGCCGAGAATGCGGTCGGGGGCCTCCGGGTTGGGATCGATCGCCATCACCTGCCGCGCGTTGGCGGAGAGGTTGTGGTGGGTCAGCATCGCGCCCTTGGGGGTGCCGGTGGTGCCACCGGTATATTGGATCAGCGCGACGTCGCTCTCGGGGGCGATCGTCGGGCGGGGGTAGCTGCCGTCGTTGGCGATCAGCTTCGAGAAGGCGAGGATGCGCGGATCGTCCGGCCGCCTGGTCACTTCGCCGCCCTTGAACATGCGGTACAGCAGCGACTTGGCGGTCGGCAACGCGCCCGCGATCGACCCGACGACGAGCCGCTCGAGCGTGCTCGTCTCGAGCACTTCGAGCGCGGTCGGAAGCAACTGGCTTGCGGACAACGTGAACAACAGCCTGGTGCCCGAATCCGCGACCTGATGCGCGAGTTCGGCGGCGGTGTAGAGCGGCGAGAAATTGACGACCGTCGCGCCGAGTTTCAGGATCCCGTAATAGGCCGCGACATAATGCGGCACGTTGGGGAGGAACAAACCGATCCGGTCGCCCGGGCCATAGCCGAGCGCCGCGAGCCCCGCCGCGACGCGGTTCGCGCCATCGTGCGTTTCGGTGAAGCTGTAATGCCGGCCGAGGAAATCGATCAACGGTGCATCGCCCGCGCGCGCGACCGCGGCATCGAAGAAATCCGCCATCGAGGAGGGCGGGAACGCGCTGTCCCACGGGGCAGGATGACGATAGGATTCGTGCCAGATGGCTTCGGGCGTGTTCATTGACACAGGTGTAAGCAAGCCGACGACCGGTCGCAAGGCATTGCGCGTGCGCGCCGCAGGTGCGGCTTACCCGATCGGGCGTGCGGTCCAGGTATAGAGCACCGAGATGCCGACGAGTCCCAGGTCGACCGCCGCCTTGACCTGATGCGGCATCCGGTCCGTGGCGTCATGCGTCAGGATCTGGACATCCGCGGTCGGATGGCGCGCGACGGCGAGCAGCGCGACGCAGGCGCACAGCCCGATGATGATCCGACGATTGCGCAAAGCCCATCTCCTTACGCTTGCGTTATATCCTTAACGGCTGCGCACGGCAAGCGTGGGGGCGGGGCGCCCATGCGCACTGTCGGGGAGGTCACGGCTGCGTGCCCGGTCGCGTCCGGCGGACTTGGCCTCGAACAGCGCCCGGTCCGCACAGGCGTAGAGCGCCTTCCAGTCGGTTTCGCGTTCGAGCGGGCCACTGCACATGCCGATGCTCGCCGTGACGGTCACGTCATACGGCATCCGCCCGGCGCGAAGACCGGTGAGGATATCGTCGGGGTCGACCACCGATTCAGCCGGCACGACGATTGCGAATTCCTCCCCGCCGATCCGCGCGACCAGCGCTTCCGGCGGGACCGCCTGGCGCAATGTCCGCGCGAAGACCCGCAGGACCTCGTCGCCACCGTCATGGCCGATCGTCTCGTTGACCTGTTTGAAATGGTCTAGATCCGCGATCATCAGGATCTGTTCGCCGCTCCGCCCGATCGCGTTGTGGAGGAAGGCGCGGCGGTTGAGCAGCCCGGTCAGCGGGTCGGTATCCGCGAGCAGCCGTGCCGCGATCTCGCGTTCGCGCGCCTCGTCGCGCTCGTTGCTCAGCAGGCGCATGCGATAGGCGATCGCGATGCTCGACAGCAGCGCTTCGATCGTCATCGTCATGATCGTCGAATTGTCGAGCCAGAAGTTCCAGCCGATCATCCCGAGCGAACTCGCGATCCGGAACGACGCCATCACGATCGGCGACGCCCAGGCCAGCGCGAACACCCACAGGTAATTGCTGCGCAACACCCAGGCGCGCCACAGCAACGGCACGACCATCGCCATCTGCAGCGCGAAGGCGAGCGAATAGAAACGGTCGAACAGCCACACGTTCAACGGCGCGAACAGGCAGAAGCCGAGCGATGCCGCCGCGGTGATCGCGCAGGTGAGCGTCACGAGCCGCCCGATCGTCCCCGCGAACACGCGCGCTTCGAAAAAGGTGCGCGCGAACTGGAAGGCGGCGATCGTCGACAGGCCGAGCAGCAGGTAATTCGCGCGGATCCGGTCGTTATTGGCGATCAGCGGATAGAGCCACGCGATCCAGCCGGACGAGGTGACCGTGTAGGCCAGCAATCCGGTCACCATCGCGCAATAGGCGAGCTGGAAGGGGTGCCGCAGCGCCACCCACAAGGCGAAATTATAGCATAGCAGCGCGATGCACAGCCCGGCGAAGGCGGCATACATTCCGCCCATCAGCAGGTTGGAGTCGATGCTCTGCGTTGGCGTCGCCAGCGTCGGATCGCGGACGATCCCGCGAAGGTTGGCGGCGTGGTCGACATGCCACAGCAGGCGGACGAGCGGGGCGGGGCGTTGCGGCAGCGCAATCTCGAGAATCGCGCCGAGCTGGACGTGCCGGGATGCCGCCTGCTGGTCGATCACGGTCGGGACGATCCGTCCGTCGGCATAAAGCGCATACAGCGTGACGACGCCTTGCCACAGGCTGGCGCTGCGCACCGCCACCGGAGCGGATCGACGCAGCGGGGCCGACCGGATCCAATAGCTTCCCGGTCCCAGCCGGCGCTGGTCCGCCGGGCAAACGAAGCCCCGCGACGCGGCAAACACCTGGCGTGGCGAAAGCCCCGGCCGATCGCGCAGCGCGCAGGTCGTCAGCGCACTACCGGTTAAGCCAGCCTGCGCCGCAGCCGGCGTCGGCACCATGCCGAGCACCGCGAGAATCGCTACAACATAGGACAGAAGCGCCAGACGCATCGTCTTTTCCTAGGCCGATGACGGCAAACGGGAAGTAAAGAACGGACTTTCCCCATGTTTTCAACAGGGAAAAATTTAGCGGTGGTTCTGGACAGTTCGGGCGGGTGCGACACAGGCCTGTAATCGATCCGCGCTATAGGCTCGCGCGTCGGAAGAGTCCGCAGCACCCATGCGGCAAGCCGGCTCAAAGCAAAATGCCGAAAAGGCATGACCAGCAGCAGCGTGTCCCTAATCAATTCATACAGTCTTCAGGAGGCTATTCATGTCGCGTGCAATCCTAGCTTCGTGCCTTATGGTTCTTGGCACTCTATCCTTGCAATATCCTGCGGCGGCGACGGCGCAGGACATGACCGTCCGTACGGTCAAGGTCAGCGCCGCTGATCTCGACCTTGCCTCCCCGCTCGGCAAGCGGACGTTCGACCAGCGCGTCACCCGGGCGATCGGGATCGCCTGCGGGGGGTATGGTGAGTCCGATTTCGCAATCCGGGCAACGCAGGCGGCGTGCCGGGCCAAGGCGCGCCGCGACGTCGCGCCGCAGGTCCTAGCCGCGCTCGATGCCCCGCAGCGGCGCGGCGCTACCGTGCTCGCCTCGGCACAGATCACCCCGGCGCGCTGACCCCGTTCACCAAAAATGCGGGCCCGGCAGTGCCGGACCCGCATTTCTGGTTTCTTCGCATGCCCCGGGGGGCAGCGATTACTTCGCGGTCGTGTCGACCTTGCCCGCGGCCTTGCGGCGCGGCTTCTTCGGCGGGGCCGAGGTGATTTCGAACGACAACGCGTTGTCCTTCATCTTCACCGTCACCTCGCCGCCGTGGACCAGCTTGCCGAACAGCAGTTCCTCGGCGAGCGGCTGCTTGATCTTTTCCTGGATCAAACGGCCCATCGGGCGCGCACCGTACAGCTTGTCATAGCCCTTGGTGGTGAGCCACGTCTTCGCCTCGTCGTCGAGGTTGATGTGGACGTTCCGGTCCGCCAGCTGCAGTTCGAGCTGGAGGATGAACTTGTCCACCACCCGTGCCACGACCTCGGTCGGCAGGTAGCCGAACGGCACGATCGCATCGAGACGGTTGCGGAACTCCGGCGTGAACATCTTCTGGACCGCCTGCTCGTCCTCGCCCTCGCGGGTGAGGTTGCCGAAGCCCAGAGTCTCGCGCGCCATGTCGCTCGCACCCGCATTGGTCGTCATGATCAGGATGACGTTGCGGAAGTCGACCGTCTTGCCGTGCTGGTCGGTCAGGCGCCCGTTGTCCATCACCTGCAGCAGGATGTTGAACAGATCGGGGTGCGCCTTTTCGATCTCGTCGAGCAGCAGCACGCTATGCGGCTGCTGGTCGATCGCATCGGTGAGCAGACCGCCCTGGTCGAACCCGACATAGCCCGGAGGCGCACCGATCAGCCGCGAGACCGAGTGGCGTTCCATATATTCGGACATGTCGAACCGCTGGAGCGGAATCCCCATGATCGTCGCGAGCTGCTTGGCGACTTCGGTCTTGCCGACGCCCGTGGGGCCGGTGAACAGATAGTTGCCGATCGGCTTCTCGGGATCGCGCAGACCGGCACGCGACAGCTTAATCGCGGAGGCGAGCTTCTCGATCGCGGCATTCTGGCCGAACACCACGCGCTTGAGATCGGTCTCGAGCGATTCGAGTGCCTTGGTGTCGTCGGTCGAGACCGATTTCGGCGGGATGCGCGCCATCGTTGCGATGACCTGCTCGATCTCGCGGCTGGTGATCGTCTTCTTGCGCTTGGCGAGCGGCACCAGCATCTGCATCGCGCCGACTTCGTCGATCACGTCGATCGCCTTGTCCGGCAGCTTGCGGTCGTTGATGTAACGCGCCGACAGTTCCACCGCCGACTTGATCGCGTCGGGGGTGTATTTGACGTTGTGATGGTCCTCGAACGCGGTCCGCAGACCCGCCAGAATCTTGATCGTATCCTCGATCGTCGGCTCGTTGACGTCGATCTTCTGGAAGCGCCGCAGCAATGCACGGTCCTTCTCGAAGTGGTTGCGGAACTCCTTGTACGTCGTCGAGCCGATGCAGCGGATCGTGCCGCCAGACAGCGCGGGCTTGAGCAGGTTGGACGCATCCATTGCGCCGCCGCTCGTTGCGCCCGCACCAATCACGGTGTGGATCTCGTCGATGAACAGGATCGCGTCGGGCATCTTCTCGAGCTCGGTGACGACCGCCTTGAGTCGCTCCTCGAAATCGCCGCGATACCGCGTGCCCGCGAGCAACGCGCCCATGTCGAGCGAGTAGATCACGGCTGGCAACAGCACTTCCGGCACGTCGCCCTCGACGATCTTGCGCGCGAGACCCTCGGCGATCGCGGTCTTGCCGACGCCGGGGTCACCCACATAGAGCGGGTTGTTCTTGGAACGGCGGCACAGGATCTGGACGGTGCGATCGACCTCTGGGCCGCGACCGATCAGCGGATCGACCTTGCCCTTCTTGGCCTTCTCGTTGAGGTCGACGCAGAACTGCTTGAGCGCGCTTTCCTTGCCTTTTTCGCCCGGCTTCTGCGGCTTTTCTTCTTCGGCACCCTTGGGGGTGGAGGCTTCGGGCGCGGAACCGCCCTTGCCGACGCCGTGGCTGATGAAGCTCACCGCATCCAGACGGCTCATGTCCTGTTGCTGCAGGAAGTAGACCGCATAGCTCTCGCGCTCGCTGAACAAGGCGACGAGCACGTTCGCGCCGGTCACTTCGTCGCGGCCCGAGGACTGGACGTGGAGGATCGCGCGCTGGACGACGCGCTGGAAGCCCGAGGTGGGCGAGGGATCGGTCGCGGCGTCGACCTTCAACGCCTCGAGCTCGGTGTCGAGATAATGTTTCACGGTCGCGGTCAGCTCGGCGGTGTCGACACCGCACGACTGCATCACCTTCGACGCATGTTCGTCATCAATAAGCGCGAGCAACAGGTGCTCGAGCGTAGCATATTCGTGCCGGCGCGAAGACGCAGCCTCGAGGGCCTTGTGCAACGTGGTTTCCAGCGCGGAGGCGAAGGATGGCATCTGTACTTTACTCCATGCGGGCCACGAAAGACGCACTGCCCGTGAGCGCTATGTTGGTAGGCAGGACGCTTGCAACAACCTCTTGAAAACGACTCAGCCGGTACCTGTGTTCCGGGATACGTATCTTTACGACTTAAAGAGCATATCTGCGGTTGCGCGATGGTTAACCGCCGCCTCCCGTTTTCCCCTGGTCCGGACGATTTCGCGCTCGAGCGCGGCAACGCGGTGATCGAGTTCCTCGACCGACAGCGGATCGAGGTCCTGCGCGATGACCGCAGCGAGCGGATCGCCCGCCGTGCTTGGGGGAATCTCGTCGTTGTCCATGCCGAGGATCGTTGACCCCTGCGCAGGGGATGTCAATAAGGCGCGCCGACGAAACGGGACTGGCCGAGAGCGTTGGCAGGACAGGGCCTGATAGTGATGCAAGACTTGCCAGCGACGATGCGCGCGATCGATCCGGATACCGCGGGTGGGCCGGAGGTGCTGACGATCGTCGAACGACCGGTGCCGGAGGTCCGCGCCGACGAAGTGCTGATCCGCGTCGTCGCGGCGGGGGTCAACCGGCCCGACGTGCTCCAGCGCAAGGGCGGCTATCCGCCGCCGCCGGGGGCACCGTCGATCCTCGGGCTCGAGGTTTCGGGAACGGTTGTCGCGCAGGGCGATGACGTCTCGGGGTCGATGATCGGCCAGCCGGTCTGCGCGCTGGTCGCGGGCGGCGGCTACGCCGAATATGTCGCGGTGGCGGCGGGGCAGGTGCTCCCGGTGCCGCACGCGCTGTCGATGGTCGAGGCGGCGGCGCTGCCCGAAACGCTGTTCACCGTGTGGACCAATCTGTTCGAGCGCGGCTATGCGACCGAGGGCGACAGCGTCCTCGTCCACGGCGGGACCAGCGGGATCGGGACGATGGCGATCGCACTCGGCGCAATCTTCGGGCTGAGCGTGATCGTGACCGCAGGGTCGGACGACAAATGCGCGGCGGCCACGGCGCTCGGCGCGGCGCATGCGATCAACTACAAGACCGAGGACTTCGTCGCGCGGGTGAAGGAGATCACCGGTGGCGCGGGCTGTGCGGTGGTGCTCGACATGGTCGGCGGCGATTATGTCGCGCGCAACCTGCAATGTCTTGCGGACGATGGCCGGCACGTGTCGATCGCGGTGCAGGGCGGCGCGATGGCGACGATCCCGATCTTCGAGATCATGCGCCGCCGCCTGACGCTGACCGGATCGACGCTGCGCGCGCGCGATGCGTCGTTCAAGGCGCTGGTCGCGGACGAACTGCACCGCACGGTGTGGCCGCATGTCGAGGCGGGGCGGCTGAAGCCGATCCTCGACCGGACTTTCCCGCTGGCCGAAGCCGCCGCCGCGCATCGCCGGATGGAGGCGGGCGACCATGTCGGCAAGATCGTGCTGACGCTCGACTGACCCACGCAGTCGTTGCGGTATTATTAAACTTTTAGGTCTTTTCCGTCGGTTATTAAAAAGATACGAAATTGCGCGGCGACTTTCCGGAACAAAGCCGGGGGCTGCGTATTACTGATCTTCGGCCTTCAGGCCGTTCGAAATAGGGTGATTCACAAATGAAGAAGATGTTCGTTCTCGCCGCTGCTGCCGGCCTCGTCTCGCTTGCCGCCTGCAACTCGACCCCGCGCGAGCAGGCTGCCGACAATATCGAGTCCAACACCGAAGCCGTTGCGGACAACCTCGAGGACGCAGCGGACAACGCTTCGACCGTCGCAGGCAAGGACATGCTCGAGAACAAGGCGGACTCGGTGCGCGCAGTGGGCCAGAACCAGGCAACCGACATGCGCACCAACGACCCCGACACGAACCTGTCGAACGGCATGTAAGAAACAGATCGGACCGTTCCCAAGCACGGTTCGAACTGGAAGGGCGCCCGGGGAAACCCGGGCGCCCTTTTCTATTTTGGGGGCGGGTTTCTCCTCCTCCCACCGTTCGTCCTGAGTAGCGACCGAGTAGGCGAAGCCGTAGCGAGGACGCGTATCGCAGGACAGGTTGCCGCGCGTGCCGGTCCTTCGATACGCGCCCTCGATACGCCCCGGCAGAGGGGCTACTCGGTCGCTACTCAGGACGAACGGGGGGTATTCCGGCGACCGGGCAGGCGAAGCCGTATCGAGGGCGCGTATCGCAGGACAGGTTACCGCGCGTGACGGTCCTTCGATCCGCGCCCTCGATACGCCCCGGAAGAGGGGCTACTCGGTCGCTACTCAGGACGAACGGGTGGGGGTGACGTGGGCGTAGATAGTGCTGCCGAAGCCGACGACCCGGCTCACACCCAGGTCGACGACCACGTCCAGTAGCGGAACGCCCCCGGCCCGGGCAGCG
The DNA here is from genome assembly GCF_000251145.1 of Sphingomonas sp. PAMC 26621. GTDB lineage: Bacteria > Pseudomonadota > Alphaproteobacteria > Sphingomonadales > Sphingomonadaceae > Sphingomonas. The sequence continues at coordinate 40,456 of NZ_AIDW01000022.1, read as the reverse complement.
GCGCTGCCGACAGCACCGGATAGAACACCGCGAACAGCACGATCACTACCGCCAGGTACGCGGTATCCCTCCGCCGCGCCGCCGGAAAATGATCGAACGCCACCGCCAGCGCGACGCACAGCGCAATGCTCGGCAGATAGTAATAATAGAAGAAGCCGATCTTCTTGGGGATCAGCACCCACATCGCATAGCTGCCGATCCACAGCCCCGCCGCCGCGAGCAGGCGCGGGGACCGTTCGCGCACCCCCGCATGAAGACACGCCGCCACCGCCACCAGCCCGCCCCACAGCACCGCGAGATTGCCGATCAGCATAACCCCGCGCTGCGCACCGTCGGCGCGTTCGTACAGATACCAGATCGGGCGAACCATGATCGGCCAGCTCCACCACCCCGACTGATAGGGGTGCGTCGGGAGCGGCATCGTCTGGCGTTCGTACATCCGCTGTTGGAACGGGAGCAGCGTGGCGAGTGTCATCGGATCGTGCGTGTAGAAGAAGGCGGGCGCGAAGGTCGCGCAATAGGCCGCGACGCTCACCGCCCCCAGCACGAGCAGCGCGGGCACCACCGCCATTCCCGGCCAGTGGCGATGCCCGCCCGCGTTGAGTGCGGCGAACACGGAACGCCCGGTCCGTCGCGAATCGTCCAGCCGCAGCAGTACGAAGCCGAGTGCCGCGCAGGCGATCAGCGGTGCCGCGGCCCATTTCGCCGCAACCGCGAGGCCGAGCAGAATGGCCCCGAGGACCCAGCGCACCCACGCCGCGCGACCGTCCGGCGCGCGCATCGCCCATAGCAGCGCCGCCAGCCCGACCATCACGAACGCCCCCATGAACCCGTCGAGCATCCCGATCCGCGCCTGGACGAACACCGTGCCGTTGAGCAACGCGAACAGCGCCCCCAGCACCGCCGGCCGCACGCGCCCGAGTATCAGCCACAGGATCGCGAACACCGACAGCACGGTCGCGGTGCCCGCCAGAGTCGAGAAGAACCGCCACCCGAGACTCGTATCGCCGAACAGCAGGATCCCGCCCGCGATGATTTCCTTGGCGAGCAGCGGATGCTCGATGTTGGTCGGCCCCGCGAGCGACAGCAGCATGCGCGCGGCGGGGACGTAATGCGTCTCGTCGAACATCAGCTTGGTCGGGATCGTCAGGCGATAGCTGAACAGCGCCTGCGACAGCAGCGCGAGGGCGGCGGCGGCGCGGTACGGATGGGGGCGGGCGTCGCTCACGGTCGTCTCTATCCCGCCGAAAGGATCCGCTTTCAAGCGGCGTTGCCAGGCTGACGGGATCACGGGCATTGACGCGCCCCGCCGCCACCCGGCAAAGCAGGCGCATGAAACGCCGTACCGGACAAGACCAGAGCATCACCCGCCACTGGCGCCCCGCGACCCAGGCGGTCCGCGGGGGCACCGCGCGCAGCGAGTGGGGGGAAACCTCCGAGGCGCTGTTCCTCACCTCGGGCTATGCCTATGATTGCGCGGCCGATGCCGCGGCGCGGTTTGCGGGCGAGCAGACCGGCATGACCTATTCGCGGTTGCAGAACCCGACGGTCGAGATGCTCGAGAATCGCATCGCGTTGCTCGAGGGTGCCGAAGCGTGCCGCACGATGGCGACCGGCATGGCGGCGATGACCGCGGTGCTGCTGTGCCAGCTCCAGGCGGGCGACCATGTCGTCGCGGGGCGCGCGGCGTTCGGCTCGTGCCGCTGGCTGGTCGATACGCTGCTCCCCAAGTTCGGGATCGAGACGACGACGATCGACGCGCGCGACCCGCAGCAGTTCGAGGATGCGTGCCGCCCCAACACCAAGGTGTTCTTCTTCGAGACCCCCGCCAACCCGACGATGGACATCGTCGACCTGAAGGCGGTGTGCGACATCGCGCGCGCGCGCGGGATCGTGTCGGTGGTCGACAATGCCTTCGCCACGCCCGCGCTCCAGCGCCCGATGGAATTCGGCGCGGACGTCACCGCCTATAGCGCGACCAAGATGATGGACGGGCAGGGGCGCGTGCTCGCGGGCGCGGTGTGCGGGACCGAGTCGTTCATCAACGACACGCTGCTCCCCTTCACCCGCAACACCGGGCCGACGCTCAGCGCGTTCAATGCGTGGGTCGTGCTGAAGGGGCTGGAGACGTTGGATCTCCGCATCCGCTGCCAGTCGGAGAATGCGCTGAAGGTCGGGACGTTTATCGAGGGGCGGGTGCCGCGGATGCTCCATCCGTTCCTGCCGAGCCACCCGCAACACGAACTCGCGATGCGCCAGATGGACGCGTGCGGCCCGATCTTCGCGTTCGAGGTCGCGGGGCGGACCCAGGCGCATGCGCTGCTCGATGCGCTCGAACTCGTCGACATCTCGAACAACATCGGCGATTCGCGATCGCTGATGACGCATCCCGCCTCGACCACGCATTCGAGCGTCGCCGAGGACAAGCGGCTCGAAATGGGCGTGACCGAAGGGTTGCTGCGGATCAACGTCGGGCTCGAGGATGCGGACGACGTGATCGCGGATATCGACCAAGCGCTGACGGCGGCGGGGCTGTGACCGGGGTGGCATCATGAAGGCGCTTTTCCCCCACGTCGCCGAAACGCTCGGCGTCACCGTGCGCGTGTCGGTCAGCTTCCTGCCCGAACAGTCCGAGCCCGAGCGGGGTCGCTGGTTCTGGGCGTATCACATCCGGATCGAGAACGATTCGCCGGGTGCGGTGCAATTGCTGACGCGGCACTGGATCATCACCGACGGGCGCGGCGCGCGGCATTCGGTCGAGGGCGAGGGCGTGATCGGCGAGCAGCCGATGATCGAGCCGGGCGAGAGCTTCGATTACGTGTCGGGCTGTCCGCTCTCGACGCCGAATGGATCGATGGTCGGGAGCTACCACATGCTCGGCGAGGACGGGGCGGGGTTCGACGTCGATATCCCGCGCTTCACGCTGCTCGCGCCGGCGGTGGGGGCGTGAGCGTCTCGCCATGAAGCGCACGCACCTCCCGCTCAACGGCCTCCGGGTGCTCGATGCCGCCGCGCGGCACCTGAGCTTCACCCGCGCCGCCGACGAACTGGCGGTGACGCCGGCAGCGGTCGGGCAGCAGATCCGCGCGCTCGAGGATACGCTCGGCGTCGTGCTGTTCCGCCGCACGACCAAGGGGCTCGAGCTGACTCCCGAGGGCGAGGGCGGGCTCGCCGCGCTGCGCCACGGGTTCCTCCAGTTCGAGGAAGCGGTCCGCGCGATGCAGGCGGGACAGACGAGCAAGTCGCTGACGATCGCGGCACCCCGCGACCTGACCGAAAAATGGCTGATGCCGCGCCTCGCCGACATTGCGCGCGACGATCCCGAACTGCGGTTCGTGCTGATCTCCGCCGATGCGTCCAACGCGAGCGCGGCGATCGACTTTACCGAGGCCAATCTCGATCTCGCGATCCGCTGGGGCGACGGCCCGGGCGAGCATGAGGGCGAGGCGATCCAGTCCGCCGGGATGGTCACGGTCGAGCGCCCCGGTGGCGGCGCGGAGACGCGGATCGCCTGGCCGGGCTGCGTCGACGACGAGTCCGCGTCGCAGGTCCGCGTCGGCGATGCGGGGCTCGCGATCGATGCAGCCGCGCAGGGGCTCGGCCGCGCGACCGTCCCCGAACTGCTCGCGGCGGCGGATCTTGCGTCCGGGCGGATCGTCGCGGTGGGCGAGGCCAAGGCGTATCGGCTCGGCTACTGGCTGGTCGCGCCGCTCCCGCAATGGCGGCAGAAGAAGGTCAAGACGCTCGTCGCCGCACTGACGGGATGAGGGATATCCCGGTCCTCGAGACCGCGCGGCTGCGGTTGCGCGTACGGACCGCCGACGACGCGGAGGCCCTGTTCCCCACGCTGTCCGATCCGCTGGCGATGACCTATTGGTCGCACGCACCGTTCGAGACGGTCGCGGCGGTACGCGCGCGGTTTGCCGAACCGTTCGTCATCTGGCGCGCCTGGGCGCTCACGCACCACGGAAGCGATACCGCGATCGGGTTCGTCGCGGTGGGGGACAAGCGCGAGGGCAAGGTCTCCGAGATCGGCTATATGGTCGACCGCGCGCACGGTGGCGCGGGTCTCGCGCGCGAGGCGGTAGCGCGTGTGATCGACCAGTTGTTCGTCGCCGAGGGGCAGCGCCGCGTCTTCGCCGACACCGATCCCGACAATGTCCGGTCGAACGCCTTGCTCCAATCGCTCGGCTTCACGCTCGAGGGGCGCTTGCGGGCGGAGTGGGAGACGCATATCGGCGTGCGCGACACCTTCCTGTGGGGGCTGCTCGCAACCGAATGGAAGACCCGATGACCGCCCGTCCCAATCTCAACGATCCCGCCGAACGCGCCGCCTATCAGCGCGAACTGCGGATGGTGGCGCGGCCGGTGCGGTGGCTGGGCGTCGGCATCGCGATCCTCGCGGCGGTGCTCGCGCTCGTTCGCGCGCGCTATGCGCCGCAGATCCCGATGGTCCTGCCGCTGTTCCTGCTCGGGGTCGCGGCGCTGCACATGATCGCGGCGGTCGTCATCCGGGTGAAATACCACCAGGCGCGGATGAAGCCGCCGGAGTGACGGTCAGGCGGGATCGGGATCAAGCAGCGCGCGCACCAGCCGCGGGTTCGGATCGCGCTGCGGGCGGCGGGTTCCGGTGACGGAGCGCCAGTTCGACGTGAAGGTGAAGCGTTCCCGCGCCCGGGTGGGCTCGGCCTGGCGGGCATAGCGCCGCTGCCCGACCGCGCTGACGATGACCGCGGCCCAATTGCCCTCGGTCTCCACCCGCTCGCCATGCCGGTCGACGCGGGCATCGCGAACGCGGCCATCGGGATCGACGGTGAACACCACGTCGATCCACCGCCGGTCGAAATTGGACATGGCGACCGGGATTTGCAGCGACGGCTGGAGGCTCTGGCTGTCGCCCTGCGCGTCGGGTCGCGGGGCCGCGTTGCCGGTCGCGCCGATCGAAACCGAGGGCGCGTACAGCAGCACCGCGGGTTCGCCCGCCGGAATCATCGGATGCGCCGCGATCAGCCGGTCGAGATCGCCACCGCGTGCCTTGAGGAGTGCAAGTTGCGTCTGCTGGGTCCGCGCCTGTGCCACGAAGGGCGCAAGCTTGGGGTCGTGCATCCTGAGGACGTCGCGGATCGCGGTTGAGGCGATGCTGGCATAGGATTCGTAATGGACTTCGGCGAGCCGGATGTTGAGCGCGGCGATCCGCAGGAGCGCGAGCGCCTCGATCTCGCGCAGCCCCAGCTTGTGCGCGCGTCGCGCGACGGCGCGATATTGCACCTGGCTTTCCTCGAGCCTGCCATCGGCCGCATACGTGTCGCCCAGTTCGACCCGTTCGAGGGAGACGCGCGGATCGGTGTCGGACGTCCCCGCCTTCATCGCGCTGATCGTGTCGAGCGCACTCGACCATTCGCTGTCGACCAGCCCGAGATGTGCCGCCATCTGGCTGTTGGCGTGGTGCAGATTGGCGACCGCGACCGGGTAGCTCTGCGCGAACCGGGCGTTGCGGTGGCGCGCCGCCAGCAGCGCGGTTCGCGCGTCCTGATAGTCCCCCGCCTCGAACTGCGCCTGCGCCAGATCGAGCGTGATCGCGATGTCCCGGTCGGGCCGGCATCCTTGCGCAAGACAGGCCGCGAGCAGCCGTTTGTAATCCGGGATGCGGTTGCCGACGACGACGATATCGCGGTCGGTGGGGGGAGCGGGTTGCTGCGGCACCGCTTGCGCTGCGGCGGGTGCCGCGATGACGCCCAACACCGATACCCACCACGAAGCCGTCGTCATCGCTGGTCTCCCGATTCCGGGATTGAGACTAGGCGTCGATCGCGTCTTCGTCCATCCGGGCCGCATTTTCCTGAATGAATGCATAACGATGCGCCGGATTGGTCCCCATCAGCCGGTCAACCAGATCCTTTACCCCCGCGCGCGCCTCATATTCCTGCGGCAGCGTGATCCGCAGCATCGAGCGCGTCTTGGGGTCCATCGTGGTTTCGCGCAGCTGCATCGGGTTCATCTCGCCGAGGCCCTTGAACCGCCCGATCTCGACCTTCTTGCCCTTGAACTCGGTCGCCTCGAGCTGCGCGCGGTGCGCGTCGTCCATCGCGTAGAGGCTCTTGGTCCCGGCGGTCAGGCGATAGAGCGGCGGCTGCGCGAGGAAGACGTTCCCGGCGCGGACGATCTCGGGCATTTCCTGGAAGAAGAACGTCATCAGCAGCGTCGCGATATGCGCGCCGTCGACATCCGCGTCGGTCATGATGACGACGCGCTGATAGCGCAAATGATCCGGGTTGCAGTCCTTGCGCGTCCCGCACCCGAGCGCGAGGATCAGGTCGGCGATTTCCTGGTTGGCGTGGATCTTGGCCGAGGTCGCCGAGGCGACGTTGAGGATCTTGCCGCGGATCGGGAGGATCGCCTGCGTCTTGCGGTCGCGCGCCTGCTTGGCCGAGCCGCCTGCCGAATCACCCTCGACGATGAAGATCTCTGTCCCCTCGGGACCGTTGGACGAGCAATCGGTCAGCTTGCCCGGCAGCCGCAGCTTGCGCGCGGAAGTCGCGGTCTTGCGCTTGACCTCGCGCTCGGCTTTCCGGGCGAGGCGTTCGTCCATCCGCTCGACGACATAGGTCAGCAGCGCCTTGCCGCGGTCCATATTGTCGCTGAGGAAATGGTCGAAATGGTCGCGCACCGCGCGCTCGACCAAGGTCGCCGCCTCGGGGGAGGTGAGGCGGTCCTTGGTCTGGCTCTGGAATTGCGGGTCGCGGATGAAGACGCTGAGCATCAGCTCGCTGCCGGTCATCACGTCCTCAGCCGAGATGTCCTTGGCCTTCTTGTTGCCGACCAGTTCGCCGAACGCGCGGATGCCCTTGACCAGCGCCGCGCGCAGGCCCTGCTCGTGCGTGCCGCCGTCCGGAGTGGGGATGGTGTTGCAATACCAACTGTACGACCCGTCGCTCCACAGCGGCCAGGCGACCGCGCACTCGACGCGCCCCGCGGTGCCGGGGAAATCCTGCCGCGCGACGAACAGTTCGGTCGTCGCGCATTCGCGGCTGCCGAGTTGTTCGCGCAGATGATCGGCAAGACCGCCGGGAAACTGGAACACGGCTTCGGCGGGCGTGTCGTCGCTGATCAGCTCGGGCGCGCATTTCCAGCGGATCTCGACGCCCGCGAACAGATACGCCTTCGAGCGCGCAAGGCGGTGGAGCCGCGCGGGCTTGAACCCCATATCAGGGCCGAAGATCTCGGTATCGGGCGTGAAGGCGACGGTCGTGCCGCGCCGGTTGGGGGCGGCGCCGACATGTTCGAGCGGCCCGAGCGTCTCGCCGCGCGAAAACTTCTGGCGATACAGTTCGCGGGCGCGGGCGACCTCCACGACGGTGTCGGACGACAACGCGTTGACGACGCTGACCCCGACGCCGTGGAGCCCGCCGCTGGTCGCATAGGCCTTGCCGTCGAACTTGCCGCCCGAATGGAGCGTCGACAGGATCACCTCGAGCGCGGACTTGCCCGGGAACTTGGGATGCGGGTCGACGGGATGCCGCGGCCATTGTCCGAAACCGTCAGCCGGTTGCCCGGCGCGAGCTCGATCTCGATCCGCGTCGCATGCCCGGCGACCGCCTCGTCCATCGCATTGTCGAGCACTTCGGCGGCAAGATGGTGATAGGCGCGCTCGTCGGTGCCGCCGATATACATGCCCGGCCGCCGCCGCACCGGTTCGAGCCCCTCGAGCACCTCGATCGACGCTGCATCGTAATCGGTGGGGACGTGCTTTGGGCTGGCTGCGAACAGGTCTTCGGACATGGCGTGGCTATACGGCGCGGATGGCAGACCTGCCAAGCGGCATCGCAGAATGGCGACCTGTTGCGGGAAAACAACGCTTCCGACATTTTCGCGTCACATCTGCGGCAATTCGCGTCCGCATACGTTCCTCTTTGGCTTTTCAAGCACAACCGGGAGTTTTCTATGCGTACCAAATACTTGCTGACGGCGGCTGCGGCCCTGTCGACCCTTGCCGCGCCGGCTTTCGCGCAGGAAATCGACGACAAGCCCTTTGACGGTCTCTACGTCGGCGGGACGGTCGGTTTCGATGCGCAGCGCAACGACGTCAACACCTCGATCCTGTTCGACCGCAACCTCGATGGCCAGTTCGGCGACCAGGTGACGACGGCGGCGGGTGGCAACGCCTTCTCCCCCGGTTTCTGCAACGGCGCGGCGCGCTCGAACGCGAACCTCAACTGCCGTAACGACAAGGACAACATCAGCTATTCGGGCCGCGTCGGTTTCGACAAGCAGTTCGGCCACATCGTCGTCGGCGCACTCGGTGAGTTCGGCAAGAGCGAAGTCCGCGACAGCGTCTCGGCGTTCAGCACCACGCCTGCCTTCTACACGATGACGCGCAAGGTGAACTACAACGCGAACGTCCGTGGCCGCGCCGGCTATGCGCTCGACAAGACCTTGTTCTACGGCACCGCGGGCGGCGCCTATGCCAAGATCAACTCGAGCTTCCAGACGAGCAACACCGCCAACGCGTTCACCGCGCGCGGCGACAACGACGCATGGGGCCTGGTGGCTGGCGGCGGGATCGAGCAGAAGCTCGGCAAGCACTTCTCGGTCGGTCTGGAATATCTGTACAACCGCTACAAGGACGATGGCTTCCGCGTCCGCGCGACGCAGGGCACCGCGCCGGTGACCAACCCGTTCGTCCTCGCGCCCAACACCAGCGGCACCGATTTCCGCCGCAGCGACGACAAGTTCACCTGGCACAGCGTCCGCGCGACCGCGCAGTTCCGCTTCTGAGCATAGCGCTCCGTCACCCCGGCCTCGTGCCGGGGCCACCGGACTCCGCTGGCTGCGGTGGCAGGATGTGCGGCACGGTGGATGCCGGGCCAAGCCCGGCATGACGGCGGGAACACAAAAAAGGGGCTGCGCACCAACCGGTGCGCGGCCCCTTTTCTATCGGTAGCGCCGAAGCTCAGCGCGCGCGCGGCCCGCCGAACGGCAGCGGTGGTGCGGGGCGACGGTCGCGGCGCGGAAGCTGCGCCTGATAGGCGTGGCCGCAATGCCCGACGCAATAGGGGAACCCGGGGTTCACCTTCTCGCCGCAGAAGTGGAAGTCCGGCTCGCCCGGATGGCCGATCGGCCACTTGCAGATCTTGTCGTTGAGATCGAGCAGCGTCGTCTTGCCCGCCATGTCGGCGGACGGCTTGGCGGGGACGAGGCGGCGCGGCGGGGCCGGGGTGATCGGGGCCTGCTGCTCGCCGGGTGCCTGACGCAGGAAGCCGCCGGGGCCGACCGACCGCAGGATCGGCGGCGCGGGGCGAACCGGCGCTGCGGGGGCCTCGGCCTCCTCGTCGTCGGTGTCTTCCTCGATCGCGTCTTCCACCACCGGGCGCGGGGCGGGCGGCGGCGGGGGCGGTGCAGCGGCGACCGGCGGCGCGACTCGCTCGACCGGCGCGCGCGGGGCGGGGGCGGGCTTGGATTCGGCAGGCGCGGGCGGCGCGGCGGCGGTGGCGGGCGCTGCTGCTGCCGCGGCGGCCTTCGCCGAGCCGTCGTTGGGCTTCACCGGCGACGGGCGCGACTGGAGGCCAAGGCGATGCGCCTTGCCGATCACCGCGTTACGGCTGACGCCACCGAGTTCCTCGGCGATCTGGCTCGCGGTCTGCCCTGCTTCCCACATCTTGCGCAACGTATCGATGCGTTCGTCGGTCCAGCTCATCTGCTCTCGTTTCCAATCGTCCCGGGCCGCCAAATTCCTGTTCCGGGTTGCAGGCGGCGGCGGCAGTCTTTAGCGACCATGCCATGAGCAGCCAGCCCCCAATCGGCGAAATTCGTACAACGGCGATGAACGCCCCCGGCGTCCCGGTCATCCGGAGCGTCAATTGGGGCGGTCTGCGAACGCTCTATATCAAGGAGGTTCGCCGCTTCTTCAAGGTGCAGTTGCAAACCGTGTGGGCGCCAGCCATCACGACGCTGCTGTTTCTGGTCGTCTTTACCATCGCGACCGGCGCGAAACGCCCGGTGCTGGTCGGCGGGGTCGAAATCCCGTTTGCCGATTTCATCGCGCCCGGGCTGATCATCAGCCAGGGGATGATGGGGCCGGCGTTTGCAAACGCCAGCTTCTCGCTGATGGTCGGCAAGATCCAGGGGACGATCGTCGATTATCTCCAGCCGCCCTTGTCGACGATGGAATTGCTGACCGCTTTGGTCGGCGGCGCGATGACGCGTGCGTTCATCGTCGGGTTCGTGGTGTGGCTGGCGATGGCGATCTATCCGGACGTGCACGTCACGCCGCGGCATCCGCTGGCGATCCTGTGGTTCGGGTTCCTCGGGGCGGCGTTCCTCGCGTTCCTCGGCGTGCTGACGTCGATCTGGGCGGACAAGTTCGATCATGCCGCCGCGGTGACCAACTTCGTGATCACGCCGTTGGCGTTGCTGTCGGGGACGTTCTACTCAGTCGACAAGCTCGCGCCGGCGTTCCGCGCGTTCAGCCATGCCAATCCATTTTTCTACATCATCTCGGGGTTCCGCTATGGGTTCCTCGGGACGGCGGATTCGCCGGTGCTGTTGGGGTCGGTGATCATTCTGGCGATCGACATCGTGCTCGGGCTGCTGTGCTACCTGCTGTTGCGGAGCGGGTGGCGGTTGAAGAACTGACGTTTTTCGGCGGTTTAAGAAGGGTTTGATCGCACAAAGGCACAAAGACACGAAGAGGGGAGGGCGCCGGCGGCGGCGCGCGTGCCTGTCGGATTTCGCCTGCGGCAGCTTCATATCGGCCTTCTTTACTCTTCGTGTCTTTGTGGCTTTGTGCGATCATTCCTTCCGGCATCAACCCGAACGAAAAGCGGCCAACACATGGTGTTGCGCTCGCCCCCCAATCCCCGTAAAAACCGTAATCGGGCGACCGCACAGGGCGCCCTTTTTGCTTTTTGAAGGAGACGCGTCGTGTCGACCCCAGCCCTGATGCCCGTATACCCGCGTTGCGGCGTGCGTCCGGTGCGCGGCGAAGGCGTCTATCTCTACGGCGAGGACGGCGCGCAATATCTCGACTTCGCCGCCGGGATCGCGGTCAACGCGCTCGGCCACGGGCACCCCAAGCTGATCAAGGCGATCGCCGATCAGGCCGCGACGCTGATGCACGTCTCCAACCTCTACGGGTCCCCACAGGGCGAACATCTCGCGCAGCGGATCGTCGAAAGCTCGTTCGCGGACACCGTGTTCTTCACCAACTCCGGCACCGAGGCGGTCGAATGCGCGATCAAGGCCGCGCGGCGCTATCATTTCGTCACCGGCAACCCGCAGCGGACCACGCTGATCACGTTCAACAACGCGTTCCACGGGCGCACGATGGGCGCGATCTCGGCGACCAACCAGCCCAAGATGCGCGACGGGTTCGAGCCGTTGCTACCGGGCTTCGCCTACGCGCCGTTCAACGATCTCGAAGCGGCGCTCGCGCTGATCGATGACACGACGGCAGGGTTCATGGTCGAGACGATCCAGGGCGAGGGCGGTGTCTCGGCGGCGACGACGGAGTTCCTGCAAGGGCTGCGCAAGGCGTGCGACGAGCACGGCCTGTTGCTGGTGCTCGACGAAGTCCAGTGCGGCTATGGCCGGACCGGCAAGATGTGGGCGTATGAGCATTACGGCATCACCCCAGACATCCTCTCCTCGGCCAAGGGCATCGGCGGCGGCTTCCCGCTCGGCGCGTGCCTCGCGACCGAGGAAGCGGCCAAGGGCATGGTGTTCGGCACGCATGGCTCGACCTATGGCGGCAACCCGCTCGCGATGGCGGCGGGCGAGGCGATCCTCGACGTGATGCTCGAGCCGGGTTTCCTCGAGCATGTCACCGCGATGGGCGAGCGGTTGCGCACGTCGGTCGAGCAGATGATTCCCAATCACGACCAGATCTTCGAGGGCGTCCGCGGCAAGGGGCTGATGTTCGGAATCAAGCTGAAGGACGCAGCGGTCGCGCGCGATTTCGTCGCGCATCTGCGCGATCATCACCAGCTGCTGACGGTCGCGGCGGGCGAGAACGTCGTCCGCGTGCTCCCGCCGCTGGTGATCGAGGAAGCGCACATCACCGAGTTCGTCCAGAAGCTGAGCGATGGCGCACGGGCGTATACCGCGATGGCGGTGGCGGCGTGAGCGGATTTCCTCAAATCCTCCCCCGCGCAGCGGGGGAGGGGGACCGTGAGCATTCAGCGAACGGTGGAGGGGTTGCGACGGCGGTTGTTGCGCCCAGCCCTAACCCCCTCCGTCTCGCTGCGCTCGCCACCTCCCCCGGTGCCCGGGGGAGACTGTAACGTGCGCAATTTCCTCAGCCTGTCCGATGCCGGCCCCGACGGCGTCGCCGCGATGCTCGCCGATGCGCTCGACCGCAAGGCCGCGCGCGCGGGCTGGCCCAAGGGCAAGGCGGATGCGGATGCGCCGCTCGCCGGCCATACGCTTGCGATGGTGTTCGAGAAGAACTCGACCCGCACCCGCGTCAGCTTCGACATGGCGATCCGCCAGTTGGGCGGCAGCAGCATCATTCTCGATTCAGGCACCACCCAGCTCGGGCGCGGCGAGACGGTGGCGGATACCGCGCGCGTCCTGTCGGGCTATTGCGATGCGATCATGCTGCGCACCGACGATCACGCGAAACTGGAGGAGATGGCGCGCTACGCCACCATCCCGGTGATCAACGGCCTGACCGACGCATCGCACCCGTGCCAGATCATGGCCGACCTGCTGACGCTGATGGAAGCGGGCAAGCCGCTCCCCGGCCTCAAGGTCGCGTGGCTGGGCGATGGCAACAACGTGCTCGCGTCGATCATGGAAGCCGCCGGTCTGATGCAGTTCGACGTGGTCGCGGCGTGTCCGCAGGGGTTCATGCCTGCCGACGGCGACGTCGCGCTCGGCAAGGGGCGTGCGCGCGTCGTCGGGACCGCGCGCGAGGCGGTCGAGGGCGCGGACGTGATCGTCACCGACACGTGGATCTCGATGGGGCAGGATCACGCCGAGACCAAGCTCAAGGCGATGTGGCCCTATCAGGTCGACGCCGCGCTGATGGCGACTGCGAAGCCCGACGCCAAGTTCCTCCACTGCCTCCCCGCGCACCGCGGGGAAGAGGTTACGGCCGACGTGATCGATGGGCCGCAGTCGCTGATCTGGCCCGAGGCGGAGAACCGGCTGCATGCGCAGAAGTCGGTGTTGCGGTGGTGCTTCGGGCAGATCGGTTGATTGGGGGCTGGGGGTTCCTATCTCCTTGGTTCTGTCGTCTCGAGGGTGTCGTCTCGCTCGACGCCTCTCCTTTTCCCGTTCGTCCTGAGTAGCGACCGAGTAGGCGAAGCCGTATCGAGGGCGCGTATCGAAGGACAGGTTGGCGCGCGCATCCTGTGCTTCGATACGCGCCCTCGATACGCCCCGAAGAGGGGCTACTCGGTCGCTACTCAGCACGAACGGAAGGGGTGGACGGGATTCCAAAGTTCAGAGGTAGAAGCATGACCCCCGTTCCAACCACCCCAACCAAGCCCACCACCCCCGCCGACACCGACCGCGCGATCGGCTTCACCATCCCCGCGCGCCACGCGCGCGGTCGGATCGTGCGGCTCGCGCCCGTGCTCGACACGATCCTCGCCGCGCATGCCTATCCCGCGCCGATCGAGGCGTTGCTGACCGAGGCGCTGACGCTTGCTGCGTTGATCGGCTCGACGCTCAAGGAAGCGGGTGGCCAGCTCACCATGCAGGCGCAGACCGAGGGCGGGATCGTCAAGCTGCTGGTGTGCGATTATCGCGGCGGCGAACTGCGCGGCTATGTCGATTTCGACGCGGACCGGCTTGCCGAGGCGCCCGAGGATCCGACGCTGTTCGCGTTGTTCGCCAAGGGGTATCTCGCGATCACCTTCGACCAGGCGGACACCGGTGAACGCTATCAGGGGATCGTCCCGCTCGACGGCGATTCACTGAGCAAGGCCGCGGAGCATTACTTCCTTCAGTCCGAACAGATCCCGACGCTGATCCGCGTCGGCACCGGCGCGCTCGGGCAAGACGGGCGCGTTGCGGGCGGGCTGTTGCTGCAGCATCTCCCCGAGGGCGAGGACGGGCGCGACCGGATCCATACCCGGCTCGACCATCCCGAGTGGGAGCATGTCGCGATCCTCGGCGGCACGATGAAGCGCGAGGAGCTCGCTGACTCCAAGCTGTCGCTGGAGACGCTCGTGTGGCGGCTGTTCAACGAGGAAACCGAGGTCCGCGTCCAGGGCGAGACGCGGTTCGTCCGTGGTTGCCGTTGCTCGCCGGATTACATCGCTTCGGTGCTTGCGAAATTCCCGCCCGAGGAACAGCGCGACATGGCGGACGAGGACGGGATGATCGTGGTCGACTGCGCGTTTTGCGCGCGCAAGTTCCCGGTGCCCGCGGCGCTCGAGATTGTTACGCCTCCGTCATTGTAAGTAGGCGCGCGCGCCCCAGATAAGCAGCCGAGGCGGGAGCATGGCGCAAGGGGCGCCTGTCCGCTGCGGCGGGGTTGCACGACGATGATCACGAAACGGGGATGGGGGCGCGCTGCGCTTGGCGCAGTCGGCCTGACGCTGGGCGGCGGGCTGGCGGTCGCAGCGCTGCCCGCGCTCACCGCGCTGGCCCGGGTCGAACATGGGCAGTGGGAGCTGAAGGCGATCGGCTCGAACGATGCCACGCGCACCCTCTGCATTACCGACCCGCGCGTCCTGATCCATTACGGTCACGACGTCGGGCAATGCCAGCATAGCGTGATCACCAACGACACCAACACGACGACGCTGCATTACGCATGCCGGGGCAGCCACGGCCAGACCACCGTCAAGGTCGCGACGCCGCGGTCGTTCAACCTCGAGACGCAGGGCATCATCAACGGCGCGCCGTTCGAGGATGAATATGAGGCCCGTCTGGTCGGCAGTTGCACGCCCGCAAAACCCCGTTGATCGTATCGTTAAACGTTCGTTTACACTTGGGGGGTAGGAGGGGAGCTGCATTCCGTGACGGAAGGCTTTCCTCCTGATCTGCCCTTCGATGGGCAACCCCCTGGGTCGCTTACGGGCGGCCCATTTTTTCGTCTGCTTGCGTAACGCAGAGGCGGAGCCTACCTAACGGCGCATCATGACAGATCAAACGACCAAGCAGGTCGCCCCGGCAGCCGTGGTGCTCGTCTCGGGCGGCCTCGATTCGATGGTTTCCGCCGCGCGTGCCAAGGCCGACGGCCACCGCCTGTTCGCGCTTTCGGTGGATTACAACCAGCGCCACCGGCTCGAGCTCGAGTCCGCCGCGCGGATCGCTGCGCATCTGGGGGCGGAGCGGCATATCGTCCTGCCGCTCGACCTTTCGGCGTTTGGCGGCTCCGCGCTGACCGCGGACATCGCGGTGCCCAAGGACGGGGTCGAGCCCGGCATCCCGGTCACCTATGTGCCTGCGCGCAACACGATCTTTCTCAGTCTGGCGCTCGGCTGGGCCGAGGCGGCGGGCGCGCGGGACCTGTTCATCGGCGTCAACGCGCTCGATTATTCGGGCTATCCCGATTGCCGCCCCGAATTCATCGCCGCGTTCGAAGGTCTTGCCGAACTCGCCACCAAGGCCGGGGTCGAGGGCGAGCCGTTCAGGATCCACGCCCCGCTCCAGCACATGACCAAGGCGGATATCGTCCGCGAATGCGCCGCGCTCGGTCTCGACGCCGGGATGAGCTGGTCGTGCTACGATCCGACCCCCGAGGGGCTGCATTGCGGGACGTGTGACAGCTGTCGCCTGCGCAAGAAGGGGTTCGAGGACGCCGGCCTGCCCGACCCGACCCGCTACGCGGTCTGAGGCGATGAGCTACGCGGTCAAGGAGATGTTCCTGACGCTCCAGGGCGAGGGCGTCCAGGCGGGGCGGCGCGCGGTGTTCGTGCGCTTTGCCGGGTGTAATCTTTGGTCGGGACGCGAGCAGGACCGCGCGAGCGCGATCTGCCAGTTCTGCGATACCGATTTCGTCGGCACCGATGGCGCGGGCGGTGGACGCTTTGCGGATGCGACGATGCTTTCGACGGCGGCGGCGGCTTTCTGGGGGGCGGGGGAAAGCGATCGCTTCGTCGTGCTCACGGGCGGCGAGCCGATGCTCCAGATCGACGACGCGCTGGTCGACGCGCTTCACGCCGCCGGGTTCGAGATCGCGATGGAGAGCAACGGGACGCTGCCCGCGCATCCCGGGATCGACTGGGTCTGCATCAGCCCCAAGGCGGGGAGCGTGGTGGTGCAACGGGCGGGGGATGAGCTCAAGCTCGTCTGGCCACAGCCGGGGAGCGACGTCGCCGAACTCGAGACCTGGGATTTCGGGCATCACCTGATCCAGCCGCTCGACAGCGCGGCGGCGGCGGCAAATCTTCAGGCGGCGATCGACCTGGTAATGGCGCGGCCGAAATGGCGGCTGACGTTGCAGGCGCATAAGACGCTGGGATTGCGCTGAGCCAATCGCCGGACAAAAAGGGGGAGCGCAACCGCCGTTGCGCTCCCCCTTTTGATCATGGGTCAGGAATGCCTCAGCGCGGCGTCAACGTATAGGCGCCGCAGCGGCGCTGGTTCCATTCGCCGTTCTTGCCCCAGCACATCGCGTCGAACCGCGGCACCGACACGCGCGTCTCGATCCGCGGACGGCGTGCGAAGCGCTGTTCGCCCCATGGCGTCAGCGAGTTGCGCAGCGTCCCCATGTCGTTGATCGCGACCTTGTACAGCTCGCCGCGCTTGGCATAGGCCGCGTTGGTGCCGATCTGTGCGGCCGTCTGGCAAAAGCCATATTGCGCTCCGACGGTCGTGAACGACGAATAGGTCCGCGTGCCGAACCGGTCGAGCGCTGCCTGGCCGGCCTTGGGTGTCTTGTTGGTGCGGTTGAAATATTTGACCAGCGTGTCGAACGCGGTCTTCAGCTCGTCCTTGTGATTGTTGATCATCACATTGTAATTCTCGACGTTGAGCAGCGTCGGCTCGAACTGGCACTGCAGCGCCGCGACGTTGAGCGCCGAGCGCAGGTTCCACACCAGATTGGCGCGGACTTCGGCCGGGGTCGCGCCGGGCAGCGCGAGCTGGCCGGGTTCATCGCCCTCGATCGGCGGGGCCGTCATGTCGTGCGACTGGAAAAAGAACTGCGCCGAAGCGGGGGTTGCCAGCGCGACGCCGCAAGTGGCGGTCAGCGCGGCCAGAATACGCAACACGGTCATTCAATCCCTCTCAAATCACGATTCAGCGCCTACGGCTTTTCGCGTAGCATCCCAACTCTTTTAACCAATCGGCCCGTCGCAAACCAACCGGAAATCGGCGGGACGATTCAAAAGATCGCTTTTCCCGCAAAACGGAAGCGAAGGGCCCCGGAATCGAAAGGGCCGCCCGGTTTCCCGGACGGCCCTGGATCTTCTCTTTCCCGAAAGGGAAGGATTACATCGCGTTCGTGGTCGTGGTCGTGGTGTTCGACATCATCGTGGTGTCGTTCGCCATCATGCCACCGTCGTTGGCCATCGCGCCGTCGGTCGACGTCATCGTGTCGTTCGCGGTCGTGGTCGACATCGTGTCGGTCGAGTTCATGTCGGTGACCATCGTGTTGTCGGTGGTCGTCGTCTCGGTCTTCGGAGTGCAAGCCGAGATCGCGATTGCTGCAACAGCGATCATCGAACCAGCAGCGACCTTGGAAATGAATGCACGCATTGGAAAGCTCCCTAGATATATGTTTGGTTGGCCTCGAGACCTTTAATACCCAAACCGTGGTGGACATTAGTCGGATATGGTCCGGCCCTCAAGCCCAGTTTTTCCGCCCCAAAGAATGAGTTTCCAGGAACGTTGAAAAGCGCAACGCCAGGGCGGCGTCGAAGGTTGCAAAGTCGGTTGGCGCGCCAAGCGCCGCGGCGCTCGTCACCGCGAAATCCGCGAGGCCGCACGGGACGATCCCGCCAAAGTGCGCGAGGTCGGGCGCGAGGTTGACGGAGAAGCCGTGGAGCGTGACCCAGCGCCGCACGCGCACGCCAATCGCGCCGATCTTGGCTTCCGCCGTCCCCCCGGGGGACAGCGTATCGGGCACGCTGGTCCAGATCCCGATCCGCCCCGGCGCGCGGAACGCGGCGATCCCGAGATCCCCGAGCGTATCGATCACCCACCCCTCGAGCGCGTGGACGAACTGCCGGACGTCGCGCCCGCGCCGCGTGAGGTCGAGCACGACATAGCCGATCCGTTGCCCGGGCCCATGATAGGTATAGCGCCCGCCGCGCCCGGTCTGGACCACCGGGAATTGCGGATCGCGCAGCTCGGCCGGATCGGCGCTGGTGCCGCCGGTATAGACGGGGGGGTGTTCGAGCAGCCAGACGAGCTCGCGCGCGGTCCCCTCGGCAACCGCGGTCGCGCGCGCTTCCATTTCGGCGAGCGCGGTCGCGTACGGAACGGGGGAGGCGGCGATGCGCCACTCGATATCGTCGGGCAGATGATCCACGCCACGCCGATTGCGCCACTGCGCGGTTCCACGCAAGAGTGCGGTTTGGTCAAGGCGTTGGCAAGCGGACGAGCCATGCGCTAACAGCGCCGGAAGGTCGTGCCCCGGGGGCGATGTGCAGGGCCGCTGGTGCAACGGACGGGGAGAGTGCGACGTGATGGTGACGATGAGCACGGTCTGGGACCGCACGACCGAGTTCGTCGGCGGGAATATTGCGGCACTGACCCCGATCGTCCTGGTCGGGATGTTCGTGCCGGTCGCGTTGATCGGCAATCTGATGCCGCTGATGGGGGCGTCCGGGGTCGTCGGCAATACGGTGGTCGGCGCGCTGATCGTGCTGCTCTCGCTCGCGAGCAACTGGGGCGCGATCGCGGTGACCGCACTCGTGCTCGAACCCGCGGCCGGGCGTAGCGTGGCGATCCGCACCGCCAACCGGCGCTTCCTCCCGGTCATCGGGGTCAACCTGCTCGTGCTGGTCATCCTGTTCCTGCTGTTCGCGCCCGCGTTCATCGGGTTTTCGCTCAGCGGCATCCCGATGAACCAGGCGGGCGGCGCGCAGCCGTCGCTCGACCAGATCAATGGTCCGGCGGTGCTGTTCGCCTCGCTTTACTCGCTGGTATTGCTCCCGGTGCTGTTGTGGGTGGTCGCGCGGCTGGCGGTAATCACCCCCGCGGTCGTCGCGGAACGGCGCGGGTTCGGCGCGTTCGGGCGTGCGTTTGCGCTGACGCGGGGCCTCGCGCTCAGGATCATGGGGGTGATCCTGCTGTATCTGATCGTGTCACAGGTCGCCGGGCTGGCGACACGGATGGTGGCGGGAAGCGTGTTCGGACTGCTGCTGTCGAGCGACGGGCCGGTCTCGCTCGCCGCGATCCTCACGTCGACCGTCGTGGCCGTGCTGTCGACGATCTTTTCGGTGCTGGCGGTGGCGTTCCTAGCCAAGCTTTATCTTGCCACGCGCGATGCGCGCGCGGCCCATGTCGAGGTCGCATGAAACAGACGATGATCAGGCTCGATGTCCCTGCGGTGCTGCGCGATGCGTGGGGCATGGCGAAGCGCGACCGCGACGCGCTGGCGGGTGTGGCCGGGCTGTTGCTGCTGGTGCCGCAGATCGCGCTGGCGATGTTCGTCGCCAAGCCGCCCGCGCTGCCGGCGAACGCGGACCAGACCGCGGCGTGGCTCGCGGCGGTGCAGGCCTGGTCGCAGCTCTACAGCCTGCCGGTCATTGCGCTCACCATCGTGCTGCTGTTCGGTTCGGCGAGCATCCTGCTGCTGTATCTCGATCGCGCGCGCCCGACGGTGCAGGCGGCGCTGCTCCATGCGCTGGCGCTGCTGCCGCGTGTCGTGCTGCTGTCGCTGCTGATGTCGTTCCCGATCAGCATCGGGACGCTCATGCTGTTCCTGCCCGGGATCTATCTGCAGGGGCGGCTGCTGCTCGCGCTGCCTTTGCTGATCGCGACGCCGTCGATCGGCGTGGTCACCGCGTTCACGCGCAGCTTCAAGCTCACGCGCGGGCACGGTCTGATCCTGATGGGGCTGGCGTGCATCACGGTGCTGCTCGGGGATATCCTCGCGCTGCCGTTCCGCAGCATCGGTGCCGCGCTGGCGGGCGCACCGCTCGCCAATCCGGTGGTCGCGGCGATCCTGCAGGTCGGCGCGGCGGCGGGGGTGACGATCGGGATGGTCACCACGCTGCTGATCCAGGTCGCGCTCTACCGGCGGCTCAACAGCGGCACGTGAGGCGCCGCCTCGGGCGGGAGATGCCCGGTCAGCCGGGGATCGGCGAAGGTCTCGACCGTGCGGCGGACGGCGACGAACCCCTGCTTGCGATAGAAAGCGAGCGCGGACGGGTGATCGAGCGAGCAGGTGTGGAGCCACACCCGCTTGATCCCCTTCGCCCAGCCGCGCGCGAGCGCCTCCGCCATCATCCAGCGCCCGAGTTCGCGGCCGGCCAGTTCGGGAATCAGCGCGAAATAGGAGATTTCGCACGCGCCCGACGTCCGGAAATCGAGCTCGACCAGCCCGACCTCGATTCCGTTCGAATCGACCGCCGCGAACACGCCGATCGCGGGATCGTGGATGATCCGCAGCAACGCCGCATCGTCGATCACCAGTCGCGAGAACCACAGCCACGGCGCACCGACGCGGCGGAACAGCGCGCGATATTTATTCGCGTCCGGCTGATGCCATTGCACCAGCCGGAGCGGCGCGGCGGGGATCGGGCGCAGCGGCGGGCGCTGCGTCATCTCCAGCGTGGTGACGACGGTGGCGACGTCGGTGTCGCGGACCGGGATCAGCCCCATCGTGCCCTGCGCCTCAGGACCAGGTCGCAAGCGGCGGCAGGCTCATCAGGATCGCGTCGATGTTCCCGCCGGTCTTGAGCCCGAACAGCGTGCCGCGATCATAGACGAGGTTGAACTCGGCATAGCGCCCGCGCCACTCCAGCATCTGCGCGGTGTCGGCCGGGGTGAAGGGCAGGTCCATCCGCCGCCGCACGATCCGCGGGTACACGTCGAGGAACGCGCGGCCGATATCCTGGATGAACCCGAAGTTCGCCTCGAAATTGCCCTCGAGATGGTCGCAGAAGATTCCCCCGACGCCGCGGTGCACCTTGCGATGCGGGATGTAGAAATAGTCGTCCGCCCATTTGGCGTAGCGCTCGTAATACTCCTCGCCGTGCGGGGCGCAGGCGGCCTTGAGCACCGCGTGGAATTCGTCGGTATCCTCGGCATAGGGCAACGGCGGGTTGAGATCCGCGCCGCCGCCGAACCAGCGCTTGGTCGTGACGAGGAAACGCGTGTTCATGTGGACCGCGGGGACATGCGGGTTCGCCATGTGCGCGACCAGGCTGATCCCGGTCGCGAAGAACTGCGGGTTCTCGGCGGCGCCGTGGATCGACTTGGCGAAGTCTCCTTCGAACGTGCCGCCGACGGTCGAGACGTTGACGCCGACCTTTTCGAACACCTTGCCCTTCATCACCCCGCGCACGCCACCACCGCCGGGCGAACCGTCGGGATCGGTGCGGTCCCACTCGGTGTAATCGAAGTCCGCGTCCGATCCGGCCTCGCGTTCGATGCTGACGAATTCGGCGCAGATCTGGTCGCGCAGGTCCTCGAACCAGTGGCGGGCGCGGGCTTGTTCGGGGTCGAGGGCGATGTCCACGGGTGGCTTGTCCTGTTGTGGTGGGAAGGGAGGTGTACTCGTCACGGCGTCGGCGGCGGGCCATTGGTAGAAGTGCTTAGGGGGCGGCTCGTTCGATCATTCCATTTTCTTCCGGCGTCATCCCCGCGAAGGCGGGGATCCATACTGGCTGCCCAGGCCTGCTAAGACCAAATTTTGCGCTAATGGATTCCCGCCTCGGCGGGAATGACGGAGCGGGGGAGGGCGGACTCCGAAACGTCACGCTGTCTCCGGCCACCCGCCGGTCTGTCGCAGTGCCTCGGCGATGCCGATCCCCGCGGCGACCGCGATGTTGAGCGAGCGCATCCCCGGCGCGAGCGGGATCCGCACCGCGACGTCCGCCAGCGCATGGACCATATCGGGCACCCCGCTCCCCTCCGACCCGAGCAGGAGCGTGTCGGACGACTCGAAGGTCGCCGCATCGAGCCGCGTCCCCCCGCGCGTGGTCAGGAGGACGAGCCGCCCCGGCACGGTCGGCAGGAACGCGTCCCAATCGGCATGGCGAGTCACCTGGACGACGTCGGCATAATCCATCCCCGAACGCGCGAGCGCCTTGTCGTTCCAGGTGAAGCCTGTCGGTTCAATCACATCGACCGGAACGCCGAGGCACGCGCCGAGACGGAGAATTGCGCCGACGTTTCCGGCGATATCGGGCTGGTAGAGGGCAATACGCATGGACGTCCCGCTACCACGCTTAAATTGCAGTTGGCAAAAGCGGGTCGTGCCGTCTAACTAGTCGCGTCTGCGGCGATGCGCCGAAGACCGTGGCGGGCAGGCGTAAAACGCCGGGTCCACCCAAAATGAACGAACGCCTGTCGCCGCGAAGCAGATGGGCGAAGGCAGAGGTACAAGGGCTAGTCAATGGCAACAGTCGATTCCGCCGTGCCACTTGGGGAAGATCCCGTTCCCTTTCATGAGGATGTGCCGCGCCGTCGCGACTTCCTCAATATCGCCGCGGTCGCGACCGCGGGCATTGGCGGCGCGATTGCGATCGTCCCGCTGATCAACCAGATGAACCCTTCCGCCGACGTGCTCGCGCTGTCGACGACCGAGGTCGACCTGTCGAAGATCGAGGCGGGATCGGGCATCGTCACCTCCTTCCGCAAGCAGCCGTTGTTCGTCCGCAACCTCACCCCGGCGGAAATCGCCGCGGCCGACAAGGTCGCCTTGTCGGAACTGCGCGATCCGCAGACGCTCGAGCAGCGGACCAAGGGCAAGAAGAACTGGCTGATCACGCTGGGCGTCTGCACGCATCTCGGGTGCATCCCGCAGGGGATCGTCTCGAGCGAGAACCGCGGCCAGTATGGCGGCTATTTCTGCCCGTGCCACGGTTCGCAATACGATACCGCGGCGCGCATCCGCAAAGGCCCGGCGCCGAAGAACCTTGCGGTCCCGGACTATAAGTTCACGTCGGCGACGACGGTCACGGTGGGTTGAGGATAGAACGATGAGTTTTCCCTGGGCCAAGCATTACGCACCGCAAAGCGGGTTCACCAAGTGGCTCGATGAGCGCCTGCCGCTCCCGCGCCTCGTCTATGGCGCGGTCGGCGCGGGCTATCCCGTGCCGCGCAACCTCAATTACTTCTGGAACTTCGGGGTGCTCGCGGGGGCCGCGCTCGGCATCCAGATCATCACGGGCATCGTCCTCGCGATGCATTATGCCGCCAACGGTGGCGTGGCGTTCGATTCGGTCGAGCATATCATGCGCGACGTCAACGGCGGCTGGTTCCTGCGCTATGCGCACGCGAACGGCGCGTCGATGTTCTTCATCGTCGTCTATATCCACATCTTCCGCGGACTGTTCTACGGGTCGTACAAGGCCCCGCGAGAAATGATCTGGCTGCTCGGCGTCACGATTTTCCTGCTGATGATGGCGACCGCGTTCATGGGCTATGTGCTCCCCTGGGGGCAGATGAGCTTCTGGGGCGCGCAGGTCATCACCGGCTTCTTTTCGGCGATTCCCGTGGTCGGCGAGACGATCCGGATCTGGCTGCTGGGCGGATATGCGCCGGATGATGCGGCGCTCAACCGCTTCTTCTCGCTGCATTATCTCCTGCCGTTCGTGATCGCGGGCGTCATCATCCTGCACATCTGGGCGCTCCACATCCCGGGGTCGAACAACCCGACCGGGGTGGACGTCAAGGGCGAGCAGGATACCGTTCCGTTCCATCCCTATTACACCGCGAAGGACGGGTTCGGCCTCGGCGTGTTCCTGCTGATCTTCGCCGGCCTGATCTTCTTCGCGCCCAATTATCTGGGGCATCCGGACAATTACGTTCCGGCCAACCCGCTGCAGACGCCCGCGCATATCGTGCCGGAGTGGTATTTCTGGCCGTTCTACGCGATCCTGCGCGCGTTCACGGTCGATTTCATCCTGCCGGCCAAGCTGTGGGGGGTGCTCGCGATGTTCGGGTCGATCCTGCTGCTGTTCTTCCTGCCGTGGCTCGACAGCTCGCCGGTGCGCTCGTCCAACTATCGCCCGGTGTACCGCACCTTCTTCTGGGTGCTCGTCGCCGACGTGCTGATCCTCGGCTATTGCGGGGGGTCGCCGGCTGAGCCGCTCTATGTCGTCCTCAGCCAGATCTGCGCAGCGTATTATTTCGCGCACTTCCTGATCATCCTGCCGATCATCGCGCGGACCGAGCGTCCGCTGCCGCTGCCGGGCTCGATCACCGAGGCGGTGCTGGCGGGCAAGGGGGGCACCAGCCCGATGCACAGCGCGGTGAGCGGTAGCCCGCTTCCGGCCGAATAAGGGGCACTTCGAGCATGATCCGCTTTATTTCCTGGGCCGTCGGCGCTGCCTTCGTCTTTGTCCTCGCGCTGGCGCTGTTCAGCTCGGTGTCGGGGCTCATCACCGACCCCGTCGCCCCCACCGCGGCGGAGGAATTCCACAAGCATCCGAAGGAACTCGAACTCGCGTCGAACGGCTTCTTCGGCACCTACGACCAGCGTCAGCTCCAGCGGGGCTTGCAGGTCTACAAGGAAGTCTGCGCGAACTGCCACTCGCTCAAGCATGTCGCGTTCCGCGACCTGACCGAGCTCGGCTATTCGGCGGGCCAGGTAAAGAAGTTCGCGGCGGACTGGGCGGTCAAGGCGCAGGTGTTCGACCCCAAGACGGGCGACAAGACCGAGCGGCCCAACACGCCTGCGGATCCGTTCCCGACGGTCTATTATCCCGGCCTCGGCAACCCGCCAGACCTGTCGCTGATCACCAAGGCGCGGCATGAAGGTACGCCCTATGTCTATTCGCTGCTGACCGGCTATGCCGCGCAGCCCGCCGACTTGCTCAAGAAGTTCCCCGACGCCAAGACCCCCGACGGCCTGTATTACAACCCGTATTTCGCGAACCTCAACATCGCAATGCCGCCCCCGCTGACGCAGGACGGTCAGGTGACCTATCTCGACGGGACCAAGTCGACGGTCGACCAGAATGCCAAGGACGTCGCGGCGTTCCTGACCTGGGCGGCGGAACCGAACCTGCCCGCGCGGCATGGCGCGGGGATCGCGGTGATCCTGTTCCTCCTGGTCTTCTGCGCGCTAGCCTACGGTGCGTACCAGAATATCTGGCGCGACATTAAGCACTGAGGCCGGACGCGCCAAGACACGGGGCGAAAGCCTCCGAAATGGCGGCGGGTGGTCCGGGCAAAGGCTCGGACCGCCCGTTTTTGCGTGAAAGCCGGTCCGCTTCCGGTTACGAGGCGGCCCCGGCCTTCGCCGGACTGACGAGGGGCTTCCGACCGTGAACGATGACCTGAAGGCGCTGATCCGTACCATTCCGGATTTCCCCAAGCCCGGGATCATGTTCCGCGACATCACCACGCTGCTGCTCGACGCAAAGGGCTTCGCGACGAGCATCGAACGCATGGCTGCGGCGACGCACGGCCCGGTCGACCTCATCGCCGGGATCGAGGCGCGCGGGTTCCTGTTCGCAGCCGCGCTTGCGGCGCCGCTCGGGGCGGGCGTGCTGTTGATCCGCAAGGACGGCAAGCTGCCCGGCGTCACCATCGCGGAGGATTATGCGCTCGAATATGGCACCGACCGGATCGCGATCCACGCGGATGCGATGGCACCTGGCCAGCGCGTGTTGCTGGTCGACGACCTGATCGCCACCGGCGGCACCGCGCGCGCCGCGGTCCGCCTGTTGCGCAAGGCAGGCGCGGTGGTCGAACAGGCACAGTTCCTGGTCGACCTGCCCGATCTTGGCGGTGCGGCGGCGCTCCGCGCGGACGGGATCGCGGTCGATTCGCTGGTTGCGTTCGAGGGGCATTGAGGCGCGACACGGAACGCGCGGCGTTTCCGGCGGTTGATGCGGGTGAAGCTCGACCACTGCCGGGCCCGTGCCCGGAGTCGCGTCATGTCGTTCGTTTCAAAGCTTTCCCCCCGTTTTGCGAAGGTTGCGCTGGCGACCGCCGCGCTGACCGCCGCGATGGGGCTGACCGGCTGCAACGAGGGGTACGGCTATGGCGGCGTTGGCCTCGGTTATAACAGCGCTGCGTGGGACCCCTATTACGGCGGTTACACCGGCGATCCGTATTGGGGCTGGAACAACGATTATTACTATCCCGGCACCGGCTATTATGTGTTCGACCGGTCGAACCGTCGGTATCGTTGGAATGACCAGCAGCGGGGCTATTGGCAGGGCCGATCGCAGGGCTGGCGCGGTGCACACCGTGAGATCCGTCCGATGTGGCGCGATTACGGGGTGCAGGGACGCCCGGGCGGCGGCGGTCGGGGCAGCTTCGGTGGCCGCGGCGGGTATGGCGGTCGCGGCGGCTTTGGAGCTCATGGAGGCGGCCGTCCGGGTGGTGCCCGAGGCCACCGGTGATCAACGCGACGGCATGATCTTCGATGCCCCCCGGCCTTGCGCCGGGGGCGTCCGAAGCGCGTCCCGGCGCGATGCCGGAGAACTTTATGCGGCGGGCGGTCGCGTCCGGATCAGCCCGGTCGACACGAACGTCATCACCACCACGTCATCCTGGTTGAGCACCGTCATCTTGCTGCGATAACTCCCCATTTCGGGGCGGCTACGCGAAGCGCGCTTGTCGAGGATCTCGGTTTCGCACCGCAGCGTGTCGCCTGGATAGACGGGTTTGAGCCAGCGCAGTTCATCGATCCCCGGGGAGCCAAGCCCGGCCTGCTGGTTTGCCTCCAGGTTCGCGACGACCATCGCCATCGTCATCGCGCAGGTATGCCAGCCGCTCGCCGACAGCTGGCCGAAATGCGTCGCGGCGGCGGCCTCGTCGGAAAGATGGAAGGGCTGCGGATCATAGGCTGTCGCAAACCCGATGACCTCGTCACGCTGGACTTCATATCGACCGAACGCCTGTCTGGTGCCGACCTCGAGATCTTCGAAATATTGCATTACGGGACTTTTGTACGCCGACACGCCGAGTGCAAGCGGCGAATGAGGCGCGGAGCGCCGTAGTTGACAGCAGTGCCGCCGGCCGCGCGCATCGCGTTATTTTCTGAGAGCCTCCCGGAACGGTGCGTCGTCGCTGTCCAGCCGCGGATCTGCCGGCAAACCGATCAGGTCGCGCAACAGCGGCGCGACGTCGACATTGTCGAACCCCGCAAGCGCCCCGAGCGGCTTGATCGCCGGCCCGTTGGCGATGAACAGTGCCGCCATCTCGGGAGCCGCTGGGTCGAAACCGTGCGTGCCGCCGGAGGTCGGGTGGTCGATCGGCGCTTCCTTGGTCAAGGCAAGCCAGCCGGTCTCGGCAAGGCAGACGAAGGCCGGGACGCGCGCGTTCTGGCCGTAATGGAAGCGCGCCGGGATCTCGCGCTTGCGCCAGCATTGCAGGTGATCGTGCGCGCCGAGCAGCGCACGGGCGACCTCCGCCTCATGCCCGGGCATGGGATCGAGCCCGACATAGGGGCCATCGGTGATCGCATGAAAGCTCGCGGGCGGGAGCATCCGGTCGATCCGGACGACGCGGTCCGCGCTGATCGCCGCCATCCCGTGATCCGCGACGATCACCAGATTGGCGGGCTGGCCGAGGTCGGCGAGCCCCGCGCGCAACCGGCCGATCGCGGTGTCGATGTCCTTGACCGTCGCGGTGACATGCGCGTCGGCGGGGCCGTATTTGTGGCCAGCGCTGTCGACCGCATCGAAATACAGCGTCAGGAACCGTGGCCGTGTCGCCGCCGGGCGACGGAGCCAGTCGATCACCGCATCGACGCGCTGGCGATCGTCGACCGCGTGCGCATATTGCTGCCAGTCGTCGGGCCGCACGCCCTTCCAGTCGACGTTGGAGCCCGGCCAGAACATCGTCGCGCTGCGGATCCCGGCCTTTTCGGCGGTCACCCACAAAGGCTCGGCCTCGGTCCACCAGAACGGGTCGTCGGTCTGCATCGTGAAGACCTCGCCCGGGCGGCGGGCGTCCTCCATGCGGTTGCCGACGATCCCGCTGCGGTCGGGGCGCAGGCCGGTGACGAGCGTATAATGGTTGGGGAAGGTGATCGACGGGAAGCTCGGCCGCATCGCCGCGCTGATGCCGCCCGTAGCGAGCGCGTCGAGGTTCGGGGTGACCCCACGGTCGCGATAGTCCGGGCGGAAGCCGTCGATCGAGATCAGGATCGTGACCGGCGCGCGCTTCTCCGCCGCCACGACCGGGTTGGCTCGGGCCTGGTCGGGGCGGGGGGCATTGATCGGGGCGGTGACGCAGGCTTGCAGGGCAGCGCAAAGCGCGGCGGCGACGATACGGGTGGTCCAACGCATCGCCCGCCCTTGCGCCAAAACCGCGTCACTTCAATGACAAAGTCACCGCGCCAGCGACACTTTCGCGAACAGGCTCAGGCTGACCGGGAACGTGCCGTAAGCCCGGTCGAGCGACTTGGGCTTGGCATAGACCCCGACCGCGCCGCCCAGCGCCGCATCGAACGGCCCGACCAGCGGCAGGCGATAGGCATAGCCGCCTTCCAGCTTGTTGACCCGGAATTTGCGGTCATGGAACGGATCGCGCGGGTCTGGGAACAGCTCGTCGTTGGCGACGCTCTCACCGCGCGCGAACAGCGTGTTGTGCCGGTCGAGATCCCAATTCGCCTCCGCCAGCCATGCGCTGAGCACGCGGCCGGGCAATTTGTGCTTGGCGGAATAGGCGAGCAGCGTCGCGATCCTCCCGCTGGCATATTGCACGCTCGCGGTGGTGCGCGCCTCGTCGCGGAAGGCCTCGAGCTGTTCCGGGCTCTTGAGCCGACCGTGGCTCGCCTGGAGCGCCCAGGCGGGCGAGGGGGTCCAGGTCGCGCGGACGCTCCACGAATCGAGGCTCGGGCGCTCGATCCCCCAGCGATACTGGTTTGGCTCGCGGCCGCGGAATGCGGAGGCCTCCAGCTGCCAGCGCGGGGCGGCATAGCCCGCGGTGAGGACGCCATAGGTGATGTGCGTGCTGTCGAACCAGTGATGCGTGATCGGCGCCATCGGTTGATAGGTCGCGGACGCGCGGTGCATGAACGCCGAGGGGCCAAGCGCTGGCTCGGCGACCGGGCCGCCGTAGAGGAACGCCGCACCCTTGCCGGCGTCGACGTCGATCCGCGCGGACAGCTCCATGAACAGGTCGTGCGGATGCTGGCGATCGACCAACTGGCTGACCCCGTCGGCGGTTTCGCCGGTCGCGAACAGGTTGGGATAGCCCTTCGCGCCCATTGCCGGCTCGAGGCTCAGCATCGTTCGCAATTGCAGCCGCGCGCCCGTGCCAAGGTCGCTGGTCGCCGACAGCATCGCCATCGACTGGACGAACAGGTCGGCGTCGCCGCGCGGACCGCCCTGGTCGGTATAGGTCGCCCAGGCATAGCCGTGGAGCATCAGCGCCCACTCGCCCGCCATGACATGCTCGCCGAGCATCTGCCCGGCGTTGCCCGGGTTGCGCGAGGTGCCCGAACCTTCGCCGTACGCGCCGTTCATCGGGAGCATCGCCATGCCGGGCATGGCGGACATTGCGTCGCTGGCATGGCCGGCCCCCGTTTCCTTCCCCGTCGCAGGCCGGGGCCCAGTCGTCGTGTCCACGGGCATCGTATGCCCCGCATGAGGATCAACGCTGCGCGACTGGGCCCCGGCCTCCGCCGGGGAAGAGCGATAAGGGGCGGCGTCCGTCACTCCCGGCATGGCTTGCATTGCCGTGGGCTTCGGGGTTGTTTCCCCTTCTTCCTTCCCCGGCGCAGGCCGGGGCCCAGTGGTGGTGTACTTGGGCGTCGGGTGCCCGGCATGAGGAACGACGCTGCGCAACGGCGCCGCAGCCTTCGCGGGGGACGTGCGAGTGGTCGTGGTGCGACGGGCTGACTGTATGCCAGCGGGTTTCGCGTTTGCCTTCGGCATCGGCATATCCATGCCAGGCATGGAAGATTGCGCGCGTGCCGCAAACGGCAGCAGCGCGGCCACGGTACAGGCCGTGACCAGAAAGGGTCGGTTCATTGGAAGTCCTTCGCGTGTCAGTAACGGCGTCGCGGCGCAGGACGCGCCGCGCGAAGTCAGGCCGACAGTCGCGGAGGGGGCAGGATCGGGGGCGCGCGCAAGCCGGGCGCGAACGCGCTGGCAACGATCGCGGGGCGCATCGGGGCATAGGCGAAGGGCGTCGCGACGGGGCGGGGCGCGATCGTCGCGGGGGGAATGCAGCCGATGCAGACATGCGGCGCCAACCCGCGTTCGTCGGATCCGGGCATCTGGTGTGTTGCTGCACCGTGATGCGCCATCGGCATCATCGCGGGGGCATCATGGCACGGCCCGTTCGCCATCGCGGGAAAGGCGAAGGCGGCGAGCAACAGCGCAAGGATCATCCGGGCGAGCACGGAGGCGGGTCTACACCGTCCAGACCCGCCCGGCACCATCAGACGTTGAAGCGGAAATTGAGCACGTCGCCGTCGTGGACGACATATTCCTTGCCTTCTTGCCGCAACTTGCCCGCGTCGCGCGCGCCGGTCTCGCCACCCAGCGCGACATAGTCGTCATAAGCGATCGTCTCGGCGCGGATGAAGCCGCGCTCGAAATCGGTGTGGATCTCGCCCGCCGCCTGCGGGGCCTTGGCCCCGGCATGGACCGTCCAGGCGCGCGCTTCCTTCGGACCGACCGTGAAGAAGGTCAGCAGCGAAAGCAGCTTGTACCCGGCGCGAATGACGCGGGCGAGGCCGGTTTCCGCGAGCCCCAGTTCCGACAGGAACTCGCCGCGTTCCTCGGCGTCCATCGTCGCGATCTCGGCCTCGATCGCGGCGGAGACGACGACCGCCTGCGCGCCCTCGGCCTTCGCTTTTTCGAACACGCGCGCGGACTGGCTGTTGCCCTCGGCGGCGCTCGCTTCCTCGACGTTGCAGACGTAGAGCACCGGCTTGGCGGTGAGCAGCTGCGCCTGCGCGAAGACGCGCGCCTCGTCCTCGTCCTTCGGCACGGTTAGCCGCGCGGGTTTGCCTTCGCGGAGCAATTCAAGTGCCTGGCCGAGCACGGCCGCGCCGATCTTGGCTTCCTTGTCGCCTTGCGTCGCTTTCTTCGCGAGATTGGGGACGCGCTTCTCGAGGCTCTCCAGATCGGACAGCATCAGCTCGGTCTCGACCGTCTCAGCATCGGCGATCGGGTCGACCTTGCCCTCGACATGGGTGACGTCGTCATCCTCGAAGCAACGCAGCACGTGAACGATCGCGTCGACTTCGCGGATATTGCCGAGGAACTGGTTGCCGAGCCCTTCGCCCTTCGACGCGCCGCGCACCAGCCCGGCGATGTCGACGAACCCGAGCTGCGTCTCGATGATCTTGGCCGAACCCGCGACCCCCGCCAGCTTGGCGAGGCGTTCGTCGGGGACGCCGACGTTGCCGACGTTGGGTTCGATCGTGCAGAACGGGTAATTGGCAGCCTGCGCCGCCGCCGTCTGCGTCAGCGCATTGAACAGGGTGGACTTGCCGACATTGGGCAGCCCGACGATCCCACAGCGAAATCCCATGATGGTCCTTGAAGCGCAGTTTGAAGAGGAAGCCTGCGCGATAGGGCCTTGCGGGCGGAAATGCCAGCATGTCGCACGCAAGTGCCCGCGTGGCGGAACCAACCCTCCGGTCATGCGATTGATTTGCATCAGCGAGTTCATGTCCTCCGGACGCGGACGGCGTGGAATTTCGACAGGGATGGCGTGATGCGGGGACCATCGTTCTGGTATGTCGGGCTTGGGTTTGTTCTGACGTCGACCGCAGCGGGTGCGGCACCGGCTCCCCGTTTCAAGGCGGTCGTTCTGCCGATGCAGGCGGAACCCTCCGTGGAGGGGATCGGCTCTCCAATGGAAGCGGCCACCATGCCAGTCCGGCCGGGCGCGATGCGCACCGTCCTGACGGACCCGGCGCGTGAAACCGCGCTGGGGCATCAGCCCCGGCAAGTGCCCTACGATCTGCGCGTCGCGAAGCGCGATGACGGCAGTCTCGGAACGTCGCTCAAAAGGCGGCTTCGCCCGCGTGGGTCCGGCATGCGCGACGCATACCTCGACGGCGACAGCGGCCTGCGCGTGTCGGTCGGCAGCAGCTACCATATGAGCTACCGCGCCACGTCGCGGATGGCCGGGTCGAGAATGGCCGCCAGGCGTGGGTCGAGCGCGGTCAATCTGCGCGACGGCTACGAAGGCTACGCCCCGGTCGCGCTCGCCGGATACGACCGGTTCGTCAGCGATCGGATGAAGATCGGGGTCGAGGGCGGGATGATGGTCGGTCGCTCGACCGCCATGTATGCGGACGAGACCATGCCGGGCGCGGGCAGTGCGGAGCGGACCGCGCGCAATCCGGTTGCGGATGTGGTGATGACTTACGCGTTCTGACGCGGCCACCCATCCCCTCATCCGTCATCCCGGCAAAGGGGGGCGTCCATACTGGCTGGCTGCGCTTGCCTTACGAACCGCTAGTATCGCTGAATTCCGGCGTTCGCGGGAAGGACGGGGGAGGGGAAAGCGCGCAAGTGACGCTAAGGCTGCTCCGCAAAGCCATCACCACCGATAATTGAAGCTGATGCTGATCCGCTCGGCCTTTGCCGTCCCCGGCGCGACTTCGTGCCGCAGCCAGCTCTCCCACAGGAAGACGCTCCCCGCCTCGGGCTCGACATAGACGAACGTCCGCTGGTCCTCGCGCGCATCGGGCAGGCGCGGCGGGGCGGCCATCATCATCGGCAACCGCGGATCTTCGAGCTTGAGCGCGCCCGCGCCCTCGGGCACCGCGATATAGACCGTGCCCGAGATCACGCTGTGCGGGTGGACGTGCCCCGAATGCGTGCCGCCCGGCTTCATCACATTGACCCACAGGCTGTCGAGCTTGAGCTTCCCGCCCTGCAGATCGAACGCGCACGCCTCTGCGAATTTGGCGACATGCTTGTTGAGCAATTTGACGAGATCGCCGAACGCGGGGTCGCGCATCGGCAGGTCGTCGAGCGAGGCGTAAGAGGTGTAGCCGCGATAGCCGTGCGCCTTGGCCCAGGTCCGCCCCGCACGATCGTCCTCCGCGAGCATCCGGCACGACCGGTCGAGCTCGGCGACCAGCGCCGCGTCCTTCAGTTTTCCGTCGTAGAACGGCGTGGCGAACAGGCTGCGGACCGGGGAGGTTTTCATGGCTGTCGCCTATCCTCCAGCGCGCCGCAATTGCCAAGGGATGCGGTGCAACCTAGGCTTCGCGCGTGGATTTTTCTCGCGTCGCCTTGTCCGATCTCGTCGCCCCGCTCGACGTCGAGACCTTCCGCTCGCACTATTGGGACCGGCAGCCGGTCCATTTGCCGAGTCCTGCGGGGGGCAGGGGCAGCCTGCTCACCTGGGAGCGGTTTTCCGAACTGCTCGGCACCGGCGGGCATTGGACCGCGGCCAACCTCAAGCTGATCCTCAACAGTCGGCCGATCCTGCCGGACTTCTATCTCGACGGCGATCCCGCCGCGCCGATCGACACGCGCCGCGCGGACCCGGCGCGGGTCGGAGTCTTCCTCGGCATGGGCGCAAGCCTCGTCGCGGACGACGTCGAGCGGATCGCGCCCGAGTTGCGGCGCTGGACGACGCTGCTCGGGACGGAGTTCGCGGCGCTGACCAACGCCAACGTCTATTGCTCGTTCAAGGGCGTGCAGGCGTTCGCAACGCATTACGACCTGCATGACGTGTTCGCGCTCCAGTGCGAAGGGGAGAAGGTCTGGCGGATTTACCGCAACCGTGCCGAAAATCCGGTCAGCGCACCGCATGGCGGGGAGGAGGTCCAGCGCCAGATCGACGCGGCGCGGGGGGACCTGATGGCCGAAGTCCGGATGCGGCCGGGCGATGTGCTGTATCTGCCGCGCGGTTGCTATCACGATGCGCTGGCGCAGGAAGGCGCGTCGCTGCACGTCAGTTTCGCGGTGGCGCCGCTCGGCGCGATGGCGCTGCTGCGCGCACTGGAAGAAGCGGCGCTGCGCGAGCCCGCGTTCCGCGCATATCTGGCGGATGCGCGGAGCGACGACGGCCAGCCGCTCGAAGCGCAGTTTCAGGCGTTGGCACGCAGGCTCGGCGAACTTGCCGGCAGCCCGTTGATTCGCGATGCGGTGATCGACGCGCAACGCGCGCGAACGCGATCGGACTATGCCTTCACGCTGCCCAAGCGGCTTGCGCTCGACAGCTATGCGCGCACCCAGCGTCCGGCGCAGGTCGAATGGCACGACGTGGGTATGGTCCTGCGCACTCAAAGCGGGGCGCATCCGCTCGGAACGTTCGGGACGGTGGCGGACTATGCGCTGACGCGCCCGGCCTTCTCGGCGCAGGAATTGCGCGCGAGGTTCGCGCATGTTCCGGCGGAGGAGCATGCGGCGCTGCTCGCGCTGCTGGTGCGCGAGCGGTTGTTCGAGCGGTACACGCCGCAGGTTTAATCGAGGGCCGTCCGCAACCCTTTACTTCCCCGGCGAAGGCCGGGGCCCAGCAGCGCAGGTCGACGGATCGGAGCGCTGCCCTCGCCATGAACCGCTCGCTACTGGGCCCCGGCCTTCGCCGGGGAGGCGAGAGACGGGAGTAGCTCCGCCGATCCGCTTCTACCGCGCAAGTCGCAACGCCACGTCGCTCATGAACCGCTGGTCATCCCCCGCCGCCAGCCACGAGGCCTCCGCCGCGATCGCGCCGAGCACGTCACTCAGCGGGTCCATCTCGGCCTTGGCGTAATTGCCCAGCACATAGGGCGACACCTTGTCCTTGTGCCCGGGATGCCCGATCCCGATCCGCACGCGGCGGAAGTCCTCGCCGATATGCTGCGCGGTCGAGCGGATACCGTTATGCCCGGCGGCACCACCGCCGGTCTTCACCTTGACGCGAAACGGGTCGAGATCGAGCTCGTCGTAGAAGACGGTGACGTCGGCGGGGCTGAGCTTGTAGAAGCGCATCGCCTCGCCGATGCTGCGGCCGCTTTCGTTCATGAAGGTGGCGGGCTTGAGCAGCAGGATCTTCTCGCTGCCGATCCGCCCGTCCTGGGTCCAGCCCTGGAACGCCTTCTTGACGCTGCCGAAGCCGTGCATCTCGGCGATCGTATCGACCGCCATGAACCCGACATTGTGCCGGTTGAGCGCATATTGCGCACCGGGATTTCCGAGACCGGCCCAGAGTTGCATGTCGTGTTCTGCCTGCCCGCTGTATTTCTCATCCCGTTCGTTTCGAGCGATGTCGAGAAACCCTGCGCTGTGCCAGGTTTCTCGACTTCGTTCGAAACGAACGGGCAGGAAGAAGCTCAATAGTGAATTCACGAAAAAGGGACAGCCTGCCGGACGCACGCGCCGCAGACTGTCCCCTTTTTCCAGGCCTCTCCCCGCACGCGGGAAGGGGCAGACAGGCTTATTCGGCCTTGTCGTCCGCGGACGTGTCGTCCGCGGCAGCCGCGTCTTCAGCGGCCTCTGCTTCGGACTCAGCCGACTGCGCTTCGGCAACCGCTGCGTCGAGTTCCTCGTCCGCCGCGGTTGGAACCGTCGGCGGCACGATCGTCGCGATCGCGAAGTCGCGATCCGAGATCGACGGCTCGACGCCCTTGGGCAGCTTCACGTCCGAAATGTGGATCGATGCGCCGACTTCGAGGCCTGCGAGCGAGATGCTGATCTCGCCAGGGATCTCGGCTGCGTCGCAGACGACTTCGATCTCGTGACGCGTGACGTTGAGCACGCCGCCATCCTTCTTGATGCCAGGGGCGTCGTCTTCATCGACGAACACGACAGGAACCGCGACGGTGACGGTCGAATGCGCGCCGATCCGCAGGAAGTCGACATGGACCGGACGCTCGGTGACGACGTCGAAGGTGACGTCCTTGGGCAGGGTGCGAACCTGCTGGCCACCGGCGTCGAGCATGACGACCGAATTCATGAAGTGACCCGTGTTGAGCAGACGCATCAGCGCCTTTTCCTCGACGTGGATCGACAGGGGTTCCTGCTTATTGCCGTAGATTACGGCGGGGACGCGGCCTTCACGACGAAGCAAACGGGAGGCTCCCTTGCCAACCTGTTCGCGCGTCTCGGCTGCGAGCGTCATCTGTTCGCTCATTGCAATGCTCCGAAATACTTGATGTGGTATGTTCCGGCCAAGCCTCCAGGGATGACCCTGACCGAAGCGCGATCGCATAGGGGAAGGCGCGGGAAAAGGCAAGATGGCGGGTGGGCGGTGCCGCGTCGTGCCGTTACTCCACGCGCGCCACCCGCACGCCGCGCGCGCGCAGCAGGTCGATCACCGACCCCGGCCCCACCAGATGCCCCGCGCCGACCGCCACCAGCACGCGCCCGGGCCGCGCCATCCGCCGCAGGATCGCGCTTGCCCAGCGTCTGTTGCGCTGGGCGATCAGCGGTTGCGCCAGCGTCGGGTCGCCCCGGACCGATTCGAGCGTTTCGGCAAGCGCAGCGGAATCGCCCTTCACCCACGCCGCCAGCAGCGTCTGATATCCTCGCGCAGGATCAAGCGCGTCGCGCGCCGCTTCGCGCAGCAGCGCCTTCTGCGCCGCTGCGGGCAGGCGGTCGAACAGGCGCAACTGCCCCTCGCGCGTTTCGAGCGCGCCGATCGTCCTGCCCGCAAACCGTGCGGTGAGGACGGGCTCGATCCCGCGATCCGCCGAGGCGTCGCTGCTATGCCCGCCCGCCGCGCCGATCACGAGCGCCGCGCCCCAGGTCTTATACCCCTGCAGGTCCGTTTCCGTCAGCCCCGCCGCGGCGATGCTGCGCGCGAGCACTTGCCGGTCCTCCG
Source organism: Sphingomonas sp. PAMC 26621 (assembly GCF_000251145.1). Lineage (GTDB taxonomy): Bacteria > Pseudomonadota > Alphaproteobacteria > Sphingomonadales > Sphingomonadaceae > Sphingomonas. The sequence goes on along the minus strand of NZ_AIDW01000022.1, from coordinate 3,691 downwards.
GTGTGACTCGCGCAGCCAGCGGCGCCAGGCCCGGCCGGCGCGCGATTGCCTCGAACTGCGCATGGGCGTCCGCGGTCGCGGGCGGCACCTCGAGGATCAGCGTATCCGCCGCGGCGATCGCGCGGGCGACCTCGGGCGTTTCCCAGCGAACGCCGGGTGGCAACGCATGGATCGTCCCGAGCAGCCAGATCGTCGTGTCGCCATCCGAGACCCGCCACAGCGCCGGCCGTGCATCGACGGGTGGCGCGCGGTCGCATCCCGCGAGCAGCGCAAGCGCCAGAGCAAGCAGCCACCGCATCAATAGCGGATGCGCACGGCCTTGAGCCGGTATTTCGCCAGTTGCGTCTGCACGCTGTCCCTGCCCGCGAGATGCCCCGCGCCGACCGCGATGAACACCGTCCCCGGCTTCTTCATCCGTTGGGCGATCCACGTCGCCCAACGCTTGTTCCGCTCGACCAGCAGGACGCGGTACAGGTTGGGCTGGCTGGTCAGGTCCTCGTTCATCAGCGCGCTCAGCCCCTCGGCGTCGCCCGCCTTCCAGCGATCGAGCATCGCGTTGATCATGCCGTCGAACTTGTCGATGTCCTGCACGCTCGACACGAGGAACGCGACCTGATCGGCTTGCGAGAGATTGTGGAAATAGCCGAGCTGTTGCTGGAGCGTTTCGAGGCCCGCGACCGGCTTGCGCTGGGCGGTTGCGGCGGCAGTAAGTTCCGCCTCGGCGCCATCGGCGGCGCTGAACCCGGCCTTTTGCAGCGCAAGCTGCGACAGCGTCACCGCGACGAACCACGGCTCGAACTTTTCGAGCGCGGCGGGCGGAATGCCGAGCCTGGTCATCGCCGCGGCATAAGCGGCACGGTCCCCCGCGGGGAGCTTCTGCGTCAGTGGCACGCCCGACGTATCGGTCGCGAGCGGGAGCATCACGCGTTGCGCGGTGGCCGGATCGGGCAGCGGGATCTCGAGCATCAGCTGACCGCTCGAATCGAACGCTTTCCTCACCGCCGAATCGAACCATCCCAAATGGGGCTTGAGCGCGTGGACCGTCCCGAACAAATAGACGGTGGTGTCCTTGTCCTTCACGACCCACAAGGCGGGGTCGGCGGGGATCGTCGCCGCGTGCGGGGTGGCGGGCATCGCGACGGGCGGGGTAATGGGAGCGGTGGCGGTCTGCGCCACGGCGGGACCAGCGAGCAACAGCGCGGTCAGCGCGAAAAGGGGGCGGGTGATGGTCATGACGTTGATCCCGATGCGTGTCCGGCGGTGGCCGCCGTGCTATCGTCTAAACGCGCAGCGGTTAACAGCCTCCGATGAGGCGTTGACCCCCTTGCGGCACTGCGCCAAAGCCACCGCATCATGACCGATCGCCCGATGAGCTTCCAGCGGATGATCCTGACGCTCCATGACTATTGGAGCGACAGGGGATGCCTGATCCTGCAACCCTATGACATGGAAATGGGGGCGGGGACCTTCCACACCGCCACGACGCTGCGCGCGCTCGGCCCCAAGCCGTGGAACGCAGCCTTCGTCCAGCCCTGCCGCCGCCCGACCGACGGTCGCTATGGCGAGAACCCCAACCGGCTCCAGCATTATTACCAGTATCAGGTGATCCTGAAGCCGAGCCCGGCGGATCTGCAGGAGCTGTACCTCGGTTCGCTCGCCGCGATCGGGATCGATTTCACCCGCCACGACATTCGCTTCGTCGAGGACGACTGGGAGTCGCCGACCTTGGGAGCCTGGGGCCTTGGCTGGGAAGTCTGGTGCGACGGGATGGAAGTCACCCAGTTCACCTATTTCCAGCAGATGGGCGGGTTCGACATGAAGCCGGTCGCGGGCGAGCTGACCTACGGGCTCGAGCGGCTCGCGATGTACATCCAGGACAAGGACAGCGTCTACGACCTCGCGTTCAACGACGCGGGCGTGACCTACGGCGAGGTGTTCCACGAGAATGAGGTCGAGATGTCGACCTGGAATTTCGAAGTAGCCGACACCGACAGCCTGTTCGATTCGTTCCGCAAGCATGTCGCCGAATGCGAGAACAGCCTCGCTGCGGGGTTGCCGATTCCGGCCTATGAGCAGGCGATCAAGGCTAGCCACGTGTTCAACCTGTTGCAGGCGCGCGGCGTCATCTCGGTCGCCGAGCGGCAGGCGTATATGGGCCGGGTGCGCGATCTCGCGAAGGGCAGCTGCCAGGCGTGGATCGAGAAGCATTCGCCCGCGTGGCAGGCCGCCTATCCGGGGTGGACCGCGTGATCCGCGCCGCAGGCATTTCCTCTTTTAGTGGCTTTGTGGCTTTGTGTGAGAAGAAGGGTTTTCTCGCACAAAGCCACAAAGGCACGAAGATGCTGCGCTTCGTGTCCGCCGGTCGGTCTGCTCCCGGTTATGCGATGGAGCTGCGCTCGGCTTTTGGCGCTGACGACCGTCGACTTCTCCGCCTTCTTCCCTTCGTGTCTTTGTGCCTTTGTGCGAGCCAATCCTTCTCCACGACTGCGCTTAACCTCCCAACGGTGCCCGCATGACCGATTTCCTCCTCGAACTCCGCTCGGAAGAAATCCCCGCGCGGATGCAGGACCGCGCGTGCGAGGATCTCGCCAAGCTGTTCGCCGCCGAACTGGCGAAAGCCGGCCTTGCCGCGACCGAGCTGGTCACCTACGCGACGCCCCGCCGCCTCACGCTGATCGCGCGCGGCCTGCCGCTGGAGACGGCGGCGGTGTCCGAGGAAACCAAGGGCCCCAAGGCCAGCGCGCCGCCACAGGCGCACGAAGGCTTCCTCCGCAAGACCGGCCTCACGCGCGAGCAACTCGTCGAGCGCGACGGCGTGCTGTTTGCGGTGATCGAGCGTGCGGGTCGCGCCACCACCGGCGTGCTCGCCGAGGCGATCCCCGCGATCATCCGCGCCTTCCCTTGGCCCAAGGCGATGCGCTGGGGCGGGGCCTCGACCACGATGGAATCGCTGCGCTGGGTCCGCCCGCTGCAGGGGATCGTCGCGCTGCTCGGCGAGGAGATCGTGCCCGTCGAGATCGCCGGCATCACCAGCGGTGCCGCCACCGTCGGGCATCGCTTCCATCATCCGGGCATCATCACGATCGGCTCGGCGGACGATTATGTCGAGAAATTGCGCGCCTGCCACGTGATCGTCGACCAGGCCGAACGCCGCCAGATCATCGCGCTCGGCGCGACGATGGCCGCGCGCAAGGCCGGGCTCGAACTGGTCCAGGACGAGGGGCTGCTGACCGAGAATGCCGGGCTGACCGAATGGCCGGTGCCGTTGCTCGGGCGTTTCGATGCTGCGTTCCTCAGCGTGCCGCCCGAGGTGATCCAGCTGACAGCGCGCGTGAACCAGAAGTATTTCGTGTGCCGCGATGCCGGTGGCGCGCTTGCGGATGCGTTCGTCTGCACCGCCAATATCGATGCGGTCGATGGCGGCGAGAAGATCGTCGAGGGCAACCGCAAGGTGCTCGCCGCACGGCTGTCGGATGCGAAGTTCTTTTACGAGACCGATCTGAAGGTGCCGCTGGAGGCGCAGGCGGAGAAGCTCGACCGGATCGTGTTCCACGAGAAGCTCGGCACGGTCGCGGACAAGGTCGCGCGCGTAGCGAAGCTCGCGCGGTGGTTGGTGGAGGAGGGGATCGTCTCTTCTAAGCCCCTCCCCCTCGGGGGAGGGGTTGGGGGTGGGGCCGTGCCTGCTTCCGAC
>NZ_AIDW01000023.1 GCF_000251145.1 Sphingomonas sp. PAMC 26621 | reverse complement strand
CTGGCGCCCGCCGCTTCCGTCGCGCACCGCGCTGATCGTCGCGGTGGTGCTGTCGCTCGTCGGGATCGGCGCGGTGCTGTCCGCCTGGCGGCTCCCGCCGTTCGCGACCGCGACCGAATCGACCGACAACGCCTATGTGCGCGGCCGCACCACCGTCATCAGCCCGCAGGTGAGCGGCTATGTCACCGCGGTGCTGCAGCGCGATTTCGCGACCGTCACGAAAGGCCAGCCGCTCGTCCGGATCGACGATCGGATCTACCGCCAGCGCGTCGATCAGGCCAAGGCGCAGGTCGCCGCGCAACAGGCGACGCTCGCCAACAGCGACCAGACCGCGCGCGCGCGCGCCGCGAGCCTGCAGGCGCAGGACGCCGCGGTCGCCAACGCGAGGGCGCAGTTGCTCCGCGCGCAGGCCGACATGAACCGCGTCAACGATCTCGTCACTGACGGGTCGGTGTCGCTGCGCGAACGCGACCAGACGCTCGCGGCGCTGCGGCAGGCGGAAGCCGGCGTGCTCCAGGCGAATGCCGCGCGCGAGATCGCGCGGCAGGATATCCGCACGGTCGAGGTCGGGCGCGGCGGGCAGCGCGCCGGGGTCAGCGGCGCGGACGCGGCGCAGCGGCTCGCGCAGATCGATTTCGACAACACCGTCGTCCGCGCCCCCGAAACCGGGCGGCTGAGCGAAGTCGGCGTGCGGGTCGGGCAATATGTGACCGCGGGGTCGCAGCTGATGTTCCTCGTGCCGCCCGAGACCTGGGTCATCGCCAATTACAAGGAAGCGCAGACTGCGCGGATGGCGGTCGGCCAGCCGGCCAGCTTCACCGTCGACGGGCTCGCCAATGCGCGGCTGACCGGCCATGTCGAGCAGCTGTCCCCCGCCGCCGGGTCCGAATTCGCGGTGATCAAGGCGGACAATGCGACGGGCAATTTCACCAAGGTGCCGCAGCGGATCGCGGTGCGGATCAAGGTCGATCCGGGCCAGCCACTCGCGGCGCGGTTGCGCCCCGGCATGTCGGTGCAGGCGCGGGTCGATACCTCGTCGGGGCCGCGGATCCGATGACGCGCGCGCTCGGGGGGGTGGCGGTGGCGCTCGCGCTGGCGGGTTGCATCGGTCCGCGCCCGGTGGCGCCCGCCGCGACCGCGGTCGTGGCCCCGCCCGCCTGGCGGACCACGTTCGGTCCGGGCACGCCGATCCGCGCGGACTGGTGGAACGCGTTCGGCGATCCGGTGCTGACGGACCTCGTCTCGCGCGCGCTCGCCAACAATCCCGATCTTGGTGCGGCGGCGGCCCGCGTCGAGGAAGCCCGCGCGACCGAGCGGCTCGCGCGCGCGCAACTCTCCCCGAGCGTCAGCGCGGGTTTGCCCGCCTCGGAGGCGCGCGCGTTGAACGCGTTCGGCACCGCGACCTCCAACGTCGCTGCGCAGCCCTCGATCACCGCGAGCTACGACCCCGACCTGTTCGGGCGCCTCCGCAACGCGAGCGCCGCGGCGCGCGCGCAGTTGCTCTCGAGCGAAGGGGCGCGCGATGTCGTCCGGCTCGGCCTCGCGAGCAGCGTCGCCACCGGCTACATCACGCTGCGCGCGCTCGATGCGCGGCTCGCGGTCGCGCGCGATACGCTTGCCGCGCGCGGCGACGGCCTGCGGATCGCGCGACGGCGGGCGGAGACCGGCTATACCTCGAACCTCGAACTGCATCAGGCGGAAGGCGAATATCGCGCGACCGAGCAGCTGATCCCGCAGGCGCAGCTCGCAATCACGCGGCAGGAGGATGCGCTCAGCCTGTTGCTCGGGGATAATCCGCGCGCGATTCCGCGCGGGGCGGCGCTGACCGCGCTGACGCTTCCGCCGATCCCGGAAGGGCTGCCGGCGGATCTGCTGCGGCGGCGTCCCGATCTGTATCAGGCGGAACAGACGCTCGTCGCAGCCAACCGCAGCCTCGACAGCGCGCGCGCAGCGTTGCTCCCCAACGTCGCGCTGACCGGATCCGTCGGGGTGATCCTGACGACCGCGCTCGCCAATCCGGTCGGGGTCTTCTCGCTCGGCGGGAGCGTCCTGTCCCCGCTGTTGGACGGCGGGCGGTTGCGCGCGAGCGCCGACGCGGCGACCGCGCGGCGCGACCAGGCGGCCTACGCCTACCGCCGCGCCGCGCTCAGCGCGTTCCGCGACGTCGACGACAGCCTCGCGGGGGTCCAGCGTTCGGGGCAGCAGGCGGTGGCGATCCGCGGGCAGCGCGATGCGCTGGCGGCGGCGCTGCGCAACGCGTCGAACCGCTATCGCGCCGGCTATTCATCGTATCTCGACCAGCTCGACACGCAACGCGGGTTGCTCACCGCCGAGCTCGCGCTGGTCCAGGCGAATTCGGACCGGCTGACGTCGTACGTGTCGGTATATCAGGCGATGGGCGGCGGCTGGAGCGACGCCGATATCGCCGCGGTACGCCGCTAGCCCCACCCCGGCGAAAGCAAGAGTTCTGCAAAACCGTCCGTCATCCTGAACTCGTTTCAGGATCCAGCCCTCCGCGAGTCCGGGCCGTGCTCGTCGCACGGTGGATGCTGAAACACGTTCAGCATGACGGCAGCTTTTTTGCGGCGCGGAATGGCGATCAAACCTCGGCGAAAGGTAGCGCGTTACGGATCTGGTGCTGTTTTCCTGCGAAAGCAGGAATCCAGAGCCAAGCAATACAACGGCTTACGGCTTTAGTGACTCCTGGGCTCCTGCTTTCGCAGGAGAACAGACCCACCTCCGCACAGGTCTCGCCCCCGCCGACGTGACGGGGGAAATCAAAACGCGAAAGCCGCCACCGTCTCCCGCGTCGCCACGCGCAACGCGTCCTCGACCAGCCGCAACGGCGCCAGATCGACCTCCGACGTCCCCGCCGCGATCAGCGCGGCAAACCGCGCGTAGATCGCCGGATATTCGATATTATCCGCCTTTCGCGGCGCTTCCCCGTCGATCGCGATCGATGCGCCGCCGTCGCTGAGCACCAGCGTCCCGCGATCGGTGTCGATCCGCATGTCCCAGCTCTGCGGGCCGGTCTGGAGGAAGTCGAAGTCGGCGCTGATCGCGGTTCCGCCCGACACCATCGCCAGCGTCGCCGCGATCGGGGCGGCGCGGCCCTCGGGGATCTGGACGTGCGCGGTCTCGACCGTCACCGGATCGGGCAGGATCGCGGTCAGGATCGACAGCGCGTTGATGCCGGGATCGAACACACCGAACCCGTTCTCCGCGAGGATCCATTCCTGCCCGGGATGCCAGCGGCGAATGTCTTCCTTCCACGTGATCGCGACCCGGTCGACACGACGCCCGGCGACCCAGGCGCGTGCCTCGGCGACGGCCGCCGCCTCGCGCGAGTGCCACGTCGTCATCAGCGTCGTTCCGGCGGCGGCTGCCTGCGCGACGATCGCCTCGGCCTCCGCCAGTGTCGCCGCGGTCGGTTTCTCGAGCAGCACCGCCAGCCCCGCTTCGATCGCCTCGGCGGCAATCGCGGCGCGGTAGGCGGGCGGGGTGCAGATCGCGACCGCGTCGAGATCGGGCAGCGCGGCGCGCATCGCGCCAAGATCGGGATAGCTCGGGACGTTCGGCAGGCTGCCGTGCGGGTCCGCCGTCGCGACCAGCGCGAACCGCGGATCCTTGTCGATCGCGGGGACATGCTGGTCGCGCGCGATCTTCCCGATTCCGACGATCGCTAGGCGGATCGGGTGTGCGGCGGCGTCGGGCATGGCGTGTCTCGTCTTTGGTCTGAGTATTGCGGCCATAGAACGCGTCAGGAAGGTCAGCAAGCGACGCGATCCCGGGAGCGCCAGCGCGGGTGGACAAGGACGATCAGTCGGATCAATAGGACGCGACCCGCCTCCCGGAGGCATATCGATCCCGCTTCGGCCGGTGCCGCGAAGGACGCGCAGCAATGACCACATCCCGCGCCGCACGCTTTGGCGACGCCTTTCTCGCGGTCGATTGGGGGACCACCAACCGCCGCGTCTATCGCATCGAAGGCGGGCAGGTGGTCGCGACCGACCGCGACGCGCGCGGAGTGACCGCCGTCCCCGCCGATGGCTTCCCCGCCGAAGTCGCCGACCTGCGCGCACGCTTCGGGGATCTGCCGATGCTGCTCGCGGGGATGGTCGGTTCGACGATCGGCTGGCGCGACGTGCCCTATGTCGGCGTGCCCGCCGGGATCGACACGATCGCGCCGCGGCTCGGCTGGATCGATGACCGCACCGCGATCGTCCCCGGTCTCTCGTTCCGCGACGGCGCGCGCGCCGACGTGATGCGGGGCGAGGAAATCCAGTTGCTCGGTGCGATCGCCGCGGGGCTTGTGCCGCGCGACGGTCTGCTCTGCCAGCCCGGCACGCATTGCAAATGGGCGCGCGTCGCAGGCGGCGTGGTGGTCGACTTCACCACCGCGATGACCGGCGAACTGTTCGCCTTGCTGCGCGGCACGGCCTGTTGTCGACGCAGCTCGGCGGCACTGTCACGCCCGGCGCGGCGTTCCGCGACGGCGTCGCGGCGGGCAAGCGGCGCGACCTGTCCGCCGCCTTGTTCGGCATCCGCGCGAGCAAGCTGCTCGGCCAGCGCGACGATTCCGACGCCGCCTCCTATGCAAGCGGTCTGCTGATCGGCAGCGACGTCGCGGTGCGGCTCGAAAGCGGCGCGGGCGATGTCCATATCCTGTCCGACCCCGACCTCGGGGGGCTCTATGCCATCGCGGTGTCGGCGAATGGCGGCACGCCGCACGTCGTCGACAGCCACGCCGCCTTTGCCGCCGGTATCATCGCGCTCGCGCAAGCCCTTGGAGAATGATCGCATGACCATGATCGCCGATTTCGACGCCGCCTTCGCGCGCTGCCCGCTGGTCGCGATCCTCCGCGGGGTCCGCCCCGACGAAGTCGAGGCGATCGGCGAGGCGCTGGTCGAGGCGGGCTTCACGCTGATCGAAGTGCCGATGAACTCGCCCGACCCACTCGACAGCGTCGCGCGGCTCGCGAAGCGGTTCGCGGGGCGCGCGATCATCGGCGCGGGGACGGTGCTCGATACCGATGGCGTCGCGGCGGTGCAGGCGGCGGGCGGGACCATGGTGATCTCCCCCAACATGAACCCGCGCGTGATCACGGCGACTGCCGCCGCCGGGCTGGTCTCGCTGCCGGGCATCGCGACGCCGAGCGAAGCGTTCGCGGCGCTCGAGGCAGGCGCGACCGCGCTGAAACTGTTCCCGGCGGAAGCGGCGAGCCCGGTCGTGCTCAAGGCAATGCGCGCGGTGCTGCCCAAGACGGTGCGCGTGCTGCCGGTCGGCGGGATCACGCCCGAGGGGATGGCCTCGTGGACCGCGGCGGGCGCCGCCGGGTTCGGGCTGGGCGGTGCGCTGTATTCGGTTGGCGCGACGGCGGAGCAGGTCGGGGCGAATGCGCGCACGTTTATCGCGGCGCTTGGGTGAGCGCCTCTTCCTCCCGTTCGTTTCAAGCGTAGTTGAGAAACCTGCGCTGTGCCCGGTTTCTCCACTTCGCTCGAAACGAACGGGGGGGCGGGGGCATCGTCCTCTGGCCCTTCCCGAAATCGCTGGTATGGCCGTGCCTGCAACACAGACAGGCCCGGTACAGGGCGGTAAACGGGAGCGGCAAGCGATGGCGGGATTGTGGTTCGAGCAGCTTGCGGTAGGCCAGACCTTCGCCCACGCGATCCGGCGCACCGTGACCGAGACCGACAACCTCCTGTTCTCGACGCTGACGCACAACCCCGCGCAGCTTCATCTCGACGCCGAATATATGAAGACCAGCGACTACGGCCGGATCATCGTCAATTCGACCTTCACGCTCGGGTTGATGGTCGGCGTGTCGGTCGGCGACACGACGCTCGGCACCGCGGTCGCCAATCTCGGGTGGGACGAGGTGCGCTTTCCCGCGCCCGTGTTCATCGGCGATACGCTGCGGATCGAGACCGAGGTGGTCGACCTGCGCGAATCCCGCTCGCGCCCCGACGCGGGGATCGTCACCTTCGTCCACCGCGCGTTCAACCAGCGCGACGAACTCGTCGCGACGTGCAAGCGCACCGGATTGCAGCGCAAGACCCCCGCGGGAGACGCCGCATGATCGACCTGCGCTCCTGGCTGTTCATCCCCGGCGACAGCGAGAAGAAGCTCGCCAAGGCGGACAGCACCGGCGCGGATGCGCTGATCTTCGATCTCGAGGATTCGGTCGCGCCCGAGAACAAGGCGCGCGGGCGGGAGCTCGTCGCGGGGCTGCTCACGGATCGACCACAGGAAGCGCGGACCAGCCAGTTGTGGGTTCGGATCAACCCGCTCGATAGCGGGATGGTGCTCGACGATCTGGTCGCAGTGGTGGCGGCGGCGCCCGATGGCGTGATGCTCCCCAAATGCGCCGGTCCTGCCGATATCGCGCAGCTCTCCTTCTATCTCGACGCGCTCGAGGCGCAGGCGGGGCTGGCCGCCGGATCGATCGCGATCCTGCCGGTCGCGACCGAGACCGCCGCTGCGCCGTTCACGCTGGGGGAATACGCCAGGGTGCGGCAGGCTCGGCTTGCGGGGCTGACGTGGGGTGCGGAGGATCTGGCGGCGGCGTTGGGGGCCTCGACCAATCTCGATCCGGCGGGCGGCTGGGCGCTGACCTATCGCACGGTGCGGACGCTGACGTTGCTCGGTGCGAAGGCGGCGGGGGTGCAGGCGGTCGACACGCTGTACGTCGATTTCCGCGACGAGGCGGGGTTGCGCGCCTCGTCGCGCGCGTCGCGCGCGGAGGGGTTTACCGGGCGGCTCGCGATCCACCCCGCGCAGGTTGCGGCGATCAACGAAAGCTATCTGCCGGATGCCGCGGAAGTCGCGTTCGCCGAGCGGGTCGTCGCGGCGTTCGAGGCGGCTGGGGGCGCGGGGACGGTCGGGCTTGATGGGCGGATGCTGGATATTCCGCATCTGAAGCAGGCGCGGGCTGTGCTGGCGAAGGTGGGGGCTTACGGGGGGTAGGCGTTGTAACCGGCGCACTTGATGTTGCAGGCTGCTCGATACGGAGAGTGACCCGCCGGATCGCACAGTTGTTCCGCCGGCCAAAGGGTTGCTCAACGTGTGATAGCTTTTTCAAGCCCCTCCCCTTTAGGGGAGGGGTTGGGGTGGGGAAGTGCCTCGCAGAGGGCTGGTTCTGCTGATCTGCCCCACCCCCAACCCCTCCCCTGAAGGGGAGGGGCTTAAGAGCCGCCCGCAACCACTTCCGCAATATCCAGTGTAAACCACCGCCGCAGCGGTCTTGCGCTGACGCTCGCCAAAACCGCTACCCAATCGACACGGATTAGACCCGAAACGGTCATTACGCTGCAACACTGAGTCGTCATGCGCGACGATGAGGTCGACAACCGGCCCGTCAGGGAGTCTCCAGAATGACACTTCGTGTTCACCTGCTTGCGGGTTCGATGATGCTTGCCTTCGTTTCGCCAAGCGCGTTCGCCCAGACAGCCCCGACGCCCGCCCCGACGACCGAACCGCAGCCGAGCGATGCTTCCGCGACCGAGACTCCCGCCGCCGACCAGCCCGATATCGTCGTGCTCGGCTTCGGCCAGGCGCGGCAGGTGCAGACCGTCAGCAACCTCGACATCGAGCGCCTCACCCCCGGCTCGACCCCGCTCAAGGCGATCGCCAAGCTCCCCGGCGTCAATTACCAGGCCGCCGACGCGTTCGGCGCGTATGAATGGTCGTCGCGGATCACGCTGCGCGGGTTCAACCAGAACCAGCTCGGCTTCACGCTCGACGGCATTCCGCTCGGCGACATGAGCTACGGCAATTCGAACGGCCTTCACATCAGCCGCGCGATCATCTCGGAAAACCTCGGCGTGGCCGCGGTGGCGCAAGGCGCGGGCGCGCTCGGCACCGCATCGAGCAGCAACCTCGGCGGGACGATCGAATTCACCTCGCTCAAACCGTCCGACAAGTTGGGCATCGTCGCCTCGGGCACCTATGGCAGCGACGAGACCTATCGCGGCTTCGTCCGGCTCGAGAGCGGCGACATCACCGGCCAGGGGCTCAAGGGCTATATCAGCTACGGCTATCTCAAAACCGACAAGTGGAAGGGCTTCGGCGAACAGCGCCAGCATCAGGTCAACGCCAAAATCACGCAGGACCTCGGCAGCCGCGGATCGATCACCGGCTTCTTCGATTATTCGGATCGCCGCGAGCAGGATTACCAGGATCTCAGCCTCGATCTGATCAAGCGGTTCGGGTATAATCTCGACAACATCTCGAATGACTTCCCGCTCGCGACACGGCTCGCGCAGGTCTATGCCAACCAGAACGCCGGTGCCGGGAAGCCGCTGCCCTATCCGACCGCGGGCACGACCTTCCCCGCGCCGTACCAGACCGTCGACGACGTCTATTTCGATGCGGGCGGCCTGCGGAAGGATTATCTCGCGGGCGCGACCTTCGATGGCCGGCTGACCGACCACGTCTCGCTCAAGCTGACCGGCTATTATCACAATAACCACGGCCAGGGCGTCTGGTACCTGCCGTACACGCCGACGCCGGGTGGCGCGGCGCTGTCGGTGCGGACGACCGAATATGACATCCATCGCGGTGGCGTGCTCGGCCATGTCGCGGTCGACACCGGGCCAAACCATCTCGAGATCGGTGGCTGGTATGAATCGAACAATTTCGAGAATGCGCGTCGCTTCTACGGCCTCGCCAACCAGGCGACCGCCTCGCTCCCGACACTCGACTTCAAGACCAACCCGTTCTTCACGCAGTTCGACGCCAAGTTCGATACCGAGACGCTGATGTATTACGTCTCCGACAAGCTGACGCTCGGCGACCTGACGCTGTCGGGCGGGTGGAAGGGCCTGCAGGTCATCAACCGCGCCAAGGCAATCGTCGGCACGCTCGCCGCCGGCAAGATCGAGGCGAAGGACTGGTTCCTGCCGCAGGTCGGTGCGCTGTATCGGATCGGCGGCCAGACCGAACTGTTCGCGACCTTCACGCAGAACATGCGCGCCTTTACCTCGGCGGCGGTCGGCGGTTCGCCGTTCGCGACGACGCAGACCGGGCTCGACCTCATTCGCAACACGCTCAAGCCCGAGCGGTCGGACAGCTATGAAGTCGGCGGACGTTTCCGGATGAACGGGTTCCAGGCGTCGATCGCGGGCTATTATGTCGACTTCTCGAACCGCCTGCTGTCGCTGGCGAACGGCACCGGCGGCGCGGGCAACCCGACGACGCTGCAGAACGTCGGGTCGGTGCGCAACTACGGCGTCGAAGTGACTGGCACGTACAAGGTGATGCCGGCCGTCTCGCTCTATGCGTCCTATTCCTACGGCAAGGCGGAATATCGCGACAACGTGATCAGCACCGCGGTCGGCTCGATCGGGCAGATCGACACCGCGACCAAGGGCAAGACCGTTCCCGACAACCCCGAGCATATGCTCAAGGGCGAAGCGGTCTATGACGACGGCCATGTCCTCGCACGGGTCGGCGCGAACTACATGTCGAAGCGCTATTTCACCTATCTCAACGACCAGTCGGTGCCCGGTCGCGTGCTGGTCGATGCGACGATCGGCTACACCTTCCACGGCGACGGCGTGCTGGACGGGCTGGGGATCGAGGGCAGCGTGACCAACCTGACCGACCTCGGCTATATCGCGACGATCGGGTCGAACGGTTTCGGCAAGAGCGGCGACAACCAGACGCTGCTGGCGGGCGCGCCGCGGCAGTTCTTCGTGACGGTGAAGAAGGGGTTCTGACGGGTGAGGGGTGGGCGTGTGCCCTCTCCACACCTGCTTCCCCCTCTTACTTCCTTCCCCGGCGAAGGCCGGGGCCCAGTAGCGAAACGAGAGAATGCAAGCGGATGCGCTTCGTTACCTCGTTCCTCGCTACTGGGCCCCGGCCTTCGCCGGGGAGGAATCAAAGGGGGAAAAACCCGCGATAATCTCACAATGATTTCAAGGCCCGTACCTCCCCCCCCCGGGGGTCGTTCGCGCACCGCCCTTCAACGCTACCGAGCGGGCGTGCCGACCGCATCCATCCCGGCCTGCGTCCCTGTCGCCGGCAGCGTCCCCGCCATCCCCTTCGCCACCCGCTCCGCCGCCGCCATCACGCGGAGCACGTTGCCGCCCGCCAGTTTCGCGACGTCGCCGTCGCTCCACCCGCGCCGCATCATTTCCGCGAGCAGCGCGGGGTAGGTCGAGATGTCACCCAGCCCCTCGGGCAACACGCTGCCGACCCCGTCGAAATCCGACCCGATCCCGACATGATCGACCCCCGCGACCCGCGCGATATGCGCGACATGGTCCGCAACCTGCGCGAGCGTCACGCGAGGCGCGGGATTCTTCGCCAGCCAGTCCTGCATCGCGGCCGCCGCCTTGTCGGGTTGCCCGATATAGAGCCCGCCGAACGGCGGCGCGTTGAGCCGGGTCGCCTCCGCCGCCTTGTCCGCCGACCAGCGGCGATACGCGTCCGACACATAGTTCGGCGCGAAATTTACCATCACCACGCCGCCATTCGCCGCGACCAGCTTGAGCACGTCGTCCGACACGTTGCGCGGATGGTCGTCCACCGCGCGCGCGCCGGAATGCGAGAAGATCACCGGCGCCCTGGTCACGCGAAGCGCGTCGCGCATCGTCTCTTCGCTCACGTGCGACAGATCGACCAGCATCCCGAGCCGGTTGAGCTCGCCGACCACCGCCTCACCGAACGGGGTCAGGCCGTGGTGGTGCGGATCGTCGGTCGCCGAATCCGCCCAGGCGATCGTGCGCGAATGGGTCAGCGTCAGATAGCCCGCGCCGAGATCGTGATAGGCGCGCAGCACCGACAGGCTCGCGTCGATCTGCCCGCCGCCCTCGACCCCGATCAGCGACGCGATCCGCCCCGACTGGTGGATCCGCCGCACGTCGTCCGCGGTGCGCGCGAGCGCGAAGTCCTTCGGATAGCGCGCGACGATCTGGTGGACGAGGTCGATCTGCTCGAGCGTCTGCTTGACCTGCTCGAGCCCAGGGAGCGCTGCATCGACATAGACCGACCAGAATTGCCCGCCGACCCCGCCCTTGCGCAGCCGCGCGATGTCGGTGTCGTATTTGGGCGTGCGCCGGTCGAGCCCTGTGGCGAGGTCGATGCTCCAGCGCTGCTCGCCCTCGCGCTCGCGGAGCGTTTCGGGCCAGTCATTGTGTCCGTCGATCAGCGGGGTGGCGCGGAGGATGTGCGCGACGCGGGTGTCGTAGACGTCCGCGACGGCGGGGGTCGCGAGAACGGCAGCGGCAAGAGCGAGGGCTGTGACGTATCGCGACATCGGCGGTCCTTCCCGGGGAAAGACTCGTGGTAGCCAACCCGACACAAGCGACAAGCCGCAAACAGCGATACCACATCTTCCCCGGCGAAGGCCGGGGCCCAGTAGCGAAACGATCGGGGGCGAGGAGTGACCTGACTTACCTCGACCTCCGCTATTGGGCCCCGGCCTCCGCCGGGGAAGCGATATCAACGCAGTCGGCGTTACCGCAACGAAGCGGTCGCCATCGGCCTTGCCTTCGCCGTCACGCGCCACACCGTATTCCCGAGATCGTCCGCGATCAGCAGCGCTCCCGTCTTGTCGACCGCCAGCCCGACCGGACGTCCGCGCGCCTTGCCGTTGCCGCCGACGAAGCCGGTCACGACGTCCTGCGCCTTGCCGCTCGGCTTGCCACCCGCGAAGGGCACGTAGACGACCTTGTAGCCGTTGAGATTGCCGCGATCCCAGCTGCCATGCTCCGCCACGAATGCGCCGCCCTGATAAGCCATGGGCAGGCTCGCCCCGGTGGAGAACACCAGCCCGAGCGGCGCGACATGCGAGCTGAGCCCGTAATCCGGCAGGATCGCCTTCTTCACGAGGTCGGGCCGCTGCGGCATGACGCGCGGATCGACGTGCTGGCCCCAGAAGCTGTACGGCCACCCGTAAAAGGCCCCGTCCTTGACCGAGGTCATGTAGTCCGGAACCAGATCCGGCCCAATCTCATCGCGTTCGTTGACCACCGCCCACAATTGCCCGCTCGCTGGGTTGAAGGTCAGCCCGTTGGGGTTGCGCAACCCGGTCGCGAACAACCGCGACGCGCCGTTCGAGCGGTCGACCTCCCACACCGCGGCGCGGTTCTTCTCCGCTTCGATCCCGTTCTCGGTGATGTTGCTGTTCGATCCGACGCCGACGTACAGCTTGCTGCCATCGGGGCTCGCGACGAGGCTCTTGGTCCAGTGATGGTCGATCGGCCCGCCGGGCAGATCGGTCAGCTTGACGCCCGGCACGGTGATCCTGGTCTGCCCGGTGACATAGGGAAAGCGCACGATCGCATCGGTATTGGCGACGTACAGGTCACCGCCGACCAAGGCGATCCCGAACGGCGAGTGGAGATGGTCGAGGAACACGCTGCGCACGTCGGGCTTGCCGTCGCCATTGGTGTCGCGCAGCAGCGTGATCCGGTTGCCACCCTTCGCGCTCGCACCCGCGTAGCCCTGCACCCAGCCCATGATCAGCTCCTTCGGGCGCTTGATCGGTGCACTGCCGGGGCCGTTCGCCTCGACCACAAGCACGTCGCCATTGGGGAGGACGAACGGCTGGCGCGGATGCGTCAGCCCGGTGGCGAGCGCGGTCACCTGGAGCCCCGGCGCGACCGTCGGGGTCTCGCCCGCGGCCCAGGTGCCGACCGGCGCGACGTGCATCGGCGGAAGGAGATACTGGTTGATCGCGGGCAGCGCCGGGTTCGCGCCGATCTGTTGCTCGGTCGAGCCGCCCGCACCGCTGCAGGACGCCAGCGCCAGCGTCGCAACGCCGAGGACGAGGGGGGAAAGACGGCGCATCAGGCGACTCCTGCATTGGTACGATGGGCGACCGACACGCCGGTCCAGCTCGCCGCGATCACCAGCACCGCGACGATCGCCGACAGCAGGATCCCGGTCGGCATCACCGAGGTCCACGCGTCACGGCTGTGGACGAACGCATTGATCGTCCCCAGCACCAGCACCGCGAGGTTGAGCAGGCTGTGGAACCACGGCCGCGGCGCGCGGCGCAGGTGGCGGTTGCGCGCATAATCGACGATCCCCGCGATAGCCGCGAACACCGTCATAATCAGCCCCCCGGTGATCAGCCAGACCGAGAAGTTCGCCCACTGCATTTCGGCAGTGTTGACGTAGGTCAGATCGGTCAGGAACGCGGTGGTGAAGAACGCGAGCGGAAACGCCGCAAGCAAAGTGTGGATCGGATGCGGCGGCGTTGCCGTCCCGATCGCGTGTACGTCTCGTTGCGCCATGGTCTGCATTCCTCGGAAGTCCCCGCTCCTACGTTTCGAGGGCGCGACTGTTCCAAAGTGTTGCTGGATTGTCGGTTTTGGTTTGGGTGGGCGCGTCGCGTCATGGCTGCGGATGGCCGGCGTTGGTGGGGGCTGCTGTTATAGGGATGACGATGGGGGAGCGGAATTCCCCGCAACCGGTCCGTCATTCCCGCGTAGGCGGGAATCCATTGTCACCGTCCGTCCTGTACTATGGCAGCCCTTCGCGGTTATCCCCTTGCCCATGGCAGCGACAGTTCTATCAATCGCTTTGTGGCTGGTTCGATCCAGCGCGCAATGACGTATGCCGCGGTAATAACGGCCGCATAACCACCGATATCACAAATATCGGCTCGGCGTTTGGGAACGCCCGCCCGGCCCATCCAAGCGTCGAATTTCCGATCGTGTTGTGGATGAGATAGAGGGGATAGCTGATGTATCCCATAAACTTCATCGGCGGCGCAGCGAATAACCTCTGGAGTTCGATACTCTTTTGAGCGCCGGCAAATAAAGCAACGATTATCAAAAGGACGGCGTGGTCTTGCCAGGCAAGGGAGCTTCCACTTTGTAGCAGGGCGGATCCTATGCCGACGAGAAGCGCGACGAAAAATAGGCCGTTACTTCGCATTTGACGCGCCTTGAAGAACAGCGCGCCGGAGGCAAACCAGCCAAGGAGATCCATCCGAAGCCATTGCAGCGGCTCAAGGCTTCTGACCAAGACTTTTGGCAAGTGCGTGCTAGCTAGAAGGCTCGGCCCCACTAGGGTGATGATTGCAATCGCCAACAACCCAGCTATCGCAACCCGCCATCCAGCAGCAAAGTACATAACTGAAAAGAGCAGGTAAAATGCTACCTCTGTGTACAATGTCCAAAACACAGGGTCCAAAGATTCAAATTTAATCTTAAATATGGCATGGTAAAATGACGGTGAGACAAACGTGAGTCCCGGTATTATATCAAGAATGTTACCGGTTGAATTGGTTGCCAATGGCATAAATGACAGGCTTACAAACGCAAAAGACAGTACCGTGGCAATCAGCATTCCCGGAAATAGGCGAATCCACCGTTTAAGTATGAATGTCGGGAGCCTATTGCACCTTTCAATAGTCATAAAAATGACGAAGCCAGATATAAGGAAAAACATCTCCACGCCAGACCACCCCCAATGAGCTAGCGGGTCAATGTATCCCGCCGAATATGGGTGAATATCTTGGTGCACCGGCCCCAGATAATGAAAAAATATGACTAAAGTTATGGACAGGCCGCGTAGTCCATCCAGAAAATCTACACGATGTCTTTGCATATGCCGTGGCCCCCGTATTGCTGCCTCCGGATCTGAAGTGCTTGTTCCGTTATTACAAGCGTCTCCTGCAATCGTTTTTGTTTCGTCGAGACGTCGCGACGAGTGACGGGCTTAGGCTCTACAATCAAGGTAAGGCACAGGCCTCCGTTTGAACCTCTTGAGCATCATGAGTTAAGCGGCGCTCTCCGCAGCCATCTGTATAAGCCCGACGGCGCGCCCACCCTGGCACCGTCTTTTCTTGGTATCATAGCATGCTCAACCGAATGACCGTAATCGGGCGTTTCCGACACCCGCGTCCGCAAACCCCAACCCTACCGAAACAGCCCCAACGGAACCTTCCCCGCCATCGCCCGATACCCGACCGGCGACGGATGCAACCCATCCCCCGAATCATAATCCTTGCGCAGCTTCGTCGGCGCAGCCGGATCGCGCATCGTCGCGTCGAAATCGATCACCGCGTCGAAATGCCCGGGCGCGCGGATCCACGCGTTGACCGCCGCGCGATCCGCTTCGTTCTGCGCGTCGGGGTGGTAATAGCCCGATCCGCCATCGGGCAGGATCGTCGCGCCATAGACCTTGATACCGGCGGCATGCGCGCGCGCGACGATCTGCCGGTACGTGCCGATCATCCGCGCCACCAGCGCGACATGCGCCTCGCGCGAGACGGGCGCCTCGCGCGTCAGCGTGCCGAGATCGTTGATCCCCTCGAGCACGATCAGATAGCGCACCCCCGGTTGCGCGAGCACGTCGCGGTCGAACCGTGCAAGCACGTTCGGCCCGAGCCCGTCCGCGAGCAGACGATTGCCGCCGATTCCATGGTTGAGCACCCCGATCCCGCGCGTGGCCGGGTCCGCCTGCAGCCGCTCCGCCAGCAGGTCGGGCCAGCGATCGTTGCCGTTGGTGGTCGCGCCATGCCCGTCGGTGATCGAATCCCCCAGCGTCACGACCGCACGTGCGTCGCGCGCGGCCGCCTCGACCGCGACGCCGGCAAGCTGGAACCAGTGTTCGGTCGTCTGCGCGTCCGCCAGCGCGGCATCGCCGACGTGGTTGCCGTGGACGAGATAGCTGGTCGCACGCGATCCGGGGTGGCTCGTCTGTCCCTTGGGCGCGACCGGAAGATAGACCGACACTGCGACCGAAGACAGCGCGGGCGCGTCGAGCGTCACCGGATCGGACCAGTAGCTCGCCCCCGCCGGAATCAGCACCTCCGCCGCGCCATCGAAGGTCAGCGTGCGGTCGCTTCCGACGATCAGCGCGGCACCCTTGCCGGCCAGCGCGACGTGCGCGGCCTGGACGCGAAGCGGCTCGGTCCCGAACGCGTTGCTCAGTTGGATACGGAGGTGTTTGCCGCCCATCGAAAGCCGGACGACTTGCCGCAGCGTCGCATCGGTCAGCAGCGGATCGGCAAGCGCGTTGCGCGGTTCGGGGATCTGCTGCGCGGTCGCCCAACTGCCGACCCAGCGCGCGGGTTGCGGTGCCGCGGCCCCCAGCAACAGCACCCCTAAAGCCGCGAGCCCGATCGTGCGGATCGTTTTCATCCCGTTTCCTCTCCACGCCACTATCTTGTGGCTGTCACGGCCTTGACAGCGCGCCGACGCTGGTGTTGTTAGCGCTATCAAAATAAAATGTCGAGTGGAGCGGGTATGAAGGGCGAACGAGGCGGGATGGCGTCTGCGCTGCCGGGGGACTGGGGTTCGGGAAGTTTCATTGGTCGGATCCAGACGGAGGACGGCCCGTCGCCGATCCTGCTCGTGCGCGGGCAGGCGTTCGACATGGCGCGCGTCGCGCCGACCGTCTCCGCGCTGATCGACCGCGGTGATTTCAGCGGTGTGGGCGGCACGCCGCTCCCCGATTTCGCGTTCGAAACGGCCGCGCTGCTCAGCCCTGTCGACCTGCAATGCGTCAAGGCCGCGGGCGTCACCTTCGCGGTCTCCGCGCTTGAACGCGTGATCGAGGAACGTGGGCGCGGTGATCCCGCTGCCGCGAGCGCGATCCGCGAACGGCTCGAGACGCGCGTCGGCGGGTCGATCCGCGGCGTCGTGCCGGGCACGCCCGAGGCGGCGGCGCTCAAGCAGGCGCTGATCGACGATGGCCTGTGGTCGCAATATCTCGAAGTGGCGATCGGCCCCGATGCCGAGGTGTTCACCAAGGCTCCCGTGCTCGCCACGGTCGGCGCGGATGCCGAGATCGGGATCCGCTCGGATTCGACCTGGAACAACCCC
Organism: Sphingomonas sp. PAMC 26621; assembly: GCF_000251145.1. Lineage (GTDB taxonomy): Bacteria > Pseudomonadota > Alphaproteobacteria > Sphingomonadales > Sphingomonadaceae > Sphingomonas. The sequence goes on along the minus strand of NZ_AIDW01000023.1, from coordinate 186,490 downwards.
GAGCCCGAGATCGCGCTGCTGGTCGACAGCCACGGCAAGACGGTCGGCGCGATGCTCGGCAACGACGTCAACCTGCGGGATTTCGAGGGGCGGTCGGCATTGCTGCTCGGCAAGGCGAAGGACAATAACGCGTCCTGTTCGCTCGGCCCGCTGGTGCGGCTGTTCGACGACAGTTTCGGGATCGACGACGTCCGCTCCGCCGAGGTCGCGCTCCGGATCGAAGGCGAGGACGGTTATGTCCTCGAAGGCGCGAGCAACATGGCCGAGATCAGCCGCGATCCGCTCGAGCTCGTCCGTCAGACCTTGAGCGAGCATCAATATCCCGACGGCTTCGCGCTGTTCCTCGGCACGCTGTTCGCGCCGGTGCAGGACCGCGACGAACCCGGCCGCGGCTTTACCCACAAGGTCGGCGACACGGTGTCGATCGAAAGCGCCAAGCTCGGGCGCCTCGTCAACCGCGTCGTCACCTCGCGCGATGCCGCGCCCTGGGCGACCGGGATCGGCGCGCTGATGACCAATCTGGCCCGACGCGGCCTGCTGGAGACAAAACAGTGACGGCCATGCCGACCGACGCCACGATGACGACACGGGCGATCTATCCGAGCCTCGCAGGCAAGCGCGTGCTCATCACCGGGGGGGCGACCGGGATCGGCGCGGGGCTGGTCGAGGCGTTCGCCGCACAGCGCGCGGAGATCTGCTTCCTCGATATCGATCACAATGCGGGCGCGGCGGTCGCCGAGAAGTTCGCACCCGGCGGGTTCCATGGCTGCGACCTGCGCGACATCGCTGCGCTCAAGCAGACGATCGCGACGGTCGCCGAGCAGCTCGGCGGGATCGACGTGTTGATCAACAACGCCGCCAATGACGATCGCCACGGCATCGCGGAAGTGACGCCCGATTATTGGGACGAGCGAATGGCGGTCAATCTGCGCCACCTGTTCTTTGCGGCACAAGCGGCGGTGCCGCACATGCAGCGCGCAGGCGGCGGCGCGATCGTCAATTTCGGGTCGATCAGCTGGCATCTCGGCTTGCCCGACCTCGTCCTCTACCAGACCGCCAAGGCCGCGATCGAGGGCATGACGCGCAGCCTCGCGCGCGATCTGGGCCGCGACAACATCCGCGTGACGACGATCGTGCCGGGCAACGTCCAGACCCCGCGGCAGGAGAAATGGTACACACCCGAGGGCGAGGCGGAGATCGTCTCCGCGCAATGCCTCGACGGCCGGATCCAGCCCGCCGATGTCGCGGCGCTTGCGCTGTTCCTCGCATCGGACGATGCCCGCATGTGCACGGGGCACGACTATTTCGTCGATGCCGGCTGGCGCTGAGGGGATACAGGCGATGGTCCAGTCGGTTTTCGCGGTTGCGGCGACGCTTGGGGAAGGGCCGGTGTGGATCGGCGACGCCCTGTGGTTCGTCGATATCAAGGCGCACCGCCTGTATCGCTTCGACCCTGCCACCGGCACCGCGCAGCACTGGACCGCGCCCGACCAGATCGGCTGGGTGCTGCCGACCGAGGCGGGCGATATGGTCGCCGGGGTCAAGACCGGGCTCCACCGCTTCGATCCGGCAAGCGGCGTGTTCACGCTGCTGCACGATCCCGAGCCCGAGCATCCGGGCAACCGCCTCAACGACGCGGCGACCGACGCGAAGGGCCGGATCTGGTTCGGCACGATGGACGATTCGGAAGCGGGCCTGACCGGACGGCTGCACCGCCATGCGGACGGCGTGACGCAGGACAGCGGCCTGCCGCCGGTCGCGATCACCAACGGCCCCGCGATCAGCGCGGACGGCACGATGCTGTATCACACCGATACGCTCGGCAAGCGCATCTGGCGCGCCGCGATCAACGACGACGGTTCGCTCGGCGCGCCCGTGCTGCATATCGAGATCGAGGACGGCGCGGGGCATCCCGATGGCTGTGTGCTCGATTCCGAAAATTGCCTGTGGACCGGGCTGTTCGGCGGCTGGGCGGTGCGGCGCTACGATCCGGCGGGCGCGCTGCTCCAGTCGGTGCGCTTCCCGGTCGGCAACATCACAAAGATCGCCTTTGGCGGCCCCGACCTGCGCACCGCTTATGCGACGACCGCGCGCAAGGGGCTCGATCCCGCCGCGCTGGCGGAACAGCCCGAGGCGGGCAATCTTTTCGCATTCGATCCCGGCGTGGCGGGTCTCCCCGTGACGCCGGCAAAACTATAAAAGACGGAGAAGGAACGGACTATGGCGACGGTATCGCTGCCGGGGGTAGGCCCGGACATGAGCAAGGTGAATTTCGGCTTCATTGCCGCGATCGTCGCGGTGGCGACGATCGGCGGGTTCATGTTCGGCTATGATTCGGGCGTCATCAACGGCACGCAAAAGGGGCTCGAGGCGGCGTTCGACCTCGGCAAGCTCGGGATCGGGATCAACGTCGGTGCGATCCTCGTCGGTTCGTCGATCGGCGCGTTCACCGCCGGGCGGCTGGCGGACCGGATTGGGCGGCGCAGCGTGATGATGCTCGCCGCGGCGCTGTTCCTCGTCAGCGCGCTCGCGGCGGGGGCTGCGGGCTCGTCGATCATCTTCATCCTCGCGCGCATCGTCGGCGGCCTCGGCGTCGGCGCGGCGAGCGTGATCTCGCCGGTCTATATCTCCGAAGTCACCCCCGCCTCGATCCGCGGGCGGCTGTCGAGCGTTCAGCAGGTGATGATCATCACCGGGCTGACCGGCGCGTTCGTCGCCAATTACGTGCTCGCGCGCTACGCGGGCGGTTCGACCGCGATCCTCTGGCTCGGCGAGCCCGCCTGGCGCTGGATGTTCTGGCTCCAGGCGATCCCCGCCGCGATCTACTTCCTCGCGCTGCTGATCATCCCGGAGAGCCCGCGCTACCTGATGGTGAAGGGGTATGACGAGCGGGCGCGCGTCGTGCTCGCGCGGCTGTTCGGGCAGGAAGAGGCGGACCGCAAGGTCACCGAGATCCGCGCGAGCCTGTCGGCCGATCATCACAAGCCACGCCTGTCCGACCTGCTCGACAAGCGCACCGGCAAGATCCGTCCGATCCTGTGGGCGGGCATCGGGCTTGCGGTGTTCCAGCAGCTCGTCGGCATCAACGTCGTCTTCTATTACGGCGCGACGCTGTGGGAAGCGGTCGGCTTCTCCGAGAATTACGCGCTTCAGACCAACATCCTGTCGGGCGTGCTGTCGATCGGCGCGTGCGTCTTCACGATCGCCTTCGTCGACAAGATCGGCCGCAAGCCGCTGCTGCTGGTCGGTTCGGCCGGCATGGCGGTGACGCTCGCGACCGTCGCGTACGCGTTCTCGACCGCAGTGACCGGCGCGGATGGCGCGGTGTCGCTGCCGGGCAACAACGGCGTGATCGCGCTCGTTGCGGCGAACCTCTACGTCATCTTTTTCAACTTCAGCTGGGGCCCGATCATGTGGGTCATGCTCGGCGAGATGTTCCCCAACCAGATCCGAGGGTCGGGGCTTGCTGTCGCAGGCTTCGCACAGTGGATCGCCAATGCCGCGATCTCGGTCAGCTTCCCCGCGCTCGTGGTGTCGCCGGGCCTCGCGGTCACCTACACCGGCTATGCGGTGTTCGCGGCGATCTCGTTCTTCTTCGTGAAGGCGATGGTCAACGAAACCCGCGGGCGCGAGCTCGAGGACATGGAGGGGTAACCCACCTCCTCCGAGGGCCAGAAAAAAAGGCGTCGTTCCAATTGGAACGACGCCTTTTTCGTGCGCGGACCGGTCAGTCCGGTACGCGCCGTGCCGCAGGCCGACGCCGCGGTGCCGCATCCGACTGGCGCCGGATCAGCGTGTAATCCGCCAGCACATGCGGTTCGCCGACATCCTCGGGCCGCCCCGCCTTGCCCATCCGGATCGCGTGGACCAGCAACTCGACCGCCATCCGCGACATTTCCACCACCGGCTGGCGGATCGTCGTCAGCTCGGGCCAGATCGTCGTCGCGAGCGCGGTATCGTCGAACCCACACACCGTCAGGTCGCTCGGCACGTCGAGCCCGCGGCGATGCGCGATCGCGACCGTCGCCGCCGCCATGTCGTCGTTCGACGCGAAGATCGCCGAGGGCGGATCGCTCAGTTCGAGCAGGCGGTCAGCCGCATCGAGCCCCGAGCGATAGGTGAACAGCCCTTCCTCCACCAGCGCGGGATCATCGGGCAGGTCGAGATCGGCCAGCGCCGCGCGATAGCCGTCGAGCCGTTCCGCGCTCGCGGTCTGGTTGGGGTTGCCGGTGATGAACCCGATCCGGCGATGCCCGAGCGTGCCGAGATGCCGCGTCATGTCATACGCCGCCTGGCGATCGTCGATGCTCACCGACAATGCCCAGCCCGGCGCGCGCCCGGTCGCGACCGCGACGATCGGCACGCCGGCAGCCTCGAGCGCGGCCAGCACGTCGGGGGAATCGCTCAGCGGCGGCGGCAGCACGATCCCGTCGACCCGTCCGTTGAGGAGGTGCGCGACCGCGGCGGCTTCCTGCCCGGGCTCGTCGCATTTCTCGACGACAAGCTGGACGTTGCTCCGGCTCGCCTGGTCGAGGCTGCCGACGAGGAACGCACTCAGATAGGCGAAGCTTGGGTTCGAATGGAGCAGCCCGATCCGGATCTCCTCGCCCCCCGCCAGCGTCCGCGCGGCGGCATTGGGCGCGTAGTTGAGCTCCGCGATCGCCGCCTCGACCCGCTCGCGCGTCTGCGCGCGGACCGTGTCCTTGGCGTTGATGACGCGCGACACGGTCATCGGCGACACGCCCGCTTTGCGCGCGACATCGGTGATCGTCGGCACATTGTGCTGCCGCCGCGAGGGTCGTGTTTCCGTCATTCGGATCCTTTCGTCTCGCGGACTATGGGCCGATCCTTACGCTCTCGGCAAGTCAGGGGTTTCCGGGGGCGTAAGGAAACCGCTGCGCCTTGTACCAGGAGAGGTCATGCGCGGGAGGGCGCACGCCCGCCGGCAGCGGAAGCCCGTTCACCGACATCCAGTAAGACAGGCTCGCATCGCGCCACCACTGCGCCTCGCGCTGCTGCACGCCGAGGAAGCTCTCGGTCTTGGCGAAGCGTTCGGCGTCGATCCGCAGGCGGAGCGTCGCCCAGTCCGCGCGCATCCCGGCGACATAGTCGACGCCGCGGTCGTAATCGCCGACCATCCCCTGCCACACCGTCTCGCCCGATTTCAGCCGGTACGTCCACGGGACGCGGTGGAACCACAAAAGGTCGCGCTCCGGCGTCGTCTTCGGGTCGGCGAGCATCCGTGCGAGCGCGGGCGCATATTGCGCGGTCGCGGCATTGCCCTTCGGCCCGCGCTCCACCCCGACCGCGTCGCTGGTCGCGCGGTGATAATAATAGGGGTTCCATTCGGGCCGCTTGAGATCGGAGATCCACAGCCCCGGCCCGTAATGATGCCCGGTCGCCATCACATGCGCGAGCCCGAGCGGGGTCATGTAGTCGACCACCGCCTCGCGCGAGCCCGCCATCATCTTCACCACCGGCCCGACGACCGCGGGCGCAGGCTCGAACGTCATCGCCGCCCAGTCGCGCGCAATCGCCTCCGCGCTGTCGTCGGGGTTCCACGCGAACCGCCCGAACGCGAACCAGTTCGCCTGGTTGAAGGTCGATCCCGACCAGTCGCGGTCACGCCCGATATTGGCGACCCCCGCCATGCCCGTCAGCGCATGATGGTCGAGCGTCCCGTCGACCACCCGCGCGACCGTCGATCCCTTGCCGTGTGCGAGCGTGTCGCCCCGCAGCGTCTCCTCGAACATCGGGCCGAGATAGGCGAGGTGCGTCGCCTGGCCGAGATATTCCTTGGTGATCTGGAATTCCATCATCAGCGGCGTCTTTGGCATCGCGCCGAACAAGGGATGGAACGGCTCGCGCGGCTGGAAATCGATCGCGCCGTTCTTGACCTGGACGATCACGTTCGACGCGAACTTCCCGTCAAGCGGATGGAAGTCGTCATACGCCTGCTTGGCGCGATCCTCGGCATTTTCCTGCGCGTAGACAAACGCGCGCCACATCACGATTCCGTTGTGTGGCGCGACCGCGGCGGCGAGCATGTTCGCGCCGTCCGCATGCGTGCGGTGGTAATCCTGCGGGCCGGGCTGGCCTTCCGAATTGGCCTTCACCAGAAAGCCGCCGAAATCGGGGATCGCGCGGTAGATCTCGTCCGCCTTCGCGCGCCACCACGCCGCGACCTGCGGATCGAGCGGATCGGCGGTCTTGAGGCCGCCAAGCTCGATCGGTGCGGAGAAGCGCGCCGAGAGATAGACCTTGATCCCGTAGGGCCGGAAGATATCCGCGAGCGCCGCGGCCTTGGCGATATAGAACGGGGTCAGGCTTTCGGCCTTGGCGTTGACGTTGTTGAGGACGCTGCCGTTGATCCCGATCGAGGCATTGGCACGCGCATAATCGGTGTAGCGCGGGTCGCGATAGTCGGGGAGCGTCCACCAGTCCCACAGCGACTGGCCCGAATAGCCGCGCTCGACCGTCCCATCGAGATTGTCCCAATGATCGAGCACCCGCAACGCGACGTGCGGGGTGGAAGACAGGTCGACCCCGGCAGGCGGATGGCCGGTCTGGACCCAGCGGAGCAAGGCGAACGCGCCATAAAGCACCCCGCGATCGGTGTTCGCGGTGACGAGCGTCACGCGGCGGCCGTCGAGATCGACCGCGCGGACGAGATAGCCTTCCTGCCCGAGCGCCTCGGTCGGCAGCTTGAGCGCGGCAAGCTGCGGCGCGCTGCTGACCGCAAGGACGATCGCACCCGCGCGCGCTTCGGCCACCAGCGGAACGGGATGCGCCGACAGACCGGACAGGCCGCGCGTCAGTTCCGCACCCGCGACCCGCAGCGTCGGCGTGTCGCCGAGAACGGTGATCGCGGCGGTGTCGGTCCCTTGCGCGGCGGCGAGCGGACGATAGCGCAGCCAGAGATCATAGCCGTCTTCGGCGAAGGCGGGGGTGGCAACGCCGGCGAGCAACGCCGCGACGATCGTCCGTTTTACCAGGTTGCGCATGTCCATCATCACCCTCCGTCGTCGCCCGCCGGATTGGTCCGGTCGTCGGTCTGCCGCGCGGTCGTTGACAGAACGACGACGCCTGACGCATGATAACGCTAACACAACGAAGGCATCGCCAGCAATGCCACGTTGACGTCGAACGGGAAGGATGCGGATGGGTCTGGTCGCAGACAAGCAAGGGGGCAAAGGCCCCTGTGATCGCGCGAAATCGACGCGCGGGGCGGCTGCGTGACGACTCGCCGAGACGTGTTGCGCTGGACCGCCTCGGTCTCCGCGCTTGGGCTTCTTCCGGGTGGCGTCCGCGCCGCGACGCAGCCGGTCTATCGCGACCGCCGCGCGCCGGTCGATCTTCGCGTCAGCGACCTGCTCGGGCGGATGACGCTCGAGGAGAAGGTCGCGCAGTTGATTACGCTGTCGACCGCGAAGCGCGACGTGATGGACGACGCCAGCGCCTTTGCGCCCACGCGCGCGGATACCACTTATCCCAACGGCATTGGCCAGATCGCACGCCCGTCGGATCGCGGCGGCGCGGCGACTGCGAACAATACCGGCACGGACGTTACCGGGCGCTGGCGCAAGCCCGCCGATACGATCGCCTTCGTCAATGCCGCGCAGGATTGGGCGCGGACGCGGACCCGGCTCGGCATCCCGATCCTGTTCCACGAGGAAGCGCTCCACGGCTATATGGCGCCCGAGGCGACCAGCTTCCCGCAGGCGATCGCGCTCGCCGGGTCGTTCGACCGCGGTCTGGTCGAGCGGGTCAATGCGGTGATCGGGCGTGAGGTCCGCGCGCACGGGACGGTGCTCGCGCTGTCCCCGGTCGTCGACATCGCGCGCGATCCACGCTGGGGGCGGATCGAGGAAACGTTCGGCGAGGACCCGTATCTCTGCGGCGAAATGGGGGTCGCTGCGGTCACCGGGTTGCAGGGGCAGGGCAAGACGCTCGGGCCGGGCAAGGTGTTCGCCACCTTGAAGCACATGACCGGGCACGGCCAGCCGATGGCGGGGGACAATGTCGCGCCCGCTGCGCTCGGCGAGCGCGAGCTGCGCTCCGATTTCTTCCCGCCGTTCCGCGCGGTGGTGAAGCGCACCGGAATCGGTGCGGTGATGCCGTCGTATAATGAGATCGACGGCGTCCCGAGCCATGCCAATCGCTGGCTGCTGCATGACGTGTTGCGCGGCGAATGGGGCTTCGACGGCGCGATCGTCAGCGATTATGCGGCAATCCCCGAGCTCTCCTATTTCCATCATCTTGCGAAAGACATGGACGGCGCGGCGTTGCTTGCGTTGCAGGCGGGGGTCGATTGCGACCTGCCCGACGGCGTCGCCTATCGCGGGCTCGCGGCGGCGGTGCGCGGGGGCAAGGTGCCGGTTGCGTTGGTCGATGCGGCGTGCGCGCACATGCTGCGAATGAAATTCCGCGCGGGGCTGTTCGAGGCGGGGCCGGTCGATCCCGTCGCGGCGGCGAAGCTCACCGCCAACGCAGAGGCACGCGCGCTTGCGCTGGAAGCGGCGCGGCGGTCGATTGCGTTGCTCGTCAACGACGGCACGCTCCCGCTCACCGCGGGCAAGCACAAGCGTGTCGCGGTGATCGGCCCGAACGCGGCGGTCGCGCGGCTCGGCGGTTATTCGTCGATCCCGCGGCAGACGGTCTCGCTGCTCGAAGGCGTTCGCGCGCGGCTCGCCGGGAAGGCCGAGGTTGTCCACGCACAGGGCGTCTTCATCACGCAGAGCGAGGACCGGTCGGCGAACGCGGTGCTGCTTGGCGACCCGGAAAAGAACCGCGCGCTGATCGCAGAGGCGGTCGCGGTGGCGCAAGGGTGCGACATCGTGCTGCTCGCGATCGGCGATACCGAGCAGACCAGCCGCGAAGGCTATGCGAAAACGCATCTCGGCGACCGGATCGACCTCGACCTGCTCGGCGAGCAGAACGCCTTGTTCGATGCGGTGAAGGCGACGGGGAAGCCGGTCGTGGTCGTGGCGATCAACGGGCGCCCGCCGTCATGGCCGAACGTGGTGCGCGGGGCGAATGCGCTGCTCGAATGCTGGTATGTCGGGCAGGAAGGCGGCACCGCGATCGCGGAAGCGCTGTTCGGCGACATCAATCCGGGCGCGAAACTGCCGGTCAGCGTCGTCCGCGAGGTCGGGCAGGTGCCTTTGTATTACAACGAGAAACCGTCCGCGCGGCGCGGCTATCTGTTCAAGGACGCGCGCCCCTTGTTCCCGTTCGGGTTCGGGCTGAGCTACACCCGGTTCGAGGTCGGCGCGCCCCGCCTGTCGGCCGCGCGGATCGGCGTCGGTGACACGGTGAGCGTCGAGGTCGACGTCGCCAACATCGGTGACCGAACGGGGGACGAAGTGGTCCAGATCTACGTCCACGACCAGGTTTCGTCGGTGACGCGCCCGGTCAAGGAATTGAAGGGATTCGAACGGGTTACGCTCAAGCCCGGCGAGCGGCGGACGCTCCGCTTCCAGCTCGGTCCGGACGCTTTCTCCTTGTGGAACAATGAGATGCACGAAGTCGTCGAACCCGGTCTGTTCGACGTCATGGCGGGCGCCAGCTCGGCCGATCTCAAGACCGCCCAACTCGAAATCGCCTGAGGAACCGCCCATGATTTTCCCCCGTCCGCCTGTGCAACGATGACTAGTTTAGGCGACCAGATCGCGCAGGCCCCCGAGACCGCCGAACACGCCGTCCCCCGCCCGCGCGGGCGAGTCCGCTGGATCATCTGCGGGCTCCTGTTCGCCGCGGTCGTCCTGTCGTACATCGACCGGCTCGTGCTCGGCGTGCTCAAGCCCGAGTTGTCGGCGACCTACGGCTGGTCCAACACCGGCTATGGCGACATCACCGGCTATTTCCAGGTCTGCTACGGCTTCGGCTTCCTGTTCTTCGGCTGGCTGATCGACCGGATCGGCGCGAAGACGGGCTATCTGCTGGCGGTCGCGACCTGGACGATCGGGCATCTCGCGCAGGTGCTGGTGACGAGCACGACCGGCTTCGTCATCGCCCGCATCCCGCTCGCGCTGGGCGAGGCGGGGACCTACCCGTCCGCGCTGGCGGCGGTGTCGCAATGGTTCCCCAAGAAGGAACGCGCGCTCGCGATCGGCATCTTCAACGCCGGCGCCAACGTCGGCGCGGTGGTGACGCCGCTGCTCGTCTCGCTGCTGGTCGTGACCTTCGCGCTCAACTGGCGCTGGGCGTTCATCGTGACCGGGCTGTTCAACGTCGTGTGGCTGGGCCTGTGGTTCTGGCTGTACCGCAAGCCCGCCGACCACCCCCGGCTGACGCCCGAGGAACGTGCCTGGATCGAGACCGAGCCATCGGTCGACGTCGGGCGCGCGACCTTCCGCAGCGTGCTGCGCCATCGCGAGACCTGGGCCTATATGGCGGGGCGGTTCCTGATCGACCCGGTGTGGTGGACGTTCCTGTTCTGGCTCCCCGATTTCTTCAGCAAGCAATATGGCTACGACCTCAAGAGCTTCGGGCCGCCGCTGGTGGCGATCTATATCCTCGCCGATTTCGGGGCGATTTCGGGAGGCTGGTATTCGTCGCACCTGCTCAAGCGCGGAGTCGCGACGGGCCGCGCGCGCAAGCGGGCGATGTTCGTCTGCGCGCTCTTCGCGCTCCCGGTGATGTTCGCGGTGCAGGCTAGCAACATCTGGATCGCGGTCGGCTTCATCGGTCTGGCCTGCGCGGCGCACCAGGGATTCTCGACCAACCTCTTCTCACTCCCGGGCGACCTGTTCCCGCGCTATGCGCAGGGGACGCTGGTCGGGCTCGGCGGGTTCGCGGGCGCGGCAGGCGGGTTCATCGCGTCCAAGTCGCTCGGACTGCTGCTCGATACGGTGGGGAGCTACCAGCCGTTCTTCATCGCCTGCGGGCTGGCGTATCTGCTCGCGCTGCTGGTGACTCATCTGCTCAACCCGCGCTACGAACCGGTGACGATCAACCCGTAGCGTTGCGCGGGGAGCAGCGCGTCCTATGCTGCCGGGCATGCCCAGGGATCATTCCGATATCGTCGCGTCGGTCGACCGCTACGAAGCCGCGCTCGTCGCTTCGCTCGGCACCGCCGTGGTCGCTGCGGACTTGGCCGAAAAGCATCGCAAGATGCGCAAGTCGCCGTTCCAGTTCCTCCGCGCGACCTGCTTCCGCTGGGCCGAAACCGCGCCGACGCTGTGCCCCGAGCTGATGACTGCCACTCGGGTTGGCGCGGTGGTCGATTCACACGCGGGCAATTTCGGCCTTTGGCGCGATGCGCAGATGCGGCTGGTGTGGGGCGTCAACGATTTTGACGAAGCGGCGCGTGCGCCATGGCCGTTCGATCTCGTGCGGCTCGCGACGAGCCTGATCCTCGCGCTCGACGATACGCGCGCCGGCGAGATCGCTGACGCGGTGCTCGCCGGCTACGCCGAGGGGCTTGCCGCGCCGAACGCCTTCGTACTCGAACGCGATCATCTGTGGCTGCGCGACGCCTTCGCCGCGACCGACAAGCAGCGCGCGGCCTATTGGGCGAAGCTTGAAGCGGCCCCGCCCGCTATATGCAACCCGCGCGCGTTCGAGCAGCCGTTGATGGCAGCGCTTGGACAGGTTGAAGAAGCGACGATCGCTGCGCGGTCGGCAGGCGTCGGCAGCCTCGGTCGCCCGCGCTTCGTCGCGATGGGGGCGTGGCGCGGCGGGCCGGTCGCAGCCGAGATCAAGGCGGTGTTGCCGTCGGCCTGGGGAAGCGGAGAGGAAGCCGGGCTCGCGGACCGGCTGGCGCACGGTCGTTACCGCTCGCCTGATGCGACGCTGCGCTACGGCACGGACCATGTCGTCCGACGGCTTGGTCCGAACAGCAGCAAGATCGACTTCGAGACGCTCTCACCCGCCCTCCACGCCAATCTGTTCGCGGCGATGGGGCGTGATCTGGCCGCGATCCATTGCGGCACGGGCGATGCGTCGACGCTCAAGCGCGAGCTCGCCGCGCTGCCGGGTGGATGGCTCAAGGGCGCAGGCCGGACCGTTACGTGTTCGACCGAGGCAGACTGGGACGTATGGCGGCGGGAAACGGCGAAGAGCTGAACGCCCGTGGCACCTCGTAGGGTGGCGGCGGCCAGGAACACGATTCCCCCGGTGGGACGCCCGGTTTCGTCACATCAGTTCCCTGCCGGGATGACGAAGGATCGCAAAGCGACGCATGGCCGCAGCGTCAGTCGTCGAGTTGCTGGCCCGGCACCGGGGTACTTTCCGTCGTCCGGCACCCCCATAGTGCGTAGAACAGCACATACAGCTCGCACGCCGCGGTCAACAGGAACGAAGCCTGCAACCCGTACATGTCCGCAAGCTTGCCCTGCACCACGACGAGCGCGCCCCCCGCGATCGCCATGATCAGCAGCCCTGAACCCTCCTCGGTCAACGGTCCGAGCCCCTTGATCCCGAGCGTGAAGATCGTCGGGAACATGATCGAGTGGAACAGACCGACGAGGATCAGCGCCCACATCGCGACGGGCCCGGTCGTGAACACGGTGACGAGCATCACGACGAACGCCCCGATCGAGAAGGCGGCGAGCACCGTTTCGGCGGGGATCTTCTGCATGATGAACGAGCCGACGAACCGCCCGATCATCATCCCGCCCCACAGGAACGTCAGGTAACGCCCGGCCTGCTCATGCGTCAGGTCTGCGATCTCGGGCTGGCTGACGAAGTTGACGAACAAGTTGGCGACGCCGATCTCGGCGATCAGGTAGATGAAGATCGCCGGGATGCCGAACACGAGGTTGCGGTGCTTCCACAAGGAGTGGTTCCTGCGCTCAGCCTTGGCCATCCGGCTGGTCGATCCCCCCATCGCGGGCAGGGGGAAGCGGGCGATCACCACCGCGAGCACGACCAGTACGATCGCGACCAGCACATAGGGCAACACTACCGACTGCGCGTCGGCGAGCCGTTCCGCCTGGGTAAAGACGGTCCCGGACTTGGCAGTACCGCTGGTCGAGCGACCGAGGATCAGATACGCGCCGAACAGCGGGGCGAGCATCGTTCCTGCCGAATTGAGCGCCTGCACGAGATTGAGCCGCGCCGAGGCGGTCTCGGGCGCGCCGATCACCGCGACATAGGGGTTTGCCGCCACCTGGAGCAGCGTGATCCCGCTCGCAATCACGAACAGCATGACGAGCGTGACACCGTAGGACGGGATGCTTGCCGCAAGCGTCATGCCGACCGCACCCGCCGCCATGATCAACAGCCCGGTGACGAGCGACTTCTTATACCCGATCCGCTCGATCAGCTTGGCCGAGGGAATCGACGCGAAGAAATAGGCGATGAACCAGACGCTCTCGATCAGTGTGGTCTGGGTGTAGCTCAGTTCGAACACGCTGCGCAGATGCGGCAGCAGCGTGTTGTTGATGACCGTGATGAAGCCCCACATGAAGAACAACGTGCCGAGCAACACGAGCGCGCTGACATAGGACGGGCGGACGCCACCCTCCGTCGCCACCATGTCGGGGGCAGATTGCCGGGTCGGAACCATCGCCATCAGCACGCATCCTCATTGATCTTATAATTGTCTGAGTATATCCCGATCTGGATAGCGTCAAACGCGGAGTTTTCGAAAATGTCTGAATCCACACCCCCCAAGCTCCGCAGCCGCGCCTGGTTCGACAATCCCGACAACATTGACATGACCGCGCTGTATCTGGAGCGGTACCTCAACTTCGGCTTGAGCCTGGCCGAGCTGCAATCGGGCAAGCCGATCATCGGCATTGCGCAGACCGGGTCTGACCTGAGCCCATGCAACCGCCACCACCTCGTGCTGGCCGAGCGGCTGCGCGAAGGCATTCGGGAAGCCGGCGGGATCGCGCTCGAATTCCCGGTCCATCCAATTCAGGAAACCGGCAAGCGCCCGACCGCCGGCCTCGACCGCAACCTTGCCTACCTCGGGCTGGTCGAGACGCTGTACGGCTATCCGCTCGACGGCGTCGTACTGACGATCGGCTGCGACAAGACCACGCCCGCCTGCCTGATGGCGGCGGCAACCGTGAACATCCCGGCGATCGCGCTGTCGGTCGGGCCGATGCTCAACGGCTGGCACAAGGGCGAGCGGACCGGTTCAGGCACGATCGTGTGGAAGGCGCGCGAGCTGCTTGCAGCGTGCGAGATCGACCACGCCGAATTCATCCGCCTTGTCGCCTCGTCGGCACCGTCGACCGGTTATTGCAACACGATGGGCACCGCGACGACGATGAACTCGCTGTGCGAGGCGCTCGGCATGTCGCTGCCCGGTTCGGCCGCGATCCCCGCGCCGTATCGCGATCGGCAGGAAGTCGCCTATCTGACCGGCAAGCGCATCGTCGACATGGTCGCGGAGGATCTGAAGCCCTCGGACATCATGACCCGCGACGCCTTCCTCAACGCGATCCGGGTCAATTCGGCGATCGGCGGGTCGACCAACGCGCCGATCCATCTGACCGCGATCTCGCGTCATATCGGCGTCGACGTGCCGGTCGAGACGTGGCAGTCGCACGGGCTCGACATTCCGCTGCTCGTCAATTTGCAGCCCGCGGGCGAATATCTCGGCGAGGATTTCTACCGCGCGGGCGGTGTTCCGGCGGTCGTGTCGCAGTTGATCGACCAGGGGCTGATCGCCGAGGGTGCGATGACCGTCAACGGCAAGACGATGGGCGAGAATTGCCGTGGCGTCGCGATCGAGGACGAGAAGGTGATCCGTCCGTTCGCGACCCCGTTGATGGAGGCGGCCGGCTTCGTCGTGCTGTCGGGCAATCTGTTCGATAACGCCGTGATGAAGACGAGCGTGATCTCGCCCGAATTCCGCGAACGCTATCTGTCCACGCCGGGCAACCTCGATGCGTTCGAAGGGCCGGTCGTCGTGTTTGATGGGCCGGAGGAATATCACCGGCTGATCGACGACCCCGCAACCGGGATCACCCCCGAAACGCTGCTGGTGATGCGTGGCGCGGGGCCGATCGGCTATCCGGGCGCGGCCGAAGTCGTCAACATGCGCCCGCCTGCGCATCTGATTCTCGACGGTGTCCATGCGCTGCCGTGCATCGGCGACGGTCGCCAGTCGGGGACGAGCGGCAGCCCGTCGATCCTCAACGCATCGCCCGAGGCCGCAGCCGGCGGGACGCTTGCGCTGCTGCGCACGGGGGACCGGGTGCGGATCGATCTCAATCGCGGAACCGCCGACGTGCTGATCGACGATGCCGAGATCGCTGCGCGACGCGAAGCGCTGGCGGCGGCGGGGGGGTATCAGTATCCCGCGTCGCAGACGCCATGGCAGGAGATCCAGCGTTCGGTCGTCGGGCAGTTGGGGACCGGCGCGATCCTCGAAGGCTCTGAGGCGTATCAGCGTATCGCCCAGACGCGCGGGTTGCCGCGGGATAACCACTGAAGCGAACCAGACTTCCCCGGCGGGGGCCGGGGCCCAGTCGCGCAGGTCGTGGTAACGGGCAGTTGCGCTCGAGTAACGATGACCACTGCTACTGGCCCCCGGCCTTCGGCGGGGAAGCACCCTTTAGGTATGGGCGGGTTAATCTGCCGGCGCTGCCGCCCCATCGGGTAGCCCCTTACTCGCGCTCGACCAGCCCCATATCTCCCAGCGCCAGCCGCAGCAGGTCGACCATTGCGTTATGCGCCGCCTTGCCATCGCCCGCGACGATCGCCTCATACACGCGCTCGTGATCCGGCAGGGGATCGCGCGGTAGCGCGTGCTTGCGATGCTTGAACGTCGTCGTCCAGCGCACCGCCGCGCCGACGCTGTTCGCCAGCGCCGCGAGCGGTTCGTTGCGCGCCGCGGCAAGGATCGCGCGGTGGAAGCGCTGGTCGGCGGTTTGCCCGCGCGCGTCCTTCAGGCCGTACAGGCGCATCGCCTCGAGCGCGTCGTGCATCTCGGCGAGGTTTGCGTCTGCGCGCCGCCGCGCCGCAAACGCAGCGGCTGCGGGTTCGATCACGCCGCGCAGCTCGAACAGGTCGATGATGAAGTCGGTGTCGGGCTCGCCTTCGAACGTCCACGCGAGCACGTCGACGTCGAGCAGGTTCCAGCGGCTTCGCGGCGTGACGCGCGTACCGGCCTTGGGGCGGCTCTCGACCAGCCCCTTGGCGGCCAGGATACGGATCGCCTCGCGATACGCGGTGCGCGAAATGCCGAGCGCCTCGCTTGCCTCGATCTCGCCGCCGAACACCGTGCCGGGCTGGCGCACTCCGCTGACGATCTCCACGCCGATGTCGTGCGCGATGATCCCGTGGATGCGCGGGGCGAAGCTGCGGTCGTCGTCTCCGGTCATGCCGCTCCCTTGCGTGTCGCGCCGATGCTAGCCGATCGCGCCGCGCTCCGGAAGCGGCACACGCTTATAGCGCGCGGACCTGTGGCACGATAGTATCGCCCACCGCGAGCGGGTTGCGCACGGGAAGCATGAACGGCGCGGCTGCGATTTCGAACACGTCGCCTGGCTGTGTCTGGAAGCCTTCGCTGAACGACAGCGTCGCTGTGCCGAAGAAGTGGACGTGAACGTCGCCGGGACGCCGGAAGCCGGCATATTTGAAGTGGTGATGCTCGAGGTTGGCGATGCTGTGCGACATGTTCGCCTCGCCCGACAGGAACGGTTTTTCCCATACCGTCGCCCCGTCGCGGACGATCTTGCTCGTGCCGCGAACGTCGGCGGGCAGGTCGCCGAGCAGCAGTTCGGGGCCGAGCGCGGCGGGACGCAGCTTGGAATGCGCGAGCCACAGGTAATTGCCGCGTTCGGTCACATGATCCGAGAATTCATTACCGAGCGCAAAGCCGAGCCTGACTGGGGTACCGTCCGGGGCGATCAGGTAAATGCCCGCAATCTCGGGCTCCTCGCCGCCGTCGAGCGCGAAGCCCGGCATTGTCAGCTCCTCGCCAGGGCCAGCGAGGATCGCGCCGTCGCCCTTGTAGAACCATTCGGGCTGGACACCGGTCTCGCCTGCTAAGGGCTTGCCGCCGTCGACGCCCATCAGGAACATCTTCATCGAATCAGTCGGGTCGGGGTTTTCCGCCGCCTTGCGATGCATCTGGTCACGGCCCTCGGCTGATCCGAGATGAGTCAGCCCCGTGCCGCTGACGAGCAGATGCGCATCATCTGCATGATCGATCGGCGTCAGTAACCGCACGCTCGTCAGGTCGACCACATCACCGAGCCGGGTTTCCGCCAGCGCGGCCAGCCCCATTTCGGACTGGACCGCGAGATCGGCGAGCTCGAGCATCGTCGACACCCCGATGACGCGGCGCGCGCCATCGGAAGTCATCGCCGCAACGCCACGCGCGCCGTCGTCGAACTGGACGAGCGAGACGATCATCGTGCGGATGCCTCGCGCACCCCGTCGATCCGGCGTGCGATGTCCCACGGGTTGCCGTCGCGCAGCGCCGCCGGGAGCATCGCCTGCGGCAGGTTCTGGAACGAGACCGGGCGCAGGAAGCGATAGATGGCGAGCGTGCCGACCGAGGTCGTGCGCCCGTCGCTGGTGGCGGGGAACGGACCGCCGTGGACCATCGCGTGGCTCACTTCGACCCCCGTCGGCCAGCCATTGGCGAGGATGCGCCCAACGCGGCCCGCGATGATCGGGACGATCCCGGCGGCGGCTTCCGCATCGCCCGCGTCGATCTGAACGGTTGCGGTGAGCTGGCCCTCGAGCGAGGCAATGACATGGCCGACCTCGGCAAGGTCCTTGCAGCGTACGACGACCGACGACGAGCCGAACACCTCGTGCCCGAGCGCGCGGTCGGCGAGGAAGCTCGCTGCATCGGTCTCGAACAGCGCGCCGATCGCCTGGTTGGGGCCGGTGTTGGCGACACCGCGCGCGACGGTGCGGACCGCGTCATGGCCGCCGAGAAGGTCGACACCCTTTTCATAAGCTTCGTGAATGCCGGGCGTGAGCATGGTCAGCGCGGCGCTGCCCGTCAGCGCTTCGCCAGCGGCGGCAACGAACGTGTCGAGATCTGGGCCTTCGACTGCGATGACCAGACCCGGGTTGGTGCAGAACTGGCCGGCACCCATCGTCAGCGACTGGACATAGGCCGCGCCAAGCTCCTTCGCGCGCGCGGCAAGCGCGGCGGGGAAGAGGATGACCGGGTTGATGCTCGACATTTCGGCATAGACCGGGATCGGCTCGTCCCGCCCGGCGGCGATCTTCATCAGCGCGAGGCCACCGCCGCGCGAGCCGGTGAAGCCGACCGCCTTGACGCGCGGATCGGCGACGAGCGCGCCGCCCAGCGCGTTGCTGTCACCCGGCAAATAGGAGAAGACGCCCGCGGGCAGGCCGCTCGACTGGACCGCCGACGCGATCGCGCGTGCGACCAGTTCGCCGGTACCCGGATGCGCCGGGTGACCCTTGACGATCACCGGGCAACCCGCGGCGAGGGCCGACGCGGTGTCGCCGCCCGCGACCGAGAAGGCGAGCGGGAAGTTGGAGGCACCGAACACCGCGACCGGGCCGATCGCGAGGTTGATACGGCGCAGGTCGGGCCGGGGCAACGGTGCGCGGTCGGGGAGCGCGGGGTCGATCGTCGCGTCGAGGAAGTCACCCTGGCGGACCATTTGCGCGAACATGCGGAGCTGGCCAACGGTGCGACCGCGTTCGCCTTCGAGGCGTGGGCGGGGCAGGCCGCTCTCGGCCATCGCGCGGACGATGAGATCGTCGCCGATCGCGACGATCGCATCGGCGATCGCCTCGAGGAAGGTCGCGCGCGTCGTGAGATCCGTCGTCGAATAGACCGGGAATGCGTCTTCTGCGAGCGCGGCGGCTTCCGCAACGGCATCGGGGCCTGCTGCCGAGAAGTTCGGCTCCAGCGTTTCGCCGGTCGCGGGGTTGATCGCGGTAAACCGCGTATCGGCCTGACGAACGTCAGCGCCGATCAAAATTGCTCCATCGATCACGAAAAGCCCTTCCATAATAACTCAGACATAATAGGGTTTGCGGACGCCGACTGCAAGGTGAGACTGAGGATGCACGCCATGTCCCGACCGATTTTGCCGATAGCCCGTACTGGTCAGGCACTGTTAGCGGCGGGGCGTTACAGCGCGGTGGCACTCGGCGCGATCGCGCTGGTCGCGGGCTCGGCGCAGGCGGCGGGACCGGCGCGGTTTGGCTGGGTGTCCTATTCCGGCAGCGACGGCGCGGCGGTGCCGGCGGACAGCTATCGCAACCCGATCCTCGCCGGCTATCATCCGGATCCGAGCATCGTGCGGGTTGGCGCGGATTATTATCTCGTCAATTCGACCTTCTCCTGGTTTCCCGGCATCCCGGTGTTCCACAGCCGCGATCTCGTCCACTGGCGCCAGATCGGCAATGCGATCGACCGGCCGGGGCAGCTCGATTTTACCGGACGCGCAATTTCGGAGGGCGTGTTCGCCCCCGCGATCAATTATCACGCTGGGCGGTTTTACATCGTCAACACCTGCGTCCGGTGCGGGGGCAATTTCGTGATCACCGCGACCAATCCCGCGGGGCCGTGGCCGATCCGGTGTTCCTGCGGAGTGTCGAGGGGATCGACCCGTCGCTGTTCTTCGATACCGACGGCAAGGCGTGGCTGATCAACAACCGCGAGCCGGTCGGCGGCTCGACGTATGATGGGCATCGCGCATTGTGGATCGAGCAGTTCGATCCCGTAGGGCTCAAGATGCTCGGCAATGCCAAGATGGTCGTCAACGGCGGGGTCGATCTCGCGGCGAAACCAGTGTGGATCGAGGGGCCGCACATCTACCGCGTGAAGGACGCCTATTACCTGATGGCGGCGGAAGGCGGGACGAGCGTCAACCACAGCGAAGTCGTGTTCCGCGCGCCGGCGGTACAGGGGCCATATGTCCCGGCACCGCGCGCGATCAACCCGATCCTTACCCAGCGCGACCAGCCCGTCGGCCGGGCGAACCCGGTCAGCGCAACGGGCCATGCCGATCTCGTGCAACTTCCGGACGGACGCTGGTGGTCGATCTTCCTCGGTACGCGGCCCTATGCCAAGGATTTCTACAACACCGGGCGCGAGACCTTCCTGCTTCCGGTCGACTGGTCTGGTGGCTGGCCGGTGATCCTCCCCAAGGGGCAGGCCGTGCCGCGCATCGCGCGCGCGCCGCTGCCGATGGTGACGGCGGGGACGACGCCGCTGACCGGCAGCTTTAGCACGCGCGAAGAGTTTGCGGGCGCACGGCTCGGGTTCGAATGGATGACGATGCGCGGTGCGCCGTATCGGCTGGGACAGGGTGACCTGTTGCTCGATCCGCTAGCGGACGGCATCGGCGATTTCGGCAAGCCCGCGTTCGTAGCGCGACGGCAGGAGCATGGTGTGGCGACCTTTTCGACCTCGGTGCGCTTCGCGCCGGCCGAAGGCGAGATGCGGGCCTTGCCGCGGTGCAGAACGACAATTTCTTCCTGACGATCGCGCTGACCAGGCATGGCGGAAAGACGTATGTCCGCGCCGCCCGCCGATCCGGGGCGGGCGAGCCACGCATTGGGGTCACCGTGGCGGAACGACCGATAACCGTGAGCGGGCCGTTCCGGTTCCGGATCTCGGCGCATGGGGGACGGTATGACCTGGCCTATTCGGTCCGCAAGGCGTGGGTGACCCTTGCGGCGAACGTCGATGCGACCAACCTCAGCACCGACAAGGCGGGGGGCTTCGTCGGTACGATGATCGGTCCGTTCGCGCAGGGGCCGCGATAGCGCGAAACGAAGGGGAGGACGGTATCGGGTCCCGCACGCCATCCGGCGTCACCCCGGCACCAAACCGGGGTGACGCAGGATGGTCAGCCGATTACTTCGCTGATCATCTGCTTTGGCTTGGCATCGGTGAAATTAGCGACGTCGCCAAAGATCTCCGCGGCATGCGCGCCGCTCATCGCCTGCTGCACGTCGCCCATCGTCGCAAAGGAAAGTTCGGCGACAATGATGAACGGCGGTGCGCTGCCATCGGGCGCGGGCGTGCCCTTGAGCACGCGCGTGCCCGATAGTTCGGCCTTCCACCGGTCGCGCACCAGCGGCATGTGGCTGTTGAGATAATAATCCTCGTCGAAGCGTTCTGCCTTCTCGTACATCACGCTGACGATGATCATGGTGGTTTCCTTGGGAGTATCGGTCATCGCTTGCTCAACGCATAAGCCTGCGTTCCGTTCGTGATCATTGCGTCACCCGGAAGGATTTCCGCGACCGGTACATCCGGCAGCGTCGCGAGCTCGCGATACAGCGGCGCGAAATCGGTCTCGACCGTCACGCGCAGCAAATCCTCGAGGCTAGGAATGACAAAGTAATTCTGCTGGAAATCGTCGATCCGATATTCGGTGCGCATCACCCGCTCGAGATCGAACTTGATCCGGTTTGGGCTTGGGTCATCCAGCGCGAAGCGGCTTTCGGCGAAGCTCGACACGATCCCCGCGCCATAGATTCGCATCCCCTCGGGTTCGGCGATCAGCCCGAACTCGACGGTGTACCAATAGAGCCGCCCGAGATATTTGAGCGCGTCCAGCCCCTGCGCACGCTGCCCGCCGCGACCGTAGGCGGCGAGATAATCCGCGAACACCGGGTCGGCGAGCATCGGGACGTGGCCGAACACGTCGTGGAACACGTCGGGTTCCTGCAGATAATCTAGCTGGTCCGCGCGGCGGATGAAATTGCCCGCGACGAAGCGCCGGTTCGCCATATGGTCGAAGAACACCTCGTCGGGCACCAGCCCGGGGACGGCGACGACCTGCCAGCCGGTCAGCTTCATCAACCGTTCGGACAGTTCCTCGAAATCGGGAATCCCGGGTTTGGACAGCTTGAGTACATCAAGCCCGCGTAGATAGGCGTTCGAAGCACGTCCGGGCAGCAATTTCGCCTGTCGCTCGAACAGCGTGTCCCAGACACGGTGTTCTTCGGCGGTGAATAGCGACCAGTTTTGCGGGATCGTCCAGTCGGCATTGGCGCCGGCCGGGGGCGTGTCGAGAACATGCGTATCTTCCATCATCCGCACCCTCTATCATAGCGTTTGTCAGGGATAAAACAGGAAGCGAATGCCACAGCTGCGTCACTGGATCGGAATGGCCCTATTTATCTTCCTGTTAGTGCAAATTGGCTATGGCGTGGCGGGGATGATCGGAGGCATGGTTCCGACCAATGCGACCGCGACGCAGCCTGCGCGGGGGATACGGATCCTGGTCGAGAGCAATGGAATCCATACCGGACTGGTTCTGCCCAAGGTCGCGGCGGGGGTCGACTGGCGTCGGTTTTTCCCGGCGAACGATCTCGGCGATCCACGCTATGCAGGCTACGATCACGTCGCGATCGGCTGGGGTGACCGGCGTTTCTACGTCGAGACACCGACCTGGGCAGACGTGCGACCGATGACGGTCGTGTCCGCCGCGCTCGGCAGCGGGCAGACGGTATTGCATGTCGAGCATATCGCAGAACCCGTACCCGGCGCGCAGGTGCGCGTCGTGAGGCTCCGCCCGGAAGAATATCGCCGGCTTGCCGCGTTCGTCCGCGCGAGCGTTGCGCCGCGCGGCTGGCACCGTCGTGGCTACGGCCAGGACGATGCCTTCTACGCAGCGACCGGTCGTTATGACGCGATCCGTACCTGCAACAGCTGGACCGGCGACGCGCTGCGCGCCGCTGGCGTGCGGATCGGTGCGTGGACGCCGTTTCCCGTCACCGTGCTCGAATGGCTCGCTGCATGAGGCCGCCGTCACGCCTGTTGTGGGCGGCGGAATTGCCGCGCGCGGCGTTCGGGCTGGCGTCGCTGCTCGGCGCGCGGCGACGGCTTGGCCTGGCCCCGCGCGGCGACGGGCGGCCGGTGTTGCTGCTGCCCGGGCTGATCAACAGCGACCGGTCGCTCGTGGTCTTGCGTCGGTATCTGACGAGCCTCGGGTATCGCGCGGAGGGCTGGGGGCTCGGTCGGAATTTCGGGATCCGCGCGGTTGGCGATCAGGGCGCTTTGCTGCTCGATCGGGTCCGCGCGCTGGAAGCTGAAACGGGCGAGAAAGTGACGTTGATCGGGGTCAGCCTCGGCGGGATCATGGCACGCTACGCCGCGCACCGCCTGCCCGATCTGGTGCGCGAGGTCATCACGATCAGCTCACCGTTCGCCGGATCGCCGCGCGCGACCAACGTCTGGCGCAGCTTCCAGCTTTTGACGGGCGAGCAGATCGACGCACCGAGCGTCCTCGCGCAGCGCAAGTTGGTGGCGGAGCCGCTGCCGGTACCGTCGACTGCGATCTGGAGCCGCAGCGATGGGTTCGTCAACGGCATGATCTGCCATGACGAGAATGGCCGGACGATCGAGGTCCGCAGCAGCCACGTGCTGGTGCAGGTGCGGCCGGAAGTACTGCTCGCGGTTGCGCGCGTGCTGGGGGAAAGCGGACGCAAGGCCTAAACCTCGAGCCTAGTTACAGCCTCTCCCCCAGGTTGGGGCTTATCGTTCGGCAAACGAAAAGATTCCCTCAGCAGTCCCCGCGGCGCTCCTCGCGGCACTGCTTTTGCGCGCGCTTGCGCTCGCGGCCTTCGCGTTCCTCCTGCTTGCGCATCTTCTTCCCATAGTTGCGGTCGGCTTCGGACTGGCTGGTCGTCGTCCAGTCGACCGTCTTGCCGACGGCCTTGACCGGGAAGGTGACGATGCTCGCCGCCGTGCGGACACAGCCGCCCGCCAGCAGCGGAAGCAGCGTGGCGGCAAGCAAGAGGCGGTATTTCATCGGTTTTCCTTCGCGGCGTTGCGGGCCTGTACCCCAATTCCCGGGAAGTCGGTGAAGAAACCGTCGATCCCCAGGTCGAGATAGCGTCGGATTGCGGTGTCGATATGGCCATGGGTTGCCGGATCGGTTCCCACCTGCAGGCTCTTGGGCAGAAACGCATTTTCCGCGCGGAACGTCCAGGGATGGAGCCGCAGCCCGGCAGCGTGGGCATCCGCGACGAGCGTGGTCGGTGCCGCGTCGCCATTCTGGATCATCGCGAGGCCGGGGCCGATCCCGTAGGCGTAACGCGCGATCGCCTTGAGCCCCTCCGGGGTCGTCATTTCGGCATAGCTCGGTGCGGCATGATCGGCGGGACCGCCGCTCGAATCCATCAGCTGGATCAGCCGTAGTCCGGTCATGGTGTGGATGCGCTTGAGGTTGGCGATCTCGAACGACTGGATGAACACCGGGTCGCTCGGCTTGCTCCAGCCCGCCGCCTTGAGTTGCGCGACCAGTAGCTCGTCCATCGGGTGGCCGATGCTCGCGAAATAGCTGGGGTGCTTGGTCTCGGGATAGATGCCGACGACCCGTCCGCCGACGGAATGGCGTTTTGCCAGCGCGATGACTTCGGCGAGCGTCGGGATTTCGAACTGGCCGTCATATTTGGCATTGTCGGGGCGCAGCTTGGGCAGCCGCTCGATTGCGCGGAGCGTCTTGAGTTCGGCGAGCGTAAAATCCTCGGTGAACCAGCCGGTGTGACTCTCTCCGTCGATCAGCTTGGTCGTGCGGCGCGCGGCGAATTCGGGGTGGATCGCGACGTTGGTCGTGCCGGTGATGTCATTCTCGTGGCGTGCGACGAAGACATTGTCCTTGGTCAAAACCAGGTCGGGCTCGATGAAATCAGCGTCCTGCTCGATCGCGAGCGAATAGGAGGCGAGGGTATGTTCGGGGCGTAATCCACTGGCGCCGCGATGCGCGATGACGATTGGCGGGGAGAGCGGATGCGGTGCGGGCGTGGCCATCGGCGCACTTTGGGCCATCGCCGGAGGTCCGGCTACAAGGGACAGCACGGCCAGATGCAGAAAGCTTGATCGAAGGCTGTACGAAAAAGGACGTAGACCGCCGGTATAAGCGGAAACCATTCGGTTCATATTCGTTAACCCGTGCTGAAAGGGAGGCCATACCCCATGCAATTCACCATCAACGGCGAAACCCACGAGGTCGAGCCAGATATCCGCGCGTCGCTGCTCGACGTACTCCGTGAACACGTCGGTCTCACCGGCACCAAGAAGGGCTGCGACCACGGCCAGTGCGGAGCGTGCACCGTCCTCGTCAACGGGCGCCGGATCAATTCGTGTCTCACGCTCGCGGTCATGCATCAGGATGATGACATTCTGACGATCGAAGGTCTTGGCAGTGCGGACAATCTGCACCCGATGCAGGCGGCGTTCGTCAAGCATGACGGCTATCAGTGCGGCTATTGCACGCCGGGGCAGATCTGCTCGGCTGTCGGGATGCTCGACGAGGTCAAGAAGGGCTGGGCGAGCCATGTCAGCGACAGGCTCGACAGCGTGTCGCTCGACAATGACGAGATTTCGGAGCGGATGAGCGGCAATCTGTGCCGTTGCTCGGCCTATCCCAACATCGTCGACGCGATTTCCGAAGTGTCCGGGCTCACCCCCGCCAAGAAAGAGGCAGCGGACGCATGAAGACCTTCGCCTATAGCCGGGCCGAGAGCCCCGAAGCCGCGGTCGCCGCAGGTGGTCGCTTCATCGCGGGCGGGACCAACCTGCTCGACCTGATGAAGCTGCAGATCGAGACGCCGGAATCGCTGGTCGACATCAGCCGGCTCGATCTCGCCAAGATCGAGGAGCGCGAGGATGGCGGCCTGACGATCGGCGCACTCGTGCCCAATAGCGACCTTGCCGCCGATCCGCGTGTAGTCGCAGGCTATCCGGTGCTCAGCCGGGCGCTGCTAGCGGGCGCGTCGGGCCAGTTGCGCAACAAGGCGTCGACCGGGGGCAATCTGCTCCAGCGGACGCGTTGTTATTATTTCTATGACAAGGCGACCGCCTGCAACAAGCGCGAGCCGGGCACCGGCTGCTCCGCGAGCGGTGGGGTCAACCGGATCCTCGCGATCCTCGGGACGAGCGAGCATTGCATCGCGACGCATCCGAGCGACATGGCGGTTGCGATGCAGGCGCTGGACGCGACGATCGTGACGTTGAAGGCAGATGGCGACCGTCGTCGCATCGCGATCAGCGAATTCTATCGCCTTCCGGGCGACACGCCGCAGATCGAGAACGTACTCGAGGCAGGTGAACTGATCACGCACGTCGAACTGCCGACGCCTCCCAAGGGCGAACAGCTGTACCGCAAGGTGCGCGACCGTGCGTCCTATGCGTTCGCGCTTGTTTCGGTCGCCGGGATCGTCTCGGTCGAGGACGGCAAGATTGCCTCGGCCTCGCTCGCGTTCGGCGGCCTGGGTCCGATGCCGTGGCGTAACCCGGCGGTCGAGGCGGCTCTGGTCGGGCAGGCGCCGACCGATGCGGCGTTCAATGCGGCGGCAGATGCGTTGCTTAAGGACGCCAAGGGCTACGGTACGAACGATTTCAAGATTCCGCTCGCACGCCGCACGCTGATTGCGAGCCTGCGCGAGCTGACGGGAGTTTCCGCATGAGCAGCACCAATGCCCTGACGATGGACAAGCCGGTCCCCAACAGCCTGCTCGATACGAGCACGCAGGGAATCATCGGCAAGCCGCTCGACCGCAAGGAAGGTCCGCTCAAGGTGTCGGGCGCGGCGACCTATGCGGCCGAATATCAGATCGAGAACCTCGCTTATGGCGTGCTGGTCGGCGCGCCGTTCGCAAAGGGCAAGATCACCGGCGTCGACTCGGACGTGGCGAAGGCGCTTCCGGGCGTTATCGATGTCATCACCGACTTCGACAAGTTCCTCACCGCGCCGGGGCAGGGCCTTGCTCCCAAGGCACCGCAGGGCGTCGAGAACGTCCAGTATTTTGGCGAACTCGTCGCGATCGTGCTGGCGGAAAGCTTCGAGGCGGCGCGTGATGCGGCGCAGCAAGTGGTCGTGAAGTTCGACGCGGCCGACGATGGCCGGTTCGATTTCGAGGCACTGAAGAACGAGACCGAGAAGCCTGCCGACGCGGATACGCCCGCGCATTTCTCGCAAGGCGATCTCGACAAGGCGATGGCCGATGCGGCGGTGACGCTCGACGTCACTTTCACTACGCCGAGCCAGAATAGCGCGGCGATGGAGCCGCACGCCAGCATCGCGACGTGGGACGACAGCGGAATGCTGACGCTTCACGGGTCGTACCAGATGCCGGGTAACGACGTGGAGCAGCTTGCGGCGGCGCTTGGCGTCAGCAAGTCGAAGGTTCGGATCGTCGCACGCTATATCGGCGGCGGCTTCGGGTCGAAGCTCGGGATCGCGCCGGAGTCGGTTGCGGCGGCGCTCGCGGCGAAGGCGCTCGGTCGTCCGGTCAAGGCCGTGATGGCTCGCCAGCAGGTGTTCGACGCGACCGTCCGTCGGTCCAACACCGAGCAGCGCATCCGGCTCGCGGCATCCGCGGACGGCAAGCTGACCGCTATGGGGCATGACACGCTTACGTCGAACCTGCCGGACGACGATTATTTCGAGCCGACGGGTCAGGCGACGCACTTCATGTATGCGGCCGAAAACCGCGAGATCAATCACGACATCGTCCGGCTCGACTGGCTGTTGTCGGGGTCGATGCGCGCGCCGGGCGAGGCGGTCGGGATGCTCGCGCTGGAAGGCGCGATGGATGAGCTCGCCGAGAAGCTGGGGCTCGACCCGATCGAGTTCCGCAAGATCAACGAGCCCGAAGTCGATCCGGAAACGCAGGTCCCGCATTCGTCGCGTCAGTTGGTGCGGTGCATGGACGTCGGGGCAAAGAGTTTCGGCTGGGACAAGCGCAACGCGACGCCTGGCAGTCGTCGCGACGGTGAGTGGTTTGTCGGTATCGGAATGGCAGCCGCGGCGCGCGCGAACATGCTGCAGCCATCCGAGGCACGGATCACGCTGTCGGCAGCAGGGCGTGCCACGGTCGAGACGGACATGACCGATATCGGTACCGGCTCGTACACCATCCTCGGCCAGATCGCGGGTGAGGTGCTCGGTCTGCCGCTTGACCAGGTCGACGTCGAGCTCGGCGATACCAACTTCCCAACCTCGTCGGGGTCGGGCGGTTCGTTCGGCGCAGGATCTGCCGGGACGTCGGTGTATCTCGCGGCGCAGGAAATTCGCGAGAAGCTCGCCAAGGCGATGGGCGTCGACGAGGAAGCGATGACGCTCAAGGACGGCTATGCGATCGCCGACAACCGCCGCGTTCCGCTCTCGGAACTGGCGGGAGAGGGGATCGTGGCAAATGGCGCGATCAAGCCGGGCAAGCAGGAGAAGGAAACGCGCCAGTCGTCCTACGGCGCGCATTTCGCGGAAGTCGGCGTCAATGCGGTGACGGGCGAAGTCCGTGTCCGCCGGATGCTCGGCGTGTTCGCGGCGGGGCGGATCCTCAACGCCAAGACGGCACGGTCGCAGTGCCTTGGCGGGATGACCTTCGGGATCGGCACCGCGTTGACCGAGGACCTCATCCACGATCCGCGCAACGGCAAGCTGGTGAACCGCGATCTCGCGGAATATCACGTGCCGGTGAACGCCGACGTCCCGCAGCTCGAGGTCGAGTTCCTCGAGGAACGCGACATCCACGCCAACCCGATGCACGCCAAGGGCATTGGTGAGCTGGGGATCTCGGGCGCGGGTGCGGCGATTGCGAATGCGGTGTACAACGCCACTGGCATCCGTGTGCGGGACTACCCACTTACGCTCGACAAGATCTTGGAAGGCCTGCCCGAGCTTTAACGGCAGGCCGGCGCGCGGGGAACATCATGGCCGATTTCAAAATGGACGCCGACCACTCCGGCCTCACGCTGGAACGTGGCGTCCAGGGGGTGCTCGGCGCCGGGCTCGACCGGAGCGAAGGTGCGCTCAAGGTCAGCGGTGCCGCGCGCTATGGCTATGAGCACCCCGTCGCGGGAGAGGTGGCGTACGGCTATCTGATCACCGCCCCCGCTGCCAAGGGGAGGATCACGCGCTTCGATACTGATGCCGCGCGCAGCCTGCCGGGGGTTCTCGACATCATCGTCGACGATCCGCGCATTCCCCGACAGGCAGCGGCCTTCACGCCGGCGCATGCAGGCAATGACGCGATCGATCACTGGGACCAGGTCGTCGGCGTCGCGGTCGCGACCAGCTTCGAGGCGGCGCGCGACGCGGCCAAATCGGTGACGATGACGATCGAGCCCGAGCAGGGCCATTTCGACACGATGGCGGGTTTCGAAGGCGCGAGCGGCCCGCCCAAGGACTCGCGACTGCAGGATATTGCCAAGGGTGATATCGATGCGGCGATGGCCGAGGCCGCTGTCACGATCGATCAGGTCTACACGACGCCCAATCAGGTTCATGCCGCGATGGAACCGCACGCCTCGGTGGCGGTGTGGGACGGCGATATGCTCACGCTCCATTCGAGCCTGCAGATTCTCCATGCTGCCAAGGGTATCCTCGCCAAGGCGGTCGGGATCCCGGCGGAGAAGGTGCGGATCCTTTCGCCCTATATCGGCGGCGGGTTCGGCGGGAAGTTGCTCGGACCGGAAGCGGTGCTCGCGGCGATCGCGGCGCAGAAGATCGGGCGTCCGGTCAAGATCGCGATGGCGCGACAGCAGTTGTTCCACAACATCTATCGCCGCACCGATACGAACCAGCGGATCAGGCTCGCGTGCGACAAGGACGGAAAGCTCACCGCGCTTGCGCACGACAGTGTGGTGAGTCAGGGCCCGGACGGCGGCTTCATGGAGCCGGTCGCGCTGGGCTCGATCGCCTTGTACGATGCGCCGGTCCGGCACTTCACGCACAAGATCGTGACGCTCGACATGGTGCAGGCTGGCGCGGTGCGTGCGCCGGGCGAGGCGGTCGGCATGCTCGCGCTCGAGACCGCGATCGATGAGATGGCCGAGGCACTCGGCCGCGATCCGATCGATTTCCGCAAGCTCAACGAGCCCCCGGTCGACCCGATGACCGGCGCACCCTTCTCGACGCGCGCATTGGTCGAATGTCTCGATAAAGGCGCGGAACGCTTCGGCTGGGCCAAGCGCGGCGCGCGACCCGGGCAGGTGCGCGACGGCGAGTGGCTGATCGGCATGGGGATGGCGGCAGCGGTGCGGATCAACCTGCTGGTCGATTCGCAGGCGCGGGTCACGCTGTCGCCCGACGGCCGGGCGCGGGTCGAGACCGACATGACCGACATCGGCACGGGCAGCTACACGATCCTCGGTCAGATTGCGGGCGAATCGCTCGGGCTGCCGATGGACTGCGTCGACGTGATCCTCGGCGATACTGATCTTCCGCCGGGCGCAGGTTCTGGCGGGTCGTTCGGCGCGGCGAGCGCAGGCTCGTCAGTGGCGCTGGCGTGCGAAGATATCGTCGCGACGCTTGCCGAACGGATGCAGGCGGACCCGAAGGACATGACGCTCAAGGACGGCCATGCGATCGCGGGCAACCGCCGCGTGCCCCTGTCCGAGCTGGTCGGGAAAGAACCGTTGGTTGCGCTCGGCAAGATCAGCCAGGGCAGCAACGCCAAGACCTTCAGTCAGGCCGCGCACGGCGCGCAATTCGCCGAGGTCGCGGTCAACTCCGTGACCGGTGAGGTCCGTGTTCGGCGCATGCTCGGCGTGTTCGAGGCCGGCCGAATCCTCAACGCCAAGCTTGCGCGCAGCCAGGCGATCGGCGGGATGATCTGGGGGATCGGTTATGCGCTGATGGAGGACGCGATGCTCGACCAGCGCCACGGTGCGTTCGTCAACAGCGACCTCGGCGAATATCACGTGCCGAGCCATGCCGACGTGCCCCCGCTCGATGTGCTGTTCGTCGAGCATATCGACCGGCATGCCAATCCGATCGGCGTGAAGGGGCTTGGAGAGTTGTCGATTTCGGGCGCGGGCGCCGCGGTGACCAACGCGATCTACAATGCGTGCGGAGTGCGCGTGCGCGACTTTCCGCTGACGCTCGACAAGATCCTCGGCGGATTGCCGGATATGTGATCGCTTGGGGAGAGGGCAGTGCGAGACGTGTGACGGCCAGGTATCGGCACGCCCCTCTCCCCGGCCCTCTCCCGGAAGCGGGAGAGGGAGTGAAATGGCCGATAACGATTCCGTCCTGAATGCAGCGACCCAGTGGAAAGGCGCGCCGCTTGCGCTTGCCACGGTGGTGTCGACCTGGGGCTCTGCACCGCGACCACGCGGGAGCCATATGCTCGTCCACGCCGACGGCCGTTTCGAGGGATCCGTCTCGGGCGGATGCGTCGAGAGCGATATCCTCGCGACCGCCGCCGACGTCATCGCGGGCGCGCCGTTCCAGCTCAAGAATTACGGCATCGCCGATGCGGCCGCCTGGGAAGTCGGGCTGCCGTGCGGTGGCGAGATTTCGGTGCTGGTCCAGCCGGTATCGGCGGAAGGGTTCGACCCCGAACTGTTCGATCGCATCGCCGAAGCGCGGGATACCGGCAAGGGGCTGGCGGTCACGACCGATCTCGCCTCGGGGCAGAGCTCGCTCCGCCCGCAGGAAGGGGCGGCGTTCGTCAATCGCTACGATCCGCCGCGCCGCCTGCTGATCGTCGGTGCGGTGCAGATCGCACAGGCGCTTGCCGGTCTGGTGCGCGAACTCGGGATTGCAGCGACCGTGATCGATCCGCGCGCGCGCTTCCTGACCGAGGAACGCTTTCCCGGCGTCACGCTTGACGATCGTTGGCCCGACGAGGCGGTCGAGGCCCTCGATCCAGGTCCCGCGAGTGCGGTGGTGACGCTGAGCCACGACACGAAGATCGACGACCCGGCGCTGATCGCGGCACTCGCGCGCCCGACCGCTTACGTCGGCGCGCTGGGATCGCGCCGCAGCCACGCCGCGCGCCGCGAGCGGCTCGCGGCGGCGGGCGTGTCCGAGGCGGACCTCGACCGGATCGATGCGCCGGTCGGGCTCGATATCGGCGCGGTCGGCCCTGCCGAAATTGCGCTGTCGATTGCGGCGGCGATGGTCGGCGCGTTCAACGCCGGCGAACGCAAGAGGGGATGACGATGGGGATCGCCGCCGAGGAATGCATTCTCGTCCTGCTGGCGGCGGGCCGATCCGAGCGGTTCGGCGATACCGACAAGCTCAAGCAGCCATTTCTTGGCAAGCCGCTTGCGTTCCACGTCGTCACCGCGCTGGAAAGCGTGCCGTTCAAGGCTCGGCTTGCGGTCTGCTCCGGGTCCGAACTGGACTTCGGCAGTCGTGGCTATCGGGTGATCCACAATGACGATCCCGGCGACGGCATGTCGGGGTCGGTCAAGCTCGGCGTCGCGGCCGCGCGCGAGATCGGATGTGCCGCCGTGGTGATCGTACTGGCCGATATGCCGCGCGTCACCGCGACGCATATTTATCGATTGCTGGAGGCGGTGACGGGGCCTGACGCAGTGATTGCGTCGAGCAATGGCGTCCATCCGAGCCCGCCTGCAGTGTTTGGCGCGGATCAGTTCGAGGCGCTGTTGACGCTGGAAGGCGACGAGGGCGCGCGAGCGATGGTCCGCGCCGGACGGCATGTGATTGCACCCGAAGCGGACCTGCTCGATATCGATCGGCCCGAGGATATGGAACGCCTGCGCGCGTTGCGGTGATTTTTCCGTTGATCGCTTCCCCGGCGAAGGCCGGGGCGCAGTCGAGAGGGCCGGGGTAGCGAGTGCTGCGCCTCCTTACCGCTTGGCCACTCCTGGGCCCCGGCCTTCGCCGGCGAAGCGGGTAGGGGGAGTTTAGACCTCAGCGGACGTAGCTTGCGCCATTCACGTCGAGCACCGCGCCCGTCATCGACGGCGGCGCGTCCAGCGCGAGGAAGCGGGCGACCTCCGCCACCTCTTCCGGCATCGCGACCCGGCCAAGTGGAATGTCCGCGAGCAGCTTGTCCCCGCCGCGGCTCGACAGATACTCCTCCGCCATCCCCGTCATCGTGAACCCCGGGCAGACCGCGAAGGCAAGGATCCCCTGTCCGGCATAGCCGCGCGCGATGCTCTTGGTCATCGCGACCATCCCCGCCTTGGATGCGGCGTAATGCCAGTGTGCGGGTGAATCGCCACGATAGGCGGCACGGCTCGCGATGTTGACGATCCGCCCACCGACCCCGCGCGCCTGCCAGTAGAGCACCGCGAGGCGGCACAGTTCGGCCGACGCGGTCAGGTTGATCCGCATCGTGCGCTCCCAGTCCGCGACCCATTCGGAATCGGCGCGGTCGATCGGATTGGCGTCGAACACGCCCGCGTTGTTGATGAGCACGTCGATCGTCCCGTCGAGCCGGTCGAGCGCAGCGTCCCACAGGGCGCGGGGTGCCGACGGATCGGCGAAGTCCGCAGGGATTCCGCTGCGCGTGCCATGCCCGACGAGCGCGACGCCCGGACGATCGAGCGCGGTTGCGATCGCGGCGCCGATGCCACGCGAGGAGCCGGTGAGGAGGATGTTGGTCATCCCCGTGCAGTACCGGCTTCAACCGCCGCGACCAACCCCCGCCGTTCGGCGAAAACGCCCCGCCGTCAGGCGGCGACGCTCGCGGAAAAGCTGTCCGCTGCCCCCTTGAGCTTGCGCAGTTCGTCGTCCACCTCGCCGAAGTCGCGTTCGAGCGTATCGATCTCGCCGGCGACATGCTCGGTATCCTCGCGGATCGTGGCGATCGTATGTGACATCGAATCCGCCGCCATCGCGGTCTCGTCGACCGCCGCTGTGATCGCGGTCACGGTCTGCGCCTGCGCTTCCATCGCGAACCGGATCCGGTTGGCGCTCTCCTGCACTTCGGCGACGGTTGTCTTGATCGAGGCGTTGGTCGTGACAGTCGAGCGAGTGGCGGACTGGATCGCGGCGATCTTGGCGGCGATGTCATCGGTCGCGCGCGCGGTCTGGCTGGCGAGGCTCTTGACCTCCTGCGCGACCACCGCGAAGCCACGCCCCGCATCGCCCGCGCGGGCCGCCTCAATCGTGGCATTGAGTGCGAGGAGATTGGTCTGTCCGGCAATATCACGAATTAGGCCGAGGATCGATTCGATCGACTTCGCATGATCACTCAGCGTTTCCGACATGCAGACTGCGGTCCCGGCCTGGGTCGAGGCGCGGGTCGCGATCTGGGCCGCGGCCTCGACCTCGGTGCGCGCATCCTCGATCGCGCGGATCAGGCCGCCGGCGGTCTGTGCCGCCTCGCGCATGGCCAGCGCCGATTCCTCGGCGGCAGCGGCGACTTCGCTGGTCTTGCCGATCATGCCGCGAGTCGATCGCGCCGCCCCCTGCGCCTGGACCC
Source organism: Sphingomonas sp. PAMC 26621 (assembly GCF_000251145.1). Lineage (GTDB taxonomy): Bacteria > Pseudomonadota > Alphaproteobacteria > Sphingomonadales > Sphingomonadaceae > Sphingomonas. Next base: position 152,431 of record NZ_AIDW01000023.1, on the reverse strand, counting down.
TGAGCCGGTCACCAAGTGCCGCCGCTCCCTTGATCGCGGTCGCAATCGTTGCGCTGAACTGGCTCGACCGGCCCTGGCGCTCGATGCGCGCGCGTTCGGCATCATGCGTGCCCAGATAGGAGGCCATCACGTCCGCCTCGACCAAAGCGAGCCGCTGAACCGCGTCGGCGAGCACCCGGAACCGTGGCGATCCCGCGCCCAGCCTGTCCTCGATCAGCCGTAGCGTGCAGCTGTGCGCAAAGCTTAGCGACGACAGCAGCGCCTGCAGCGGGATGCTCGCATGCTGCGATTCGGCGACGTGGCAAGCCGCCATGTGCGCCCAGTCGTCCTTGTCGGGCCTGGCATATTTGACGAGCGTATACCGAGCGCTATCCGCTACGCGTGCCGCCATATAGTCCTCGTCGAAGCGGCTGCGGATATGCGCGGACACGGGCAATGCGAGATAGTGGTTCCAGAAGGTCCGTGAAATCGCGAGCTCCTGCCCGGTAATAATTTCGGCGATCTCCGCCCCCGCGGCCAGAATCGTATTGTCCCAGTCATAGTCCGCGACGCGCTGCGCGGCGGAGCGGTTCTCGCCGCTCCAGCCGCCGGGCACGGCAAGGCCGCGTGCGGGTTGGCCGTCATGATCCGCCATGGCGGGATATCCTTGAATACGCGGTACTGGCATTGGTGGCTTACGCGGCGACCTTCGCGACGAATTCCCCGGCGCTGCTTTTCAGCGCGCCGAGCTTGTGATCGAGCGAGTCGAACCCGCGCCCGACCCTGTCGATTTCGGACGCCACGGTCTCGGTATCCTCGCGGATCGCGGTAATCGTGTTCGACATCGAGTCCGCCGCCAGCGCGGTCTCGTCGACCGCTGCGGTGATCGCGGTGACGGTCTGCGCCTGCGCTTCCATGGCGAAGCGGATGCGGTTCGCGCTTTCCTGTACCTCGGCGACGGTCGACTTGATCGACGCGTTGGTTTCGACGGTCGAGCGCGTTGCGGACTGGATCGCGGCGATCTTCGCGGCGATGTCGTCGGTCGCACGCGCGGTCTGATTGGCGAGGCTCTTCACCTCCTGAGCAACCACCGCGAAGCCACGGCCCGCATCGCCCGCGCGGGCCGCCTCGATCGTGGCGTTGAGTGCGAGGAGATTGGTCTGGCCGGCAATGTCGCGGATCAGCCCGAGGATCGATTCGATCGATTTTGCATGGTCGCTTAGCGTCTCGGACATCCCGACCGCTGCGCCCGCCTGCGTGGACGCGCGGTTTGCGATTTCGGCGGCAGCTTCGACTTCGGTGCGCGCATCCTCGATCGCGCGGATCAGCCCGGCGGCGGTCTGCGCCGCCTCGCGCATCGCGACTGCGGACTGCTCGGCCGCGGCGGCGACTTCGCTCGTCTTGCCGAGCATCCCGCGCGCCGATGTCGAGGTGCGGACCGACTGGCCGCGCAGCACGCCGGACTCCTGCGTCGCCTGCTCGACCGTCAGCGCGATCCCCTCGCGGAATTCATCCGCCAGCCGGTCGCGTTCGCACGCAGCGCTATGCGCGCAATAGGCGTTGTAGATTTCGACCGTGATCTCACTTTCGAGCCCGGTCAGCCGCAGGATCGTGTCGATGAAGACGGGCAGGCGCGGGTCGTCGGTCTTCAGCCGTTTGAACAGGATATCGAGGGCGGCGCGGTCGCTTGCGCAGGTCATCGACAGCAGGGCCATCGTCGAAACCCCGGCGACATAGCCGGCCGAAACCGAGCGCTCCATCGACTCGACCCACGCCCGCCCGCTCACGTCACAAAAGCGGTTGCGCAGGAAGGCGATGCCGAGTTCGACCATCTTGGTCTCCTCGTGCGGCTGCCAGCTGCGATCGCCGAGCCCGGCGCGCCGCCACTGCCCCCAGAAGGCGAGCGCGATCTCGCCAGCGTCGCGTTCGAGCACGGTCCACACGTCGCGCGCGGCCGTTTCCAGGGTATTGTCGAAATCGAAGGCGCGCAGCCGGGCGCGAATGTCGATCGTCGCGGCAACCGCACCGGGGGCGGGCAATTCACTGGGGTTCAAGGCGGACGCTCCGTATCGGGTAAGGCCAGCGCGCATGACGGCCTGGGCACGGCGTAACGTCCTCTGGTTAACGCGGAGTAACCGCCCGTTCGGATGATTGCAGCGCATGCATCTGCATCATCATGCAGAATCCTTGCATCATCGGCTCGTCGGATTAAGAGGGCACCAACCCGCAATCGACCCGCAATCGACCCTGCAACCGATGAGGACACGCCGCCTTGGCCAGCACGACCCCCACGACGAAACGCGCACGGCCGCTCAGCCCGCACCTGACCATCTGGAAATGGGGCCCGCACATGACGGTCTCGATCCTCCACCGCGTCACCGGCAGCGGCATGGCCACGGTCGGCACGCTGGTCATGGTATGGTGGCTGGCCGCGATCTCGGGTGGTCCGGCGACCTATGCGACGTTCCATTATGTGTTCGGCGAATTTGCCGGGGGCGCGCTTGGCTATCTGTTCGGGATCGGGCTGACGCTGTCGTTCTTCCAGCACATGGCGAGCGGCGTCCGCCATCTCGTGATGGATACGGGTGCCGGCTATGAGCTCAAGCGCAACCGGACCGGCGCGCTTGGCACGATGGTCTTCTCGGTCGCGGCGACCGCGGTGATCTGGATCTATCTCCTGGGGTTCAAATAAGATGCGCTACGGAACCGAACTCGGCCGCGTGCGCGGTCTCGGCAGTGCCAAGGAAGGCACGCATCACTGGTGGCAGCAACGTCTCACGGCGGGTGCCAATCTGTTCCTGATGCTGTGGTTCTTCATCGCGATCCTGCGGTTGCCCGCCTATGATTACGACACGGTCCACACCTGGCTGTCGTCGAGCTGGGCGGCGATCCCGATGGCGTTGCTGATCGCCTCGGTCTTCTACCACTTCCGGCTCGGGATGCAGGTGCTGATCGAGGATTATGCACACGCCGAGAGCCGGGTGCTCGCGATGGTCGCGCTCAACTTCTTCACCGTCGTGACCGCGGGCATCGCCATCTTCGCGATCCTCAAGGTCGCCTTCACCGCAACCACCGGAGTTCCGCATGCCTGAGGCATATAAGATCATCGACCATACCTATGACGCCGTCGTCGTGGGTGCGGGTGGCTCGGGGCTCCGGGCGACCATGGGAATCGCGGAAAGCGGCCTGAAGACCGCGTGCATCACCAAGGTGTTTCCGACGCGCAGCCACACGGTTGCGGCGCAGGGCGGCATCGCCGCGAGCCTCGGGAACAATTCGCCCGATCATTGGTCGTGGCACATGTACGATACCGTCAAGGGTTCCGACTGGCTCGGCGACCAGGACGCGATCGAATATATGGTCCGCGAAGCACCGCAGGCGGTGTATGAGCTCGAGCACGCGGGCGTGCCGTTCAGCCGCAACGACAACGGGACGATCTACCAGCGTCCGTTCGGCGGGCACATGCAGAATATGGGCGAGGGGCCTCCGGTCCAGCGCACCTGCGCTGCCGCCGATCGCACCGGCCACGCGATGCTCCACGCTTTGTACCAGCAGAGCCTGAAGTATGACGCGGACTTCTACGTCGAATATTTCGCGCTCGACCTGATCATGGAAAACGGCGTCTGCCGCGGCGTGATCGCCTTGTGCATGGACGACGGGTCGATCCACCGGTTCCGCGCGCATTCGGTCGTGCTGGCGACGGGGGGCTACGGCCGCACCTACTTCTCGGCGACCTCGGCGCACACCTGCACCGGCGACGGTAATGCGATGGTGCTCCGCGCAGGACTGCCGCTGCAGGACATGGAGTTCGTCCAGTTCCACCCGACCGGCATCTACGGCGCTGGCGTCCTCATCACCGAGGGTGCGCGCGGCGAGGGCGGCTATCTCACCAACTCCGAAGGCGAGCGCTTCATGGAGCGGTACGCTCCATCGGCGAAGGACCTCGCGTCGCGTGACGTCGTGTCGCGCTCGATGGCGCTGGAAATGCGCGAAGGCCGCGGTGTCGGCGAGCATAAGGACCACATCTTCCTCCACCTCGATCACATCGATCCCAAGGTGCTGGCAGAGCGGCTTCCGGGCATCACCGAGACGGGCAAGATCTTCGCCAACGTCGACCTGACGCGCCAGCCGCTGCCGGTGACGCCGACCGTCCATTACAACATGGGCGGTATCCCGACGAACTATCACGGTGAAGTCGTCCACCTGCGCGACGGCAACCCCGATGCTGTCGTCCCCGGCCTGTTCGCGGTCGGCGAAGCGGCGTGCGTTTCGGTCCATGGCGCCAACCGCCTGGGCTCGAACTCGCTGATCGATCTCGTCGTGTTCGGTCGTGCGACGGGCCTGCGCCTCAAGGAGACGCTCAAGCCCGATACGCCGCACAATCCGCTCCCCAAGGGGTCGGAGGAGCTGGCGCTCGGGCGACTCGACACGTTCCGCCACGCCAACGGCAGCTCGCCCACCGCGCAGATCCGGATCGAGATGCAGCGCACGATGCAGAAGCATTGCGCGGTGTTCCGCGACAATGCGCTGCTTTCCGAAGGGCAGCAGAAGATCACCGCGACCTACGAGCGGCTTCAGGACGTCCACGTCACCGATCGCTCGATGATCTGGAACACCGATCTGGTCGAGACGCTCGAGCTCGACAATCTGCTCGCGCAGGCGGTCGTGACGATGGAGAGTGCTGCGAACCGCAAGGAATCGCGCGGCGCGCATGTGAACGAGGATTATCCCGATCGCGACGACGCGAACTGGATGAAGCACACCACCGCAACGTTCGGCGGCTGGGGCGGCAAGGCGGGCAAGGTCGAGATGGGCTATCGCCCGGTGCACGACTATACGCTCACCGACGATGCGGAATACATCAAGCCGAAGAAGCGCGTTTATTGAACGAACAGATGGTTGCGGCGAACCTCTGACGGAGCCTTCCAGTCAGGTGTTTGCCGCAACCACCGGCGGCCTCCCGGTTGTTCGCTTGAAGGCTTCGGCTCCCCGGCCTATCGTCGTGATCTACGGAGGCACCGATGGCGCTTTGGACTCTTCATGCGGCCTATGACCCAGAGGCGCATATCTGGTACACCGTCGATTGCGACGTGCCGGGTCTTGTTACCGAGGGCGACACGCTTGAACGACTGCGCGACCGCGCCGCTGCGGTGATGCCGGAACTGATTTCCGACAATGCGCATCTCATCGACGAAGATCGCCGTTCCGGACCGCATGCGCTTCGGCTGGTTGCGTTTCACGAAAGTACGATACCGGTCGCAGCCTGATGGTTACGGGCTACGGCCGTGACTTGAAGCGCCTGCTACGGGAGCATGGGTGTTCGTTCGTCCGCAATGGAAAGGGCGATCACGAGATCTGATATAGTCCTATCACCGATCTGCATTTCACGGTCGATGCCGGAACACACAAACGATTTACCGCGATGGCGATTCTCAAGCAGGCCGGCATCAAGGGTAAAATCTAATCGGTATCGCCAGAGGGTTGCGCACGCGAATTTCACTTTTCCCGGAACTCCACCACCGCCCCGCCGGTTTCCGCGATCATGTCAGACCCGCGCTATCCCCTGCTCGCCAATCCGCACATCCGTTTGTCCGGCACCGTCGACCAGTTGATGTACGAGAACTTTCGTGCCCAGCTTGGCAATTGCCCGGCGGAAGGGACGCTCGTCATTGCGCTGACTACGCTCGGGGGCGACCCGGAGGTCGCGCGGACGATGGCGGACGATATCCGCCTGCTCGAGGATCACGACGGGCGCGAAATCCTGTTTCTCGGCAAGGTCGCGGTCTATTCGGCGGGGGCGACCTTCATGTCGGCGTTTCCGGTCTCGCGGCGGTTCCTGACGCGGCACACGCGGTTGATGCTCCACGAGCGGCAGATCAAAAAGCAAATCGACCTCAACGGACCGCTGCGGATGGTAGTGGCATCGATCAAGGCCGCGCTCCACGAAGTCGAGCATTCGATCGAGATCGAGGAAGAGGGGTTCCGCGCGATCGTTCGCGACAGCCAGGTGACCTTCGAGGAGCTGCGAGAGAAGGCACCGTCCAACTGGTATATCGAGGCCGAGGAAGCGCGCGACCGGGGGCTGGTGCTCGACGTCATCTGATCGGACGAGACCGTCCCGTGCAATCGCACATGCAGCAATTCAGTGCTGCAAGGGTTTGCGACAAGGGCGTTGCTTGTGTACGGCTATCTGCACAACCCGGCGGTAACCCGCCCTCCTGGATGGAAAACGCGAGCAAGCGATGGCCGAATTCTTCCTCCCCGCCAACTCCAAGCCCAAGTCGGGCGGCAAGGTCCACAAGGCCGCGCCTGAGGCGAAACGCATCAAGAAGTTCAAGATCTATCGGTATGACCCCGATGCGAACGCGAACCCGCATTACGACACGTTCGAGGTCGATCTCGACTCGTGCGGCCCGATGGTGCTCGACGCGCTGATCAAGATGAAGGGCGAGCAGGATTCGTCGCTCACCTTCCGCCGCTCGTGCCGCGAAGGCATTTGCGGGTCGTGCTCGATGAACATCGATGGCAAGAACGGCCTCGCCTGCACGACCGCCATCGAGGACGTGAAGGGCGACATCCGCATCACGCCGCTGCCGCACATGGAAGTGATCAAGGACCTCGTTCCCGACTTCACGCACTTCTATGCGCAATATTCGTCGATCAAGCCGTGGCTGCAGACGGTGACCCCGCCCCCCGCGGGTAAGGAGCGACTCCAGTCGCCACAGGAGCGCGAGAAGCTCGACGGTCTGTACGAGTGCATCCTGTGCGCATGCTGCTCGACCGCGTGCCCGAGCTACTGGTGGAACAGCGACAAGTTCCTTGGCCCGGCGATCCTGTTGCAGGCCTATCGTTGGCTCGCCGACAGCCGCGACGAGATGACCGGCGAGCGACTCGACGAGCTCGAGGATCCGTTCCGCCTGTATCGCTGCCACACGATCATGAACTGCGCGAATGTCTGCCCCAAGGGTCTCAACCCCGCCAAGGCGATCGCGGAAATCAAGAAGATGGAAGCCGAACGCGTCGTTTGAGCTTCGCCACCCCCGCCCGGCGCTCGATCTGACGCCGCGGCGGGGGCAGGCCCCAGGGAACGCCCCGTTTGACCGCACCCTTCATTTATGAGGACGATCCCGATCAGCCGGGATGGAAGCGGTGGCAGTTCCGGGATGCGACTCGCTACAATGCCTTCCTCGAGCCGTTGCTGGTAAAGGTCGAAGCCGAGATCGCGCGGGTGCGGATGCTGCCGCGCCACGAACATTCCAACATGCGCGGAGACGTCCACGGGGGCGCGCTGCTCGGCTTTATGGACGTCGCGCTGTTCGCCGCCGCGCGCGGCTTCGGCGTGTTGTCGGCGGGTGGGGCGGTGACGCTTGACCTGTCGGCGCAATTCATCGGCGGCGGCGCGATCGGCGTTCCGCTGGAGGCGCGACTCGAGCTGCTCCGCGAGACACGCAACATGCTCTTCCTGCGCGGGCTGATCGTTCAGGACGACCGGCCGACCATCGCCAGTTTTACGGGGACGCTGCGCAAGTCGACGCCACCGCCGCCCGGCCCGGCCTCCGAGCGAGTATAATTGCAGAATGACGAATGTCCTCGCGCGTTACGACGCGCTGATCGCCTCGGGGGAACTCAAGCCCGACCCCGAACAGGCTGCCGCGGCGCGCCGCCTTGCCGATCTTGCTTCCGCGCTGGAAGCGACGCCCAAGCGCGGGTCGATGCTGTGGCGCGTGCTGGGGCGCAAGCCGGAGGCGCCGCGCGGATTGTATGTCTGGGGCGGGGTCGGCCGCGGCAAGTCGATGCTGATGGACCTGTTCTTTGATGCGCTCGACATTCGGCGCAAGCGGCGCGTCCATTTTGCCGAATTCATGCTGGAGGTGCACCAGCGGCTTGCGGTGGAGCGCGCCAAGGAACTTGGCGATCCGATCCCGCCGCTCGCCAGAGCGATTGCGGAGGAGGTGCGGCTGCTCGCGTTCGACGAGATGATGGTGACGAACAGTCCGGATGCGATGATCCTGTCGCGGCTGTTCACGCTGTTGCTGGAAGAGGGCGTGACCGTCGTCACCACCTCCAACCGACCGCCCGCCGATCTCTACAAGAACGGGCTCAACCGCGAGCATTTCCTGCCCTTCATCGCGCTGATCGAAGCGCGGATGGAGGTGATCACGCTCAACGGGCCGGTGGATTATCGGCGGGACCGGCTTGGGTCGATCGATACGTGGCTGGTCCCCAATGGCCCCGAGGCGACCAAATTGCTTTCGGGCGATTTCTTTCGCCTGACCGACTTTCCGGTCGAGGACCGCGCGCACGTTCCGTCCGAGGATCTGGTCGTGCAGGGGCGGAGCGTCCATGTCCCCAAGGCGCTGAAGGGCGTCGCGGTGTTCAGCTTCAAGCGGCTGTGCGAGGAAGCGCGCGGGAGCGCGGACTATATCGCGATCGCGCGGCGCTATCATACGGTGATCGTGGTCGGCATTCCCAAGCTCGGGCCGGACAATCGCAACGAGGCGGCGCGTTTCGTCGCGCTGATCGACGCGCTGTACGAACAGAAGGTCAAGCTGCTCGCGGCGGCGGATGCGCAGCCGCAGGAGCTGTATGAAAGTGGGGACGGGCGGTTCGAATTCGACCGGACGATCAGCCGGCTCGAAGAGATGCGGTCGGAAGAGTATCTCGCGGCGGGGCATGGCGGGGATTGAGCCGATCCGTGTAACGAACAGTTTCCCCGCGAAGACGGGTATCCAGGGTTACGGGCGTCGCGCCGTGTAACTCTGGGCTCCTGCCTCCGCAGGAGCACAGAAAAGGCTAATTGCACTTGCGAATGAATTGCAATAACAAGCCAAATCCTTTGCCTTACGGGTTGCCCAAACGCGAAAACCCGCCTAAGCCCGCGCCCGGCAGAGCTCGCCCGATCGCTCCTGAGTTATTAACGCCCTGGGCGGGCCTAAGCGAAAAGGATCCCGGATGGCTCGCAAGAAGATCGCGCTGATCGGCGCCGGCAACATTGGCGGCACGCTCGCCCATCTCGCAGCGCTCAAGGGCCTCGGGGATGTCGTGTTGTTCGACGTCGTCGAAGGCGTTCCCCAGGGCAAGGCGCTCGACCTCAGCCAGTGTGCCCCCGTCGAAGGTTTCGATGCGACCATCACCGGCACCAACGATTACAAGGACATCGCAGGCGCGGACGTGATCATCGTCACCGCTGGTGTCGCGCGTAAGCCCGGCATGAGCCGCGATGACCTGCTCGGCATCAACCTCAAGGTCATGAAGGCCGTCGGCGAGGGCATCGCCGCCAACGCACCCGACGCGTTCGTCATCTGCATCACCAACCCGCTCGACGCGATGGTCTGGGCGCTGCGCGAATTCTCAGGGCTCCCGCACAACAAGGTCGTCGGCATGGCGGGCGTCCTCGATTCGGCACGCTTCAGCCACTTCCTCGCGGACGAGTTCAAGGTCTCGGTCAAGGACGTCACCAGCTTCGTGCTCGGCGGCCACGGCGACACGATGGTCCCGGTCATTTCTTACTCGACCGTCTCGGGCATCCCGGTTCCCGATCTCGTCGCGATGGGCCGTTCGACGCAGGAAAAGATCGACGCGATCATCAAGCGTACCCGCGGCGGCGGCGGCGAGATCGTCGCGCTGCTGAAGACCGGCTCGGCTTATTATGCGCCCGCGACCAGCGGCATCGCGATGGCGGAAGCCTATCTGTACGACCAGAAGCGCGTCCTTCCGGCAGCTGCACACCTGACCGGCCAGTATGGCATCGACAATCTCTATGTCGGCGTGCCCGTCGTGATCGGTGCCGGCGGCGTCGAGGAAGTCATCGAGATCAAGCTCGACGACGAAGCGAAGCAGAACCTCAGCGTGTCGGTCGATGCGGTCAAGGAACTCCTCGTCGCGTGCAAGGCGATCGACGGGTCGCTCAACTGATATTCTCTGCGGGGAGCGCGGCTGCGCGATCCCCGCATTCTCTTATTTAGGAAGAGTGCTGCATGAGCATCCTCGTCGACAAGAACACCAAGGTCATCACCCAGGGCATGACCGGGGAAACCGGCAGCTTCCACACCAAGGCGGCGCTGGAATACGGCACCAAGATGGTCGGCGGCGTCACGCCCGGCAAGGGCGGCACGACTCACCTCGACCTGCCGGTGTATGACACCGTGGCCGAAGCCGTCGCCATGACCGGCGCGACCGCGTCGGTGATCTACGTTCCGCCCCCCTTCGCGGCGGATTCGATCCTCGAGGCGATCGACGCGCAGGTCCCGCTGATCGTCACGATCACCGAGGGCATTCCGGTGCTCGACATGGTTCGCGTCAAGCGCGCGCTTTCGGGGTCCAAGTCGCGCCTGATCGGCCCGAACTGCCCCGGCGTCCTGACCCCCGGCGAGTGCAAGATCGGCATCATGCCCGGCAGCATCTTCAAGCAGGGTTCGGTCGGCGTTGTCAGCCGTTCAGGCACGCTCACCTATGAGGCGGTGTTCCAGACGTCGAACGCTGGTCTCGGTCAGACGACCGCAGTCGGCATCGGTGGCGATCCGGTCAACGGCACGAACTTCATCGATGTGCTCGAGCTGTTCCTCGCCGACGACGCGACCAAGTCGATCATCATGATCGGCGAGATCGGTGGTTCGGCCGAGGAAGAGGCTGCGCAGTTCCTGATCGACGAGGCCAAGCGTGGCCGCAAGAAGCCGATGGCCGGCTTCATCGCGGGCCGTACGGCACCTCCGGGTCGTCGCATGGGTCATGCCGGTGCGATCGTCTCGGGCGGCCAGGGCGGCGCGGAAGACAAGATTGCGGCGATGGAGCGCGCGGGTATCCGCGTTTCCGCTTCGCCGAGCGAACTGGGCACGACCTTGCTGGAAGTGCTCAAGGGTTAAAGGCACGTCGCCCCGGCCGGTTGGTCGGGGCCGCCGCGTCCGGTCGGGCGCGGCGGTGTCCCACTACTAGAGACCCCAATGTTCCGGGGTGACGAGGACTCGCTATGGGCTACGAGAACCAGGACTTCGGCGATATCGCAGGCGGCGTCAGCCCCGCGTTCATCGAGACGCTCTACGCGCGTTTCCGCACGTCCCCGGACAGCGTCGAGCCGGCCTGGCGTGGCTTTTTCGAAGGGCTCGAGGGTTCGTCCAGCGGCCCGAGCTGGCAGTCGGCGCGGTGGCCGCTGTCGACCACCGACGACCTGACCGCCGCGCTCGACCCGACCCAGATGGAGCCCGCGCCCAAGCCCGCCAAGGGCGGCGCGAAGCCAGCTCCTGCCGCGGCCCCCGCGGTCAGCCAGGATGACATCATCCGCGCCGCGGGTGACTCGATCCGCGCGATGCTGCTCATCCGCACGTACCGCGTGCGTGGACATCTCGCCGCCAATCTCGATCCGTTGGGTCTCTCCAAGCGCGAGATGCCCGCCGATCTCCAGACCGAATATCATGGCTTCTCGGATTCCGACATCGACCGCCCGGTCTATCTCGGCGGGACGATGGGGCTGCAATGGGCGACCGTGCGCGAACTCGTCGACACGCTGCGCGCCAATTATTGCGGCAATGTCGGCCTGGAATATATGCACATCGCCGACGTCGAGGAGCGGCGCTTCCTGCAGGACCGCATGGAAGGCAAGGACAAGGCGATCGAGTTCACCGACCTCGGCAAGAAGGCGATCCTCAACAAGGTGATCGAGGCCGAGCAGTGGGAACGCTTCTGCGGCAAGAAGTATGTCGGCACCAAGCGCTTCGGGCTCGACGGTGGCGAGAGCATGATCCCCGCGCTCGAATCGATCATCAAATATGGTGGTTCGCTCGGCGTGAAGGAGATCGTCTTTGGCATGGCGCATCGCGGGCGTCTGAACGTCCTCACCAACGTGATGGCCAAGCCGTTCCGCATCATCTTCCACGAATTCGGCGGCGGGTCGGACAACCCCGATGACGTCGCGGGTTCGGGCGACGTGAAATATCACCTCGGCACCTCGACCGACCGCGAGTTCGACGGGATCAGCGTCCACATGTCGCTGGTCGCCAACCCGTCGCATCTCGAGGCCAAAGACCCGGTCGTCCTCGGCAAGACCCGCGCGATCCAGACTATCGCGAACGATCTCACCGAGCACAAGGCATCGCTCCCGTGCTGATCCACGGAGACGCGGCGTTCGCGGGGCAGGGGATCGTGTGGGAGTGCCTCGGCTTCTCCGGCATTCGCGGGTATAATACCGGCGGCTGCGTCCACTTCATCATCAACAATCAGGTCGGCTTTACCACCAGCCCGCAGTTCGCGCGCTCGTCGCCCTATCCGTCGGACGTTGCCAAGGGCGTTCAGGCACCGATCTTCCACGTCAATGGCGACGATCCCGAGGCGGTGACCTTCGCCACCAAGATGGCGATGGAATTCCGTCAGCAGTTCCACCGCGACATCGTGATCGACATGTGGTGCTACCGCCGCTTCGGTCACAATGAAGGCGACGAGCCGGGCTTCACTCAGCCGCTGATGTACAAGGAAATCAAGGATCACCCGCCGGTCAGCGAGATCTACGGCAAGAAGCTGATCGACCAGAAGGTCATCGACGCGGCCTGGATCGACGAGAATATCAAGCAGTACACCACGCTGCTCGAAGGCGAGTTCGAGGCGGGCGCGAGCTACAAGCCCAACAAGGCGGACTGGTTCGCCGGGCGCTGGTCGGGGCTTCATGCCCCCGCCGATGCCGAGACGGAGCGCCGCAACGTCAATACGGGGATGGAGCAGAAGTTGTTCGATTCGCTCGGTCGCACGCTGACGACGATCCCCGAAGATCTGGCGGTTCACAAGACGCTCAACCGCGTGCTCGACGCCAAGCGCGAGATGTTCAAGTCGGGCCGCAACTTCGACTGGGCGACCGGCGAGGCGCTCGCGTTCGGGTCGCTGTTGTCGGAAGGCTATGGCGTCCGCCTGTCTGGGCAGGATTCGGGGCGCGGGACGTTCTCGCAGCGTCACGCCGTCTGGGTCGATCAGACCGACGAGCACAAGTATCGCCCGCTCGAGACGATCCCGCACGGCCGGTTCGAGGTGCTCGACTCGCCGCTCAGCGAATATGGCGTGCTCGGCTTCGAGTACGGCTACGCGCTGGCGGACCCCAAGACGCTGGTCATGTGGGAAGCGCAGTTCGGCGACTTCATGAACGGTGCGCAGATCATGATCGATCAGTTCATCGCGAGCGGGGAAGCCAAGTGGCTCCGCGCAAATGGGCTCGTGATGCTGCTGCCGCACGGCTACGAAGGGCAGGGGCCGGAGCATAGCTCCGCGCGGATCGAGCGCTTCCTCCAGTTGTGCGCGCAGGACAACATGCAGGTCGCGAACTGCACGACCCCGGCCAACTATTTCCACCTGCTGCGCCGGCAGATGCACCGCTCGTTCCGCAAGCCGCTGATCGTCTTCACGCCCAAGTCGCTGTTGCGGCACAAGATGGCGGTGTCGCAGATCGACGACTTCCTCGGCGACAGCCACTTCAAGCGGTTGCTGAGCGATCCGTCGGCGCCCGCCGACATCGACGTCAAGCGGCTCGTCCTGTGCTCGGGCAAGGTCGCCTACGACCTGATCGAGGCACGCGATGCTGCGGGCGACACCAACACCGCGATCGTGCGGGTCGAGCAGCTTTATCCCTTCCCGGGCGAACCGCTGGTCGAGCGGATGCAGCGCATGCCCAACCTCGAGACGGTGGTGTGGGCGCAGGAAGAGCCGAAGAACAATGGCGCGTGGAGCTTCGTCGAGCCGTTCCTCGAAGAGGTCCTCGCCGACGTTGGCAGTTCGGTGACGCGGGCGCGCTATGCGGGTCGTGCGGCTTCGGCCTCTCCTGCGACGGGCTTGATGAAGCGGCACCAGACCGAGCAGGCGGCGCTGGTCGCCGATGCGCTCGGCCACAGCGTCCGCGAGGAAATCCGCCGCACGCGGAAGGTATAACGACGGAGCTTGTGTTCCTGCGCTGGCAGGAACCCAGGGTCCGGCAGAGCAACCCTAGGCTCCTGCTTTCGCAGGAGCACAGTTGGAAGAAGCAAGATATGGCAACCGAAGTCACAGTACCGGTACTCGGCGAATCGATCACCGAGGCGACGCTCGGCGAATGGCTCAAGCAGCCGGGCGACAAGGTCGCGGCAGACGAGCCGATCGCCAGCCTCGAGACCGACAAGGTCTCGGTCGAGGTGCCGTCTCCGGTCGCCGGGATCATGGGCGAACATGCGGTAAAGGTCGGCGAGACGGTCCAGGTCGGCGCGATGCTCGCGACGATCGACGCCGGTGACGGCGCAGCGGCTTCGGCCCCGGCGCCGCAGCCTGCGGTCACCGCAGCGCCTACCGAGCAGGCCAACCCTGCCGCGACTGCGGGCCAGCAAGCCCCGTCGTCGTCGAGCGATGGCCCCGCCGCACTCAGCCCGTCGGTGCGCCGCGCGGTGCTCGAGCACGGTGTCGACCCCTCGACCGTCAAGGGCACCGGCAAGGACGGTCGCCTGACCAAGGACGACGTTGCCGCTGCCGCCGCTTCGACCCCCGCGCCTGCGCCAGCCGCTGCTGCGCCGCCGGTCGCGGCTTCGGTCGCCGCGTCGACGGGCCGCAAGGAAGAGCGCGTCCGCATGACGCGCCTGCGCCAGACGATCGCCAAGCGCCTCAAGGAAGCGCAGAACACCGCAGCGATGCTGACGACGTTCAACGACGTCGACATGACCGCGGTGATCGCGGCGCGCGCCAAGTACAAGGATCTGTTCGAGAAGAAGCACGGCGTTCGGCTCGGCTTCATGGGCTTCTTCGTGAAGGCCGCGACGATGGCGCTGCGCGACATCCCGTCGGTCAACGCGTCGATCGAGGGCGATGACATCGTCTATCATGATTACGCCGATATTTCGGTCGCTGTGTCGTCGCCGGGTGGCCTGGTCGTTCCGGTGATCCGCGATGCCGACCAGATGTCGGTCGCGCAGATCGAGAAGACGATCGGCGACTTCGGCAAGCGCGCCAAGGACGGCGCGCTCAAGATGGACGAGATGAAAGGCGGCACGTTCACCATCTCGAACGGCGGCGTGTTCGGCTCGCTGATGTCGACCCCGATCATCAACCCGCCGCAGTCGGCAGTGCTCGGGCTGCATCGCATCGACGAGCGTCCGGTGGTGGTCGACGGGCAGATCGTGATCCGTCCGATGATGTATCTCGCGCTCAGCTACGATCACCGGTTGATCGATGGCCGCGAGGCCGTGACGTTCCTCGTCGCGCTCAAGAATGCTATCGAGGACCCGACGCGGATCTTGATCGACTTGTGAGGATGCGATGAACTGGCGCGACCATATCCATTCGAACCCTGACATTCTCGGCGGCAAGCCCGTCGTGAGGGGAACGCGGATATCGGTCGAGCTGATCCTCGAGTATCTCGCCGAAGGCGCGCCGGTTGGCGAGGTGCTCGATGGATACCCATCGCTGAAGGAAGCGGATGTGCTGGCGGCGATCGCCTTCAGCCACGACCTGTTGGTCAAGGAGGCCTCGGCCGCGAGTAGAGAGGCCGCTTGAAGCGTGCGGCTCCTGCTCGACGAGAACGTGCACCGCACCGTCGTGACGCGGTTACGGGAAGCCGGGTTCGAGCTGGAATGGATCAGCGAGACGTCACCCGGGGCGCTGGACCCCGAAATCCTTGCTCGGTCGGATATCGCTCAGTTCATCCTGATCACCAACGACGGCGACTTCGGCGACCTGATCTTCAATCACGGACTGCCGGCCCCGAAGACCATTCTCTACACGCGGCTACCGCATCGTGCCGCAGAGCAAACCGTTACTTGCCTGATCGCCCTGCTTGAAGCGGGCGTGCCGGCGGGCCAAATGATTACCCTGACGAAGAACGGGGAGCGGACGAAGCCGTTTCCCTCTGGAGCACACCATGGCTGACTATGATTTCGACGTTCTGATCATCGGTGCCGGACCCGGCGGCTATGTCGCGGCGATCCGCGCGGCACAGCTCGGGCTGCGCACGGCGTGCGTCGAGAGCCGCGAGACGCTTGGCGGCACGTGCCTCAACGTCGGCTGCATCCCTTCCAAGGCGATGCTCCACGCGTCCGAATTTTATAACGACGCGAAGAACGGCATGATGGCCAAGCTCGGCGTCAAGATGGACAACGTCTCGCTCGACCTTGAGACGATGCACGAACAGCGCCGCGATGCGGTCAAGCAGCTGACCGCGGGCGTCGCCTTCCTGTTCAAGAAGAACAAGGTCGAATGGCTCAAGGGCCAGGCAAGCTTCACGGGCACGGATACCGTCGAAGTCGCGGGCAAGACCTACCGCGCCAAGAACATCGTCATTGCGACCGGTTCGTCGGTCACCCCACTGCCGGGCGTGACGGTCGACCAGAAGGTCGTCGTCGATTCGACCGGCGCGCTCGAGCTGGCGAAGGTGCCAGAGCATATGGTCGTCATCGGTGGCGGCGTGATTGGACTCGAGCTCGGCTCGGTGTGGAAGCGGCTTGGCGCACGCGTCACCTGCGTCGAATATCTCGACCAGATCCTCCCCGGCTTCGATGGCGAGATCCGCAAGGAATCGAACAAGATCTTCAAGAAGCAGGGGATCGAGTTCAAGTTGTCGACCAAGGTCACCGGCGTGACCGTCGAAGGCGACAAGGCGACGATCACGGTCGAGCCTGCTGCCGGTGGTGCGCCTGAGACGATCGAGGCGGATACCGTGCTCGTGTCGATCGGGCGACGTCCGAACACCGATGGCCTCAACCTCTCGGCGGCGGGTTTGTCGACCAACGCGCGCGGGCAGGTCGAGACCGATCATCGCTTCCAGACGTCGGTCCCTGGCATCTGGGCAATCGGCGACGTCGTCCCCGGCCTGATGCTTGCGCACAAGGCCGAGGATGAGGGCATTGCGGTGGCCGAGAACATCGGTGGCCTGACCGGCATCGTCAATCACGACGTGATCCCGCTGGTTGTCTACACCTGGCCCGAGATCGCGGGCGTCGGCCTGACCGAGGAAGCCGCGCGCGAGAAGGTCGCCGAGGTCAAGGTCGGCAAGTTCCCGATGGCCGCCAACAGCCGCGCCAAGACCAACCACGAGCCCGACGGCTTCGTGAAGGTGATCGCGGATGCCAAGACCGATCGTGTCCTCGGCGTGTGGGCCATCGCCAGCGTCGGCGGCACGATGATCGCGGAAGCGTGTGTCGCGATGGAATTCGGCGCGACCAGCGAGGACATTGCCTACACCTGCCACGCGCATCCGACTCATGCCGAGGCGATGAAGGAAGCCGCGATGGCGGTTCGCGGCAAGGCGATCCACGTCTGAGTTCCCGGCGTTCGGGGCAGGTCATGCACGATGACCTGCCCCGATCCGGAGGCGGAACGATTCTCCGTACCGCCGGTTTTCCCGTCCGTGCCGACTTTGGGCATGAGTAACGGGGATTAACCGATGAAGAAGACGATGTTCGTTGCGCTGGCTGCGCTCGCGCTCCCGCTTGCGGCCTGTGGTGGCAACGGTGACGGCAAGCTTGCCAAGCAGGTTGAGAAGGCCGGCGACAACCGCGCCGATGCGATGGAAGCGCAGGCCGAGAACCTTCAGGCCGCGGCCAAGGCCGAGCGCAAGACTGCCGACGAGCGCGCCGACGCGATCCGCGCGGCAGACGTCAACGCGCAGGCGATGACCCCCGAACAGCGCGGCGAAGTCGTCGCCAACGAAGCAGCAGCGGTTCGTTGATGGGCAGACGCGCGGGAACACGTCCCCGCGCGTCCCCTCCCTCTATTGCCCCGAGACGGTTTCGCCCCCCGGTAAATGTGCGTAAAATCCAGCCATGTGTAACGAAGCAGCCCGCCGGATCGCGCTTGACCTGATGCGGGATGATTTCACCGCGTTGCGCATCCCGCTGCGTTTCCCGGAGAGTCTCCCCAACCTCGCGAGTATCGACAGCTTCCGCATCACCGACACGACCTTTATCGTGCGCTTGAGCCGTAGCGCCGCCGACAAAGAATTTTCCGCGGAAGGCGTCATGCGCCGCTGGAGCTGGCCCGGACCCTCCGGCAAACCGGTCTATAATTATCGCTCCGACAGTCGCGATTTTCGCAACAGTGCCGCGCAGGGACGCTGCCTGATCGCGGCGGACGCCTTTTATGAATTCACCGCGCCCGCCGATCCGCGGCATAAGAAAAAGGACAAATGGTCTTTCCGTAAGACGGGCGAGGCGTGGTTCGGCATCGCCGGACTGTGGCGCGAACATCCCGCGGTTGGGGAGGCCTTCACCATGCTGACCTGCCCGCCCGGACCCGATATCGCACCGTACCACGACCGCCAGATCGTGATCGTCGAGCGGCGGGACTGGGCGGGCTGGCTGTCGGGAGAAACGCCCGCGTCGGACGTCTGCGTCCCGCTGCCCGCAGGATCGCTGACGGTCGAGCCCGTGCTGCGATAAGTATCGCGCACCGTAACCCTGGGCACCTGCTCGCGCAGCAGCCCGGTAGCGCTTCTCGGCAGCGATGATCGAGGGAGGCCCTGCACGGGCCGGCCAATTCGATCCTAGCCGCGCCGCACCGCACGCACCATATGGCACAAGTGCCTCAACCTGCGTCGTCTCTTCCCACCGTCCTGACCGACTGGTTCGCCACCAAGGGCTGGGCACCGCGACGCCACCAGCTGGACATGCTCGACGTCGCGCGCGCTGGGGCGCACGGGTTGCTCGTCGCCACCACGGGTGCGGGCAAGACGCTCGCCGGCTTCCTGCCGACGCTCACCGAACTGATCGAAACGCCTGCCGAAGGGCTGCACACCCTCTACGTCTCGCCGCTCAAGGCGCTAGCGGTCGATATCCAGCGCAATCTGCTTGCCCCGGTCGAGGAAATGGGGCTCGATATCCGGATCGAGACGCGGACCGGCGACACGCCCAGCGACCGCAAGGCGCGCCAGCGGATCCGCCCGCCGCAGATCCTGCTGACCACGCCCGAATCGCTCAGTCTGCTGCTTAGCTACCCCGACGCCGCGACGATGTTCGCGGGATTGCGCACGATCGTCGTCGACGAGGTCCACGCCTTCGCGACCGGCAAGCGCGGCGACCTGCTTTCGCTCGGCATGGCGCGGCTCCAGACGATTTCGCCCGGGCTCCGTCGGGTCGCGTTGTCGGCGACCGTCGCTGACCCCGATGGCTATCGCGCGTGGCTCGCACCCGATGGCGATATCGATACGGTCCGGCTCGTGAGGGGCGATCCCGGCGCGCCGCCGAACATCGCGATCTTGTTGCCCGAGGGTCGCATTCCCTGGTCGGGGCATTCGGGGCGCTATGCCGCCGAACAGGTGATCGCCGAGATCGAGACGCACAAGACCACGATCGTCTTCTGCAACACCCGCGCGCTCGCCGAGCTGATCTTCCAGGATCTGTGGAAGGCCAATGCGATGAACCTGCCGCTGGGCGTCCATCACGGATCGCTCAGCCTCGAGGCGCGGCGCAAGGTCGAGGGCGCGATGGCGGCGGGCAAGTTGCGCGGGCTGGTCGCGACCGCCAGCCTTGATCTCGGCGTCGACTGGGGTGACGTCGACTGCGTGATCCAGATGGGCGCACCCAAGGGATCGTCGCGGTTGCTCCAGCGGATCGGGCGGTCGAACCACCGGCTCGATGAATCGTCCGAGGCGATCGTCGTCCCCGGCAATCGGTTCGAATATCTCGAGGCACGCGCCGCGCTCGATGCGGTCGAGGCGGGCGAACTGGACGAGGACGTCTTTCGCATGGGGGCGCTCGACGTGCTGGCGCAGCATGTCATGGCGTGCGCCTGTGCGGCACCCTTCGATCAGGCGCGGCTGCTCGACGAGATCCGCTCGGCCTTGCCCTATTCCGCGCTGACCGAGGAGACCTTCATCCAGGTCCTCAGCTTCATTCGCGATGGCGGCTATGCGCTTCAGGCGTACGACAAGTTCAAGCGGTTGACGCAGGACGCTGACGGGACGTGGCGGATCACCCACCCCAGGTTTATTGCGCAACATCGGCTCAATGCGGGGATCATCGTCGAGGCGACGATGCTCAGCGTCCGCTTCAAGAACGGGAGGACGCTCGGCCGGGTCGAGGAAGCGTTCGCCGCGACGATGAGCCCGGGCGACACCTTCTTCTTCGCAGGGATGAGCCTCGAGGTCGAGCGGATCGACACCGAGGACCTTGTCGTGCGGGCAACCGCAAGGCCGGCACGGATCCCGAGCTATGGCGGATCCCGGATGCCGTTATCGACCAATCTCGCCAATCGGGTTCGCGGGTTTCTGGCGGAACCGTCCGAATGGTCGCGGTTCCCCGATGATGTGCGCGAATGGCTCGAGGTCCAGCAGCTTCGCTCGACGCTGCCCCGCCCCGGCCAGTTGCTGGTCGAGACCTTCCCGCGGGAGGGACGGCATTACATGGTCGCCTACAGCTTCGAGGGCTGGAACGCGCACCAGTCGCTCGGGATGCTCGTCACACGACGGATGGAGACGCAGGGATTGCGGCCGATCGGCTTCGTCTCGAACGACTATGCGCTGGCGTGTTTCGGGCTCGACCCGATCACCGATCCCGCCGCGTTGTTCTCCCCCGATATTCTCGAGGACGAGTTCGTCGAATGGGTGCAGCAATCCGCCCTCCTCAAGCGCGCGTTCCGCGAAGTCGCGGTGATCGGGGGGCTGGTCGAGCGCCAGATCCCGGGGAAGCGCAAGACCGGGCGGCAGGTGACCTTCTCGACCGACCTGATCTACGACGTGCTCCGCAAATATGAGCCCGCGCATATTCTGCTGCAGGCGGCGTGGGCGGATGCGCGCGCGCGGATGACCGACGTCGGGCGGCTCGCCAGCCTGCTCGACCGGGCGGCGGAGACGATGCTGCATGTCGACCTTCCGCGCATATCGCCGCTGGCGGTCCCGGTATTGACGCTGATCGGACGCGAGAAAGTCGCGCAGGGCATGTCCGACGACGCGCTGCTGGCGGAGGCGGAGGTGCTCGCGGCGGAGGCAATGCGGCTCGATTAGGCACGCTTGTTGGTGCGGGGGAACAGGCGTACCGTGATGATCATGCACCCGGCCCTGTTCCTGGCGGTTTCCGTGTTCTCGATGGGCGAACCGGGACAGGCTGTGCTGCAGCCGCCAGTGCAGCAGACGCCAATGCAGCAGACCGCGCAGCAAGATCCGCCGCCATCGCCGCAGGACGAGCTCGCCTTCGCGACCGACGAGACCCGCATGACCGTTCCGGTGACGATCGGCGGTGCAGGTCCCTATCGTTTCATCGTCGACACCGGATCGGAACGAACCGTCGTGTCCCGCGAAGTTGCCACGACGCTAAGCCTCACGCCGGGGCCGATGGTCCGGGTGACCGCGATGGCGGGCACGGTGCCGGTGCCGACCGTGGCGGTCCCGCAGATCGTGGTCGGGACGCCCCGGGCGGGCGCATCCCTCACCGCGACACGGATCGAAGCGCCCGTATTGTTCGCGCATAATCTTGGTGCGGCCGGTCTCGTCGGCATCGATACTTTGCAAGGCAAGGCCGTCGAGATCGATTTTGCACGGGACGTGATGACGGTCTTCCCCGCAACGCGGCGGACCCGACGTGAGACGTTCGGGCCGGACGATATCGTGATTCGCGCGAAGAACGTTCTCGGTCAGCTCGTCGTTACCGATGCGGTCTACGATGGGCGGCGGATCCGGGTCGTCATCGATACCGGCTCGGTCGTCAGCATGGGCAATATCGCGCTGCAGCGACTGGTCGGACGCAGTAGCGGATCATTGATCGCAGTCCGTCTGCTGAGCGTGACCGGTGCCATGCTCGACGCGCAATATGGGATCGTCACGGGGGTTCATGTCGGCGAGATCGGCCTTGCCAATCTGCCGATCGCCTTTTCCGACGCTGCGCCATTCCGGCGGCTCGGGCTGGCGGACCGTCCCGCCTTGCTGCTCGGGATGGACGCGCTGCGGTTGTTCGGGCGAGTGCGGATCGACTTTGCCAATCGCGAGCTGCATCTGGCGCGGCCGAGGGCCGCGGCGGTGCCGGGAATCCCCTGAACGGTCGAGCAAGACCCCGGGGTGACAGGAGGAAGGGAAGGGGCCCACACAGCCGTTGCGTTCCCCCAATACCGCGCTAGCCTCTGCCGCATAACAAATGGGGGGCACCATGCGCGCGATTACTCTGGCAATCCTACTCGGCACGACGGCAACGGGGGCCGGTCTCACACCCGCGGCAGCGCAGGACCGGCCCGATCAGAAGGCGTTCTTCGAGGTCTACAAGGAACTGGTGGAGACCAACACCACCTTGTCTTCGGGAAGTTGCACGCAGGCTGCGGCGCAGATCGGCGCCCGGTTGAAGGCGGCGGGCTATGCCGATGCCGACCTCACCTATTTCTCGGTGCCGGACCATCCCAAGGAAGGCGGCCTCGTCGCGATCCTGAAAGGCAGCAACCCGCGCGCCAAGCCAATGCTGTTGATGGCGCATATCGACGTGGTCGAGGCCAAGCGCGAGGACTGGACGCGTGACCCGTTCAAGCTGGTCGAGGACGGCGGCTATTATTACGCGCGCGGCAGCACCGACGACAAGGCGCAGGCGGCGATCTGGTCGGACGCGATGATCCGGTTCAAGACCGGCGGCTATCACCCCAAGCGCACGATCAAGCTCGCGCTGACGTGCGGCGAGGAAACCACCTTCGCTTTCAACGGTGCCGAGTGGCTCGCCAAGAACAAGCCCGAGCTGATCGCGGCCGAGTTCGCGCTCAACGAAGGCGGCGGCGGGCTGCTGACCGAGGAAGGCGAGCGCAAGACGCTGTTCCTCCAGGTCGGCGAGAAGGCCGCGCAGAACTTCACGTTGCTCGCGACCAACCCCGGCGGACACAGCTCGCAGCCGACCCCCGACAATGCGATCTATCAGCTGTCGGATGCGTTGAAGGCGGTGCAGGGGTATGAATTCCCGATCCGATTTACCGACACGACGCGCGCGTTCTTCGCCGGGAACGCCGCAGCGCAGCCTGGGCCAACGGGCGACGCGATCAAGCGGCTGATCGCCGATCCGTCGGATGCCGCGGCGAATGCGGTGGTCAGCGCGAACAAGACCTATCATTCGATGCTCCGCACCACTTGTGTCGCGACGCTGTTGAATGCGGGCCATGCCGAGAATGCCTTGCCGCAGCGCGCGACCGCCAACGTCAATTGCCGGATCTTCCCGGGCGAGACGGTCGACGCCACGCTCGCCAAATTGAAAGAACTTGCCGGGCCCAAGGTGACGGTCACCGCGAACCAGCCGGTCCGCCCGACCGCGGTGCCGCCGACGCTCGATCCCAAGATCCTCAACCCGGCCAAGGCGGTCGCGGCGAAGCATTTCCCCGGCACCGCGATCCTGCCGCTGATGTCGACCGGCGCGACCGACGGGATCTTCTTCGAGGCGATCGGGATCCCGGTTTACGGCGTCCCCGGGCTGTTCATCGGTTCGGACATCAACCGCGCGCACGGGCTGAACGAGCGGATGAACGTCAAGTCGCTGTATGACGGGCGGGATTACCTGTTCGACGTGGTCAAGGCGTATGCGGGCTGATCAGAGCCCCGCGATGTCGAGCGCGGCAGCGAGTTCGTCGCTGATGCCGGCGTTCTGTTTCGGCGAGAGGCGGTTCAGCACGGTCTGGACCCGCTTCTGCGCGACCTGCAGCGTCTTGTGGCGGACTTCGCGGATCTGGTTGGTCCGCCACGACTTGCTCTCGCCGAGTACGGCCGCCCATTTCGCTTCTTCCGCCGACAGGATTGCGAGTGCGAGCCGCAAGCCATCGCGTCGACCGCGGTCGTAATCGTCGGACATGCGCGTCTCCTAGCGAGCGGAGCTGGTCGTGACCGACCGGCGGGTGTCCTGCGCTTATGGTGCCGCGGCTGCGCGGTCAAAGGCGACTATGTCTGATCGCTATGGATCGACGTCGAATCCCGCCGGGTGGGCCCGATGGTGGGGTGACCCGGGACGGTGGTTGAGACAATGTCAGACCGGGGAGCGCACCGACACCAAGCCGGAGGCCTTTCGACCGGCGGCTTGGCGTCGACGCGGAAGCGCAGTGCTACGCTAACGTCATCCGGGTATTGCGGCGACGGGTTCGCATCGCGGCACCCGTCATCCCGAAGCCCGCGATCATCATCGCCCAGGTTGCAGCTTCGGGTACCGCAGCGGCGACAACCGCACTCGATGAAGCCGAGCCGAAGGCGGAGATGGTTCCGTTGCCGTTGATGCGGTACACGTCAGCCGACACCCCATCCTG
Source organism: Sphingomonas sp. PAMC 26621 (assembly GCF_000251145.1). Lineage (GTDB taxonomy): Bacteria > Pseudomonadota > Alphaproteobacteria > Sphingomonadales > Sphingomonadaceae > Sphingomonas. The sequence continues at coordinate 128,281 of NZ_AIDW01000023.1, read as the reverse complement.
ATGGAAGAATGCGATGTTCGATGCGGCCCCCGCATTGAACCGCACACCGCTGCCATCCAGGAAGGTCGGACCCGTCGTGAAGTAATAATATGTCGGGTTACCTGGCGCATCGAACAGGCCGCTGATCGCAACGTCGTTGATCATGCCGGATATGCCGGTGATCGCCAGGGCGGTCTGCCCATCGCGCTGAACTGCGGTGTCGGAGGTGTTGAAGATGCCGCGAACCGTCTGGGCGGGGCCGCCGAACAGCGTGCTTGTCGTATCGAAGCTAAAATTGAATTGGGCTGCAGACGCCTGGGTGGACGACAATGCCGCGATCGCTGCCGTTAACGCGAATACCGTTTTCATGACTCAACTCTCCCTGTTGAAACCGGCCTTTGCGCAGGTTTCTTCGGGAGTTACGTTAAACATGCGTGAAAGGTTGCGGAGACATTAACCAAACCGCAGGATTACCAAAACGTTGATCATTCGCTGTAGAGATTGGCTCACCATGTTCGGAATAGAGTCGATCGCAGAGTGCATAGTATGTCGGATATTCCGCTTCGGTCACTGCTAAACTCGCGGTACCTCTGTGACACCGCAAGGCCCCGGGTTACGGGACTTGCCTTTCCGGAGGGTTTGACGAGCCGCGGAGATCGGAAAGCGGATCTCGGGCTTTTCAGGGCAGGCGGGCATCAATAGCCGCGCACCAGCGCCGTTCCCCAGCACCGTGCAGACTGAAAGCGCGTATCGCACGACTGTGCCCTAAACTGCCGCATCCAGCGCGCAGCCGGATCGCCTCAGACCGTGACCTGTTCGCCCAGTTCCAGCACCTTGCCCGGCGGGATCTTGAGGAAGTCGGTCGGGTCGCTGGCGTTGCGCTGGAGGAACATGAAGATCCGGTCCTGCCACAGCGGCATGCCCTGGTCCGCCGCCGGTTTGATCGTGTTGCGACCGATGAAATAGCTCGTCTTGGCGGGGTTGAGCGTCTTCTTGTGCGACGTCGCTTCCAGACCGAGATCGCGCGGGACGTCGGGTGATTCCATGAAGCCATAGTGCAGCACGACGATCGTGAAATTCGGATCGACCTGACGGATCTCCGCACGCTCCTCGGGCGCGACCGAGGGGCGATCGGCGGTGCGGATGCTGACGATCAGGTTCTTCTCGTGCAGCACCTTATTGTGCTTGAGATTGTGGAGCAGCGCGCCCGGCGCGCTGTCGGGGTTGGCGGTGAGGAAGACCGCGGTTCCCTCGACCCGCTCGGGCGGGCGCTTGGCGAGTGCGGCGGCGAGGTCGGTCAGGGGCACGCTCTGGCGTGCCTCGAACGCCCGGACGATCCCGCGTCCGCGGTTCCAGGTGTAGATTACCAGCCCGATCCCCCCCGCGACCACCAGCGGCACCCAGCCGCCCTCGATCACGCGCAGGATGTTCGCCCCGAAGAAGATCAGGTCGAGCGTCAGGAACGGCAAGATGACCGCGAGCGCGACCGGCCGGCTCCAGCTCCAGCGATGCCGCACGACGATGTACGCGAGCAGCGTCGTCACGACCATCGTGCCGGTCACCGCGATCCCGTAGGCCGCCGCCATCGCGGACGAGGTACGGAACTGGACGACGAGCACCAGCACGCCGAACAGCAGCAGCCAGTTGATCGACGGAAGGTAGATCTGCCCCGCCTGCGTCGCCGATGTCTGGCGGATCCGGAGCCGCGGCAGCAGCCCGAGCTGGATCGCCTGCTGCGTCAGTGAATAGGCCCCGGTGATCACCGCCTGGCTCGCGATCACGGTCGCCGCCATCGCCAGCACGATCAGCCACGGCCGCAGGCCGGCGGGGGCCATGAGAAAGAACCAGTCCTGATTATGGAACGGCTGCCCGGCGGCCTTCGCGGCTTCCAGCGCGTTGAGCGCGAACGCGCCTTGGCCCAGGTAATTGCAGATCAGGCAGGGGAAAACGAGCGCGAACCAGCCGATCCGGATCGGGAGGCGACCGAAATGCCCCATGTCCGCGGTCAATGCTTCCGCGCCCGTCACGGTCAGAAAGACTGCGCCGAGCACGAACAGGCCCGTCACGCCGTGATCGAGCAGGAAGAACGCACCGTAATGCGGCGAGATGACGCGCAGGATCGAAGGTTCGTCGGCGATATGCCACAGCCCCAGCGCGCCGAGCACGAGGAACCACACGAGGCAGACCGGCCCGAACAACCGCGAGACGCTGGCGGTGCCGCGGCTCTGAATCGCGAACAAGGCAATCAGGATGACGATCGTCATCGACAGGATCACCTGCTCACTGATGACCGTTTCCATCCCCGGGATCGTCTTGAGCCCCTCGACCGCGGACAGCACGGATAGCGCTGGCGTGATGATCGCATCACCGTAGAACAACGATGCGCCCGCCGACCCCAGCACCAAGGCGATCAGCGAACGTTTGCCGAGCGCACGCCGTGCGAGAGCGGTCAGTGCCAGCACGCCGCCTTCGCCCTGATTGTCCATCCGCATCAGGAAGATGACGTATTTGACCGTCACGACGAGGATCAGCGACCAGATCGCAAGACTCAGCACGCCGAGGATCTCGCCCGGGTCGAGCCCGTCCTTGCCGGTAAGCTCGAGCGCTTCGCGAAACGCGTAGAGCGGGCTGGTGCCGATATCGCCGAAAACGACCCCGATCGCGCCGATCGTCAGCGCGAACAACGCCGGATGCGGCGTCGTGCCATGGGGGTTTGCGGCCGTGGTGGTGGCGGTTGCAACGGACATGATAATAAGGCGACCTGCCAATAAGGACGGCGCGCTTTACGCTTGTGGTCCCTCAGCGCAAGCGCTTTCGTGAACGTTGCATGAAGCGTAACCTTAAGTCATAGCGACGGACATGGTTCCCTTTTCGTTCGCCAATCATGATTTGCTAGCACTCCGTAGCGGCGCGCTGTTCTGGCCGCGGCGCGGGGCAGTGCTGGTGGCGGACCTGCACTTCGAAAAGGCGAGCTGGTTTGCGCAGCGGGGGCAGATGCTCCCGCCGTATGATTCGCTCGTCACCCTCGAGGCGCTCGAAGACGTCGTCGCGGCGACGGGTGCCACGGAAATCTGGTGCCTGGGCGACAGCTATCACGACGACGAAGGGTGCGATCGCTTGCCTGCGGAGGCGCAATCCCGGCTCCGCGCGCTGACCGGTGCGACGCGGTGGACCTGGATCACGGGGAACCATGATAGCGGGATGGTCGACCGGTGTGGTGGGGCGGTGGTCGACGAGGCGGTGGTCGACGGACTGGTGCTGCGGCACGAAGCCGATCCGACCGATGCGCGGCCCGAGCTAAGCGGTCACTTCCATCCCAAGTTGCGGCTCCGCGTGCGCGGGCAGAACGTCTCGCGACGGTGCTTCGTGGCAACGCCGACCAAGCTCATCCTCCCGGCGTTCGGTGCGCTGACCGGGGGGCTGGACGCGCAGCACCCCGAGATCGTCCGCGCGGTGGGCAAGGGCGCCGAGGCGCTGATCCCGATCGAGGACCGGTTGTTGCGGTTCCGGCTGGCGGCTTAGGGAAGGCTGCTCCTGATTACCTTCCCCGGCGAAGGCCGGGGCCCAGACGAAATGGCCGAGGTAACCGAGCGCAGCGTTAAATATTCGGCTGGTTGGCTCCTGGGCCCCGGCTTGCGCCTGGGAAGCGGCAAATGGGCGGTACGTTCCCTCCCTCAGCTCGCCAGTTGCGGGAACCCGGCGCGAAACGCTGCCACCTTCGGCTTGTCGAACGTCACGATGTACGGATGGTTCGGGTTCCGGTCGTAGAAGTTCTGGTGATACGCCTCAGCGGGGAAGAACGCGCCGGTCTCGATCTTGGTGACGATCGGCTTGGGGAATACGCGCGCCTTGCCGAGCTGCGCGATATAGGCCGCCGCAACGCCCCGTTGCGCGGCGTTCTGCGGGAAGATCGCCGAACGATAGCTGATCCCGCTGTCGGGGCCCTGCCGGTTCAACTCCGTCGGATTGTGCGCTATCGAGAAATAGACGCGAAGCAGCGTCGCGTAACTGACCTTGGCCGGATCGTAGACCACGCGGATCGCCTCGGCATGGCGGGTCGTCTCGGTCGAGACCTGATCGTAGGTCGCGGTGTCGCGCGTCCCACCGGCATAGCCGGCGGTGACCTGGCGCACGCCCTTCACATGCTCGAACACAGCTTCCATGCCCCAGAAGCAACCGCCTGCGAAAACGACGGTCTGCGGCCCGGATACGCCGGTCACGTCGGCTGCGGCAGCGGGGATGGGGACGGCACGTTCGGCTTGCGCCGCGCCGCCGGCAAAAACGAAGGCGGCTGCGCCGACGCAGGCAGCAGTGATGAGAACGGGCTTGAGCATCGCAAGAAACCTTTTCTGTAGCAGTCCGCTATCCGCCGGTGGTGCCGGCGAAGTTACGGATCTGCCGTAAAAAGGATGTCGGGACGGCTCAGTGCCGCTTCAAGCCGCGGACGCGGTGCCAGATATAAAAGGCAATGGCCGCGATCAGAACCACGCCGATGACGAGATCCGCGCTGTGGAACGCCGCCTTGATCCGCGGATCGCTGTTCCACTTGTCGCCGAGCGTCATGCCGACCCAGGCAAGCCCGAAGCACCACGGCCACGAGCCGAGGAACGTGTAGAGGTGGAAGGGGATCAGCGGCATCCGCGCGACACCCGCCGGAAACGCGATGAACGAGCGGACCACCGGGAGCAGGCGTCCGATCAGCACCGCGATGCTCCCGAACCGCGCGAAGAAGCGATCTGCGGTGTCGAGTTCGCCCGGACCGATCAACAGGTAACGGCCCCAGCGTTCGGCGAGCGGGCGCCCGCCGCGCTTGCCGATCTCATACGCGACGATCGATCCGACGTTGCACCCGATCGCGCCCGCGGTCGCCGCCCAGAACAGGTTGAACCGTCCGACCGAGACCAGGTAGCCCGCAAACGGCATGATGATCTCGGACGGAAGCGGGATGCACGCCGATTCGATCGCCATCAATATGGCGATGCCGACATAGCCGCCGCTGGAAATGACCCAGATGGTGAAGGTGGCGAGTGTTGCCAGGATCTTTTCGAACATGGGGCCGCGCTTTGCCCTGTGCCGCGGCACGGGGCCAGCGGAAATATGGCGTAGGCGGGAAGACGGGGTTCCCGGCGGCGGTCGGGGTGCTAAGGCAGCGGCCATGAACGAGTCGGACAAACGCGCCGCTGCGCTCGCCGCGATCGAGGAAGTCCGCCCCGGAATGGTCGTCGGGCTGGGGACGGGGTCGACCGCCGCGTTCGCGATCGCCGCGCTCGGGGAACGCCGGCTCGATATCCGCGCGGTCGCAACCAGCCTGGCGAGCGCGGCGCTGGCCCGCGCGGCGGGGATCGCGCTGATCGACTTGCCTGCCCACATCGACCTGACCATTGACGGCGCGGATGAGATCGATTCGCGGTTCCGCGCGATCAAGGGAGCAGGCGGCGCGATGCTGCGCGAGAAGGTCGTGGCGAGCGCCAGCGCCCGGATGATCGTGATCGCGGATTCGTCCAAGTGCGTGGACGCCATCGGCGTCGCGGCGATCCCGGTCGAGGTCCTCCCCTTCGGGCAGGCATTTGTCGCGGCGCGACTTGCGGCACTCGGCGGCACGGTGACCCCGCGCGCCGGGTTCGTTTCGGATCAGGGAAACGCGATCCTCGATTGCCGCTTTCCGCCCGGCGTGGATCACGCCCGGCTCGCCGCGCAGATCGCGCAGATCCCGGGCGCGCTCGGCCACGGCCTGTTTCTCTCCGAAGTCTCTGCCAGCTATATCGCCGAAAATGGCGTCGTTACGCGACTGGAACGCAAACGCGCGGCGGATTAAAGCCCACCCATTCCGGCAACCCGACCGACGCGCAAGCGTTCAGGGCGCAACAACAAGGTGAACCTGCTCCATGGCCGATACCCAGACCCAAACCGCCGCGACCGGCGTCCACGAAGACGGCAGCGCCGACCGGCTCGCGATCGATACGATCCGCACGCTCTCGATGGATGCGGTGCAGGCCGCCAATTCCGGGCACCCCGGCACGCCGATGGCGCTCGCGCCGGTCGGCCAGACGCTGTGGACCAAGTTCCTGCGCTACGACCCGACCACGCCCGACTGGCCCAACCGCGATCGCTTCGTCCTGTCGGTCGGCCATGCGTCGATGCTGCTCTATTCGCTGATCCACCTCGCCGGGATCGAGGAGATCGATGCCGAGGGCAACAAGACCGGCAAGCCCGCGCTCAGCCTCCACGACCTCGAGCAGTTCCGCCAGCTCGATTCGAAGACTCCGGGCCACCCCGAATATCGCCACACCACGGGTGTCGAGACGACGACCGGCCCGCTCGGCCAGGGTTGTGGCAATTCGGTCGGCATGGCGATCGCCGAGCGTTGGCTCGCGGCGAAGTTTAACCAGCCGAATTTCACGCTGTTCGACCATGACGTCTATTCGCTCTGCGGCGACGGCGACATGATGGAGGGCGTGACCGCCGAGGCCGCTTCGGTCGCGGGGCATCTCAAGCTGTCCAACCTCTGCTGGATCTACGACAGCAACCACATCTCGATCGAGGGCAACACCGCGCTCGCGTTCGACGAAGATGTTGGCGCACGCTTCGTCGCTTATGGCTGGAACGTCATCCACGTCGATGATGCGAACGACACGGCGGCGCTGAGCGCTGCGCTCGAGACGTTCAAGGCGACCACCGACAAGCCGACCTTCATCGTCGTCCATTCGGTGATCGGCTATGGCAGCCCCAAGGCGGGCAGCGAAAAGGCCCACGGCGAGCCGCTCGGCGTCGAGAACGTCCGACTGACCAAGCAGGCGTACGGCTGGCCCGAGGACAAGCAGTTCTACGTCCCCGAAGGCGTCGCCGAGCGGTTCAAGGCGTCGATGATGGACCGCGCTGGCCCGCTGCGGCAGGAATGGGAAGCCAAGGTCGTCGAATATCGCGCGGTGCATCCCGAACTCGCCAACATGCTCGATTCGATGCTGTCGGACAGCCTGCCGGATGGCTGGGACGCCGACATTCCGGTGTTCGAGGCGGATGCCAAGGGCGTCGCCTCGCGCGACTCGTCGGGCAAGGTGCTCAACGCGATCGCGCCCAAGCTCCCGTGGCTGCTCGGCGGTTCCGCCGATCTTTCGCCGTCGACCAAGACCGACATCAAGGGAGCGCCCTCGTTCGAGGCGGACAATTACGGCGGGACCAACTTCCACTTCGGCGTGCGCGAGCATGGCATGGGCGCGATCGTCAACGGCATGACGCTGTCGCACCTGCGCGGCTACGGCTCCACCTTCCTGGTGTTCTGCGATTACATGCGCGCACCGATCCGCCTGTCGGCGATCATGGAAGTCGGCTCGGTCTGGGTGTTCACGCATGACTCGATCGGCGTCGGCGAAGACGCCCGACCCATCAGCCGATCGAGCATCTCGCGACGCTCCGCGCGATCCCGGGGCTCGATACGATCCGTCCGGGCGACGCGAACGAAGTCGCCGCCGCGTGGCGCGCGGTGGTCGAGGATGCGAGCCACCCGACTGCGCTGGTGCTCTCGCGCCAGGCGCTGCCGACGCTCGACCGCAGCAAATATGCGAGCGCTGATGGCGTCAAGAAGGGCGCCTATGTCCTCGACGGCGACGAGAACCCCGAGGTCATCCTGATCGCCACGGGTTCGGAAGTCTCGCTCGCGGTCGCCGCGCACGAAAAGCTCAAGGAAAGCGGCGTCGCCTCGCGAGTCGTGTCGATGCCGAGCTGGTATCGCTACGAGCTGCAGGATGCGGCGTATAAGGAATCGGTCCTGCCCAAGAGCGTCAAGGCGCGCATCGCGATCGAGATGGCGGGCGAGATCGGTTGGGATCGTTATGTCGGGCTCGACGGTGCGACCGTGACGATGTCGACCTTCGGGGCGTCCGCGCCGATCACCAAGCTTCAGGACAAATACGGCTTCACGGTCGACAACATCGTGAAGATCGCCAACGAACTGCGGGAGAAGAACTGATGGGCAAGCTTAACGATCTGGCCGCACTCGGTCAGGCAGTCTGGCTCGATTTCGTCGAGAAGAAGTTCCTCGCCGAGGGCAGCCTCAAGAAGATGGTCGACGAGGACGCGCTGACCGGCGTGACCTCGAACCCGTCGATCTTCGAAAAGGCGATGGGGCATGGCGACGCGTATGACGCCGAGCTCGCCGCTTATGACAAGACCAACCCCGATGCGCCGACGATCGACCGGTACGAGCATCTCGCGATCCTCGACATCCAGGCGGCAGCGGACACGCTCCGCCCGGTCTATGACCGGCTTGACGCCAAGGACGGCTATGTCAGCCTCGAGGTCTCGCCGTATCTGGCGAACGACACCGACGCGACGATCGCCGAAGCGCAGAAGCTGTGGAAGGCGGTCAACCGGCCCAACGTGATGATCAAGATCCCGGGCACGCCGGCTGGCGTCCCCGCGATCGCGGCGACGATCGACGCCGGGATCAACGTCAACGTCACGCTGTTGTTCTCGCAGAGCGCCTACCAGGCGGTGGCGGAAGCCTATGTCGAGGGTCTCGAGAAGCGCGCCGCGCGCGGTGAGCCAATCGACCGGATTGCCAGCGTCGCAAGCTTCTTCGTCAGCCGGATCGATTCGAAGGTCGACGACAAGATCGATGCCGGTGTCGGCGGCGACGAGGCCAAGCCGCTCAAGGGCAAGGTCGCAATCGCCAACGCGAAACTGGCCTACGCTTGGTATGAGGAATTCATCGCTTCGTCGCGCTGGCAGGCGCTCGCCGCGAAGGGTGCGCAGGTCCAGCGGCTGTTGTGGGCGTCAACGGGAACCAAGAATCCCGACTATCCCGATACGCTGTATCTCGACTCGCTGATCGGCAAGGACACGGTCAACACGATCCCGCCCAAGACGCTCGACGCCTACCGCCTCCGCGGCACCGCGACCGAGACGCTGACGCAGGATATCGCGGGTGCCCGCCATGTCTTGGCCGAGGCCGAGCGGCTCGGGCTCGATCTCGACGGAGTGACGGACGAACTGGTGGAAGAGGGGGTCGCCTCCTTCTCCAAGGCGTTCGACGATCTGCTCGGCGCGATTGCGGCCAAGCATCCGGTTGCAGCTTAAAGCCACCTTGCACGTTTAGCCGTCCGTCCCGGAGCTTTCCGGGGCGGACGTTTCTTTCTCGGATCCCCTCAGGAGTGCGCGCGACATGAAAATCGGTATCATCGGCCTCGGCCGAATGGGCGGCAACATCGCGCGCCGGATCATGCGTGCTGGCCACCAGACGGTGGTGTTCGATCGCGATGACGCGGCAGTGCTGAAGCTCGTCGGGGACGGCTCGGTCGGCGCGACCTCGCTTGAAGACATGGCGGGCAAGCTCGACAGTCCGGCGATCTACTGGGTCATGCTCCCGGCAGGCGAGCCGACCGAACAGACCGTCGCGGCGATCGGCGCTTTCGCCAAGTCGGGCGACATCGTCATCGATGGCGGCAACAGCTTCTACAAGGACGATATTCGCCGTGCGAAGATGCTCGCGGAAAAGGGCATCCGGTATGTCGACGTCGGCACCTCGGGTGGCGTGTGGGGCCTCGAGCGCGGCTTTTGCATGATGATCGGCGGCGAAAAGGACGCGGTCGACCATATCGATCCGATCCTCTCCGCACTTGCGCCAGGCATGGGGACGATCCCGCGCACGCCCGAGCGCAACCTCGATCAGGAAGACCCCCGCGCGGAGCAGGGCTATATCCACGCCGGCGCGCCCGGCGCGGGGCATTTCGTCAAGATGGTCCACAACGGCATCGAGTATGGCCTGATGGCTGCCTATGCCGAGGGCTTCGACGTGCTCAAGGGCAAGTCGTCGGACAAGCTTCCGGAGGACGAGCGCTTCGACCTCAACCTGACCGACATCGCCGAAGTATGGCGGCGCGGATCGGTCATTTCGTCGTGGCTGCTCGATCTCTCGGCGTCGGCTCTCGCGAAGGATCAGGCGCTCGAGCATTTCTCGGGTCATGTCGCGGATTCGGGTGAGGGTCACTGGACCGTCCAGGCGGCGATGGAGGAAGCGGTTCCCGTCTACGTCCTCTCGGCGGCGCTTTTTGCGCGCTATCGCAGCCGGGTCGAGCATACGTTCGGCGACAAGTTGCTGTCGGCGATGCGTTTCGGCTTCGGCGGCCATGTCGAGATGCCGCAATGAGCGGTTCGGGGTACGGGACCGGCACGATCCGGCTGGTCGTCTCTGACGTCGACGGAACGCTGGTTGACAGCAACAAGGAGGTAACCCCCGGGGTTCAGGCAGCGGTCGCCAAGCTCCGCGCTGCGGGGATCGGGTTCAGCATCATCAGCGCGCGTCCACGCTCGGGGATGATGCCGATAGCCGAGACGCTCGGGATCGACGGGCCGATGGGGGCCTTCAACGGCGGCACGCTGTTCAAGCGTGACGGGACGGTGCTCAGCGCCGACCGGATCGACCGCGCGGTGGTCGATGGCACGCTGGCGGCGGCGGAGGGTGCCGCGGTCGACACCTGGGTATTTGCGGACGACCAATGGTATGCGACCACCGACGTCGGCGGCCACGTCGACAGTGAGCGGCGCGCGTCCAACCAGCAGCCGGTCGTGACAACGGACTTCACCAATCTGCTCGACCGGGCGGACAAGATCACCTTCGTCAGCGACGATCCCGACCTGCGATCGACCTGCGCAAGCGGATGGACCGGTTTGCCGATGCGGCGACGATCGTCCAGTCGCAGACCTATTATCTCGACGTCACGCCACTGTCGGGAAACAAGGGCAATGGCTTGACGGCTTTGTCCGAGGCGATGGGCGTACCGCTCGACCAAATCGCGGTGTTCGGCGATCAGGCGAACGACCTGCCGATGTTTGCGCGCGCCGCGATTTCCTATGCGATGGGGCAGGGGCCGGAACCGGTCCGCGCCAAGGCGACGCATGTCGTCGCGAGCAACAATGACGATGGCGTCGCCGAGGCGATCGAAGCGATCCTGGCTGGACGCTGACCACAGCATCCGCCATCATCGTTCGCATTGAAAAGCGAATGGGGATAGGCGGATGCGGTATCTGACGGCAGTGGTAGGGCTGGTCGTGGCGGCACCGCTTGCGGGCAAGACGGTCGAATTGCCCGCGACCCCTACCACGGTCGCCTGGGGCCATTACGATGCGACGTCCAAACCGGTCCTGACGATCGACTCGGGTGATACCGTGATCGTCCACACGCTGCTGACGAACAGCCCGACCGGGCTGGAAAAGGCGGGCATCGCCCCGTCCGACGTCGAACCGGCGTTGCGTGCTGTCTTTGCCGGCGTACCCGCATCCGAACGGGGCCCCGGCGGGCATATCCTGACCGGACCGATCGCGATCACGGGGGCAGAGCCGGGCGACACGCTCGAGGTCCGCATCCTCAAGGTCGATCTCGCGATCCCCTATGCCTATAACGGGTTTCGCTACGGTGCGGGGTTCCTGACCGACGATTTCCCCTATGCGCGCACCAAGATCGTACCGCTCGATGCCAAGGCGATGGTCGCGCGGTTCGGGCCTGGCATCACGGTGCCGCTCCACCCCTTTTTCGGCAGCATGGGGGTGGCGCCGCCGCCGTCGTTCGGTCGCTATGACAGCGCTCCGCCGACGATCAACGGTGGCAACATGGACGACAAGGCGCTGGTCGAAGGGACCACGCTGTTCCTGCCGGTCCACGCACCGGGGGCCTTGTTCCAGGTTGGGGATGGCCATGCGGCGCAGGGGAATGGCGAGGTCGATATCACCGCGCTGGAGACGTCGCTCACCGGGCGGCTCCAGTTCATCCTGCACAAGCGCAAGGCGTCCGCCTATCCGCGCGCCGAGACGCCGACCCACTATATCGCGATGGGCTTCGATGACGATCTCAGCAATGCGACGCGCAAGGCGCTGCGCAACATGATCGACTTCCTCGTCGCGGAGAAGGGCATGACCCGCGACGACGCGTATATGCTGCTAAGCGTCGCCGGGGATGTCGAAGTGACGGAACTGGTCGATCGTAACAAGGGCGTCCACGTCGCGCTGTCCAAGGCGGTGTTCGAGCAGCGCCACGCAAAATGAACCGCGACGGTTAAGGCCGTCCAGGCCACATCCGCTGGAGCTCCTTGGTGCCATCGAGCATCTGATGCTTCATCGCGCCCGCGACGTGCAGAACGAACAGGGCATAGACGAGATAGGCGATGATTTCGTGCGCCGCGCCGAAGCCGTCATGGACGCTTTTCTTGGTCGCCGGATCGAGCGCCATGATGAAGCCGAGCCGCGGCCACTGGAACAGGCCGAACCAGTACATCGGCGTCGTGGCGGCATGCTCGTAGGCCGAATCCATGATCCAACCGGTCAGCGGCATCGCGAACAGGATCGCATAGAGCATGTAGTGGGTGCCATGCGCGAGACGTGCCTCCCAAACACTATAGCCGCGCGGGAAGGGCGGGGGACGATGTGCGAACCGCCACAGCAGGCGCAGGATCGCCAGGCCCAGGATCGTGATGCCGACCGACTTGTGCAGGTTGATCGCCGGACGGACCTGCGCATCGGGCAGCAGCCCGTCCCAACTCCACGCCAGCGCGACGTTGAGGACGACGAGTGCCGCGACCACCCAATGGAGCAGCATCGCGATACCGGTATAGCGTTGGACCAAGCGACCGCTCCCATAGGCACAATATCGATCAACTCTAGCCGTGCGAAGAGGCGTGCGCTAGCGGCGTAAGCCACCGTTCATCCTCCATCGGTATCCGCGTCCGAATGACCTCGCTTGCCCAGACGCTTGTTGTCGAGTCGCCGCGGCATACCCCGCGTCGCATACCGTTCGCCAGCCGGGCGGTCGGGGCGGTCGGTCCGGTGCTGTTCATCGCCTTGCTGATCCAGGCATTCGAGCGACAGGGTGTGGCGGTGTGGTCGATCGGGATCGCCTACATCCTGTACGACACTGCCCTGCTGCTGTTCACCGCGTGGAACATCCGCGGTTTGCGGCATGCCCCGGCGGCAGTGCCGGTGCAGAATTCGAGTTTCGGGGTGATCGTCGCCGCGCACAATGAGGCGGGGGTGATTGCCGCCGCAATCGACCGGCTGGCCGGACAGGCGCAGTCGCCCGACTTGATCCTGATTGCGGACGATGGATCGAGCGATGCGACCACCGAAGTACTGTCGCGGCGGTACGGACTTGCGGTGCCCCCGCTTGGCGGGATTTCCGAACGGTCAGCGGTGCTCCCCGCGCTCCGGTGGCTGCGGTTGCCGCACGGCGGCAAGGCGCGCGCGCTGAACGAAGCGATGCTTCGGATCGATACCACGGTCGTGCTGACGGTCGATGCCGATACGCTGCTCGAACCCGGCGCGATTGCCGCGATGCGCGCGGCGTTTGCCGCCGAGCCCGAACTGGTTGCGGCCACCGGCGTCCTCGCGCCGATCTGCGGACCGGATCTGCAAGGCCGGCTGTTCCAGTGGTTCCAGAGCTACGAATATGTCCGCAACTTCCTGTCGCGACATGCGTGGGAGCAATTGGGCAGCCTGTTGCTCATCTCGGGCGCGTTCGCCGCGTTCCGGCGGGATGCGGTGGTCGCGGTCGGCGGGTTCGATCCCGATTGCATGGTCGAGGATTACGAACTGATCCACCGGCTTCACCGCCATGCGGTCGATCACGGGCACGACTGGCGCGTCCGGGTGGTCGGCGGCGCGCTGGCGCGGACCGATGCGCCCGCGAGCCCGATGGCGTTCCTGCGGCAGCGGCGGCGGTGGTTCGGCGGGTTCCTCCAGACGCAATATTGGAACCGCGACATGGTCGGCGCGCGGCGGTTCGGCTGGCTCGGCACCGCGATGCTGCCGGTCAAGGCGCTCGATACGCTGCAGCCGATCTACGGGCTGGCAGCATTCGCGATCCTGATCGGACTGGTGGTGACCGGACGGTTTGCCGTCGCCCTGCCGATCCTTGCGGTGATGGTCGCCAAGATCGCGATCGACCTCAGTTTCCATCTGTGGTCGCTCGGCATCTACAAGCGCTGGACCGGGCAGCGCGATGGCTTGTCGCTGCTACCCGCCCTCGTCGCGGCGATCGCCGAGCCGTTCAGTTTCCAGCTGTTGCGGCATGCGGGCGCGGTGTGGGGCTGGCACGCCTTTCTGACCGGACGCGAAAGCTGGGGGCAGCAGCCCCGCACGGCGATCGCGGACGAAGCCCCGGTTCCGGTCCCGGAGCGAATACGCTAGCGTTACGATTGTTCATCGCCCGTTTCAGGCAAAGCTGGCAACAGGGCGCTGCGCCGGGCCGGTTCGCCTGGCATATTGGGAGATGACGATGCGTTCGACGATGTTGCTGCTGGCCCCCGCGGTTCTGGGCGTGGCCGCCCCCGCCCTGGCGCAGACCGCGCCGACGATCCTCCCCGACGCGACGGTGCTCGAGGTGTCCGCCGAAGGGCGCACCACGCGGGTTCCCGACGTCGCGACGATCCGCGCTGGCGTCGTGACGCAGGGGCAGACCGCCGCCGCCGCCTTGTCGGAGAATGCGACGCGGATGACCCGCGTCCTCGCCGCGCTGAAGCAGGCGGGTGTCGCGCAGCGCGACATCCGGACCGCCAGCGTCGCCCTCAGCCCGCAATATCGCTACGCCGAGAACCAGCCGCCCGCGGTCACCGGCTATCAGGCGAGCAACAGCGTCTCGATCCGCTTCCGCGACGTGGCGAAATCGGGCGCGATCCTCGATGCGCTCGTCGCGCAGGGCGCGAACCAGATCGACGGACCGTCGCTGTCGCTTGATCAGCCCGATGCGGCGCTGGACGAGGCGCGGGCAAACGCAGTCAAGATCGCACGCGCGCGGGCCGAGCTGTACGCCAAGGCGGCGGGCTTGAGCGTCGCGCGGATCGTGACGATCAGCGAGAACGGCGCGAACGACGGGTCGAACCCGCAGCCGCCGATCTATGCGATGGCGCGGGCGATGAAGGCCAGCGAATCGACCCCGATCGCGGCCGGGGAAACGCAGGTCAGCGTTTCGGTATCAGTGCGCTTCTTGTTGAAATAGAAAGATAAAACACAAAAAAGGCCGCTGGGTTTCCCCAGCGGCCCATCGTGTTCGGGTCGAACGGTTCGCTGTTAGCGAACGGTACCGCGACGCACGAGATTGACGATCGCGAGCAGGATCACCGCGCCGATCAGCGAGTAGATGAACGTGTTGATGGTGATGGCTTCATTGATGCCCGCACCGAACAGGAACGACGCGATCACCGAGCCGATGATGCCGACGACGACGTTGAGCACCATACCCTGCTGGCCATCGGTCCGCATGATCATGCTGGCAAGCCAACCGCACACGCCACCGACGACGAGCCAAACAATAAGTCCAACCATTTTACCCTCCGTTGCCCGGGTCCATCCGGGTTCACGGAAGCAAGACTCTCAACCAGCAAATTTTGTTCCGGCCCCGGTTCGAGCAAAAGCCGTTGCCGCTTTGGCAATCAGTATTTTTGCTGACGCTCGTACAGTGACTTGTAATGCTGGATCCGCGTGACGCGCAGCCCCGGCATCCCCGAGCGGTCGATCGCGCGTTGCCAGCCCGCGAATTCCTCGACCGTCAGGCCATAGCGTTCGCAGACCTCGTCGACCGACAGCAGCCCGCCATTGACCGCCGCGACGACCTCCGCCTTGCGGCGCACGACCCAACGCGTCGTCTCGGGCGGCGGCAGCGTGTCGAGCGTCAGCGGCTCTCCAAGCGGTCCGATCACCTTGGCCGGGCGGATCTTCTGGTTCTCGATCATTCTAAAGGACCTCGTGTTGGGGCGGGGAAGCCCCGGCATTTCAATCGTTACGGTCTTAAACGGTGGACTTGAACGCTGGCTAAAGCGTCTCGGTAAACGGCGCGTTCACGCTTTCCTCCGCTCGCCGCATTTTTCGAGCAGATCCCAGACCGCGACGTTGAACGCCCCGTGCGCCGGGACGAACGGATCGCTGCGATGGATTCGCGGCAGCCCGGCCTGGACCATCGCGGTCGGACTCGCCGCCTGTCGTGCCGCCACGCCGACCATCAGCACGGCAAGATCGGGCGGGAGCGCCACGACCTGCCCGTCTGCTTCAAATCGGGAAAAACTCAGGTCCACGCACGCACTTCCAAGAGGCAAGTGCTGACCTTTAGACAGAAGGTCTTAACGGCTGCGTAAAGACCGGGCTTATTTCGCGCTGATTTTGCAAGTGCAGGCCGGAACGCCTATCTGGATGGATCATGACAGACGCAGACTTTCAGTTGGGGCCCGACACCGCGGGCAAGCGCATCGTCGTGGCGATGTCCGGCGGGGTCGACAGCTCGGTCGTCGCCGCGTTGGCGGCGCGCAGCGGGGCCGAGGTGATCGGGATCACGCTCCAGCTCTACGATCACGGCGAAGCGGTGGGGCGCGCGGGATCGTGCTGCGCGGGCCGCGACATTCGCGATGCACGCGGCGTGTGCGACCGGCTGGGGATCGCGCACTATGTGTTCGACCACGAAACGCGGTTTCGCGACCAGGTGATCGACCGGTTCGCCGACGATTATCTCGCCGGACGCACACCGATCCCGTGCATCCAGTGCAACATGGGGCCGAAATTCACGGATCTGCTCAGCGCCGCGCGCGATCTGGGGGCGGATTGCCTCGCCACCGGACATTACGTCCGGCGGGTCGAGGGACCTACGGGTGCCGAACTGCACCGTGCGATCGACCCGGCGCGGGACCAGAGCTATTTCCTGTTCGCCACGACGCAGACGCAGCTCGACTATCTGCGCTTTCCGCTGGGCGGCCTGCCCAAGACCCGCGTGCGCGAAATCGCCGCCGAGCTCGGGCTGGGCGTCGCGGGCAAGCCCGACAGCCAGGACATCTGCTTCGTCCCTGACGGCAATTACGCCGCGCTCGTCAAAAAACTGCGACCCGAGGCGGATACCGCGGGCGAGATCGTCGATGCGACGGGCCGCGTGCTCGGGCGGCACAAGGGGCTGATCCACTTCACCGTCGGGCAGCGCCGCGGGCTCGAGATCGGCGGAACGCCCGAACCCTTGTACGTCATCCGGCTGGAAGCCGACACGCGGCGCGTCGTCGTTGGCCCGCGCGCCGCGCTGGCGGTGCGCGGGGCGCGGCTGAGCGGGATCAACTGGCTCGGCGGCGGGTATGACGGGCCGTTGACCGCCAAGGTGCGATCGCTCGCCAAGCCGGTGCCGGCACGACGCGACGGGGATTGGGTGATGTTCGATTCGCCTGAATATGGCGTCGCGCCGGGGCAGGCGACCGTGCTGTACGGAAGCGACCGGGTGATCGGTGGCGGCTGGATCGAGGAGACCGAGAGCGCTTATGCCGGGGCGGAGGCGGTCGCGGTTTCGGGGTGAGGGGTTAGGCCGCGACGGTCGTCGCAACCGTCTGTTTCGAGCGACGTCGTTCGGTCAGCGCCGTGTGAGATTGGGGCAAACGTCTTGCTTCTGCCCCCTTCCGTCACCCCGGCGAAGGCGAGACCTCTGCGGAAGTCAGTTTACGGACTCCCCGTTTGCTGTTTTCCCGCGAAGGCGGGAATCCAGAGCCAAGCAAAACAACACCTCAAAGCTCTCGCAACTCCTGGGCTCCCGCCTCCGCGGGAGAACAGCTATGGTTTCGCAGAGGTCTCGCGAAGCCGGGGGCCGCCATGTTAGGCGGCGCAACCGGCGATATAGCACTCCGCCATTCCGCTGTGCGTGGATAACTAGACGGCCCCGGCCTTCGCCGGGGTGACGGGCGTGGGGCGGAACGATTTTCGCGAAAGTCTCTTATCGTGCGCGGTCACCCCGCCAGCCGCATCGGCTCGGCCCGCGCCACCACCCGCGGCTGGTCCGGCCAGATGCCGCGCGTGTCGTAGACGAGCTTGTCCGCGCGCTCGTCGACCGGGACCGACTTGAAGACGTCGTGATCGACCAGCACGATCATGATCCCGCAGGTCTCGATCGCGGTGTCGATGTCCGCAAGCCGTGCGCCCGTCCCGTCGAACGTGGCGGGGAGCGCGTTGGTGTAGGGCTCGACCACGCACAGCCGGTCGCCGAAGCGCTGTGCGAGCGCGGTCGCGACCTTGAGCGCGGGGCTTTCGCGGAAATCGTCGATGTTCGCCTTGAAAGCCAAGCCGAGGCACGCGACCGTCATCCCCGGATTGGCGGCGACCATCGCCTCGGCGCGCGCGACGACATAGTCGATCTTCGCGTCGTTCACTTCGCGCGCGGTCCGGATCAGCGGAGTGTTGGCGGGGTCGGCGTGGACGAGGAACCACGGGTCGACCGCGATGCAATGCCCGCCGACGCCGGGGCCGGGCGAGAGGATGTTGACGCGCGGATGGCGGTTGGCGAGGCGGATCACCTCCCAAACGTCGACGTCCATCGTGTCGGCGACGCGGCTGAGTTCGTTTGCGAAGGCGATGTTGACGTCGCGGAACGCGTTTTCGGTGAGCTTGGTCATTTCCGCCGCGCGGCTGGTGGTGGTGACGCACGCGCCGCGCACGAACCGGCGGTAGAATTGCAGCGCCTTGCGCGCACAGCGGGGGGTGATGCCGCCGATCACGCGATCATTGTCGATCAGTTCGACGAGGATGCGGCCGGGAAGGACTCGCTCGGGGCAATAGGCGATCGCGACGTCGGCGCTCTCGCCGGTCTTGCCGGGGACCTTCAGATCGGGGCGCAACTGCGCGAGCAGGTCGCGGACCTTCTCGGTCGTGCCGACCGGCGAGGTCGATTCGAGGATCACCACGTCGCCCGCCTTGAGCACGGTGGCGATCGTCGTCGCGGCGCGCAGGACATAGCCGATGTTGGGGGCATGATCGTCCGCGAACGGCGTCGGGACCGCGATGACGAAGACGTCGGCGGGTTCGATCTGGGTCGCGGCGCGCAGATAGCCGCGCGCGACGACCCCCGAGACGAGCCCGTCGAGATCGACTTCCTCGATATGGACCTTGCCCGAATTGACCGTCTCGACGACATGTTCGGACACGTCGATGCCGAGCACTTTGGCGCCGGTTCGCGCGATCACCGCGGCGGTGGGGAGGCCGATATAGCCGAGGCCGACGACGACGACGTTAAGCTCAGAATCCGAAACCATCGGCTACACCCTTTGCGATCCGTGCGGACGCATGGCCGTCGCCGAACGGATTGTGGGCGCGGGCCATGGCCTGGTACGCAGCCTTGTCGTCGATGAGCGTTGATATTTCGGAAACGATGCGGTCGCTGTCGGTGCCGATCAGCCGCGCGGTGCCCGCTTCCACGCCTTCGGGGCGTTCGGTCGTCTCACGCATCACCAGCACGGGCTTGGCAAGCGCGGGCGCTTCCTCCTGCACGCCGCCCGAATCGGTGAGCACGATATGCGCGAGATCGAGCGCGCGGATGAAGTGCGGGTAATCGAGCGGGTCGATCCGCGCGATGTTGGCGCGTTGCCCGAGCAGCGCGTCCATCACCGCGACGACATTGGGGTTGGGATGGACCGGGAACAGGATCGCGGTGTCTTCGCGCGCGGCGATCCGCGCGAGCGCGCGCGCGATGTTTTCCATGCCGCCGCCGAAATTCTCGCGACGATGTGTGGTGACGAGGACGATGCGCTTGCCCGCGAACCTCGTGGCGATCTCGTCCAGGCCTGCTGCGAGCGATGGATCGGCGGCGAGCTTCGCGCGGGTGGCGTGGAGCGCGTCGATGACGGTGTTGCCGGTTACGTGGATCGTCGCGGGGGCGATGTTCTCGCGGCGGAGCGCGGCGGCGGCGGTTTCGGTCGGGGCGTAATGCTGGTCGGCGATCGGCGCGACGATCCGGCGGTTCACCTCCTCCGGCCACGGGTGATAGATGTCGCCTGAGCGCAGGCCCGCCTCGACATGCGCGACGGGGATCTTGCGGTAATAGGCCGCGAGCGCGCCGACCATTGCGGTCGCGGTGTCGCCCTGGACGATCACGCGGTCGGGCCGCTCGGCGTCCATCACCTCGCCGAGCGCGACGAGCAGCCGTGCGGTGAGCCGGTCGAGCGACTGGCCGGGCTCCATCAGGTCGAGATCGATATCCGGGGTGAGTCCTGCGATCGCAAGGACCTGGTCGAGCAGCCCGCGATGCTGCGCGGTGACGCAGGTGCGGACCACCAGCCCCGGCCTGGCGGCGAGCGCCGCGACGACCGGGAACAGCTTGATCGCCTCGGGACGAGTCCCGAAGATAACGAGAACTTTACGGGGGCGGGGGATAGTAGTGCTCATCCCGCCGGCTTACCCGCGATCGCTTAAGGTCGGGCTAACCGCATCCCGGGCATCCGGGGTCTTTCGGCAATTTGATCGTGCGGAAACGGAAGGCGAGCGCATCGACCAGCAGCAGCTTGCCCGCGCTGTCCTCGCCGAAGCCGACGATGCTGCGCATCGCCTCGAGCGCGGCGAGGCTCCCCATCACCCCGGTCATCGCGCCGATCACGCCCTGTTCGGCGCAACTGTCGCCCGCGGTGTCGACGCTGTTGCCGACGAAGCAGCGGTAGCACGGCTTGTCCGGCTCCCACCCGCGGAACACGCCGAGCTGGCCCTCGAACTGCCCGACCGCCGAGGAGACGAGCGGGATGCGCAGCGCGTGCGCCGCATCCGCGACCGCGAGGCGCGTGGCGAAACTGTCGGTCCCGTCGAGCACGACGTCGACTCCGGCGAGCAGCGTCGCGGCGTTGGTCGGATCGAGGCGCTGCTGGAGCGGTTCGATCGTGACGTGCGGGGTGATCCGCTCCGCCGCCGCGCGTGCGGCTGCGACCTTGGCGGTGCCGACGTCGGCGTCGCCGAACAGCGTCTGGCGCTGGAGGTTGGACAGGTCGACATGGTCGTCGTCGATCAGCACCAGCCGTCCGATGCCGGCTGCGGCGAGATACTGGATCGCGGGGCTGCCGATCCCGCCTGCGCCGACCACCGCGACGCTCGCCGCTTTCAGCTTCAACTGCCCCGCGCCGCCGACTTCGCGCAGGACGATGTGGCGGGCGTAGCGATCGAGTTCGGCGTCTTCGAGCGTGCTCATTCGCGCCAGTCGAACACGATGGAGGTGCGATACCAGGTTTCGCCCGTCCGTCCGCTCGGGATCAGATTGCCGCGCGCGAAGCCGGTGACGAGGCCGACCGCATATTGCTCGACCGTCGGGCAGCCGATTGCGTGCGGGACGATCCGGCGGACCGCGCCGTCGGTGCCGACCAGCGTCGCGACGTCGACGCGGACGACATAGTGGCCGTCGCCCGGGCGTGGCGCGGCGCAGCGGCCCGCCGCGATCTCGCTCGCGACGAAGCGCGTCACCTGCGGGGTCACCTGGCGGGGTGCGACATAGGGCAGCTGGATCATCGCCGACCAGTCGGACGGCAGCGCCGGCGGCGGGGCGGGCTGCGGCTCCGCCTGCATCAGAAGTAAGGCTAGTATCATCGTCCCTTCGATCTGCCCGTGCGGGCATCCGCCATATCGGCCGCGCGATTGCGGTTTTCCACTATAGCGCGCTCAGCCGAGACCGAAACAGGCCCGGAACGGTCGACCGGCTCAGGGTTCGCGGCGAATGCCGGTCGAGCCGAAGCCGCCGAGACCGCGGGTCGTCTCGGTGCTGAAGGTGTCGACCACGCGGAGCGTCGGGCGCAGGATCGGCACGAAGACGAGCTGCGCGATCCGGTCGCCCGGCTGGACCACCAGCGGTTCGGAGCCGGGGGGCGTTCGCAGCCACGCGCTGATATAGATCTGGTCGCAATAATCCGCGTCGATCAGCCCGACCGACTGGCCGAGGATCAGCCCCTTCTTGTGGCCGAGGCCCGAACGCGCGAGCAGGATGGCGGCCATGCCGGGGTCGTTCATCAGCACCGCGATCCCCGACGGGATGAGGACCGCGGGGGCCTGTGGCTGGAGCGTCAGCGGTTCCGCGATGCAGGCGTGGAGATCGAGCCCCGCCGCCATGTCGGTCTGGTAGCGCGGCAGGCCCCAGCCGTGGAGCCGGTCGTCGAGGATCCGAATTCGACGTCGATCCGGGCCGAGTCTGTCATCTGTGTCTGTTCCCATGCCCAACCGCGGCGGCGGTGCTGGCGGCCCCGTGGTGCAGCGCGTGCCATACCGGCAAGTCCGCGGCGGGCCAACCGCCGACGGGGGCCGTCCGCGTTTCTGTCCGGCGCTTCGGCAATGGCGATGAGACCGGTGTTTTCAGCGCACAAGGGGAATCGTAACTCGGTAAATCCCTAGCTGGGAAAGTCACCAGCTACACCATGTCACACGAACGTCCCAAACGATGGTCTAGATAGTGAGTGTCACCGCGACTCCATGCGAGTAATCATGCCCGCCACCAACCGCATCAACTTGTTGAGTATGGTCTGCTCCTGCGTGGCGCATGCGGCAATCCTTGGCGGTTGCTTGCTCGCCGGCTATCGCATGCCGCATGGCGCGACCGTGCCAGTGCCGCACGGTACCGTGATGGCGGTTTCGTTCGCCCCGGTGCCGCGCGCCGCCGCGCCGCAGCGGAGCCTGCCGCCGACTCGCAGCGCGGCGGCACCGGCGGCCATCGCACCCCCCGGGGCACCCCGTTCCGAAACGGGAAGCGCGACTCCGGATGCCACCGTCGCACCGGTCGGCGCGGCCGATGCGGCCTCCATGCCCGATACCGCGCCCGTCGCACCCAGGGTTCCGGATGGCGCCGCAGCGCAGGACACGCTGGCGACCTATCAACGGCAGTTGTACGAAACGATCGCGCGCAACAGCCGCTACCCCGCCGCCGCGCGCCGGCTGCATCTGTCCGGCGTGACGCAGCTTGCCTTTCGCCTCGACCGCGCCGGCAACGTGCTGACCAGCTGGATTCAGGAAAGCTCGGGGTCCGACGTGCTCGACACCGCCGCGACCGACGCGCTGACGCGGGCGCAACCCCTGCCGCCGATCCCGGTGGCGCTACCGGCGCGGATGGATTTCGTGATCGAACTCGACTCCGCCGCCATCCAGCAGGTCGCCAGCGGATCGGCACGGTAAGCCGATGGACGGTGCCTGTTCTTTCGCGGGATCGTGCACGACCGGAGCGCTGGCGTGACGACCAGCCGCAACGGGCTCGTCAGCCTCCTCATTTCCGCATATCCCGAGTTCCGGCGACGGCTCGCGGGGCGGCTGGGTTCGGCGGATCTTGCGAACGAGGCACTGCAGGACACCTACATCCGGCTCAGCCGTGCCGAGAATCTCGGCGAGATCCGCAACCCGCGCTCCTATATCCTCGTCACCGCGCTCAACATCGCGAAGAACAACACACGCTCCGAAGCGCGCCACCTGTCCTCGGCGGAGATCGATCCGCTGATCGATATCCCCGACGAGACACCCGATGCGTTGCGCACGCTGGAGGCGCGGTCCGAGCTCGCGGCGGTCGAACGCGCGCTGGGGGAACTGGCCCCGCGGCGCCGCGCGATGTTCCTGCGGTTCTGGGTCGAAGGATCCGGATACAAGGATCTGGCGATCGAATTCAACGTGTCGGAACGGACGGTGCGGCACGAATTGCTGCTCGCAAACCGCTACGTTCACGCCGCGACCGCAAATTTTTGTGTGGCGGAGTTGCAAAAACGGCTCGCTCAGGTGTCATCACGGTAGGGATTGAGTACGATGCTGGTTGGCAGCGCGTTTGCCCTTGAGCGATTGGGTACCATGTCACGATGACGGAACGCCTGGATTGGGAAGACGATCTGGCGCGCCTGCGGCTGGAGGGGCTCGATCATCTGACTCGCCTTCGCTCGGGCGAGGCGACCGACCATGACGCCGCCGCCTTCATCACTTGGCGCGCGACGAGCCCGGCGCATGAGGAAGCCTTTCGCTCCGCGATCCGCCTGACTCGCCTGATCCCGCACGCCCGGCCCGGTCAGCCAAGCCGGACCTGCCCGGCGGCGAACGACGACGGCGCGGTGGTGGCGTCGCGCGGGGTCCTCGGTCGGCAGCTAAGCCGGCGCGGCATCCTGGGCGGCGCGCTCGCCGCGTCGGTGGCGGGGGGCGCCGTGTTCGCGGGGCGGACGCTCGACGTTCTTCCCGCACCGTCCGTTTTCACGGCAGACGTGCGGACCGGGCCCGGCGAACGGCGGCGGATCCGGCTGGCCGGTGGCGCGCTGGCCGATCTCAACACGCGGACGAGTGTCGGCCTGCGGACCGGGCTGGGGATGCCTGCGATCGACCTGATCGACGGCGAGGCGATCATCGCGGACGGACCATCGGCGCGCGCCGCGGTGCTGGCGGGGCCGGGGCGGGGGACCGTGACCGCAGGCCGGATGAGCGCGCGGCGCGACGGCGACCAGGTCTGTATCACCTGCCTCGAGGGGACCGTCGCGGTCGCCTGGTCCGGGGAGACGCGGAAGCTCGAACCGAGCGAAGCGGTCCGGTACGATCGCAGCGGGATCGGTGCGGTCGAGCGCGGCGCCGACCCGGCGGTCCTCACCGCGTGGCAGAAAGGGACGCTGATCTTCCACGACATGCCGATGCGCGACGTGGTGGTCGAGCTCAACCGCTACCGCGCCGGCAGGATCTTCCTGGCCGACCGTCGCCTTGCCGACCGGCGGCTGAGCGGGACGTACGCCATGAACCGGTTGGACACCTTCTTCGACCAGGCGGAACTGGGTCTGGGCGTCACGATTTACCGGCTTCCGGGCAATGTCGTCATACTGACATGATCGGCAGAACGATCGCGCGCAAACGGGCGGTATCGTAACAAAACTGCAGTAAAAAACTTTTGCCAAACCTGTGCTTTCGACGTGTCCTTGAAGCGGGGAACAGTCAGGGGGCAGCAATGTTGATAAGCCGGGTACCGCACGACGATGTGGGGCAGACATTCTCTAATGTGTTCATCGCGAAGACTGTCCCGCGCGCCGTTCCGCCCGCGAAGGACTCGTCGGCTGTCATCGAAACCTGTCGGACGGCAGCGGAATTGCGGACATGGCTGCTCAAGTTCGCGCGCGGACTCGGCTTCTATGGCGCGCGCTACATTCAACTCGGGCGGCTGTGCTGGGGGCTTGGCGACGCGGACAGCGCGCAGCCGATCCGGTATTTGTCGACCTCTAGCCAGGCGGACCGCGAGGACGAGCAATGGATCCGGGCGGACCCGTCGATCGGCCAGATCCGGAACGCCTTCGCCCCCTTCGCCTGGTCGACGCGGTCGGGGCAGGACGTGACGCCGCAACAGCGCGCGTGGCTCGATGGCGAACGCAGTCGCGGGATCGATGCCGGGCTGACGATCCCCGTGCAGGACAGCGAAGGGTGTCCCGCGTATCTCAACCTGTTCGGGATCGACGAGGCCGCCGTCCGCGATCTCATCGACGCGCGCGCGGCCGAACTGGCCTTCACCGCGGCGCAATTCCACGCGCGCGCCAAGGCGCTGGTCCCGGTCGCGCATTGGGTCGGACATGGCCCGAAACTGTCGAACCGCGAGATCGAGTGTCTTCGGCTCGCGGCCTTCGGGCAGAACGTCAACGAGAGCGGGCAGACGTTGGGCATCTCGGGTCGGACGGTCGAGTTCCACTTGCGCAACGCGCTCGACAAGCTTGGCGCGCCGACCAAGATCCGCGCCGTCGTCCTTGCGTTCGGCACTGGCATCGTCGCGGCGCAGGCCTGAGGGCTTCGCTTCGGCGGCGGTGCCGGATCAGGCGAGGCGGCGTTCGGCGAGGGCCGCCTCGACGCTTGCGATATCGGCCGGGTGGCTCACCGCCCGCAACCCCCCGGGGGGATCGCACACTTCGATCATGCGGATCGTGATCCCGATGTGGAGGAATCGTAGTTGCTCGAGCCCCTCGGCAAGTTCGAGTGCGGAGGGAGCTTCGCTGGCGTAACAGGCGAGCGCCGCGCGACGGTAGGCGAAGACGCTCAGCGGAACGTGGACGATGGGGTCGCGCAGGCGATCCGGCATGAACGGCAGGATCTGGCGCGAGAAATACAGCGCGTTGCACGCCCGGTCGCAAACGACGGTCGTGCCATCGACCTTCCCCGCGCGCGCGTCGGCCAGAAGCCGCGCGGCCATCAGCGGCGAGCAGCGGACCATCGGCGCGGCAACCCTGATCGTCGGATCGGAGAGCATCGTGTCGAGCAGCGCATCGATCGCGAGCGGCGGGATCAGCGGTGCTTCCCCTTGCAGGTTGACGATGACGTCCGCGTCGATCCCCGCCGACCGGACCGCATCCCAGCAGCGCTCGGTTCCGTTGCGGCAGGACCGCGCGGTCATCGCGACCCGGGCGCCGATCCGCAGCGCTTCCTCGGCGACGCGGTGATCGTCGGTCGCGATCCAGATCTCGCTGATCCCGCCGACGCCGGAGGCGACTTCCCACGTCCGCTCGAGCACGGATTTGACAGCGCCGCCGGCCCCGCGCAGCGGCGCGAGCGGCTTTCCCGGGAAGCGGGTCGAGCCAAAGCGCGCGGGAACGACGATCGCGACGCGCGGTGGGGATGGCGGGACATCGCTCCCGCCGACCAGCGTCAGCATCACGCGATCCCGAGCCGCAGCAGGTCGTGGATATGCACCAGCCCGCGGACACGGCCGCTTGCCTCGGAATCGATCACGACCACCGACGTGATGCGCGCGCCCGCCATCAGCACGAGCGCGTCGCGCGCCATCGCGCCGAGCGAAAGCGTCCGCAGTCGCGGCACCATGACGTCCGCGGCGGTCGCGTCGGTCAGGCGCAGCGCGTTGCGACGGATGTCACCGTCGGTGATGATGCCCAGCAGCCGCTGTTGCGAATCGATCACGATCGCCTGTCCGAGCCCTTTTTCCGAAACCATCGCGAGGACGAAGGGGAGCGGGCAATCCGGCGCGACCAGCGGGAGCGCGTCGCCGCTGTGCATGAACCCCTCGACCGCGACGAGATCGAGCCCCAGGCGGCTTCCCGGGTGCAGGTCGACCAGATCCCGCGCGTCGAGCCCGCGCAGCCGCAGCAGCGCGACCGCCAGCGCATCCCCCAGCGCCAGCATCATCGTGGTCGACGTGGTCGGGGAACGGCCGAACGGGCAGGCTTCGGGGCGCGCCGGGAGCAGCAGGACGACGTCCGCCGCATCGGCGATCGCGGACTGACCGGTGGCGGTGATCGCGATGATCGGGACCGCCAGCATGGCCGCGCGGCGGACGATGATGCCGAGCTCGCGCGCGTCGCCCGCGTTGGACAGCAGCAGCAGGGCGTCGCCGCGCAGGATCGTCCCGATATCGCCGTGGACCGCATCGCCGGCATGCAGGAAGCACGCGGGCGTCCCGCTCGCCATCAGAGTCGAGGCGATCTTGTCCGCGATCTGCCCGGCCCCGCCTAGTCCGCAGACGATGAGCCGTCCTGCGGTCGTCTGGATGATCTGGACCGCCCGGCCGAATGTCTGATCGAGCCCCTGGGCGAGCGCCCACAGCGCTTCCGCCTCGGTCGCGATCGTGCGGCGGCCCATCGCGACTGCCCCGCTCGGGTCGGCCTCGTGCTTCTGGGGTAAGCGTATCATGACGTCCCGATCGTCCTTCCCCGCGCTGTGGCCGCCCGCGCCTGGGTTCTAGAATTGATCACCAAGTACCGGGCTGGGGTAATCCGCAGGGCGGCGCGGCGGGCAGGTGTCGGATGCAGCGCCGCGGGGGCGACTAGCGCGTGCGGCCCCTGAGACTGAGGCGCAACGGCTGCGCGAGGCCGTCGGGCGGGAGCGGCACGACGGTATCGGTGAGCACGGCGGCCACCGCCCGGTCGCCGCGCGTCTGTCCGGTTCCCCTGGCCAGCCGGATGCCGACGACGTGCCCGTGGTCGTCGATGCTGAGATCGGCGAGCACCGTGAAGGCGAGGCCGCTGGTCCGGCGGTCGGCGCGGAGGTGGTCCTCGAACGCGGTTTCGAGGATCCCGTAATAGGCCAGCCGTGCCACCGGGGAGGGGCGTCCGATCGCGACGCGTTCGCGCACGACGATCCGCCCGAGCGAAATCGGTGCGGCTTGCGGCGATGCGGCGGGGAGCGTCAGGATCGCGGCGTTCGGCCGGGTGTAGCGGGGGATCAGCCCCGTCCCCGCCAGCAACCGGCGCAGCGCCTCGCGCGGGGTATAGCTGCCGCGGACGGGGCTGGACCGCCGCCCGGTGGCAAGCGCGGCATCATACAGGAGCTGGACCTCGGTCACGCGGAAATAGCGGTCGAGCGCGGCGTCGAGCGGCAAAGACGGTAT
The DNA here is from genome assembly GCF_000251145.1 of Sphingomonas sp. PAMC 26621. GTDB lineage: Bacteria > Pseudomonadota > Alphaproteobacteria > Sphingomonadales > Sphingomonadaceae > Sphingomonas. Next base: position 100,245 of record NZ_AIDW01000023.1, on the reverse strand, counting down.
GTCGAACGCGATCGCGCGATCGGAGGCGGCTTGCTGCGCTACGGCTGCGTCTCGCAGCAGTGTCGCGTCGCCGGCGGCGGCGAGCAGCAGCGATCCCGCAACCATGCGAAAGGTCTTCAGGCGCGGCATCGCCGAACACGGTAAGCGGCGGGGCACCCTGTGGCGAGACAAGATCGCGATATCCATGAAAAGAGGACCAGCCGTTGCCGGAACGGAGGGCCGCCTGGATGACGCCGGGCGATCCGGCAAGATCGATTGCCGCGGTTGTAGAGACCGTGTGCTGTCAGCCGCCTCGATACGCCAGAACCCTGTCAAAGATATAGAGAGTGCAACACGTTGAGGTCCGGTCCGGGCCAGTTGTCGTCACCATTTTGTAACAAAAAACTTTTGCCATTTTACTGCCTGGCCGTGTCCTTTCAGCAGGAGCTTGTTCCGGGGGGTAAGATCACATGGTATCGAGCAGTGCGTTCGTGCGTCACGTCACGGGCGGGATTGGCCACGGCGGTGTCGCAACACGGTGGATCGGCTCGGTTACGCATTCTGTTCGCGCGACGATTGCCCGGGTTGCAGGTGTCGGGTCGCTCCGTCCGACGGTGACGACGCTGCTGGCGATGGTTTTCGCCGGACCCATCCGGGCCTGACATGCGCCATTTCCAGACGATCTCCAGCGGGCTGTTCCTGGCGGTTTGCGCCGTGGCGGTACCGGGTATCGCGGTCGCGCAAGCCGGTCCGCCCAGGGCTTCTGACGGCGAGGCGCAACCGACGAGCGCGCCGGAACGCTTCCTGATCAGCGCGATCGATGTGTCCGGCGTGACGAAGCTGACGGCGGCGGAAGTCGAACGGCTGATCTATCCGCATCTCGGCCCGGACCGGACCAATGCCGATGTGATCGCCGCGCAAAAGGCGTTGCAGGAGGCCTATGCCGCACGCGGCTATGAGGCGGTCGACGTCACGATCCCGATCCAGCCGAACGATCTGTTCGCGCGCGGGATCGTCCAGATCACGGTCAGCGAGACGCCGCTCGGCAAGGTGCAGGTCGTCGACTCGCGGCATCATTCGGTCGCGACCGCGCGGGCGCAGATCCCGTCGCTGGTCGAGGGGCAGCCGATCGACCTGAAGGCGTTCCAGCGCGACATCAGCGACGCCAACCGCTTCCCCGATCGCCTCATCAGCCCGCGCTTCAAGGCGGGGAGCGTTCCCGGCACGATCGACGTCGACCTCAAGGTCGACGACAGCCTGCCGGTCCACGCCTCGCTCGAACTCAACAACGACAACAGCCCCAATACCAAGCCGCTCCGCCTCAGCGGCACGGTGCGCTACACCAACGTCCTGGGGCTGGGGCATACGCTCTCGGTCACGGGATCGCTCGCGCCGGAGGATACGCGGCAGAGCGCGGTGATCTCGGGATCGTATAATGCGCCGATCCTCGGCTCACCCTGGTCGTTCCTGCTCTACGGCTATCGCTCGAACAGCAATGTCGCCGCGCTGGGCGGGACCAACGTGCTCGGCAACGGCTATCAGATCGGGCTGCGCGCGACGTACCGGCTGCCGAGCGAAAAGACCTTCCAGCAGATCAGCTTCGGCCCCGATTTCAAGGCGTTCAAGGAAAACATCTCGTTCCAGGGGGCGGCGCTCCAGCCGACCACGATCCGCTATGTCCCGGTCGTCGCGGAATATACGCTGACCGGCGCGGACGAACGGTCGAGCTATGGCCTGTCGTTCGGGACGACCGCGGGGGTGCGGGTCGTCCGGCGGGACGCCTGTTTCGACAATCCGTTCGGCAGCGCGCCCCCGGCCGATGTCGCGACCTGTTCGCTCGGCGGCGGCAAGACCGGGATCGTCGCGGACCAGTTCACCGGGCGCGGCGTCGATGCCAGCGAGAACTTCCTGCACTGGAACCTCGACCTCAATTACACCCGCCTGCTGCCTTCCGACATCCAGGCGGCGCTGCGCTTCACCGGGCAATTGGCGGATGCGAGCCTCGTCACCAACGAGCAATTCTCGCTCGGCGGCATGTCCAGCGTGCGCGGCTATTACGTGTCCGAAGCGGTCGGCGATGACGGCTTCGTCTCGTCGTTCGAACTGCGCTCGCCAAGTCTCGCGCCGGTGTTCGGGTCGTTCGTCGACGATCTGCGCCTCTTCGCGTTCGGCGACGCCGGCTACGCGCGGATCCGCGCGCCGCTGGCATCCCAGGCCGATCTGTTCCGCCTTTCGAGCACCGGCGGGGGCCTGCGGTTGCAGATCTTCAAGACGATCAGCGGCGAAGCGCTGGTCGGCGTTCCATTGCGTCGAGGGCCCGTCTCGCGACGGTACGACCCGCGCTACAGCTTTTCTATCAAGGGCGGGTTCTGATCATGGTTTTGACTTGGGGGATAGCGACCGTGCGGCGATATATTCTGGCGCTGGTGCTTGCAGTCTGTGCGATCGCGTCACCGGCGCATGCGCAGCAGGCCAGCGGCTGGTGGAGCAAGGACTGGCCGTATCGCAAGGCGGTGACGGTCGATACCGCGCCGTCGGGCGCGAACCTGAGCGGCGCGATCGGGCGGACGGTGCTGCTGGTCCGGCTCCACAACGGCAATTTCACCTTCCCAGACGCGCTCGAGAATGGCGCCGATCTCCGCGTGGTCGACAGCGACGGCAAGACGCCGCTGCCGTTCCATATCGAACGGTTCGACGCGACCAACGGGATCGCCGCGCTGTGGGTTGCGGTCCCCAAACTGTCGGGCGGCGAGAAGCGCACACTGTGGATTTATTTCGGCAACAAGAATGCGACCGCCGCGAGCGACGTCGCGGGGACCTATGATCCCGACACGATCGCGGCCTATCACTTCAGCGAGAATGCCGGGCAGCCGGTCCGCGACCTGACCGCCTACAAGAACAATGCGCAGAATGCCGCGCCGGGGCGTGACGACAATGGCATCATCGCGCGCGCCGCGAAATTCGCGGGGCAGGGCGAACTGATGGTGCCGGCAAGCCCCTCGCTCACGATGGCGGCGGGCAAGCCGTTGACGCTGGAAAGCTGGGTCAAGCTCGACAAACTCGACGGCGAGCAGGCGACCTTTGCACGGGGGGCGCTCGTCCTCGGCTTCGCCAACGGGCTGCCGTTTGCGCAGATCGGCGGGCAGCGGCTGCAGGGAACGACGCCGGTCCAGCCGGGCGTCTGGGCGCATCTCGCCTTCGTCGCCGACGGGACGGCCAATCGGCTGTACGTCAACGGGGTCGAAGCCGCACAGGGCGCGGGCGCGCTGCCCGCGCTCGATGGACCGATGACGCTCGGTGGCGCGGCAGAGCGGCCGTTCGGCGGTGAGCTCGACGAGACGCGCCTGTCGCGGACCGCGCGGCCGGCGGCGATGATCCTTGCCAGTGCGCAGGGCGAAGGCCCGTCGAACAAGCTGCTGAGCGTCGCGGATGCGGCCGAGCGGCAGAGCGCGGGTGGCGGGACGCTGATGTTCATCATCGGCAAGATCGAAGCGGTCGACGGCGCGATCATCGCGATCTGCCTGCTGATGCTCGCGGTCGCGCTCGCGGTGATGGCGGCCAAGGCGCGCTATGTCGGCCGGGCGCAGCGCGCCAACGCCGCCTTCATGAAGCGTTTCCGGGACATGCACGCCGAACTGGTCAGCGTGAAGAGCGTCGCGGGGATCTCACCGCGCGAGGTCACCGTCGTCGCCGGGTCACCGCTCGGGCGGATCTATGAAGAGGGGATCGACGAGGTCGAGGTGCGCCGCACCCTCTATGGCAACCGGCCGCTCACCAGCGAGGCGGTCGAGGCGATGCGCGCAGCGGTCGATGCGGTCGTGGTCGAGGAGAATCAGAAGCTCGACCGCAACATGGTGCTGCTGACGATCGCGATTTCGGGCGGGCCGTTCATCGGGCTGCTCGGCACGGTGATGGGCGTCATGAACACCTTCGGCGGCGTCGCGATGGCGGGGGACGTCAACGTCAATGCGATCGCGCCTGGAATCGCGGCGGCGCTGATGGCGACGATCGCGGGGCTCGCCTGCGCGATCCCGTCGCTGTTCGGGTACAATTACCTCAACACGCAGATCGCCAAGCTGTCCGACGACATGCGCGTGTTCGTCGATCGCCTGATCACCCGTCTCGCCGAAATGCAGGCCGAGGCCGCGAAGACGCCGCCCGCCGCGCAGACGGCCGAGCGGCTCCACGCCGGCCAGCCGGCCTGATCGCAGACAGCGGAGACAGACCATGCAAACCGGTGGCGGCCGCAAGGCCTATGACGACATCAACATCACCCCGATGCTCGACCTGGCCTATGTGCTGCTCGTCATCTTCATCCTGATGGCGACCGCCTCGGTGCAGGGGATCAAGGTCAATTTGCCCAAGGCGAGCGCGGCGCAAAGCCTCGTCCAGCCCAAGACGATCGCGATCACCGTCACGACCGACGGGCAGATCTTCATGGATGCCTTTCCGGTGACGCTCACCGATCTCGAGGCGCGGCTGCGCACCGCCAAGGCGAGCAACCCCGACGTCCCGATCGTGCTCAAGGGCGACCAGACCGCGCAATATGGCAAGATCACCGAAGTGCTCGACCTCTGCCGCCAGCTCGACCTCGACAAGGTCGGCCTGGTCACCGGCAAGCCGAGCGCGGCGAACTGACATGGCCGTGCGGGGGGCTCATGTGATGGCGGCGGCGGGGGCCGCGCTATCGGACGCAGGCGGATCGCGCGTGCGGTCGGGCGGGATCGACTGATGGCCGCCACCCACGTCGACCGCCCGGCCGACCCCGGGGATTTCCGCTTCGACGGCACGTCGCGCGGGATGATCCTGGCCTATTGCATCGGCGGTGTGCTGGTCCTGGCACTCGCCTATTTCCTCTACACGCAGTTCACCGCGGTCTACGGGGTAAAGGTCGAGGCGCCATGCGACTGCAGCCGCGCATAGATCGCTTCGTTGAGCCAGCCACGGTTTCCGACACAGACGAGGTAGGGGACTTTGCGAGTGCCGTAGGTCTTGATGAGCCTGATCCACGCCTCGAACGCGCCGAGGTGGTTCTTGCGCGACTCGATGGTCGACACGAAAAGGATGTAATTCTCGCGGACGACGCCGAATTGCGCGAGGCGTGCTGTGCCGTTCGGCAAGGTCGCGGGCTTTCTAAAATCCGCATCGAGCCGGATGACCGCCACCCGCTCGGGATCGACCGCATGGCCAAGCCGCGCGCCGACCGCGACCAGGTCGCGCTTGGTGGAGAGCGAGTTAACCAAATAATAATCGGCATGGTCGAACGCGCCGATCACCCAGCTGATGAAGTCCTGCGTCAGTTCCTTCACGCAATGCTCGTTCGCCATCACCGGGATCAGGTCGTGGACGAACGGAACGTAGCGGATATCGGATTCGGCCTTCGCCTTGCGGACATAGAGGAAATAGTTTTGGAGCCACCAGGATGTGCCGAGGTTGATCAGATACGCACGCTGCGGAAACACGAGCGCGTCCGCCATCGTCATCTCGAGGCGCAACTGCGTGAGCACGCTGATCCAGTCCGTGGCGGTGCGATCGCCGCTTTCCAGGCTCATGCTGCACAGATGCCGGAACAGCGGGCGGCTGATCTCGACCCATTCGTCGCGATGGTCGAGGAAGGCGCAGACGCGCACTGTCCCCTCTTCCCGGGTTTCGAGCGCGCCGCGGATCATCTCGATCTGGACTCGCTGGATCCCGGTGGGGAGCCGCGCATTGCGGAAGTAGGAAATCAGGTCGGACGCGTCGAACACGATCGCTGCGGTCCCGTCCGACAGCAGGATCTCCATCGTGGTCGCGCACGTGCCGGTCGAGCGTGCGGTATCGTCGGCGATGAGGAGATCATCGGGATCGTCCGTCTGGAAGGACAGGACAGTCGTCGCGTCCACCGTGGCGGAGGGGGACAACATCGTGGGCTCGCTAAACGGCTGTTTCATCGTCAGGAGACTCATGATTTCTTGAGGAGAGACGTCGAATCCGGCCGCCATCAGCGTATGCAGCGCCAGGACGGCATCGCCGTTGACCGGCGAGGCGCGCGCGGCGCGCATATAGGCGCGGGTCGCCGCGGGGAGGTTGCCCCGCTCCTTGTGGAGATGCCCCAGATGCAGCTCGACGTCGGATCCCGGGTCGAGTTCGCGGGCGCGGCAATAGGCCATTTCGGCCTGGTCATAGTCCTTCGACTGCAGCAGCATGTGGCCATATTGGAGCCAGATGTGCGCCAGCGCGTCGTTCCGGATCAGTGCCTGCCAGTACAGCTTTGCGGCCTTCTCCCATTGCTGCCGGTCCCGCGCCGTATTGGCGGCAGCGAGCAGGCGATGGACGTCGAACGTCACCGGAACACCGTTCGATTTCCGGATCTTGAGCTTGCCCAGCATGGGCACCGGCAGCATCACATCATTCTGCATGTTCGTGGACACCTGCGAGGATCAGCCAACCGATCGCGAACGCGAAGGCGAGGGTGAAGAAGACGGTGGCGACCGTCTCGAGCCGTTTGGGGTACAGCGCCTTCCCCGGGAGGTTGGGCTTGACGACCGGGACGATGAACAACTGCTGCTTCAGCAATTGCTCGCGGGCGGCCTGGAAACTCGCCGCCGCCGCCTCGTAGCGCTTGGAGGCGAATTCCTGGCGCAGCCGGAGATGTTCGTAATCCCCCAGCCCGCCCGCGACCGACCGGTTCGATCCCGCAAGCCTGGCCTGGGCGGTGGCGACCTGTCGTTCCATCGCGGCGACCCGGCGCGCCGTCGCGGCGTATTGCGGTGCGGACGACGGGACGGTCGCCGCCATCGCCTCGAGGCTGGCGCGCGCCTGCGCGGTCTGCTCCTGCAGGCTCGCGGCGGTCTGGATCTGCGCGGACCCGGTCTTTTCCGGGTCGACGTCGCGCCGCGCCTGGCGGAATGCGGTGAGCGCGATCTGCGCCTGTTCGACCGTGGCTTCGGCCTCGACGATCTGGCGGCGCGCGACCTTGAGGCCATCCTCGAACATCCGGCGGTTGAGGTTGCCGACCTGGATTTCCCCCAGAACGAGCAGCCGGTCCGCAAGCGCCTTGGCATCCGCGGGGCGGAACGCGCGGACGCGGAGCGCGGTGATCCCGGTTTCGCTCGCGTTGGCGATATGGACCTGATGGCGATAAAAACGCAGCAGCGTCTCCGGCGCGGGATCGGCCGACCACAGGCGTGTCGCCGGATCGGCCTCCGGGCGACGGAACATGGCGATCAACGTGCCGCGGCCGAGCGAATCGATCGCGTCGTGCGACAACAGATATTCCGCAACGCTGTGCGCGTCGGCGGGCACCGCGCCCGTCGACATGCCGAGGATCTGGCTGAGGCCGCTGCCCGGCGACGCGGATTGCGGCGCGCGTACGATAAAGCTCGCTTCCGATTCGAACTGGTCGCTGACGATCAGATATTCGAACGCGACGGTTACCAGCGTCGGGAGCAGGACGAGGAGCAGGAAGAGCGACTGGAACCAGCGTCGCCGCCGGTGCGGGGGGATTTCCACCTCCGGCAGGTCGGCGTCGATCGGGTCGAGGTCCTCACCCCATCCGTCATCCTCCGGGTCCGCGCGGCGCTTGAGCAGCCGCGGCACGACCGGCGCGTGGGGCTGAAGCGCGATACGATCCTCGGGATCAGGCGACGCTTCGGGTACAGCAGGATCGACCGCGGTCTTGAAGGTCATCGGATCAGCTCAGATGCACGTTGCGGCGCAGGACGCGGAGCGCCAGCAGGCCAAGGACGGTGAGCCCGAGGCACCATGCGAAGACATAGGCCGGGTCCAGATACGGGCTCTCGACGCTGCCGAAGGCGCCGCTGTGGACCATCTCGAAGATCTGGTTGAGCGGCGACCACGACAGATAGCCACGATAGGGTTGCGGGATCCACTGCAGCACGAAGAACGCACCCGACAGCGGCATCGCGATATACGTCACCGGATGAACCAGCTTGTTGAAGGCCTTGCTGAAATAGGATCCGGTCGCGATCCCCATCGACAAGGCGAGCGAGAACCAGGTCAGCAGCACGATGCCCGCGAGCAACCGCAGCGGACGGGCGGGCCAGTCCGCGATGCCGAAGGCGATGGCGAGGGACAGAAGCAAGGCGAGCGCCGCCATCGTCGCCAGCAGTTCGAGGATCGCGCGGGCGAGCAGCATGTCGAGGATCGTCACCACGCGGTGGAACAGCAAGGCCTTGTTCGCATCGAGCGTGGTCTCCGCCCGCGTCACGATCGACCGGAAGATCATGAAGGTGCAATATCCGATGAGCGTGAAGGGGATCAGCCGCAGGTCCGAGGTGTAATGCCCACCGCCAGTCCCGCCGCTGCCGACGTGGATGAGCGCGACGGAGGCCGCGAGCATCGCGGGTTCGACCAGCATCCACATGTATCCGATGTTGGCGCGTCCGTAGCGCGTCTGGATTTCCCGCATGATCAGCGCGCCGATCACATGACGCTGGACATCCGCGCCGTCGACGGTCCGCCGCAGCCAACGGCGCAGGTCCTGCGCCATCAGCACGCTGGCGCACCGATCAGGCTGCCGGGGGCTCGTAGGGTCGGAATGCGTGTCATCTGGATCCGGCAGGGGCAGCGGTGATGTGCCCGTCGCCGCTATCGCTGACGTCCCGCGACCGGCGGCTCGGGATTCCCCGAGTGGCGGCGAAGAAATCGCGTCGCTGCGTTATTCTGGAACCGGAAAGTCATTCGCGGGTTCGGAACATACGAGAAACATCGAGAGACCCATCATGGCCGAACAGCTGCACAATCCGAAGCTCGACGAACATCCCGATTCGAACACCGAGAAAGATCCGGCGGACTGGGTCTCGGGCGGTGATCCGATGACCGGGGCGCAGGCATCCTACCTCACCACCCTCTGCGAAGAAGCCAAGGTCGAGGCCCCCAGCGCCGACCTGAGCAAGGCCGATGCATCGAAGATGATCGACGAACTGAAGCAGAAGCTCGGGCACTGAGCCCGGGCTGCCCGGACCGCCATCCCTGACCTCAGGGGTGGCGGCGGGCGGTATCCAGAGCAAGCAGGGCGCTGGCGATGCGCCCGGCGAGCCGGTCGGCGACCTGGTCCTTCGGCATCCGCGCCCAGGTTTCGACCCCGGAAGCGGTGACGAGATGGATGCTGTTGGCATCCCCGCCCATCACATCGCCCGATACGTCATTGGCGACGATCCAGTCGACCGTCTTGCGCAGTCGCTTGGCGCTGGCATGTTCCACCACGCGCTCGGTCTCCGCGGCGAAACCTATCAGCAGTCTCGGCCGGTTCGGGCTCCTGGCAAGCGTTGCGAGAATGTCCGGGTTCTCGACCAGCCGCAGCACGGGGGCTTCCGCCCCCTTCTTGATCTTCTGCGCAACACCCTCGACGCGCCAGTCGGCGACGGCGGCGACCATCACCGCAGCATCGACCGGGAGCGCGGCCGCGACCGCCGCCGCCATCTCCAGCGCGGTCTCCACGTCGATCCGTTCCACACCGGCTGGCGTCGGCAGGGTCACCGGTCCAGCCACCAGCGTCACCCGCGCACCCCGTCGCGCGAGCGCGGCAGCAATCGCGAAGCCCTGTTTCCCCGACGATCGGTTGGCCAGATAGCGGACCGGATCAATCGGCTCGTGCGTCGGGCCGGCGGTGACCAGAATATGCTTGCCGTCCAGCATCGCGACCAGGGTCCCTCAGCCGTTCAGCAACTGGAGGATCGCGGCGAGAATGGCGGGCGGCTCGGGCAGGCGACCGGGGCCGAATTCGCCGCACGCCATCGCGCCCTCGTCGGGGTCGAGCACCGTGATCCCGTCACCGCGCAGCGTCGCGACATTGCGGACGGTGGCGGGGTGCTGCCACATCCGCACGTTCATCGCGGGGGCGGCGAGGACTCGCTTGTCGGTCGCGAGCAGCAGCGTCGTCGCGAGATCATCCGCGATTCCCGCCGCCATCTTCGCCATCAGGTCGGCAGTGGCGGGCGCAACGACGACCAGATCGGCCTCGCGGCTGAGCTGGATATGCCCCATCTCGACCTCGTCCTTCAGGTCCCACAGGCTGGTGTGCACCTGGTTCTCGGACAGCGCGGCGAGCGTCATGGGCGTGACGAAATGCGCGCCGCCGTCGTCAGCACGCATTTGACCGAAATGCCGGCCTTGCGGCACAGCCGGATCAGTTCGCTTGCCTTATACGCCGCGATCCCGCCGCCGATGATCAGCAGGATCTTCATCGCACCAGCCGCGTGACCGTGATCCGCCGCCGGTCGCGTGCGCGCGAAACGAGGTCGCGCAGGCCATCGGGCGCAAAGGCGAGGCCGACGAGAAGGACGGGCGCGATCATCAGGCCCCAATAGAAGGTGTCGGCCCGCCCGAACAGCCCGAGCAGCGCAGCATAGCCGCAGAAGACCGTCAGTGTGCGCAGCGCGAGCGGCTCGACCCAGCTCGCCCAGCCGAACAGCGCGACCCCGACCAGCGGGGCCGCAACCACCAGCGGCGCAAGGGTGAGCGCGGTCGATGCGACCATCGCCCGGACGAAGAAGCCGAATCCGAGCAGGCCCGCCCAACCCGGCGATGCGGGATCGGTCGGCCGGACGACGTCGGCGACGGCATGCGCATGAAAGGCGAGGACGAGCGCCAGCACTGCCATCGACGCGCCCCAGCCAAACGCTTCGCGGCGATTGCCCTCGGCAAAGGCGAGCACCGCCATGATGCCGACATACAGGACCGCCGTCTCGCGGATCAGCATTGCAACAAGCCCGATCGCGACGGCGGCCGACCACCGATCATCGCGTCGCAGCGCGAGCGACAGCGCAATCAGCAAGCCCGCCCAGATTTCGTGGAAGCCGATCAGGTCGCGCTGGACGAACGCCGCCATGCCCCCCGCCAGCAACAGCATCGCGCAGGTCAGCGGGAGCGTCCGCAGGAAGGCGGGGCGCAACCGGACGAACCACGCAGCGGCGGTTCCCGCGACCAGGGCGTAGAGCAGCGATTCCATGACCGACTGCGGGACATGCGCCTCGACCACCGCCAGCGCGGGCAACCGGAAGGTGACGAACGGCCGCAGCGGGTAATCGCCACGCCGAAGCGCGTTGGCGGTGACGCTGTAATAGTCACCGCCACCGCGGATCCCCGATACGATCGCACCGTATAACGCCGTGTCGGTCTGGGTCGTGTCGCCCGCTACTGTAGCCGGCGGCGGGCTCGCCAGCGCCAGCAGTGTCGCGGCGAGCAGCAGCACGAATGCCCCCAACCCCCAGCGCGCCTGCGTCCGGTTCAGCATCGCGAAGCGCGACGGTCCGGCAAGCCAGAGCGGCGGCCGCGGGGTCGTCGGCGGGGGCGTGGCTACCCCCACAACACCCATCCGATACCGAGGCTGGCGGCGGCGCTGACGATCGCGACTGCGGCATAGCGCCAGCCGCCGCCGAAGCGGACGATCTCGATGTGCCGCAGCGGCGGCTCGGGCGGCGCGCCCGGCGGGTTGGGGAAGCGCAGCTCGATGTTGCGGATCAGGTCGGGCAGCCGCGCGAACGTGCGCAGATCGGTGACGATCCGGTCCGCGACCGCCGCTTCCGGCCCGAGCTCGGTGCGGATCCACTCCCGCACGAACGGCGCGGCGGCATCCCACAGGTTGATCTCGGGATCGAGGCTGGTGGCCACGCCCTCGACCATCACCATCGTCTTCTGCAGCAGCAGCAGGTGCGGCTGGGTCTGCATGTCGAAATCACGCGTGATGTTGAACAGCCCGTCGAGCATCATCCCGATCGACATGTCCTTGACCGCCATCCCGCGCATCGGCTCGCCGACCGCACGCAGCGCGGTCGCGAACTCGGCGACATTGTGGTGCGAGGGCACATAGCCCGCCTCGAAATGGATCTCCGCGACGCGTTTGTAATTGCCGGTGATCAGCCCGTAGAGGATCTCCGCCAGCCAGACGCGCGCGCGCCGGTCGATCCGGCCCATGATGCCGAAGTCGATCGCGGCGATCTTGTTGCCGGGAAGCGCGAACAGATTGCCCTGGTGCATGTCGGCATGGAAGAACCCTTCCGCGATCGCCTGGCGCAGGAAGGCGTGGACCAACGTGTCGGCGAGCTTGGGCAGGTCGTAGCCTGCCGCGATCAGCGCGGCGCGGTTCGACAGCTTGATCCCGTCGATCCATTCGAGCGTCAGCACCTTGCCGGTGGTGCGCTGCCAGTCGATCGTCGGAACCTTGAAGTCGGGCTCCGCTTCCATCGAATCCGCGAGCTCGGACGCGGACGCCGCCTCGCGCCGCAGGTCAAGCTCGCGCGCGGTCCAGCGCTTGAACGTCTCGATCGTCAGGCGCGGGCGCAGCCGCGACAGTTCGCCGCCCATCGCCTCGACCTGCGCGGCGGCCCATTCGTACGTGTCGATCGCGCGCGTGAAATCTTCCTCGACCCCGGGGCGGAGCACCTTGATCGCGACGGTGCGGCCATCGGTGGTCACCGCGCGGTGGACCTGCGCGATCGACGCGGCGCCGACGGGTACCGGCTCGATCGACCGGAACAGCTCGGCCGGGTCGCGCTGGAACGCGCGGGTCAGCGCGGCGTGGATCGTCTCGTACGGGACGGGGGGCAGCGCATCCTGCAACCGCATCAGGTCGAGCGCGGCGGCGTCGCCGACCATGTCGGGGCGAGTCGCCAGCGTCTGGCCGAGCTTGATCGCGGCGGGACCGATCGCCTGGAGCGCATCGGCATAGCGCGGCACCTTCGGCACGCGCGCACCGAACCGCGCGATCCGCGCGAGGCGGCGCACCGGGGCAGGGGTGTTGAGGTCGCGCTCGATGCCTTGCAGGGCACCGTGGCGCGCTAGAATGCGGCCCCATTTCAGCAGGCGCCAGAGATGGACGGCAGGCGCGGTCATGCGACGCTCCCCTCCCCTTCAGGGGAGGGGCCGGGGGTGGGGAAGGACTGGGTAGTGGACGAGGCGTAGGCGTGATGACCCACTACGGCCCCACCCCAACCCCTCCCCTGAAGGGGAGGGGCTTTGAGGGTCGGCCGCATCAAATCTTCCAGCCATGGTGGATCGCGACCAGCCCGCCGAGCATCGGTTCGACCCCGGTCTGGACGAAGCCCGCGTCGCGGATCATCCCCTCGAAGGTCGGCATGTCGGGGAAGCGCCGGATCGACTCGATCAGGTAGCGATAGCTCTCCGAATCCTGTGCGAGCAGTTTGCCGAGTTGCGGCACGACCTTGTGCGAATAGGCGTCGTACACGTCCGCGAACCCCGGCCACACGGTGGTCGAGAATTCGAGGCAGAAGAACCGCCCGCCACGCCGCAAGACGCGGTGCGCCTCGCGCAGGGCCTTGGGGATGTCGGTCACGTTCCGGATCCCGAACGCGATCGTGTACGCGTCGAAGAAGCGGTCGGGGAAGGTCAGCGTCTCGGCATTCGCCTCGGTCCATACCAGACCGTCGATGCCGCGCTTTGCCGCGCGCTCCATGCCCACTTCGAGCATCTGTGGGTTGATGTCCGCGACCGTCACGCTCGCACCCGATTCGGCGATGCGGAACGCAATGTCGCCGGTGCCGCCCGCCATGTCGAGGATCTGCTCGCCGTCGCGCGGCTTGAGGCGACGGACGAAGCGATCCTTCCACACGCGGTGCATGCCGCCCGACATCGCGTCGTTCATGATGTCGTAGCGGGCCGCAACGCTCGAGAAGACGCCGCCGACGCGGGCGGTCTTCTCGGAGGCGGGGATGTCTTCGTAGCCGAAGGAGACGGTGTTGGGCGCGGGGTCGGTCATGCGGCCTGCTCTAGCCAGTGCTTGTGGCGCGGGCAAACGCAACCTAGCTGATTGCGATGCCAGAATTGCCCGAAGTCGAAACCACCGTGCGGGGCCTGCGCCCCGTACTCGAAGGGCAGCGCATCACCGCGGTCCAGCTGCGCCGCCCCGATCTGCGGCGGCCGTTCCCGGAGGATCTCGGGCAACGGCTGACCGGCGCGACGGTAACGGCCTTGGGACGGCGCGCGAAATACGGGCTGATCGACACGACCCGCGGCGATACGATGATCTTCCACCTCGGCATGTCGGGGCGCTGGCGAGTCGATCCGGCGGAGCTGTTGCCGCACGATCATCTGATTCTCGAAACCGCGCAGCACCGGCTCGCGCTCAACGATGCGCGGCGGTTCGGCTCGGTCGATCTGGTCGCGACCGAATCGATCGCCGCGTTTCCGGCGTTCCTCGCGCTTGGCCCCGAACCGCTCGGGCCGGATCTGACCGCGGCCTACCTCCACCGGATGCTCAAGGACCGGATCGCCTCGATCAAGCTGATGCTGCTCGATCAGCGGATCGTCGCGGGGCTGGGCAACATCTATGTCTGCGAGGCGCTGTTCCTTGCGGGCATCTCGCCCAAGCGCGCGGCGGGCAAGGTGTCGCGCGCCCGGCTCGAGCGACTCGTGCCTGCGATTCGCACGGTGCTGCTCGCCGCGATCGAGGCGGGGGGATCGACCCTGCGCGATTATGCCAAGCCCGACGGCGAGCTCGGATATTTTTCCAAGCAGTTCGCGGTCTATGGCCGGGACGGGCAGCCCTGCGCCTGTGGCGGGCTGGTTCAGCGCTATGCCGAAGGGGGGCGGTCGACGTTCTGGTGCCCGGTTTGCCAACGCTAATTCTGTGCATAGTGATTGACCGGGGACACGCTTCTCGGTAAGGGCAGCGGCTTCCGGGGCCGGGAGACATCTCCCGCCCTTTCTTATTTCTAAAGTCAGAGGGCTTCATGGCGAACACGCCACAGGCGAAAAAGCGTATCCGTCGCAACGCTGCACGGGCACTGGTGAACGGCAACCGCGTCGGCCGAATCCGCACCTTCGTCAAGAAGGCCGAAGCGGCACTCGAGTCCGGCGACAAGGCAGCAGCCGCTGCCGCAATGCTGCAGGTTCAGCCTGAGCTGATGCGCGGCGTCGCCAAGGGCGTGCTCCACAAGAACACCGCGTCGCGCAAGTTCGCGCGCCTGACGAAGCGCCTTACCGCGCTCGCTTAATCGGCTTTCGCCGTTGCAACAATTCGCCCGTCGGACAGTGTCCGGCGGGCTTTTTGTCGTGCCTTGTGCACTGCAAAAAGGTGACTTTTCCGCTAATCAAGAACATCTCAAGAACTTCTTTGGGACGGTTTTTGGAAAGCCCCGTTTTACTGCGATTCGCATAACCTTCACGGAAGTGTAACGACAATTAATCGCGTAAATTCTGTGCGTTATGCGATTTTTGACGCGAATCCTTGGCTGAATCCGAGTCAATGCTGATTATTTCAAAAATCTGACAGGGGCAGGCCTTGATAGACTCGGGCCGTTCTTCATAACTGGCCCTCCACCGCGCAGACGATCGTCTCGCGACTCAATTCGAATGGCACGTTCAGGCGGACTTGATTCCGGCTGTGGGGGTTTTTGTCTTTAATACGTTAGGGCTCCGCCGGCATCGCTGGGGGGCCGAGGAAGGGTTTTGTCGTGGCATCTTTGGGGCAGGGGGCAGCGATCGCGAACAACCATAGCGCCAGCACGACGCAGGACGACATGGTTGCACACGCGTGGGCCACGGTCCGTACGAATCTCCGCGAATCGTCCGGCGTACGGTTGTTCGATCAGTGGCTGAAGCCCATCGTTCTGATCCCCGGCAGCGATCTCGACGCGGTGCGTCTCGGGTTGCCGTCGGCGTTCATGACGAATTGGGTACGGAATCATTACGCCGACCGGCTGTTGCAGGAATTTCGCGTCCTGATCCCGGCGGTGCGCAGCGTCTCAATCGAGACGGTCGCGCGCACCCCGCAGGTTGTGACGGTCGAGACGATCGCCGCACCCGCGCCGGTCGCATCCACCGACGCGGTGCCGACGATCGAGCAGCCGTCGCTCGACCCGCGCTTCACCTTCGACCGCTTCGTGGTCGATCCGTCGAACATGGTCGCATACAATGCCGCTATGGCGCTGGCGCAGCCGGGGGTGCCGCGGTTCAGCCCGCTGTTCCTCCACAGCGGCACCGGGCAGGGCAAGACCCACCTGATGCACGCGATCGGCGCGGCCTATCTGGCGGCGGTGCCGAATGCGCGCGTGCTGCTGATGTCGGCCGAGCGGTTCATGTACGAATTCGTCCAGGCGCTCCGCACGCGCGAGACGCATGCGTTCAAGACCCGGCTGCGCGCCGCCGACCTGCTGCTGATCGACGATCTCCAGTTCATCGCGGGCAAGGATGCGACGCAGGAGGAATTCTTCCACACGATGAACGAGGTGATGGGCGCGGGGAAGCGCCTGGTCATCTCGGCCGATCGCTGCCCGCAAGGCCTCGACGGCGTCGAACAACGCATCACTTCGCGCCTGTCGTGCGGTCTGGTTGCGGACATCAAGGCGCCCGATCTGGCGCTGCGCCGCCGCGTGCTCGACCGCAAGCTGACCGACATGCCGGGCGCGCGCGTTCCGGTCGCGGTGCTCGACCTGCTCGCGTCGCGGATCAGCGCGAACATCCGCGACCTCGAAGGCGCGCTCAACCGCGTCGTTGCCTATGCGCAGCTCAGCAATGTCGAGATCGACCTCGACTTCGCGATCGCGACGCTTGGCGACGTGCTGCGCGGTGCGGAACGCCGCGTGACGATCGACGAGATCCAGAAGGCGGTCTCCGCGCATTTCGAGATCAAGCCGATCGACCTCGTGTCGGCACGCCGTGCGGTCGTCGTCGCGCGGCCCCGGCAGATCGCGATGTATCTCGCAAAGCGCCTGACCACGCGCTCGCTCCCCGAGATCGGGCGCAAGTTCGGCGGGCGCGATCATTCGACCGTGATCCACGCGGTTCGCCGGATCGAGGATTTGCGTGACAAGGATCACGAGATCGACAGCTCGGTGCGGACGCTGATGCGGCAGCTCGAGGGGTAAGGCGTGCGGAAGCATGCGCCTTACGTGTGCTTCCCCCCACTACACTTCCCCGGCGAAGGCCGGGGCCCAGGAGCGATGGCGGCGGTAACCGCGCGCAGTCGCCAGCACTCTTCGGTTCCTCGACTGGGCCCCGGCCTTCGCCGGGGAAGCGCCAGTGAGGTCGTTCAACCTCAGACCTGCAAGCCGACCGCACGTTGCGCTGCCGCCAGCGTCGGCGCCGCCAGCGTCGTCGCCCGCGCCGCGCCATCCGCGAGCACCGCGCCCACCGCCGCACGATCCCCAAGCAACGCGGTCAGCCGCTCGCGAATCGGCGCAAGCGTCGCCACCGCCAGATCGGCCAGCGCAGGCTTGAACGCGCCGAACCCCTGACCCGCATATTGCGCAAGCACCGCATCGGGCGTCGACCCCTCGAGCGCGGCATAGATCGTCACGAGATTGCGCGCCTCGGCTCGTTCCGCCAGCCCCGCGACTTCGCTCGGCAGCGCATCCGCATCGCTCTTGGCCTTGCGGAACTTGGCGAGGATCAGCTCGTCGCTGTCGACCAGGTTGATCCGCGACGCATCCGACGGATCCGACTTGGACATCTTCCCGCTCGCATCGCGCAGGCTCATGATCCGCGGGGCGGCTTTGGAGATCAACGGCTCGGGCAGGACGAACGTGTTGCCATAATCGCCGTTGAACTTGACCGCGATGTCGCGCGCGAGCTCGAGATGCTGCTTCTGGTCCTCGCCGACCGGCACATGCGTCGCCTGATACAGCAGCACGTCGGCGGCCTGGAGCACGGGATAAGTGAACAGCCCGACGCTTTGCGTCTCGCCCTTCTTGCCCGCCTTGTCCTTCCACTGCGTCATCCGGCTGAGCCAGCCCATCCGCGCCGTCCCGCCCAGGATCCAGTGGAGCGCGCTGTGCGCGGGCACGCGCGCCTGGTTGAACAGGATCGCGCGGGCGGGATCGATCCCGCACGCGAGCAGCGTCGCCGCCATCTCGGTCGTGTTCGCGTCGAGCTCGGCGGGGACCACCGGCTGCGACAGTGCATGCAGGTCCGCCAGGAAGAACAGGCAGTCGTCGCCCGCGGGCATCGCATCCTGCATCACGACCCATTGCCGGATCGCGCCGAGGTAATTGCCGAGGTGGAGATTGCCCGTGGGCTGGATGCCGGAGACGACGCGCATGATAGGGTCTCGTAGGTCAGGCGCGCTTGCGCCGCAGGAAGGAAAGGTCGTCGCGGGCAAACGCCCCGAGGACGAAGGTCATGATCGCATAGACCAGCCCGCCAGCCGCCACCAGCACGACCATCGCGCCGGTCCGGATCGCCCAGCCGCCATGCGTATAGGGCGTCAGTAGCCCCTCGAGCAGCCAGAGGATGATCCCCATCGCCAGCGCCGCGAGCGCAAGCCGCCACGCGCGCCGCTTGAGCCGTGCGTCGGGCTCGAAATGCCCGCGCAGGCGCAGCGTGCGATACAGCAGCACGACATTGAAGGTCGACGCAAGCGCGGTCGCGAGCGGCGGACCCATGTGCTTGAGCGGCACGATCAGCGCGAGGTTGAGCAGCAGGTTCACCCCCATCGACAGCGTCGCGAGGCGGACCGGCGTCTTCGTGTCCGACCGCGCGTAGAAGCCCGGGGTCAGCACCTTGACCAGGATATAGCTCGGCAGCCCGATCGAGAAGGCGGCAAGCGCTTGTGCGGTATAATAGGTGTCGAGCGCGCTGTATTTGCCATGCTCGAACAGCGCCGCGACGATCGGCGCGCCGCACAGCACAAGCGCGACGGTCGCCGGGAGGGTGAGCAGCAGCGCGAGTTCGAGGCCGCGATTCTGCGTCGTCATCGCGACCGCATCCTCGCCCGCCGCGAGCTGGCGCGAGATCAGCGGGAGCAGCACGGTGCCGAGCCCGATCCCGATCAGCCCGAGCGGCAACTGGTTCACCCGGTCGGCCATATAGATATAGGTGACCGACCCGTGCGGCAGCAGTGACGCCGCAAGCGCGGTCGAGACGACGAGGTTGATCTGCACCGCGCCCGCGCCCGCTGCGGCGGGGAGGATCAGCGACAGCATCTTCTTCACGTCGGGGGTGACTTGCGGCAGGCGGAAGCCGAGGCGGACGCCGTTGGCGCGGCACGCCAAGACCAGCCACAGGAGCTGCAACACGCCCGAAATGCTCACCGCGATCGCCTGGTTGCGCGCGGTGCCGTAAGGGTCGCTGGCGTGGAACAGCAACAGTGCGGCGATCAGCGTGAGGTTGAGCAGGATCGGTGCGGCGGCGTTGACCCAGAATTTCTGGAGCGAATTGAGGATGCCGCCCAGCAGCGACACGAGGCTGATGAGCATGAGATACGGGATCGTCAGCCGCGACAGCAGCACCGCGAAATCGAACTGGTCGGCGCGAACGTCGTTGAACCCGCCCGACAGCATGTAGGTGACCGGCCAAGCGGCAAGCTCGAGCACGACCGTCATGACGATCAGGATCGGGAGCAGCACCGACAGCACGTCGCGCGCGAAGGCGAGCCCGGTCGGCAGGCCGTCGCCCGCCGTGTCGCCGACCTTCTGGTTGAACATCGGGATGAACGCCGCCGAAAACGCGCCCTCCGCGAACAGCGCGCGGAAGAGGTTGGGCAGGCGGAACGCGACGAGGAACGCGTCGGAGGCAAAGCCTGCGCCGACATAGCGCGCAAACAGCGAATCGCGGACGAGGCCGAGCACCCGGCTCGCCAGGGTAAGGCCGCCGATCGATCCGAGCGCGCGGGTGAGGTTCATCGGATCGGGGCGCTTTCGAGGAGCATGGGAAATCGCGGCCCGATGGTCCCCCCGGCGCGGTGCCGGGGGGACAGGGTCCGCTTAGGCCGAGCCGAGCGGGTTTGCGGTCGCGCCGGCTTCCTGCTGCGCCAGGAAGATGCCGCTGAAATCGATCGGTTCGAGCAGCAGCGGCGGGAAGCCGCCGTCGCGAATCGCATCGGCGAGTACGCGGCGCGCGAACGGGAACATCAGCCGCGGCGCTTCGGCCAGCAGGAACGGCTGGAGATGCTCGCCGGGGAAATTGCGCAGGCCGAACAGCCCGGCGTAGGAAAGGTCGACGAGAAACGCGACCTGGCCGTCGGCATCCGCCTTCACTTCGATCCGCAGCACGATTTCATAGACGTCCTCGCCGACCTGCGCCGACGCGATGTTGAACTGCACGTCGATCGCGGGCGCGGTCTGGTTCTGGAAGATCGCCGGTGCATTCGGGTTCTCGAACGAGAAATCCTTGATGTACTGCGAGATCATGCCCGCAGCCGGGGCCGAATCGGCGCCATTGGCGAGGGGGTCCCCGGAGATCCCGGTGGAAGTGATGAAGCCGTCATCCTGCTCGCTCATGCAACGCGTCCTTAATATGTCCGTCATAACGTCGCCACGGGTGGCGCAGTCGAAGCCGCGCGCGTAGCAGGGGGGCGAGCGGAGTTCAACGGGCGCTGATCCGCTAGGTAGTGCGCATCATTTGAAACCTTCGTGCGTTGCGCCTATGTATCCCTGTCTGCCAACCCGCCGGAGGCCGCGTGTTCCTATTAGTCATTCTCGCGATGATCGCCGGTTTTATGGCGCTCCAACTGTATCGAGTCCTCGGTAAGCGTACCGGGCACGAACAGCCCTTGCCCAAGCCGGCCGAGGAACGGACGCCGCTGACGCTCGTCCCGCGTCCGGTCGAGGCGATCGCCGACGCGCGCGAACCCGCGAGCCGTCTGGTCGAACCCAAGGCCGAGGCCGGGATTCGTTCGATCATCGCGGCCGATTCGTCGTTCGAGGTCGCGCGCTTCCTGCAAGGCGCGCAGGCCGCGTACCGCATGATCCTCGAGGCCTTCTGGCAGGGTGACCAGGAACAGCTCGACTGGCTGACCGAGAGGAGTGTGCGTGATGCGTTCGTCGCAGCAATCGCCGAGCGCGACGATGCCGGGCACAGCCTCGAGAACCGTCTGGTCTCGATCGAGCGTGCGGTAATCGCGGACGCCGTGCTCGAGGGCAAGGTCGCGCGCATCACGGTCCGGTTCGACGCCGATATTGCGGCGATCACGCGCGATGCCGATTCGGTTGTCATCGCAGGCTCGATGACCGACGCGGTCGAGACGCATGACGTCTGGACGTTCATGCGGACGCTCAAGAGCAATGATCCGAACTGGAAGCTCGCCGACACCGACGAGGTGTGAGGCAGGTGAGGACCGGGGGACGTCGTGCGCTCGGGCTTGGCCTGGCGTTTATGCTGGCTGCCTGTGGTGGGCAGGTCGCAAGGCCGGTCGGCGTCTTGCGACCGGCCCCGCTGTCGCGACCGGCGCCGGTGGCGCGCCCGGTTCCGGCGACCCCGCTGCCGGCGATCGCTGCAACCCCCACTGCAGGCGCTCTGAACGCAGCCAGTACGGGGTTTGTCGCCGGCCCCGCGTTGACCACGCTGCCCATCCGCGAGGACGATGCGGCGCGCGCCTTGTCGGCATTCCGCGCCTCCTGTGCCGCGTTGCAGCGCCGGACCGATGCCTCCAGTCTGACAAGGGGCACTGACTGGCAACCCGCTTGCACTGCGGCAGCGAGCGTTGCCGATGGCGCGGCCCGCGCGTTCTTCCTTCAATATTTCGAGGCGGTGCAGGTCGGTAGCGGTCAGGCCTTCGCGACCGGCTATTACGAGCCGGAGATCGCCGCGGCGCGCGATCGCCAGCCTGGCTATGACGTCCCGATCTACGCCCGCCCGAGCGACCTGATCGAAGTCGACCTCGGCCTGTTCAGCGATACGCTCAAGGGGCGCAAGGTCCGCGGGAAGGTCTCCGGAACGGGTTTGGTACCGTATGACGACCGGACTGCGATCGAACAGGGATCGCTTAACGGTCGCGCCCAGATCATCGCTTATGCAGCGGATCCGGTCGCGCTGTTCTTCCTCCAGGTCCAGGGGTCGGGCCGGTTGCGCTTGCCCGACGGGTCGATCCTCCGGGTTGGCTATGTCTCGCAGAACGGACGCGATTACACCGGCATCGGCGCGCTGATGAAGAAGCGCGGGTTGCTCGGCCCGGGGCAGACGTCGATGCAGGGGATCGTCGGCTGGCTCCACGACCATCCCGCAGACGGCGCCGCGATCATGCGCGAGAACAAAAGCTACGTCTTCTTCCGCGAACAGACGGGGGCGCCGAAGGGTGCGCTGGGGGTGTCGGTGACGGGCGGAGTGAGTGCTGCCGCCGACCCGAAATTCGTCCCCTTGGGCGCGCCGATCCTCCTTTCGATGGACCGCGCCGACGCCAGCCGGTTGTGGGTCGCGCAGGATACCGGCGGCGCGATCAAGGGCGCGAACCGGATCGACACCTTCTGGGGCGCAGGGCCGGACGCCGAGGCGACCGCGGGTGGGATGTCCGCGCGCGGCACCGCGTTCCTGCTATTACCGATCGGCACGATCGCGCGCCTGACGGGGGAGAGGGCCAATGGGGCACCGATCGCTCAGCCCTGACGAAGCCGCGCTTTGGGTGCGCGTGATGTCCGGCGTCCGCCCGATCGTCCGACGCCCCGCCGAACCTGCGCCGCCGCCGAAGCAACCGGTCGCTACCGCGGCGCCGACCACCATTCCGCCCAAGCCGCACCGTCTCATGGTCACGGCTAAGCCTGCGCCGCCCGCTCGGTCGACCGCGGCCCGGCCTGCGCCGCCCAAAGCCGCCACCCCGTCGAATACGCTCGACGGATCGTGGGACAAGCGGCTGTCGCGCGGGCTGGTGTCACCCGATCGGACGGTCGATCTCCACGGCCATACGCTCGCGAGTGCCTATGACCTGCTCGACGCGGCGCTGGCGATGGCGATCCGCAGCGGGGATCGCACGATCCTGCTCGTCACCGGCAAGCCGCCGCGCCCAGCCAGCGAGCGACCGCATGCCCGTGGTGCGATCCGCGCCGCGACCGGGGACTGGCTCGCCGGATCGCGCCACGCCGCCGCCATCGCTGCGGTCCGCGCGGCGCATCCGCGTCACGGCGGGGCAGGCGCCTTGTATATCGTGCTCAAGCGGCCGCGGACTTCCGATCCGACCTGACCGGCGAAGACCGCCGGACCCGTACAATTCGCAAGCGTCGGGTGAAATGGGTCTCAAACCGGACGGACGCCGCCAGAACCAGCCACTTTTCCGCCACCGCCAAGCAGTATCGCCTTGGACGCCGCGCCGTTCTTGGATAGGCCCAAACTAACGGTGTGCCCCGCCAATGCGGCGCCGCCTTGCGGCAACGGAAGAAAGATACAGCATGACGGCGGAACGATGCGGCATCATCCTGGCGGGCGGTTCGGGCACGCGCCTGCATCCCCTGACGCAGGCAGCCTCGAAGCAACTGATGCCGGTCTACGACAAGCCGATGATCTATTATCCGTTGTCGACCTTGATGCTCGCGGGGATCCGGCGGGTCCTGATCATCACCACCCCGCATGAGCAATCGGCGTTCCAGCGGTTGCTCGGCGACGGCAGCCGGCTCGGCATCTCGATCACCTATGCGGTCCAGCCCGAGCCGAACGGCCTCGCACAGGCCTATCTGATCGGCGCCGATTTCGTTGGCGGCAAGCCGTCCGCGCTGGTGCTCGGCGACAACATCTTCTTCGGCCACGGCCTGCCGGGGCTGATCGACGCGGCGAACGCGCGCACGACCGGCGCGACGGTCTTCGCATATTATGTCCGCGATGCCTCGGCGTACGGCGTGGTCGCGTTCGACCCCGAGACGCGCGCAGCGATCGACCTCGAGGAGAAGCCGAAGAACCCCAAGTCGAACTATGCCGTGACCGGCCTCTATTTCTACGACGAGCGCGCGGTCGATTTCGCGCATCAGCTTGCACCCTCGCCGCGCGGCGAACTCGAGATCACCGATCTCAACCGCATGTACCTCGACGCGGGCGACCTCAACGTCGAGATCATGGGCCGCGGCTACGCCTGGCTCGACACCGGCACGCACAACTCGCTGATCGACGCGGGCAATTACGTCCGCATCATCGAGGAACGCCAGGGCCTCAAGATCTGCTGCCCCGAGGAAATCGCGTGGCGCAAGGGCTTCATCGATGCAGCCCAGCTCGAACGCCTCGGCGGCGAGTTGCGCAAGAGCGGCTATGGCGACTATCTGCTCGGCCTGCTGCAAGAGGATCACGCGCAATGGTGAACGTCATCGAAACCGCGCTTGCGGACGTGCTGATCCTCGAGCCCAAGGTGTTCGGCGACGATCGCGGCTTCTTCCTTGAGAGCTGGAACGCGGCGTCGTTCAAGGAGGCGGGGCTCGACTGGACCTTCGTTCAGGATAACCACAGCCGCTCGTCGCGCGGCGTACTGCGCGGGCTGCATTACCAACAGCCGAACCCGCAGGGGAAGCTGGTGCGCGTCGTTTCGGGGTCGGTGTACGACGTTGCGGTCGATATCCGCAAAGGGTCGCCGACGTTCGGCCAATGGGTCGGGGTGCATCTGAGCGCTGCGAACAAGCGCATGTTCTGGATCGGGCCGGGCCTCGCGCACGGCTTCCTCTGCCTCGAGGACAACACCGACTTCCTCTACAAGTGCACCAGCGCCTATTCGCCCGCGGATGAGCATGCCCTGCTGTGGAACGACCCCGCGGTGGGGATTGAATGGCCGCTCGACGGGATCGAGCCGATCCTGTCCGCGAAGGACCGCGTCGGCCGGACGCTCGAACAGATCGCTGCGGCATGAAGGCGCTGATCGTCGGAGCCGGGGGGCAGCTCGGCCATGCGCTCGTCGCGACCGCGCCCGAGGGCGTGGAGATCGTCACCTGTGATCAGGACACGGTCGACATCACCGATGCGGCGCGGGTCGCGGCGTTCGTCGCGGCGGTCGCGCCCGATGTGATCTTCAACGCCGCCGCCTATACCGCGGTCGACAAGGCCGAGAGCGATGCGGCGACCGCACAGGCGGTCAACGCCGATGCGGTCGGGTATCTTGCGACCGCGGCGAAGGCGGCCGGAGCCCGGCTCGTCCATGTCTCGACCGATTTCGTGTTCGATGGCAGCGCGACCACGCCTTATGCGCCGGATGCGCCCGCGTCTCCGCTCGGGGTCTACGGCCGGACCAAGCGCGCGGGCGAACAGGCGGCGGGGCCGGAGGCGCTGGTCGTACGGACCGCGTGGCTCTACGGCCCGGTCGGCGGCAATTTCGTCCGGACGATGCTGCGCCTGATGGCGGCGCATCCGCAGTTGCGCGTGGTGGGCGACCAGATCGGCTGCCCGACCTATGCGCCGGCGCTGGCATCGGCGCTGTGGTCGCTCGCGGCGCAGGGCACGACCGGCCTGTATCACTTCAGCGATGGCGGACAGGCGAGCTGGTACGACTTCGCGGTCGCGATCCAGGAGGAAGCGCTGGCGGCGGGTCTGCTCGAAAAGGCAGTGCCGGTCCTCGCGATCCCGACCACCGACTATCCGACCCCGGCGCAGCGCCCGGCCTATTCGGTGCTCGACTGCACCGCCACCTATGCGCTGCTCGGTCGCCCGGCGACCCCGTGGCGCGACAATCTGATCCTCATGCTCGAAGAGATCCGCAAGAATGGCTAATCTGCTCGTCACCGGCGGCGCCGGGTTCATTGGCGCGAATTTCGTGCATTACTGGCGCGAGAACCACGCCGACGACGCGGTCGTCGTGCTCGATGCGCTGACCTATGCAGGCAACCGCGAGAACCTCGCCGGCCTCGATTCGGTCGAGTTCGTCCACGGCAACATCCTCGACACCGATCTGGTGACGTCGCTGCTGCGCGACCACAAGATCGACACGGTCGTTCACTTCGCAGCGGAAAGCCATGTCGACCGCTCGATCCTCGACCCCGACGCGTTCGTCACGACCAACGTGCTCGGCACGCACAGCCTGCTCCGCGCCGCGCGGACGGTATGGCTCGACAGCGGCAGCGGCACGCCGCACCGTTTCCACAACGTCTCGACCGACGAAGTGTACGGCTCGCTCGGGCCGAACGATCCGGCGTTCAGCGAGACGACGCCCTATGCGCCCAACTCGCCCTATTCGGCATCGAAGGCTGGCGCGGATCATCTCGTCCGGGCGTACCACCACACCTTCGGTCTCGATGTCACGACGACCAATTGCTCGAACAATTACGGGCCGTTCCAGTTTCCCGAGAAGCTGATCCCGCTGTTCCTGATCAACGCGCTCAATGGGCGCAACCTGCCGATCTATGGCGACGGGATGAACGTGCGCGACTGGCTCCACACGTCGGACCATTGCCGCGGGATCGAGGCGGCGCTCCAGCGCGGGACCCCGGGCGAAGTCTATAACATCGGTGGCGGGGAAGAAGTGCCCAACCTGACCGTGATCGACGAGATCTGCCGCAGCGTCGATGCGGCGTTCGCCGCCGACCCGTCGCTTGCCGCGCGTTACCCCGATGCGCCCGCCGCGCGCGGGGTGCCGACGAACACGCTCAAGACCTTCGTCGAGGATCGCAAGGGCCATGACCGCCGCTATGCGATCGACGAGCGCAAGGCACGCGCGGAGATCGGCTACACCCCGGCGCGCGACTTCGCGGGTGGCCTTGCCGATACGCTCGGCTGGTATCTTGCGAACGAAGCGTGGTGGCAGCCGATGCTCGAGCGCGCAAAGCTCGGCAACGGGTAACGAAGCGCTTCGCCAACCCCCGTCACTCCGGCACAAGGCCGGGGTGACGGGGGAGGCCGCTCTAGCTCTTCGCCATGCCGTAGGTGTTGAGCAGATCGTACAGCATCGGGCGCGAGATGTTGAGGTCACGCGCCGCCGCCGACAGGTTGCCGTCGTTGAGCGCGATCGCCGCCGCGATTGCCGAGCGATCCGCCCGTTCGCGCGCGACGCGCAATTCGGTGCGCTCCATCGCGACGCTGGTCTGCTCGAAATCGAGATCCTGCGCGGTGATCATCGATCCTTCCGCCATGATCGTCGCGCGACGAATCCGGTTCTCGAGCTCGCGGACGTTCCCCGTCCACGGCCAGTTGTTGATCGCGGTCAGCGCATCCGGCGCGAAGCCCTTGATCCGCGCCTGCTTCCCCGTGTTCATCTTGCGCAGGAAGAAGCGCGCGAGCAGCACCGCATCGCCCGACCGTTCGGCGAGCGAGGGAATGCGGATCACCATTTCGGCAAGCCGAAAATACAGATCCTCGCGGAACCGGCCTTCCTGCATCAGCGTCGTCAGGTCCTGATGCGTGGCGGTCACGACGCGTGCGTCGATCGGGATCGGCTTGCGGCCGCCGACTCGCTCGATCACGCGTTCCTGCAGGAAGCGCAGCAACTTGACCTGCATCGCGAAGGGCACGTCGCCGATTTCGTCGAGGAACAGCGTGCCGCCATTGGCCATCTCGATCTTGCCGACCGTCGCCTTCACCGCACCGGTAAACGCGCCCTTCTCGTGGCCGAACAGTTCGGATTCGAGCAGCGTCTCCGGGATCGCCGCGCAGTTGATCGCGACGAAATTGCCCCGCGCGCGCGCGCTCTTGGTGTGGATCGCCTTGGCGAGCAATTCCTTGCCGGTCCCCGATGCGCCGAGCAGCATCACCGAGGCATCGACGTCGGCGACCTTCTCGATCGTGCGCAGGACGGTGAGCATCTGCGGCGCGCCGGTGATGATCCCCTCCGCGCTCGCGAGCTGGTCCGCCTGCTCGGCAAGCCGGCGATTCTCCGCTCGATCTGCGCGAGGTGGAAGGCGCGCCCGACGATCAGGCTCAGGTCGGTGATGTTGATCGGCTTGGAGTAGAAATCATACGCCCCCAGCGCGATCGCCTTCTGCGCGCTCTCGCGCGCCTCGTGCCCCGAGGCGACGATCACCTTGACCGCCGGGTTTTGCGCGACCAGCTCGCGCAACGTGGCGAAGCCCTCCGACGTGCCGTCGGGATCTGGCGGCAGGCCGAGGTCGAGCGTGATGACCGCGGGGTTCTCGGTCCGCTGCGCGGTCAGCGCGGCGGCGCGGTCGCCGGCGACGACGACGTCATATTCGGTGAACGCCCATTCGAGTTGGGCCTGCAGGTCGAGGTCGTCCTCGACGATCAGCAGCTTCTGTTTTTCGCTCGTGTCGGCCATATCCGTGCTTACCTAATCGAGCGCGTCGCTGAGCGGAAGTTCGATCGTGAAGACGCTGCCATGGCCCTCGGTACTGGCCACGCGCAACGATCCGCCCATCCCCGTCACGAGCGCTTTCGCCTCGGCGGCCCCGATCCCGAAGCCGCCGCCCTTCGTTGACACGAAAGGCTTAAACAAGCCCTTTCGAATGAAGTCCGCGGACATGCCCACGCCGCTGTCGGTGACCGTGATATGGCAGTGCGTCGCGTTGCGCGTCGCGGCGACGACGACCGGCTGGTCGACCGGGCTCGCCTCGATCGCATTCTGGACGAGGTGTTCTAGCGCGAGCTTGAGCTTTTCGAGATCCCCGCGCGCGTGCGCGGCGCAAGGGGGGCCGACCGACAGCGAACGTTGCCCGACTCGCCCGCCGACGACCGCGGCGATCAGCGCGTCGACATCGATGCTCGCGGGCGGCGCGGTCTGCAGCACCCGGTCGGGCGACAGCCGCGACAACAGGACGTTCATCTTCTGCACCGCGCTGGTCAGGCTGCGGTTCATCTCGGCCTGGAACTTGGGGTTCGAGCCGTGTTGCTGAGCGTTGCTGGCGAGCAGCGACAATTGGCTGACGACGTTCTTGATGTCGTGGATGATGTACGCGAAGCGCCGGTTGAACTCCTCGAAGCGCCGCGCTTCCTCCAGCTCGAGTTGCTTGTGCGAATCCGAGATATGGACCGCGGCCTGCTGGCCGATGACCTTCAGCAGGTCGAAATCCTCCCAGTCGAGGGCGCGCTGCAACCGTGGCTTGGCGAGGATGACGACGCCGATCATCGCCGACATCCAGATCAGCGGCACCGCGACCCAGGCGTCCGCGATCGTGTCGACCGAGGCGTCGCTGCGGTGCGCTTCGGGGTCAAGCGTCACGATCAGGCCCTGTTCGAGCAGGTCCTGTTCGGCGTCGGGAAAACGGACTGCGCCGCTCGGCGGGGGCGCACGGTGACCCCAGCACCAGGCGGCGGCGACGTCGAAGCTGCGGCGGTCGCTGGTCAGCAACAGCAGCCCGGCGGGGGATTCGGTCACGTCCGCGACAGCCTTCACGACCCGTTCCTCAAGCGATAGCGCGGTCCCCGCGGAATCGGCGATCGTCGCGCTGAAGCGCAGCCATTCCGCACGATAGTCATAGCGGTGGCTGAACAGGTTCTTGACGATGATGACCTTGAACCACGCCCGCGCGCGGGTCGAGAACAGCAGCAACGCGCCTGCCGCGGACAGAGCGGCGACGGCGACAATCGCCAGGACCGGCCCCGCCGACCCCTGGAACAGCATTTCGGACCGGGCGATCAGCGACATGCTGACGAAATACAGGCCGATCGCGACCAGCGAGAGTGACTGGAACGTCACCTTGCGTGACAGGGCGATCTTCCAATGTTCCTGCCGGCGCGCCGCGAGCAGGAATAGCGGGACCAGCAGCAGCGCGACGACTGCCCGCCCGGCCGCGAGCGGTTCGGCGACCTTATACCTCAGCAGCCCTACGGTGTAGAGATTGAGGTCGTACGCCCACAACATGCCCAACCCGAACAGGATCAGCCGGAAGCCGGTTCCGCTGCTGCTGGTCAGGCCATTGTACAGGCTGTGGAGGTAGATGACCCCGCCCATCGAGAAGAGCAGCCGAAGGGCGATCGTCACGACCAGCCAGGGCAAGCCGTTGGACGAATCCGCGACCTGTACCGCGCTGGTTATCGCGGCCGCGGCACCGAGGACGGCGAGCAGCGCAAGCAGCGCTGCGCTGTGAGACCGGCTCCCGGGTGCGTCGGCCAGCGGTTGGGTCGCGTTGGCAAGATACGCAAGCCAGGCGAGGTTGCGCAGCAGTTGCGCGAGCACGATGACCACCGGATCCTGAACGAGCCCGGAGACCGCCCAGACCGACATGCCGACGAACGCGAGGACCAGCGTCGGTGCCCGCTCGGTGCCGGTGCCGAGCGAGATTCGCCAGGCGGCGAGGATGGCGTAGGCGGCGGCAGTGGCCGCGAGGATCCAGAAGAGAAGCACGCAGTCTGCCTACACCGTTGTCACACCGATCGCGCACGCTTTTGTTGGGGTGCCATGTCGCGCCGGTGCGGAATGCGTCCAGCCTCGGTCGGCGAGCGCGACCGGACGACGGGGACGGACACGCAATGGCCACCCCCCGCGACCGATCAGACGAGGATCGTGCGAACGCCCCAGACGATCGTGCTCCACAGCACGAGGTTGACCATGAGGAGAACGGCCACGCGACCAAGCGGATGGAACCGCGTCGACGGTGACCGCCCCGAGACGCTGGCGTCATCGGCGCCGAACTTGCCGCTGAGCACCGCGCCTGCCCCGACCGCGGATGCGAGTTCGGAGGCGTCGAGCGGAGCCACGAATTCGCATCCATAACTCAGGCCCAGACGGCGCACGATCCGTACGTCCCGTCGTCCAATGCCGGCAAGCTGCAAGCTGACGAACGTTCCCAGCGAAAGATCCGCGGTGGTGGACATGCCGAAGCCGACGACGGAGAGATTCTCGATGAAGATGTCGATCGGTTGTCGATCAGCGTTGCGAAGCGTCGCGGGACGCGCGGCTGGAATGCGGTGAGCGGCGCGACCCGGGCACGAAAGCGTGGCGGCCATCATCATCAACTCTCTCACTCTCCTAAAGGAACTTCTTTACCGGTACATCGTTGTGTGCGCCGTTTTCGGATCGTGGCATATCGATCCTCAAACGAAAAGAGCCAGCGACGCCCGGAAAGGACAATTTCGCAAATAAAATTGCGCAAACGCCCCACGCACGCGCGCCGGCCGTCGTGGCCGCTTCAAGACTCGCGAAAAATACGGTATTTAGGTGCCGCCTGGCAGCTTCGTTACCGCAATCTTTACCATTGTCGGGCACATCCGCGGCATCCCAAGGTTGTCAGGTCCGCATCCATGAAACTGCACGATAGCGTCGAACGTCGATTGACCGAAGCTTACGGCCCTGCGGACGCACCCGCGGTCGATCCGGAGACCGGGCCGCGCGCGCTCGCCATCCTGTTCGCGATCCTCAACGTCTCGGTCGATCCCGCGCAGATGCGCCACGAGCTCGGTCACGCCGATCCGTTGACGGCCGGCGATATCGTCCGTCTCGCGCGGCGGCAGGATGGGGCGAAGGCAAAGTCGGTGACGGTCGAACCCGGTCGCCTGTCGCGGCAGCCGCTGCCCGCCCTCGCCAGCGGCCCGGGGGGGTGGTTCGTGATCGGTCGGCTGGTCGACGATGGCGTGCTGATCCAGCGCCCCGGCCAGCAAGTCGAAAAGGTCGATCGCGCGAAACTGGACGAATTGTGGGACGGCCAATTGATCCTTCTGACCACGCGCGAGGCGCGGGGCGCGGGGAAGGGGCGGTTCGACCTCAGCTGGTTCGTACCGCAGATCGTCCGGTATCGCCGGCTGATCGGCGAAGTGCTGCTGATCACCTTCGCGCTCAATTTGCTCGGGCTTGCCGCCCCGCTGTTGTTCCAGAACGTGATCGACAAGGTGCTCGCGCACAATGCGCAGACGACGCTCAACGTGCTCGCGATCGGTTTCGTCGCGGTGTCGGTATGGGAGACGATGTTCGGCTGGATCCGCAGCCGGGTCTATTCGGAGACGAGCCAGAAGATCGACGTCGAATTGGGCGCACGGCTGTTCCGCCATCTGCTCGCGCTCCCGCTCAGCTATTTCGAGAAGCGTCGCGTCGGCGACACCGTCACGCGCGTCCGCCAGCTCGAGACGATCCGCGAATTCCTGACGACCGCGTCGCTCAGCGTGCTGGTCGATCCGCTGTTCATCGGCGTGTTCATGGTCGCGATGCTGATCTACTCGCCGCCGCTGTTCGGCATCGTCGCGGTCAGCCTGGTCGGCTATGTCGTGGTGTCCGTCGCCGTCACGGGAACGCTCCGTCTGCGGATCGAGGAGAAGTTCGAACGCGGCGCGGCGAGCAATGCGCTGCTGGTCGAAAGCGTGAGCGGGATCCAGACGGTCAAGGCCGCCGCGGTTGAGCCGCAGTGGCAGGACCGCTGGGAACGCCAGCTTGCCGCGACCAGCGCCGCGTCGCTCCGCGTCACCAACCTCGGCAGCACCGGCAGCCAGGCGGTCGAACTCATCTCCAAGCTGACCTTTGCCGCGATCCTGTTCTTCGGCGCGAAAGCGGTGATGGGCGGCGCGCTGACGCTCGGCGGGCTGGTCGCGTTCAACATGTTCGCGCAACGCGTGTCCGGGCCGGTCATTCGCCTCGCGCAATTGTGGCAGGATTTCCAGCAGGTCCGCATCTCGGTCGAACGGCTCGGCGACATCCTCAACCATCCGGTCGAGCCGCAGGCGAGCTCGCGCGTTACGCTCCCGTCGATGAAGGGCGCGATCAGCTTCGATGCGGTGCGGTTCCGCTACGCAGTCGACAGCCCGCCCGCGCTCGACGGCGTGTCGCTCGACATCGCGGCCGGGGAATCGATCGGGATCGTCGGGTCGTCAGGGTCGGGCAAGTCGACGCTGACCAAGCTGCTCCAGCGGCTGTATCTCGCCGAAAGCGGTCGCGTGTTGATCGACGGGATGGATATCGCGCAGGTCGACCCGACCTGGCTCCGCCGCCAGATCGGCGTCGTGCTGCAGGAGAACATCCTGTTCAACCGCTCGATCCGCGAGAATATCGCGCTGGTCAATCCGGCGATGCCGCTCGACCGCGTGATGCGCGCGGCGAACCTCGCGGGGGCGCACGGCTTCATCCTGCAGCAGCCGCAGGGCTATGACACGCCGATCGTCGAACGCGGGGTCAACCTGTCGGGCGGGCAGCGCCAGCGGATCGCGATCGCGCGCGCGCTGGTCACCGATCCGCGGATCCTGATCCTCGACGAAGCGACGTCCGCGCTCGATGCCGAAAGCGAGGAGATCATCCGCAACAACCTCAGCGCAATCTCCAAGGGGCGCACCGTCGTGGTGATCGCGCATCGCCTGTCCGCCGTGCGCGACTGCAACCGTATCGTCGCGCTGGAGAAGGGCAAGATCGTCGAGGTCGGGACGCATGACGAGTTGCTGAGGCTGGGCGGCCGCTACGCCGAACTCCACCGTCGCCAATCGGGTCTGAAGGATATCGCCGCATGAACGCGCTGACCACCAACTGGCGGATGATCACCGCCACGCTCGCCGAGGAAAAGGCGCGTTCCGCCGGCCGTTTGCGGATCGACGACGCCGCCTTCCTGCC
The DNA here is from genome assembly GCF_000251145.1 of Sphingomonas sp. PAMC 26621. GTDB lineage: Bacteria > Pseudomonadota > Alphaproteobacteria > Sphingomonadales > Sphingomonadaceae > Sphingomonas. The sequence continues at coordinate 67,223 of NZ_AIDW01000023.1, read as the reverse complement.
CGCTGCACTCGAGGTGATCGAGCGGCCGGTGTCGCCGACCGCGCGGATCACCGCCAAGGTACTGCTCGCCGGTGTGGCTGCGCTCGGCCTGTGGCTGACGCTTGGGCGGACCGACATCATCGCGTCCGCGCAAGGGAAGATCGTGCCGACCGGCGCGGTCCAGCTCGTCCAGCCCGCCGAGGCTGGCGTGGTGCGCCGGATCCTCGTCCATGACGGGGACCATGTGAAAAAGGGGCAGGTGCTCGTGCTGCTCGACCCAACCGTCTCCGCCACCGAAGCGGCGCAGGCGCGCAAGTCGCTCGAGACGGTCTCCTTCGAGGTCGCGCGGACGCGCGCCGTGGTCGATGCGCTCGATGGCAAGGGCTTCCGCTTTGCGGCACCTGCGGGGACCGAGCCGTCTGCCGCGGCACTGCAGGAATCGCTCGCGCGCGCCAAACTGGCGGAAGTGCAGGCGTCGATCCAGGCGCAGGTTGCGGGCAATGCGGTTGCCAGTGCGGAGATCGGCGCGGCACGCGCAGCCGTCGCCAAGCTGACCGAAACGCTCCCGTTGCTCGACGAACAGATTGCGGCGAATGAGCAATTGCTCGCCAAGGGCTATGTCTCGAAAATGAAGGTGCTCGAAATGCGCCGCGAGCGGATCGGGCAGGTGCGCGATCGCGATTCGGCGCTGCAGGCGATCCGCCGCGCAACCGCGCAGGCGGGCGGGGCCGCGAGCAACTCAGCAAAGGCGCGCGCTGACGCGCGCTCCGCGCTGCTCGACGAACTGGTCAAGTCTACCGCCGAGATGCGGTTGCGTCAGGACGAGCTGCTCAAGTCGACTCAGCGCGCGACGCTGCAGGCGCTACGCGCCCCGGTCGCGGGGACGATCGGGCAGCTTTCGGTGCATACTGAAGGCGGCGTGGTCGAGGCGGCGAAGCCGATCATGACGGTCGTGCCGGGCGACGGGAAGCTCGTCGCCGAGGTCAAATTGCTCAACCGCGACGCCGGGTTTGTGAGTGCGGGCCAGAAGGTCGGGGTCAAGCTCGAGGCCTTCCCGTTCGCCCGTTACGGGTTGATCCCCGGGCATGTCCTCGGGGTCAGTCCCGATGCGGTCGACGACGAGAAGCTCGGCCCGGTCTATGTGCTGCGCGTGGCGCTCGATCGGACGACGATTTCGCGCGGCGACCGTACCGTGCCGGTCACCCCCGGCATGATGGTGACTGCCGATATCGTGACCGGCAATCGCAGTTTCTTCAGCTACCTTACCAGCCCGATCGACGAAGCGCGGACATCGGCGTTGCGCGAACGCTGACGCTGCGCCGGATACCGTCGACCCGTTCCCCGCTAGGTGCGGGGAACGTTCGCGGCGACCAACGCGCGGAATTTCGGCGATTCGGAATCAGGCTGGTCATAGCTGACCTTATGTCCCCAGCTCCCGAACCGGGACCCGTAGCCGCCCACACTGTTGAACGCGCAGAACAGCGAACAGCCCAGATGAACTTCGGTCCTGAGGATATCGAGATACAGATCCTCCATCCCGGGAAGCGACTGTGCGGCCCCCAATGCGGGATTATAGGGAAGGTCGGCCTGCCCCTTCGGCTGGATATGCTGCCCGCCTTCGTAGACGATATATTTCAGGCCCAGTTTCTGCGCATGCCGCGCGGCGTCGAGGGCAGCGCCGCCCAGGGTCTGCTGGTGTACCACGCTGCGCATGTCGTTGATGACCTCTTCGCCCGTCAAAGCCGCACCACGCGCCTGCCAGCGATCGTACTCGGGGCCGCCCGGGCCGAAATAGGCCGTCTGTGCGACGGCATCGCAACCGCCATTCGCCACGCATGTGTCGATCGTGCGCAACGCGACGTCGAGCCATCCCGTCTGCGTGGCACAGACACGGATCACGCGACCACGGTCGCGCGCGGGCCATGCGGTGTGAAACGTCTGCAACGCATGTCCGAACAGCATGCCGATCCTCTCGGGATGGTTCGCGCCCTTGGTCTTGGCGGGATCATCCCAGGCCTTGCCGCCCTTCGCCTCAACCAGGTCGCCGAGACGTCGCGAGTGCAGCATCCAGTGCGCCTGCTTGAACTGCCAGTTCCAGATCTCGTTCGAGACCTCGATATAGACTTTCAGCTTGGGATCGAGCTTTGCGTGGATCAGCTTCGCGAACTCGGTGATATATTCGTCGGTCGCACGGTGCGGAATACAGAACCAGGCGTCTGCACCGACCTTGTTGCACAGCGCGATCATCACTTCATGCGCTGCACCCCCGGAGAAGCGACGCTGGTACGGGGTCATCGCATGCTCCCCCGTTTCGCCCGGGTCGCCGCTGGTCCCGATCATGGTATAGAAGGTCGGACGGCGACGGCTGGCCCATTCCTCCTCGACCGACCCGTTCGTCGCGCCCCAGTCCATGAAGCGCAACGCATGGAATGCGCTGCAGAACTTGACGAATTCGGGCAGGAAGGGATTCGCGGCCAAATCGACATGCTCGTCGGCCAGCGCCACGATGCGAATGTTGCGCACCGGGTCCGCCGGGTTGGAGCGCGCGATCGAAATGCCCTCGTTGATTTTCCGGTTGTGGGACATCTGGAGCAGCACTCGTCCCTTGCTCTGGCTGACGACACGGGTCTCCATCACTCCGGCGATGCTGCCGTCGCCATCGTACAGCATGACATACTTGCCAGGCTTCAAGGTATTCGGGAGAAGCGTGAAGACCGATTGCGGGGGACGTCCGCCAACCCCCTTCACAGGAATTTCAAGCGGATATCCATTGGCGTCAAACGTGACGGTGCTTTCCTGATTGGTGCTCCAGCCGCCGCTACCGTCGGCGTTGTGCGTCATCCAGGGGCGGGCACCCCACATCAGGTTGCGAAAGGGAAAGCCGTCCGCATAGTCCGAAAAGGCGGCAAGGTTCATACCGATCGGCAATTTCGGTATCGTGGTCGGCGGGACGGATGGGCCCGGCCAGCCCGAACCGTCCGCGGACGCCCGGCCGCAGGATCCGAAAAGAAGGGCGCCCGTGGCTGCACCCGACCAGCGCAGCATATTTCGTCTATCGATGACCATGCCCCGGCTATATAGGCGGGCGGCCTCCATGGCTATCCTGGCGTTCGTGCGCATTGCCTTTCCAGCACGCCCGATACGGGGGCGGGTGGAACGGCAGAGCCGGACGGTTGCCTTGCCAATCATCTTCCAGCGACGGGTTCCCTCATGATTTTAGCGCGGTTGACGAGCCTGGTATCCAATGCGGAGACGTTGCGGCAACGGGCCACCATCGCCAGCGCCTGGGCCGTGGCCGGGTTCGGGACGCAGCGCGTTATGCAGCTCGCTTCCAACATCATTCTCACGCGGCTGCTGTTTCCCGAGGCCTTCGGACTGATGACGCTGGCCAATGTCATCATGATCGGGCTCGGGATGTTCAGTGACGTCGGCATCAAGCCGGCGATCGTGCAGAGTGCGGATGGCGCGACGGAGAATTTCCTGAACACCGCCTGGACGGTTCAGGTCATTCGTGGCGCGATCCTTTGGGGCGTATGCTGCCTGCTGGCCTGGCCGGTAGCGCTGATCTACAAGCAACCGACGCTGTTTGGTCTGATGATCGTCATGGGGTCGTCCGCCTTCATCACCGGCTTCCAGTCGACGATGCTTGCGGTTCGCGAAAAGCGCCTGCATCTCGGCGCGCTGACGACCGTTCAGGTCGTCGGCCAGTTCGTCACGCTGATCGTGACCGCGCTGCTGGCATGGCAAATGGGTTCGGTCTGGGCGTTGGCCTATGGCACGATCATCGGCTCGGTGATTTGGACGGTGCTGAGCTTCGTGTTGCTCCCGGGGCACCGCCACCGCTTCTATCTCGACCCCAAGACCGTCAGTAACCTCTTCAATTTCGGGCGCTGGATCTTCGTCTCGACGATGTTCACCTATCTCGGCGGACAGGGGCTGCGTGCGATCCAAGGCGGCCTGATCCCGATCGAAACGCTCGGCATCCTCGGGATCGCGCAGACCTTTGCGGCAATGCCGTCGGATTTGGCTGGCCAGGTCCAAGGCGTGGTCGGTTTCCCGGCGCTGGCGGAGGCGCGCGGGGAGGGGCACGATCGGTTTCTCGGGACGTTCGCCAAGATCCGGTTGCGCGTCCTTCTCTTGACGCTCCCCGTCTTTTTCCTGCTCGCGCTGGCGTCGGGGCCATTGATCTGGACGCTGTACGATTCCCGCTATCACGCGGCCGCCGGATACATGGCGCTGCTTTGTGTCACGGGACCCATCGCGGTCGTATCGTCGGGCTACCAGAGCGCCTTTCTGGCGCTGGGGAAGGTGCGGCTGCATGCCAATCTCATGGCGGTCTTCATGGTCACGAAGATCCTCGGGACGGTGGCGGGCTTTTATGCAGGGGGCGTGGTCGGGATGCTGGTCGGTGCCGCGGTTTCGACTTTCGTCGGCTATGCCTACGTGGCCTATGTCGCGGCGCGCGATGGGCTGTTCTCGGGCAAGGTCGACGGGATCTGCCTGGCGACGATCGCGGCCATGGGCGGCGTGGTCTGGTATCTGTATTTCTGATTGGCCGAGTGCCGGCTCCAGTTTGGGTGAAAGCATGAAGGCCAGGGAAATCGGCCGGCCCGCGGGAAGCTCCCGCTCAGGCGGACCATCGTCAAAGCGGTAAAAGGTCTGGTCCCGTGGGCGGCCGGTTTAGACGCCGTTGAATGCCAGATTATTTAACCGCGCGGCGCCCGACTGTTCTGACGACGTTTAGAGGACCGGCCAGGCCTGTATCGCTGGCGCGCGGGTTGCCTGGCGGCCCAAAGAAACACTGCGCGGGCGCTGAATCGCGGAAACCGCTCCGGCGAGCGCCAGCATCAGGATCATTGGATGCTGTTGAATCGAAGTGAAGATAAGCATCACGCTGCCAGCGACGAAAGTAGCGAAGGCAAAGCCGGCAAATGCTCCCGTTGCCGGGTCTGCAAGCAAGTTCCGTCGCTTCGTAAGCAATTGTCCGATAGGCAGGAGCAGGACAAAGCAGAAAGCAATAAAGCCGATGATACCAGTCGCCAGTGCAAAATACAGATAAGTATTCACGAAATCTACGATTCCCTCGCCTTGGCGGAGATCGTCCATTTGGGCGTATACACGGGCCATCGTCTCGCCGGCGATCGGATGATGCCAGAATTCCTGCATTCCGCGCGTGAACAGTTGTGATCGGTAATCGCTGGTGCTTTCGGCGTCGGTAAGCGGTCCTGTGGCAGACCGCCGGGCATAATAGACTGCTGCAATCGGAGCGAGGATCGCGACCGCCTTGCCCAACCCCGCAGCCCCGTAACGGTAGAATGCCTGTGCCAGGATGACGACGCCCGCGCCGATCAGGGCGCCGCGGGATTGTGGTGCTGCCACGCCCAACAATATGATCGCGGGAATGAGGTAGCGGAAGCCACCTTTTTTGAAGAGCGTGTTGCACGCTAGCGCGGCTGCAAAGAGGATTACCAACGTGAAGCCGGCGTTGGTTGCTTCATCCATTGGTCCATAGGCCCGCATCGCCCCGCCCCGGAACTTGACGATGAATACCCCGCCCCGAACCAATCCGTATCGGTCTGCAAGGCCAGCGTAGAGGGGCCAGTGCGCGCGGGCTTCGTAAACAAGCTCCACCGCCAACATGCAGCCCAAGCCCGCTAGAGTGACAAGCAGCGTTTGGCGACCGACCTCGGACCGCAAGCAGTTTGCAATGACAAATGCCGGGACCCCGTACGTACAGACAAGCATAACAGTTTGTCGCGTCCAATTCGAGACAGCGGTCTCTCGTGTTGCGATTGCAATTACTAATGTCAAGAACAGAAGGAGTGCGAGGTTCATCCCCGATCGTCCCGTTACAGGGTCCTTGCGTGTCGTGAACAGCGCAATCAAACCACCGAGGCCGAACGTCGATTGCAGCGACCAGGTGAACAACCAAAGCCCACCCGCCTGAACCTGGGTCTGGAGCGCAGGGGTGGCCAACATGCCGATCGTCATGACGATCAGTAGCTGTTTGCGCGTCCGGCATGCCACGATCGGGAACAGGAAAAACACTGCGCTCGTAATGCTATAAACGGGTGAAAGTAATAAGACGGCAGACATTGCCGATAGTACCAGAACCGGAAAATGACCTACTACAGAGCGCTTTGAACTTTGCAGAGAATAGTAAAATATCGACCAGCCGATGAGAAGCATTGCTTGCAGATAGACAAGGTTCTTTGCAGCTAGTAACATGCGTTCGCTCGATCATCCGGATGCCGACGGAATGCGGCGTTGCTGGAAACCCTAAGGAGGTTTGCAGGCCTAGCCAAGCGCTGTCTGAGCCAGCCGTGGGGATCGGAATGAGACGAACGGTACCATCGCTTAGATTGCTGTAAGCCAGTGCTTAAGCCACTGTTTACCATAGAAACTATCAAATCTCATACACACCTTGGTGTAACGACGAAGAAAGCGTAATTATTCGAGGGTCTTAGCCATGTCCGCTGCTGAAATCGGTATGAACCTGAACGGCCTGAGCTATTACGGCAATCAGTTTCCGTTTCTGGATCGGTTCAAGACTTCGTCGACCTGGGTGGCGCGCGATAGTAAATATGCTTCCGTAAACGGGCCGACACTGGATGCCAATGGCTACCCGACGGCGCTGGCGGCCGGTGCCATGAATCAGTACACGATGCTCGAGCTCGACCCATCGGCGCTTGCTACGTCTGACGTCTATGTCATGCGCTACACGGGAAATGCCAGCTTCACGTTCCTGTACTCCAAGATTTTAAGTCAAAAGCCCGGTGAGATCGTCTTTCAATATTCGGGCACCGGGCAGGAGCAGTTGACCAACTGGGGGGTCGATCCGGCAAACCCGATTACAAAAATCAACATCGTTCGTCAGGATCAGCTTGCCCTGTTCGACTCTGGGGAAATCTTCAACCCGGCTTTCCTCGAAAAAGTCGAGCCTTTCTCAACGCTGCGGTACATGGACTGGTCGAACACCAACAACTCGACGGTCGTCAACTGGTCCGATCGCGTAACGCCAACGAGCGCGTCGTACAGCGCCAACGGCAATACGAGCAGCGCTCCGATCGAAGTGCTGGTCGCGCTGGCGAACAAGACACGTACCGATATGTGGATCAACATCCCGACCCAGGCCAATGACGATTATGTCGCCAAGACATTGTCCTATGTCCATGATCATCTCGATGCAGGGCTAAAAGTCCAAATCGAATATTCGAACGAGGTCTGGAATTGGTCGTTCTCGCAGTCTCATTACGCCTTGAGCATGGGTGACCAACTGTTCGGCAAGGATGTCAATGGCGACGGCGTCATTGATCCCAACAACCCCGCCGAGCATGTCAGCGACGGCTGGGTGCAATTCTACGGCTATCGTTCGGCGCAGATTGCAGCGATCGCGAAGTCGGTCTTTGGCGATGACCCAACGCGAGCCCGTACGGTCCTGGCGACGCAGACCGGCTATCGCGGACTGGAGTCGTCGATCATAAAGGGGGTCCAGCGCGTCGGGGACGTGTCGACGCTGTTCGATGACTATGCGATCACCAACTATTTCAACCTCGGCAACGTCAGTGAAGATACGGTGCTAGGCTGGGCGCGGGCCGGGAGTGACGGGCTCGCGGCAGGTTTCGCTGCAATCATGAACGACATCACCTCGTTGAAATCGACGGTCAACTATCAGGCGGGGGTGGCAGCGAAATGGGGGCTGGATCTGGTTTCGTACGAGGCTGGAGTCCACACCACGTCCTATCAATATTCCGCCGCAGCGCAGCCCGAGATTCAGGCCTTCCTCGAGAAGCTGAGCAAGGATCCGCGAATGGCGACGGCCTATCAACAGGCAGTGGCGGACTTTTCCGCTGCTGGCGGCAAGTTGCTCAACGCGTTCAACAACGTCGGTTACGACTCGAAGTATGGCGAATGGGGCGCGCTGACCAGCACCTACGACACCGGCAGCGTGAAGTACGACGCGCTGGTTGCGCTCGCGAAGGCCGGTAAGGTCGCAGCGGCACCGACCGACACGGTGTTCTCGACCGACCGGATGGATGTCGCGACGACGCTCGGCCAATATGTGCTCGACGCAACCACGCGGAACCTCGCCTTCGCAGGCACGGGTGCGTTCGTCGGTACCGGCAATGCGCTCGATAACGTCATCGTCGGCGGCGCCTCGAGGAACACGCTCAGCGGTGGAGCCGGGCAGGACCGGCTCGTCGGCGGTGGGGATGCCGACTATCTCGATGGGGGAAGCGGGGCGGACACGATGCTCGGCGGTGCTGGCAACGACGTCTATATCGTCGACGATGCAGGCGATGTCGTCACCGAACTGGCGGGCGATGGAACGGACGAGGTCCGTACGACGCTGGCCAGCTATACCCTCGGCGACAATGTCGAGAACCTGACGTACAGTGGCGCGGCGGCGTTCACCGGCACCGGCAACGCGCTCGACAACGTCATCACCGGCGGGAAGTACGGCAACGTGCTTTCGGGCGGGGCAGGCAATGACACGCTCGTCGGCGGCAACGGCGACGATACGCTGGACGGCGGGACGGGTGCCGATCGCATGACCGGCGGCGCGGGGAACGATACCTATGTCGTCGACGACGCGGGTGATGTCGTCACCGAACTGGCCGGCGGCGGGACCGATCTCGTCCGCACGACGCTCGCGAGCTTTACCCTCGGCGACAATCTCGAGAACCTGACCTACACCGGCTCGGCCGCCTTCACGGGCACCGGCAACGCGCTCGACAATGTCATCACGGGCGGCGCAGGCGGCAATACGCTGTCGGGCGGTGCCGGGAACGACACGTTGACCGGTGGTGCCGGCAACGATCTGCTCGACGGCGGCACGGGTGCCGACAAGATGGCGGGCGGCGCGGGCAACGATACCTATGTCGTTGACAATGCCGGCGACGTCGTGACCGAGCTCAGCGGTGGCGGCACCGACGAGGTCCGGACCGCGCTGACCAGCTACACGCTTTCCGACAACGTCGAGAATCTGACCTACACCGGAGCAGCCGCCTTCGTCGGCACGGGCAATGCCTCGGACAACGTGATCACCGGTGGCGACGGGAGCGACACGCTGTCGGGCGGCGCGGGCAACGACACGCTGACCGGGGGCGCGGGCAACGACACGTTGCTTGGCGGGGATGGCAACGATTATCTCAACGGCGGGGTCGGGGCCGACAAGATGACCGGTGGTGCAGGCAACGACACCTACGTCGTCGACAATTACGCGGATCAGGTGACCGAGCTCGCCAATGGCGGGACCGACCAGGTCGACACGACGCTCACGCTCTACATGCTGTCGAACAACGTCGAGAATCTACGCTATCTCGGATCGAGCAACTTCATCGGCATGGGCACGAGCAGCGCCAATGTCATGACGGGCGGTTCCGGCAACGACTATCTGTGGGCCGGGGACGGAAGCGATACGTTGTACGGCAATGCCGGGAACGACATCCTCGATGGCGGCCTTGGTGCGGACACCATGTACGGCGGTGCGGGCGACGACACCTATCTCGTCGACAACGTCAACGACAAGGTGATCGAACTGCCCGGCGAGGGGACCAACGACATCGTCCGGTCGACCGTCACCTACACGCTGTCCGACAATGTCGAGTCGCTGTGGCTGGATGGCACCGCGGCAATCAACGGAACCGGCAATTCGGGGGCGAACACGATCACCGGCAATTCCGCCAACAACATCCTGACCGGCGGCGGCGGCAATGATATCCTGCGCGGTGGCGCGGGCGACGACACGCTCTATGGCGGCACCGGCGACGATCAGCTGTTCGGCGATGCCGGCAACGACGTGCTGTACGGCGGCGGTGGGCGCGATGTCATGGACGGCGGCGCGGGGGCTGATACCTATCGCTTCCTTCCCGGAAACCTCGGCGCAACCGCTGCGACCTCGGCGAGCGTGGTGCTCGGCGCGGACCAGGGCGACAAGATCGACCTCAGCGCGATCGACGCCAATTCGGCGACGACGCTGCGCGATGCTTTCAGCTTCGTTGGCACCGCCGACTTCACCAAGCACGCGGGCGAACTGCGGGTTCAGGGCAGCGGCAGCAACTGGACCGTATTGGCCGATACCAATGGCGACGGCATCGCGGACATCGTGCTGACCGTCCAATCGTCCAACGGGATCCGCGCGACCGACTTCGTGTTCTGATCGGGCATGCACTGCCGGGGGCCAAGCGTCTCCGGCAGTGCAGCCTGGCTCAGCCAGCCGAGCGGTCTCGATCGCGCTTCCACCGCATCGCGATCCGGAAGATCCTGGGTCCCTCGACCAGATAACGCCGCCCGAGCCGGCGCGGGCTTCCGGCCAGTCTCCAGAACCATTCCATGCCGGCCCGCTGGACGATCCGCGGCGCACGGACCTGCGCGCCGACGATGAAGTCGACCGCCGCACCGATGCAGAAGGCAGTTCCCCGGACCGTTCCCGCAGCCGTCATCTCCGCAGCCAGGATCTCCTGTTGCGGTGCGCCGACCGCGAGCAGCGTGAAGCGCGCATCGGCGCAAGCGGCGGCAGCGATCGCTTCGGCACGCGCGGCGGCGTTGCGGCGCAACCCCATCGGTGGGACATGATGCACGAGCGTAATGCGGGGATACCGCGCCTTTAATTCGTTCGCGAGCGAATCGCTTCCGCCGATCAGGCACAGCCGGTCGCCATCCTGCAGCACCGATCCGAACAATGCGACGATCAGGTCGCTCCCCGGCACCACGCTGAGCGAGACACCATGAAAGCGCGCGAGCCGCGCCAGTACGCGACTGTCATTGAGACACAACAACGCACCCTGGTAGACCGGGCGCAGATCCGGATGCGTGTCGATCTGGACCATGTGATCGACATTGGGCGTGACGATATAGCCGAACGAATCGTCTGCCCGTCGGCCCTGCAGGAAGGCGACGACGGCCGCTGCGTCGGGCGTATCGAAATCGAGCCCGAGAAAATTCGTCCTCGGAAACGGCGAGCGTTTTCGGTCGGGCGCCTGTCGCGTCGGAGTCACCGCAATCATTCCCTTTTGCTGCTCTGCGATGCGCGTGACAGCTTGCACGCCGCGACGTCAAGCGGTTGACAACCATGCGTTGGGTAAGGCTAGCGGACGGTATGGATCGAATCGTGTCGCCCCAGACGGAATCGCGCGCGGCGCTGGTGGGCGTCGTGATGATCGGTCGCAACGAAGGCGAGCGATTGCGGCGATGTATCGCATCGACCAGCACCGTCGCGGCGCGGGTCTATGTCGACTCGGGGTCGACCGACGACAGCGTGGCCTGGGCTAGGTCGCAAGGGGTATTGGTCGTGGAACTTGCAGTCCCGCCCAAATTCACCGCGGCGCGCGCGCGCAACGCGGGTCTCGAGCGACTGCTGCAGGATTATCCGCAGCTCGAGCGCGTCCAGATGGTCGACGGCGATTGCGAACTGGCCAGCGGCTGGCTCGATGCCGCCAGTGCGGCGCTGCAAGCCGATCCGACGCTTGCGCTGGTGTTCGGTCGTCGGCGCGAACGGTTTCCCGAGCGGTCGATCTACAACGCCTTTTGCGATGACGAATGGAACAGCCCGGTCGGTGAGGCGATGGCCGCCGGCGGGGACGTGATGGTGCGGGTCGATGCGCTCAAGGCGGTTGGTGGTTATGATTCTCTGATGATCGCTGGCGAGGATCCCGATATGGCGGTCCGGCTGCGCAAGGCGGGATGGCGGTTGTTCCGGATCGACCATGCGATGACGATCCACGACGCGGCGATCCTGCGGTTCGGGCAGTGGTGGCGCCGGACCGAGCGGGCGGGCCACGCCTTTGGCGAGCTTGCCGACCGGCACCCCGGGCTGCGCGCGCCCGATTACCGGCGGCAGTGTCGCAGCATCGCTTTGTGGGGCGGCATTCTTCCCGCAGCCGTGGTGGTATTGCTCATCGCGGCGATGGCGTTTGGCGCGATCTGGCTCGTTCCCGCGATTGCGCTGGCGTTGCTGTGGCCGGTGCAGATGCTGCGGATCGCGAAACAGCGTCGCGCGACGCTGCCGCCGCGGCAGGCGATGTTGACGGGCATATTCCTGGTCATCGGGAAGGTCGCCGAAACCATCGGTCTGGCCCGGTATAAACTGGGGCAGCTGACCGGCCGCCGGTCCGACCTGATTGAATATCATCGCGGCCCCGCGCGCGGATGACGGCGCTGCCCCTATGGACGCAAATCCGCGAGGATTGGGTGGCGCACGGGCGCGACTGGACTCGTCCCGGGTTCCGCGCGGTCGCGGTGCATCGGTTCGGCGTGTGGCGCATGGCGGTTCGCCCGAAGCCGCTGCGCATCCCGTTCAGCCTGATGTATCGCCTGCTGTTCCGGCGGTGCCGCAACCATTATGGGATCGAACTGCCGTATTCGGTCCAACTTGGTCGCCGCGTCGTGATCGAGCATCAGGGCGGGATCGTGATCCACGGCAACAGCGTGATCGGTGATGATTGCGTGATCCGTCAGAATTGTACCCTCGGGATCCGTCGCATCGATGCGCCGGCCGACGCACCGATCCTCGGCGCGCGCGTCGACGTGGGGGCGGGGGCGGTGATTCTCGGGCGGGTGGAGATCGGTGCCGGGGCCGCGATCGGTGCGAATGCGGTCGTGCTCGACGATGTCGCGCCGGGGGCAATTGCGGTCGGCATCCCCGCAAAAAGCAGAATGCCAAAGGACAGTCGATGACCGGTGCCGCCGACCCCGCCAAGGTTGCGGTGATCATCGTCAATTACCGGACCCCGGCGCTTGCCCTGTCGGCCGCGCGTGCGCTGATTCCCGAGCGCGCGGACAATTCGGGTTTGCGCGTCGTCATCGTCGATGGCGGATCGGGCGACACGTCGGCGGACGTATTGCACGCCGGGGTGGCCGATCCCGCGCTCGCGGACTGGGTCGAGGTCCTCGCGCTGCCGATCAACGGCGGTTTCGGCTGGGCGAACAATCAGGCGATCCAGCGGCTGCTCCAGTCAAGCAATGCGCCCGATTATATCCACGTGCTCAACCCCGATACCGAGATCGAGCCCGGTGCGGTCACCGCTTTGCGCCGGGTGCTCGACCAATATCCGCGCTGCGCGGCGGTGGGCAGCCTTTTGCTCAACGAGGACGGCAGCCTTTCCGGTTCCGCCTTCGCCGAGATGTCGCCGCTGCGCGAACTCGTGCGGGGTGCGCGGCTCGACGTGATGCGCCGGATGCTCGGGATCAAGCCGATGCTCGTCACCGAAGCGAGCGAGGCGGCGTGGGTGACCGGCGCAAGCGTCATGTTCCGCGCGGCCGCGCTCAAGCAGGCAGGCTTGTTCGACACCGGCTTCTTCCTCTATTTCGAAGAGGTCGAGTTGATGTGGCGGCTCGCCAACGCGGGCTGGAGCATGCGCCACGAGCCCGCGAGCCGGGTCCGGCATATCGGCGGGGCATCGACCGGGATCAACTACGACCGCAAGGTCAAGCGCGCGCTTCCGCCGCTGCCGCGCTACTGGTTCGAGGCGCGCCGACGGATGTACGCGCGGACCCGCGGGCGCACCGGGGCGATTCTGGCGGGGGGCTTGTGGATGGCAGGCCACGGCCTGTTTGTCGCGCGCCGTGCCGTCGGGCTCGGGGGCAAGCACCTTCCAATCGCGAATGAGGCGCGCGATCTGTTGCGCCACGGGATCCTCCCGACGGTGCAGGATCTGCAACCGCATGTCGCGCGATGGGACGATCCGATCGATCAGCCGCCTGCCTGGATGGCGTCCCGGTAGCTTCCTCGAGGGACGTCGTCAGGGGTCGATCCGCTCCGTGCGGGTCCACGCGACCTTCTGGCGGCCAGTAAGCAACCGGGCATACATGGCAAGCTTCCAGGCAAGGTACCGCGGGAGCCGTGCCGCGGCGGCGGGGTGCAGATGCATCCGACCCTCGCCGGTCCAGGCCAGCGTCACGACGAGCCCGAGCAACCCAAGCAGAACCACCGCGACCGCCAGCGGAAGCGGCGAAACCCCGAGCAGCGCGGCAACCGCCAGCAGCCCCGTGACCGCAATGTTGGCGGCGAGCAGCATCGACAGGGGCGGCACGCACAGGTGCACCCCCATCCAGAACCGCCGCCAATTGCCCCGCGCGATCCCTGAGCGCAGCAGCCCGAAGCCGTGCCGCCGCGCCATCGCAAGGAAGCCGCCTTCCCAGCGCGCGCGCTGGGTGCTCGACCCGGAATCGCTGCTGCAGTCCGACCGGACCGTCGCCCCGTCGAAATAGCGCGCGGGCTGGCCGAGTTCGATCAGCCCGATCCCGATCGCGAGATCCTCGACGACATTCCCGGTCGCGAGATCGAGCGCGCGATAGGCGGACCACGGAAACGCCATTCCCGATCCGGTCAGGATCGCAGCGCCGCCGAGCCGCGCGATCCCGCGCTGGCGGATCCGGTTCTTGACGAAGAAGGCGAAGTTCGAAATCTGCACCACGGGCGGCGCGTCCGGGGCAGGGCGGAACAGATAGGCCGACTGCGCCGCCTGTCCGGTCGCGATGACCGAGTCGGTCAGCCGCGCGAGTCCGGCCGGGTCGATCTCGCAATCGGCATCCACCACCACCACGACATCCGGTGGAGAAGCGGCGATGTGGTCGCGCCCGAACGCCAGCGCATACCCCTTGCCGCGCCGGACCGGATCGGATCGTTCGACCACCTCCAGCCCGAGTGCGCGCGTAACGTCCGCAGTACCATCGGTGCAATTGTCCGCGACGAGGACGACCCGCGTCGACGGCCCGAGCAGGCGAACGAGGCCGGCACCCGATGCCGCGAGCGTCAGTTCCTCGTCATGCGCCGGAACGAGCACGACGACCCGCTTGTCGCGGGAGGGCGGCGGCGGGGCGCGACCGGGGAACAGCCCGAGCCCGGTTTCGAGCAGGAACGCTGCATCGACCAGCGCGATCGGGGCAAGCGCGAGGCCCGCGACCACATCGAAGGGTCCCATCTCAATTCCCTGTCAGATCGCCGGTCCGGCCGGAGCGATCAGGAGTAATAGGCGTCGTAATAGCGCTGCGTGCCGTAGCCGAACCCGTAGTCGTCCCCGCCGATACCGCCCTTGTAGCGGTTGAGCACGGTGCCCATGCACGGGGCCGGGCGGAGGATCTCGAGCGTGTCCTTGACCTGGCGTGCGGTCGTCTTGCCCTCTTCGACGATCATCAGATAGGCGTCGATCTCGCGCAGGACGATCGATGCATCGTCATTGGCGAACGCGGGGGGCAGGTCGCAGATGCAGATCACGTCATCGGGCAGATTGCGCATCGCCTGCACCAGCGTCCGCAACCGCTCGCCGGCAAGCAATTCGGCCGAACTGTGATCGGTCGGGAAGGACGGGAAGACGGTCAGCCCGGTGCCGGTGATCTCCCGCGACGCCGCGTCGAGCGAATCGACTTCGCCCGCGAGGAAGGTGTTGATCCCCACGCCTTCGGGAATGTCGAAAATGTCCGCGATCGACCCGCGCCGCAGGTCGAGATCGAACAGCAACGTGTGCGTCCCGGGGATGCGCGACAGCGACGCCGCGAGGTTGGCCGCCATGAACGACTTGCCGACCCGCGGCGTGGCCGAGGTGATGCCGATCACTTTCCACTTGTTCGCCTGCATGATCTTGACGACCTGCGAGCGGAGCAGGTTGAACGGCCGCGAGCGGCGATCGCGGCTGTTGAAGCCGAAGATCCCCCGACGCGGCGAATCGTACCGGTCGAGCGGTTCGGCGATGCTGTCAGGCGACAGCACCAGCTTGGGCGCAGGAGCGTCGCCGGCGGAGGAGTTCCAGGAACTGGGCATGGCTTACCTTAGATCGTCAGGAGGTCAGGCGCTGATTTCGGGAGTCTTGGCGGCGCCCGAACGGCGTCGCACCTTCTTCTTCGAAATCACCGGGATGACGGCGAGCGGCGGGGCACCGGTCAACTGCGTGAGCGTTCCCACGCTGCGGATCGGCCGTGCGATCAGCTCGAGCAGCAGGGCGAGACCAAGCCCGACCGCAAGGCCACCCAGGACTCCGCCGAGAATCAGCATCGGCCGGTTGGGCTGGGTGGGGGTATCGGGCGTGACCGGCGGATCGATCAGCGTCAGCCGCTCGCCGCGTTGCTCGTCGGAGATCTTCACGACCGACCGCGCGTTAAGCAGGCTGCTCTGGATACGGGCGAGGTTGGCCCGCAGCACGTCCGCACGCGACTGCAACTGGGCGACCTGCTGCGCGACCAACGGCCCGCGGGCCTGCGCCGCCGCCATCGTCGTCGCGCGGCTGGTTTCCATCGACTTGGCGTTGCGCAACCGGCCGATCGCCGCGTTGTTGGCAGCGACCTGGCGCTGCACGACCGAGGAGACGCTGTTGGTCTGGAACGCAGACGCAGTCGACTTCGCCGCCGCAAGCCGGCTTTCGGCGAGCTTCACGTCGGGATGGTCATCGGAATATTGTGCCCGTGCCGCGGCAAGTTGCGCTTCGGCAGCGATGACGTTGGGGTCGCGACCGACCGCTGGCCGACCGGTCTGCGCCTGCAGCTCGGCGTTCTGCCGCTCGAGGCCGGCGATCTGGCCGTCATAATCGCCACCGCCCGTCATCACCGTCATGCCCGCGGT
The DNA here is from genome assembly GCF_000251145.1 of Sphingomonas sp. PAMC 26621. Lineage (GTDB taxonomy): Bacteria > Pseudomonadota > Alphaproteobacteria > Sphingomonadales > Sphingomonadaceae > Sphingomonas. Next base: position 50,689 of record NZ_AIDW01000023.1, on the reverse strand, counting down.
GCCCGCCGCGAGCGCGGCGCCGTTCTGGCCGGTGATGCGGTTGATCTGCGTCTCGATCGCGTTGACCTGGGTCTGCAGGTTGGATTCCTGGTCCTCCAGGAAGCGGGCGTTGGTCTGCGCCTGCGCCTGGGTTTCGGAGGCGTCCAGCTTCAGGAGGCGATCGACGAAGGTCTGCGCGACGAGCTGCGCCTGCGGTGCCGTCGGATAATCGAAGGTCAGCGCGAACGCGATCGACCCCGCATTGCCGCCACGCGAAATATCGGCGTCGACCGCCGAAATGTTGGTTGCGCTGCGCATCCGATCGACCAGCTTCGACAGCGGTTCGCGGCGAGCCGAGGCGTCATACAGGTTGTTCGCCTGGATCAGGCCAACCAGGTCCGGGCGGCTGAGGATCTGCTGTCGGATCTTCGCCATGCGCCGATCGATGACGGTATCGCCCGGGCCGGACGCCGCCCCGTCGGTCGGCAGGTTCTGGGATTCGACCAGCAAGGTCGCGCTCGAGCGATAGGAACGCGGCAGAAGCAATGCCGCAGCCACCCCGGCGATGCTCAGGAGGATGAACGGCACGATGATCAACCAGCGCCGTTCCCACAGAATCACGGGAAGGCTGCCGATGAAGTTCGAAGAGGTATCCGGTTCCTGGTCATGCGCCAGGGTCGTCATATCATTCATCGATAATCCCCGAGGCGCAATGCAAGGCCAACCTGCCCGCCGAAATCGCTCGGCCGGTTCAGGTTTCCGCCGAAGATCTGACGGTAGTTTGCCGAGGCAATGAACCGCAACCGCTGTCGTAGCTGACGATCGTAATTGACCATTGCCCGGCCATATTCGTTCCCGATGCCAAGCGTATTGATCGGACCATTGAGACCGGGCGGGGTTGTATTCCTGCTATAGTCTGCCGTTGCGCCGATATTGCTTCGTTCCGTCAGGCGATAGGTGTAATTGCCGCCGACCGTTGTTGAGATCTGCGTGCCGAGGATCCCGGTCGGCTGAACGGAGCGATTGGCGTTCAGGCAATAGGCCGAACGGACACCGCGCCGACACAACGCCAGGCTCCCTGAGAGTGCCGGGTCGGACTTGCCGGTCTGGCGTTCGATGAACGACACGCCGATCGCGCCGTTGACCGTCCAATAGGCATTGACCCGCGCCGTGGTGGTCGCCTGAACCGAATAGACGGTCGTATCGCCGTTGGTTGTGTCGTAATTGTACTTCGACGCAGACCCCTGAAGACCTGCCTGGATATTCGCGGTGAACTGTCGGCTGTAGCCGACCGTGCCGCCGTAGCCGGTGTAATTGTCGCGGTTGCCGAGCAGGCCGCCGACATTGGCTGTGTTGGCACCGTTCGAATAGCGCGAGTCGATGATGAACGCGCTGGCGTTCACGATGTCGTGGGCGGACAAGATGGCCGAGACGGTACCACCGCCGTTGATCGTACGCCGGCGTGCGCCGGTTCCGAAGAGACCGATGTCGGTGCCGTTGTAGATCGGCGAAGTGTCGACCGGGTTGGTGACGATGGCGCCCGTACCCGCGCCGGTCCCCGGAGAGACGGGTGCGGTCGGATCGATCGGGGTTACGACCGCGAACTGGTTTGACGGTGCGTTCGTCGACCCGATCAGCGAGCTCTGGAACGCCGCGCTCAGGCTGGCATTGATATGCTCGGACGGGGTGAAGGCATAGACGGCGCCCCCCGAGTAATTGTCCGAACGGTTGTATTTGTTGACATACTGCTGGACGTTCGCGTCGGCGCTGATCGTCAGGCTGCTGCGCTCACGCAATAACCGGAGCTGTGGCCGGATATCGACCGATACGAAGCCCGCGCCCGTGTTCGATCCGTTCACCGAGAACGGATTGTTCGAATAGCCAAGCGTGCTCGACACGTCCGTGCTCAGCCGCGTTTCGGTCGTCTGCGCGAACGCAGGCATCGCCACGGTCGCGGCGCACAAGGCGAGGTACGCGCGCGCCCTCACGGTACGATCACCGTGTCGCCGCTTTCCAGCTGCGGCAGACCGGCGAGGTCCCGCGCGTTCGGGTTCCCCTTCAGGATATCGGTCAGGCGGACCTTGATCACATTCAGGCCCGAGCCCGATTTGCGCAGGATCGTGACATTGCCGACGTCGGCGAAATCGGCCGGGCCGCCCGCCATGACGATTGCGTCGAGCACGTTGATATAGCGACCAGCCGTCAGCGCCCCAGGCGTCTTGACCTTGCCCGCGACGCTGAACTGGAGCCCCATCGGGGTGCGAACCGACACCGTCACCTGCGGCACCGCCTCGCGATACTGCGAGCGAAGCCCCTTCGTTATTGCGGCTTCGATATCGGCGGGCAATTTATTGTTCGCATCGACCTGGCCGACGAGCGGGAAGGCGAAGGTACCGTCCGGAAGAACCTTGACGGCGCGCTGCAGGCGCTCCTCGCCCCACACGTAAACCTCGAGCTCGTCGCCTGGGTTGATCCGGTACGGACGCAACTGGGCCGGCGCACTGGACGCACCCTGCGCCATGACGGGGACCGAGAGCGCCATAAGTCCGAACGCTACACAACACCGCACGGATTGTACCGAAAACATCATAGAATTTTCCCTGCTGACCGGTTTTCCGGTCCCTAGCGCAACTGTCCTAGCCGACGCTAGGTTAAAGCACCGGTAACGCCGGCCGGATTAAGCGTTGCTGACACTATACCGCTTCTGGCTTTGCGGGATGAAGCCGTTGACAAGCCGCGTCACGGCCCGGCACGGTCGCCTCCTCTGATCCCGTCCGTCTCAGCCGGTCCGTCTCATCCCTTCATGGTATTGGATTGCGTCGTTTCATGAAATGCTTGTCGCTACGGTTCGCAACGGTCTGGGCTGCGCCACTTCTGTTGATGGGCGGGGTGGCGGGATGCGCCTCGAAGGACGATCGCGCCGCCGCAGCTGCGGCCCTGGCGGAGACGGCCTTCCAGCAAGGCGACCTGCAGGGCGCCCGCCAGAACATCCAGAAGGCGATCGATGCGCGCGACGACGTCAGCGACTACTGGCTGACCCTGGCCCGGATCCAGCTGGCCGCAAAGAATTTCGGTGGCGCGTTCGATGCTTACGAAAACGTCTACCAGCTCGACCGCGGCAATATCGAGGCACTTCGGCAATTGTGCCAGCTCGGCCTCAACGTCCGGCAGGCCGACAAGGTCGATCGCTACGCCGATCAGTTGCTCGTCATCAATCCGGGTGACCCGATGCCGATCACGATGAAGGGCGGAGCCGCGCTGCAGCGTGGCGATTCCAAGACGGCCCTGGCCTTCGCGGACAAGGTTCTGGTCGGCAATCCGCGGGACGTCAGCGCTTTGATCCTCAAGGGCCAGACGCTGGCGTATCGAGGCGAAAACCCGGCCGCGGCGAAGTTGATCGAGGAGTCGCTCGACCAGCAGAGCGACCCGACCTCGCGACTGGTGTTCCTGCGCGACCTGTATCTGAAGTCGGGTGACAGCGCCGGCTATCAGCGCACGCTTGCGCGGCTGGCGGAACGCAACGCTGGCGATACGCGGATGCAGCTCGATTATGCCGACTGGTTGTATCAGACCGACCGCGCCGATCAGGCGTTCGGGATCGTCCGGCAGGTGCTGGATAAAAATCCGAAAAATATTGCGCTCGCATCGACGATTCTCGAAATGTGGCTCGATGAAGGGCGGGATGCGGTCACCCGCGATCAGATCGTGCGCGGCAGTACCGGGGCTTCGCTCGAAACTAAGGCGCTGTTCGCGCAATTCGCCAACGAAACCGGGCAGCCCGATCTTGCGCTCCAGGTGCTGGGGAGTGACGAACCCGGCGCTGCGCCGGACCCCGCCAATTCCAACGCCAAGGCGGCCTACGCGTTTGCGCTCGGGTTGAAGGGACGCATGCTCGATGCCTTGTCGCGCACCGAGTTGATCCTCGACGTCGATTCCGCACAGCCGAGAGCCTTGCTGACGCGCGCGCGGTTGCGTGCGGCGACCCGCAATTTCGAGGGGGCGCTGTCGGACGGGCGACAGCTCGTTACCGACGACCCCGCCAACATCACGGCGCGGTTGGCGTTGACCGATATCCTGGTGGCACAGAATCAGCCCGAACTTGCCGAGAGCAACATGCGCGAAGCGCTGCGGATCGTTCCCGATTCACCGCGGGCAGCGACTCGTCTCGCGCAGATGTTGATCGCCAAGGGGCAGAAGGACGAGGCTGCGACGGTCCTGCGCGATATGGCGAAGGCCGCCAAGATCAGCCCGCGCGCGCAGGCGGTGCTGGCCACCTTCCACCTTCGTGACAATACCGTAACCGACTGATCCGGGCGGACGAATCCGCCCGGATCAGCGGTTCGTCGCCTCAGGGTGCGATCGCCGGCGGGGCAGCGGCCGGCGTCTTGGGCGGCGAGAAGCCGGGTTGGTAGGTGATCTTCGCCGCCGACCGTGCTGCCTGCAACTGCTTCTGCATCGTGTCGCCAAGCGCCTGGCGGCGCAGCAGTTCGAGCGCGGCAGGGCGAGCCTGCGCCTCGGGGGTGGGGGCCGCTGTGCTCGACGTGATCACGCTGGCGATGAAACGGCCCTTGTCGGGCGTGATGAACGGTTCGCCGGCCGGAAGCGCTGCGATCTTGGCAGCGACCGGGGGGGGAAGCATCGCGGTGTCGAGCGTGTTGGTCCCGCGCGTGAACTGGACGCCGGCCGCCGACAGCGTTGCCGCGACCGCTTCGAGCGAGTGGGCGGGTTCGAGCTGGCGCAATACCGCCGTGTCATTCGGCTGCGAGAAAGTGATCTGATCGAGCGTGTAGCGCTTGCGTGCGCTGAACAGCGTCGGGTTGCTCGCGATGAATTTGTCGACCGCGCTCGCGTCGGGCAGCGATACGCCCTTCGCAGCCTTGGTCGTCAACAGGTTGATGATCAGCGCGTCTTCACCGCGGCGAAGCTGCTCGATGTAGCTCGGCGACTTGTCGAGGCCTTCTGCCTTGGCCTTCTGCACCAGCAACTTGCGATCGACGATCTGCTGGACGACCTGCGCCATGATCGCCTTCTTGTCCGCGCTCGGCGGGATGTTGGCGCCCTGGAGTTCGGCATTCACTTCCTGCTGGGTGATTTCCTCGCCGTTGACCACGGCAACGACCTGACCGCCGACCTTCTTCTCGCAGCCTGCAGCCAGCAGAAGCAGGGCACTCGCGCCCGTCAGCAGCATCGTCTTCTTGATCGTCATTCTGGTACCCCTTGTTGAATGTAGGATGTCTGGTCGTTCGATGCGGGTGTCAGGCGGGGCCGACGAGCACCGACTTCATCTGCGCGCCGACCGCGCCGAACATGGCGCTGGCAAAGCGATCCAGGCCGGGCCGGCCGTCTCCCTGCCCGAGTGTCGAGATCCGGACGAGAACCCCGTCGGGTATGATGCCCTTGAGATTCTCTTCCATCACCGCGAGCCGCTGTGCGGACCATTTGCGTGGAAAGAGATGGCCCAACCGGGTCCAGTAGATCATCTTCTCGCTGCGCAATTCGGTCTCGGCGACGATGTAGCGCGACGGCACGTCGACACCCGGGGCCAGCTTTACGTCGTGATCCTCGATATCGGTCAGCCGGAAGCCGCTCGCGGGATAGCAGACTTCCGGGCGATGGACCTGGATCGACCCGTCCTGCGTACCCGCATAGGCGATCAGCAGCATCATCACGCTACCGTCGGTATGGCGGTATACGCGCGTCAGCAACTCGCTGTAGATCCGGTCGCGCAGCTGATCGGCGGGTGGCAGGACCAGCCCGCTATTGGCCTCGAAGCGCCAGCCGCCGAAGGCGTGCGGTACGAGGGTGTCGAGCTTGGCGGTGCCGAGCGTGCGAAGCACCGTCCGCGGGGTGAAGGCATAGGCCGCGCCGGCCGCCGCCAGCAGTGTCACGCCCGCAGCCACCTGACGGCGGGAAACGGCAGTGGCGTGGGTCGACGTGTGTGGAATGGGCTTGCTCATGCGTCCTGTCCTGCCGGTGCCCAGCGTTGCCGGAGCGGCGTGAAGATCCAGTCGATCAGGAAGATCCCGAGCAAGGCCGTTATGAACATCGTCATGCCCGCGAGTTCGTGGAAGAAGCCCTGACCGGCCGCTTCCCCGAAATGATAGGTGATCAGCAGCAGCATCAAGACGCGCACCAGATTGGCGAGGATCGCGATCGGGACGATACAGCACACCAGCAGCAGCATGAACCGCCAGTTCGAGCTGTGCCGCAGATAGGTGTAGAACAGCCCCAGCGCGGTAAGGCTGATCAGCGAATTGAGTCCGGCGCAGGCGGCGGCCACCAGCATTTCATACTGGCCGATCTGGATCGTCACGCCCGATCCGGCGACCGGATACCCCAGCAGGTACAGGATATCGACCGACCATTCGGAGATCGCGATCTTGAGCGGCTGAGTCAGCGCGGCGAACAGCGAGTCCGGGGGCGGGAAGACGAACAGCAGGTACACCAACGGGAACCAGATCGTCCGTACCGCGGCCCCGCCGCACAGAGCGTAAAACACGACGATCAGGCTCAGGTACATCGTGATCGACTCAATCTCGATGATCGAGGTGATCCGGGCGACCGCAAACACGATGGCGAGCGGCACGAGAAGAACGAAGCTCAGCAGCGCGGAACCGGGCCGCGCCACCGCGGTGATCCGTTCCCGCTCGCGCACGATCAGCCAGATCCCCGTCGCCAGTACCAGCGGACCATGCGCGCCCTGTTCCGTCCCCCAACTCTCGCGGGCGACATCGAGCATCGTCGGCACGGTGAAGGCAAGCGCCGCCACGACCAGCAGAATCGTCGCCGGCGTCCAGGACCAGGTCCGCGTTTGCCGCACCTCGGGTGCGGATAGGGTAGTCAGCATCACACTTTGCCTTGGCGCGAGCGGTGGAAGAACGACGAAACGGGCCCGGACGGACCCGTCAGAAACGGGATCATTTCTATCGCAAGAATCCCTCGTTGGGCCGGCAAGCCGAGACAGGCCGGGGGCGGTCTGGTGTCATCAGGTCCGCTGCAAAGGTTTGAGCACGAACCAGATGTACACCACGATCGCGACGATCGCGATGACCGCGAGCGCGTGCTGATCGTGGTTGCCCAGATAATTCGCGACCGCGCAGCCGATCGCCGGCGGCGCGTATTCGATCATTCGATCGCTCGGCGTCTCGGCGGTCGAGCGCTGCAGGAACAGTATGATCAACCCTGCGAAGATCGCCAGCGTAAGCCAGTCGTACGGCGTTTCCAAAGTTTTCCCTCCCAATCCCCGGGACATGAGAGCCGCGGAGAGGACGTCAGCAGATTTTGTCTAGTTACGACGCATGAGGTAAATAGCGTCATAACCGCGACGAATACATCGGTAATTTATCGTGCAAGCGAACGGTTGCGATACCGCAACGGCTAATAGGCCTTGTCATGAACGATGACCCGGAAGGTCGCGAGCATGATCGCGATATCGCGTCCGAGCGACCAGTCATTGAGATATTCGAGATCGGCTTGCAGGCGCTTGACCAGATCGTCGCGCTCGCGCGTTTCGCCCCGCAGACCGCGGACCTGCGCGAGCCCGGTGATCCCCGGCTTGAGCGCGTGGCGGTGCCAATAGCGTTGATCGACTTCCCAGAAGCGTTCGGCCCCGGCGAGCGACCCAAGCGCATGCGGCCGCGGCCCGACCAGACTCATTTCACCGCGCAGCACGTTGAACAGCTGGGGAAGTTCGTCGATGCTGACCGCGCGGATCAGTGCGCCGACTCGCGTCACGCGACGGTCTCCACGCGTCGTCGATCGATTGCCGTCGGCGTCGCAATCCTCGACGTGCATCGACCGAAACTTGAAGACGGAGAACAGACGGTTCGACCGGCCAAGCCGCTGCTGCCGGAACAGGATCGGCCCCTTGCTGTCGAGTTTGATCGCCAGCGCGACCGTCAGCAATAACGGAGAAAGCGCGATGATCGCGGGGAGCGTAACGGCGAGATCCATCGCGCGCTTGACCGCGCGACTGCGCACGTCGAGCGGGCCCGACGCGACCTGCATCACGCTCTGCCCCTCATAGCGCATGATCCGGTTCGCGCCGGCCTCGTCGAATTCCGGGGCGAGCACGAAGCCCTGGACGTCGGTCCCCTTGAGCAGCAGCGACCAGGCGGCCCGATCCTCGATCGCGCAGCACACCAGGACGAAGTCGGCACCGTGCACCGCGGTCCCGAGTCTGTCGAGCATGTTCGGGTCGCGCAAATTGGGTCGCAAGCCATAGGCCGCCGCGTCGATCACGCGGACGTCGCCAAGCGGCGGGAGGTCGCAATTGTCGAGGATGATCAATTCGGTTCGCAAGACCGACCCAAGCGTGCGCTCGACCACGCTATTGAAGGCATAGCGGCCAAGCCCGATCAGCACGAAGGCACAAGCCGCGCCGGTGCCGAACACCAGACGCGAGAACTCGAGCGTGGCGCGCGAGAAGAAGGCGACGAACAGGACCGCGGCCATCGCGAAGGCAAGCGCCCCGAGCGCCTTGCCCAGGCCGCGCTTCCAGTTGAGCAGTGCCTGATAGCCGAATGCCTGACCATTGGACGCGACCAGCACGTAGATGGGCGAAATCAGCAAGGCGAGGCGCAGACCGTTGGCGCCAAACGTCGGTTCGGACCGCAACAGGCCGGCGGCGAGGAACGCGAGCAGAATCGCACTGACGTCGAAGACCGTCAGCAAGGCATAAAGCTGAAACCGACGGGTCTGCTTCGAAATGGGTTTCGCCCCGGCATGAAGGCGTTGGAATTCTGTTTCGCCGTCTGCTTTTTGCAGCATGTCTCTGGCAGACTCCGGTGCAAGTTAGGCGTGGATGGTTATCGGTATTCCCGCAATTCGAATGGCTTCGCGGAAATTCCTCTACACCACGCGCAACCCTCTGGGCAGGCGGGCATGGGGACTAAGGGTTTGGGGTATGATATTCAACAGCGATATCGCGACCCTGCAGGTTGTTCATTCCAGCTTGTCCCTCAGGACCGATGATCGTTCACGCACGTACTAAATCGGGGACGACAGTCCCGCGATGATACGTATTGTAACCGATCGTCGTTCGTATTGCATGTGCGAATTCCCGGAACCACCATCATACGGTCGTACGACGGCATCACCGCAGTGCGAACGATGCTTAATATCGCAATCGCGCCTTAACATGGGATGAAGTCATCCGATCCCATGACATCGCAAGGCTGCTCTGCGCTCGTCGCAGCGCAGGACGTTCGGTATAGCGCCGCGATGCCATCGTCCGACCGTCCCGATCCGCCTGGTGTCTTGCGGGCGCTTGAAACCTTTGCCTCGGCATCCGCCATGCTGCGTCGGACCGCGCCGCCGCTTGGGATCGAATGTGTCAGCCTGGCACAGGCGGGGGGCAGAACTCTCGCGGAACCGGTGTACGCAAGGATCGACTCGCCCCGACGGGACGCGGCCGCGATGGACGGTTTCGCCTTGGGGGAAGCGCTCGTGCCGGGTTCCGATCAGCGCTGGCGGCTGATCGTGCTGGACGGGACGGGCGACTCGGCGCTTGCGGCAGGATGCGCGATCCGAATCACCACGGGCGCGCCGCTGCCGCGGGGGACGGTCCGCGTCCTGCCGATCGAAGACGCCCTCCAGACAGGGGATCACGTGTCGGTCGACCGCGCGCAAGGCGCGCGCCGGCATGTCCGGCGGTCCGGGTCGGACTTTCTGCAGGGAGCGATGGTTCTGGCCGCGGGACGCAGGATCGACCCGCGCGCGCTCGTCGCGATTGCGGCGGCGGATGTCGGACGGGTTTCCGTGCTGCGCGCGCCGCGCGTTGCGATCGTGGTCCTCGGCAGTCGACAGGTCGAACCCGGCACTGCGGCGGCGGCGGATGCGGAGGTGCCCGAAAGCCTGGGCGAGGCGCTTTTGCTGTTCGCGTCCGTCTGGGGCGGAATGCCGGTCCGATCGATCCGCGTCGGGGACGATACGGTGGCCCTCGTCGGCGCCGTCGACGCCCTTCGGGATGTTGCGGACGTCATCGTGCTGGTTGGCGGGGCTGCGCATGGTGCGCGGGCGGCAACCCGTCAGGCGCTTTCACCGCTCGGGCTCGTGCCTGGCTTTGACGGTTTGGCGGTCCGGCCGGGACGACCGACGTGGTACGGGACTATCGGTGCGATGCAGGTGCTTGCCTTGCCCGGCAATCCCACGGCTGCGATGACGCTTGCCCGGCTTCTGCTCGCGCCGCTTCTGGTCTCGCTTGGCGGGGGCGACGCGGATACCGCGCTGGCATGGGAAGACCTGCCGCTGGCGGGACCGGCCGCCGCGACCGGCGATCGCGACTCCTTCCTCTGTGCGATGGCGGAGGGCGACACCGTGCGCCTGCTCGATCGCACGGTCGTCTCGGGGCAGGTGATGCTGGCCGCGGCGGATCGGCTTGTGGCCCGACCCGCCCACGGACCCGCGCTCGCCGCCGGAACGCTCGTGCCGACATTGCGCTTCTGAGGCTAACTAGGGTGGTCGAACGCAGAAGCGGCCTTCGGGGCCGTCCGGCTGCCTTATCCGCGGTTCAACGTTGCCAGATCGGCCACGAAATTGACGTTCGGGATCGGTTCGGCAAGTTCCAGCGCGCGCGCTTCGATCGTTCGCGCCCAGCCGCGCATCGACCGGTCCGGGCTGTGCTGAATCCAGGCGCTCAGTCCGGCCGCCGCCGACGCGGGCCATAAGCCGATCACCGGGCATCCCCGCACGAACGCAGGCGCGCCGATCGCGCGGAGCTGGTCGTACAAAGAATCGGGGAGGACGGGCGTATCGCCGGGGATCGACAAGACCGCGTCATGTCCGTGTTCGACGGCAAAACGCAGCGCCGCCGCCAGCCCCCCGAGCGGTCCCAGCCCGGGAGTCGGCCAGTCTGCGACGGATGCGATCCCGGGCACGTCGCGTCCGCACAGGACGACCGCGTCGGTCCGGGACCGCACCCACGCAAGCGCATGGTCGAGCAGGGACTGGTCGCCAAGCCGCGCGGCGAGCTTGTCGCTCCCGAACCGTCGCGATTCGCCTCCCGCGAGAACCGCGCCGAGCACCGTCACGCGATCAGACCTGGCGCGGACGCCGGGCAAAGCTGCAACGTCAACGTATCCGAGCGCACCAGCGTCGCCAGCGTCAGCCCGGCATCCGCCGCGCGATCGAGCGCGAGCGAGGTCGGAGCGGAGATCGTCGCGAGCAGGGGGCAACCGGCACGCACCGCCTTGTCGACAAGCTCGAACGAACAGCGCGAACTGAGCAGCGCGAACCCGCCGTCCCAGCCGCGCCCGTCGCGTGCCATCGCGCCGATCAGCTTGTCGAAGGCGTTATGCCGCCCGACATCCTCGCGAACCAGCAGGATCGCGCCGTCAGCGTCCACCAGCGCCGCCGCGTGCACCGCGCCGGTCGCGCGGTTGAGCGGCTGGTGATCGCGTAACGCACTCGCTGCCGCGAACACCGCGGCGGCGTCGGCGCGGCTTTGCGCAGTGACGGCGGGCAGGGGCAACAATGCGCGGTCGAGGCTGTCGCGCCCGCACAGACCGCAGGCGGAATCGGTGGTGCGCGGGCGCATCCGTTCCAGCACAGCGACCGGATCCGGATTCCGTCGGTCGGCACGAACGATCACGCCGACGTCGACGGTCGCGACATCGATGCTCGCCAGGTCGTCGGCGGATGCGATCTCGTTCTCCGCGAGCAGCAGGCCGACAACGAAGTCTTCGAGATCATGCGGAGTCGCCATCATCACCGCGAAACCGACACCGTCGAGTTCGATCGCGACGGCGACCTCCTGCGCAATCGGGCGCGGCGATCCGAGTCGAACACCGTCGGTCGAGATCGTTTCGAGCACAGGGCGGATCGGGTCGCTAGCAGGGGCAGGGAAAGGCATCGTTCCGCCTAACGCACGGAGACAGGCGGTGGAAGCATCGTTAATCGTGCCCGCTGGCGCATCGGGTTGGAACCTAGCGCCGCGCCGCACGCTTCGACAGAAGCTCCGGACGATGACGCGTGAGATGGGATTGAAAATGTCGAACGAAGACCAGGCCCAAGCGCCCGCAGACCTCTCCAAACTCCCCGATGACCTGCCGCATTCGCCGGGTCCGGCGGGTGGCTGGGGATCGATGCGCGGGATCGCCAGCATCTTCGGTGAGACGTGGTCCAGCCCGGCGTCGCTCGCCAGCCTCGGCAAGATGAACAAGCCGAAGGGCGTGATGTGCGCGTCGTGCGCATGGCCCAAGCCGGTCAACTATTCCGCGTTCGAATTCTGCGAGAATGGCGCGAAAGCGACGCTGTGGGAATCGACCAGCGCGCGCTGCACCCCGGCGTTTTGGGCGAAGGACGGCCACAGCGTCACCGAACTGCGGCAGTGGCGCGACCATGATCTCGAAAAGACAGGCCGTCTGACGCACCCGTTGCGCTTCGATGCCGCGACCGATCGTTATGTCGAAACGACGTGGGACGAAGCCTTCGCCGGGATCGCCGGCGCACTCAAGCCGCTCGATCCGGACAGTGCGGTGTTTTATGCCTCGGGCCATGCGGGCCTCGAGGCGTCGTACCTCTACGCGCTGCTGGCGCGGGTGTATGGCACCAACAACCTGCCGCAGAGCTCGAACATGTGTCACGAGACAACGTCGGTCGGCTTGACCAAGGTCATCGGATCGCCGGTCGGAACAATCGTGTGGGACGATCTCGCCGAGGCGGACGCCTTCTTCTTCTTCGGGCAGAATCCGGGCACCAACAGCCCGCGCTTCCTCCATCCGCTCAAGGACGCGAAGGATCGTGGCGCCAAGATCGTCACCTTCAACCCCGTCATCGAGCAGGGTCTGGTCTCGTTCGTCGATCCGCAAAGCCCGGTGGCGATGCTGACCGGCAAGGAAACCAAGATTTCCGACCAGTATCACCAGCTCAAGGCGGGCGGCGACATCGCCGCGATGCTTGGCATGTGCAAGGTGGTGGTCGAGGCGGATGACGCCGCCAAGGCGGCGGGCAAGGCCGAGGTGATCGACCATGCGTTCATCGCACAGCATACCATCGGGTTCGATGAATTCCTGCAGAAGTGCCGCGATGTCAGCTGGGCGGAGATCGTGCAGGAAAGCGGCCTGACCGAGCAGGCGCTGCGCGAGGCGGGCAACGTCTATATTGCCGCGGAGAAGGTGATCGGTGTCTACGGCATGGGGCTGACCCAGCATGCGCATGGGTCAGTCAATGTCGCGATGCTGGTCAACCTGCTGATGCTGCGCGGAAACATCGGGCGTTCCGGCGCAGGCTGCTGCCCGGTTCGCGGGCACAGCAACGTGCAGGGGCAGCGCACCGTCGGCATCGCGGAGAAGATCCATCTGATCCCGGTCGACAAGATCAAGATGTTGTTCGATTTCGATCCTCCGGCGAAGGACGGCATGAACATCGTCGAGGCAGCCGAGGGTCTGTTCGCCGGCAAGGTGCGCGCCTTCATCTCGCTGGGCGGCAACCTGTTGCGCGCGGTTCCCGATCAGGAACGGATGGAGCAGGCGTGGGCCGCGCAGGACCTCACCGTGATGGTCTCGACCAAGCTCAACCGCAGTCACCTGTTCCCGGGCAAGCTTGCCTATATTCTCCCGTGCCTCGGCCGGTTCGAGGAGGACGAGCAGGCGGGCGGGCCACAGACGATCACGTCCGAAGACAGTTTCTCGATGATCAACGCATCGATCGGCTATCGCACCCCCGTTTCGGATCAGGTGATGAGCGAACTCGCGATCGTGACCGGGATCGCCAAGGCGACGCTTCCGCCGAGCGCGCATCTGAAGTGGGATGCTTGGACCGCGGACTACGGGCTGGTGCGCGACCTGATCGAGCGGACCTATCCCGATGCGTTCCGCGATTATAACAAGCGGATGTATCAGGCGGGCGGGTTCTGGCGGGGCAATGCGGCGCACGAGCGGATCTGGAAGACGGAATCGGGCAAGGCGATCTTCACGACCCCGGGCGAGCTGACGTCGATCGGGTTCCAGGACGCGCCGGGACGCTTTCGCCTGATCACGATGCGGTCGAACGACCAGTTCAACACGACGATCTACGGCTATTCCGATCGTTTCCGCGGGATCGAGGGAACGCGGGAGGTGCTGCTGATGAACCCGGACGACATCGCCGAGGCAGGTCTCGAGGACGGCCAGAAGATCCGGCTCATCACCGATGTCGACGACGGTCATGATCGCCAGCTTGGCGGGCTGACGTTGACGGCTTACAAGCTGCCACGCGGGACGATCGCGGGCTATTACCCCGAATGCAACGTGCTGGTGCCGGTCGCGCATCATGACGAATTGTCCAAGACGCCCGCGAGCAAGTCGGTTCCCGTGCGGATCGTCGCGGATACTGTCGCGACGGCGACTTCCGCTTAGGACGAAGCGATGAACGGCGCACTTCTCCTCGCCCTGACTCTGTCGAGCGTCTCGGCCCCCAATACAGGGGAAGGGACGAGGGCGGCGCCGTTCTCGCCGCTGGCGTTCTTTTCCGGTGAAACCGTCGGGGACGGCAACTTTCGCCGCATCGCCGCGCGACACCGCGCGGTTCATGTCCGCGGCCGAGGCACCGTACGTGGCGGGGATACGATCCTGCTCGAGCAACGGGTAGAGGTTGCGGGCAAACCGCCGACCGACCGGCGGTGGACGCTGCACGCGCTTGGCGACGGCCGATACACGGGGGTGCTGAGCGAGGCGGTCGGTCCGGTGTCGGGCGAAGTGCAGGGCGCGGTGTTCAGGATCTCCTTCCACGCCAAGGGCGGTTTCAGGATCCAGCAAACGATGCGCCTGCAGCCCGACGGCCGTACGGTGCTGAACCACCTCGTCGTTCGCAAGTTCGGGATCCGTGTCGCAGTGCTCGACGAGACGATCCGCAAGCTTTCCTGACGCCGCGGTCGACCAGTAATGGCCGAGCACCTCGTCATTCGATACTTCGGATGAGCGGCGTCCAGCCTCCGCGTCCGGTCAACGTCCCGGCCGGTGCGCTTCGTCGTTGTTATTGAACGACAATTTCCTAGCGTTCGCCCGTCAGAGGTTTTTCAATACACCCGTCGAGGCAGTCTCGGCCGCTATTGCGATACCGCAGCGACGCGATCTTTACCGATTCTCTGGTACGGATGCGGTCAGCCGAAGTCGCGTTTTGCCCCGTTACCATTCTCCCGAACCGTAAGATGTTCAAAACTCGGAGAGAAAATGTCGGGTCCACCGGACGCCAGGGGGCTGCGCGAATTGCGTTAATCAGTTTTGACACCCCCGTTTGCCGCTTTATGAACTGGAAATTAAGCGTTTTGTTGTGACATGAGTAGGAAGTCGAATGCGCGTACGGTTTCGTTCGGTGCGCCAGCACCCGTCGCAGGTGCTTCTGCCGCTCTGGATCGTCCTCGTCGTCGCGTTCTTCACATGGCAGGCTGGGACATATCGGGGGCTGATCGCGCTGCTGGCCGAATGGCAGTTCAATGAATTCGGTGTCTATCACCCGCTGTTGACGTTCCTGCTGTTCGTCCTGATCCTGGCACCCCTGCCGTTCCTGTTTACGCGCCGCCACCGCAAGTCGCCGGCGGCGTCCTCCGCCGCGGTCCCCGCCAGCGACGTTCTTCCGGTACGCAGCGACCTGTCCCGCGCCATCGGGGAGGCGACCCGGTTTCTCAATGTCCTGCTGGTGGCTGCGGTGGGGTGCCTTGCTGCAGCGTTGCTGGCGTGCGGGATGATCCTGATGCTGCCGACGGCTGCCGGGCCGATCCAGCGGATCTCCGCAAGCGCAACTCTCCCCGAAACGCCGTCGCAAGGACTGACCGAGCTCCGCGGCGCGATCCTCTACACCCGGACTTCGGCGTTCGACGAGGATCTCTGGTTGACGCGGCGTAACATCCGCTTCGCACCGATGGTCGATGCCGGCGCGGACCCGTCGGCAGTCCGCTACTTCATCGAGCTGTCGCCCACCGACGGGTCACAACGGGCGGAAACGATCAGCGCGCGCCAAGGCATCCTGGTCAAGGATGCGCTGCCGGGAGAGCTGTTCCGACTGTATCGCTACGCGGGCTTTCGCGTCACGCCGACGCATTACGTCCTTTTCCGATCGGCCGCCACGATGCGCTGGCCGTATTGGGTCTGGGCGTCCGAATTCGCGGTGGGAGCTTTCCTGATTGCGCTAGGGGCGCTGGTGCAATGGTTTCGCCGTCGTCGGCTCATCGCGCGCGACGGGCGACCGGTCGCGGAAGCAGACGCTTGATTGGACGTTAACTACTTAAGGGTACGCGATCTTTATGCCGTGACCCGCAGGGTTGCGGCATGTTCGCGGTCAAGCTCCTCCTGGCGACCCCCGGCCTAGTCGGAATGGCGGCCTTTGCCGGCCTTTCACTCAGCGCGCACGTACCGGCGGCGCGATCGATAGCGGCGATCCCGGCCCCCCCGGTCTCCCGCATGGTCACCGTTCCAGCGGCCCCGGATCCAGCCGAGGGCGCGCTCGCCGACCCGCAAAGCCGGTTCCGGCGCGCCGCGGACGGGCTGTTCTACGTTACGGCGCGCGTAAATGGTGTCAGGGTCAAATTCCTGATCGATACCGGGGCAACGATGGTCGTGCTGACGAAGGCGGACGCGGCGCGGGTCGGGGCAGCGCGGCATGGCGGTGCGGTGATGATGGAAACGGCCTCGGGGCCCTCGGCGATCGATCGTGTCAGGCTGAACCATGTCGCGATTGCAGGGCATCACGTCGTCGAAGTCGATGCCGCGGTCGTCCGCCAGGGCCTGAAGGTGTCGTTGCTTGGTCAGGACCTGCTGTCACGCCTTGGCCCGGTCACGATCTCCGGGGATTCCCTCGAACTGAAGTGAACGGTGTCTGCGGTCGCAGTACGCGTGGTCAGGCGAGGTGGGTTGCACCCCGTCGACGCTGACGAAGCGCGAGTCCGATCAGCATAAACCCACCCACCAGCATGGCCCAGGTCGATGGTTCCGGCACCGCCGACACGGGTGTTGGCGTCGTCGTTCCGGGCGTGCCTGGGGTGCCTGGCGTACCCGGCGTGGACGGCGTTCCGACATTGCGCGGCGTCGTCCCGCCAAAGCCCGAACCAGCGACCGGCTGCGAGATGAACGGCGCGAATGGCTGGCCGCCACCAGCCGGGCCTGATCCGACACCAGCATCGACTGCCGCATCGCGACCGGCGGGCGTGAAGGCGTTGTCCGCGAGCGCAACCGGCGGAATGGCACCGCTTGCGCCCTGTGGTCCGACGGGACCGCCGTTCGGTACACCTGCGCCAACCGGACCAGGACGACCGACGCCCGGGATGCCGCGCGACCGCACTCCCGCGGGGCGACGCGGACCGGCCAGGCCGGAAAGGAAACTTGCAGGTCGTGGCCCTGTCCCGTCAGCGCCGACGGTTGCCGTAAACGCCTTTGCGCCCGGCAGACCGCCATCGACGATGAAGACTGCGCGTGTATTTTGCGGCGCCAGTGCCGCCAGCAGGAGGGTCGCGCCAAGCGAACCAACGATCAGCGAGCGGGCTTTGTTTTCACCGCTTTTGAAATCGAATGTCTCAGTAGCCATGACTGGCTGATATGCCGTCGGCATGAAAATAGCGATACATTTGAACGGGTGGAATCCCCCGACGGGACCGGCTACGACCTATTCATGAGGACCGGCGCGCAAAGTCGCCGCACTTTCCACTCGGGGGTGTGGGTCGTGTAAATAGGGGGAGTGATACCAATGTGGCGACGGAACCATGGGTGAACGCCAGCACCGGCCATCCCGGTCGATCCCTAGGGTCATGGTGACGCTGGCAACGCTGTCGGTTTCCGCCTGCGCCGCAGCGCCGAAGCCGCCGTTCGATGACTCGCAAAAGCTCGTGCGCGCGACGCTCAAGGTGCTGACCAACGACGGCAACGCGATCTGCGTCGACAATCGTACCAACGGCAGGCCGCTGGCGATCTTTGCGACGATGGCAATCGCACCCGCACCCTCGCGGCGTCTGCTGGCGTGGCACGTCGTTGCGCCGCTACGCTCGAAGGAAGCGCTGACGACGCAGCAACTCTATCAGGACACGATCGTCAATCGACCGTCGCATATCCCCGACCCCGGGAACACGACCGCCTCGCTCGGCTTCCTGGAGCAGCAACGGTTGAACAACGCCGCGATGGTATTGTCGCGAACCGGCCAGACCAAGATCGTCGATTTCGTCGGCGGGTTCGGCGTCGCGGGCGTCGATGCGCGGTGGTGGCCGTTCGTCCGCCTGTCGCGGAAGTGCAATTACAAATATGTCGTCTCGGATCCGGTCTGGTCGGACACGACTGCCTTCGTCACGGTGAACATCGAGCATTGGGGAACGACTTATGCGTTCCAGCGCCGCAACGATGATTGGATCGCGATCGGCCAGTGGAGCAACTGGCTGTTCTAGGCGGGGAGCGGTGACGGTCCTTGGAATCCCGTCTCCTGCTAGTCCGTTTCGAACAGCGGCAATGCAGCAGCCCCGTCGCCCAGCGTATCGAACGTCGACACCGTAACCCCGACCAACCGGATTCCCTTGGTCGGGGGCAGGACCGACCGGATCAACTCGGCACTCGCCGCGCTCAGCTTCGCGGCGGTGTCGATCGGACCCGGATAGGTTCGGCTGCGGGTGATCTGCTGGAAATCATTGTATTTGACCTTGACCGTCACGGTCCGGCCATACGCCTCCGCCTTGGCGCACCATGCCCAGACATCGTCCGCCATCTGTTGTACCCCCGTTGCGATTTCCACGGGGTCGAGCAGGTCGCGATTGAACGTGGTTTCCGATCCCGAGGACTTGCGGATTCGGTCGGGGTCGACCGGACGGTGATCCTCGCCCCGCGCGATCGCGTGATACCAGTCCGCCGCGTTGCCGAAATTGGCGCGCAGGAAATCGATCGACTTCGCGCGCAGGTCGGCGCCGGTCGTGATGCCGAGGCGGTGCATCTTTTTCGCGGTGACCGGCCCGACGCCGTGGAAGCGCGACACCGGAAGTGTCTCGACCCAGGCCGCCCCCATGTCCGGGGTTACCGCGAACTGGCCGTTGGGCTTCCGCTGGTCTGAGGCGAGCTTGGCGAGGAACTTGTTGTACGAGATCCCGGCCGAAGCCGTCAGCCCGGTTTCTTCGAGGATCCGCGCACGGATCGCCTTGGCGGTCGCCCAGGCGGTCGGGAGGTCCTGCAGGTTCGCCGTCACGTCGAGATATGCCTCGTCGAGCGACAGCGGCTGGACGAGCGGGGTATAGTCCCGGAAGATCGCCTGGATCTGGCGCGACACCGCCTTGTAGACATCGAAGCGTGGCGGGACGAACACCAGATCGGGGCAGCGTCGCAAAGCGGTAACCGAGGGCAGGGCGGAGCGAACGCCGAACACCCGCGCCTCGTAGCTTGCCGCCGCCACCACGCCGCGCGCAGCGGCATGCCCGACCGCGATCGGCTTGCCGCGCAGCGCCGGATCATCGCGCTGCTCGACCGAGGCGAAGAAGGCGTCCATGTCGACGTGAATGATCTTGCGGATGGTCGACGGCTTATCCTGCTTACTCATCAGAGATTTGGCACTTTGCACCGCTGACCCCGCCACGCCCGGATCGACGGGGTTTCAGACACGGAAGATAGCTGGCGATTGCCCCAAAGACCAGCGAAGAGTGAGAACATGGGGGGAACGGAAAGGCGCGTTCGGTGCGCCAGAACGCCGGTTTTGCTTGAAAAAGAGGAGACTGATCGTGTCTGCTGCAATCCCGTGCGGGCAGTCACGTCCCGTCTGAAAACGTCGGTCGCCGGGGTCGGCTCAAGGACCAGGCGAAAGCGCGTCTGCTTCTGCAATGCTACCCGGCACCCCGCCATAAGACGACAAATACCGCGTCAGTTCGTGCTGTAGCGCGACCGAGCTGCGGATCGCCGAATCCGCGAGCCCGCGTCCGGCATGTTCGATCTCGAGATCGCCACGCGCCACCATTTCCACCACAGTCAGCGCGCCGCCCGCGGGATCGAGCCCGACTTCGCGGCAAAGATCCGCGATCGTCAGCCGCGGGCCGCTGCATTCCAGCTTGTAGCAGGCGAGTGCGATATCCCATTTGTGCCCGGCGAACCGATCCTCCCCAAAGGCCAGCGCACGGCCACGCCGCGCGCGGAGCATGCGCGTCACGGTCGCGAAATTGCTTTCCAGCGCAGTGACGGGTGTCAGGTCAGCAAGCGGCATGACCGTCGCGACAAGTCGTCGCGGGCCAATGCCGTCGGTAATGACCGAGGCATGGTTCTGAACGCGCAGCAATTTGCCGTCCGGGCGCATGTAGCTCTTGCTGATCGTGAGCGGGATCCCGGTGCTGCACAATTGCGCGATGACCGCGACATGCTCCGCTTGTTCGACCGGATTGGTGAATTGCACCGCGCCTTCACCGATCAAGGCGCCCCGCTCGCGCCCGAGGATTTCGCAATAGGCATCGTCCACCGCCAGATACGTACCGGCGAGGTCGGTCAGGACATGCGCGATCGGGCGCGCCGGATGAACGAAATCGTGCAGAATTGGCGCTCGCATAAACCTAAGGTGCAGAATCAATGCCATATTAGAGCGATATGCGCTATGGAACACCGTCGACCCGGCGCGTATCCGGCAGTGCAGACCTCTCTGGGAGCGTTGCATGATGACGACCGTCCTGTCCGAGACTGACGACAAGATCGCAGCGATGGCGAAGGTGATGGTCGATACCTTTGGCGCACGCGCGGTCGTCGTCGCGCAGGCGCAGGCGAAAGCCGCCGCTACCGACCAGCCTCCGGTCGCGGAGACGTGGCGACGGATCGGTGTTTTGATCGAACAAAGCGTCGCGCAGGCGAAGGGTGGCGGGCCGAGCGCCTGACCGCCCCGAAGCGCTGCATGCGCGTTGCGGTCAGACTAGAAGCGCAGTTCGTCGTAAACCTTCGACACATCGCCACCCCAGGCGCCGTGATATTTTTCCAGCAGAACCTCGGCGGGCACCTTTCCGCTGCGGACGACTTCGCGGAGCGGGTCGAGGAAACCGGTTTCGTTGCTCCCGCCCGCATCAAGCCGCCCGCGCGCGACAAGGCCGGCATGGGCGATGTCGAGCACTTCGCCGGCAATGGCGCGCAGCGTACGCCCTCCGGCAATCGGCCCATCAAGGCCGAGCTTCGGCACCGAGTCGCGCAATGCCTGACGTTCCTCGATCGTCCAGTGCTTGACGAGGTCCCACGCCGCATCGAGCGCCTGATTGTCGTAGAGCAACCCGACCCACAGCGCGGGCAACGCGCAGATCCGTCCCCACGGACCACCGTCGGCACCGCGCATCTCGAGAAACGTCTTGAGCCGCACCTCGGGGAAGGCGGTCGAGAGATGGTCGTTCCAGTCGTCGAGCGTCGGCTTCTCGCCCGGCAGCACCGACAGTTCGCCCTTGAGGAAGTCGCGGAACGACAGCCCCGCCGCATCGATATACCGACCTTCGCGATAGACGAAATACATCGGCACATCGAGCGCATACTCGGTGTAGCGGTCGTAGCCGAACCCGTCCTCGAAGACGAACGGCAGCATGCCCGTCCGCGCCGGGTCGGTGTCGGACCAGATGTGGCTGCGATACGAAAGCATGCCGTTGGGCTTGCCCTCGGTGAACGGCGAATTGGCGAACAACGCAGTCGCGAGCGGCTGCAGCGCGAGCCCGACGCGGAACTTCTGCACCATGTCGGCTTCCGACTGGTAATCGAGGTTCACCTGGATCGTGCAGGTGCGCAGCATCATGTCGAGGCCCATCGTGCCCACGCGCGGCATGTGCCGCAGCATGATCGCATAGCGCCCCTTGGGCATGATCGGCAATTCGGCGCGGGTCTTGTCGGGCCACATGCCGAGGCCGAGGAAACCGATCCCGAACTTCTCGCCGATCGCCTTGACCTGTTCCAGATGCCGGCCGGTCTCGGCGCAGGTCTGGTGCAGGTTTTCGAGCGGGGCGCCCGACAGTTCGAACTGGCCGGCGGGTTCGAGGCTGATCGAACCGTCACTCCCGGTCATCGCGATGACGTTGCCATTCTCTTCAACCGGCTGCCAGCCATACGCAGTCAGCGCGTCGAGCAGGTCTCGAATGCCGCCCTTTTCGGTGTAGCTCGGCGCGTGATGGTCGCTGTCAGCATAGACGAACTTCTCATGCTCCGTGCCGATCCGCCAGCGCTCGGGGGGCTTTTCCCCACTGGCGAAACTGGCGACGAGCTGGTCGCGCGACTCGATCAGGGGCGAGGTCTTGATGGTGTCGGAGCGGGTCGTCATCGTCGCGCCTTAGCGCCGCGATGCGTCGCCCGCCAGCGGGTTTCGATCCGCTACCTACCAATCGCCGCGCGCGGCCATCCACAGCGCGGTCGCCGCCGCCGCTGCGGTATCCGCGCGGAGGATGCGCGGGCCCAGCGTGATCGCCGTTGCGCCCGGCACGGCGCGGATCGCGTCGCGTTCGGCATCATCGAATCCGCCTTCTGGACCGATCAGGATTGCAGCGCATGGCGGCCCGTCGCGCATCGCGGCGGCGGCGGGGGTGCCGCCCGTTTCGTCCGCGAAATACAGCGCGCGTCCGGCAGGCCAATCCCGCAGCAGGTTGTTGAGCTTCACCGGTTCGGAAAGCTCGGGAACTGCGGTCCGGCCGCATTGTTCGGCCGCTTCGATCATGTGCGCGCGAAGCCGCTCGCCATTCAGCCGGTCGACGATCGTCCGGCGCGTGAGGACAGGCACGAGGCGCGAAACCCCGAGCTCGCACGCCTTTTCCGCGACCCAGTCGATCCGGCCCTTCTTGATCGGCGCGGCGCACAGCCACAGGTCGGGGACATGCTCGCGCGCGCGCAACTGGTCAGTAACGTCGAGCATCAGGTCACGCTTGCCGACGCTCGCGGCGACGCCGAGCCATTCGCCCGACTCGCCATCGAACAGCTTGACCGGGTCCCCCGGTTTCATTCGCATCACGGTCGCGAGATAATGCGCCTGCGCGCCCTCGACGCGCAGCGGGCCGCGCGCGAGGCGATGCTCGACGAACAGGCGCGGGGTTGATTGTGGGGGCCATGCGGGGGTTGCGGGCATGGCACCTCCTAGGGCGTATTGCCGCCGCTGCACAATCGTTCGCATTCGAACCCTGCTTCCCCGGCAAAGGCGGGGACCCAGTCGAAGTGCAGGCGTTTGGACGGAATGCCCTATTGAGGACTCTGCGCCACTGGCCCCGGCCTTCGCCGGGGAAGAAGCTAAGGACTCGACCATGACACGATACAGCGCGCGCGTCTGGCTGCTCGCGGCGGGAACGTCGAGCATGGCGGGCTATGTCGACGCGATCGGTTTCCTCAAGCTCGGGGGGCTGTTCGTGTCGTTCATGAGCGGCAATTCGACCCGGCTTGCGGTTGGCCTGGTCGTCGATCCCTATGTCGCGCGGGTCGCGATCGGGCTGCTCGGTGCGTTCGTCGGGGGCGTCGTGCTCGGCACGCTGATCGCGGCGGCGGCAGGGCGGTGGCGCAAGCCCGTGATCCTGCTGGTGGTAGGCGCACTGCTTGCGATGGCGGGCTGGCTCGATACGCAGGGCGCGGTGGGATGGGCGACGCCGCTGATGGCGGCGGCGATGGGCTGCGTGAACACCACCTTCCAGCGCGCGGGCGAGGTGAGTATCGGCGTCACGTACATGACCGGCACGCTCGTCAAGTTCGGGCAGCGACTGGCAGATGCGGTGTTGGGCGGCGCGCGCTGGGCGTGGGTGCCGTATCTCGCGCTGTGGCTCGGGTTGGTCGGTGGCGCGGTGGCGGGCAGCCTGCTGTACCGCAGCTTCGGTATAAAGAGCATCTGGGGTGCCGCGGGGATGGCGGGCGTACTGGCGATTTACGCGCTGTTCCTAGGGCCCACCGAGCCGTCGCGCGGCAAAGCGTTCACCAGTCCGTAAACTGTGCGGGTTAGGCGAGCGATATGCCCGGACACCACTCTCCGTTCCGCAGCCACCTGCCGCGTTTCACACGGCTCGGGTACGCACTGATGGCGATCATTAGCCAACTCCTAACGATCGGCGGCGGCCTGATGATCTGGGATGCGATGACGACCGGCTTTGCGCCCGACTTCGACCGACACCCCCAAGCGATGTTTTCGATATCGCGCGAGCCCGCATGGTTCTGCGTCGCGCTCCTGGTCCGCGGAGCCGCCACGGCGTTCTTCGCATTGGGCACGGGGGCATCTGTGAAGCTGCTGTTGACGCGCGGTTAGATGCGGAAAGAGCGCGAACGGCGTCTCGCCCTATCGCCGCCGGAACCCCGCACGGACCAGCACCGCGAGCAGCGCGACCGCGATCGCGCCGAGCACGACCCAGCCCGCGACCATCCCGACGCTGCGCGCCACCGCCCAAAGCAAGGCTTCGAAGAAGCGCCCGATCGCGACGGAAAGATGGACCAAGAGCGGGGGTCTCCGGGGCGTTCGCCAAGCAGGGCCGAACGGGAGGGGCGGGTGTGTACACCTCTGTGCCGACCCCGGATGGCAAAAGCGAGGCGCAATGTTTCCCCGGCATGGCCTCTTGGGCTACGGCGGCGGCATGTCCGCCACCCCGCCCTCCGCTCCGCTCCTCACCCCCGATACCGAGCATCGCGGGATGATCGGCCTCTTGCCCGCGCCCGCGCGGCCGTTCGCGCTGCTTGCGCGGTTCGATCGCCCGATTGGGTGGTGGCTGCTGTTCTGGCCCGGCGCGTGGAGTGTGGCGCTGGCCGGGGGCGCGGTCGATCGCTGGGATCTCATCCTGTGGCTGTTGCTGGGCAGCATTGCGATGCGCGGCGCGGGGTGCGTGTTCAACGACATCATCGACCGCGATCTCGACCGGCAGGTCGCGCGGACACGCAGTCGACCGCTCGCGAGTGGCGCGGTCTCGGTCACGGCGGCGGCGGTGTGGCTGGTCCTGCTGTGCCTGGTCGGGCTGGCGGTGTTGCTGCAATTGCACGGCTTCGCTGCGGTGGTCGCCTTGTGCAGTCTCGCGCCGGTCGCGGCCTATCCTTTCATGAAACGGATCACCTGGTGGCCGCAGATCTGGCTCGGGCTGGTCTTTTCGTGGGCGGCGCTGGTCGGCTGGGCGGAGATCACGCGCGCGCTCTCCTGGCCCGGGCTACTCTTGTACGCGGGGTCGATCTGCTGGGTGGTCGGCTATGACACGATCTACGCGCTACAGGACCGGGAAGACGACGCCCTGATCGGGGTGCGCTCGTCGGCGTTGCGCATGGGAAGCCGCGTGCGATCGGGCGTCGCGGCCTTCTATGTGGCGGCGCTGGCGCTGTGGGCGGGCGCGATCTGGGTCTTGCGGCCGGATTGGCTGGCGATCGTGGCATTGCTCCCGGTCGCCTTGCATTTCACGTGGCAGGTGGCGACGCTTCGCCCCGATGACGGCGCGGGCGCGCTGGCGCGGTTCCGGTCGAACCGGTTTGCGGGGTTGCTGATGTTCCTGGCGTGCGTCGTGGTGGGAACCACGCTCTGACGGCACTGTACAAAGCGGTGGCACCCGCGAAGACCGCGAAACCGCTCTAGCATCAAGCGGTGCGACGTCTTAAGTCCACGCCATGCTGACCCCCGATCAGGCGCAGGATCGCGCCGCCGCCATCGTCACCCGTGCCACCGCCGCTGGCGCCGATGCCGCCGATGCCGTCTATGCCGCCGACATGTCGCTCGACATTTCGGTCAGGCTTGGTGCACTCGAGGACGTCGGCCGGTCGGAAAGCGCCGACCTCGGCCTGCGCGTTTTCGTCGGTAAGCGGTCGGCGAGTGTGTCCACATCGGACCTGTCCGACGACTCGATCGGCGCACTGGTCGAGCGGGCCGTCGCAATGGCGCGCGAGGCGCCCGAGGATGCCTGGGCCGGGCTCGCCCCGAAGGAGCGACTGATGCACGGCGCGCCGCCGCTGCTCGACCTCGACGATGGTGGCGAAGCTTCGCCCGAGAGCCTGCGGGAAGTCGCGCTCGCTGCCGAGGATGCGGCCCGCGCGGTTGCGGGCGTCACCAACAGCGAGGGCGGCTCGGCAAGCGCCTCCCGGTCGATCTGGGCATTGGCGACGAGCCACGGCTTCGCCGCAGCCTATGCGACTAGCGCGTATGGCCTCTCGGCAAGCGTCCTCGCGGGCGCGACCGAAGGTGGTGGCGAAATGGTCCGAGATTATGCGTTCAGCTCGGCGCGACATCGCCGGGCGCTCGAAGCGCCCGAGGTGATCGGGACAAAAGCGGGCGAACGTGCGGTCGCGCGGGTCAATCCTGGTCGTCTCGCGAGCGGGCCGATGTCGGTGGTGTACGATCCGCGCGTCGGGTCGAGCCTGCTCGGCCATCTGATGGGCGCGATCTCGGGATCGGCGATCACGCGCAAGACGAGCTTTCTGCTCGAGGCGCTGGGGACGCAGGTGTTCTCGGACGGCGTCACCGTGCTCGACGATCCGCACCGCCCGCACGGGCTGCGCTCGCGTCCGTTCGACGGCGAGGGGCTGCCGGTCAGCCCCACCGCGATCATCGAGCATGGCATGCTCGAGGCATGGCTGCTGGACAGCGCTTCGGCGCGGCAATTGGGGTTGGAGCCGACCGGGCATGCCGCACGCGGCGTGGCCGGCGCGCCGGGGGTCTCGCCGAGCAACGTCCACATGGTCGCGGGCAAGGTGCCGGTTTCGACGCTGATCGAAGACATCGCCAATGGCGTGTTCGTGACCGAGCTGATCGGCATGGGCGTCAACGGCGTGACGGGCGATTACTCGCGCGGTGCGGCGGGGTTCCGGATCGTCGACGGGCAGATCGCGGGGCCGGTCGCCGAGTTCACGATCGCGGGCAATCTGCGCGACATGTATCGCAACCTCACCCCCGCCGACGACCTCGAATTCCGTTATGGCACCAACGTGCCGACGCTGCGGGTCGAGGGGATGACCATCGCCAGTGGTTGAACCCGGCCTGGCGGATGCGGTCGCGGCAATTGCGGCGGAAGCGGGAGCACTGGCACTGCGCCAGTGGCGGACCGACTTCGCACGCTGGGAAAAGAGCCCGGGCGATCCGGTGTGCGCGGTCGATCTGGAAGTGAACGCGCTTTTGCGTGAGCGACTGTCCGCGCTTCTGCCTGAAGCGGGGTGGCTGTCCGAGGAGACGGCGGACAATGCCGACCGGCTGGCGTGTTCGCGGCTGTGGGTGGTCGATCCGATCGACGGGACGCGCGATTACATCCGCGGACGCGACGGCTGGGCGGTCTCGGTCGCGCTGGTGGACCAGGGGCAGCCGGTGATCGGCGTGCTCGATGCCGCCGCGCGCGGGCAGGTGTTCCGCGCCGAGCTGGGGCACGGGGCGTGGGGCAACGGCGTCCGGCTGCGGGTCGGCGACCGGACGGTGTTCAGCGGGTCGCGGGTGCCGACCGATGCGCTGCCCAAGGTCGATCGCGATCTCGTCGCGGTGGCCAAGCCCAACTCAATCGCGCTGCGGATCGCGATGGTCGCGGCGGACGAAGCGGATCTGGTCGCGACGCTGCGCTGGGGCTGGGAGTGGGATGTTGCGGCAGCAGTGCTGATCGCCGCCGAGGCGGGGGCTAGCGTTTCCGATGCCTTGGGGCAGGGGCTTTCCTTCAATACGCCGCGCGCGCAGGCGTTCGGCGTTGTGACGTCGGTGCCGGGGATCCATGCCGCTGCGATCGAGCGGTTGCGGGAGCGGGCGACGGTTTTGTCGCGGTGATGGGTGAGGCGGCCAACGGCGGTTGGTTTTGCTGCACGGCCCCACCCCAACCCCTCCCCTGAAGGGGAGGGGCTAAAAGAAAAGCGCGCGAAAAGCCCCTCCCCTTCAGGGAGGGGTTGGGGTTGGGGCGGTGTCTCACCGAGAACCCGACCCTGCTAAACCGAAACCTCCCGCATCTCCCCCGGCGCCAGCCCCGCGATCGTCCACTCCCCGATCCTCCACCGCACCAACCTGAGCGTCGGAAACCCCACGGCGGCGGTCATTCTCCGCACTTGGCGGTTACGCCCCTCGCGGATCGTCAGCGAGATCCACCCATCCGGCACGCTCTTGCGAAACCGCACCGGAGGATCGCGCGGCCACAGCGAAGGGTCGTCGATCCGCTCAACCTCGGCGGGCAGCGTCATCCCGTCCTTGAGCAGCACCCCCGCCCGCAACGGCGCCAATGCCGCGTCGTCGGGATCACCCTCGACCTGGATCAGATACGTCTTGGGCAGCTTGAACTTCGGGTCCGCGATCCGCGCCTGCAACCGGCCGTCGTCGGTCAGCAGCATCAGCCCCTCGCTGTCGCGGTCGAGCCGGCCCGCCGGATACATACCGGGCACCGCGATATAGTCGGACAGCGTCGCGCGCGGGGTGGGGGACTTCGCGTCGGTGAATTGCGACAGGACGTCATAGGGTTTGTTGAGCAGGATCAGGCGCGCCATCGCCGTGCCTTACGCGTTCCGCTCGCATAAAAAAACCGCCGCCCGGGAATGGCCCCGGACGGCGGCCCTTTTCAGATCAGGCAAATCACCCGAACGCGGAGCTTACTCCTTGTTCAGATACTCGCCCGCATCGGCGTCGGTGCCATCACCGCTGGTGGTGACGGCTGCGAGCGGATCGCTCCCGGCACCCGCAGAGTCCCGCGCGGACCGAGCGAGCTCTGCGTCATGCTCTTCCTTCGCCGAGTTCGGCGCGACGATCGCAACCTCGGCGAGACGCCGCTGCTGGACCCGCAGCGCCGCATCGCGCGACGAAGCGGTGACGCGCAGGCGGTTGAGCCCCGCACCTGTACCCGCCGGGATCAGACGACCCACGATCACGTTCTCCTTGAGACCGGTCAGCGTGTCCTTCTTGCCCTGCACCGAAGCCTCGGTGAGGACTCGGGTGGTCTCCTGGAACGACGCCGCCGAGATGAAGCTGCGGGTCTGCAGCGACGCCTTGGTGATGCCGAGCAGGACCGGCTTGCCCTGTGCCGGACGCTCCTTCTTGTCGATCTTCGAGTTGATCTCGTCCATCTCGTCGCGATCGACCTGCTCGCCGGCGAGCAGCGTGGTGTCGCCGCCGTCGGTGATCTCGACCTTCTGCAGCATCTGCCGAACGATCGTTTCGATGTGCTTGTCGTTGATCTTCACGCCCTGGAGACGATAGACCTCCTGGATTTCCGACACGAGATATTCGGCCAAGGGCTCGATGCCGAGCACTTCGAGAATGTCGTGCGGATCAGGCGAGCCGCCGATCAGGTTGTCGCCGCGCTTGACGTAATCGCCTTCCTGCACGTCGATGACCTTCGACTTGGGCACCAGATACTCCACGACATCACCGCCGTCCTCGGGCTGGATACCGATCTTGCGCTTCGCCTTGTAATCCTTGCCGAACACGACGCGGCCGGAGACCTTTGCGATGATCGCATTCTCCTTCGGCTTGCGGGCCTCGAACAGCTCGGCAACACGCGGCAGACCGCCGGTGATGTCGCGCGTCTTGGCGCTTTCGCGGCTGACACGGGCCAGAACGTCGCCGCCCGAAACCGTCGCCCCATCCTCGACCGAGAGCGTAGCGCCCGCGACCAGCATGTACCGACCGGCTTCCTCTGCGCTTTCACCCGTCAGGGTGAGGCGCGGACGGAGATCCTCCTTCGCCTTGGTGGTCGCGCGATATTCGATCACGACCCGCTGCGAGATCCCGGTCGCTTCATCGGCCTGCTCGACGAGCGTCTTGCCCTCGATCAGATCGACGTACTTCACGACGCCGGGGTTCTCGGTGATCACCGGCATGGTGAAGGGATCCCACTCCGCCAGACGATCGCCCTTTTCGACGATGTGGCCATCGTCGAACAGCACGTACGCGCCGTACGGAATGCGGTGCACCGCACGCTCGCGGCCGTCCATGTCGACGATCGCGATTTCACCCGAGCGGCTGAGCACGACGCGGCGGCCACGCTGGTCGGTGATGGTGCGAAGATCACGATATTCCATCGTGCCGTCGGCCACTGCCTCCAGGTTGGACTGCTCGTTGAGCTGCGCCGCACCACCGATGTGGAAGGTACGCATGGTCAGCTGCGTGCCTGGCTCACCGATCGACTGCGCCGCGATGACGCCGACCGCTTCACCGATGTTCACCGGCGTACCGCGGGCGAGATCACGCCCGTAGCACTTGCCGCAGACACCGATCTTGGTCTCGCAGACCAGCGGCGAGCGAATCTTGCACGACTGCGTCCCGACTGCCTCGATCCGTGCCACCATCGGCTCGTCGAGCAGCGTGCCCGACGGGATCACGATCTCGCCGGTCTTGCTGTCCACGATGTCTTCCGCGGTCGTACGACCGAGGATGCGCTCACCGAGCGACGCGATGGTCGAACCGCCCTGAACGATCGCACGCATTTCGAGCGCGCGGGTCGTCCCGCAATCCTCCTCGATGATGACGCAATCCTGCGACACGTCGACGAGGCGGCGGGTGAGGTAGCCCGAGTTGGCGGTCTTCAATGCCGTATCCGCGAGACCCTTACGGGCACCGTGGGTGGAGTTGAAGTACTCAAGGACGGTCAGGCCTTCCTTAAAGTTCGAGATGATCGGCGTTTCGATGATCTCGCCCGACGGCTTGGCCATCAGGCCGCGCATACCGGCAAGCTGCTTGATCTGCGCCTGCGAACCACGAGCACCCGAGTGGGCCATCATGTAGATCGAGTTGATCGGCTTCTCGCGGCCCTTGTTGGGACCGTCTTCGTAATGCTTGACCGCCTTGATCTCGTTCATCATCGCGTTCGCGACCTGATCGCCGCAACGGCTCCAGGCGTCGATCACCTTGTTGTACTTCTCCTGCTGCGTGATCAGGCCGTCCTGATATTGCTGCTCGAAGTCCTTCACCAGACCCTTGGTCTCGTCGACCAGTGCGATCTTGGCGTCCGGAATGATCATGTCGTCCTTGCCGAACGAGATGCCCGCCTTGAACGCGTGCTTGAAGCCCAGCGACATGATCGCATCAGCGAACAGCACCGTGTCCTTCTGGCCGGCGTGACGATAGACCTCGTCGATCACGTCGCCGACGTCCTTCTTGGTCAGAAGGCGGTTGACGATGTCGAACGGCACCTTGTGGTTCTGCGGCAGGCACTCGCCGAGCAGCATGCGACCAGGGGTGGTCTCATAGCGCTTGAGATACTGCTTGCCGTCCTCGTCGGTCTGCGGGACGCGGCTGATGATCTTGGTGTGGAGCGTGACCGCGCCAGCCTCGATCGCGTGATGAACCTCCTGCATGTCGGAGATCAGCATGCCCTCGCCGGGCTCGCCTTCCTTGAGCATCGACAAATAGTACAGGCCCAGCACCATGTCCTGCGACGGCACGATGATCGGCTTGCCGTTCGCTGGCGACAGGATGTTGTTGGTCGACATCATCAGCACGCGTGCTTCGAGCTGTGCTTCCAGCGACAGCGGTACGTGGACCGCCATCTGATCGCCGTCGAAATCGGCGTTGAAGGCCGAGCAGACAAGCGGGTGAAGCTGGATCGCCTTGCCCTCGATCAGTACCGGCTCGAACGCCTGGATGCCAAGACGGTGAAGCGTCGGTGCGCGGTTGAGCATGACCGGATGCTCGCGGATCACCTCGTCCAGGATGTCCCAGACTTCCTTGCGTTCCTTCTCGACCCACTTCTTCGCCTGCTTGAGGGTCATCGACAGACCCTTGGCATCGAGACGTGCGTAGATGAACGGCTTAAACAGCTCGAGCGCCATCTTCTTCGGCAGGCCGCACTGGTGCAGCTTCAGCTCAGGCCCGGTCACGATGACCGAACGACCCGAATAGTCGACGCGCTTGCCCAGAAGATTCTGGCGGAAACGGCCCTGCTTGCCCTTGAGCATGTCGGACAGCGACTTGAGCGGACGCTTGTTGGCGCCCGTGATCGTACGACCGCGGCGACCGTTATCGAACAATGCGTCGACGGCCTCCTGCAGCATGCGCTTCTCGTTGCGGACGATGATGTCCGGCGCGCGGAGCTCCATCAGGCGCTTCAAGCGGTTGTTGCGGTTGATCACGCGGCGATACAGATCGTTCAGGTCCGACGTCGCGAAACGACCACCGTCCAGCGGCACCAGCGGGCGCAGCTCGGGCGGGATGACCGGCACGACCTCGAGGATCATCCACTCGGGGCGGTTGCCCGAATCAATGAAGCTCTCGACGACCTTGAGGCGCTTGATGATCTTCTTGGGCTTGAGCTCGGACTTGGTGACCGCGAGTTCCTCGAGGAGCTCCTTGCGCTCACCCTCGAGATCGAGGTCCTGCAGCATGATGCGGACGGCTTCCGCGCCGATGCCGGCCGAGAAGGCGTCTTCGCCATACTCGTCCTGTGCGTCGAGGAGCTCGTCCTCGGTCATCAGCTGGTACTTTTCGAGCGGGGTCAGGCCCGGCTCGATCACGATATACGCCTCGAAGTACAGCACGCGCTCGAGCTGCTTGAGCTGCATGTCGAGCAGCAGGCCGATGCGCGACGGCAGCGACTTCAGGAACCAGATGTGCGCGACCGGGGCGGCCAGCTCGATATGGCCCATGCGCTCACGCCGGACCTTCGAGACGGTGACTTCGACGCCGCACTTCTCGCAGACGATGCCCTTGTACTTCATGCGCTTGTACTTGCCGCACAGGCACTCGTAATCCTTGATCGGACCGAAGATGCGCGCACAGAACAGGCCGTCACGCTCAGGCTTGAACGTGCGATAGTTGATGGTCTCAGGCTTCTTGATCTCACCGAACGACCAGCTGCGGATCTTGTCCGGGCTGGCGATGCCGATCTGGATCTGGTCGAAGGTCTCGGCCTTGACGACCGGGTTCGCGAAATTGGTCAGTTCGTTCATGGAGATGAACCTTTCCTCGAAATCTTACCCCCACCCGCGTGCGGGAGGGGGAGGGACCCAGCCTCTTCAGGCTGGGAGGGGGTGGGCACCCGGTAGCGACCGTGCGGTCGGCCGCGGGCCGGGAGCCCATCCCTCAATCCCCTCCCGCAAGCAGGAGGGGAGGCTCTTGTTATTCCGCCGCGATCGCGACGCCGTCGCTGTCGAAATGCTCGGTCGTGGTCAGCTCGATGTTGAGGCCGAGTGAGCGCATTTCCTTGACGAGAACGTTAAAGCTCTCCGGAATCCCGGCCTCGAACGTGTCGTCACCCTTGACGATCGCCTCATAGACCTTGGTGCGCCCGACGACGTCATCCGACTTGACCGTGAGCATTTCCTGCAAGGTGTACGCAGCACCATATGCCTGAAGCGCCCAGACCTCCATCTCGCCGAAGCGCTGGCCACCGAACTGCGCCTTACCACCCAGCGGCTGCTGCGTGACGAGCGAGTACGGCCCGATCGACCGGGCGTGGATCTTGTCGTCGACCAGATGGTGGAGCTTGAGCATGTAAATGATGCCCACGGTCACCTTGCGGTCGAACTGATCCCCGGTGCGTCCGTCGAACAGATCCGACTGACCCGATGTATCGAGACCCGCCAGTTCCAGCATCGCCGAGACGTCGGCTTCGCGGGCACCGTCGAACACGGGCGTTCCCATCGGGATACCGGTCCGCAGGTTATCGGTCAGCTCGATGATCTGCTCGGCGGTGCGCGCCTCGATGTCCGCGGCATAGTGATCGCCGTAGACTTCGAGCAGCCGTGCCTTGACCGCGTCGGGCATGTCGCCCGGCTTCGGCTCAGGATTGGCATCGCGCCATTCTTCAAGCGCACGATGGACCTGCTGACCGAGGTTACGGGCAGCCCAGCCGAGATGCGTCTCGAAGATCTGACCGACGTTCATGCGCGACGGCACGCCCAGCGGGTTGAGCACGAGATCGACCGGCGTGCCGTCGGCGAGGAACGGCATGTCCTCCGCCGGCAGGATGCGGCTGATGACGCCCTTGTTCCCGTGACGGCCGGCCATCTTGTCGCCCGGCTGCAGCTTGCGCTTCACCGCGACGAAGACCTTGACCATCTTGAGCACGCCTGGCGGCAGCTCGTCACCACGCTCGAGCTTGTCGCGACGATCGTGGAACTTGTCGAGGATCAGCTTGGCGGCATCGTCATACTGCGTCTTGACCGCTTCCAGATCGCTCTGGGTCTTGTCGTCGGCAACCGCGAACTTCCACCATTCGTGACGATCGACGCTGTCGAGGACGTCCTGGTCGATGACCACGCCCTTCTTCGGCCCGTTCTTGGGGACGGCGGTTGCCGTCTGGCCGATCAGCATCTCGCGCAGACGCGACCAGGTCGCGCGGTTGAGGATGCTGCGCTCGTCGTCCGAGTCCTTTTTCAGGCGCTCGATTTCCTCGCGCTCGATCGCCATCGCGCGCTCGTCCTTGTCGATGCCGTGGCGGTTGAACACCCGGACCTCGACGACCGTACCGGCAACACCCGGCGGCAGGCGGAGCGACGTGTCGCGCACGTCCGACGCCTTCTCACCGAAGATCGCGCGGAGCAGCTTTTCTTCCGGCGTCATCGGGCTTTCGCCCTTCGGCGTGATCTTGCCCGCAAGAATATCGCCCGGCTCGACCTCTGCACCGATGTACACGATGCCAGCCTCGTCGAGGTTGCGAAGCGCTTCCTCGCCGACGTTGGGGATATCGCGCGTGATGTCTTCCGGCCCGAGCTTGGTGTCGCGCGCCATGACTTCGAACTCCTCGATGTGGATCGAAGTGAAGACGTCGTCCTTGACGATGCGCTCGGAGATGAGGATCGAATCCTCGTAGTTATACCCGTTCCACGGCATGAACGCGACGAGTGCGTTGCGCCCCAATGCGAGCTCACCGAACTCAGTCGACGGGCCGTCGGCGATAACGTCGCCGGCGGTGATCACGTCGCCCACCTTCACCAGCGGACGCTGGTTGATGCAGGTGTTCTGGTTCGAACGCTGGAACTTCATCAGCGTGTAGATGTCGACGCCCGACTGGCCGGCATCGATCTCGCCGGTTGCGCGGATGACGATACGTGCTGCGTCGACCTGGTCGACGATGCCAGCCCGCTTGGCCGAGATCGCCGCACCCGAATCGCGGGCCACTGTCTCTTCCATGCCGGTGCCGACGAACGGCGCTTCGGCCTGAACGAGCGGAACCGCCTGACGCTGCATGTTCGAGCCCATCAGCGCGCGGTTGGCGTCATCGTTTTCCAGGAACGGAATGAGCGATGCCGCGACCGAGACGAGCTGCTTGGGGCTGACGTCCATCAACGTGATGTTGGTAGGGATCGCCATCAGGAATTCGCCCGCCTGACGCGACGAAACGAGTTCCTCGGTGAAGGTGCCGTCCGCGCTCAGGTCAGCGTTGGCCTGTGCGATCGTGTGCTTGGCCTCTTCCATCGCCGACAGGTACACGACGTCGTCGGTCACCTTGTGGTCGATGACCTTGCGGTACGGCGTCTCGATGAAGCCATACTTGTTGACGCGGCTGAACGACGCGAGCGAGTTGATCAGACCGATGTTCGGGCCTTCCGGCGTCTCGATCGGGCAGATGCGGCCATAGTGCGTCGGGTGAACGTCGCGGACTTCGAAGCCGGCGCGCTCGCGCGTCAGACCACCCGGTCCAAGCGCCGACACGCGACGCTTGTGGGTGACTTCCGACAGCGGGTTGGTCTGATCCATGAACTGCGACAGCTGCGACGAGCCGAAGAATTCGCGGACCGCGGCAACTGCAGGCTTTGCGTTGATCAGGTCGTTCGGCATCACGGTCGACACGTCGACCGACGACATACGCTCCTTCACGGCGCGCTCCATGCGGAGCAGGCCGACGCGATACTGGTTCTCCAGCAGCTCGCCAACCGAACGGACACGACGGTTACCGAGATTGTCGATATCGTCGATGTCGCCCTTGCCGTCCTTGAGGTTCACGAGCGTCTTGACGACCTCGAGAATATCCTCGGTGCGGAGCGTGGTGACGGTGTCCTCGACGTCGAGGTCGAGGCGCATGTTGAGCTTGACGCGACCGACTGCCGACAGGTCGTACCGGTCGGGATCGAAGAACAGGCCGCTGAACAGCGACTCTGCGGTCTCGAGCGTGGGCGGCTCGCCCGGGCGCATGACGCGGTAGATGTCGGACAGTGCCTGCTCGCGCTCCTCGGCCTTATCGACCTTAAGCGTATTGCGGATCCACGGACCCGTCGCGACGTGATCGATGTCGAGCAGTTCGATCCGGTCGATGCCGGCCTGGTCGAGCAGCTCGAGGTTCTCGGCCGATACTTCGTCGCCCGCCTCGATGTAGATCTGGCCGGTGTTGTCGTTGATCAGGTCATAGGCGCTGTAGCGGCCGAAGATTTCCTCGGTCGGGATCAACAGGTCGGTCAGGCCGTCCTTGGCTGCCTTGTTGGCGGCGCGCGGGCTGATCTTCTGGCCGTTGGCGAACACGATCTCGCCGGTTTTGGCGTCGATGATGTCGTACATCGGCTTCTGGCCACGCCAGTTCTCGGGCTGGAACGGGATGATCCAGCCACCCTGGCCACGGACGAAGGTCACGCGGTTGTAGAAGTGGTTGAGGATCTCCTCGCCGGTCATGCCGAGCGCGTACAGCAGCGCCGTCACCGGCAGCTTGCGCTTGCGATCGATACGGACGTTGACGATGTCCTTGGCGTCGAACTCGAAATCTAGCCACGACCCGCGATACGGAATGACGCGCGCGGCGAACAGATACTTGCCGGATGCGTGGGTCTTGCCGCGATCATGATCGAACAGGACGCCCGGCGAACGGTGCATCTGCGAGACGATGACACGCTCAGTGCCGTTGATAATGAAGGTGCCGTTGCCCGTCATCAGGGGCATGTCGCCCATGTAGACGTCCTGCTCCTTGATATCGAGGACCGAACGCGAATCCGTGTCGGCGTCCACCTCGAACACGATCAGGCGCAGCGTGACGCGCATCGGCGCTGCATAGGTGATGCCGCGCTGGCGGCATTCGTCGGTGTCGAACTTGGGGGGCTCGAGCTCGTAATTGACGAAGTCGAGTTCGGCGGTGCCGGCGAAATCGCGGATCGGGAACACGCTGCGCAGCGTCTTCTCGAGACCCGAGACATACCCGATCGCGGGGTCGGAGCGCAGGAACTGCTCGTAGCTCTCGCGCTGGACCTCGATCAGGTTCGGCATCTGCACGACTTCGTGGATGTTGCCGAAAACCTTGCGGATGCGGCGCTTGGCGGTGCCGCTTTCTGCTGCGCGCGGCTTGGCCGTGCCCTCGTTGGTTGCCTTGGTCGCCATGGAGTTTTTGCCCTCAAGCTCTAATTTCGTGCCCGGAAACGCCCAGGCGGGCACGCCGAAAACGCAAAAAGCCGCATGTCCTCCACAGGGGTGGAACGACAGCAGCTTTCATGCGTCTCGTGAAACCACAATCCCAATACGATTGACGAGCTGCGCGACGGCACGTCATTTCCCGAAGACTGTGGTGGAATGCGCCATATAGGGACGGTGGTCCGAGGTGTCAAATCATGGATTGACACGCGGCGCGGTCGGAGTCGGATCGGGCGAGCCGACTGTCGCGCGCGGTGGATCGTGGCGCGCGTCGGACGGTATGCTTTGGTGCGCGTCATATTGTCGCTATGGCCGGGACTGTGAAGAACCTCTCCCGCTCCGTTCCATTCGCCCTCGCCACCGCGCTAGCGGCTCCGGCGTTTGCACAGACCTCCGCGCCGGCGCCACCCTTGCCCGATCTTGGCGGCTTCAACCTGCCGTCGTCGCGGCCGACCCCACGCGTTGCGCCCGATGCCGAGCCGACGACGGGCGCTACTGCGCCGCGCCCGACGCCGAGCCCCGCCGCGCCTGTTGTCACAGCACCGGTCGAACCGCCGCGGGTCGTTCCGACCGTTCGCCCTACCCCGGTCGCGCGGCCGACCCCGGCACCGCGCGTCGTCGTACCGGCGCGGCCCGAGCCCGTCGCGACCCCGACCGCAGCAGCGCCGCCAACGGGGCCGCTGCCCGAGCCGGTGACGTCGCCGACTCCTGCTACCGTTGCGCCGACACCCGTAACCGCCGCACCGACGCCCGTAGTCTCGGCCACGCCGCAAACCTCTTCGCAAGCCGCGCCGGTGACCGAGACGCGCTCGTCCTGGGGCTGGGTGGCGCTGGCGATCCTGGCTGCGGCGTTGGCAGGGGTGGCGCTGCTGGTGTGGCGTCGGGGGCAGCGCGGTGATGCGGGTGAAGCGCCCAAGGACCGGGTGCCTCCCGAACCTCCTGTCGCCGCGCCACAGCGGGCGGTCGCTCCGGTCCCGACCGCACCCGCTCCGCCACCGGTGCCAGCCGCGACCGCAGCGCGCGCGCGGATCGAGATCGAGTGCGTCGCGACCCGCGGCGGGACCAACCTGCTGAGCGTGGCGGTCGACTACAAGATCGTCGTGCGCAACGTCGGCGACGCGCTGGCGACCAGGATCCGGGTCGATATCCGCCTGCTCGGGATGGGAACGCAGCACGACGCGCTGCTGGCGGCGCTGTTCGCGATGCCGATCGACAAGTCGATTGCCGCGCCGTTCGACCTTCCGCCGGGGACCGCGGTCGATCTCGGCGGGATGGCGATGCACCCCAAGGAGACGATCGAGACGGTCGAGATCGGCGGCCGGGCGATGGTGGTGCCGTTGCTCGCGGTCAATCTGCGCTACGGGCTGGCGGGGGACGGGTCGAATGGCGGGGAGGGCCAGACCGCGCGGCCGTTCGTCATCGGGGTCGACCCGGGGACCGGGGGCAGGTTGCAGCCGTTCCGGCTCGATGCCGGGGCGCGGATGGTCCAGAACGTGGCGATCATCGCGTACACGGATGGCGTGACCACTTGACGTCATATCGTTTATCGATACGTTGGACATCGATAAACGATATGGGTGGCACATGGCGGGACAAGACCGGGTTCTAAGCGCAGCGCGGCTGGTGCTGCGCGGTTTTCTCTATGTGAACATCGCTGCAGCGGTCATGTTCGCGATTGCGATCCTCGTGTCCTTCCCGCTCGACGGCGCGCTGACGACGCAGCTGACCCGCAAATACGGGCCGGCGATGGATGTCGGCGCGATCATTTGGGGTCTTCGGTTGCTCGCGTTGGCGGGGATCGTTTCGGGGGTCACGCTCCACCAGATCTTCGCAGCCCTGCTCGCGATCGTCGCGACGGTGCGCGCGGGCGACCCGTTCACCGCCGCCAATGCGAGGCGGCTCCACACGATCGCCTGGGCGATGCTGGTGATCCAGCTGCTCGACCTCGGGCTCGGAGGCTTTACCGCCTGGGCGATGGCGCGGCATCTCGAGATGCCGAGCTGGACCCCGACCTTCAGCGGCTGGATCGTGGTGCTGATGCTGTTCGTGCTTGCGCGCGTGTTCCAGCGCGGCGCGGAGATGCGCGACGATCTGGCGATGACGGTCTGATGCCGGTCGTCGTCACGCTGGACGCGATGCTCCACGACCGGCGTATGACGCTGACCGAGCTCGCCGCCGCGGTCGACCTGACCGTCGTCAATCTGTCGATCCTCAAGACGGGCAAGGCGCGCGCGATCCGCTTCTCGACGCTGGAAGCGATCTGCACGGCGCTGGACTGCCAACCGGGGGATATCTTGCGGTTCGAAGCAGAGGAGGACGTATGACAGTCTGGAAAGCGCTCGCCGAGACCTATCGCGGCAGCATCGCCTTCATGATCGCCTGCCCGGTGCTGACGCTGGTTCCGGTACTGTTCGAGATCCTGCAGCATATCGTCGAGGTTAAGATCGGCCTCTACGCGAGCGTCGCGGCGGCGAAGGCGCTGGAGCACGATTCCTGGCGGATGGGGTTCGGGATGCTCAAGGTCACGGCGCTCGCGCTGTCGGGGTATTGGGTCGTACGGTTTCTCGCGTGGCGAGACACCGCGCGGGCCGCGCGGATCGAGCGCCCCGCGGCGCAGCTGTTCGGCGTGGTGCTGGCGGTGCAACTCGTGTCGGCGGCGCTCCAGCTGTTCGTTCTTTCGAACGATGTCCGGGTGATGCTGGGCTCCTTCGTGGTGCTGACGATCGTCTCGGTTGCGTTGCACCCATGGTTCGTCGCCGCTGCGCTGGGCAGTCGCGCGATCGGCCCACGGCGATCGGTCGCGATCATGGCGCGAAACATCCCGTGGTCCTTCGGCTTCCTGCTGGTTGCCATGCTGCCATTGATGATCCCGCATCAAGCGTTCGGGGTGCTGGCGATCGTGGGGCCCAAGCCGCTGCTGTGGCCGATCCTGGTGGTGGATTCGCTGCTGGTGGGATGGCTGTCCACGGTGATCGTGGCGAGCGGCTTCGTCATGGCGACGCGGGCGGCGGCCAGGCACGGGGTGGATCTGGGCGAAAGCGGTGCCGGGGCGGTCGATGCGCCGCATGCCGTGGCGGCCGGCGGGGCGCTGCAATAGGCTGGCTGGCCGGAGGGGATAAAAGCTGCCTTTTGAGTACCGTCGAGAGACCTCAGTTCAGGCTGAGCCATGCGGAGGACTGTAAACGAAAACTTGTTCAAGCGGCAAAGGACGAAGCGCTGCGGCAGTCCTCAAACGTCGCTCATCTGCATCGCGGCGGTGATCGTATCGCAAAGTCGGCGGTTTGACACAGGCTTGAACAAGATCGCGTGAGGGTGATCCGAGTGGATCCTGGCGAGGCTGTCCGGCTCCTGTGAGCCAGTGATGAAGATGACCTTCGAGCCAATCTCTTCGTGAATGATCAAGGCCGCGTCGACGCCGTCCTTGGTCCCGTCCAGTCGCATGTCCATCAGCACCACCATCGGCCGATGCTCTCGAGCCAAAGCAATCGCCTCGTCAGCCGTCGAGGCTGAGCCGCACACGGTCAAACCCATTTCCTCGACCTGGTCGATCAGGCCCAAGACGATGATGAACTCGTCGTCCACCACGAGGATCTGGCGCTGCAGTTCCGTCATGTCGTTGCCGCGATTTGGATCTCGACGCGAGTGCCGTGTTCGGCATGAAGTGTCATTGTCGCCTTGAGTTGTCTTACGAGCGCCATGATAATCTTGCTTCCAAGTCCGCCGGAGGAGGCAGTTGACAGACCAGCGTATCCTATTCCGGTGTCTGACACCACTAACGTAAAAGAGCCCGTGCTGTTGCGGGATAGCAGGACATCGATGTGCCCATCTCCGCTTGGGAAAGCGTGCTTCAACGCATTGGTCACCAGTTCGGTTACAAGAAGCGCCAACGGTATCGCAAAGTCCAAATCTACAACCAGCGTTTCGGCACGGACACTGATGTCGACGCTATTGGAAGTGCTGCCTTCCAGAATGTTGTCAGCGAGTTCCCGCAGGAACGGTGCGATATCGAAGGTTCGCAGGTTGTCGGATTGCATGAGCTGGTGATGAACCAGCCCGAGTGCGTTAACGCGTTTGCGAAGCCCGGTTAAAGCGGCTTTCGTAATCGGATCACTAAACGCACTTTTCTGCAGCACCAGGAAGCTGTCGACCATTTGCATGTTGTTTTTCACGCGATGATAGACCTCGCGCAGGAGCAGGTTGCGTTGTGCCAGGGCATCGTTGAGCTGTCCATTTGCTATGGTCAGCGCATCGGCCTGGCTCTCCAGCCGATTGTTCAGCAGTATCAGCTCGGCCTCGATCTCCTTCTGGGCGCTGATGTCGACAGATAACCCGATGATACCCGTGACCAGACCCTCCGCGTCTCGCAGCGGGGCCTTGGTCGAGAGCCAGATCGCGGCAGCTCCGTTCGCCAAGCTCACGCGCTCCTCGATATGTTCGAGGGTGCCTGTTTCCATGATGCGGCGGTCGTTCGCCATCACAGCTTCGGCTTCCACGAAATCGTTGAGAAACTCGTCATCGGTCTTGCCGATGACATCGCCTTTCGGCTTGCCGAGGAGTTCGGCCAACCCGTCGTTTGCGAACAGCATGCGGCCATTGCGATCCTTGGCGTAGATCACGCCCGGGACCGCATCGGTGAAGCCCCGAAGCAAGTCATGCGCGTGCGCCAGCGCCCGCTGCCCGTGAATTTCATCCCGGACGTCCCGAAGCGTGATGAAACCGATCTGGAAATGGCCGTCGGGCCCGTAGATCGGAGCGCCATTGTACACGGCGTCGATCGTCAGTGCGGTGTCCGCGCACTCGGCGTGAAGATACTGGTTCTGAACGCGATCGCCCCTGAGAACCCGCGCGATCGGCCATGACTCCGGGGGCACCGTCGCGCCTTCGCTGTCCCGACCATGCCAGTGTATGGGCAATACATCGCGCCGATACAGCCCTTCCGCCTCGCGCTCGATCCCGTGGATCCGGGTGGACGCGGCATTATGGAAGGTCACTTCGCCCTGCTTGTCGAAAATGATCAGCCCCTCTGACATGTTCTCGACGACTGACCGGAACTTTTCTTCGCTTTCCCGTAGCGCCTCCTCGGAGCGATCTGCCCTGATCGAAAGCGCCGCCCGCGCGGTGTCGAGCGCGGTCAACGTCTCGCGATGCGCCTCGATTTCAATGCGCATCGCCTCGGCGGACGGTAGCTTGAGCACCTGCGGAACGAGCCTCGTCAGCCCGATCGCGGTCGCAACTGAAACGATCGCCGTGACGGCCTTCAGCCACCCTTCAAAGATGTAGATCGGCACCCACAGGACATAGATGCTGACAACATGCGTCAAACCGCAAAAAGCGATGAACGCGGCGAACAGCAGCGCCATACGTTTGTGTTTGGCGGCAAGATCGGTACGGCCGCGCACGAAACGCAAGATCGCGAATGGTATCGTAAAATATGCCAGCGCGATGAAGGCATCCGATACGATATGCAGCGTCATCAGC
The DNA here is from genome assembly GCF_000251145.1 of Sphingomonas sp. PAMC 26621. Taxonomy (GTDB): domain Bacteria; phylum Pseudomonadota; class Alphaproteobacteria; order Sphingomonadales; family Sphingomonadaceae; genus Sphingomonas. The sequence continues at coordinate 8,146 of NZ_AIDW01000023.1, read as the reverse complement.
TCGGGGCGCCAAAGAAAGCACATCCCGTGCGGCATGAACATTTCGTACTGCGACCGCCAATTCATGAAATTGTGCCGGATAACTGGGACATGCCAATTCCCTTGAAAGCGGGATACACGATGAAGTCGCTCAGTCGCCGGATGCTAGGTTGGACCGAAGCCGATATCCAAAGCTAGCACAGATTGACGGTACGCGCGACGTGATGGGCGCGGCCTAGAAGCCCTCTCCTATCTGTCGCGGGCCATGTCCCGCCCAGATCGGCCATGCGTTTACCGATCGGCCGGCGCATTTTGCTGCCGCGCGCTGACACGTTTTCACTGGGCTTTGCGAGGCACTCTCCCACCCGCCAAACGCAAAAAGGGCGACCCCCTCGCAGGGGCCGCCCTTTTCGGTTCGAACCAAGGTCCGGAAGGGAAGGGCGCCGGTTGCCCGCCGCCCTTCGCCTGCCTTACTTGACTTCGACGGTCGCGCCAGCTGCTTCGAGCTGGGCCTTGATCTTGGCTGCTTCGTCCTTCGAAACGCCTTCCTTGACGGCCTTGGGAGCCGACTCGACCAGCGTCTTGGCTTCGGTCAGGCCGAGCGAGGTGATCGCGCGGACTTCCTTGATGACGTTGATCTTCTTGCCACCGTCGCCGGTCAGGATGACGTCGAATTCGGTCTGCTCTTCAGCAGCCGGTGCTGCTGCGCCGCCGCCAGCTGCCGGAGCTGCTGCGACTGCTGCTGCGGCCGAAACGCCCCACTTCTCTTCGAGCATCTTCGACAGGTCTGCTGCTTCGATGACGGTGAGGGCCGAAAGCTGGTCAACCAGCGCGTTGAGGTCTGCCATGTGTAGTCTCCAGTAACAGGGGCGTCGCCCCATGGTTTCAGTTCAAAAGATCTCGAAAACCCGACAGATGTCAGGCGTCCGCCGTTTCCTGTTCGGCGTCCTTTTCGGCATAGGCCGAAAGCACACGAGCGAGCTGAGCCGCAGGCGCCTGGGCGATCGTCGCGAGCTTGGTTGCAGGTGCAACCAGGAGGCCCACGATCTTCGCACGCAGTTCGTCCAGCGACGGCATCGTCGCGAGTGCCTTCACGCCGTCCACGTCGAGGACGGTCGCACCCATCGCACCACCGACGATTTCGAACTTGTCGTTCGTCTTCGCGAATTCCACGGCCACCTTGGCAGCCGCGACGGGGTCGATGGAACTGGCGAGACCGACCGGACCCGTGAGCATTTCGCCCAGCGGGGTGTAGTCGGTGCCGTCCAGAGCGATCTTGGCAAGCTTGTTCTTCGAGACCTTGTAGCTCGCGCCAGCATCCCGCATCGCATTGCGCAGCTTTGTCGACTGGGCAACGGTCATGCCGAGGTTGCGGGTGACGACCACCACGCCGACTTCGGCAAAAGTGCGGTTCAGCTCTGCAACGAGCTCGGTCTTTTGAGCACGATCCATGCCATTCTCCACTTTTTTGGCCATGCCGCGAACGACACAACCGGTTACGAACCAGGGCGCAGATGCACCCCGGAAGTGTCCAGCGATGGGGAATGGGAGCGACGCCCGTCATCGCCGCAAGGGCAAGGAGGAGGGCGGCAAGCCGGAACGCGGGCGAACCCGGTTGCGGCGAAAATCCTGTCCCCGTCTCGGCAGGGCATTAAGACCGACGGAATTCGGCCACCTGCTGTCTCGGACGGTCCTTCCCCGAGCAAACCCGGGTCGGGAGAGCGGCGCTGATAGCTGGATGCGGGGGAAAGTCAACGGGGGGCGTTGCGCCGTCGCCACCACCGTCATTCCCGCGACCGCGGGAATCCATAAGCGTTACGCTTGATATTTCAGGTCAGCCCGTATGGATCCCCGCCCCCGCGGGGATGACGGAATTAGGAGGTGAACGGCGGCCGAAGAAACAATGTTGCGAAATTATGCACGTGACGATTTGCCGCCTTTCCTTTGCGCCCATTTTACGGAACACTCTGTCGCCAAGGGCCGATGAGCTCGCGCAGGAGTGGACGGACTTCCTCCAACAGGGGCCGACCGATGACACAGACCATTTTATTGAACCCGGAAGCCGACGACGACCTGCTGACGCGCGGGTTCGCGCGGCGCGATCTTGCGCGAATCGCGGCGGTGTTCGGCGCGGGCGTGGTTGCGGCGAGCATCGGGCGACCCGCGTGGGCGTCGGGCGGCGTGCCCGATCCCGCCCCGAGCGCGAAGGTGCGAATCGGCGCGAACGAATGCTGGACCGGCCCGCTCGCCCCCGGTGCCACGGCTGCGGCGACGATGATCGGGCAGGGCAACCGCTATTCCCCGCAGGACCAGCGCGGTGATTTCATCAAGGCGGTGATGCAGGTCGAGCAGGTCCCGTTCGACCATGTCGCGCCCTGGCCGGGATCGAGCGACCCGCTGTGCCGCGCGGTGGTGAGCTATTGTTCGCCGACCCGCGGCCTCGTGACCGCCGATCCGACCTTCGAGCTTGCGGGGCGGACAGCGGCGTGGCTCGGCGCGCCGGTCAAGGCGGTGCCGCTGACGGCCGAGTATACCCACGACGTGAAGGCGATGCTCGCCGCCGACCCGAACGCGGGGCTCTATTACATCTGCACCCCCAACAATCCTACGGGCACGATCACCCCGCTCGCCGACATCGAATGGCTGATCGCGAACAAGCCCGCCGGGTCGATGGTGCTGGTCGATGAAGCGTACACGCATTTCGCGGGCGTGCCGGTCGCGTCCTATCTTGCGGTCCGGCATCCCGACGTGATCGTGCTGCGGACCTTCTCCAAGCTGTTCGGCATGGCGGGACTGCGCGTCGGCTATATCATCACCAATCCGGCCAACATCACCAAGATGATGCGCTACGACGGCGGGATGCAATCGGGCGCGCTGCCGGTGACGAGCATCGCCTGCGCGACCGCGAGCCTGACCGCGGCGCCGCTGATCGCCGCCCGCCGCGCGCAGATGGAGACCGCGCGGGGGCTGACGCTCGATCATCTCAAGGCGAAGGGGATCAGCGTCAAGCCGACGCACGCCAACATGTTCATGATCGACTGGAAGACCCGGCAGGCGAAGGACATGCAGGTCGCGTTCCGCAAGGAGAGCGTCGAGATCGGGCGGTCGTGGCCGATCTGGCCGACGGTCAGCCGGGTGACGGTGGGGTCGGCGGCGGAGATGAAGTCGTTCTGCACCGCGCTCGACCGGGTAATCGCCTGACGCAGTGTAAGCCCGGACACATAATGATACGCGAGTGAAACCAACTGCCGGTTTTCGGGTTGATTGGCCGTGACCAATCCTCCCGTTCCGGCCCCGTCCGAGCAGCCCGCGATCTCCTTCACCCCCAAGCCGCGGTCGCGCCTGCGATCGCGATTGCTCGTGAGCGCCGTCGTGGGCAGTGCGGTGGTGGTGGTCGGGGTCGTCGCGCTGGGGGCGTTTCCGTTCGGTCTGCTCCGCGGGACGATCGAGAACCGCCTGTCCGCCGCGCTCGATACGAAGGTGCAGGTCGGATCGGTGACGCGCGACAGCGTGTTTTCCTATACTCCGGTTGTGTCGGTCCGCGACATGCGGATCGCGCAGCGCGCCTGGGTCGGGCCGGGCGATTTCGTTCGCGTCCAGACCGCAAGCGTGCGCGTACCGGTGCTGTCGCTGCTGCTCGGCAAGTTTCGCCCGGACAAGGTCAGCATCGACGGCGCAAGATCGCGCTGGTGCGCGACGCGACGGGGCGCGAGAACTGGAAGCCCGAGCGCAAGAAGCCCAAGCGCGACGGTGACAGCCGCCCGAGTCTGTCCGACCTGAAGATCACCAACAGCCAGGTCGTCATCCGCGACGCCAGGCGCGGGCTGATCGTCGGCGGGCCGCTCAGCGTCGATGCGCGCGACGGGCTGCGCTATGCCGCGACGGGGACGTTCCAGGACACCCCCGCCACGCTGAACCTGACCGGCGGCAAGATCACCGGGATCGACCCGACCGCGCCTTATCCGTTCAAGGCGACGCTCGCCTCGCCTGCGCTCCGGATGGCGGTCAACGGGCAGATGCGCGGGGTGCTCGACACGCGACACTTCAGCGCGGACATCACCGCGCGCGCGCCGACGCTCAAGAACCTCGACCGGATCATCGAGGCGGGGCTGTTCGGGTCGCAACCGATCAACCTCACGGGGAAGATCCGGCATGACGGGCGCGACTGGTATGTCGACCGAATCGCCGGGAGCATGGGCCGATCGCTGTTCAGCGGCGTGGCAACGATCCACAAGGATGGCGGGCGGACCAACATCGACGCCAAGGTCGATGCGCGGCAGTTCGACTTCGACGATCTTGCGGATGCCGAGGGGCGCGCGCAATCGGCGGCGCGCAAGGCGGCGCTCGGCCCGCGCGTGATCCCGCCAACGCGGATCAACCTGTCCAAGATGGGCAAGACCGACGGGCGGATCGTGTTCGTCGCGCACCGGCTGCTGTCGAGCGGGGGGACGGTGTTCAAGAGCCTGTCGGGTTCGTTGACGCTCGACCACCGCGTCATCACGGTGCGCGATATCGTCGCGACGCTGGCGAACGGGCGGATGACGGGCACGGTCAAGGTCGATCACCGCAGCGGCGTCCCCAAGCTCGCGATCGACCTGCGCCTCTCGGGGTTGACGCTGGATGCGCTGGTCGGGCAGCCGAAGATGATCTCGGGGCCGGTGCGCGGGCATATCGTGATGACCGGGCAGGGCGACACCGTCCGCGAGGCGATGGCGCATGCGAGCGGCAAGGCCGCGATCGTCGCGACCGACGGGCATGTCCAGCGGATGGTCGCGGACGTGCTCGGGCAGAATCTCAGCGGCGCGGTCGCGCATGCGATCGGCGGCCCGAGTGAGACGGTGCCGCTGCGCTGCCTCGTCGCCAATTTCCGCGCGAGCGGCGGCGTGCTGACGCCCAATCCGCTGGCGATCGATACGGGGGCTTCGGTCGGGCGCGGGTCGGGGCGGATTTTGCTCGATGGCGAACGGCTCGAACTCACGCTGGCGGGGGCGAGCAAGAGCAATGCGCTGCTGCGGATCGCGGACCCGATCCACGTCCGGGGCACGCTGGGGTCGCCGACGGTGACCGTCGCGGGTCTTGGGGCGACGGAGAAGCCGTCTGCTGGTGGCGTGCTGCGGGTGTTGGGGCGGTCGATCGGGCAGGCGCTGGGGATTACCAAGACGCCGGCCTCGGCGGCGGGGCGTCCGCCGACGACGGTGAATTGCTCGGCGGCGGTGGCGCTGGCGCTGCGATAGGGGTGGCGGTCGCGGGGGGCGACGGTTTCGACCGCTGTCACCCGGGGTTTCGTCCCGGCGGCCAGCGTGCAGTTCATCCCCACCCGCCGCGTACGCTTGCGCGGTGGATCCCGGCACAAGGCCGGGAGAACGGGGAAGGTTGGGCAAGGAGTCTATAGCAGGGGGCTGGTATGTTTGCGGTCCCGCCCACCGCCCGCGTCGACTAGCTCATGAACCTATAAAATGTGAGCCATAGACGCATCAGGCTGAACGGATAAAACCGGCGGTTAATTCTGGTCCGGTTTCAACAACGAGAACGGCCAAAGCCGCCGTCAAAAGGCATTCCAATCATCGGCAACAATCCCGGCCATAGCTAACTGCGGTTTCAAGGGCGATCGATACGGCGTTGATGCTGCCTTCTTGGTTCTAGCCGGAGCCACCGGAGCAAGGTTAACTGATGCGACACGCCCTTGCGCACCACCCCCGGTCCTGAACATTGCAGCCTGTTCGGCGAGCGAGGTGACTTCCGCGGTCAAGTTACGTGCTGCAGCAGAGGTCTCTTCCACCATCGCCGCGTTCTGCTGAGTCGATTGGTCCATCGCGCTGATTGCTGCCGTGATCTGCGTGATCGCGGAGGATTGCGCGATAGCATCGTCAGCCATCTTGCCGAGCAGTTTGTGGACCTCGTCGACATCACCAGAGATGTTGATCAGGGCACCATCCACCTTTTCCACCGCCTGTACTGCCGTGACGATGTCGGTCTGCGTCAGAGTAAGCTGATCGCGTGCGCGTTTGGCTTCCTCCTCGGCGCGCATCGCAAGCGCTGACACGAGGTCGGCAACTACAGCAAAGCCGCGGCCCGCGTCCCCGGCACGACCTGCTTCGACCGCCGCATTCATCGCCAGCACGCGCGTCTGGAACGCGATCTTGTCGAGCCCCTCAATCACGCTGTCGATGCCCTTGGCGCTTTCGCTGACGCGCCCCATCGCCTGTACCGCTTGCTCGGCGGTAGCGCGACCGCCCCCAACCGTGGCGATCGCCTGATCGGCGCGCGTTACCGTCTGGCCGGAGGACAGTGCGGTTGCCTTCAGTCGCGTGTCGATCTGCACAAGCGCTGCGCTGGTCTCCTCCAAACTGGCTGCATTTCCCTCGGTGCGGCGTGCCAGATCTTCCGACGCCTGGGCGATTTCTCCGGAGCCCGTGCGGATGTTGATGGCGCTTTCGCTAACCTGCCGCATGGCGGTCTGAACGTTTTCGAGGGCGTCGTTGAAGTTGGTCTTCAGGACCCCGTAGGCACCAGGGTAATCCGCGGTGACCCGATTGGTGAGATCGCGATTGCTAAGCTCCGACAGACTGGCACCGAGCGTATCGACGACCATCTGCAACGTTGCATCGGCTGCGGCCTTGTCGGCATCGGCCGTCGCCTTTGCCACCGCTGTGTCGCGGAACACCAGCAGGGCGCGCGCCATTGCGCCGACCTCGTCGCGACGTTCGACACCGACTACGACGATATCGTTGTTGCCATCGATAAGCTTTCGCATCATCGCTGTTATGACGTTGATCGGATTGACGATCTGCTTGCGGATGAGCAGCACGGCGAGTGTGCCGATTGCAAGAAGGCCGGTGACCGCTGCAATGATCAGGGCCCGCATCGAAGATAGCGCGTCTTGCTCGACCGAGACCGTTGCAGCTACGAGATCCGCCTTTTGCTGCCTGACGAGGGTATTGAACGCTTCATCAACTTGGTTGTAGGCGCGTGTATAATCGCCTTCCATCAAAGTACTGGCGGCATCGTGATCACCTGCTTTGATCAGATTGACGACGGTCGCGGTGAGCGTCTTCATGTTCTTCAGTCCGGCTTCGATGGTAGCAAAGCGCGCGATATCGGGTCCGTCAAACAACGGCCGCATGAGCGAAAAGTTAGCGTCCCTGGCTTTTCTCTCCTCGTCAACTTCGCCGAGCAAAGCCGCTTGCTCGGCGACGGGCTGCGAGAGCATTTCAAAATACAAGGCGTTTAGCTTCGTCGTATGCTCCATCGCAAGCGCGGCGAGGCGCATGCTTTCGGCCTGATTGTTGACAAGGCCGGTGGTCTGCGCCGAGGCCATCTCAAGTCTGCTGGAGCCGAACCAAACCAGAAATCCGCACAGCAGCACAAACAGTCCCAGCGTAGAGAGAATCTTCGATTGTATCGAGATATTGCTTAGGACTGGCATGTTGCAACCTTCAGGTGGCGACGCCGGCGCGCTGAAACCAGCGTCACAGGAGGTCTTCTCCCTGCTTTATAGGCGGTTGGGCGGCAGGAGAGGTTAGCGCACGAAAATCGCGCGATACCCTGGGTCGGTTGGCCGCACACTAACGGTGCAGATCATTGACGTCAGTAGCGCAGTCGCCGTTGGCGTCATGAACGTCGGTATCGTTTCTACCGCATGGCTTTGGTTGTAATAGATGTCTTCTTTCTCCCATCCGCTGCGACGACGGAGGGTATTACCCATCTGATTTTGCAATTTACCTTTCTTTAACTGTGAATACATGGGCAAATATCACGTGTACTATATATCTGTCCTACTATGAAGTGTCGGCCCGACCACCAAGCTCATACCAAGTCCCTCGGAGCCTGACTCAGCGCCGGGGATTCCCAAGTCGGTCATGATCTGATTCAACATCGCAAACGGTGGGAGGTTGGCGGTGGCATCAGCGGTTGGGCTAAGGGACGATTTCGACGGGTCTGGTCTTCGAAGGTTGGCGCGTTTGAGCGGTGACGCCAATCAGGTCCGGCGGCTGCTGGCGCTGGCGGTGATTTACGATGGTGGTGCGCGGCACGCGGCGGCACAGGTCGGCGGCGTTGGTTTGCAGACGGTTCGAGACTGGGTGCTGCGCTTCAATACCAGCGGGCCCGACGGCTTGCTCGACGGCAAAGCCCCCGGTCCCCGTCCAGTGCTTGGCCCAGAGCATAAG
>NZ_AIDW01000024.1 GCF_000251145.1 Sphingomonas sp. PAMC 26621 | reverse complement strand
CCGCGCTTGGCTTGCGCCAGCCGCCGGTCGAGCCCGCGGCGGTTGAGCAGGCCGGTCAGCGGATCGGTTTCGGCGGCGAGCACGGCATTCATCCGCCGTTCGTGCTCCTCGGAAATATCGATCGACACGCCGACGATGCGGCGCGGCGTTCCGTCCGGCGCGCGGAGCAGCCGGCGGTCGCACCGCATCCACCGTTTTCCGGCAGAGGTCTGCAATTCATATTCGACCGATACCTCGTCGACGGTCCCGTCGAGCAGCGACTGGACCGACGCCGCCTCGCGCGTCGCGGGGAGGATGCGGCTGGCGTAATCGTCGAGATCGAGCGAACCGCCAAGGTCGCTGCCGATGACGAACCGGAGGAACGACGGCGACATCTCGAACCGCCGGGTCGCGATGTCGATATGCCAGAACCCGCCGCGTACCGCTTCCATCGCGAGCGTCAGCTGCGCGTTGAGTTCCTGCTGCGCGCGTTCGGCGCGGCGCTGTTCGGTCACGTCCTCGATCTGCGCGATGAAGCGGACCGGTGTGCCGTCGATGTGGCGGACCGCGGATACGGCGAGCGTCGCATGGACGATCGCGCCGCCGGGGCGGACATACCGCTTTTCCATCCGATATTCGTCGCGATCGCCCGCCACCAGTTCCTGGAACAGACGATCGTCGACGGCAATGTCGTCGGGATGCGTGATCGTCCGGAAATCCACGTCCGAAAGCGCATCGGGCGAAACGCCGATCATTTCCGAAAACGCCTGGTTCACCCGCTCGAACCGCCCCGCGGGATTGGTCAGCGCCATGCCGATCGGGGCGTGATGGAATGCATCGTCAAACATGCTTTGCGTCTCGGCGATCCGCGCCTCGAGGTCGTGGCGCACGCTGATGTCGGTGACCAGCACGACGATGCCGCAAACCAAGCCCGCCGCATCGCGATCGGGTACATAGCTGCCCTGCACGCGCCGCGCGGCGTCGCCTTCGAACAGCGTGTATTCATAGGTCACGCTTTCCCCGTTGAGCGCTTCGGTCAGCCGGGGCAGGACCGCGGGATAATTCTGCTCGCCGACGATCTCGCGACAGGACCGTCCGATGATGTCGCCCGGATCGATCCCGCGCCAGGCGGCGTAGGTTGCGTTCGCGTACAGATATTGCAGGTCACGATCGAAATAGGCGACCAGCCCAGGCAGCATGTCGAGCAATCGCGTGGCGGTCGGCATCGGAGGGGGGGATACGCTTGGTACGGTTACACGCGGATCAGTCATCGCGTTCCCTAGAACGGTTTAGGTTAACCGATGGTTTTCAGAGATATAATCGGCTCCTCCGCCACATTTCGCGGGTACGCAAGCGGCATCGGGCCGCGCGGTTGGCCCGCGCTAGTCGTTCGGAAGCGTCGGGGCCACGGTCGCGCCGACCAGCTCGAGCCGCTGCGGAACGGTGCCGATGTCGATGCCTTCGTCGCGGAAGCGCTTGAGCAGCGTCATCAGCACCGCGCTGCGCGCGCTATAGGCCGCGCGCGGGTGGACGACATGGCCGAAGCAGTTGAACTCGATCCGCCCGGCGGTGATCGCGTCGATGAACGCCGTGGGCGCCGGGTCGGTCAGCACCGCATCCTCCCCCGCGAAGGCCTCGAGCACCATCGCCCGCACCGCGTGCGCATCGCTGTCGAGCGGGACCGAGAATTTGATCTGGATCCGACCGAGCGGATTGGACAGCGTCTTGTTGAGCACCGATTTGGTGATCAGCTCGGAATTGGGGACGATCAGCGTCGAATGATCGGGCAGCTCGATCTCGGTAGAGCGCACGCTGATGCGCTTGACGTCGCCTTCGTCGGTGCCGACGCGGATCAGGTCGCCGATCTTGATCGGGCGTTCCGCGAGCAGGATCAGCCCGGAGACGAAATTCTGCGTGATCGCCTGCAGGCCGAACCCGATCCCGACCGACAGCGCCGACAACAGCAGCGCGACCCGCTCGACCCCGATCCCCAGCGACGCCAGCGCCCAGATGAACGCGATTGCGATCCCGACATAGCGCGCGACGAGGCTGACCGAGTTGCGCCCGCTGCCGTCCAGATCGGTGATCGGCAGATAGCGCTTCTCCAGCCATCCCATGAACCCGCGCACCAGCGCGAGCCCGACGAACAGCACGACGATCCCGCGCAGGATGCCCGCAGGCGAGATCGATACCCCGCCGAATTCGACGCCCTGCGCCAGCACCCCCAGCCGTCCGAAGACCGTACCGAAGCCAGCGCCCCCGCCGAACGGATTGACCAGCAGGCTGAGCGCGACGAGCACGAGCGCGACGCGCAGCACCGCCGAGAGCAGCACGCCGAACTGGTCGACCATGCTCGGCCGCACCCCGAGCGCGCGGGTCAGCGTCACCCCGATCCGGCTCTGGCGGACGAACACGCTGGTCGCGACATCGTCGACCGCCGCCATCAGCAGGTACAGCGTCGTCCCGACGATCGTCACCCACGCGATGAACTGCGCGATGAACAGGCTGAGCACGACATAGCCGAGCAGCAACGCGATCAGCGCGGAGCCGACCAGCACCCAGGCGAGCAACGCGCCGATACCGATCCCGGCACTCGTCTTGGCGTTCTGGATCTCTTCGGTTTCGGCGCGCCTGGCGCGCAACCGGCCGAGCACGACCAGGAACACGCCGATCAGCAGCAGATGCAGCAACGCGTTGAGCGCCTGCGTCGCGATCAGCGCGGGCTGGCTCGCGCCGATCGCGGTATTGAACGCACCGACAAGGATACTCGCGAACGCCAGCCCCGCGAGCACCCACGACAGCGGGCGCAGCGCGGCGGCGGTTTCGTCGTCGATCGGTGCGACCCGCCACGATGCGCCGTTGCGCATCAGCAAGGCGCCGCTCACCGCCGCGGTGTAGGCACAGAAGCCCGACGCCATGACGAACGCGTCGAGCACCCCGCTCCACCGTTCGGGGAGCAGGCCCGACCAGCGCAGCCCCTGCACGAGCGCGACCGCGGCAAGCAACGGCGCGAGCGTGCCGATCAGCACCCGCCACAACGCATTGCCCGAGCGGCGGACGCGGTGCCCGGGCGCGCCCTCGACCAGCAGCCGTTGCCCGAACTGGCGCGCGCGGACGCGCACCGGGATCAGCAGCACGAGCGCGAGGATCGCGCCGAGCAGCAGCGGCCACGGCAGCAGCCCGCGCCATTGCGCGCGGATCTGGCGCAGGCCTTGCGTCAGGAACAGCTCGGTCCGCCGGAGATCGCGCGGCAGCGCCTGGACGAGCGCGCGCCAGAAGGCCGGGGTCAGCGGCGAGGCGACCTTTGCCGAGACCTTCTCGTTGAACTTCTGCGCGCGGCTGCGGTCGATCTCGTCGATCAGTTGCTCGGCCTCGACATTCGCCAGCCCGCCGCGCTTGATCGTGGCATCGATCAGCGCATGTTGCTGCGCGAGCGCCTTGCGCTGCGTTCCCATCTCGGCAGGTTCGGCCACCCCGGGCGTAACCGGACCGAGCCCGGTAATCCGCGCATCGAGCAGCGTCTGCTGCTGGCGCAACTGGTCGACGACATCGGACGCCGCCTGCTGCGCGGCCACCGCGCGTCCGCGCAGGACCTTCTGGCTATCGGCATCGACCTGGTTGTCGAGCAGCCCGTCGACCGTCCGCAATTCGGTTTCGGCGCTGCGGAGTTGCAGCGCCAGCGCCGCGACCGAGGGCGTTTGCGCCAGCGCGGCGGTGCCGGTGAGGAGCAACAAGAGCGCAGCGATCAGGCGCAGCAGGGATATCGGAAGAGGCATTGCCGGTTCGCCGTATCAGGCGCCGTCCCTTGCGCCACCGCAACGCAGGGCGCAACGCGCAGGGCTGGACCGTAACGGACGTGGAGAGCAGCGATGGCAGAACCGAAGGCATGGGATGGCGCGGCGGTCCGCACCTGGCTCGAGCGCCGCGTCGCCGCCGCGAAGTCCGATCAGGTCACCGCCGAGCGCGGCGGGCGCGACCGGCAGGACGATTGCGACAAGGCCGCTGCGGAGGAAATGGTCTGTGCGTTCCTCAAGACCAAGGCCTCGACCAATGCGCAGGCCTATTTCCTCGAGGAGCTCAAGCAGTTCATCGCGCGCGACGAGTATCTCTGGTCCGGCGTGTACGACGACACGAAGTTTGATCGCCACGTCCGCACCTATGCGCGCAAGCTCGTGCGGATGGCGAAGGGCAACACCGGCTTCGACAACGTCGCGCATTATCAGGCATAGCCGCACGCCGGATTCCGCTTTGAAACCCCGCCGTTCGCGCCTAAGGCGCGCACTTCCCCGGGGGGCCGCTGACGCGCGGCTGAGAGGTGGGCTGCAGCCCACGACCCGCTGAACCTGATCCGGCTAACACCGGCGTAGGGAGGGTTGGCGGCTGTCTCCGTTGTCCCCCCGTGTGGAGTGACGACGAACGATGGCGTATCCGTTTCCCCGCTTCCTGCTGCTGTCGGCAGCGGTCATCGCGACCCCGGCATTCGCGGACCCGATCGGCGAGGATGCCCCCGATCGCGCGCCCGCCGACATCGTCGTCACTGGCCGCGCCGATCCCGCCGGGCTGCTCCCCGACCAGGACACGCCCAAGCAGCAAAGCGCGATTTCCGCCGCGTTCATCGCCAAGCAGGCGCCGACGCTCAACGCGTTCCAGCTCGTCGCGCTGCTGCCCGGCGCCAACGTCGCCTCGACCGACCCCTACGGCCTGTCCGCCAGCTCGAGCCTGACTCTGCGCGGGCTTGGGCAGGATGAGATCGGCGTGCTGATGGAAGGCGCGCCGCAGAACGACATCGGCTATTATTACGCCTACCCCTCGCAATTCGCGGATAGCGAGAACCTCAAGCAGGTCACGCTCGCGCAAGGTGCGGTCGATCTCGATTCCCCCACGATCGGCGGCGCGGCGGGGCTGCTCTCGCTCGCGCTCGACGACCCGAAGACCGCTCCGCAGGCGCAACTCGACCTCTCGCTCGGGTCGTACAATGCGCGGCGCGCCTTCGCCCGGCTCGATACGGGAACGATCGGGACGACCGGGCTGCGCGCCTTCGTCTCCTATTCGCAGATCCAGGCGGACAACTGGCGCGGTGCGGGGTTCGACAAGCGGCGGCATGTCGATGCCAAGCTGCTCGAGGAATGGGGCAAGGGCAATCGCGCGGGCCTTGCTGTGTCGTATAACGAGACCAACGCCTCGACCTACCCGAGCCCGACGCTCGCCGAATTTCAGGCGGACGGGCGCGGCTTCAACTACGACCGCGAGTATACCCCTGGGAACACCAATTACTGGCGGCTGTATCGCGCGCCGTTCCGCAACGTGTACATCTCGGCGCCCGTTCACCTGACGCTGGCAGACGGACTCGCGCTCGACACCACCAGCTATCTCCAGTTCGGCTACGGCAATTCGCCCTACGGGACGCAACTCGCGACGACCGGCAATTCCCTCGGCACCGAGGCGCTCGCGGACCCGGTCGCGCTGCCCGGCGCGGTCGATGGCGTCGCGACCGTCCTCGGCAATTTCACCGGCGACCAGTTTCGCGGCGGCAACGTCAGCAAGCTGACGCTCGACGCGGGCGCGCACCGGATCACCGCCGGGCTGTGGTTCGATTACGGCACCGACCGGGTGCTCCAGACCTATACCTCGATCGGCGATGACGGCACGCCGCGCGATCGCTGGGGCTATCAGGACAAGGCGATCCGCACCGCCGACGGGCGGCTGCTCGCTTATGAGAACGAACGCACCGTCACCGTCACCAAGGGGTTCTTCGTCGCCGACAGCATCACGCTGACCCCGCGATTGACCGTCGACGTCGGGTTCAAGGGCGTCGACGTCCTGCGCAGCGGACGCAATTACCTCCCCGGCCCGCAGGACCGGGTCCGCTCCGACAGCTTCGCCGCGCTCCCGCGCGCCGCGATCCACTACAAGATCGACGACCGCCAGCAGGTCTTCGCCAACATCACCACCAGCTTCCGCGCGCCCAACGAATATACGCTCTACAACGTTTATGCCGAGGGCGCGGTCGCGACGCAGGGAACTACCGCGCTGCGCAACGAATATTCGGTGTCGCAGGAACTCGGCTATCGCTTCATCGGCAGCAACCTGTCGGCGTCGCTGACCGCCTTCCACTATCGCTTCCGCAACCGCCAGCTCGCGACGGTGGTCGACCAGGGCGGCGCGCAGATCAATTCGACGCTCAATGCCGGTCGCCAGACGACCTACGGTGTCGACGGCGAGATCGACTATCGTCCCGCCGCGGGGATCAGCCTCTATGTCTCGGGCGAATATCTCCACGCGCGGCTGAGCGACGACTTGCCCATCGGCGCGGACTTGCTGCCGACGCGCGGCAAGCATGCCGTATCGAGCCCGAGCGTCCAGTTCGGCGCGGGCGCGATCTATGACGATGGCCGGCTGTTCGGCAGCGCGGCAGGCAAATACACCGGCCGGCAATATGCCACCTTCATGAACGACGAGCGCATTCCCGGCTATGCCACGCTCGACCTGTCGGTCGGGGTGCATCTCGCGGACTGGCTCGACGGCAAGCGCACCGACCTGCGGCTCAACGCGATCAACGTCACCGATCCGCGGGTCCTGTCGGGCGTGCAGGCGGTCAGCACCAATGCGCGCGACACGATCGGGCGCAACGGCACGCTGATCGCGGGAAGCCCGCCGGCTTATTATGTCGGCGGCGGGGCGGCGGTGATCGCCACTGTGTCGCGGGTGTTCTGAGCCGATGGCGTCGTCGCCCGCGCATCTCGTCCACGGCATGGGGACCGAACTCGAGGCCCCCACCTGGCCCGCGATCACGCCCGCCGAGGCGCAGGCCGCGCTCGCGCATTTCCCGGCGGCGGGGGCGCTGGTCGCGCTCGACTGGCATTCGCCACGGCCGTTTTCGGCGGCGACGCTGGTGCGGACTACACAAGGGGCGTTCTTCCTCAAGCGGCATCATCAGCGGCTGCGCTCGCTCGACGGTTTGGCGGAGGAGCATCGTTTCATCGCACACCTTGCGGACGCGGGCCTGTCGGTCGCGCAGGTGATGCTGACGGCGACCGGACACGGCGCGGTCGCGCTGGGGGAATGGTGCTACGAGCTCCACCGCCGCGCGCCCGGGGACGACCTGTATCGCGACCGGCTGTCGTGGACGCCGTTCCTCTCCGACGCGCACGCGCATGCCGCCGGGGTTGCGCTTGCTCGATTGCACGACGCGGCGGAGGGGTTCGTCGCCCCTTCGCGCCGCGTGCAACCGCTGGTCGCGAGTTTCACGATCCTCTCCGGACCCGATCCGCTCGCGGCAACCCGCGCCTATGTCGCCGCGCGCCCGGCGCTCGCCGCGTTTCTCGAAGGCCGCGCGTGGGAGGACGACCTCGCGCGGTTGTTCGCGCTGCTGGGGCAGGGGCTCTCGACCCGCCTCGCCGATCAACCCGCGTTGTGGACGCACAACGACTGGCATCCCTCCAACCTGTTGTGGACCAGCGACGGTACCGTCGCGACCACCTTCGACTTCGGCCTCGCCGACCGCACCTGCGCGCTCCACGATCTTGCGACCGCGCTCGAGCGGACCGCGATCGCGTGGCTTGACCTCGGGCACGCGCCGGACGACGCGCTCGCCAGCGCGGACGCAGCGCGCGCGCTGCTCGCGGGCTATGCTTCGGTTCGCCCGCTCGGGGCCGAGGACGTGGAGACGGTGGTGCGCTTGCTCCCGCTCGTCCACGTCGAGTTCGCGTTGTCCGAGATCGACTATTTCAGCGGCGTGCTGGGCAATGCCAGCGATGCCACGCTCGCCTGGGACGGCTATCTCGTCGGCCACGCCCGGTGGTTCCTGTCGCGCGCCGGGCAGGACTTCCTCCGCGCCGTCACGGCACCCGCAAGCGCATGACACCGCTCGAAATCGCCGCGGTTGCGATCAGCTTCGCGGGCATCTGGCTGACGGCCGCACGCCGGATGCTCTGCTGGCCCGTGAATCTGCTGGCGTGCGGCTTGTACTTCAAACTGTTCCTCGATGTCCGGCTTTACGCCGACATGGTGCTGCAGGCGGTGTTCGGGGTCGCGATCCTCTATGGCTGGGTCGCCTGGGCGCGCGGGCAGGACGATCGCGGGACGGTGATCGTCGAACCGCTGTCCGCCCGGGCGGCGCTTGCGGGGTTGGCTGCGGGCGCCGCGGGTGCGCTGCTGATCGGGTGGTTTACGAGCCACTATACCGATGCCGCGCTGCCGTGGATCGACGCTGGCCTGAGCAGCTTCAGCCTCGTCGCGCAGGTCTGGACCGCGCGGCGGCACCGCGAAAGCTGGCTGTTGTGGATCGTGGTCGACGTTCTTTACGTCGGGATGTTCGTCTTCAAGGGGCTGCTCCCGACGGCTGGGCTGTACGCGGCAATGGTCGTGCTGGCGGCGGTGGGGTATCGACGCTGGCGAATGGCGCGGGAACCTGTGCTTGGGCTGACCCAAAAAGAACTTTGCGGGTAATCTCCCTGATCACGGTAGGATATTTGAGCCGCAGCCGGTAACCGGCGCGGTTCAAGCAAGAACGGCGTGCGCAGGGGCCCGTCGAAGGGGACTTTTATGCGTACTTCTCGATCCGTGCTGCTGCGGGTTGCCCTCGGGTCTGCCGTGATCGGCGTGCCGCTTTCGACCGCGTCGGCGCAGAGCGCGCCGACGGTGGCAACGCCAGACGACACCGCATCCTCGGACGGCGGCGAGATCGTCGTCACTGCGCGGCGTCGCGCGGAACGGCTCCAGACCACGCCGGTGTCCGCCACGGTGCTGAGCGGCGCGAACCTCACGCAGCAGAACGTCCGCAGCTTCCAGGATCTGCGCGGTGCGGTGTCGAACCTCGAGCTGGCGCCGTTGCTCTCGGGCGGGACGAGCTTCACGATCCGCGGGATCGGGCAGACCTTCAACCAGGTCAATTCGGACGCCAAGGCGGGCTTCTACGTCGACGACATGTATGTCAGCCGGCTCGAGGGGAACGATCTCTATTTCTACGACATCGCGTCGCTGCAGGTGCTCAAGGGCCCGCAGGGCACGCTGTTCGGCAAGAACACCACGGCGGGTGCGGTGCTGCTCACCACCCAGCGGCCGACCAGCACGCTCGGCGGCTATGCCAAGCTGCGCGTCGGATCCTATGGCCGCGTCGATTCGGAAGGCGCGCTCAACCTGCCGATCGCGGACGGGATCGACAGCCGGTTCAGCTTCCGGACGCAGAATGTCGACGGCTACATCAAGCACGTGCTCGACGACGGGCGCGCGGGCGACATCAACAATCGCTCGGGCCGCGGCCAGCTCCGCTTCAAGCGCGACCGGCTGACGGTCGACCTGCTCGGCGAATATAACTGGTCGCAGACCGATGGCGGCGCAACGATCACGCTCGGGTGCCAGCCGTCGGCAGGGTATATCCAGAATTACGACGCGCTCCACCGCGTCCCCTATTGCACGTCCTATCCGGTGCTCGGGAAGGACTATCTCGTCTATGGCGGCGCGACGCTGACCGCGCCGACCAGCGCGCTGATCACGGATCGCGCGGTTGGCGGGGACGCAGGCAAGGGGATCGCGCGTTATGTCGGGCAGCGGCCGTTCAACACCACCGACGCGACCACGCTCAACAGCCGGATCGCTTATGAACTGACCGACGACCTCACGCTCCATTCGGTCACCGCCTATCGCCGCTCGCGCGCGACCTTCTATACCCCGGTCAGCGACACGCCGAACGACATCTACGCCGAATTCGACGATACCCGCTCGAAGCAGTTCACGCAGGAACTGTCGATCGGCGGCACCGCGCTCGACCAGCGGCTGACGTTCCTGGCGGGTGCCTATTATTTCAACCAGAAGACCAGCTTCCTGCAGGACACCGGCCCCGACTGGATCGATCCGCTCGGTTATGTCTACGACGCGTCGCTCAAGTACGAGAGCTATGCCGCGTTCGCGCAGGCGTCGTTCAAGGTGACGCCCAAGCTCGAGGTCACGCTCGGCGGCCGCTACACCCACGATACCAAGACCGGCGCGAGCTATGTCTTCTTCGCGGACAATGGCGCGACTTTCCTGTCCAACGGCGTGCCGACCAAATGCGCCTATTTCACCGGAGACTTCCTCGGCGGCGTGACCAATTGCGCGGGCGCACCGTTCACCGCGCGCGAGACGCACAGCTGGGACGGGTTCGATCCCAAGGTGCAGCTCTCGTACCGCGTGACCGACACGCTGTTCACCTATCTCACCGCGGCGCACGGCTATAACGCGGGCGGGTTCAACCAGCAGCTCGGGTCGCAGCCCGCGAACGGGCGCTTCCCCTCCTCCTATGATCCCGAGAAGCTGTGGTCCTACGAAGGCGGGGTCAAGGCCGAGCTGTTCGACCGCCGCGCGATCGTCAACCTGTCGGGCTTCTACCAAAAATACACCGACATCCAGTCGGGGGTGAACGTGCTGGTCGGCGCGATCTCGACCCGGCAGGTGCAGAGCGCGGCGTCGGCGCACGAGGCGGGGTTCGAGGGCGAGTTCATCCTCCGCCCGACCCGCGACCTGACGCTGCGCGGCAACGTCGCCTATCTGACGCAGGGCTATGATTCGGTCCGGCCCAATGCGGTGACGCTGACGCTCGACACGCCGGTCAATTCCGCGCCCGACTATACGTTCAGCGCGGCGGCGTCCTATGACTTCCACGTCCTGCGCAGCGGGCTGCTGACGCCGAGCATCGACGTGCGTGGCGTGGGGTCGAAGCCCGCCTGCCAGTCGGGCGCGGATTACGTCTGCTCGCTCCCGGCTTATGCGCTGCTCGGCTTCCGGGTCGATTTCGTGCCGAGCGCGGAAAGCCGGCTCAAGGTCGGCGTGTATGGCACCAACGTGCTCGACAAGACGATCCAGCTCGCGCGGACCGGCTATTTCGGCGACTTCGGGATCGATCGCTATACCCCCGGCCGTCCGCAGGAGTTTGGCGTCGAGGCGGCGTTTACATTCTGATAGCGGTAGCCTGCCTGCCACCTTCTCCAACCTTCCGTTCGGGCTGAGCGACGTCGAAGCTTCCTGCGCTGCGCAGGCCGTTCGACTTCGTTCAGGGCGAACGGAGGGGGGGACGCAAAGAGTGCCCGTACAGTCGTATTTCGCTCACCGTCGCACGCCCTCGTCAGCGCGCCATACGCTGTGCGGGGCTGCGACGCGCGCATCCTCAGCCCCGCGCTGCAACAACGCGACGTGCGCGAGCAGCATCTCCTCGGTATCGCTCGACCGCGCGAGGCGGTTGCTCGGGTTGGCGAGATCGATCGCGTCGGCGGGGACGAAACAACTGCCCCACGTGTCCGCCAGCGCGAGGACCTGATCGATCTGCGCGGTCGGATCGCTCACCACGACCGAGGGGAACGGCAAGGTGTAGCGCGGCCCGGTCCGGAACGTCGCGGCGGCGGCGAGATGCGCGAGATCGACCGACAGCGGCGAATCGAACACCGCGCCGCGCACTGCCTTCAGATAGCTGCGCGGCGACAGTTGCGCCCACCACGACACCGCAAGACACGCCAGCCCGTGCGCGAGGATCACCACCGGCGCGGCGCGTTTGGAGAGCGCCGCGTCGAGTTGCAGCGCCCATTGTCCGTTGTGGAATTTCGACAGATCGAGGTCGATCTGCTCCAGTGCGGTCTGGCGAGGCCGGTCGTTTTTGACACTTACGACAATCGCGTGCGGCGGCGTGGCCAACCCGTTGGCAAATGCGTCCATGACTGCTCTCCCGTCATCAAGACGCGGTCACGATCGGCGTTCAAGCGTACCGATTCGGACGACGCCTTATTCCTGCGAAGCTATTCCTACTGGAGCAATGGGCAATCCCGCTGCGCCAGAGTGAAGCGCGGTTGCGCCGGACGGAAATCGTCATCGCCCGCGCGCGGCTGCAGGACAGGCTCGGTTCATCCCGAACCGCTCCCCGCACCTCATTGGAGGACCGGATACCCCGCTGCCACTGCGTCGTTTTCGAGCGCGCGGACGCGGGCGTAGCGGTCTTCCCCCGCCGGGATGACGTCGGCGAGGAACAGCGCGGCGCGGACGTCGGCCAGCGAAGGATCGGCGACCGCTTCGGCGAGCGCGATGCGCAGCGCGGCAACCGTCGCGATGCTGGTCGAGCGCGCCGTCACGAACGGTAGCGTGGGGGAGGCGGCGGTGTTCGCGAGGATCCGCAGGCCCGCGATCGCGGCGGGTTCGAAGCGGCGCAGTGCGGCAAAAGTAACGGCATCGATCGCGGCGATATCGGCGCGGCCCCTGCGGACCGCGTCGACGCTCGCGCGGTGCGAACCGGTCTCGATCACCGCAGCGAAGAAGCGACCGTCGCGGGCGAGCGGTGCGACCGTCGCGCGGAACAGGTTGTGCCCGCTGTTCGACCTGCGTGAATTGATCGCGGCGCGGCGGTCACGAAAGGCATCGAGCGTCGCTGCCGGATCGTCGCTGCGGACGACGATGTGGCTGACGTGCTCGCCACTTGCGCACCCCGGCACATCATAGACTGGCACGCCGATCACGCGAAGCGCAAGGTCGGGGTCGCTGACGAGCGGATAGCCGCAAGTCTGCGCGAACAGCAGGTCGGGCGCGCGCCAGATCGCCTCGACCGAGCGCGACCGGTCGAGCCGTCGGCGCGCGCGGATTCCGCGTGCGTCCAGACGCCGCGCAATCTCGCCCCACAGGCGATCGTTGGCGGCGTGCTGCGCGGGGTGGTCATACATGCCGAGCGAGGCGATCCCGCGGTTCATGCCCCGCCCCCCGCCGGATGGACCAGCACGTCGTGCCGCCGCAGCGCGAACCGCCGCACCACCGCACCATAGCCGGCGTACGTCGCGCGCGCATCCGGCGCGAGCCGGGCGCGGTTTGCGCGGTGGTAGGCGGGCAGGCGATACCAGGCGAGCTCCGGCCGGTCGTGATGCGCCGCGTGGAGATTGTTGTTGAGGTACAGCAGGCCGAGCACGCCCCCGCGCTCGACCGTTGCGGCGCGGCCGGGCGCGGCGAGATCGGCGCGGTGTTCGACGAAGGATCGGAGCAAGGTGAGTGCCATGCCCGGATATACGAACAGCAGCAGATATCGGCCCAAGGCGAACTGCGTCCACGCCAGCCACGCAAGGATCACCGCGACCGCTACGAGATGCGGCACCCAGTCGCGCACGACCGCACCCGGCGCATGGCGCACGCGGCGGCATTCCTCGACAGCGAGCGCGGCGACCAGCAGCAGCGGCCCGAGCACCAACCGCCCCAGCAGCGGCGCCTGCGCGCGCGCGACGAGCAACGCCAGCGCGGAGGGTCGCGCAATATAGCGCGATTCAGGATCGTGGCGCGGGTCGGTGATCGACTCGCTGCGATGATGCGCGACATGGCTGCGGCGATACAGCGCATAGGGCAGCCACACCGCGAGCGGCGCGAAGCCGATCGCGGTGTTGATCCAGCGGAGCCGCGTCGGGTGGCCGTGGATCGTCTCGTGCTGGAGCGAGCCATGCCATGCGATCAGCCACGTCCCGATCACCAGCAGCAGCGGATCGGGGATCGCCGCGTGCCAGAAGGTGGCGAGCAGCCACCCGGCGTAGATCGCGGTGGCGACCAGCAGCGTGGGCAGCTCGACCGCCAAACGCGAACCGCGCCCGCGGGGTGGCGCGGATCGGGCTTCAGCGGCATGTGCGTTTCGGGCCATGTCGACATACTCTACCGATCTGGTATGAATTGAAGCCGCATTATTCTATCGGGCGGATAAGCTGGGCTATTTACCGACGCGCTCAAGGATTATGGCAGGGGACGACGCACAATGACCAACCCGGCAAGCAGCCCCCGCGCAGGAAGACCCGCATGATCGAACATGTCGCGATCATCGGCGGAGGGTTTTCGGGATCGCTCGCCGCGATCAACCTCGTCCGGCATGACGGCCCGCGCGCCACGCTGATCGATCGTGCGGCGGATGCGGGGACGGGGCTGGCGTATGGCGCGGCGCATCCGGCGCATCTGCTCAACGTCCGCGCGGGCAATATGAGCGCGTTTCCCGACGATCCCGCGCATTTCACGCGCTGGCTGGAGACGCAGGGGACCACCGCAGGGCCGCAGACCTTCGTCCCGCGGCTTGTGTACGGCGCGTATCTGCGCGCGGTGCTCGATCAGGTCATCGCCGACCATCCCGACCGGTTGCGGATCGTGCGCGGCGAAGTCACGGATCTCATCAAAACCGACGCGGTCCGCGTCGTCATGGCCGATGGCGCGAGCGTGACCGCGGATGCCGCGATCCTTGCGCTCGGCAATCTCCCGCCGCACGCGCCCGGCGGGCTCGATCTCGATGCGCTTCCGGCAGCGCGATATGCGGGTGACTGCTGGGCAGCGGACGCCACCGCCGGTCTAGGCGACGAGGATACCGTGCTGGTGCTGGGCACCGGGCAGACGATGGTCGATGTCGCGCTTTTGCTCGAGGCCAAGGGGTTCGCGGGGCGGATCGTCGCGCTGTCGCGGCGTGGCTTGCTGCCGCACGCGCATGCTGCCCCCGGCGCGCCGTTCACCCCGATCCGCGATCGTCCCGCGAGCGTGCTGTCGGCGCTGGTGCGGACGCTGCGCGCACGGAGCGAAGCGGTCGGCTGGCGCGGCGCGATCGACGAGTTGCGGCCATTCACGCAGGACATGTGGCGCGCGGCGTCGGTGGCGGAGCGCGCGCGGTTCATCCGGCATGCGCGGCCGTGGTGGGACATCCACCGCCATCGCCTCGCGCCCGACGTCGCCGAACGGATGGCAGCGTTGCGCGCAAACGGTCGGCTCGCGCTCGTCGCTGGGAAGGTCGACGGGGTCGCTCGCTGTGCGGACGGCGTCGAGGTCGCGTGGCGACCCCGCGGCGCGGACGACGTGGCGAGGCTGACGGTCCAGCGGATCATCAATTGCACCGGCCCGCAGGGCGATCTGCGCAGGACCAGCGCGACGGTGCTGCAACGGCTCACCGCGCGCGGCGCGATCCGGCCCGATCCCGCCGCGCTCGGGATCGACGTGGATGATCAGATGCGCGTCCTGTCCGCCGATGGCACGCCCAGCGACCGCCTGTTCGCGCTCGGCCCGATGACGCGCGGCGCGTTCTGGGAGATTGTCGCGGTGCCCGATATCCGCACCCAGGCGTGGACGCTCGCGCGCCGCCTTTCCAACGCGCATTGGGTGGCGGAGGGGCTTTAGGCGCCAAGCGTATGGCGCGCTTTCACACACCCTCTTGCTGTTTGGCGTGAGCCTCCTCTCACCGTGCCGATCAATCCTGTCGAAGCGAAGAGGGCTCGCACAAAGCCACAAAGTCACAAAGGCTTTTGCTTCTTCGTGGCTTGGTGGCTTTGTGCGAGACAAATCGTGGCCAGACGCAGTGCGCTGCGCGCGGTACCAGCCCGAACCCCGACCCTCAGCCGCCCCGATGCCCGCTAAGCTCGGCCCCCGCATCGCGCGCGAAGCGGCAGTTCCAGATTGTCGCCGACGCCGAGACCGCGGTCACCACGAAGAACGCCAGCGTAAACGCCCCGAGCGCAGGCGTCGTCCTGCCCGTCCCGAGCATCCCGACATGCAGCGACGCCGCCCCGACGCAAATGCCGAGCGACAGCATCAATTGCTGGAAGGTCGCGTAGAAGCTGGTCGCGCTGCTCATTCGCGACGAGGGGATCTCGTCATAGGCGATCGTATTGTACGCCGAGAACTGGAACGACATGAAGAAGCCCGACAGCATCAGCACGCCGAAGATCGCCGGGATCGGCCAGTCGGGGCGGAACAGCCCGCACACCGCATAGCCGGCACTCGCGCAGATCCCGCCAACGATCAGGCTGTTGCGGAACCCGAAGCGGCGCAGCACGCGCGGCGCGAGCCCCTTCATCGCGAGCGACCCGATCGCGCCCGCAACGGTGATCGCGCCGCTCGCCGCCGCGGTCATCCCGAAGCCAAGCTGGAGCATCATCGGCAACAGGAACGGCTGCGCGCCCTGCGTGATCCGCGTCAGCGACCCGCCGATGACCGACAGCCGGAACGACGGGATTCGCATCAGGGACAAGTCGAGGATCGGATCGCTGCGGCGCTTCGCATGGCGGATGTACAGCACCCCAGAGACGAGCCCGACCGCAATCAGCGCGATTGCCTGCGCAAATTCGCCCGTCCGGCTGGTCATCTCGAACCCGAACAACAGGCACCCCAGCGATACGCCCGACAGCAGAAAGCCGGGCACGTCGAACCGCGCGGGGTTCGCCTCGCGCACCTCGCCGATGAAGCGCGTCACCAGCACTACGCCGAGCAGCCCGATCGGCACGTTGAGGTAAAAGATCCAGCGCCAGTCGAGATAGGTGACGATCGCGCCCCCCACCGGCGGCCCGAGGATCGGCCCGATCAGCGCGGGCATGATCAGCCACGACATCGCCTGGACCATGTCTTCCTTGGCGACGCTGCGGAGCAGCACCAGCCGCCCGATCGGGATCATCATCGCGCCGCCCAGCCCCTGCAGGAACCGTGCGCCCATCATGAACGGCAGGCTGCTCGCAAAGCCGCACAACACCGACCCGCCGACGAAGATCAGGATCGCCGCGCGGAAGATCGTGCGCGACCCGAACCGGTCCGCGATCCGGCCGCTTGCGGGAATGAAGATCGCGAGCGCGAGGAGATAGGAGGTGAGCGCCGACCCCATGCTGGTCGCGGGCACGCCGAAGTCGCGCGCCATCGTCGGCAGCGCGGTCGCGAGCACGGTCGCATCCATCTGCTCCATGAACAAGGCGCAGGCGATGATCAGTGCGGTGACGCGATAGTTGCGCGGGGTATGCGGGAGCGTCCCCGGTTCCCTGGCGACCTGCGTGATCGTCCCGGCGGCGGGCAGGATGCCGTCGCGGATTTCGCTGTTGATCGACGCCAGCCCGCGACGGCGCAACCTCACTTCGGCTTCCTGGAGACGTCTTGATCGGAACGAACGGTGGCAAAGAACACGGGCATTACCGTGCTACGTAGGTGTGACCGCCAATGCTGCAATGCAAAAAGCCGCTGTGGCGGTCACCGTTCGCGTGAATCGAGGGTGGCGGCCGTCTGCAGCACCGCCAGATGAGTCAGCCCCTGCGGCAGGTTGCCGAGGAAGCTGCCCGTCACCGGATCGACCATCTCGGTATAGAGCCCGACCCCGCGATCGAGCCGGCGGATTGCCTCCGCAAAGGTCGCCTCGGCAGCATCCCATTGCTCGAGCGCAGCCCGCGCGGCGACCATCCAGAAGGTCACCGCAAGGAAGCACCCTTCCTCCCGCTCGGCGCCCGAGTAACGGTAATGGAAGCCATTCACGCCCAGCTCGGCGTCGACCGCGTCGAGCGTCCGCGCGAGCCGGTCCTTGCCGTCGAACCCGAACCGCACCGCGAGCGTGATCGCCGCATCGAGCCGTTCGGTGCCCGGATAGAACACATACGCCTTGCGCGTTTCCGACCAGCAATGCTGCTCGATCCATTCCGCGATCCGGTCGCGTTCGCGCGCCCAGCGGTCGCGCCCGGTGGTGGGGAGATGCCCCGCGTCGGCAAGCTCGACCGCGCGTTGCAGCGCCTGCCAGCAGCTGATCTTCGAGGTCGTGTAATGTTGCGCCTCGGGCAGCTCCCAGATCCCCGCATCCTTCTGACGCCACGAATCGGCGCACAGGTCGGCAAGGTGGACCAGGGTCTGCGCGCTGGTGCCGTCGAGGATATGCCCGCACGCGACGAACTCGCCCGCAGTCTCGAAGATGTCGCCGTAAATGCCGTGCTGGTGCTGGTCGCCCGCGGCATTGCCCGTCACCACCGGCAGCGACCCGCGATACCCCGGAACCGCGATTTCGGTCACCGGTTCGACGGGATCGCCGCCGACCGTATAGCAGACGCGCGGAACGTCATAGCCGAGGCGCTTGAGCAACCAGGTGAACCCCGCCTTCGCCTCGGCAGTCGCGCCGATCCGCAGGAACGCCTTGATCGTATACCCCGCGTCGCGGATCCAGGCGTAGCGATAGTCCCAATTCTTGTCCCCGCCGATCCGTTCGGGGAGCGAAGTGGTCGCCGCCGCGACGATCGCGCCGCTGGGCGAGTAGAGCAGCAGCTTGAGCGCAAGCGCGCTGCGCAGCACGAGGTCGCGGTGCGGGCCGTCATGCCGCAGCCGTTCGGTCCACGCGCGCCATTCGGCGTCGGACAGGTCGATCCGCGCATCGATCTCGGCGATGTCGGGGACGATCAACGGCTCGTCCGATCCCGCGACGATCGCGACGGTCGCGCGCTCGCCGGCCCCGACCGTGACCGACGCGGTGATCCCGGAATCGTCACGCTGCGTGATCGCGACACTGTCGCTCGCCAGAAACAGCCCGAGCACGCTGCCGACATGGAACACGTCGTGCTTGCCCGACCGCGCGAAATAGGGGCTGACGGTGTCCGCCCGACGCCCGAAGCGCAGGTCGATCGCAAAATCGACGCTGCCTTCGATCCCTTCGATCCGGCGCGCCAGTTCGGCCCAGGGCAGCCGACCCGCGGTCCCGCTGTTGAGCGACTCGACGAGGATCGCTCGCCCGCTCGCGGTGGTGAAGATCGTTTCGAGGACATTGCTCGCCGCGCGATACCGGCGTTCGACCATGGTCGGCGCGGTCGGTGCGATCGCGAAGCGGCCGCCGTCCTTGCCGTCGAGCAGCCGGTCGAACAGCGGCGGCGAATCCATGTTGGGCACGCACCACCAGTCGATCGATCCGTCGGACCCGCACAGCGCGACCGCGCGCCCGTCGCCCAGCGCGCCGTAATCCTCGAGCGGCAACGCGCCGCTCTCATCCCGCTCAGGGGTAAACTGTTGAAGTTGTGACAAATTCGCGCGGCTCCGGCGGGGCGGGGTGCCACGTCCTCCAAGCAAACTCGCGATCCGCCGCAAATGTCCCGGAAAATGTTTTGCGGAGCCGCAGCGCATCCGGCGCGTTCGGCAGCGGTATCCTTACCCCGGAGAATTCTATGAGCATCGCAGCCGCCCTCGGGCTGACCAAGAAGGTTCGTTACGCCGTCGTCGGCGCGGGCGACATCACCCAGTCGGCGATGATGCCCGGCATTGCACACACCGGCAATTCCGAGCTGACCGCGATCGTCACCGGCGATCCCGAAAAGGCGAAGGCGCTGGCGGACCATTATGGCGTCAAGCACACCTACGCCTATGAGCAGTTCGACCAGTTGCTCGCCTCGGGCGAGATCGACGCGGTCTATCTCGGCACGCCCAACTGGCGCCACGCCGAATTCGCGATCCCCGCGCTGAAGGCCGGCATCCACGTGCTGAGCGAAAAGCCGCTCGAAATCTCGGTCGAGCAGGCCGAAACGATCCGCGCGGCGGCGGATGTGTCGACCGCCAAGCTGATGGTCGCTTACCGGTTGCATTTCGAACCGGGCACGCTCGATGCGATCGACCGGATCCGCAAGGGCGAGCTGGGCGATCTGATCGCCTTCACCTCCTGCTTCACGCAGAAGGTCGACCCCGCCAACCACCGCGCGCAGAACGGGGTCGAGGCGGGGCCGCTGTTCGACATGGCGCCGTATCCGATCAACGCGATCCGCTATCTGTTCGGCGCGGAGCCGCTCGCCGTCGAGGCGGCGGTCGGCACGCGACAGGCCGGGAACGGCCTCGGCGATTTCGACGATACGGTGGCGGTCACGCTGCGCATGCCGGGCGACAAGCTCGCACAATTCACCGTCTCGTACTTTGCCAATGCCGTCGACAGCCTGATCATCGCGGGGACCAAGGGCAGCATCCACATGAGCCCCGCGTTCGGGTTCGGCGAGGGGATCGCGCAGCATCGCCGGGTCGGCGAGGACAAGAGCGAGCAGACCTTCAAGGCCACCGATCAGTTCGGCGGCGAGTTGCGCTATTTCTCCGACTGCATCCTCAACGATCGCGATCCCGAGCCCGACGCCGAGGAAGGCATTGCCGACCTGCGTGTGATCGAGGGCATCGTGCGCGCGCTCAAGAGCGGGCAGCGCGAAGACCTGCCGCCATTCCAGCGGATGCGCCGGATCGACCCCGGCTCGCAGGTGCAGACGCTGGGCGCCGTGTCGCCGCCGAAGAACGTCAACGCATCGAGCCCGACGGGAAAGTAACCCGCTGAAATCCCCCGCGCACCGGTCCGATGGGCTGGTGCGTGGGGGTTTAGTTGACGGTCGCTTAACTTCCCCCGCCTATCGCGATCGCCGAAGGGAAGTTCTGTGGCTGTATCAACCGCGTTCGACGATATCGAGATTGCCGCGCTCGCCGCGCTGCCGCCGGAGGTGCGCGACGGCTTGCCCTACGGTGTCGTCGGACTCGACCCAGCCGGTCTGGTCGTCGTCTACAGTGCCGCCGAAGCGCGGATGGCCGGGCTCGACCGTGAATCGGTCGTCGGCATGCCGTTCTTCGATGCGGTCGCGCAATGCATGAACAACTTCATGGTCGCGCAACGGTTCGAGGACGAGACCGAGCTCGACGAGACGCTCCCCTATGTCCTGACGTTGCGGATGCGGCCGACGCGGGTGCGGCTGCGGCTGCTCGCCACCAGCACCGAACCGTTGAACTATATCCTCATCGAACGGTAACGCGGGATGACCGAC
The DNA here is from genome assembly GCF_000251145.1 of Sphingomonas sp. PAMC 26621. Classification (GTDB taxonomy): domain Bacteria; phylum Pseudomonadota; class Alphaproteobacteria; order Sphingomonadales; family Sphingomonadaceae; genus Sphingomonas. Next base: position 78,117 of record NZ_AIDW01000024.1, on the reverse strand, counting down.
GATCTGGCGCGCGATCACGAGCAACTGCTCGAATTCCTCTATGCCTGCCCGGTCGGGCTGGTCGAGTTCGATGCCACCGGTGCGATCCTGATGATCAATCCGCATGCGATGAAGCATTTGCTCCCGCTCGCAGGTGCGCGCGATCCGAGCAACCTGTTCGCCATGCTGCAGGGGTGCGCGCCCGAATTGCGCAATCTGTACGACGATTATCCCAAGGACCGCGGGACGATCTGCGACGGCCACCGGATCGCGGTCGACATCGGCGTCGGGCCGCGCGGCAAGGACCCGAAGGTGCTCGCCTGCACGCTCGTCAAGCTCGCGCCCGGCCGCGCGATCGCCACTTTCGCCGACATCACGGTCCAGGTCGCGCAGGAACGGCGGCTGCGCCAGACCGAGACGTGGTTCGGCTCGCTGATCAGCGGGATCAACGATTATGCGGTGCTGTCGATCACTGCCGACGGGATGATCGACGGGGTCAACGCCGCCTTCACCCGGCAGAGCGGCCGACCGATCGAGGACGTGGAGGGGCAGCCGCTCGACCGGATCCTCAACGTCGACATGGCGGCCGGCTCGCCGAGCCTGTGCGACCAGTTGCGCCTCGCGGAACGCGACGGCTGGTATCTCGACGAAAGCTGGCAGCAGCGCACGACCGGGGAACGCTATTGGTGCCAGCGGCTGTTCGCGATGCGGCCCGAAACCGGTGACGCATGCCAGCCGAAGGGCTTTTCCGTCGTGCTGCGCGACGTCGCGCGCGATGAATCGGACACGTCCGACCTGCGCCGGCTGCTGCTGTTCGATCATCTGACCGGTGCGGCCAACCGAACGCATTTCCTGCAATTGTTCGAGCGCGAGCAGCGCCGCTGGCAGGTGAGCCGCCAGCCGCTGTCGCTGGTCCTGCTCGACGTCGATTTCTTCAAGGCGGTCAACGATCTGCATGGGCACCCGACCGGGGACGTCGTGCTCAAGCAATTGTCGCAGGTCTGCATCGCGATGCTGCGCCCGTCGGACCTGTTCGCGCGGCTGGGCGGGGAGGAATTCGCGGTGCTGTTGCCCGATACCGGGCTGGACGAGGCGGTCGCGATGGCCGACCGGTTGCGCGCCGCGGTGGCGGCGATGGTCATCGCGACGCCCGACGGACCGTTGCGGATCACCGCGAGCTTCGGCTGCGCGACCGCGACCGAGGCCTGCGCGAGCGTCGACGGGATGATCGGGCTGGCGGACGGGCACCTCTACGCCGCCAAACATGCCGGGCGAAACCGCGTCCACGCGCGCTTGCCGTTGTCGGACGTCGCATGACGACCGCGATCCCCCGGGAGGCGTTGCGCCGGATCGTCACCTGCCTCGTCACCGCGGAAACCAATCGGACGCGAGCCGACACGCGCAGGGGCGGAGCCGAAGATCCGGCGGCGTGGGCGGACGATCGACTGTGGTCGGTCGGGTCGGTCCCGCTCGATTCGCTCGAAACCGTCAACGCGGGTGCGGCGCTCTACGAGATGTTCGGGCTCGAGGCGCTCCAGCATGATGCGACGCGCGGACCGCCCACGACGGTCGGCGCGTGGCTGGACGATATCGCACGCTTCCAGCGCGGCGAAGACGCCAGCCTGACGGTGATGACGTCCGGATCGACCGGACGGCCAAAACCTTGCGTCCACGCGATCCGCGATCTGCAGGCCGAGGCGCGGCATTTCGGCGCGATGCTGCCGGACGTGCGGCGAGTCATCGCGCTGGTCCCGGCGCATCACATCTACGGCTTGATCTGGACCGCGCTGCTCCCGGCAACGCTGGATGTTCCGGTGGTCGCCGCAACCGCGATGACGCTGCCGCCGCTCGAACAGGGCGACCTGATCGTCGCGGTGCCCGATCACTGGCGCGCGCTGGCCCGCGCGCGGAGAAGCTGGTCCGCCGGGGTCGCGGGTGTAAGTGCGGGCGCACCGCTCGACGACGCGCTGGCGGGAACGCTGCTCGACGCGGGTCTCGACCGGCTGCTCGACGTCTATGGTTCGTCCGAGACCGGGGGTATCGCGGTGCGCGCGCTGCCGGACGCTGCGTACACGCTGCTCCCGCGCTGGCGGTTTGCCGAAACGACCGGGCCGGACGCGGCGGTGATCCGCGATCGGCACGGCAACGAGACCGTGCTCCCGGATATACTCGATGTCGCGGTCGACGGGCGTTTTGCGGTGATCGGCCGGCGCGACGGGGCGGTGCAGGTCGGCGGGGTCAATGTCTGGCCCGAACAGGTTGCGCACGTCTTGCGGCAATGTCCCGGTATTGCCGATGCAGCCGTCAGGCTTGGCGACCAGCACCGGCTCAAGGCGTTCGTCGTACCGGTGCATTCCGAAGACCAGAATGCCTTGCTCGACCGACTGATTCCCTATGTCCGACGCTTTCTGCTTCCAGAACAGCGACCTACGTCATACGCTCTGGGACCTGTCCTGCCGCGCACCGCGCTGGGCAAGCCGTGTGACTGGACGTGAGCGTGATGCAGCCGATCACCGCAGCGACCGCGTCTACCGCAGCGCCCGCCAGATGCGGGGGCTGCCGTGACGGAACCCTGCTGCCGTTCGACTTCACGATGGCGTTCCAGCCGATCGTCGATGTCGCGGCGGAGCGGATCTGGGGCTATGAAGCGCTGGTCCGCAGCCTAGCCGGGGAAGGGGCCGCGTTCGTCCTCGATCAGGTCCAGCCACCGCATGTCTATGGTTTCGACCAAGCGTGTCGGATCAAGGCGGTCGAGCTTGCCAGCGCGCTGTTCCCGCCGGACCCCGACGTCAAACTGTCGATCAATTTCATGCCCAATGCGGTCTACGAGCCCAACGCTTGTATCCGCGCGACGCTGACCGCGGCGAAACGGGTCGGGTTCGACCCCGGCCGACTCATGTTCGAATTCACCGAGGATGAGCGGATGCGCGATATCTCGCATCTGCGCGCTATCATCGCGGCCTATCAGGCGCAGGGGTTCACGACCGCGGTCGACGATTTTGGTGCGGGCTATGCCGGGCTTGGCCTGCTCACCGAGCTGCGGCCCGACGTGCTCAAGATCGACATGAAGCTGGTGCGGGGGATCGATCGCTCCCCGACCAAGCGCGCGATCGTCCGGTCGATCGTCGGGCTGGCGGCGGAGCTCGGTATCACCCCGCTGGCCGAGGGGATCGAGACGGCGGAGGAACTCGCGGCGATCCGCGCGCTCGGGATAACGCTGTGCCAGGGGTATCTGCTGGGGCACCCGAAGTTGGCGTTCGCCACCGCCTGATATCCGGCGACGCGCCGATCAAAGAAATCCTTCTTTTGCCGCAAGCAGGTGTTTGCCGACGCGATGGGGCGCAGGTTGCATTGGGGGCGCGGCTTTTGCAGGAGACAGCGTGGCGGATCTGGCTTTGCTTTATGAACATCCGGCGTGGTTCGCGCCTTTGTTCGATACCCTCGGACGGCGTGGGATCGATTATGTCGCGGTCCGACCCGACGGGCATTTCGACCCGGCGGACCGGACCGCCCCGGCGCGTGTGGTGTTCAACCGGATCGCGATGTCGAGCTTCCTGCGCAGCGACGAGCATCCGATCTTCTACGGCATCGCGCTGCTCGACCATTGGCGCCGCGCGGGCGCGCGGATCGTCAACGGGCCGGAGGTGCTCGCGATCGATTCCTCCAAGGCCCGGCAATTGTCGCTGATCGCCGGGCTTGGCCTTGCGATCCCCGCGACGCGCGTGGTGCATCGTGCCGCCGACGTCGAAGCCGCTGCCGCGACAATCGGTTTCCCGCTGGTGGTGAAGGCCAATATCGGCGGATCGGGCGCGGGCATCGTCCGCTACGATTCGATGGACGAGCTGCGCGCTGCGATCGCCGACACGGCGCTGCCGACGAGCGTCGACGGGGTGTTGCTGGTGCAGGATTACGTTCCCGCGCGAAACGGCACGGTCACGCGGATCGAAACGCTCGACCGCGCCTATCTCTACGCGCTCGATATCGCGGGCGGGGGCACGTTCGACCTGTGCCCGGCGGACGCCTGCCAGGTGCCGGGTGCGCCGATCCCGATGGTGTCGACCGACCCCGGCCCCGAGTTGCGCGCCGCTGCCGAGGCGATCGCCACCGCTGCGGGGCTCGACGTCGGCGGGGTCGAGGTGATGATCGACGACCGCGACGGGGTGCCGCGCTTCTACGATATCAACGCACTGTCCAATTTCGTCGCGAAACCGCTCGACGTGCTCGGCTGGGACCCGCACGACCGGCTGGTCGATTATCTCGAGACCGTGATCGCGGAGGCACGCTGATGCGTTATGGATATTGGACGCCGGTGTTCGGCGGCTGGCTGCGCAACGTCGCCGACGAGGGGATGGAGGCGAGCTGGGATTATACGAAACGGCTGACCCAGCGCGCCGAGCAGATCGGCTATGACCTGACACTGATCGCCGAGCTCAACCTCAACGACATCAAGGGTGTCGAGCAACCCGCGCTCGACGCCTGGTCGACCGCCGCTGCGCTTGCCGCGGTGACCGAGACGATCGAGCTGATGGTCGCGGTGCGCCCGAACTTCCACCACCCCGCGCTGTTCGCCAAGGCCGCGGCCAATATCGACCGGATCGCGGGCGGGCGGCTTGCGCTCAACGTCGTGTCGTCGTGGTGGGCGGACGAGGCGAAGCAATATGGCCTGCAGTTCGACGAGCATGACGATCGCTATGCGCGCACTGCCGAATGGCTCGACGTGGTCGATGGCCTGTGGACCGAGGAGCGGTTCAGCTTTTCCGGGCAATTCTACCGCACCGAAAACGCGATCTGCGCGCCCAAGCCCGTGAAGCGTCCGACCGTCTACGCTGGCGGGGAGAGCGAAAAGGCCAAGACGCTGATCGCGCGCCAATGCGACGCCTATGTGATGCACGGCGACCCGGTAGACGCGATCGCGCCCAAGATCGCGGACATGGCGGCGCGGCGGGAAGCCGCCGGGGGCGTGCCGATGCAGTACGGCATGGCGGCCTATGCGATCGTGCGCGACAGCGAGGCCGAGGCGCAGCGCGAGCTCGAGCGGATAACGACCGTGACCGAACTGCCCGCGGGCTATGCCAATTTCGACCAGTGGCTGTCGGGAACGCAGCTCGAGCGCGACCTCAAGATCCAGGAATATTCGGTGTCGAACCGTGGGTTGCGGCCGCATCTCGTCGGCACCCCCGAGCAGCTTCGCCAGCGCATCGCCGATTACGAGGGCGTCGGGCTCGACCTGCTGCTGCTCCAGATGAGCCCGCAGGCCGAGGAAATGGAACGGTTCGCAGCACAGGTGATCGGCACGCCGTGATTGCGCTGATCGATATCGGCAAGCGCTTCGACGCAAGCGCCACGCCCGCGCTCGACGGCGTCTCGCTGTCGGTCGCGCGCGGCGAGGTGTTCGGCGTGATCGGGCCATCGGGGGCGGGCAAGTCGACGCTGATCCGGCTGATCAACGCGCTCGAACGCCCGAGCGCGGGGCGGGTCGAGATCGACGGGATCGATATCGGGACGCTCCCGGCGGCGGGCCTGCGCGCGTTGCGGCAGCGGATCGGGATGATCTTCCAGAATTTCGGACTGCTGTCGTCGCGGACGGTCGCGGACAATGTCGCGTTTCCGCTCGCGCTTGCGGGCGTACCCGCCGCCGAGCGAAAGGCGCGGGTGGCCGAGTTGCTCGACCGCGTCGGGCTCGCCGACCATGCCGCGAAATATCCCGCGCAACTGTCGGGCGGGCAGAAGCAACGCGTCGGAATCGCGCGCGCGCTTGCGACCGGGCCCGACATCCTGCTGTGCGACGAGGCGACCAGCGCGCTCGACCCCGAGGCGACGCGCAGCGTGCTCGCGCTGCTGCGGCAGCTCAACCAGGAACTCGGGCTGACGATCGTGCTGATCACGCACGAGATGGACGTGGTGCGCGCGGTGTGTGACCGCGTCGCGGTGCTCGAACAGGGGCGCGTGGTCGAGAGCGGGCGCGTCGACACCGTGTTCGCGGAGGCGCGCCACGCCGCCACGCAGCGGATGCTCGCGGGGTTGCAGGCATGAGCGGCTGGTTTTCCAACGTGAACTGGGCGGATATCGCCGCCGCCTGTCGCGATACGCTGGTGATGCTCGGCGCGTCGCTCGCGCTGACGGTGGTGCTGGGACTGCCGCTCGGCGTGCTGCTGTACGTGACCGGCAAGCGCCAGATCGGCGCGAACCGGTGGCTCAACGGGGTGCTCGGGGTGGTCATCAACGTGCTACGTTCGGTGCCGTTCATCATCCTGCTGATCGTGATGATCCCGCTGACGGTGGCGCTGGTGGGGACGTCGCTTGGCGTCGTCGGCGCGATCCTGCCGCTGGTGGTGGGCGCGGCGCCGTTCTGCGCGAGGCTGGTCGAGGGGGCGTTGCGCGAGGTCGACCGGACGACGATCGAGGCGACGCAGGCGATGGGCGCGACGCCGCTCCAGATCGTCACCGGCACGCTGATCCCCGAGGCGCTCCCCGGGCTGATCTCGGGGGCGACGGTCACTGCGGTGGCGCTGGTGTCGTTCACCGCGATGGCGGGCGTGGTCGGCGCGGGCGGGCTCGGCGATCTCGCGATCCGCTTCGGCTACCAGCGCTTCCAGACGGACGTGATGATCGTTACGGTTGCGCTGCTGGTGGTGCTCGTCCAGCTCATCCAGTTCGCGGGTGACCGTCTCGCGCAGTCGGTGACGCGCCGCTAGATACACCGGCATACCCCCAACCGTTCGCTCGAAACGAACGGTCAGGGGGATCAACGCAGATACAAGCTAGGAACCCCGCATGAACCGCCGCCTGCTGCTCGCAGCCCTGCCGATCCTCGCCATCGCCGCCTGCTCGCCCGGAGGCTCGAAGACCGACGGCACCACGCTGACCGTCGCCGCGACCGCGGTACCGCATGCGGAGATCCTCGAATCGGTCAAGCCGGCGCTCGCCAAGCAAGGCGTCGATCTCCAGATCCGCGTCTTCAACGATTATGTGCAGCCCAACCTGCAGGTCGACCAGAAGCAGATCGACGTGAACTACTTCGAGACCAAGCCGTACCTCGACACGTTCAACGCCGCGCGCGGGACGCATCTCGTGACCTACGCGGGAGTCCACGTCGAACCGCTCGGCGGCTATTCGCGCAAGTACAAGACGATCGCCGCGCTTCCCACCGGCGCGACCGTCGCCATCCCGAACGAGCCGAGCAACGGCGGGCGGGCGTTGCTGCTCCTCCAGAAGGCCGGGCTGATCCGGCTCAGGAACCCGACCGACCCGCTCGCGACGCTCGCCGATATCGCGAGCAACCCGAAGAAACTGCAGTTCAAGGAGCTCGAGGCGGCGACGCTCCCGCGCGTGCTCGATCAGGTCGATCTCGCGATGATCAACACCAACTACGCGCTCGACGCGAAACTCAACCCGGTGCGCGACGCGCTGGTGATCGAGGACGCCAAGTCGCCCTACGTCAACTTCCTCGTCGGCCGCGCCGGGGGCGAGAAGGACCCGCGGGTCGTCAAGCTGATCGCGGCATTGCGCAGCCCGGCGACCCGCGCCTTCATCACCGACCATTACAAGGGCGCGGTGCTCCCGGCGTTCTGAGGCGCGGCCCTTACGGCGTCTCCGCCGCGGTCGCCATCGCGGCGCGCGCGGCGAGGATGTAGGCCGAGGTCGTGCTGACGGTGTATTCGTTCTCGAACCACAGGAACGGCCAGTCGACCTTCGCCTCGGGGAAATCGGGTTTGATGATCAGCACGCCCGGCACCATCCCGCCCGGGATGAAGCTGTAGTCCGCGCGGTTGTGCCCATAGCCGATCAGCTTGGACGCGGTCCCGACGGTCGAGACGAGCGACAGGTTGTTCGCCGGATGCCGCCCGAGCACATAGTCGATCGCATCGAGCGTATAACCGGTTCCGATCAGCTCGGGGAACGCCTTGTGCATCAGGTACATCGTCGTCCCGAAGCTGACGACCTGGTTCGAGCCCGCCCAGGTCCCGTCGGCGATCGGCACGCCGAACGGGTTCTTCGCCATGTCACGGTCGACCTTCGCCTTGGTCGCCTGCACCAGCGGGACGAGTTGCGCACGATAGGACGCGTCCATCAGCGGGATCGCGCGGACCGCGGCGCTGCCGACCCACTCGAAGTGTCGCTGGATGACCGGCATCAGCGCGCGCAGGCGATCGGCGTAGACCTTGTCACCGTTGGTGGTGAGCAACAGCTCGACCGTCGCCACGACATTGGCATTCTCGGCGGATCGCGGCGACGACGAGTCATCGCGCCCGTCGCCGCCGGCGGTAACGCCTTGCTGCTTGCTCCACAGCGCCTTGGCCGCCGCGAGCGCTTCCGCCGCCATCGCCGGGTCGCTCGAGCGCAATGCCCGGCTCGATCCCGCCAGCGCGCCCGCGACCGTCAGGTTGTTCGCGGGGTAATCGGTCGTGAACGCCCAGCGGTCATCCTGCGCGCCGGACGCGCCGCCCTTGCGTTCGGTCGGCTTGAGCTTGGGATCGTAGAGCAGCCCGTCGGTCTGCGAGCCCGAATCCCCGAGATGCGCATATTGCCGCAGCGCCGGATCGACGATCCCGACGATCGCATGGCCGAACACCTTATATTGCGCGAGCAACTGGAGCGTGCCGTGGCGGATCTGCTGGACCGCATCCTCGACCCCGTCGGGCTTGCGGATCTCGACCGCGCGCGCGGATTCGTCGATGCTGGTCTCGTCCCAGTCGAGCCCGAACAGCTCACGCGCCCACACCAGATCGCGCACGACCGAGGCGTTCTCGGGGGTCTGGATGTCGTAATCGCCCACATCCTGCCACCCGCCGACCGCGAGGCCGGGGATATGCTCGCCCGCCTTGAACGGGGAATCGAGCTTCGCCCCCATCTTGTAGCCGTCGAAATGCACGTGGTTGGCGGGCGCCTGGCGCGCATCGTCGAGATGCGACGGCGCCGACCAGACGCGATATTGCTCGCGGATGCCGACGTGATCCATCTGCTCGGCCATGAAGGTGTCGAGCGAGGTCTGCCAGATCCGGCTGTACGCGTCGCTCGCGATCCGGAACGGGTTGGTTGTCTGCCCCGCATAGGCAATCGCGTAGACGCGGGTTCGCGCACGCTCGAGAAATCGAACGCGGCATAGTCGTAGCGCGTCCAGCGTCCGCGCGGCTGGGTCTTCGCGCGCAGCACCGGCTGCTGGCTACCGTCGGCGGCGAGGCGGACCAGGGTCGCTTCGGCGGGTGCCTTGAAGTTCGGGTCGAGCTCGATTAGCGCGACCTTGCGGCGCCCTGGCGTATAGCCCGCCTGGTTGAACGATACGACCGGCGCGCGGACCCAGTCCTTGATGACGTTGGGGCGGACATGCCAGACGATCGCATTCTCCTTCGCACCGGCCGGGATCTCCGAGCGGACCACGAACCACCCGTTCTGCGCGCGGTTGCGCGCGTCGTAGAGCGCGATCGGCGCGGTGTCCGAGGTGATGCTCACGCGCGTCATCGCGTCTTCGGGCGAAAGCGTGATCGCCTTGCCGCCCGACGCGAGCGGGAGCGGATCGCCCGATCCGTCCTTCGCCATCGGTCCGGTCGGATGCCGCGGGAACAGGCCCGGCGCGGCGTCCATCAGATAGGTCTTGCCGAAATAGGCGGTGGGGAGGAAATCGAGGTTGAACCCCGCCTTGCCCGCAAGGTTCGCAGGAAGTGGCTGGTCGAGGTCGACCGCGATCCGGAAGCCGCCGCTCTCGGCGGTGACCTTCACGCTATAGGCGAGGTTGACCGTCTTGTAGTCGGATCGCACGACGAGCTGGTTGGGCTCGGTCCCGCGCGTCCGGCTGATGAACGCGGGGACCTGCGCCCATTGCTCGGGCGTCTTGTCGAGCCGGACCGCACCGTCGGTCGCAATCCGGTCGCCGTGGAGGACGATCTGGATCCCGGCGTTCTTCTCGTCGAAGAAGATCGGGCTGAACTTGTTCTGGTCGACGATGACCGTCAGGCCCTGCGTCTCCAGCGTTTCGGCCGGGGTGACGACGAGGCCGCGGTCCTTCGACTGGGCGGACACGGCGGCCGGACCGGCGATCACGGCGACAGAGGCAAGCAACGCGACAACGACTCGTTTCGACATGAGCACTTCCTTGCGTCTGGAATTAGGACGGGCGCGGTGGTGCGATCAGGCGCTGGCACCGGTCCCGTTACGATGATTGGGAAAGCACCTCACTCCGCCGTCACCCTGAACTTGTTTCAGGGTCCACCGCGAGACGGCCTCAGGGCCCGCAAGCGGAGAAGTGGATGCTGAAACACGTTCAGCATGACGGCGGGTTGGAAGCGGATGCGGAGACACGTTAATCCTGACGGCGGACGGCAATCAGCCGGCGCGCTTGAGATAGCCGTGCATCGCGAGCCAGCGCGCGAACGAGTCGAACCAGCCGGTGCTGGTGGTCGTCTTGGGATACATGCCGAAGCCGTGCCCGCCCTGTTCGAACAGATGGAATTCGACCGGGCGCTTGGCGGTCCGCCAGGAATCGATCAGCCCGTATCCCGCATTGCCGAACAACGGATCGTCCGCCGCCAGCGCGATGAACAGCGGCGGCGCGTTCGCGGGAACCGTCACCGGCGCGAGCGGGCCGTAGATATCACCGAGGAACGCAGGCTTCGCATCGCTCCCCGAAAGCGCGGTCGCCATCGTCAGCATCGCGCCCGCCGAGAAGCCGACCATCCCGATCCGGTCCGGATCGACATGCCATTCGCCCGCGCGCTTGCGGATCAGCGCGAAGGCGGCGCGGGAATCGGCCAGCTGTGGCGCAAGGTGCGCCATCATTTCTTCAGGCGTAGGGCGCGGTGGTCGCGGACCTGCGCCGGTTGCGGGCGGGCCGGACGATTGCGCGAACGCGGCGAGATCCTGCGGGGTCTGGTTGAGCCGGTATTTCAGCACGAATGCAGCGACGCCTCGGGCGGCGAGCGCCTTTGCGACGTCCCAGCCCTCATTCTCCATCGACAGCGTCTGGAACCCGCCGCCGGGCGCGACCACCACCGCCGCGCCGGTGGCCTTCGCCGGATCGGGGAGGAAAGGGGTCAGCGTCGCGACGACGACGTTGCGCGCGAACACGCTGCCATATTGGCTGTGCCACGCTTCCGGGGCCTTTGCGTCGGGGAGCGTACCGGTCCCGAGCGGGATCGCGGTGGGCTGTGCCGGGGTGGCGATCGCGCTCATCTTGTCGCTCTGCGCCTGCACCGGTGTCGCGAAGGCGACCGCCGCAAGCAGCCCGTATCTGGCGAAACCCTTGCGAATGGACGTGGCGAATCCGCCTGACGCCTTTCTGCGCACCGCATGAACCATGATCGCTCTCCCAAGCCTATCGTTCTTTCGGGGGAGACTACCGTTAGCGCTACCATCACGCAATAGTCGGACTATGCAAAACGGTCGAATATTCAAAAGCCTTCACGATGATGCCGTAACGCTTTCGGAAGCCATGAAAATCTGGAGGTGTCAGCGGCTTCCGGGTGCACATGGCTTGCGCCCGGACCGGCCACCGGCCACTTTGCCGGCATGATGAAAAGTGTGATTCTGCGGGTGCTTGCGTTGCCGTTAATGGTCTCTCCGGGGGCGCTTCCGGCGCAATCGGTCGCCCCCGGGCGCTGGGCCGTGAAATCGACGGCGGTCGATCTCGACATTCCCGGCGCGCCCAAATTCCTGCTGCGGATGGCGAAGGGGCGATCCAAGACCGAGGAGAAATGCCTGACGCCCGATCAGGCGAAGACGGGGATCGCGGCGGTGCTTGCGCCCGACCCGAAGGCGCAATGCCGTGTCGACGGTCTTCAGGTCGCGGGCGGGCGGTATGTGCAAACGCTAAGCTGTCCGCAGAAGAAGGGGCCGCCGCTGAAGATCGTGCGTGAGGGGACCTATCAGGCGAGCGGGTTTACCGGGCAGGCGCAGATGCAGGGGATGACCCCCAAGGGCGCAATGCGGATCCGGCTTGACCAGCAGGCGACTCATGTTGCCGGTGTCTGCCGCGGCTGAAAGCGGCGGATCGCCTGGCCACTCGCTGCGTTGAAGCGACCGATTGCGAGGAACCCGATGGCCCATGCCAGCAATATCGTCGAGTGCGCGGGGCCGGACAGCCCCTATGCGTTCGAGAATATCCCGCTCCAGCCGCGTAACGGCGCGCTCGATGCGAAATGCCCGATCTGTCATGGCTTCGGGCAATGGAACAGCCAGATCGACCTCGTGAGCTTCCGCTGCGTCCGCGCAATTTGCGACGAATGTCACGGTGCGGGCTGGGTCGAGACCGGGACCGACCCGGTCGCGCTGCCCGATATCGTGATGGCCCCGGAGGGCTATCCCAAGTGGATCGTCCGCTATGTCGCGCAAGCCGACGCACAGACTGCGGGGCGTGACGGCATGCTGTGACGCCGGCGCGGCGTGGCTCGGAATGCGCGTTCGCGCGTTCAGGCAGGACAAGGAGAGCATGATGACCGACGATCGCAGCCAGACCGAATCCCAGCCCGACTCGCTTCCCGAGACCGATCCCGCCGATACCGCGGTCGAGCAGATCATTCCGCCCGAGCAGCCGCCGATGGACGATGCCGCCGGCGGCCCGCAGGTCGATGTCGAGCAGGACGACATGGACGATGTCTCGGTCGACGACCTGTCAGTGCAAGGCGGCGAATAAACGCCGTCAGGTGAAAGGGGTGAGGCGCTCGAACCAGTCGGCATAGGGCGTGTTGCGCGCCATGTGCCGGTTCAGATCGGGGGCCCCGTCCGTCCACCAGACGGGGCCCCGTTCGCCGAGCGCGTGCTTCGCCGCATCGACATCGGCGTGAGCACTCGCTTCGGCTTCGGGATCACCGGCACGCTTCGCCACCCCGACCGTGCGACGCGCGGTCATCAGGTCCTTTACCAGCGCCGCCCGTTGATCTTCGGCGAGCGCCGGATTGGCCAACCGCCACAATCGACCGCGCACCACGAATATCGTCCGTCCGGTGTGACCGGATGCCGTCCCGCAAGACGTGTCGCTGCCTCCGTCATGCGCTGCGTTCCGTCACGAACCGTTCCGCCGCTGCGCACGCTGCCCGCCACCGCTGCTGATCCTCGACCGCGTCGGGCAACGCGCGATGCGCCGGGGGCCCGTCGTTCGCGCGCAGATCCTCGAGCGCGACAAGATCAGCGACCGCGATTGCGAGGTCGCTTGCCGGCACCACGCGCGCCAGGATCGCGGCGACGCTTTCGCTGCGGGCGTCGTCGCTGTCGCGCAGCCGCAGGCTATGCCGATCGATCCCGGCCGCGCGCAGCAGCGCGCTCAACCATTTGCCGTCCCACGACGGCGCCGTCGCCCGCAGGTCGTGCCCGGCAAGTTCCTGCAGCATCCGCGCGGCCACCACGTCATGCGACGTGCCCTCCGCAATCAACGTCGCACGGGGGATGTGGTGGATCGCCTCGGCGGCATCGTCCCAGTCGGTCCACTCGGGCGCGGGCCTGATCAGATGGCTTTCGGACCGACCGTCCTCGAACACCCAGGCGACTTCGATCGGGTAGCTTTTCTTGGCGAGCGACGAGGCTTCGAAATCGAGGAATACCAGCATCGTCGTTCAACGCCCCAGCCGCACAAACGCCGCAAACGCGAAAGGCCGCCCCTTGCGGGACGGCCTTTCCATTGTCGTGCCTGAAGCTGCGGCTCAGCCGAGCGCGACCTCGATGTTGGAGGCCAGACCCGTGAAACGTGCCGCGAGCGGCATTTGACAATGAGACATTCGACCACCTCCTTTCAGTTGTTGACAGTAACCCTCATGTGGGGGCGGGGCGCGGCGGTTCAAGACCCGCAAGTGTGTGATTTTGCTGGGTTCGATCATGGCAGGCCGCGGGGCTTTCGGTCGGCGCGCGTGCGGGGGTGGAGGCGATGTTGATGGAAGGGCCGGAGCCACTCCCCCTCTTGCGAGTTGTTGCGAAATGGAAACAACGCCCCTCCCGCGCGAAGCCGCGCTGATCGTCAATGCCGCGTCGCGAAAGGGGCAGGACCTGTTCGAGACCGCGTGCGAAAAGCTCAAGTCCGCGGGGATCTCGCTCCGCGCGGCGCATGCGGTGAAAGACCCCGGCGACATGGACGAAACGATGCGCGCGGCGGTCGCGAGCGGCGTGCCGATGGTGATCGTCGGCGGTGGCGACGGGTCGTTGTCGGGCGTGGTCGGACAGCTGGTGGGGAAGGACTGCGTGTTCGCGGTGCTCCCGCTTGGCACCGCCAACAGCTTCGCCCGCTCGCTCGGGCTTCCGCTCGACCTCGACGGCGCGATCGACGTGATCGCGAACGGCTGGCGGCGGCGGGTCGACCTCGGGATGATCGACGACACCTATTTCGTCAACGGCGCGTCGATCGGCCTGTCGACGATGATCGGCGAGACCGTCCCGCACACGCTCAAGCGCTACGCCGGGCGCGTCGGCTATCTGTTGTGGGCGATCAAATGTTCGGTCCCGTTCCGCGCCTTCCGGCTCGAGCTCAACGACGGGACGCGCAAGCAGACGATGTGGGCGACCGAGCTGCGGATCCTCAACGGCTGGCACCACGGCGGGGTCGCGCTGTCGGACGATGCCGATGTCGCGTCGAACGAATTGCTGCTCCAGGCGGTCGTCGGGCAAAGCAAGCTCGTGCTCGCGCGCGACTGGTACGCGAAGTTCTTCAAGCTCCGCGACAAGGACGCCTGCAGCCGCGACTTCCACGGCCAAAGCTTCCGCATCACGACCAAACCGCCGCTGCGCATTTCGGTCGATGGCGAAGTGCTCGCCTGCACCCCGGTGACCGCGCGTGTCGCCCCCGATGCGATCGAGGTCGCGGTCCCGTGACTGCAGAGGTGCAGGGGTTATAGCGGCAACGGCACCGCCTTGCCCGTCCGGAAGCTTGCCGACCGCACCGGGACATCGGTATCCGGCTGACCCGCGCCGACGCTGACGCGATACTGCCCCTGCATCACCTCGCGCACGCCATTTGCGCGCACCGCGCTCAGGTCGCGAGGCGACAGGTCGAAGGTCACGCTCCGCCGTTCCCCGGGCGCAAGCGTGATCCGCTGATACCCGCGCAGCGCGATCCGCGGCGCGCCGGGAACATCGGGGAAGGACAGGTAAAGCTGGACGACCTCGTCGCCTGCGCGCTTGCCGGTGTTGCTGACATCGGTTGTGACCCGGAGCCCCTGTTCCGCGCCGCCCGACGCCGGGTTCAGCACCAGCGGGGTGTAGGCGAAGCTGGTGTAGCTCAGCCCATGACCGAACGGATAGACCGGCTTGCCGGTGAAATAACGATAGGTCCGCCCGGTCATCGCGTAATTGTCGAACGGCGGCAGGTCGGCGACGCTGCGGTAGAAGGTCAGCGGCAGGCGACCGCCCGGGTCGGTCTTGCCCGTCAGTACGTTCGCGACCGCAAGCCCGCCCGATTGCCCGGGATACCAGGCCTCGACGATCGCGGCGGCATTGTCCTTCGCCCAGGCCAGGTTGATCGGGCTGCCGTTCATCGCGACGACGATCACCGGCTTGCCGGTCGCTTTGGCGCGCTCGAGCATCGCCATCTGCTCCGCCGGCAGGTCGAGCGAGGTCTTGTCGCCGCCCTGGAAGCCGGGGATGTCGGTGCCGGTCTCCTCCGCTTCCAGGTCGGACGTCAGCCCGACCACCGCGACGAGCACGTCGGCTTGCGCGGCCGCTGCAGCGAGCGCCGCGTCGGGCTGTGCCGAGACCAGCTTCCACACCAGATCGGTATTGCCGAACCCGCGCGCGGTGGAGACGACGCGCAGCGGGTAGCGCTGGCCCTTCTGCAGCGTCACGGTCTTGAGCGTGGGCAATGGGCCACGATGATCGGCACCGACGTCGAGGAAGGTCTTCCCCTCGAGCTCGAGCAGCCCGCTGCCGCCGAGACCGAGCCGGTAGCTGCCGGTTTCGGGCGCGACGAGGAAGCCCGTCCATTCGGTGCGGTGATAGTCGTTGACGCTGGGCAGGGTCAGCCCGCGCGCCGCGACGTCCGCCTCGCGCTGCGAGACGACCGGGCGGGACTGATATGTCAGCGCGGCGATCGCGGCGCGGTCAGTGCCCTGCGGGAACGGCAGATGCGGTGGCGTCACCGGGTTGAAATAGCGCGCGAGCAGCCCGGGCTTGCCGTCGGGCGCGACCAGCGCGGTGGTTGGCACGCGGTCGCCATCGGTGATCGATTCCCCGAACGGCACCAGTGTCACCGATCCGGCCCCGGCGGCGCGGCGGAGTCCCTCGACGATCGGGACGGGGGGCGCGGACTGGGTCGACGAATAATTGCCGCGCAACACGCGCGTCGCATCGCCGAGCGGCCCGATCACTGCGATCCGCGCACCCGGGCGGAGCGGCAGTACGCCGTCGTTCTTGAGCAGCACGAGACTCTTTTCCGCCGCCTGCAGCGCCAGCGCCATGTGATCGGGCGACAGGATCGCGCGCACCGGAACCGCGGCGGGCGCGCCGGCGATGCCGGGCAGATCGCCGTTGCGCAGCCGCGCCGAGAACAGCCGCACCAGCGACCGGTCGATGTCGTCCTGCGAGATCAGGCCGCGCCGCAACGAATCGCCGAACCGCTCGGGCAGGCCGCCCATGTCGCCGATCGTCTGCGTGTGGCATTCGTTGTCGGTGCCCGCCTTCATCGCCGCCGCGATCGCGGTGGCCTGGTCGGGCGCATATTTGTGGCCGTCCGCAATGTCCTTCACCGCGTCGCAATCCGACACGACATAGCCGGTAAAGCCCCAGGCACCGCGCAGATGATCCTTGAGCAACAGGTCGTTGGCGCAGGCGGGCTGGCCGTCGATGCGGTTGTACGCGCACATGATCGATCCGGCGCGCCCTTCCACGATCGCGGCGCGGAAGGCGGGGAGGTAGGTGTCCTCCAGGTCGTGCGCCGAGACGAAGACGTTGGCACCGTGCCGGGTCGATTCAGGGCCGCTATGGACCGCGAAATGCTTGGGCGTCGCGATGACGTCGGGCAGATCGGGGTTGGGGCCCTGCATGCCGGTGACGAACGCCACGCCCATGTGCGCCGCGAGATACGGATCCTCGCCATAGGTTTCCTGCCCACGGCCCCAGCGCGGATCGCGGAAGATGTTGATGTTGGGCGACCAGGTGTCGAGCCCCGTACCGATCCGGCCGAGCTTGCCGGTCTGGCGCCCCATCGTGTGCAGTGCGCGAACCTCGGTGCTGATCGCGCCCGCGACCTGATGGACGAGTGGCGCGTCGAAGCTTGCGGCAAGCCCGATCGGCTCGGGAAAGTTGGTCGTCGGCACCGCGCCGAGCGCGCCGTGGAGTGATTCGGTCCACCAGTTATAGGCGGGGATCTTGATCCGCGGGATCGCAGGCGCGACGTTCAACAATTGCGGCAGCTTTTCCTCGGTCGTCATCCGCGCGACGATCGCCGCCGCCATCCGATCCGCCTGCGCGCGCGTCGGCGTTACCGCTGCGGGCGGCGGGGCGGGCGCGTCCTGCGCTTGCGCAGCCATCGCGGCGACGCCGGCCCCGACCAGCAGAAAAGTGCGCGCAGCGCGCGAGACGGTCGTTGCCATGATGTACCTCTGGTCGGTGAAAGGACGGGTCAGATCGTCGGCAGCCCGCGCTCGACGATCTTGCGGATCAAATCGCGGTGGCGCGGAAGTCCGTGGCGCATCCGCTCGGTCTGGGTCGCGGCCTCGCGCCGGGCCTGGTCCGCGATCCGGGTATCCCCGGCGATCGCATCGCGCGCGACCTGCGTATGGAAGCCCATGCCGTACAGGACATATTGATAGCTTGCCGCGGGGAAGACTTCCTCGACCCGGTCGAATTCGTCGAGGAACCACGGCGGCTGGTAGCGCCACAGCGTCATCAGGTCCTGCAACCGGTCGGGGATCGTCTCGGGCCGGACGTTGTCGCGCCAGAAATCGCTGTCGGTGCGCTTGGTCAGCACATAATGCAGCTTGAGGAAATCGATGATCCGTCCCCAGCGATAGTGCGTCGTCGCATTGAACCGCGCGGCGAGGATGTCCATCACTTCGCGGCACACCGGCATCTGCTCGGCGATCAGCTTGGCGGAGAGTTCGATCAGGACGATCGCAGACGCCTCGAGCGGTTCGAGGAACCCCGCCGCCAGCCCGATCGCGACGCAATTGTTCTTCCAGAAGGTCTCGCGGTGCCCCGCGCGGATCGCGAGCTTGCGCACCGGCAGGTCCTTGCCCGCCGGGCCGAGATAGGCGCGCAGTTCCTGCTCGGCGGCATCGACCGAGATATGGCTGCTCGAGAAGACATGCCCGACTCCGCGCCGTGTCGGCAGGCCGATGTCCCAGATCCACCCCGACGATTGTGCGGTCGAGATCGTGTGCGATGCGATCGGCCCGTCCGGGTCCTCATGCGGCAATTGCACCGCGAGCGCTGTGTCGCAGAACAGCGTGTCGGCGCAGCTCTTGAAGGGGACGCCGAGCGTCTTGCCGATCAGCAGCGCGGCAAAACCGGTGCAGTCGATGAACAGGTCGCCCGGAATTTCGCCCGCCTGTTCGGTGACGACGCTCAGGATGTCGCCATTGTCGGCCTGGGTCGCGTGCCGGACGTCGGCGAGGACGTGGCGGACGCCGAGTTTCTCGCAGCAATGCCGCTGGAGAAAGCCCGCGAACTTGCCCGCGTCGAGATGATAGGCGTAATTCGCGACCGCTTCATATTCGGGCGTCGCGATCGTCTTGGGGGCAAGGCCGTCGTCGCATAGCTGGCCTTGCGGCGACACCATGTCGCAAAAGCTCTGCCCCTTGGGGTCCGCGATCCAGTGCTCGGCCAGGTTCACGCGCGAAAAGCCCTGCGGCAGCATCAACGGGTGGTAATAGCCCTCATCGGGCTCGCCGGTGGTCCAGCGGGCGAAGCGCGCGCCCTGTTTGAACGAGGCGTTGCATTCGCGAAAGAAATCGCTCTCCGACACGCCCATTTTCGAAAGCGTCGCGCGCAGCGTCGGCCAGGTACCTTCGCCGACCCCGATGATCGGGGTGTTGGGGGATTCGACGAGCGTCACCGTGAAGCCACCCGGCATCCGGCCCTGATGGCGCGCCGCAATGATCCCCGCGGTCAGCCAGCCGGCTGTTCCGCCGCCGACGATGACGATGTTGCTGACGGTCTGCATGGACCCCGATTACCAAAAAACGGGGGGTGCCGATACGGCACCCCCCAGGGGAGGAACATCAGAAGCGGTAATGGACGCCGAACACGTAGCGGCGGCCATAATCATAGACGTCGAGCAACTGGTTGGCGAACCGACCGGAAGTGCTCTGCTGGTTGTTGTTGACGTTCTGGACTTCGCCGAACACGCTGACCTGCTTGGTGATGTCGTAGCTGCTCGTCAGGTCGAGCTGGAGGCTCGAATTGACGAAGGTCGGCTCGGACCCGAACTGGCCGGTGTTCTGCGCCTGCCCGAACTGCAGCAGATACTTGTCGCGCCAGTTGACCGCGGCGCGGAACTGGAAGCCGTGCTTGTCATAGAAGCCGACGAAATTCGCCGAATTCGCCAGGCCCGTCACCGCGAAGCCGGTCTGCGAGAGATTGGTCGCATCATACGGCTTGTTGGTGTTGACGAAGGTGGCGTTGGCATTGAAGCCGAAGCCGGTGTCGCCGAAGACCTGCTGCCACGCCAGTTCGACGCCGCGGACCGTCGCGTCAGGCCCGTTGACCTGCTGCGTGACGGCAAAGCTGGCGAGCTGCCCGGTGGTCGGGTCGACCACGCCGTTGATCGGCTGCCGCGTCACGCCGCCAACGATGAAGTTGCTGACGTTCTTCAGGAAGAAGTCGACCGACAGATAGGAGTTGCGCTTGTAGTACCATTCCGCCGCGACGTCGAAGTTGTCGGCGAGATAGGGCTTCAGGTTGGGGTTGCCCCCCGACGCCGTCAGCGCGCCGACGCGTTGACCGTTACCGACGTTGAGCACCGGCGTCAGCAGGTTGAGGCTCGGCCGGGTCAGCGTACGCGAAGCATCGAACCGGACCTGCAGCCTGTCGGTGACGCCCAGGCGGACATCGAGCGACGGCAGCAGATATGAATAGTTGCTCTTGGTCGTGACACCCTGAAGCGAGGAATAGTTGGGGATCGAGAGCAGCGTCGGGTCGGCCGCGCTGGTCGTCAGGACCAGCGGCAGACGGCCCTGACCGGTCGAGGTCAGATGCGTGTTCTCATTGCGCACGCCCGCCGCGAAATTGAGCGGCATGCCGGCGATCTCGGTCTTGAAGGCGGCGCTGAAGTAGAGCGACCACGTCGCTTCCTTGACGTCCTGCACGCTGCCCGGATCGACCGCCTGATCGAAATTGCCCGTGAACGACGGAATATTGGCACCAGCGTTGAAGCCGGGGATCGTCTGGGTCTGCGGATTGCCGAGGCCCGTCAGGAAGTTCTGGAATGCGATCGGGCTGTACATCAGCAACGAGGGCGGAAGCGTGCCCTTATATCCCGGGATGAAGTTCGCGAGGCTGATCGTGCCCTGGTACAGGCTGGCGGGCAGCGGGTTGATGCCCGTCTTGCTGCCTGACGCCGCACCGTAGCCAGCATACGCCTGCCAGTAATTGTTGGTGAACGTGCTCTGGTTGGAGAGCTTGAACCGGTCCTCGATGTATTGCCCGCCGACCTTCAGGGTGACGTCGTCCTGCTTCCAGGTTGCGGTCAGCCGGGCCTGCTTCAGCTCATCGGTATTGTTCTGCGTCTGGTTGACCGCGACATGCGACCCGATCAGCCCGGTGTTGGCATAGTTCGCCGCGCTGCCGTTTGGCCCGTACGTCGTCAGGACGGGGAACGCCTTGTCACTGTTTCCGAGGATCTGCAGCCCGGTGGTGACACCGAGCGCGTTGCCATAGCCGATGTCGCCGCTCTGGCTGCCGATCGTATCCCGTTCGGGGTTCAGCCAGCTCTTCGAATAGGACAGATCGCCATCCACCGTGAAATGCTCGCCGACGTCCCACTTGACGTTGCCGCCAATCTGGTTGGTCTGCAGCACCTGGGTGTTGATCTGCGCGCCGAAGTCGGTCGGGGTGCCGGTCTGGGTGAAATTGGTGACTTGCCCGTTCTGGTCGAGCACGACGTTGCGAAGCGCGCCCTGGTTGAACCAGAAGCCGACGTTGTTGACGTCGGTGACGACGGTCTGGCGCGAGAAATTGTCGTCGATCGTCACCATCAGATCGTCCGAGGGATGCCATTGCAGCGCGATGCGGCCGTCATACCGCTCGTCCTTGGTCGATTCCTTGTTGATAAGATATTGCTGCGGGAAGAAGCCCGCGACGTTCTGCCGATTGCGCGGATCGGCATAGGCCGCGCTCGTCGCGTCGCTGGTCGGCGCGCAGTTGGTGCTGGTGGAACCCTGCAACTGGCACGGAGCGTAATAACCGCCCGGCCAGCCCTGCACCGACACGCGGTTCGAATCGGTATCGCGCCGCGTGTAGATGAAGTCGGCCAGCACGCCCAACGTGTCGTTGGCGAAGGTGTCGCTCAACAACAGGCCGGCGGTGGGGACGACGCTGTCCGAGCGATCCTGGATCGAGCCCGAGCCGCTCGCGGCGAAACGGAAGCCGGGATGATCGAACGGCTTGGGGAATTCGATGTTGACGGTCGCGCCGATCGAGCTGGCGGTCAGCGATACGTCGGGGGTCTTGAGCACGCTCAACTGGCCGATGAAATCGGAACCGACGGTCGAGAAGTCGATCTGGCGGCCACCCGTGCCGGTCGAAATGCGCCGACCGTCGTACAGCGTGGTGTTGAAATCGCCGCCGAAGCCGCGGACGGTGATCCCCGTCGCTTCGCCGCGCGTCCCCGCGCGCTGGATCGACACGCCGGGGAGGCGCTGGAGCGACGCCGCGACGTTCGAATCCGGGAACTTGCCGATGTCTTCGGCCGAAATCGCATCGACCACGCCAGTCGCGTTGCGCTTGATGTCGAGGTTGCGTTGGAGCGAGCCGCGCAGGCCGGTGACGATGATGTCCTCGCCGGCGGTATCGCCGGGCGTGGCGGCGGTATTGGACTTGGCGGCGTCGGGCGCGGTGGCCTCGTCCTGCGGAGTCCCTGCCTCGCTTGCGGACAGCGTCGGGCTCGTAGCGGGGACAGCGGGCTGGACCGGGGCTGGTTGGTCGGTCTGTGCGTTCTGCGCGCTGACTTGTGCAAATGCCGGAGTGCCGAGCGATAGCGCAACCAGGCTGGTCGCGCCGATCAACAGGCGCTTGCGGCGCTGGCGCAGCGCATGCGCGGAATCCGTGTGCTGGATCAAATGCATCGTAATCCCCTCCTTGACGGGACGTTTCTTATTCTCGTTGCGACGCGGCCTTGCGTGACCGTCGTGATGGCCTATTTGGTATCGCTACCACAAAAGTGATGCAAGCTATTTGTCGGTGTAATGCGAAAATCGCAATCTTGGACTTGGCGGAGCCGCCACGGGAGGCCTATTCCCGGCGCGCACCCGGCGGTGATCCGGGGCAGCGGCGGGGAGTGCGATCGGATGACGGCGTTGGAAATCCTGAATGTCCATGCGCACAATGCCTTGTCGGTAGCGCGCGCGGAGTCGCGCGACCGACATTTCGTCCAGATCGTGCTTGGTGAGTTCGACTCGGTCGCGGCGCATTTTCCGATCCTGTTCTGCAAGAATGCGGAGACCGGGGCGTTTTACGCCGGCGCAATGCTCGGACTGAAACCGGGCGAAAACCTCGTCGGCGACTCGGCCGATCGCGATCAGGCGCGGCGGTTGCTCGACGTCGTGCGCGAAGGCTTTTACGTCTCGGACGAGAATATCGCGATCGACCGCACGCATCCGCGCTTAACGAGCGGCATGGGCGAGCCGATGTTCGAAGCCGACGGCACGCCCGCGCCGGTCCTGCGCGGAATCCAGCGCGCCTTGGGGCAGCTTCACGCGGGGGTGCCGCACACCGAACAGTTCCTCGCGCGGCTGCTCGCGCTCAAGCTGGTCGAGCCGATCGACCTCTCGTTCAACTTCGACGATGGCGAGCGTCTCGCGGTCGAGGGCCTGTACACGATCAGCCGGGATACGCTCGCCGACCTCGACGACCGGACCGTGCTCGAACTGTTCCGAACCGGCGATCTCTCGCGGATCTACGCGGTGATCCTCTCGGTCCAGCATGTCCATCGGCTCGCGCGCCTGCGCAACGACCGGACCGCATGAGGTGACCGCGAACGGCGAAGTCCGGGTCGAACAGTCGGCCTCGCCCGATCCCGAACGTTTCGTTCGTGACGTCGCGGTGCCTGGCCGCCCGGTCGTGCTGCGCGGGCTGTGCGCGGACTGGCCGGTTGTCCGGTCGCACGACGGATCGCGCGCTGCCTTGCTGGACTATCTCGCGCGCTTCGATGCCGGGCAAAGTGCCGAAGCGTTCATCGGTGATCCCGCGATCGCCGGACGCTATGATTATGGAAAGGACCTGGCGGGGTTCAATTTCACCCGCGAGACGATGCCGTTCGGCGCGGCACTGACGCGGATCGCCGACGCGGCTGCCACGCCTGGCGCGCGGTCGATGTATCTCGGTTCGTTGCCGACCGACGCCTATCTCCCCGGCTTCGCGGCCGAGAACAGTCTTCCGATCCTCCCGCCGACGGTGCGACCGCGGATCTGGGTCGGTACCGCGTCCTCGGTTGCCTGCCATTACGACACGTTCGACAATCTCGCCTGCGTGGTGGCGGGGACGCGGCGTTTCACGCTGTATCCGCCCGATGCGATCACCAGCCTGTATGTCGGGCCGATCGACCACACGATGGCGGGCCAGCCCGTCAGCCTCGCCGCCGGTGCCGCGCCGGACGATCCCCGCTACCCCGATTTCGCCGCCGCCCGCGCGCGCGCGCTGGTGTTCGACCTGGCGGCGGGGGATGCGCTGTATATGCCGAAGCTGTGGTGGCATTCGGTCGAGGCGACCGCGCCGTTCAACCTGCTGGTCAATTACTGGTGGGACGGTTTCGCGAGCGGTCCGGACGCGCCCTATACGACGATGCTGCTCGCGATGATCGCGATCGCCGAGCGCCCCGACGCCGAACGCGCGGCGTGGCGGGCGTTCTTCGACCATTATGTGTTCCGCCCCGACGGGCATCCGCTGGCACATCTGCCCGCGGCGCAGCATGGCATCCTCGGGTCGCTGCGGGCCGGAAATTACGGGCGGATCCGCGCCGCGGTGATGAAGCTGCTACGCGGCGGCTGACGGCGGCGGACGCTAGCCCGCCATCGCGCTCTGCGTATCCTCAAGCGCGAGCTCGACCAGCCGCCGCATCGCCGCGCTGGCCGCCGTCGCATCGGCGGCGGCGATCGCTTCATAGACCAGGACATGATCGGGGATCGGGTTGCGCGGCAGCGCGCGCGACCGCTGCTTGAACTGCGTCGTCCAGCTTACCGCAGCGCCGATCGACGCGCTCAGCACGACCAGCGCGTCGTTGCGCGTCGCGCGGAGGATCGCATCGTGGAACTGGCGGTCGGCGGTGCGGCCTGGCTCGGTCGCGAGCGAATGGCGGCGCATCGCGGCGAGCGCGTCCTTCATCTGCTTGAGATCGGCGCGATCGCGCGAGGTGGCAGCGATACCGGCGGCGGCGGGTTCGATGATCAGCCGCAATTCGAACAGGCTGCGCACCAGTTGCGGATCGGGTTCGCCCGCGAAGGCCCAGGCGAGGACGTCGGGATCGAGAAGGTTCCACCGGTCGCGCGGGAGTACGCGGGTGCCGGTCTTCGGGCGGCTTTCGACCAGGCCCTTGGCGGTCAGCACCTGGATCCCCTCGCGATAGGCGCTGCGCGAGACGTCGAGCGATTCCGCGAACACGACTTCGCTCGACAGCGTCTCGCCCGGTGCGAACTCGCCGGACAGGATCGCCACGCCAAGCTTGTGCGCGATCGCCCCCCGCAACCGCCGGCCCTTGCCCCGCGGCGCGCGGATCGGTGCCACGGGATCGGCGGGCGCATCAGCGACGGGGGCCGTGGTTTGGGCCATGGCTGGGGCCGCGGCGGGGGGCGTGTCCATCTTCACAGGCGGCAACCCTAGCAGCCCCGCAGCGCAACGGAAACGGGAACTCGCACCGTTCAAACCGCCATGAAGCCGGAGGGGGACGGTATGGTACGACCATATCCCGACGCGGCGGCGTTGGCGGTCACGGTCCGACGCGACCGACGTTGCGACAGGCTGATCCAGATCAGGCCGTAACGGCAAAGGCTTGCACAAGTCGTCATTCTATCCCTATCGCAGCCTTAACCATGCCGGACCGAAAGGCGACGATGACCAAGACAGTCATGCTGATCGAAGACAACATGTTGCATCGCAAGCTTTTCGCAGCGTGGCTCGAAACCGGTGGGCATCGTCCTGTCCTCATCGCAGACGAACGTTTCGCTTATGTCGAGGCGGTCGCGCAGCAGCCCGACGTGATCATCACCGACATCCGTCTGCCCTATGTCGACGGCCGCGAGATCATTCGTCAGTTGAAGGCCAGTCCGTTAACGAAGCATATACCCGTTCTGGCGATGACCGTGCTGAGTGGCCGGCAAGACGAGCAATCGTGTCGCGCCGCCGGGGCGGATGTCTTCTGTACCAAGACGATAAGAATGGCGGCGTTCATCCAGCAGGTCGATTCGATCGTATGTTGACGGGGCGGTTGCGCGACGCGGGCACCCGTCGTTTCTTGCGGACCGGAAGACGGCCCGGTGGGAGTAAGGGCAGGGATACGACGGGACGGGCGAAGCGACAGGGCGGGTGACCGTCTTCTTGTACGACAAGCAAGGCGTCTCGGGCGGCAGTCAGGCAAGGAGTGCGTTGAGTGGTAAACGAGGGTGACGTCTGGCCGGCCCCGGCGCTCGAGCGGAACCGCCAGGCTGCGGTCGACAGCATTCGGCACACCACCAGCGAACGCGAAGGCGAATTGCAACGGATCGTCGAACGTGCCGCGGCCATCGCCGCGACCCCGATCGCCAGCGTATCGTTGATCGATCGCGAGCGGCAGTGGCTGGCGGCGCGGCTCGGGATCGACGCCAGGGAGACCCCGCGCTCCGCCTCGATCTGCAGCCGGGTGATCCTGCGACCGGGCGAACCGCTGGTCATCCTCGATGCGTTGCGCGACGAACGCTATGCCAAAATCCCGTCGGTCGCGGAGGATCCCTTCGTCCGCTTCTATACCGGGATTCCACTGGTCAATCGCGCGGGTTATGCGCTTGGCGCGTTGTGCGTGGTCGATACGGTCCCACGCGATGAGCCGCCCGATCTGATGGCGCTTGGACGCCTCGCGCGCGAGGCGGAGCGGATCATCGCCGGACATTGACCGCTTTGGGTGCAGTCTAGCGTGGGGCGTTTCCCACGGACCGTCGCGGCCAGCCCAATACGACGTCTGATAGGCCGACCCTGATCCGTTGTCATTTTGTCCGATACCGCCATAATTTCCTCAATATGCCGGATTTGTCACAAGACCTCCACAAACCCCGGCTAAGCGGGGTCGGCCAGTAAAGGCGCGTAAGCCCTCCTTTCCCTCGTCAGTATGCCCCGCAATGTTGATCGACCGGCGCAGCTTCCTCAACGGTGCGTCCAGTCTCGCGGGGGTGGCAAGCCTTCCCGCCGCCGCGCGCGACCTGCGTGCGCCGCAAGGCTCGATCGCGGACGTCGAGCATGTCGTGATCCTGATGCAGGAGAACCGCTCGTTCGATCATTACTTCGGCACACTTCGCGGGGTGCGCGGCTTCGGCGATCCGCGCCCGGTGACGTTGCCGAGCGGCAAGCCGGTATGGGCGCAGCGCCGCGCCGACCGCGATGGCGGGCAAACCGCCTGGCCGTTCCGGCTCGATTATACCGCGACCAACGCGCGCTGCTTCACCGGGCTCGATCATAGCTGGAAGGACAGCCAGAACCGCTGGCGCAACTGGGACGTGTGGGCGGAACAGAAGGGCGCGCTGACGATGGCGCATCTGACGCGCGCGGACATCCCATATTATCACGCGCTCGCCGACGCCTTCACGATCTGCGACGGCTATCATTGCTCGCTGCAGGGGCCGACCGGGCCCAACCGGCTGTACCATTTCACCGGCACCAGCGGGCTGAGCGTGGGGCAGGCGGGCGTCTATTGCGTCACCAACGGCGGCGCGGACGACAATCCCTGCGCGGATATGGCGCGCGACGACCCCAGGTTCACCGGGCTGCCGTGGCGCACCTATGCCGGGCGGCTGGAGGAGGCGGGGGTGTCGTGGCGGGTGTACCAGGAATATGCCAATTATTCGGACAATCCGCTCGGCTATTTCACGGAGTTCCGCAATCTCGACCGCACCTCGTCGCGCTATCGGCGCGGGCGCGCGATGGTCGACTGGATCGACGGCAAGCCCCCCGCCGACCCCGAGAAGACCCGCGCGGAGCATCTGATCGCCGCCTTCACCGCGGATGTCGCGGCGGATCGCCTGCCGGCGGTGTCGTGGATCGTCCCGATGATGGAGATGAGCGAGCATCCCGACGCGCCGGTCCCGTATGGCGAAGTGCTCGTCAGCAGCATCGTCGCCGCGCTCGCCGCCAACCCGGCGGTGTGGGCGAAGACCGTGCTGATCGTGAATTACGACGAGAATGACGGCTTCTTCGATCACATCCCCGCGCCGATGCCCGCGATCGACAGTCGCTACGGGGCAAGCAACGTCGACGTGCGCAGCGAGACCTATCAGGGCGAACCGGTCGGGCTCGGTCCGCGCGTGCCGATGACGGTGATCTCGCCGTGGACGCGCGGCGGCTGGGTCAATTCGCAACTGTTCGACCATACGTCGGTGCTCCGCTTCCTCGAGAAGCGGTTCGGCGTGGCGGAAACGAATATCTCGCCGTGGCGGCGGGCGGTGTGCGGCGACCTGACCTCGATCTTCGACTTCGACGTGACGCCCACGGCGCGCGCGGACGTAAGCTGGACGGCGGACCTGCCCTCGGTCGCCGATTACGTCCGCGAGACGCAGCAAGTGTGCCGCACCGCGCCGCCGCCGAAGATCGCGACGGCGACCGGCGTGCCTGCGCAGGAGCCGGGAACGCGCCCGGCCCGCGCATTGCCCTATCGCTTCACGGTCGAGCCGCGCTGGAGCGAAACCGGGCTGACGCTGCGTTTTGCCAATGGCGGCGCGGACGGGGTCGTGTTCGGCGTGCAGGACGAACGTCGCTTTCCCGGCTGGCGCTATTTCACCGTTGCCGCACACTCGACGCTCGAGGAGAATTGGCCGATCGCGCGCGACGACGGGTTCGCGCTGGTGGTGCGCAGCGCCAACGGCTTCTTCCGCGAATATCGCGGCGGATCCAGCGCCGGCCGGATCGAGACGGCGCTCGCGCCGGCGGCAAAGGGCGTTCCCGCGCGGCTGACCGTGCGTAACCGCTCGCCGCTCGCGCAGGTCGTTACCTGCCGCTGCGCGCATACCGGCACGGTCCAGCATCTGACGATCGCCCCGAACGGCACGGGCGCGCTGCCGTTCCCGGTCGCACGGCCGCATCACTGGTACGACCTGCTCGTCACCTCGGACCACGGCGCGCGGCAGCGGCTGGCGGGTCATGTCGAGACCGGCGCGCCAGATATCAGCGAACCCGCGCCCCGCTTTCCGCACGTCGCCTGACTGACGGATCACGCCACTGTCATAATCCTGGTGCTTGGGGTGCATAGCGCGCCGCTACGGCGACCGGAGGAGCAGCATGGCGCGGGGCGGTTCGCTCGACACGGGACATCCGATCCGCGACCGCCGCTTCCTGGCGCTGGCG
The DNA here is from genome assembly GCF_000251145.1 of Sphingomonas sp. PAMC 26621. GTDB lineage: Bacteria > Pseudomonadota > Alphaproteobacteria > Sphingomonadales > Sphingomonadaceae > Sphingomonas. The sequence continues at coordinate 49,494 of NZ_AIDW01000024.1, read as the reverse complement.
ATGCTGGAGTTCTGGGAACGCTTCGCGATGGCGGGGGTCAAGTCGCTGCTCGTCCTCATCCTGGCGGACCAGATCTTCGCGCACGATCTGGCCCCGGCGCTCGGCGCACCGACCCTGCGCGGGATGTTCGAACGCTGGTTCGGGCCGCTGTCGAGCGTCGGGCTGGCGTCGCAGGTCTATGGCTATGCCGGCGCCTTGCTGTATCTCGCGGTCCCGCTCGGGGGCCTGATCGGCGACCTGTTCGCCAGCCGCCGGCTCGTCATTTATTCCGCCGCCGCGACGATGCTAGCGGGGCTGGCGCTGATGATCGGGGTCGCGACCTTCCTGCCCGGGCTCGCGCTGTTCATGGTCGCGACGGGGACGCTCAAGGGCAATCTCTCCGCGCAGGTCGGGCGATTGTTCCACGACGAAGCCGAGCGGCAACGCGGCTATGCGGTGTATCTCGGCTTCCTCAATGCGGGCGTCATCTGCGGGCCGCTGGTGTGCGGCGGGGTCGCGACGGGGCTTGGCTGGCCCTATGCGATCGGCGCGGCGGCGGCGGCGATTGCGATCGGGACGTTGGGCTATGCCGCCACCGCGGGGCGGACCGCGGACGTCGCCGCGCCGGATCGGGCAACACGCGCGCGACACGGCGGGGGCACCGGGCTCCGCGGGATCCCGGTCCTCGTCGCAGCGATCCTCAGCGTCTACTGCTGCTGGGCGGCGTATGAACAGCTCGGCGACATTTTCCTGGTCTGGGCGCGTACGCGGATCGACCTGCACGTCGCCGGCTGGACGATGCCGGTCGCCTGGTTCGTATCGCTGGACGGCGTGTTCACGCTGCTGCTGATCGTCGGGGTGCAGGGGGCGCTGGGCCGGGCGGCGCGGCGTGGGGGCACGCCGGCGGCGCAGGACATGATCCTGGCGGGAGGGCTCGCCTGCGCCGCAGGTTATGGCGTGCTCGCGCTCGCGAGCCGCTATGCCGGGGCGGAGCTGCTGTCGATCGGCTGGGCGCTGCTGTATCTGCTGCTGGTCGATCTGGCGGTCGTGCTGGTGTGGCCGAGCGGGCTCAGCCTGATCGCCGCCCACGCACCCCCGCGTTTCATCGGCTTCTGGATGGGAGTCTTTTATCTCCACGGCTTTTTCGCGAGCCTGTGGGTCGGGATCAGCGGGAGCGCTTACGGGAGGATCAGCGATTCAAGCTTCTGGCTGCTGCAGGCGGGGATGGCGGGGATGAGCGTCGCGCTGGCGCTGGTCGCGATCCTGCTGCGCCAGCGCGACGCGGCGCGTCAGGCGACCATCACCTCGGCGTGAGCGAAGGCGCGCGCGAACGGTTCCTCGAGCGGCTTGTCGGTGACGAGGATGTCGACGTCGGCGCATTGCGCGGTCTGCAACAAGGCGTAGCGCCCGAACTTGGAGGAATCGACCCCGAGCATTACCTGCTTGGCGGTGGCGTAGGCGATCCGGCTCATCTCCGCTTCACCGGGGTGGAAATCCATCAAGCCACGATCGAGGCTGATCCCGCCGACCGACAGGATCGCGAGATGCGGCGTGAAGCCACGCACGAACGCCTGCGCCTGATGATCCGAAAAGGCGCGATAGTCATAATCCATCTGCCCGCCCGCGAGGAACAGCCGGTTGCCGTTGATCGCGCCGAGATCGCCCGCGACCTGGAGCGAATTGGTGATGACCGTCAGCCCGCGCCGTTCGACCAGTTGCCGTGCGATGAAACAGCTCGTCGTGCCCGAGTCGATGAACACGATCGCGCCATCGGAAATGCGGTCGGCCGCTGCGCGCGCGATCCGCAGTTTGGCATCCGCATTTTCCTCCATCCGCTGGTTGAGCGGACCCTCGAACGCGAGCGCGGCAAGCCGCGCGCCGCCATGTTCGCGAATGACGACGCCTTGCTCCTCGAGCGCGCGCAATTCGCGCCGGATCGTCTCGTCCGAGACGTCGAGTTCGGCGGCGAGGCCAAGCACCGACAATGTCCGGCCACTGCGCAGCCGCGACACGATCTCGCGCTGGCGTACTGATCGCTTTTGGATGGTGCCCTCCCCCTGGTGAACCCTGTTTCACGTGTTTCAGTGCAGCGCAGCATCCTGTCAACAATGCTGTCCCGTCCCAGGACGGGGGCGGCGCGTGCCGCCCCCGTCACGCGACGTCAGAACCCGAGGCGGAACTGCAGCCGGGCGTAGCGCGGTGACTGATAGGCGACCGGCTTCTGGTAGTTGGAGTTGGGGGAATCGTCGCTCAACTGTCCGGATTCGTTGAACGAAGTGACGGCTTTGCTGTTCAGGACGTTGAACACGTCGAGCCGGATCGAAGCGTCGAACTGCTTTGGCAACGGCAGATGGACGACGGCACTGACGTCGACTTGCGTACGCCAGTCGCCAGTGAACGCGGTGCCGCGCGGGATCAGCTGGTCGTTACAATAATAGCTGTAGCCGTGATAGCTGTTGGCATAGGCGTCGACACTGGCAGGAACCGTCCCGATGCAGCTGAAATGCTGCGGCGACTGGACCAGCAGATTGCTGCCGAGATCGAGGAAATCGAACGGACGATAGCTGCCATAGGCCTTGAACGTGTGCCGCCGGTCGCTTGGCAGGTCGCCATAGGCGCCGTTGACGAAGCCGGGAGAATCGAAGTCCGACGTGCGGTTGAGCGAAAGCTGGCCGTTCTCCGAACGGACGCCGCCCTCGTAATTCCCCTTGTTCATCGCCCAGGTGTAATTGGCCGACAGGCTCCACACGCTGTCGAAGCTGCGGTCGAAGGTGAGCGTGACCGCGTTATAGTTGCGGCTCGGGTTGGGGTAGAGCAGGTCGCCCGCCTTGAGCGTCGCGACCGGGGTGGTGCCATCGGGCAGCGCGTTGATCTGGACGGTGACGTCCTTGCCCGGATTGGCGATGACGAAATGCCGCCCGCCCGGATACGCCTTGAGGCACGCCGCCGCGGTAAAGCCCTTGGCCGCGCAATAGACGCGCTCGCCCGCATCGACCGAGACGTCGTCGATCACGTTGGTCAGCTCGCGGTGCGTGAAATAGGCGCCGACGCGGATATGGTCGCTGACTTGCTGGCTGCCCCCGAAGATGAACTCCTGGTCCGACTGCGCCGAGAGATTGTTCGCGATCGCGCCCGCCGGATTGGACGGCGTGCCATCGGCGGCAACTTCGCAATTGACGGTCTTGGTGTCGGGGCAGGCCATGAAGTTGGTCCCGCCGAGGATCGCCGCGCCCGCAGTCGGCACGCTGCCCGTGCCGCTCACGCCGTTGAACAGATTGTAGCGCGTGTAGGTGACGAGCTGGCCCGCGACGTTGAGGTTGATGTCGCCTGCGAGCGGCAGGTAATATTTGCCGAAATAGCCGTAGACCTTGGTCTTGCTGTCCCCGAACACGTCATAGGATGCGCCCAGCCGCGGTGCCCATTGGTCACCGGACGTGTAGAAGGATTCGCCGTTGACGCCCTGATTGCTGAACCGGTCGTCGCGGACGCCGAGCTGCAGCTTGAGCCGGTCGCGCAGCAGCGACCATTCGTCCTGCAGGTACAGCGCCTGGTTGCGGACCGTCCCCACGCCATCCTGCGAATAGACGCGGGTCGTGTAATAATCGGTCCCGAGCGGAATCCCCAACCGCGCCGCCGAGGCCGCATTCGCGCGGAAGATCTTGTAGAAGCCGCCGCCGATCGTTTCGTAGGTCTGGGTCTGAGTGTCGTCCTCATGATCGTAGCCGACCCGGATATGATGCGACCCGAGCAACTGGACCTGGACGTCCGCATCGAAGCGGTAGAATTCACGCTCGTTGTCGGTGCGGCTGTACGCGTCGGTCACCTTGTTGAGGCCGACATCGATCCCCGCGTCGTTGGTGCGATAATCGAGCACGCGCGGGTTGGAGATGTCGAGCGGGATGTTGCCCGAGCGCAATTTGTTGACGCCGTACGCGCCCGATACGGTCAGCCACTTGGTCAGCGTGCCGGTATAGCGCCCGACGTAATTGACCCCGCCTGCGCGCGCATCGGTGCCGCCGGTCTGCGCGCCGTACGTGTTGGTGGTGCGGTTGTAATCATAGCTGCGCGTGTGCGTGTCGTTGGTCGTGTCGAAATAGGTGAATTCGAAATGATGCGCGCCGGTGATGTAGCCGTCGAGCTTGCCGCCCCAGAACGGGCTGGTGTTGGTGACCCCGGTGGCATTGTCCTGGTTGGACGCAGGCGTCTTCGAGCGGATGTCGCGGAGGTTGTAGAGACCGTAGAAGAACAGGTGATCCTTGAGGATCGGCCCGCTTGCCTGGAACACCAGTTCCTGCCGGCTCGCGGTCGCGTGGCGATAGTCGGTGTTGTAGGTCGATGGCGAGGATCCGCGCAGGTCGCCCGGTTCCCATGTGCCGGTGACGCTCGCGTATAGGTGTTCGAGCCCGACTTGGTGGTGGCGACGACATAGCCGCCGGTCGCGCGGCCGAATTCGGCGGGGGCGCCGCCGGTCTTAACCTCGACGGTCTGGTAGAAATCGAACGGGACTTCGGTCGGCTGCTGGCCGGAGACGAAATCGGTAACGTTGAGGCCGTTGATGTAGAAGGCGTTCTCGGTAAAGGACGCGCCCGAGACGGACACTTGGTTGGCAAAGCCGCCGTTCGCGCCGGACGCGCCCTGGACGGTGCCCGGGGTCAGCAGCATCACGTCGCGCAGCGTGCGGCCGACGGGGACGCGGGTCTGGAGCGAGGCGATGTCGATCACCGCGCCGGTCGTCGTGTCCTGGAAATCGGCAACGCGCTGACGGCGGCCGGTGACGACGATATCGTTGCTGGCTTCAGCCGATGCCGCGACGGCGGGGGCAAGCTTGAAGCTGTTCGCGCCGCCGGTGCCGCGCGTCAGCGCGACCGCCTTCTCGGTATAGGGTGCGAAGCCGGGCGCGGTGACGGTGAAGTCGTAATTGCCCGGCGCGAGCTGCGCGATCGTATAGGCACCCGATTCGTTGGTGGTGGCCGAGCGGCTGATCCCGCGATCCGACGCGGTGATGCTAACCTCGGCGTTGGCGATCGGCGCGCCTGCGTCCGATGTCACGCGACCCGAAGCGGCGATATTGGTATAGTCCTGCGCCGACGCGGGCGCAGCCGAAAGGGTGGCGACCGGAAGCGACGTTCCGAGCAAGAGCAGCGCGCGCACGACGACGGCACGCGAAAAGCGCGTTGAGCAAGTCACTGATGAATCCCCCTGTGATCGATAGAGTCGGTGCCGACTGGCCCCCGCTCCCCGCGGTCCCTCTACCCAGGCCTTGTGGATTTTTTGTGACTATTTGGAAACAAAGCCACAATACTGGAAAACCGCAGTTCCCGACGTCGTGTCGTGCCGTCTCCAGGTCGATCCACGAAAAGCGGGTCGTGACAGCGTACAGTAATAGGCCAGATTGCGTGGGGCATCGTTCCGCCCGGCGCTAGCGCGACCTATCATCCGGTCGTATGAAGTCGCAACCGGGGGGTTGAGCGATACATGCCGTTCTCTACGTCACTATCGATTGCGGTCATCATCGCCAGTACGGGACGCCCCCGTGAACTTGCGCAGTGGAAGCAGCAACTTCTGGCCCAGACATGCCAACCGGATGCGGTCTATCTGATCGTTGCGAGTCAGGACGATCTTCCGGCGCCGGACGCGCTTCCCGATGACGCGCGCGTCCTTATCAGTCCGAAGGGTCTGACCGTCCAGCGCAATTACGGGATCGACTGGACGATCGACCAGTTCGATATCATCGCCTTCTTCGACGACGACTATATCGCGTCTTGCCGGGCGATCGAGAACATCCGGGCGCTCTTCCAGGACAATGCCGATTTGATCGCGGCTTCCGGGCATCTGATCCTGGACGGGATCGGTGGCCGGGGGCATGACTATGCGACCGCCCTGGCAGCGGTGTCGGCCTATGATGCGGCCACGCCGCCCCCGATCTGGATCCGGGCGCACGATTCCGGCGTCTATGGGTGCAACATGGCGTATCGCTCAAGCGCAATCGGGGATCTCCGCTTTGACGAGCGGCTCCCGCTGTACGGATGGCTCGAGGACGTGGATTTCGGATCGCGGTTGCTCGGCCGGGGAATGGTGGCTTTCACGAACGCGTTCGCGGGGGTGCATCAGGGGGTTAAGAGCGGGCGGACGAGTGGGGTGCGGCTGGGCTATTCGCAGATTGCCAATCCGATCTACCTCTACCGAAAGGGCACGCTGCGGCTGCGCACGGCGTTACGGTGCATGACGAACAATGTCGGGATGAACGTCCTGCGCGCCTTGTATCCCGAGCCGTGGGTCGATCGTGCAGGGCGATTGCGCGGCAACGTAAAGGCGTTCCTGGATCTGATTCGCGGCACGCTCGATCCCGGCAGGATCCTCGACATATGATCTTCAGGCGGGGGTAATCGACCGGGCGGCGGCGTCGAACACTTCCTCATACTGGCGCGCGGCGCGTTCCCAGGAGAAGCGCTTCGCGTTACGATAGCCGCGGCTGCGCAATGTGGTGCGCAAGGTGGCGCTGGAAACCACGCGACCCAGGCACCGGGTCAGCCCGGCAAGGTCGTCCGGCTTGAACGACAATCCCCCGATCCCGCCGGTTTCCGCAGTGCCGGGGCTGTCGGCGAAGAGGATGGGGCAGCCGTAGCGTTGCGCCTCGACCAGCGGGAGGCAAAATCCTTCGTAATAGGATGGGACGACGAGGCAAAGCGCCGTCTCGTACAAGGCGGCGAGGGCCGGGTCGCCGATCCCGCGGTGCCGGATCAACCGCGCGGACATGCCCCCTTCGGCCATCGCACCGGACAGCAGCCCCTGGGGATCGTTTCCGACATGGACCAGCATCAGGTCGGGATCGGTCTGGGCAATCCTGCAGAACGCTTTGGCCAGGCTGCCAAGGTTTTTGTTGGGGGCGGCATTTGCCACCGTCAGGACAAAGCGCTTGCCCTTCAGCGCGGCGAGCCAGCGCTCATCCGCTTCCGCGTCCATCGTGGAATCCGACAGGATGACGCGCACCCTGGATGCAACGGCGGGAAAGAAGCGTCGAACATCGTCGGCCGTCGATTCCGATATCGCGATGATAAACTTGCTACGCGAAAGGACCAGATGATGCAGCGCCCACGCCTTTGCGGCGACGGGTCTGGAATAGAGGCCGGGAATCCCGGCGAAGTAGAGGTCGTGAACGATGGTCACCCGGCTACCTCCACCCATGAAGAGGCCGAGGGGATCGACGTTGACGACGACGTCGAATTTGCTGCGCGGGAAGAAGATCGGCGCCGCAAGCGAACTCAGCGCCATGTCCGCTGCGTGCGACGACGGCGTGGCGATCCGAATCAGTCGTCCGCTTTCGGCGAGCGACGCGGGAAGGTGATGCCGTTCGAATCGCGTTCGCAACGTATAGGTCGCGTGTCCGTTGGCGACGAGACGCCGCAGCAACTCGTGGCCGAAACGTCCGACGCCGGTCGGCTGGCCTGGGCTCTGGCTCGGCATGTTGAACAATATCTTCACGGGAACGACCGAATCTGGCGACGATGGAGAACGGGAGGCGATGGCGCGGTACGAAACGGTCGGCGTGCCATCGGGCTCGCCGCGGACTTGGTGGGTGAATCACAAGACGTGTACATCCGGCATGAAAGGCCTTGGGACCTCGGGGGACTCTCAAGAGAGATCTTAACCAAAGGTAGGGGGGGTTCTACAATATATGTGCCTGACTGACTCTTTGTATGATAGTAATACAATATACTCTGGGAAAATTACAATAATACAGGGGCAATCCCAGCCAAGAGGGAGTTCGATAGATGTTGAAGTTAGGCTAGTCCTATCCAATGAACGTTGCGCGGTGCGGGTGCCGATTATGGCTTCTTGCGGATGACGGTGCTGGCGCGCAGACTTATTCTCGTGCGTTTCCTTGATGATGCTGTCACCCGGCAGCATGGCCCGCCATAATCGGGTGCGCGCTGGTCCACGGTGCCAGTGCTACATCCACCCGTCGCTGGACGGAGGCCAGCGCATAGTCGCGCCTGGCATGCGCCCGCCCGCGCGCGGCCATGTCCGCCCGAAGCGCCGGGTCGCGCATCACGGATCCGATCGCTTCGGCCAGGGCCTGCGGGTCGCCGGGCGCGATCAGCAGTCCGGCGCCGCTGCCTGCGATGATCTCGCTCGCGCCACCCCCGTGCGTCGCGATGACGGGAACGCCTGCCATCATCCCTTCGACGATCACACGACCAAAGGGTTCGGGTTCGGTCGAACAGTGCAGGACGACGTCCATCGCGCTCATCAGGCGTGCGATATCCTGCCTGAAGCCACAGAAATGGACACGGTCCGCAATCCCGAGGCGGGCAGCAAGGTCGCGCAGCGTGGCGTCCTGCGCTTCTTCCCCAAACAACGGTCCGCCGACAACGAGCAGATGCGCCTCTGCGCTTTTCGCTAGCGCGGTGATCGCGACCGCCTGTCCCTTCCACCCGCAAATCCGGCCGAACACCCCGTAAACGGGCGCTGCACTAAGCCCGAATTCGGCCGCGACCGAGGCGCGCGCGTCCTGCCGCGATACGTGCTCGAACGGTGCCGGATCGATGCCGTTGGGGATGACGGTGACGGGACAACGCCCGCCGACCGCGCGATAGGCGGCGGCGGTCGCTTCGGAATTGGCGATCACGAGCTGCGCGGCGCGGTTGGTCAAGGCGATCACGACGCGGCGGTTGGCGGCGCTGAAATCCGGCGCGGTCATGATATCGTGGAGGTGCCACACCATCGGTCGCCGCGCGACCAGTGCGGCGAGCGCGGTCAGCACCGCGGCTTTTTGCGAATTGGCGTAGGTGATCTTCGCCGAGCGCATCCGTCGCGCGATCGCGACTGCCGTGGTGGCGATCGTCCCGGCCGTGCGCAGGCCACGCAGCATGCCGGTCGTCCGCGCCAGCGCCACCACCCGGGCGGCACCGCCGAGGATCGAGACGTTTACGCCAGACTGCCGCAACTCCTTGAGGAATGGACCATCCGTAAAGAGCAGAACCGAACAACTGTTCCCGAGATGACGCGCATGATCAAGCAGCGAGAGTTCCGCGCCCCCCATCTGGGCGGCATGATTGACGAACAGGACGTCAACCCCCGGTAGGTCTTTCATGGAGGCAGGCGAAGAATGCATTCGGCAACTGACCCGTGTGCATGCCGCCCCCATGAGGACGGAGATAAAGGTGCCAGAGGCCTATAGCATGATTTGCTGGAACTGCGCGGATCGATTGCGCACGCCATCCGGCATCAGCTGTGCTGCGTTTGCCAGCCACCCCCCAGCGCGCGGAACAGGTCGACCTGTGCCCCTGCGATCCGCGCATCCGCCGCCGCGAGTTCGGCATCGCTGTCCGCAAAGGTGCGCTCGGCGTCGAGCACTTCGAGGAAGTCGATCGTCCCCTCGCGCTGGCGCGCGCGGGTGATGCGTGCGGCGGTCGCGGCATTGTCGCGTGCGGACTGGAGCTGCGTGCGGCGGTCGAGTTCGCGCGCGTAGGTCGACAGCGCGGTCTCGGTTTCCTCGAGCGCGGTCAGCACGCTGCCGTCGAAGGTCGCGAGCGCGCCGCGCGTCTCGGCCTGCGCGCTCGCGATCCGCGCACGCGCGGCGGACTGGTTGAGCGTCCAGTTGAGCAGCGGACCGACCAGCCAGCGTACCGGGCCGCCGGTGAAGATGTCGCCGACGGTCAGCGCGGTCGACCCGATCGACCCGCCGAGCGAGATCTGCGGATAGAGCTGCGAGGTCTGCACGCCGATCCGCGCGGTGGCGGCGGCGAGGCGGCGTACGGCGGCGCGAATGTCGGGACGACGCGCGAGCAGCGCCGCGCCGTCGCCGACCGGGATCGGTTGGTCGAGCCGCGGGGTGGTGGTGCGTGCGCCAGCGGCGGCGGGAAGATCCTGCGGCGTGCGGCCCGTAAGCGTGGCGAGGCGGAACAGCGCGGCTTGCCGTTCGGCTTCGATCTGCGGAACGAGTGCTGCGCGCTGATCGCGGAGCGCGGCGATGCGGACCTGGTCGAGCCTGGTCGCGCGGCCTGCGTCGACTCGTTTGCCGGTGAGCGTGGTGGACTTGTCGAGCAGGTCGACGATGCGGCGCGCAACGCCGAGCCGTTCGGCGGAGGAGGCGGCATCGACATAGGCGCGAGTCGTCGCCGCGACGATCGAGACGCGGACCGCATCCGCATCCGCCTGCGCCGCGCCGACGTCGCCGCGCGCGGCTTCGACGTTGCGACGGACGCGTCCCGACAGGTCGACTTCGTAGCTGACGTTGAGGCCGACATCGTACGTGGCGCGCTCGCGGTCGAGGCGGGGAGGTTCTGCAATTGCGAGCTGCGCGCGTAATTGCCGCTGGCGCCCGCGTTGATCTGCGGCTCGCGGTCGGTCTTGGCGCCGCGCAGCGAGGCGCGGGCGGTGTCGAGCCGCGCGACCGCGACGCGCAGGTCCGTGTTCGCCGCGAGCGCATCCGCGACGAGACCGTCGAGGACCGGGTCGCGGTACAGCCGCCACCAGTTCTGGTCGGCGGGGGATGTCACCGTCGCGGCGCTGGTCGAGACGAACGGCGCGGCGGCCTTGGGTGGGGCCGGGGGGGCGACATAGTTGGGGCCAGCAGCGCAGGCGGAAAGTGAGAGCGCGGAGAGGCCGGTGAGCAGGAGGGTTTTCATGAGCGGTCCTATTCGGCTGGCTGCAGCGCGTGCGGCGCGACGGGGCCATATGGTGCGGCGGCTACCGGGGCCGGGCGGCGGCGTTCGAACCGCTGCGCCAGCGCCCGCGCGACGACGTAGAAGGTGGGGGTGAACAGCAACCCGAAGCCGGTCACGCCGATCATCCCGAAGAACACCGCTGTCCCGAGCGCCTGACGGAGTTCCGCACCCGCGCCCTCGGCGATCACCAATGGCACCGCGCCGAGGATGAACGCGAAGCTCGTCATCAGGATCGGGCGCAGACGGTCGGTCGCGGCGCGCACCGCGGCCTCGATCGGCGTGAGTCCATCCACGTCCTCCGCTTGCTTGGCAAACTCGACCACGAGGATCGCGTTCTTGGCAGCGAGCGCGATCAGCACGACGAGGCCGATCTGGGTGAGGACGTTATTGTCCATGCCGCGCAGGTTCACCCCGGTCATCGCCGCCAGCAGACACATCGGCACGATCAGGATGATCGCGAGCGGCAGCGTCAGGCTCTCATATTGCGCGGCGAGCACGAGGAAGACGAACACAACCGCCATGCCGAAAACGAGCGCAGCCGTGCTCCCCGCCGACTTCTGCTGATAGGCGATGCCAGTCCATTCATGCGCATAGCCCGTGGGCAAGGCGGTATCGGCGAGCTTCTCCATCGCGACCAGCGACTGGCCCGAGGACGAGCCCTTGGCAGTGTCGCCATCCACCTCGACCGCGGGGAACAGGTTGTAGCGCACGACGCGATACGGCCCGGTCTTGTCGCGGAAGGTCGAGACCGACCCGATCGGGACCATCTGCCCGGTGTTCGAGCGCGTCTTGAGGTTGGCGATATCGGCGGTGGTGTTGCGGAACGGCGCATCGGCCTGCGCGGTGACGCGGTAGGTGCGGCCCAGCAGGTTGAAGTCGTTGACGAACGCCGAGCCGAGATAGACCTGCAACGCCTCGAACACGCGTTCCGGGGGCACGCCCAGCATGTTCGCCTTGGTGCGATCGACGTCCGCGAAGATACGCGGGGTGGCGGTGTCGAAGAACGTGTAGACCTGCGCCAGCCCCTTGGTCTGGTTGGCCTTGCCGATCAGGTCATAGGCGGTCTTGCCCATCTCCTGATAGCCATGCCCCTGCTGGTCCTGCACCATCAGCCGATAGCCACCTGCGGAGCCGATCCCCTGGATCAGCGGTGGGGGGACGATCAGCAAGCGCGCCTCGTTGATGTCGGCGGTCGCCTTTTGCGCTTCGGACATGATCCCCGCGAAGGTGACGCCGAGCTTCCTGCGTTCCTCGAAGCTCTTGAGCGGGATGTAGGCGGCGGCGCTGTTGGGGGCGAGCGTCTGCGACGGGCCGTCGAAGCCCGCGAGCATCACCGCGCCCTTGACGCCTGCGAGCGGGAGGATGCGCTTGGCGACCTTCTGCATCACCGCATCGGTGCGCTCGACCGAGGAGCCGGGCGGGAGCTGGATCACGGTCAGGAAGTAGCCCTGATCCTGCGCGGGGACGAACCCTGCGGGCGTCACCGTGAAGACGAAGGCAGTGAGCGCGATCAGGCCACCATAGACGAGCATCATCTTGCGGGGTGCGCTGACGAGGCGGAAGGTGAGGCGACCATAGGCCGTGCTCATCCGCTCGAACCCGCGGTTGAAGGCGTCGCCCGCACGCCGGACGAGCCGGGTCAGGCGACCGCCCGAATGCGCATCGGTATGCGGCTTGAGCAGCATCGCCGCGAGTGCTGGCGACAAGGTGAGTGAGAGCAGCAGCGAGATGATCGTCGCGGTCGAGATCGTCACCGCGAACTGGCGATAGAACGCGCCCGACAATCCGGTGAGGAACACGGTCGGGATGAACACCGCGCACAACACCAGCACGATCGCGACGAGCGCGCCCGACACTTCGTCCATCGACTTGCGCGCCGCATCGAGCGGGGAGAGGCCGTGCTCGAGGTTGCGTTCGACATTCTCGACCACGACGATCGCGTCATCGACGACGATCCCGATCGCGAGCACCAGCCCGAACAGCGACAGGTTGTTGAGCGAATACCCCACCGCCGCGAGCACCGCGAAGGTGCCGATCAGCGAGACCGGGATCGCGACGATCGGGATGATCGCGGCGCGCCATTTCTGTAGGAAGACGAGGATGACGAGCACGACCAGCACCATCGCCTCGATCAGCGTGTGCTTCACCGCGTCGATCGACTGGGCGATGAACTCGGTCGGGTTGTAGATGACCTTGTAGGCGAGCCCCTTGGGGAACTTCTTCGACATCGTCTCCATCTCGGCGGACACCGCCTGTGCGGCGGCGAGCGCGTTCGAGCCGGGGCGCTGGAAGACCGCGGCGATGACGGTGGGCTTGCCACTGAGATAGGTGTTCGCGCCATAATCCTGCGCGCCGAGCTCGACGCGGGCGACGTCCGAGACCTTGACCTGGCGGCCGTCGGTGTCAGTGCGGATCACCACGTCGGCGAACTGCTTGGGGTCGGTCAGGCGGCCCTGCGTCTCGACGTTGAGCTGGAACGCGTTCCCCGTCGCATAAGGCGGCTGGCCGAGCGTGCCCGCGGCGACCTGAACGTTCTGCGCGCGCAAAGCCGCGACGATCTCGCCGGCGGTGAGATCAAGCGCGGCGGCGCGGCCGGGGTCGATCCACACGCGCATCGAATAATCACGTGCGCCGAACAGTTGCACGTCGCCGACGCCGTCGATGCGGCTGAGGCGATCGCGCACCTGCGTCAGTGCGTAATTGGAGATGTAGCCGCGATCCAGCGAGCCGTCGGGCGACACGAGGTTGACGACCATCAGGAAGTCCGGGCTGGTCTTGCGCGTCACCACGCCGAGCCGCTGGACGTCCTCGGGCAGGCGCGGGACCGCGACCGCAACGCGGTTCTGCACCAGCACCTGGGCTGCATCGAGGTTGGTGCCGATCTTGAAGGTGACCGTGATCGTCACCTTGCCGTCGCCGGTCGATTGCGACGACTGGTACAGCATGTTGTCGACGCCGTTGATTTCCTGCTCGATCGGCGCGGCGACCGTCTCCGCGACCGTCTCGGCCGAGGCGCCGGGATAAGTCGCGCTGACCGTCACGGTCGGCGGCACGATGTCAGGATATTGCGACACCGGCAGGCTGAAATAGGCGATCAGCCCGACGATGGTGATGACCACCGCGATGACCCCGGCGAAAATCGGCCGGGTGATGAAGAAGCGCGAGAAGCGCATGGATTTTGTCCTTGGACGGCGCCCACGACCCGGCCTTCCCGGCGGAGGCCGGGGCCCAGGTGTGGAACGGCAGTTTTTAGAGCGGAGAGCGCATCGCTACTGGGACCCGGCCTTCGCCGGGGAAGCGCATTACTTGGAGAGCGTCGCTTCGCCTGCGATCGGCTGCGCCATCGGAGCGGATGCATCCGCCGACACCGCGATCTTGCCGAGCGTCGGCGTCACCTTGGCCCCCGGCATCGCCATCTGCGTGCCCTTGATGATGATCCGATCCTGCGGGCCAACGCCCGAGCGGATTACCCGCATCCCGTCGACTACCGCACCGAGCACCACCGGCTTGGCGGTCACGACGTTGTCGGGCCCGACCGTCAGCAACACCTTGCGCGCTTGGTCGGTCTGCACCGCATCGTCGGGGACGAGCAACGCGGGCCTGGTCCCGGCGCTGGCGAGCCGCATGTTGCCAAACATCCCCGGCGTCAGGAACAGCCCCGGATTGGGCAGCACCGCGCGCCCGCGGATCGTTCCCGAATGCGTGTCGAGGCCGTTGTCGGTGAAGTCGAGCTTGCCCTTCCAGCGATGCGCGGTCTCGTCCTGCAACTGGATCTCGACCGCGGGGGCGGCGGCCCCCGGCTGGCGCGCGCGCTGGGTCTTGAGGAACAGCGCCTCGGACCCGTCGAAGGTGAAGTAGATCGGGTCGAGCGCGTTGATCGTGGTGAGCACGGTGCCGCCGGTACCTTCGCCGCCCGCGACCTGATTGCCCGCATCGACCTTGCGGTCCGAGATGCGCCCGCCGATCGGCGCACGGATCTGCGTGAACGACACGTCGAGCGCGCGCGCGCGGACGCGCGCCTGCGCGGCGGCGAGCCCGGCCTGCGCGGCTTGCAACTTGCCGCGGAGCGCGTCGACTTCGCCTGCCGATACCGCATCGTCCTTGATCAGCCGAGTCGCGCGACCGAGATCGGTGCGCGCGAGCACCAGTGCGCTTTGCGCGCTCGCTTCATTGGCGCGCGCTTCCGCGAGCGCGGCGGCGAAGGGGCGCGAGTCGATCGTGAACAGCAACTGGCCCGGGCGGACCACGTCGCCGTCGTGGAAATGCACGCCCGTCACTTCGCCCGCGACACGCGGGCGCACCTCGACCGACCGGCTCGGCGCGAAGCGGCCGACATAATCGTCCCACTCGCTGACCTGGCGGACCAGCGGTGCGGCGACCGTCACCGCGGCGGGGGGCGGCGCGGCGGCGACCGCGTCGGAATGGTCGATCAGCTTGACGCCGACGACCCCGGCGATCGCGATCGGCACGAGGATGAGCCCGCGCTTCTGCCAGCGCGTCCAGCCCGCGCGGGCGCGTGGCGCGGCGTGCTGCGTGGTGTCGATCGGGGCTTGCATGTTCATGCGGGGACTCTCCGACTGGTCTGGCCGACGCGCATCCCGGTGACGCTGGTAACGAGCGTCTCCATCTGCGCCTCGGAGAAGCCGTTTTCGTGGAAGTTGCTGATCTCGGTTACCGGCAGCGCGAAGCCGCGATGGCGCGCATAGACCGCTGCGCGGCGCAGCGCCTCGAGCTTGGGGTCCGCGAGCCGCGATGCGGTGCCCCGCCCGAACAGGCGACCAAGCGCGCGGGACATGCGGCCCGGCGTCCGCAGGCTGCCCAGGCTATCGCGCTGGGACAGGGCGATGACGCTCCATTCGAGTGCGGAGAAGCTGGTGGGTAAGGGGCTGGCCGTCTGGGCGCTGGCGAGCTGGGTACGGCTGCAGACGGGTGCGGCGAACGGGTTGCTGATGTCGTAATAGGCCATGGAAATTCCCCCTTTGGGTCTTTGCCGATGAAGCGGACGAGTGAAGGCTGTCGCGGACGAGCAATCGTCAGCGGGGCGCCGTTTTGATGGACGTGCGATCTATCCGGCGGACACGCGCTGCGTGCCGCCATGCGGATCGGAGATCAGGAGAAGCACGCGGATTTCGCCGCGTGTGGGTCAGGTGGTTGTCTGGATCATGGGCGGAAACCCTTCGTGCGACGCCGGGTCCGCATCGGAACCGACTTCAATACCAGTCGGTATATAAAGCGGGCATCCAGCGCGTCAACTGCATTCTATACCGTATCGAATATTTATCGCCAGTGGTCCGGCACTTTATTTGGTGGGCCACACGAGCATGCTGGTTGCGACCAGTTCGCTGAGCTCGGCACAGGTCGCGCCCGATCCGCCCTGCAGCGCGATCCCCTGCAGGATCGCGTACAGGAACCGCATCAGCGCCGACGGGGTCATCCCCTCGGGGAGTTCGCCCGCGGCCTGTGCCTGCTCAAATCGGCGGATCAGCGCCGCTTCGGACGAAGCGCGGCGCTTGACGACCTCGGCCTTGATCGGCTCGGCTTCCGCGCCGCACGTGGCCGCGCTGATGACGCCGAGGCATCCCTTGGGATCGCAGGTGCTCATCTGCATCTGGAGCGCGCCCGTCAGCAACCGTTCCGCGACTCCCCGCGCGGTCGGCGCCTCGAGCGCCGAGGTCATGTACGCGAGCTTCTCACGCTCGTAGAGATCGAGCGCCTTGTGGAACAGCGCCTCCTTGTTGCCGAACGCGGCATACAGGCTTGGCTTGGTGATCCCCATCGCGCCGGTCAGCTCGGCCATCGACGCGGCTTCATAGCCATTGCGCCAGAACACCAGCAGGGCCTTGCCGAGCGCTTCGTCGACATCGAACTCGCGGGGCCGGCCTTTCGGGGCGGGGAGGGAACACACGCTATTCATACCGAGCGGTATATAGGCATTCCCGACCAAACGTCCAGCCGAGCCGCGGTACGGTTGCAGCCGGGGCACGGACCGCACATAGTCGGGCATAAACAGGGGGGATAGCACATGCGGATCACACGGAGCCGGGCTTTTGGGGGCGTGATGCTCTCTACCATGATGGCATGTGGTACGCCGCTCGCCGCGCAAACCCCGCCGTCAGCGGTCGTCCCGGCGAAGGTTGCAGCAAGTTGTTTGCCGCAGAGCTTCTACGCGCAGGTCCAGTACCAATCGGTCGAAGTGCTCGCGGATGGCCGCGTGACCTTCCGCCTGTGCGCCCCCGAAGCGCGCGAGGTTCGCGTGACCAGTTCCGATCTCCCCGGCATCGTGCCGGCGGGCAACCCGCCGGGCAGCCCGGTCGGGCTCGCGATGGCGAAGGACGCCTCCGGCCTGTGGAGCGTCACCACCGAAAGCGTGGTCGCGCCCGACACCTATCGCTTCAATTTCCGCGTCGATGGCGCGCGCGTCCCCGACCCGCGCGGGACGCATTTCTCGGAAGAGCGCACCGGGACCAACAGCGTGTTCGAGGTGCCGGGCGCGGCAGGTGCGTTCCAGACTTTCCGGCGGGATGTGCCGCACGGCGAGGTCGCGACGATCCATTACTGGTCGAAAGCGATCAACGCTGAGCGCCGCGCGCATGTCTACACCCCGCCGGGGTATGAAAAGGGGCGTGGCAGCTATCCGGTGCTGTACCTCGTCCACGGCGCGGGCGACAGCGACGACAGCTGGACCTCGGTCGGCCATGCCAATTTCATCCTCGACAACCTCATCGCGAGCGGGCGCGCCAGGCCGATGATCGTCGTGATGCCGTTCGGCCATACGCCCGATCGCCCGCAGCCGAACCTGCTCGTCAACACCGACTTCGGCAACGACCTGATCGGCGACCTGATCCCGCTGGTCGATTCGACCTACCGGACGATCGCTAAACCCGACTCGCGCGCGATGGCAGGGCTGTCGATGGGCGGTGCGCACACGATCCGCTTCGGGCTGACGCATCCCGAGCTGTTCCACTGGACCGGGATCTTCAGCATGGGGCTCGGGGTCAATGGCGACCTGCAGCAGGTGAAGGATTACGAGACCGCCAACGCCGCTGCGCTCGACCGCGACGCGCGCGCGATGCGGCTGGTCTATTACGCGATCGGCAAGGACGATTTCCTCTACAACACGTCCGCGCCGACGCGTGCGTTGCTCGCGAAGCATAAGGTGAAGGTGACGTATAACGAGAGCACCGGCGGGCATACGTGGATCAACTGGCGGCGCTATCTCGAGGATTTCGCGCCGAAACTGTTTCGGTGAGGTGGGGCTGTTCGGGTAGGCCGGGTTAAAACACACCCTTCCACCGTTCGTTTCGAGCGAAGTCGAGAAACCTGGCACAGCGCAGGTTTCTCGACTTCGCTCGAAACGAACGGTGGGTCGGGGGACCGCACGGCCCCCCTACAGCAGCTTGTCGAGCGTGATCGGCAAGTCGCGCACCCGCCGCCCGGTCGCATTGAAGATCGCGTTTGCGACCGCCGCGCCGACGCCGGTGATCCCGATCTCGCCGATCCCGTGCGCGCCCATCGGGGTGTGCGGGTCGGCGATGTCGGTCCAGATCACGTCGATCTCGGGAACGTCGAGGTGCACCGGCACGTGATATTCGGCGAGGCTCGGGTTCATGATCCGCCCGTTGCGTTCGTCGAACTGCGTCTCCTCCATCAGCGCGAGGCCGAGCCCCATGATGATCCCGCCGCGGAACTGGCTGCGCGCGGTCTTGGGGTTGAGGATCCGCCCGGTGTCGAAAGAGCCGAGGAAGCGGCTGACTCGCGTCTCGCCGGTCACCGCGTTGACGCGGACTTCGCAGAACATCGCGCCGTGCGAATGCATCGACCAGTGCATCAGCTCGAGCGGCTGCGACCCCTGTTCCATGACCGTCACCGAGTCGCGCTGCGCGCGTTCGAGGATCGAGACGTAGCTCTCGCGCTTCGTGGCATCGTCGAGCCGCGCGAGGCCGCCGTCCTCGCTCCCGATCTGGTCGGCGGAAAGCCCGGCCAGCGGCGAGTCGTTCCCCGCGAGCTTGAGCAGCTCGGCGACGAGCGCGTTGTGCGCGGCGATCACCGCCGCACCGATCGCGGCGGTCTGCTGCGATCCGCCTGCGAGAATCGCGCCGGGGATGATCGAATCGCCGTAGCGCACCTCGACCTTGTCCATCGGTAGACCGAGCCGTTCGGCGGCGACCATCGCGGTGGTGGTCGACGTGCCCATCCCCATCTCGTGCGCCGCGACCTCGACCAGCGCGGTCCCGTCGCGGTTGATCGTGATCCGCGCGGCACCGCCGGGCATCCGGTAATAGGGATAGGTCGCGGTCGCGCAGCCCATGCCGACGAGCCATTCGCCGTCTCGGTGCGACCGGGGGACCGGGTTGCGCTTGGCCCAGCCGAACCGTTCTGAGCCCGCATGCCATGCCTCGACGATGTGGCGCGAGGAGAAGGGCAGGCCCGAGGTCGGGTCCTGCTCGGGCTCGTTGCGCAGCCGCAGGTCGATCGGATCGATCCCGAGCTCGACCGCCAACTCGTCGATCGCGGATTCGAGCGCGAACGTGCCGACCGCCTCGCCCGGTGCGCGCATGAACGTGTTGGCGAGCATGTTCATCGTCACCGTCTCGACCGACAGCTTGAAGCTGTCCGCCGCATAGGCGCCGCGCGTTCCCGCGATGAACGGTTCGGGCATGTTGTTGTGCGGCGTCATTGCGACCGTGCCGGTGTGGATCAGCGCGGTCAAATGCCCGTCGGCATTCGCGCCGAGCGCGACGCGTTGCTCGGTCAGCGTGCGGCCGCCGACGATGCGGTACACGCCCTCGCGCGACAGCGCGATCCGCACCGGGCGCTGCGCGAGCTTGGCTGCGGCGGCACCAAGGATCTGATGATCCCACAGGCATTTGCCGCCGAACCCGCCCCCGACATAGGGCGAGGTGACACGGACCTGCTCGGGCTCGAGATCGAACACGTCCGCGATCGTCGCGGCCGCGGCTGTGACGAGCTGGCTCGCGTCGTGGATGACGAGCGTGCCGTCGACCCAGGCGACCGTGGTCGCATGCGGTTCGATCGCATTGTGGCTGTGCCGCGGGGTGCGATAGATCTGGTCGACCCGGTGCGTCGCCGCCGCGAGCGTCGCCTCGGCGTCGCCGATCTCGGTCAGCAGCGGTTGCCCCATGAACAGGCCCGGCTGCGCGCCTTCGGCCTTGGCGCCTTCGAACGTGGTGGTCGACGGCTCGGGCGCGTAGGTCGTCTCGATCAGCGAGGCGGCATGATCCGCCTGTTCCTGCGTCTCGGCGAGCACCACCGCGATCGGCTGGCCGTTCCAGTGGATCCGGTCGTCCTGCAGGATCGGCAGGTCGCTCGGCCCCGCCGCCGTTGAGGAGGAGCCGAACACCGCGGGCTTGTTCATCCGCGGCGCGTTCAGATGCGTCATCACCAGCACGACCCCGGTCGCCGCCTCGGCCGAAGCGGTGGTGATCGACGTGATCCGCCCGCGCGGGATCGTCGCGAACACGAGGGCGGCATAGACCATGTCGTCGAGCGCGAACTCGGCGGCGAAACGCGCGCTGCCCTGCACCTTGAACGCACCATCGAGCCGCGACACTTCGCTGCCGATCAACCCGTGCTGCTGCCGGATCAGCGGATCGGGGACGCCGCCCGGGATCCAGCTATCGGGGGCGAGCGGGACGAGCTTGCTCATCACGCCCTGGACCGCGCTCTGGACCGCGGTCTTGGCATCCTCGACGATGGTCATGCTGCTGCTCCGGCAAGGTCGCCGAGAACGGCGATGAGGGTTCGCGTGAGGAGATCGGGCTTGAAGGCGTTGTCGCGCAGCGGTTTCGCATCCGCCAGTTCGGCGAGCGCGGCATCGCGGAACGCCGCTTCGGTCGCGGGGCCGCCGCGCAGCACGGCTTCCGCCTTGAGCGCGCGCCAGGGCTTGTGCGCGACCCCGCCGAACGCGATCCGCACGTCGCGGATCTGCCCGTCCGCAACGTCGAGCGCGGCGGCGATCGAGACGAGCGCGAACGCATAGCTCGAACGGTCGCGCACCTTGCGATAGCTCGACCGCGTGGCGAATGGCAGCGCGGGAAGTTCGATCGCGGTGATCAGTTCGCCCGCCTCGAGCACCGTGTCGAATTCGGGATGGTCGCCCGGCAGCCGGTGAAGATCGGTGAACGGCAGCGTCCGCGCGCCGCCTGCGCCGTCGACATGGACGGTCGCATCGAGCGCGGCGAGCGCGACGCACATGTCCGACGGATGCGTCGCGACGCAAGCAGAGGAGGCGCCGACGATCGCGTGGATCCGGTTGAACCCCTCCGCCGCGTCGCACCCGGATCCCGGTGCGCGCTTGTTGCAGCGCGACCCGGCGGTGTCGTAGAAATAGGTGCAGCGCGTCCGTTGCAGCACATTGCCGCCGACCGTCGCCATGTTGCGGATCTGCGGCGACGCCCCGGCGAGGATCGCGCGCGCAAGCACGGGGTAGCGTGACCGCACCGCGCGATGCTCGGCAAGCGCCGTGTTGCGAACCGCCGCGCCGATCATCAGCCCGCCGCCTTCGGTCTCGACGATGTCGGCCAGAAGCCCGGTGACATCGATCAGCGTCGTCGGTTTGGCGATCGTCTCGCGCATCAGGTCGACGATGTTGGTGCCGCCGCCGAGATAGGCGGTCGCATCCCCCGCGCCGAGCCGGAGCGCGTCGGCGGCGTCGGTCGCGCGCGCGAAGCTGAAGGGGGTCATGCCGCCATCTCCGCGTCGATCGTTTCGCGGATCGCGTCGATGATCCCGTTATGCGCACCGCAGCGGCACAGATTGCCGCTCATCCGCTCCTGCAATTCTTCGCGGGTCAGAACCACGTCGCCGTCGAGGTCGGCCGAAACGTTGCTCGGCACGCCGCGCTTTGCCTCCGCCGCCATGCCGATCGCCGAGCAGATCTGCCCGGGCGTGCAATAGCCGCACTGGAACCCGTCATGGACGATGAACGCCTGTTGCAGCGGGTGGAGCGCACCGTCCGCGCCGATCCCCTCGATCGTGGTGACGCTGCGCCCGTCATATTGCACGGCGAGCGCGAGGCACGACAGGATCCGCTCGCCATCGACCAGCACGGTGCACGCGCCGCACGCGCCCTGGTTGCAGCCCTTCTTGGTGCCCGACAACTGAAGCCCTTCGCGCAGCAGATCGAGCAGCGAGACGCGCGGATCATCCGGGATCGCGACGCTGGTGCCATTGACGGTTATCGACATTGCGACCCTCCCACTCAGACGTGCTGGCGGTTCGACCGCACGGACGGGGTCTTTAGTAGGACTTGCCGGGAGCGGTTGCCATGCCCGGCGGGGCGAATGCGATGAAAAGCCGCCCGGGTACGACAGCCGGTCATCCGTCGTCGCACAAGCGGGTTCGCGCCCGGGCCCTGTCTTCAGAACTGCCCGCCCACGTTGAACGTCACCAGCTTGGTATCGTCGCCCTTCTGCTTGAGCAGCGCCTTCGCCAGATCGATCCGGAGCGGCCCGAACGGCGAGTTCCAGTTGACCCCGATCCCGATCGAGACGCGCGGCTTCGGGCTGTTGCCCGAATAGGTCTCGCGGTAATTGCTCAGGGCGTAGGTGTAAGGCGTGCCGGTGTTGGTGGTGGTGCTGTTACCGGAGGAGTCCAGATACAACGGCGCGCCGCTGCTGCTGGTATATTGCCGCGTCGTCGTGGTGCACGCGACCGCCGCGACGATCGCGGCGGCGCAACTGTCCGCGAGCGTCGGGGTCTTGCCGCCGAACACCGCGCCGATATCGGCATAGATCGACGGCCGCAGCCCGAGTTCGCGCATCCCCGCGCCGAGCGGCAGCTCCATCTCCAGCCGCCCGCGATAATAAGTGTCGCCGCCGAGCGCCTCGGACGTGTTGTTGCTCGCCGCGGTCAGCGTCGCGGGGATCGTCGAGACGTCGTAATAACTCCGCGTCACGCGCGGCCCGACGCCGCGAATGTCGAACCCGCGCATCTGCGGGTCGCCGAGGAAGAAGCGGTCGGTCAGCCGGACATCCTGCCCGATCCCCTGGATATGCCCGCCCTCGGCCTGCGCGTTGAGCACGAAGCCCGAGCCGAGGCCCCAATATTTGGACGCGATGACGGTCGAGCGGAGATAATGCGTGTCGCCGCCCAGCCCCGCGAAATCCTGGCTGATCGACAGGCGTGACCCTTTGGTCGGGTTGAGCCGGCTGTTGAGCGAATCGAAGATGATCGAATAGCCGACCGACGAGGTCCACCGGTTGCCGACCGCGTCGCACAGATAGGATCCCGCAAGCGCCGTGTCGCAGGCGCCGTTGGTGTAATAGGTCGCCGCATCGAGCGAGACCTGGTCGTAGCTGAGGCCATAGCGCGTCGAGGCGGTCCAATATTCGCTCAGCGGCAAGGCCGCGCGGATCTGGAAACCCGTTGAAAGCTGCGTGTAGGTCGTCGTGTTGGTGTCGCCGACGGTATTGTATGAGCGATAGTCGCGCCGGAAGATGTCGCCGCCGAGCGCGACGTTGGTGTCGAACAGATAGGGCTCAGTGAACCCCAGCTCGACCGACTTGGAATAGGTCGAATAGCTCACGCTCGCGCGCAGTTCCTGCCCCTTGCCGCGAAAATTGCGCTGCTTGATCGACGCTTGGATGATGAACTTCTCGAGGCTCGAATAGCCCGCCGACAGCGACAGCTCGCCGGTCGATTTCTCCTGCACGTCGGCGGTCAGCACGACGCGGTCGGGGGCGGACCCTTGCGTCTGCTTGATCTCGAACTTGTCCTGGAAATACCCCAACGAGTTGATCCGGTCCTGCGAGCGCTTGACCTGGAAGCTGCTGAACGCGTCCCCCTCCGCCAGCCGGATCTCGCGGCGGATGATCTTGTCCTGCGTCTGCGTATTGCCGTTGACGTCGATCCGCTCGATGTAGGTCCGCTTGGCCTCGGCGACGTGGAAGTTGATCCCCATCGTCAGCGTGTCCTTGTCACGCTGGAAATCGGGGCTGACGTCGACGAAGGCGTAGCCGAACGCGCCCGCCGCCTGGCTGAGCGAGTCCACCGCGGTCTCGACCTGCTTGGCGTTGTACCAGCTGCCCTTGGTGATCCCGAGGCTGGCGGCGAGCTTCTTGTTGTCGAAGTCGCGAATATCGCTGTCGACCGTCACGTCGCCGAATTTGTAGCGTTTTCCCTCCTCGACCACGTAAGTGATGATGAAGTCCCTCTTGTCCGGGGTCAGCTCGGCGACCGCGGAGATGACCTTGAAGTCGGATAGCCCTCGGTCAGGTAGAATTGCCGCAGCTTCTGCTGGTCATAGGCGAGGCGATCCTGGTCGTAGCTGGTGTTCGAGCTCAACAGCGTCTTGAGCCGTGCTTCCTTGGTGGCCATCTGCTCGCGCAGTTTCCCTTCCGAAAACACCGTGTTGCCGAGGATGTTGATCTGGCGGACCTTGGACTTCGGGCCTTCCGACACCTCGAAGATCACGTCGACGCGGTTCTGGTCGAGGTTGACCATCTTCGGCTCGACCACCGCGGCAAAACGCCCCTGGCGACGATACAGCTCGATGATCCGCGCGACATCCTGGCGGACCGCGGTGCGCGTGAAGATCTGGCGCGGCGCGAGCTTCACCTCCTTCTTGATCTTGTCCTCCTTCAGCCGCTTGTTCCCCTCGAACAGGATGCGGTTGATGATCGGGTTCTCGCGGACGCGCAGCACGATGGCGCCGGTCTCGGCTCCCGCGATCGACACGTCGGCGAACAGGTCGCTCGCGTAGAGATCCTTGATCGCCTGATCGAGCGTCTCGTGGGTGAAGGGCTGGCCCGTGCGCAGCCTGGTATAGGACAGCACCGTCTCGGGCTCGACGCGTTGCGCACCCTCGACGCGGATCGACGTGATCGGGCGGGGCGCGGCCGGTGTCGGGGCTGCGGGCTGCTGCTGCGAAAGGGGCTTTGGGGGAACCGCCGTACCGGACACGGCAGCGGACGCGAAAACGATCGGGCCAACGCCCAGAACCAGGAACATCACTGCATCTCCAACCAGCCGTCGGGCTAGGGAGGCGATGTGTCCGGCGGATTTTCGCGTGTGACACCCGCGCCACGCGATGCGTCGCGGGCGCTATGCGACGTCACGCCGCGCAACGCGCGCCGCGGCGCGCGCGGCTTCTGTGTCGTCGCAGCCAAGCGCGGGACACGCGGCAGACATTTGGCGAGCGCACCAGAGCCGTGCGTTCCCGTCCCCCCCGCCGGAGCGCTTGTCTGAAAGGCCTGTCATGTACGTTGCCATCAAGAGCCCGATCGTCCCCGAGCAGAAGCTCGCGGAAACGCCCTATGTCGACAATCCGTTCGCGCCCGAGATCTTCGCGACCGGCTATTCGGGACTCGCCAACATGAATGGCGTGATCGTGATGACGCTTGAGAGCGCGCGGTGCGACCATAGCCGCCCGCAGCCTGCGCTCGAGCGGGTCGTCGTCGGGCGGATCGCGCTCACCACCACGGCCGCGCTCGAGCTGGTCACCGGGCTCAACCAGTTTCTCGAACAGCAGGGCATCAGCCCTTCCAAGATGCTGGCGGCCGGGGCGACGTTCCAGTGATCGTGCGGATCGTGCTCTATGCGGTGCAGAACTGGTGGCGGCTCGTTCCGTGAAGGTGGCGAGCGCCCTGAACCGGTGCCGGACCCTCTCCCGACTTCCGCCGTCACCCCGGCCCTGTGCCGGGGTCCACCGTGGTTTGCGTCCGTAAACCGTTGGAATGGCTGCACGGTAGACCCCGGGACAAGCCCGGGGTGACGGCGGCGGCAAGACCCGTTACACCGGCAGCGTCACCCGCGCGAGCAACCCGCCGCTGTCGCGATTCTCGATCGTCGCGTCGCCGCCATGCGCGCGTGCGACCGCGCGGACGCTGGCGAGGCCGAGCCCGGTCCCGCCGGTGTCGCGATTGCGCGAGCGTTCGGCGCGGAAGAACGGTTCGAACGCGCGCGCGAGATCGGCGGGGACCATCCCCGGGCCACGGTCGCTCACCTCGATGATCGCGACCCCGCGCCCTGCGCGCAGCGTGATCTCGGCGCTCCCCGCATAATTGACCGCGTTGCTCACCAGATTGGTCAGCAGCGCCTTGAGCGAGGGCGCATCGCCCTCCATCCCGATCGCCGTGCCGGGGTGGAGCGTCACCGCGCCCCCCGCGTCGGCGGCATCGCTCGCGACGCTTTCGGCGAGCGAGCGCAGGTCGAGCCGCTGCCGCCGGACATGCCGCGTCATCTCGCGGACGAACGCCATCGCCGCGCCGATCCGTTCGCTCATCTCGCGAATGTCTTCCTCGCCCGCGAGCCGGATCGGGTCGGGTGCCTTTTCCAGCCGCAGCGACAGCCGCATCAGCGGCGTGCGCAGATCATGCGCGACCGCCGCGATCAGCGTCGTGCGATCCTCGACATAGCGGTTGAGCCGCTCCTGCATCACGTTGAACGCAGCTGCCGCCTCGGCGATCTCGGACGGGCCCGACAGCGCCATCGGTTCGGCGCGCGGGTCGCGTCCAAGACGGTCGGCGGCGGCGGCGAACAGCGCGATCGGCTTGGCGATCCGGCGCGACACCAGCCAGGCCAGCGGCGCGATCGCAAGCGCGGCGAGCACGAACCACAGGACGATCCGCATCCGCCACGGGCTGAGCAACCGCTCGACCGGCTCGACGATCCGCCAGCTGCCGTCGGCATGCCGGATCGACACCGTGAAATCGCCGAACAGCGCATCGTCCATCGCGCGGCGCGGACGGCCCATGCCCGGTGCCAGCGGCGGGCGGAACGCACTGACGATCGTCGGGCCGCGGTGATGCCCCGAGACCACCACCACTGCGCTCGCCGGGATCTGCAGGTCGAACGCGATCGACCGGGCAAGCGCGAGGTCGCGTGGGTTGGGGTCGACCGCGTGGGGTGCCTTGGTGGTGGTGATCGTCAGCAAACCCGTCGGGTCGTGCCCCGCGCGCATCAGCGCGGCGATGCGACCCGTGGTGAAGATCACCGGCGCGGGCGGCGGCATCAGCAGGAACGCGCCGAAATTGAGGACCTGGACCAGCACGACCGTCACCAGCATCGTCGTGAAGATGCGCAGGAACAACGGCCAGGATTTGGGCAGGCCCGCAGCAGCGGGCGCGGGAACCGGTTCGGCGATCGCGGTCACGCGCGAGTCACCGACGGCACGAAGAAATAGCCTTCGTTGCGGATCGTGCGGATGATCTCGTCGTCGCGCGCGCGCAGCTTGCGGCGCAGGCGGCTGACCTGGACGTCGATCGCGCGGTCATACGCGTCGCTATCGGGGCCGCGCGCATCCTCGAGCAACGCATCGCGCGTCAGCACGCGGCGCGGGCGCTTGACGAAGGCGCGCAGCACCGAGAATTCGCCGTCGGTCAGGTCGACCAGCATCCCGCTGCCGTCGAGCAATTCGCGTGCGGCGAAATCGACCCGCCAGTCGAGGAAGCAATAATAGCGCGGCTCGGCGGCGATCTCGTCCCGCGCGCGAAGCGCCGCGCGGACGGTCGCGAGGATCTCGCGTGCGCTGCACGGCTTGGTCAGATAATGGCTCGCGCCCATCTCGAGCCCGAGGATCCGGTCGGGTTCGTCCCCCAGCGCGCTGAGGAAGACGATCGGAGGGCCACCGCGCGACGCCAGCCGTCGGCAGGCCGAAATCCCGTCCTCGCCCGGCATCATGATGTCGAGCAGCACCAGCGAGACCGGATGCCGCGCCAGCGCGACGTCCATCTCCTGCGCGCTCGCGGCGGTCTCGACGCGGTAGCCGTGCCGGCTGAGACTTTCGGTCAGCAACGTGCGGATCGCGTGATCGTCATCCACGACCAGCAGGGTCGGCGTGTCGCGAATTGGGTGGGCGGCCATCGTCATCGCGCTGCGATGCGGGGGCGATGTGTCCGGCATATGTCCATGTCCATCAACGCCCGGGCGCTTTGTGACCGCGCGGACATCGCGGGAAACAAGCCGGAAAAGAATGGTCGCCAAGGAAAGGGGGCAGTTCGTCGCCGCAGCAATGTCCCTTCAGGAGTCGCATGATCATGACATTCCATTCCAGCGTCGACACGATGCCGTCCGGCGGCTTCAAGGCTGCCACCGCAACCGCCACCGGCGCAAGGATCGTGATCGTCGATGACGACCCCGGCGTGCGCGAGCTGCTGATTGAATTCCTCGTCGAGAACGGCTTTGGTGCCGAGGCCGTGGCAAATGGCGCCGCGCTGCGCGACCGGCTCGAGCGGCGCGACTGCGACCTGATCGTGCTCGACATCATGATGCCGGGCGAGGACGGATTGTCGATCCTGCGGTCGCTGATGCACGTCGAGGATGGCCCCGGCATCATCATGTTCTCCGCCATTTCCGGGGAGATCGACCGGGTCGTCGCGCTCGAGATGGGGGCGGACGATTATATCCTCAAACCCTCCAGCCCGCGCGAGATCATGGCACGGATCCGCTCGGTGCTCCGCCGCCGTGCGGCGACCGCAGCGCGCGGCGGCGCGGTTGGAGTGGGGCACGCGCCGACTCCGCCGACCGACTGCTTCGGCTTCGCCGGCTGGACGTTCGACGCGCGCCGCCGCAAGCTGACCGCCCCGGACGGCGCAATCGTCGCGGTGACCGAGACCGAATATCGCATGCTCGCGATCTTCCTGCGCGACCCGCAGATCGTCCATTCGCGCGAGAATCTCGCGGATCTGACCGGGCGCGACAGCCCGGGCTGCAACGACCGCACGATCGACGTCCATGTCAGCCGGTTGCGCCGCAAGCTCGCGGTCAACGGCGGCGACGAGATCATCCGCACGGTCCGCAACCGTGGGTATCTGTTCCTTCCCCGCGTCGAGGCGCGGGACGCCTGAGGCCAGGCCCGCACCGCCGTCATCCCCGCGGAGGCGAGAGGCCTTCAAAACCGTCCGTCATCCTGAACTCGTTTCAGGATCCAGTCCTCCGCGAGTCCGGACAATGCCTGTCGCGCGGTGGATGCTGAAACAAGTTCAGCATGACGGCAACTTTGGCGGCCGGGGGGTGACGATCAAACCCCCGATTGCCTTTCCGCAGCGGTCCCGCCTGCGCGCTGGTTACATCTTCCCCGTGTGGATCAACTGGCGCACGTCGTCCGCCGCCTGGTTGTTCGCGCCGAGCCGTTCGATCAATTGCGCCGGACGGCTCCCGCGCAATCCCGCCAGCGTCAGCGTCTTGTCGCGGACATAGGTGTAGACGCCGCTGACCGCGAAGGCGGTGGCGTGGCGGACGTGCTGGCGCAGCCCCTGTGCGGCTGCCGCGAACGCGTCGCTTTCGAGGAACGCGCGGCGCGTCAGCGGGGTCTCGAACGCGAGTTCGAGGATCCCGATCGCCGACCGCTCCGGCGGCACGAGATGGTTGACGTTGGGGGCGGGCGGCGCGGGGTTCGCATTGTCGTAGCGTTCGGGCAGATGCAGCCGGACCTTGAGCACCGCGGGCTCCGCCGCCAGCGTCTCCGCAAAACCCGTCAGGAACGCGCCGAACGCGTCCATATCGTCCCCCGCCGCGCCGAGATGGACGTGGATCCGGTCGAACCCGTCATCCGCATTGGGGGTCGCGTCCGGGATCCGGTCGACCAGCGTGCGCGAGCCCTTGGGCAAGGCGTAGGCTACGGTGCCTTCGAACATGTTCTGCTCGTCCGCGAACAGGATGTGGCTGGCCTCGTTGAAGACCGCCTGATCCTCGGAAGAGGCGAAGCCGATCTCGACCCCGCCATCGAGCTCATAGTCGGGGAAGGGGGTGATGCCCTCGACGTTTGGCCACAGATGCGCGTCCTGCGCGCGGTCGAAATGGTTCTGGACGTACCAGGCGAGCCCGGGAATCCGCGAGCACAGCGGGCCGTGAACGTCGCGCCAATAGGTCGCGAACAGCTCGTGCGGCACGCGCGGGCGGCGCAGCACGGTGGTGTAGCTGTTGATCGCGATGCTGGCATCGCGGGCGGCATAATCCTGATCGATCGAAATCTTCGGCATCGGAAGTCTCCTGTGTCGCGGCGTCAACGCGCGCGAATGAATCCTGAGGTCAAGAATCGTCTGGTTTTTCGGGCGAAGGTGTCAGGCCGCCGCCCGCGTCTTCAGGCGGAACACCAGCGCGCTCAGCACGACCGCGACGAGGGCAATCCCAGCGGCGACGTAACCGACGCTCGCCAGCCCGAGGTGCGTGATGATCGCGCCCCCGATGATCGCGCCGAGCCCGATCCCGGCGTTCGCCATCGAGACGTTGAGCGTCCCCGCCAGCGCCTGCGCATGGCTCGCCGACTGCATCACGCGGACCTGGCAGATCGGATAGAGCGCCGTGTTGGCGACACCCCAGACCGCGAGCGCGACCCCGAGCCACACCGGCGATCCCGCCAGCAGCGTCGTCGCCGCCATTCCGACCGCGAGCACCAGCGCCGCGATCGCAGTCACCAGCAACGGCCCCTTGCTGACGAACTGCCCGCCAAGCCAGTTGCCGCCGAGCCCGACGATCCCGAACCCCATCAGCCACCAGCCGACCTGCGCCGCCGGAATATGCGCGATCTGCTGCAGCGTGTCGGCAAGATAGGTGTAGGCAGTGAACATCGCGGTGAAGACGACCACCGACAGCACGACGTTGCCGAGGAAATACGGGTCCTTCAGGATCTTCGCCTGTTCCGCGAGCCTGACGCGCGCCGGCTTCGCCAGCGTCGGCATGACGAGGAACAGCGCAACGCCCATCAGCAGCGACAGCCCCGACAGCCCCCAGAACGTCCCGCGCCAGCCGAACGCGTCCGACGCAAGCGTGCCGAGCGGAATGCCGAGCACCATCGCGCCCGAAATGCCGAGATAGACATTGGCGACCGCCTTGCCCGACTTTTCAGGCCCGGCGAGCGCGCCCGCGGTCTCGCTCGCGGTGCCCCAGAAGACCGGGAGCGCCAGCGCGGGCAGGAAGCGGGCGAAGCCGAGGATCCAGATATTCGGTGCTGCCGCTGCAAGCGCGTTGGCGCCAGCGAAGATCAGCAGGATCACCACGAACAGCCGCTTGCGTTCGAAATGCGAAAGCATCGCGGTCAGGAACGGTCCTGCGAGCATCACGGTGAACGCGAACAGCGTGACGAGCTGTCCCGCCGCGGCGATCGATATGCCTAGATCGCGCGAAAGGCTTGGCAGCAGCCCGACGATGATGAACTCGGTCGTGACGATCACGAACGCCGAAATCGCCAGCAACAGCACGGCAAGGCTGTTCCCGCGCGGTTGCGTGCGCCCCTCGGCGGACGTGGCGGATAGGGTGGCAGGCGGCATCGATCATTCTCCAGCGGACCGTGCTGATGTAGGATGACAATTCGGCACTTCACGCGGTAAGAATTCGCGGTACCTGTGACGAATATTCCCTAATCGAGAGACCGCCATGATTCCATCCGAACGCCTGAAGGGGATCGAGGCCTTTGTCTGCTCGGCCGATGCGGGTAGCTTCACGACCGCGGGCGCGCGGCTCAACCTCTCCAGTTCGGCGATCAGCAAGAGCATCGCGCGGCTGGAAGCGCGGCTCGGGAGCCGTCTGTTCGACCGCACCACGCGTCGCCTCGCGCTGACCGAGGCGGGCGCGGCGTTCTACGAGACGTGCGTCCGCGTACTCGCCGAACTCGCGGATGCCGAGGCGGTACTCGCGGCGCATCGGTCGGAAGTGGTCGGGCGGATCAAGGTCGACGTGCCGGTCGCGTTCGGGCGGATGCGCGTGCTGCCGCTGTTGCTCGGCTTTGCGGAGCAGAACCCGAACGTCCGGCCGAACATCACCTTTACCGATCGGCTGGTCGACGTGATCGAGGAAGGGGTCGACGTCGCGGTGCGGATCGGTACGCCGACGCTGTGGCCGGACGCGCTCGGGCATCGTCATCTCGGCACCGAGCGCGTCATCTTCTGCGCGGCCCCCGCCTATCTCGACCTGCACGGCGTCCCCGCGACGGTGGACGATCTCGCGACGCGCGACTGTATCCTGTACGGCCGCGCGGATGGCAGCACGATCGCGTGGCGGTTCTGCGATGCGGCGGGCGTCGTCGAGCAGCGCACGATGGACGGGCGGATCGTGCTCGGCAGCGCCGAGGCGCAGGTCGAGGCGGTCAAGGCCGGCTTCGGGATCGCGCAGCTCGCCACCTGGCTGATTGCGGCGGAACTGGCGCGCGGCGAGCTGGTCGAGATCCTGCCCGGACAGGCGACCGAAGGCCTCCCGCTTCACCTCGTCTGGCCGCGCAGCCGGCAGTTGAGCCCGAAGGTCGATGCGTTGCTCGAAGTGCTGACCGAGGGATTGCGGGTGGAGTAAGCGACCGTCCCCACCCGCAAACCGCTCAGGCCTTCGCCTTCTTCGTCTCGGGCATCGCCAGCAGATACAGCGCGAACCCCGCGCCCGCGACGACCGAGAGCGTGAGGAAGCTCACGCTATACCCGGCCCAGACGATGATCGACCCGGCCAGCGACGCCGACAGCGCCGCGCCCAGCCCCTGCGTCGTCGCGACCGCACCCTGGCTGACGTTGAACCGCCCGGTTCCCTCGGTCAGGTCCGAGATCACCACCGGGAACAGCGCCCCGAAAATCCCCGCGCCGACGCCGTCGAGCGCCTGCACGCCGACCAGCCAGTAGGGATCGTTCGACACGGTATACAGCGCGCCGCGCGCCGCGAGGAAGACGAAGGCGAGCAGGAAGATCGGCTTGGTCCCCCAGCGTTCGGTATTGCGCCCGACGATGATCGCGACGGGCACCATCACCAGCTGCGCCGCGACGATGCACGCGGCGGTGAGCGATGTCGCCTGATCCTTGCCGACCGTCTTGGCGAGCAACTGGCTGACCGACGTCAGCATCGCAGCGTTCGACAGGTGGAACAGGAAGGCGATCACCGCGAAGAGCATCAGCGGCTTGTTCTCGACCAGCACCTTCCAGCCGCTCGGTTCCTCGCACCCTTCCTCGGGCTCGCAATCGAGCCCGCGCGCGACCGCATTGTCGATGTCGTCGTTGCGGATGCGGAAGGTCGTCGCGATGCTCGCGACGGTCAGCCCGGCCATCAGCCAGAACACCACGACCGGCCCGAACTTCCACGCGAGCACGCCCGCCAGCGCGGCGGACACCGCATTGCCGCCGTGGTTGAACGCCTCGTTCCGCGCGACTCGCTTGGCGAACAGCTTCGGGCCGACCAGCCCGAGCGTGATCGCCGAAATCGCGGGCGCGAACACCGCGCCCGCGACCGCCGCGATCGACTGGGTGATCGTCACCATCGCGAATCCGGAGGCGATCGGCAGCGACAGGCTGCTGATCGTGACGA
The DNA here is from genome assembly GCF_000251145.1 of Sphingomonas sp. PAMC 26621. GTDB lineage: Bacteria > Pseudomonadota > Alphaproteobacteria > Sphingomonadales > Sphingomonadaceae > Sphingomonas. The sequence goes on along the minus strand of NZ_AIDW01000024.1, from coordinate 16,609 downwards.
GCAGCGCGGCGATCATCACGATCCGTGGCTTGTTCTTGCTGCGGTCGATCAGGCTCCCGGCGGGGGTCTGCGCGAGCAGGCCGACGATCCCCGCGATCGTCAGCACCAGCCCGACGGTCGCCTCGTTCCAGCCATGCGCCGGCCCGCGCACCGCGACGAGATAGATCGCGAGATACGGCCCGAGCCCGTCGCGGACGTCGGCAAGGAAGAAGTTGAGCGCGTCGAGCGTGCCGCCCGGTTGGGATGTTTCGGGTGTCGTACCGCCCGAAGTGCGGGCCGCGGATGCAGTGGCCATCAGGGGGTCTCGCTTGCGCAGGAGGGGGCAGGTCGGTGGGGAGGAGGTCAGCCGAGGAGGATGCGGGCGGCGAGCGCGGCGGCCAGCGCCGGCACCATCGTGACGGCACCGACTTTCAGAAATCGCCAGAAACCGACGTCCTCGCCCTCGCGGCGGATCGCCTGGAGCCAGAGGATCGTCGCGAGCGAGCCCGTGATCGAGAGGTTGGGCCCGAGATCGACCCCGATCAGCAGCGCTTCGACCATCAGCCTCGCCGGATGCGCCTGCGCGACCGCGCTGCTCGCGATGAGACCGGCGGGGAGATTGTTGATGAGGTTGGACCCGAAGGCGAGCACCGTCCCCGCGATCGCGCCGCCCGTGGCGGGATCGGTCGCGAGGCTGCGAAGCGCCTGCGCGACGGCGCGGATCACACCGGTATGATCGAGCGCGGCGACGAGCACGAACAGCCCCGCGACCAGCGGCAGCACGCTCCACGACACGTCGCGCGCGACCGTGATCGGGGAACTGTGGGTCATCGCGCAGACGACGAGCAACGTCGCGACACCGGCGATGCAGGTCGGCAACCCGAGTTGCTGGTCGAACGCCGAGGCCGCCAGCAGGAGGATCGCGGTGGCGATGATTCCGCCGAGCGCCATCCGCCCGCCCGCGGTCAGCGGCGCGCGATCGACGGTTGCCTCGCACGTGCCGACGATCCGGTCGCGCTCGATCCAGCGCAGCATCGCGAAGGTCACGCCGATCGACGCGACCGAGGGCAGCGCGAACGATGCGAACCACTGCCCGAGCGGGGGCATGTGCCCGCCGTACAGCACCAGATTGGCCGGATTGGAGATCGGCAGCACGAAGCTTGCGGCATTGGCGATCAGCGCACAGGCGAACAGCAGCGGGAGCGGCTCCGCCTTGGCGGCACGCGCGGCGGCGTAGACCGCGGGGGTCAGCACGACCGCGGTCGCGTCGTTCGACAGGAAGGTCGTGGTGACGATCCCGGTCGCATAGACCAGCAGGAAGAGTCGCGGGCGCGAGCCCCCGGCATGGGTGACCGCGGTCGCCGCGACCCAGTCGAACAGCCCCTGCCGGCGGCAGGTCTCGCTCAACAGCATCATCCCGATCAGGAACAGATAGACGTCCATCCCCGTCCCGATCGCGCCGATCGCCGCGCTTGTCGGGAGCAGGCCGAACGCCAGCAGCAACGCCGCGCCGAGCACCGCCCAGATCGCCTCGGGCCAGCGGAACGGGCGGGTGATGACCCCGGCAGTGGGCGCAGCGCAGATCCCCCAGGTCGCCCCTGTCGCGAGGATCACGCGCGATCGTCCGGAAAACTCGGGGTCGCGCGGCGTCGCAGGGGAGGGGAAAGGGGGTTGGACATCACGCGCGCTCCGACAATCAGCCGGCACAACGAAGAAGGTCCGCTATGGTCGCATCGTCCCTCGGTCTTTTGCCGAATGGCGACGGCACGGTTTCAATCCGTGCTTTGGTCCGGTTTTGTCGGGCGATAACAGGGCGCTGACACCATCGCCTGAACGACACCGTTCAGCGTGGGTTTAGGAACGTTAACGCGGCTCGGGCGGTGGCACCCGTTCGGGAGATCTCCCCCTGCGCCCGGGCCGTGATCCGCCCGGCCGTGGCGGCGAAACCGCGCGGCCGGGCGAATCGTCGGCGCAAGCTCAGGCGATGTGCAGCCCGACGTCGACGTTGTTGCGCGTCGCGTTGGAATAGGGGCACACTTCATGCGCCGCCTGCGCGAGCTTCTCGGCATCTGCCTTGTCGACGCCCGGCAGCGAGATGGTAAGATCGGCGGTGATGCCGAAGCCACCCTCGGAGCGCGGACCGAAGCCGATCTCCGCGGTAACGGTCGTGTCGGCGGGTACCTTGACCCCGACCTTGCCCGAAACCGCCTTCATCGCGCCGATGAAGCAGGCGGAATAGCCCGCCGCGAACAGCTTCTCGGGGTTGGCGCCGTCACCGCCGGGGCCACCCATCTCCTTGGGGACGACCAGCTTGAGATTGACCGAACCATCGTCGGAGCGAGTCGAGCCGTCGCGGCCGCCGGTGGCGGTGGCGCTGGTCTTGTAAATGACGTTGATCGACATGGAGTTTGCCTTTCCTCGTAAAAAGGGGGGTGAAGGGGTGCGCTTGCTGCGCTGCGGTGTAGAACGGACGGCGGCACCGTAAGGATGCACTGCGGGGCGAAACACCTGGCCCGACCGCGGGCGAACGGAGGCCCGACCACGTCCGCGGGAACCGACTCGTTACAGGTTCGTCCATCGTGTTCGGGCAATCGTCCCGAACCGGGAGAGATATGGCCGACGCTCCGATTCCGAACCCGCTGCGCATTGCGCAGGTCGCGCCGGTCATCTTCCCGGTCCCGCCGCGGGGATCGGGCGGGACCGAGCGCGTTGTCTACGACCTGACCGAGGCGCTGGTGGCGCAAGGGCATGCCGTCACGCTGTTCGCGCCCGAGGACAGCCGGAGTTCGGCCCCGCTGGTATCGGCCGGCCCGAGCCTTTCGGCGCTGGAGCACATGTACGGCAAGGTCGCGCCGGGCGTTCCCGCCGCGCTCGAGGCGATGCAGCTCGACCTGCTGCGCGAACGGCTCGACTCCTTTGATGTCGTCCATTGTCACGGCGAATTCGCGCATGCCGCTGTCCTTGGCGATGTGCGGGCGCGGAGCATCACCACGGTCCACTGGCGGCTCGACGAGCGGGACCGGCAGCTGTTCTTCGGGCATTTCCGCGATCTTCCGGTCGCGGCGATCTCGGCATCGCAAGCGCGCGCGCTGCCGCCGGCGAACCTCGCGGGCGTCGTCCATCACGGCATCGCGCGGGATCGCTACGCGCAGGGGGACGGGGCGGAGGGCTATCTCGCGTTCATCGGGCGGATGACCGACCAGAAACGCCCCGACCGCGCGATCGCGATCGCCCGGGGGGCGGGGATGCCGCTGCGGCTGGCGGGGGCGGTCGACGTCGGCAACCCGACCTATTTCGCGGCGCATGTCGCGCCCGCGCTCGGCGAGCGGATCGTCCATGTCGGCGAACTGGACGATGCCGCCAAGCAGGACCTGCTCGGCAAGGCGGTGGCGCTGGTGTTTCCGATCGACTGGCCCGAACCGTTCGGGCTGGTGATGATCGAGGCGATGGCGTGCGGCACGCCGGTGATCGCATGGGACGAGGGCAGCGTGCGCGAGATCGTCGAGCCCGGCGTCACCGGCTTCATCGTCTCGAGCGAAGCCGAGGCGGTCGCGGCGGTGGCGCAGGCGGCGACGCTCGACCGCGCGACGATCCGCCGCCGATTCGAGGCGCGCTTCACCGCCGAGCGAATGGCGCGCGATTACGTCGCGCTCTACCGCGCGCAGATCGCCCGGGCGGCGCGATGACGATCCGCCACGCCGCGCGGTTGCGCTGCCCGGTCTGTGGCAACCCCGACTGGCATTCGCGGATCGGGGGCGAGGAATGTACGCATTGCGGATTGCAGGTCGACGCGGGGGTTCCGCTCGCTGCGGTTGCCGATGCGATCCGGCACCGCCTGGCGGACGGTGTGGCGAGGCCCGTTCCCGGCGACCGCTGGGCCTTGTCCGCCGGCGGATGGCGCAACGCCGCGTGGCGGTTCGGTCATGTGCTGGCCGAGGAAAGCGCGCGCCCGGCCGAACCCCGCGCGCATGCGATCACGCTCGCGATCATGACGCAGCCGGGCGAATGCGCCGCAGCGGCATCGCTCATCGACGCGATGCCCGGTTTCGTGCGCCGGATCGTGCTGGTCGATGCGTCTGATGCGGCGCCGTGGCGCGGGCTGTTCGCCACGGCGGAGGTGCATGCGCATCCGCTCGACGGCGATTTCGCCCGCCAGCGCAATCGCCTCCAGGCACTTGCCGGAGCGGGCTGGGTGCTCCAGCTCGACAGTGACGAACGTCCCGATGCCGTGCTGCTCGACAATCTCGGCTGGCTGGTCGAGGCGGCCGATCGGGACGACCTTCGCTCGCTCGGGCTCGCGCGCCGCAACCTGGTCGATGGCGAACCTTCCGCCTTGTTTCCCGATATCCAGTACCGGCTCAATCGCGCCGAGGTGCGCTTCGCGGGGCTGGTGCACGAACGCCCCGTGGTGCCGTTCGCGCAGACGTCGCTCGCCTTGTGCGGCGCGATCGAACACCGCCTCGAGTTCGAACGGGTCCGCGCACGCACCCGGACCTACGCCGCGATGTCGGCGGACGGTGCACGCCCCGAGGACGAGGCACGGCTGTTGCGCCCCTATGATGCGATCGCGGACCGATAGGCGGCGAGCGTCTGTTCGCCCAGTGTCCGCCGCGTGAACTGGCCGGAAGCAGCGCGGCTGGCGGCGGCATGTTGTTCGCGCAGCGTCCGGTCGGTCATCAGCGGGCGCAGCGCGGCGGCGACGGCCTCGCCCGTGCAATGGCGCGCCAGGATCCCCGCGCCGCTTTGACCGACGAACAACCGCGCGCTCGCATCCTCGGCGCAGGCAACGATCGGGCGACCGAACATCATAGCTTCCTGATAGACCAGCCCGAAACTCTCGTAGCGCGACGGCGCGACGACGATATGCGCCTGTGCGAACAGGTCGTGCAACGCCTGCTCGCCGACCCGGTGGAACAGCCGGAGATACGCGCGGGTCCGCGCCGGCAACGCGCTCACGTCGCGGTCCTCCGCGCCGACCAGCGTCAGGCGGAACGGCGCGAGCCGCCCGGCCGCGACATCGCCGCTCAGGATCGTCGCGGCGTCGAGCACCGCGTCGAACCCCTTGCGCGGCTCGTTGCGGCCCACGAACAGCAGTTCGATCGGCCCGGCCCCCGGATAGGTCGCGCGCTGGCCGCGTTCGGTGATCGCTTGCGGCAGGCTGAGGCCGATCACCGCGTGCCGTGGGCCGGGGGGGGGAACGCCGTACAGTCTGGCGATCGTCGCGCCATGCGCGGCGGTGTTCGAGATCAGCCCGGCGCTGCGGCGGGCGGAGATCTTCTCGATCAGCGTCGCGGCCAGACGGTCGATCCGGTTGCGCACCGTCGGGTCCTGCGCCAGCGAGATTGCGGCGGGGGTCGAATTGCGGGTGACGAGCGGGATCCCCGTGATCGCCGCGCCCGGGGCATACCAGTTGGTCGCCTCGATCACGTCGAACGGCTGGATCCGGTGTTCCTCCAGCACCGCCGCGCGGAATGCCAGCGGCGCGGCGAGGTGACCGATCGCGGCATGCCCGCGCAGCCGTTCGAGCCCGTCACCCGGGGCGCATCCGATGATCGTGATCGCACCGTCCTGCTCGCGATTCGCACGGTCGAGCGTGAAGACGCGGACATCCGCGCCTGCCTCGTACACGGCATGCGCGATCTCCAGCGCCGCACGCGACAGGCCGCTTTTCTCCGGCGGCAGCGCCCAGGTGAGCAGTCCGACCTGCAACCGCGGCGAGCCTTGCTTTCGATTAGGTAGATTCCCGGACATGGCATCGGAACCGTCGCGCTCGCGCAAGGGTTCCATCTTCCTGTCTCCAGGGTGAACGGGAACCATGTTCGTACTCCATATCGCCCTGCAGGGCTGCCTACGGGCCCGCGACGTGGAATATGGCATCACCGCCGATACGGGCGGGCACATCCGATACCTGCTCGATCTGGTGCGCGCGAGTGGCCCCAATCCCGCGATCGACCGGATCGAGATCGTCACCCGGGCCTTTGTCGATCACGTACATGGCGAGTGCTATGACGACTGTATCGAGACGATCGACGCGCAGACCCGCATCGTCCGGCTCCGCAGCGCCGACTGCGCCTATCTCGCCAAGGAACAGCTCTGGACCCAGCACGACAGTCTGGTCGAGGCACTGGTGTCGCATATCTCGCGGCTGGATCGCTGGCCGGATGTGATCCACGCGCATTATGCCGATGCGGGCGCCTTGGCAGCGGCGGTCCACGAACGGCTCGGCATTCCCTATGTCTTTACCGCGCATTCGCTCGGGCACGTAAAACGCGCGGCGTTCGCTGCCCCTTGCCGCGAACTCGACGGGCTCGACCGCCGGATCGCGATCGAGGATCGCGCGATCGCCGGTGCGACCGCGATCATCGCGTCCTCGCGCGACGAGGCAGAGCTGCAATATGCCTTGTACGACGCGTATGACCCCGGCCGGATCCGGATCATCGCGCCGGGCAGCGACGTCGGCGACTTCGCGAACGCGCTGCCCAATCCCGCGATTGACGCGGCGATCGACCGGTTCCTGACCGATCCCGCCAAGCCAGCACTTCTTGCGATTGCGCGCCCGGTCACGAAGAAGAACCTGGCCGGACTGGTCGAGGCCTATGGCCGCTCGCCCGAATTGCAGGCGGCTGCCAACCTCGTGATCGTCGCCGGGACCCGCGAGGACCTGCGCACGCTCGAGCCCGAGGTGCGCGACAATCTCGCCGAACTGCTGATCCTCATCGATCGCTACGATCTGTACGGCAAGGTCGCCTATCCCAAGACGCACAAGCCGAGCGATATTCCCGCGGTCTACGCTTATGCGCGTGCGCGGCGCGGGGTGTTCGTCAATCCCGCGCTCAACGAACCGTTCGGGCTGACGCTGCTCGAGGCGGCGGCCTGTGGGTTGCCCGTCGTCGCGACCGACAGCGGCGGACCCAACGACATCGTCGAGACCTGCGGCAATGGCCTGCTGGTCGATCCGCGCGCGCCTGAGGCGATTTCGGAAGCGTTGCTGACCATCCTCCGCGACCCGGCGCGGTGGGATCGCTATGCCGCCGGGGGGCGGACCGCAGTCCGTACCTTCGACTGGAACGCGCACGTCGCGATTTACGCCGAGCTGCTGGCCGAAGTGGCTGCGGCGAGTGTCCCATCGGTCCCGTCGACCAATACGGCGCCGCGGCAACTCCTGGTGTCGGACATCGACGGTACGCTGCTTGGATGCGGCGATGCGCTGGATGCGTTCCGCGAGTGGCATGGCGACGAACGCGCGCTGGTCTTCGCGGTCGCCACCGGGCGCAGCTTCCACAGCGCGATGTCGGTGCTGGCGCAGCATCACGCGCCGCTTCCCGCGATCGTCATCTCCTCGGTCGGGTCCGAAATCTACCATCGCCGTCCGGGCGGCGTCTATGCCCGCGACACCGTGTGGGACGCGAAGGTCGCCGCCGGGTGGGACCGCGAGGCGATCGCGCACGTCATCGCCACCGAGGGCGGGCTGACCCCGCAAAGCCCGCTCGAGCAGCGTCGCGCCAAGCTGAGCTACATGATCCAGGGCGATCCAGACGCGGGCGCGCGGATTCGCGCCTTGCTCGATTCGCGCGGGCTGACCTGCACGATCATCCAGAGTCACGGCCGCTATCTCGACGTACTGCCCTTCGCCGCCTCCAAGGGGACGGCGGTCGAACATGTCCGGCAGGCGCTCGGATTGGCGGCGAGCCAGGTGATTGTCGCCGGCGACAGCGGCAATGACATCGAGATGCTGCGGTCCGCCCCGAATGCGATCATCGTCGGCAATCACTCCGACGGTCTCGCCGAACGCAAGGATCTCAGCCGTTGCTACGTCGCGCGTGGGCACCATGCGCGCGGGATCCTCGAGGGGGTGGCGCACTTCCGCCAGCGCGCCAAGCGCGCGTGAGTGCCAGCGTCAGCGTCCTGACGATCGTCCGGGGGCGATCGGCGCATCTCGCCAACCTGATCGCCGGGCTGGGCCGACAGACCCGGCTGCCCGACGAACTCGTCGTCGCGTGGATGCAGGACTCGCCGTCTCCGGTGCCGGAGACCGCCTTCCCGGTGCGGTCGGTGCTGGTGCCGGGCGACCCGATGCCGCTCGCCGCCGCGCGCAACCGCGCCGCCGAGGCGGCTGGTGGGGAGCAACTGATCCTGCTCGACGTCGACTGCATTCCCGCCCCGACGCTGGTCGAGCGCTATGCCGCGACCGCCGACGCGGCAGGGGTGCGGCTGGGGGACGTGCTGTACCTGCCGCCGGGACCGGTCGACCCGGTCGACGTCGCCGCGCTCGATGCGGCGGGCATGCGCCATCCGGCCAAGCCGCCGCTGGCCGAGGACGAGATCCGCCCGACCCCAAGCTACGGCGAACTCTGGGGTCTTTCCTTTGCGCTGGCGGCGGCGGACTGGCGGCGTGCGGGCGGGATGGACGAACGCTATATCGGCTATGGCGGCGAGGAGACCGACTTCGCCGCGCGGCTCGAGCGCGCCGGAGTGACGATGGCGTGGGTCGGCGGCGCGCGCGCCTATCACCAGCATCACACGATCCACATTCCCCCGCTGCAGCATTTCGACGCGATCCTGCGCAACGCGCGGCTGTTCCGTGCAACCTGGGGGCGGTGGTGCATGGACTATTGGCTCGGGCAGTTCGCCGGACGGGGCATGATCGCGATCGACGCCGACACGCTGACCATCCTGCGCCACCCTACGCAGGACGAAATCGCCGCCACGCTCGACCGCGAGGCGCGGTTCAGCTGACGACGGCCATCAGCGGCGGCGCGTCGGAGGCGGGGCTGGTGGCTGCCGGTCGGGTCGATCCAGCCCAGAGGTCGACCGCCATCGCCTCGAGATAGGCCGCCGCGTTCCGTGCCGCATCCGCATCGTACAAGGCCGCGAGCGCCGCGGGATCGAGCGCCTTCGCCGCATCGAGGATCGACCGCCACGGCGCCAGCGCGCCCGGCCATTCGCGCAGCATTACAGCCGCGCCGAGCGCATCGAGCCGTTCGGCCTTGCGTGTCTGTTCGGAGAAATACCGCCATTCCGGCGCGCAGACATAGGGGCGCCCGACGCGCGCGATCTCATGCACCGTATTGTCGCCCGCAGACGCGATGACGACGTCTGCCGCCGCGATATAATCGGTTACGCCCGAGACCCAGCCGAGTTCGCGCAGGTTGCCGAAATCGGTCTCATGCCCCTCGCGGTGAGTCGGGCCGAGCACCAGCCACAACGCGTCGGGCACCGCGCGCGCCGCCATCGTCAGCGGCGCATAGGGCGTTCCCGCACCACCGCCGCCGGTCAGCACGACGATGATCTCCTGCGTCGGATCGAGCCCGAGCTTGGCGCGTGCCGCCTCGCGCGTCGGAATTGCGTCCAGCGTGGTGCACAGCCCGCCGGTGTAGCAGGTCGCCGCCTGCACCCAGTCCGGGGTATCGTCCTGCTCGAGCGTCCGGTCGAACGGGGCGAGCAACCCGACGCTTGCCTGATAGGCGCCGAGATGGCCGGGATCGGTGCGGTCGCCGTGCATGCGCAGGCTGATTGCGGGAACGCTCGCGATCCGCGCGAGCATCGCGATCTCGGCGGAGACGTCGACCACGAACAGCGCCGGATCGACGTCGTCGAGATGGTCGATGATCGCGCGCATCGTGCTGCGCGTCTTCTCGACCCCGAGCGGCACGCAATGCATCACCTCCGGCGTCGGCTGGGCGAACAGGCCGGGGGCGGGGACCGGTGCGCCGATCATGTTGGGCAGCGCGACCAGATCAATCGGCCGGTCGAACCCGTCGAACAATTCGGGACGCGCGCACAGCACGGTCACCGGGCGCTCGGCCGGAAGCTCGCGGATGATCGCCATCGCACGATTGGCGTGGCCGCGGCCCTGGTGATGGATGAAGAAGCTGATCGGTTGACGGGTCATTTCGCTCAAACGCCACGCCGGCGGCTTCGTTGCCTGCGGTCAGCGCTCAATCGAACGTCGCGACATAGTCCATGCCGTTTTCCACCCGCCGCAGCGGCACCAGCATAATATCGAGCTGCCCCATCACTGGATGGGTGAGATGATAGGTCGATTCTGGCCAGGTTTCCGCTGATGTGCTCCGGAAGACGAGCGAGAAGGGCGCACGGCCGCGCTCGACGACGCGCCGCCGCGATGCTTCGACCAGCGTCAGCGGCGCGACTCCGGTCTTGGGGAGACCGATGGTGAAGGTCGTCCCGACGTGCCCGGCAAAGTCACTACAGGTCATCATGGCAAGTGCCATTCGTTCCTCACGTCCGCTCTCCGGCTAAATCGGAAGCGGTTACATGATTAACAAACTACCGGCATACGGTGCAATGAAGTGGTGCGACTATCCTTCGACTTACTTCGAATTATGTATTTTGTCGTCGGTGAGTTGTTGAATTCTATTCGTCAGCACGTCCATCGCAAAGGGTTTTGTCAGGATATGCATGCCCGGCGCAAGGAGACCATTACCCACCGCTGCATTTTCGGCATAGCCCGTGATGAACAGGATCTTGAGGTCAGGCCGCATCACGCGTGCGGCGTCCGCCACTTGGCGGCCGTTCATGCCCTTCGGCAACCCGACATCGGTGATCAGCAGGTCGATATGCCGATCCGATTCGAGCAGGACCACGGCGCTCGGGCCATCGCCCGCCTCGATCACGTCATGGCCAAGGTCGGTCAGCGTATCGATCACCAAAGCGCGCACGGCGGGTTCGTCGTCGACCACCAGGACGGTCTTGCCGCTGGTGACCACGCCGGGCTCGGGGGCAGGGATGCGTTCCGGCTCCTTGTCCTCGGCGTCGTGCGAGCGCGGCAGGTACAGGCACATCGTCGTCCCGCTGCCGAGTTCGGAATAGATCCGCACCTGGCCGCCCGACTGGCGGGCAAAGCCATAGATCATCGACAGGCCGAGGCCGGTGCCTTCGCCAAGCGGCTTGGTGGTGAAGAACGGGTCGAAGGCGCGTGCGATCGTCTCGGGAGTCATGCCCGATCCGGTGTCGGTGACACACAGCGAGATGTACTGGCCCGGCGTCATGTCGCGGGTGCGCGCGGCGGCATCGTCGAGCCAGGCGTTCGCGGTCTCGATCGTGATCCGGCCACCCCCGGGCATCGCGTCGCGTGCGTTGATGCACAGGTTGAGCACCGCATTCTCGAGCTGGTTGGGGTCGACCTGCGTGGTCCACAGGCCGACCGCACCGACGATCTCGATCTCGATCGACGGCCCGACCGAGCGGCGCAGCAACTCGTCGAAGCTGGCGATCAGCCGGTTGACGTTGGTCGGCCGCGGATCGAGCGTCTGGCGCCGCGAGAAGGCGAGCAACCGGTGCGTCAATGCCGCCGCGCGTTTCGCGCCTTGCTGCGCCATGTTGACGTAGCGGTCGAGTTCGCCCGTGCGGCCCTGCTTGATGCGCGCCTGGATCAGTTCGAGGCTGCCCGAGATTGCCGTCAGCAGATTGTTGAAATCGTGCGCGAGCCCGCCGGTCAGCTGGCCGACCGCCTCCATCTTCTGCGCCTGTCGCAACTGGTCCTGCGCGCTTTCCAACTCGGTCTGCGCTTCACGTTCGGCGGTGATGTGGCGACCGCTGGCATAAAGCCGGTCGCCCTCCAGCGTCGCGACCCAGGCGATCCAGCGATAGCTGCCGTCCTTGTGGCGATAGCGATTTTCATATTGCCGCAGATTGCCCTGCAGCGCCTGTTCGCGCGCCGCCGCGTTCCGCTCGACATCGTCGGGATGCGCGAAGGCGAGATGGTTTCGTCCGACGATCTCGTCCGCGCTCCAGCCCAGCACCGTGGCCCAGGCGGGGTTTACCGACAGGAGCGTCCCGTCTTTCGACAGGATCGAGAACATGTCGTGCGAATTCTGCCAGGTCCGGTCGCGCTCGCGGGTGCGTTCGGCGACCTGGCGTTCGAGCGTCTCGGCGAGGGCGGCAAGCGCGGTCTCGGCGCGGCGGCGCTCGATCGCGGCTTGCGTCCGGTCGGCGACGTCGCGGACGAACGCGAGATCGTCGGCGGACCAGGTACGCGCGGCCTTGTGGTTGAGGAAAAGCAACGCCGAGAACGTCCCGCGCTCGATCAGCGGGAGGTTGACCACCGCGCGCGCGTCGAGCTGTTCGAGCGCAGCCGCATTGCCCTGCGTGCGCGGTTCGGTCCGCGCATCGTCGAAGGCGACGAGTTCGCCGCGCTTCAGGTTCTCGATATACGACCCGTAGTCGCGAAACCGCAGCACGCCCGCCAGCGTGACGGTACCGGGCATGCTCCAGTCGCGCTCGATCGTGATGGTCTCGGCGACGGGATCGATCACGCCGTACCCCGCGCGGCTGACCCCCAGCGTTCTGCCGAGGATCGCTGCCGCCTCGAACGACATCGTCGCGACGTCGGGGGCCTCGCGCAGCCGGTCGCTGAGCGCGAGCAACGCGCGCTGGCGCAGCTCGACCACCCGCCGCGCGGTGATCTCGTGCGAGACGCCGACGACCCGCACCGCGCTGCCCCGCGGGTCGCGCTCGACCCGTCCGTCGATCTGCAGCCAGTGGGTCGATCCGTCGGGCCAGATGCAGCGGACCTCGGCCCGGTAATCGGTCCGCTCGGCAATCGCACGGTGCGCGCCCGCGACGATATCCTCGCGGTCGTCGGGATGGATCGCGGCGAGCAGTTCGGGATAGGTGAGCGTGTCGCCGACGGCCCGCCCGAGTTGCGCCTTGGTGTCGGGCTCGACGTGGAGCGACTCGGTCGTCATGTCGAGCGTCCACGCGCCCAGCCCCCCGGCGGCGATCGCCAGCTTCAGCCGTTCCTGCCCGGCGTGGATGTCCTCGAGCCGGTTGCGCGCCTCATATTGCCGCAATCGCGCGCGACGCGCGGCGCGTGCGAGCGAGAGCAGCGTGGTCGGGTGGAACGGCCGTTCGAGGAAGGTGACGTTGCCGAGCGTCTCGAGCAGCCGCACCGCGCCGGGATTGCGCTCCAGCCCGCCGCCGCGCTCGGTCAGCACGATGAACGGCAGGTCGGACCATTCCGCCTGCTGGGCCAGGACGTCGGTCAGCGCGCGCAGGTCCGCGCCGCGCAACGCTTCCTCGGTCAGGATCGCAAAGCCGACCCCGTCGCGCAACGCCGCGACCAGCGCGGGCAGGTCCCCCGCGATCGCGGCCTGCAACTGACCCTCGACCAGCATCGCTTGCGCGATCGCCGCGTCGCGACCGCGTGGGGCTAGGATGATGGCGCCTTCGGCGAGGGTGCGGTTCAAGAAACGGTCAAGCCTGTGTCACGTCCAGCAACCGTGCGTCGTCGCCGATCAACGTCGGGACACCGCGAAGAACACCCTGGAAGTTCGTGAGCGGTTGCCCCAGCGTGATACCGGTACTCCCGATCGTGAATTCGCGGATCGTGTCCTCGTGATGACCCATGCGCTTCTTAACGACCGAAATCGCCCGTCGGACCCGGCCGAACGCCTCGAAATATCGGAGCAATATGACCGTATCGGCGAGATAGGTGACGTCGACCGGGGATTTCATGTCGCCGACCAGCCCGTGCTGCGCGACCGTCAGGAAGGTCATCACGCCCTGCCGGTTCAGATATTGCAGCAGTTCGTGCATGTGCAGGATCAGCGCCTGTTCCTCGGGCATCGCCGCCTGATAGCCATTAAGGCTGTCGATCACGACGGTACGCGCCTTGTGCCGCTCGACGCCGATCCGCACGCGTTCCGAAAATTCGCCCGGGGTCAGCTCGGCGGCGTCGATCTGCTCGATCACCAGATGCCCGGTATCGACCATCGCCTGGAGATCGATCCCGAGCCCGAGCGCGCGATCGAACAACAGGCCCAGTTCCTCGTCGAACACGAACATCGCCGCACACTCGCCGCGATCGATCGCCGCCTTAACGAAGCTCAGCGTCAGCAGCGACTTGCCCGTACCGGCAGGCCCGAGGATCAGCGTGCTCGCACCGCGTTCGAACCCGCCGCCGATCAGCCCGTTGAATTCCGCATTGTCGATCGGGACGGTTTCGCGCGTGAACCGGCCGCGATGTTCCGCGGAGACGAGCCGCGGGAACGCGCGCACCCCGCCGGTGTCGATGATGAAATCGTGATAGCCGCCACGATACCGCCGCCCGCGATATTTCAGCACGCGCATCCGGCGCCGCTCTGCGCCATAAGTGGGCGACAGTTCCTCAAGCCGGATCACCGCATGCGCGACGCTGTGGACGGTCTTGTCCATCACGTCGGCGGTCAGATCGTCGAGCATCAGCACGGTCGCGTCATGCCGCGCGAAATAATGCTTGAGCGCGAGGATCTGGCGGCGATAGCGCAGCGAGCTCTGCGCGAGCAGCCGGATTTCCGACAGGCTGTCGAGCACGACGCGGGTCGGCTTGATCCGCTCGAACGCCTCGAAGATTCGCTTCGTCGTCTCGCCGAGTTCGAGGTCGGACGAATAGAGCAGGCTCTGCTGCTGGTCGTCGTTGAGCAGCGCCTCGGGCGGGACGAGTTCGAACACGGTGAAGGACGGCGGAAACGTCCAGCCGTGCGACTTGGCCCCGGCGCGCAGCTCCTCCTCGGTTTCGGACAGCGTGATGTACAGCACCGGCTCCCCGGCTTCCGCGCCCTGCGTCAGGAACTGAGTCGCGATCGTCGTCTTTCCCGCGCCGGGCGTGCCTTCGAGCAGGAACAATCGCCCGGCTTCGAGGCCGCCCGCGAGGATTTCATCAAGCCCGGCCACCCCGGTTGGACAATTGGACACGAGCACCTCTCTTGCGATGATCTGCCCTAGCGGGAGCATAATCTACGGGAACTGATCCAGATCAGTCCTTTGTCCGACGGTTGTAATAAATCGTGACGGTTTCTCCGCCTCCTGATGGATTGATCCCGTCCGCGGATCGTGCGTAGGAGGGACGATGCTCGCCAGCCGTATCCGCCGTTTCCTGACCGAGGAACAATGGACGTTCGCGCCGCACGAGCGCCCCGCGCTACCCGGGTCTCCTGCCTCGCCGGAACACACGTCGCCGGTGCGTCTCGCGTACGGCATTATCGCGGTGCTGGTCGGGTTGACCGGCGGGCTGGGGACCGCGCTGATTTCGGTCAACACCACGACGTTGCAGGGCGCGCTCGGGTTCGATCCGACCGAAATTGCGTGGTTGCCGACGGTCTATGTGATGACCAACGCGTCGATGAACCTGCTGCTGATCAAATTCCGCCAGCAATACGGGCTACGGCCGTTCACGATCATCTTCCTGGGCTTGTACGTTCTTTTCGCCTTTGCGCATCTCTTCGTCCACGGCTTCTGGTCCGCGGTGGCGGTGCGCGCGGCGAGCGGGATGGCGGGGGCGGCGCTCAGCTCGCTCTGCCTCTATTACATGATGCAGGCTCTGCCGACCAAATGGCGGCTCCGCGCGCTGGTCGTCGGGATCGGCATTCCGCAATGCGCGACCCCGCTCGCGCGGCTGTTCTCGCCCGACCTGCTCGCGATGTCGCAGTGGCGCGCGCTGTACCTGTTCGAATTCGGGCTGGCGGTCCTGTCGCTCGTCGCGGTCAGCCTGCTCCGGCTCCCGCCGACCGAGCGCAAGCCCGCGTTCGAGCCGATGGACTTCGTCACCTTCACGCTGTTCGCGGTGTCGATCGCGTTGTTCTCGGCGGTGCTGGGGCAGGGGCGGCTGGTCTGGTGGTTCGAGGCCCCGTGGATCGGCTGGTGCCTCGTCATCGCGATCCCGCTGCTCGCGACCGCGCTGGTGCTCGAACATGGCCGGCCCAACCCGTTGCTCAACACCCGCTGGCTCGGCAGCGCGGACATCGTGCGTTTCACGATCGTCACGCTGATGGCGCGGCTGGTGCTGTCCGAACAGACCTATGCCGCGGTCGGGCTGCTGACCGTGCTCGGGCAGAACAACGACCAGTTCCACACGCTGTTCGTGATCATCTTCCTCGCCTCGATCGCGGGCGTGATCGCCAGCGCGGTGACGCTCGACGTCAACCGGCTCGCGCATCCGGTCATGCTCGCGATCGGGCTGGTCGCGGTGGCCGCCTATGTCGACTCGCTCTCGACCAGCCTGACGCGCCCGCCGCAGCTTTACCTGACGCAGGCGGTGATCGCATTCGCGGGCACCTATTTCCTCGGGCCATCGCTGCTGTTCGGGATGACGCGCGCGTTGCAGGCGGGGGCGGGGCATATCATCAGCTTCCTCGCGCTGTTCGGGATGGTCAATTCGCTCGGCTCGCTGGGGGGCGCGGCGCTGCTCGGCACCTATCAGACGATCTCGGAAAAGGCGCACAGCGCGGCGATCGTCCAGACGCTCGACCCGACCGATCCGATCGTCACTGCGCGGATCGCCGCCGGCGGCAGCGCGGTCGGCCGCGTGCTCGGCGACCCGACGCTGCGCAGCGCGGAAGGCGGCGCGCTGCTTGCGCAGACCGCGACGCGCGAGGCGAACGTGCTCGCCTATGACGACACCTTCCGGCTCGTCGCTATTCTCGCGGGGCTCACGACCACCTATCTCGCGATCCTATTGATCCGTCGCGAATGGCGTCAGCGTCGCGCGACGGTTGCCAAGGCTCCTGCATGACCGATACGCGCCAACCGCCGCCCGCTAGCCCCGTCGCGGCGGCCCCCGTCACCGAAGCGCGCGCCGCGGAAAACGCCGCCGCCGCCGCGCCCGCAGCGCCCGCAGCGCCCGCTGCCCCGG
>NZ_AIDW01000025.1 GCF_000251145.1 Sphingomonas sp. PAMC 26621 | reverse complement strand
GCACCTCGTATCCATAAGAACCCATTCATAAGTCATCTCCCCTTTCGTTCCGCCCACGCGGAACCGTCGCGGGGTGGAGCAGCCCGGTAGCTCGTCAGGCTCATAACCTGAAGGTCACAGGTTCAAATCCTGTCCCCGCAACCAAATCCACACCACAAAAGCCCCGTCCCTCACCGGACGGGGCTTTTGTGCGTTCCAGCGCAACGACGCGAATGCCGCCGTGCGAGGGCATCGCTTTTTTCCTGCAGGAGTCCGCGATACGGGACACGAACCCGGCGCAACCGTTTGGATCGTCAGTCTCCGCTCGCCCGAACTCGCACCACAGCAGCATGCAAAGACCTTTACCCCACGATCCCCAGCGGCATCTCCAACCGAGAGATCAGTCCGGATAGAATCGCGTTTGCGTCTTCCCCTTGATCATTCCGGAAACGGTACCGAGCCGGCTCTCGAGTCCGCAGATCTCGCAACGTCCGGTCAGAGGGAGGGGCGACCCGTAAGGACGATCATCCCGCCAGTCCCGCCAGCATCTTGAGCGTGCCCTTGAACTCCGCGAAGCGGCGCTCGCCAAGCAGGCCCTGCCATTCCGCTTCGAGATCGATCATCGTCTCGATTGCCGTCTGAAGCACCTGCCAGCCGCGCTCGGTATACCGCAAGGTCGTATGCCGTCCGCCCGGCTCGGGGTGGCGTTCGAGATAGCCGAGCCGCTCGAGCTGCCCAACCATATGGTTCAGCGCCTGTTTCGACACGCCCAGCCGCCTGGCGACATCGCTTGGCCGCATCCCGTCTGTGCCGGGATATTGGAATAGCGCGAAATAGGTGGTGCCAATATCTCCCAGCCCGCGTGCGTCGAGGATCTTGAGAACGCGCAAACGCGCCTCCTGGTGGACCAGGCGCAGCAAAGCGCCGACGAACGGTCCCTGCTCGACATTCGGAACCTGCTCGATCTCGCACCTCGGCATATGGTAAAAACACTTTACTTGACGGGTAAAGATGGTTTACCACATTGGAGCGGCGCAACAAGCCGCTATCCGAGACGGCGCGCAGGTGCGGCTGTCGGTGAGGGGGGACGGGGTGTGTCCACAGTCGATCAGGACGTCATTGCGATCGGCGCGTTGCAGATCCGCTATCTGATCGATGGCACGCGTACCGGTGCCGCGGCGGGCATGTTCGAGCTGACGATCCCCCCGGGCGCGCAATCGCCACCGGCCCACAGTCACGACAATGAGGAATATCTCTACTGCCTCGAAGGCGCCATGCGCTGTTTCGTCGGCGACGAGGTACGCGCATTGGCGACCGGCGACACCAATTATACGCCGCCCGGGGTCATCCATGCCTTCGACAATCCGCATGGCACCAGCGCGCGTGTGCTGGTGATCAACAGTCCCGATATCGGTGCGCAGTATTTTCGCGACATTTCAGCTGTTCTTGCGAGCGGACCTGATCCCGCGAGGATGGGCGCCGTCATGCGCCGCTACGGCTTGCGCCTGGTGCCGCCGAAGGCGGCTGGTGTGGGCTGAACAGACGAGGTCGCTGCGGCGCGCTTGCCGCATCGTCTGGGTATCGGAGGGGGCTTGGGATCGAGATTCCGTTCGTCGCCCGGACGGCCGGATGGGACGTCACTCCCAGCCTGCGGCAAGGGTCTGAACGCGGTGATATCTGCGTACACTGTGTGAACTTACGATCACGGAGGCGGCACCATGGATGGGGGCGGCATCGTCGAGCGCTTTTACGAGGGCACCGAGGGCTGGGGAGGCGGACGCGGGCAACGCGTGCGCGCGGCGGACCCGATCGAAGCGCTGTATCGCGCAGCGCGAGACCCGCTGGAATGGCCTAAAGCGCTGGCGCAACTGGCCGCGCATACCGGCGCTGCGTGGGCGATGATGGCGACGATCGATTTTTCGCGAGACGTCGACTCCGTCGTGACGAGCATGGCTGAGACGCATCCGGCCTCCACCGCGGCTGTTGCCGGTGAAATCCGTCATATCGGCAAGCAGATTTCGTGGCGCCATTCGGCGGCCTGGACCGACGGCGGAGCAAGTACCGGTATTCCCCCGGTCTTGCACGTTCCGCCGCGAGGCTCTGGCGAGGGCGAGCAAGCTCATCTCGTTCTTCCGCACCCGACGCTGTGCGGCACCGCACGAGCGGGATGGGTCAGCGTGGCGCTGCGATCACGGCAACCGCGGTACCACGCGCAAGTGATGCGAAGCCTTTCGTCCCTGCGCGAGCACGTGATCCGGTCGTTCGACATCTCCCTCGAACTTGCCGGTGCTCAGGATGCCGGCCTGTCGCGGGCAACCTTGCTCAGCGCGCTTCCGACGGCGGCACTCCTGCTGGCAACAGACGGGCTCGTGGCCCACGCCAATATTCCCGCGCGCGCGCTTTTGCGGGACAGCGACGGCGTGCTGGAGACGCCCGATCGGCGGTTGCGCGCGAGCGTGGCCGACGAAGACCACAGGCTTGCATCCGCGATCCAGGCTGCGCTCGCGGCAAGCCGGGGGGAGCCGACCCCTGGAGATCGTCAAGTGGTACGGATCCGCCGCGCGGCCGCGACACCATTGCTCCTCATCCTGGACCCGGTCCCACGGCACCACCGGTCGCGCCTGATGGACGTGACGTGCGACGCGGTGCTCGTACGGATGATTGACGAGGCGCAGGTGCAGGACGACCGTACCTATCCGCTCAAGGCGGCCTTCGATCTCACGGCCGCGGAGGTGCGGATCGCCGCTGCGATCGCGTCGGGGCGTTCTCCGGCACGCGCAGCGCGCGACCTCGATCTCTCGACGAACACGGTGCGGAGTCATCTTGCCCGCGTTTTCGACAAGACCGGGATGCGTTCACAGCATGCGCTGGCACGCCTCCTCGCAGCGATTGGATCGTGGCCCCTGCAATAGGCAGCTTGGGCTTGGCAAGGGGGACGAGGGCACAGTGCTGTTCAGACCAGAAGCGTCGCGGGGGCGGCACCGGCTTCACGGCGAGGTCAGTCTCGCGCCGCCGGTGAGTTGGCAGGTGCTCGGTTTCTTTCTGGGCGGCGTCCTGACGGTCGTGCTCCTGTTCCTGTCGTTCGCCACATACGGCGTGAAGGTCACTGCTCTCGGACAGATCGAGGGCGACAAGGGCGTCGCGCGGATCACGCCTCCGCGCGCGGGCACGCTCTCCCGCATCTTCGTAAAGGAAGGCGATCTCGTCCGTGCCGGTCAGCTTCTTGCGCGACTCGAGATCGCCACGGTTGCCGGTGCCGGGTCGCTCGAGGCACGCCGAATGGCTGCGATCGCCGAGGAGGCGCATGCCTTGGGCGTGCGTAGCCCGGCCGTGCATGATGCCTCCCGCGCGCGGGTCGCGGCCCTTCAGGCTGATCAAAGCGGCCATTCGGCCGAGCTTTCCGAGCTTGCCGCTCAGATGACCGAGCAGGCGACGTTGATTGCGTCCGCGCAGGCGGACCTCGATCAGGCACGGGCAATCGCGGTCAATGGGTTCGGGGCTGGCAACGATCTGCGCTTGCGCGAGCAGGCACTGGCCGAACGCAGCCAGGGGATGATGCGCATGCGGGCCGACCGGGCGCACCTCGTCGCGCAGGTGGCACGCGACACGGCGGAGATTGGCCGGGAGAAGGCCGATCTAGAGGTGGCCCGTGCAGATGCGGCCCGCGGGGGCGGGGAACTCGCAGGCACTGCCGCGGGCGACTCGGTCCAGCGCTGGATTCAGATCACCGCGCCGATCGACGGCCGGGTGACCGGCGTCGTGCGGACCCTCGGCGAGCGTATCGCACCGGACCGGCCGCTGTTGTCGCTGGTCCCCACCGGGACGCGGCTGGTCGCCAAACTCGCGGTGCCCGCCGCGGGGGTCGGCTTCGTGAGACCGGGGCAGCGCGTGGCGATCGCGCTGGATGCATTTCCCCGCGAAATCTTCGGGACGCAGCCCGCCCGTGTCGCCTTTGTAACGGCCGCAAGCGTGCCAGGCACGGCCCCGCACGAGCCGTCTTTCCTCGCCGAGGCGACGTTGGACCGCCCCCTCGTCGTCGCTTACGGCGCGCGCTATCCACTTCGGCCGGGGATGACGCTGTCGGCCACGATCACCACCCGCCGGCTCAGCCTGCTGCGCTGGCTGCTCGATCCGCTGTTCGCCGTGACGGCGTCATGACGAAGATAGATGTGTCGCTGTGGCCCCGCCGCAGCGTTAAACTTGTCCGCCAATCCGAGGTGGCGGAATGCGGCCTGGCGTCGCTGGCGATGGTCCTGGAGTATTGGGGCTTTCGCAGCGATCTTGCGGCGTTGCGTCGGCGTTTTGGCCTGTCGGCACGTGGTGTCGGCCTCACCGATCTGATCGCTTTCGCCGATCAGCTCGGGCTTTCCGCCCGCGCGCTCCGGTGCGACCTCGACGATCTCGGGTCGCTTGCCCTCCCGGCGATCCTGCACTGGGACATGAACCATTTCGTGGTGCTCGGGCGCGTTGACCGCACCCGGGCGTGGATCGCAGACCCCGCCGGCAGCGCGCGCTGGCATGATCGCGCCTCGCTGTCGCGCCACGTGACCGGCGTCGCGCTCGAGCTTGCCCCGACCGCCGACTTTGCCCCGCGCAACGAGCGCGCGCCGCTTCGCATCACGCAACTCTGGTCGCACATGCGAGGGCTGAAGCGCTCGCTGATCCAGGTCGCGCTGCTGAGTCTGCTCCTGCAGGCCTTTGTGCTCGCCGCACCCTACATGCTTCAGATCGCCGTCGACTATGCGATGCCGGCGCTCGACGAAAATCTGCTGACGGTACTCGGCATCGGTTTCGGCATATTCGCGTGCATGTACGGCATTGCTCAGGTGATGCGCGCCAATGTCCTGTTGGCCGCCGGCATCTCCCTCTCGTTCACGATCGCGGGCAATCTCGGGCGCCGGTTGCTCAGATTGCCGGTGAGCTGGCACCAGAAGCGATCGGTCGGTGCCATCCTGTCGCGGTTCCGCTCGATCCAACCGGTCGAGAAATTGCTGACCGAAAGCGCCGGTGCAGCGTTGATCGACGGTCTGCTCGCCGTTCTGACGCTCGCGATGATGCTGCTGTATTCGCCGCTCCTGGCTGCGGTGCCGGTCTGCTCCATCGCCGCCTATCTCGGCCTGCGGCTGCTCACCCTGTCGGCCGAACGTGGGACGGAAGCGGAGCGGATGACCAACGAGGGCGAGGAACAGACCGCCATGATCGAGTCGCTGCAGGGGATCGTCTCGCTGCGGCTTTCCGCGGGCGAAACGCTGCGCCACGCGTCCTGGCAGAACCGCTTGTCGGAGGCGCTCAGCGCACGCTACGCGCACGACCGAATTCGCGCCTTACAATAGGCGGCGAGCCTGTGGTTGGCTGCAATGGAGCAGGTCGTCGTGGTCTGGCTCGCCGCCCGCGCCGCGCTCGCCGGGGGTTTCTCGGTCGGGATGATCTTTGCGTTTCTGGGGTATCAGGTGAGCTTCTCCACCGCAGCGCGGCGGCTGGTGGACGAAGGGGTGTCGCTGCGGCTGCTCAGCCTCCATCTCGACCGACTGTCCGACATCGCGCTCGAGCCGGAAGACGGCAGTTTCGCCGATCCCTCGCGCCCTCGGCCCGCTGTGCCGCGTAGCATTGCGCTGCGAAACGTGACCTATGCCTACGCAGCCAGCGAAACACCCGTGCTGTCGGGCGTCACTCTCGAAATCGCGCACGGCGACTATGTCGCGTTCACCGGTCCGTCCGGTGGCGGCAAGTCGACGCTCGTCAAGCTGCTGCTCGGGCTGCTCGAACCCGATGACGGCGAGGTGTTGATCGACGGCATGCCGCTGTCGCGCTACGGCCGGCCGCAATTCCGGCGTCATGTCGGGGCGGTGTTGCAGGACGACTTTCTGTTCGAAGGCGGCATCGCACAGAACATCGCCGCGTTCGGCGATGTAGACGAGGATCGGCTGACGGACGTGCTGCGCATGGCCGACCTCGTCGAAGACGTGGCGGGCATGCCGATGGGACTCTACACGCTGGTGGGTGCGATGGGCTCCGGGCTTTCGGGTGGGCAGCGCCAGCGGGTGCTGCTCGCGCGCGCCTTGTACAGGCGGCCGCACATCCTGGTGATGGACGAGGGCACCGCGCATCTCGACACGGCGTCGGAGCGTCGCGTCAATGCAGCGATCCAGCAGATGGGAATCACGCGCATCATCGTCGCGCACCGCGCCGAGACGATTGCGTCGGCGGAACGCGTGATCGAGATCGTCGGTGGTCGCGTCGTCAGCGACAAACGTCGCGTGACTTCTGTAAAGACATGACCGCCGCGATAGCGGAACAAGAATTGCCGGGGTGAAGTCCACCCCGGCAGAGGTTCTTACATGGGGTTGCGAGGAGGGCGGCCGCCAGCAACCCGAGCGATCTCGGCTGAGGTCAGTTCGCGAGTCTCGTTCTTCTTCATTTCGGTTTTCATGACTTTTCTCCGGATGCCAGAAAGTCTGGCCGGCAAATTTTAAAAAGCCACTATTACATCGTCGCCATGCAATTGAATAGATCGATGTAAAAGCAGGGTGGATGGCGAGTACGGTCCGCCCCGGTCCGCGACCAGCGCCGCGAGTATGTCGACACGGATGCTGCAGCTGACCCTCTACGCGGCGGGGTTCAAGGATGTCGCGCTCTACTGCGCACATATCATCGAGCATCGTGCGTTGTGTTTCCAGCCAGGACGCACATTGCGGCCAGCGCCGCCATCGCCCAGCATGCCGACGTAGCGGCGGAGGAAGTGCGGATCGCTTATGGCGGTGAGGGTGAGATCGTACCAATTGTCGCTGCGCGCGACAGACCGGCGGTCGGCCACGCTCTGGTGCGGCGGCACAATGATCCGACGTTGGCGCGCCCCAGGGGTCGCATAGGGTTCGGCGAGCGCGGTCTGGAACGCGAGCGGTGTCGCGCCGCGATCGAGGAGGGGCCGCGTGACCACCGCATCTTCCGGCTGGTCCGCGAGTGTCGCATCGGCGACTTCTGGAAGTGTGGATCCGGCCAAATGCACCGTGCAGGCCGTGGCGTAGCGGTGCAGCGGAACAAAAATCGCCGGGGCAAAGATTGCCCCGGCAAAGAACTTTACATCGTGGCGCGATGATATGACCCGCCCGCAACCCGAGCGATCTCGGCCGGGGTCAGTTCGCGGGTCTCGTTCTTCTTTGCTTCGGTTTTCATGACTTTTCTCCGGATGCCAGGTAATCTGGTCCGCAAATTCTAAAAACCGACGATTACTTCGTCGCCATGCAAATGAATGAGATCGATGTCAAAGTAGGGGGGGTGACGAGTACGGTCTATCCCGTTCCGCGACCAGCACCGCGCGTATGGCAACACGCAGGCTGACTCTCGATCTTCTACGCGACACGCCGCAGCGAATGCCGGACCTTGACCCGTTGCCCCGCTGTAGCCGGCGCGGCGGCAAGGATGTCACGCTCTACCGCGCGCGTACCATTGAGCACCGTGCGTGGCGCTCAGGCCAGGACGCGCATTGCGCCGATCGCCGGATCGGTGCGCCCAACGCCGCCATTGTCCAGCTTGCCGGCGAAGCGGCGGAGGAAGTGCGGATCGTCCGTGGTGGTGACGGTGAGATCGTACCAGTTATCGCTGCGCGCGACGGACCAGCGGTCGGCCACGGTCTGGTGCGGCGGCACCACGATCCGACGCTGGCGCGCCCCCGGGGTCGCATAGGGTTCGGCGAGCGCGGTCTGGAACACGAGCGGTGTCGCGCCGCGATTGATGAGGGTCAGCGTGACCACCGCATCCTCCGGCTGGCGTGCGAGCGCCACATCGGCGGCCACTGCGACCGGGGACCCGGCCGAATCTTTCGTCAAGGCAGTGGCATAGCGGTGCAGCAGCCCGTTGGGGCCACGCACCGTCACGTCGATCCGCACGGGCACCGGACCCGCACCATGCCAGGCGTCATGGGTGAGGCGATCCCCGGCGCCGACGGTGAAGTTCCACGGCGCCTCGACGTCGAGATTGTCGTGAACGGTGAACGTCGCGCCGACCGTGCCGGTATTGACGAACGCGATCTGCAAGGTGCCCTGATCGGTAAGACCGCCAGTCACGTCGAGGCGGTAGGGAAGCGCGCGGTGTGGACGCTGGCCGGTCATCTGCCGGGTTGGTGCCTGCGCCGCCGGGATCGCGTTGAGCCGGCCCGCCGCGGAACGGGCGATGCGTTCGCGGAAATCGTCGGTCGCGGGGAAGGTCAGCGCGGTGGTGTCGCCGTCGCGGCGGGTAAAGTCGAACGCCGAGGTGAGGTCGCCACACACCGATCGCCGCCAGGCGCTGATGTTGGGCTCGCGCACGCCGAAGCGCCGTTCGATGAAGCGCAGCGTCGACGTATGGTCGAACAGCTCCGAACAGACGAACCCGCCGCGGCTCCACGGCGAGACGATGATCGTCGGCGTGCGGATGCCGAGACCGATCGGGTGCTGGCCGGGATGGCGCAGGTCGTCCTCGTCGGGGTGGTCGCCATAATCCTTGGTCTCGCCGTCGAGCGGTACGGTGCTCGCGCCGCGATAGCCTGGAACCGGCGGCACCGGCGGCGGCATATGGTCGTAAAAGCCGCCGGCTTCGTCGTAATTGACGATGAAGACGGTCTTGGCGAACATCTCGGGGTGATCGACCAGCGCCGCGATCAGGGCGGCGCAGACATGCTCGCCCTTGGACGGCTCGGCCTGCGGGTGTTCGGACAGGTCGGCGGCGGTGACGATCCACGAGACCTTGGGGAGCGTGCCGGCGGCGACGTCGCGGCGGAAGGCGGCGACGAGCTGGTCGCCGTCCGAGCGGGTGCGATCGGCGCCGTCGCGGTGTTCGCTCACCCAGGCGCGGCCGCGCGCGTACAAGTCCGACTCCGGCGCGCAGGGGCGGAACGCGGGGAACACCGACAGCAGATTGTCGCCGAAATTGTCGTGTTCCTGATAGACTTTCCAGCTGATCCCCGCCGCCTGGAGCCGTTCGGCATAAGTCGTCCAGCGATAGGCGTCGGGTCGGAGCGGCTTGTCCTGCGCCATGTCGGCGCTGGGCGTCTCGTCCTCGCCATAATTGGTCATCTGCGGGTCGCCGCCGACCGTCCCGCCGCCGTTGCAGCCGGTAAAGGCGTGGAGCCGGTTGGGGTAGGTCTGCGTCAGCGTCGAACAATGATAGGCATCGCAGACGGTGAAGGCATCGGCGAGCGCGTAGTAGAACGGCAGGTCGCCGGCGGTATAGTGCAGCATCCGCTTGTGCAGTTCCCCGCTCAATCCCCAGCGGTCGAAGCGGCCATGATGATAGATGCCGATATTTTCCTGATGCGACTGCCCCGAGCCGTCGACCTTGAACGATCGGCTGATCTTCGAATCGCCGTGGAACGGCAGGACGAAGCCGTCGGGATGCTCGAGCGAGGGTTGCGCCCACACCGTGCGATCCCCCGCGAGGCGGAGCGGGCGCGGATCGCCGAAGCCGCGGACGCCGTTCAACATGCCGAGATAATGATCGAACGAACGGTTCTCCTGCATGAAGACGACGATGTGCTCGACATCCTCGATCGAGCCGTGCCGCTGTCGGGGGGCGATCGCTGCCGCGCGGGCGACCAGCCCCGGCAACAGCGACGCGGTCGCGCCGAGACCGGCGGCACGGACGAAGTCACGGCGATTGGGATGGGTCATCTTGGGGCTTCCCTGAAAAGCTGCCGCGCTGGGCGGTTCACGCTTGTTGGTCTAGTCCAGTTTCGCTACAGAATTCTGACAGGGGCCGTCGCGCAGAAAGCAGGGTGCTCGTCATGGGGATCGTAATGTCAGCATCTATCGTCGATCGCATCTTCGACACGTTCGAGCAGCACGGCGCGGAACGCTATGGCGAGGATGTCACGCAGCTTCAGCATGCGCTGCAGGCCGCAGAACTCGCGCGGCAGGACGATGCGCCCGAGACGCTGGTCGCGGCCGCGCTGCTCCACGATATCGGTCAGTTCGTCGGTGGGGCGGGCGATGCGGCGGAACTGCAGGACCGTGACGGCCGCCACGAGACGCTGGGCGCAGCGCTGCTCGCAGCGCATTTCGCGCCGGCGGTGACCGAGCCCGTACGGCTGCATGTCGCGGCAAAGCGCTATCTCGCGACGGTCCGCCCCGGCTATGCCGAGGCGTTGAGCGGCGCATCGCTGCTGAGCTTCGGGCTGCAGGGCGGGGTAATGTCGGCGGCCGAGCGCGCGGACTTCGAGGCCGAGCCGCATTTCGCGGCGGCGGTGCGGATGCGGCTGTACGACGATGGCGGCAAGCACGCCGATTGGACGGTGCCGTCGCTCGAGAGCCACCGCGCGTTATTGGTCCGGCTCAGCGCCGCCAACCAGCACCCGGCTTGACCGGTGCCGTCGCGGGCTGTCATCGTCGAACCGCAGCGAGAGGCACCGATGGCGACGCCAAGCACGATGGAAGACTTCCTGTTCGGCCCGAGCGAAGTCGCGAGCGGTCCGCAATATCTCGCGCTGCGCAACCGCATCGCCGAGGGGATCGCGCGCGGTCGGCTCGCGCCGGGTGTCCGGCTCCCGTCCGAGCGGCAGCTTCAGGTCAACACCAGCGCGGCGCGCGGGACGATCCGCGAGGCGCTGTCACAGCTCGAGGCCGAGGGGCTGGTGTATCGCCGCGATCGGAGCGGTTGGTACGTTTCGCCGCCCGCGGTGACCTATGATCCCACGCGGTGGGCGGGGTTCATGACCTATGTCACCGAACAGGGGCGCACCCCCGGCACCGAGACGCTGTCCAAGGAGATGGCGCCCGCGTCCCCCGCGCTCGCCGACATTTTCCGCGTGTCGCCGGGGACGCCGCTGTACGACATCACGCGGCGCCGTTCGATCGATGGCAGGACCGTGCTGATCGAGCGGATCATGGTCGATCCGGCGCTGGCACCGGGGTTGCTCGCGCATTCGCTCGATGCGTCGCTGACGCAGCTGCTGGCGGATCACTATCATCTCGCGGTCGCGCGCAATCGGATCGACATGAAGCCCTGTGCGCTGACCGGGGCGACGGCGGATGCGCTCGGGGTCAACCCCGGCACGCCGGGCCTGCTGGTGGTGCGGAGCAGCTTCGATGCGGCGGGGCGCGTGGTCAATTACGACCACGAATATTGGCGGCACGATGCCATCCGCGTCCATGTCGATCTCGCGGTGCGGGAGCGGACTGGGTAGGGCGCGGTTGAGGGTAGCGGGTCGTGGGGATGATCCGTTCGCGCGCAATGCCGGAAAGACGGCGGGCGCCAGGGAAGCTTGTGCTGATTTCGTGATCGGGTTCCTGACGTAAAACCTGGCGCGGTGCGGGCTCTTGCCGCACGTCAGAAAACCGAACGTTTCACTCGCGGTGCCGATCTCGGGACGATCGGCAGCTTTTGCCCAAACGCGGTCAAACAGCTGAACAAGGCGGCTGCATGAAACGCCCCCTTCGTTCAGGCGCGCTATCCAGACCCCAGTCGCCCCCTGAAAGGGACGGTTTTTTAGCCGCCGGCTCTAGATTGTAGAGGATCCTGCTCGACGATCTGTTCGATGAGAAATGCAGCCGCGTGATCAAGGTGCGCTGATAGCTGCGCGCGCGCCGCTGTTACGTCACCCCTCGCGCAGGCATCAAGCAACCCGCCGTGTTCACGCGTCCAATCAAGTCGGTTCTCAGGCAGCTTACGATAGATCGCTTCATACCGTTCAACTTCAGAGCGCAGGGACATCGCGAGTTCGAGTTGGCGCGGCCGGTTTGCCGGGAGATATAGCGCCTGATGAAATGCCCGGTCCCCCATGAGCCAATCCGGCTTGGAAGACAGCTGCTCAGCGAGCTTCGCGCTCTCGCGTATCGTCTTCAGAGCCGTCGCATCCAAAAGCGGCACGGCCTGACCGATCAGGTCCACCTCGACCAGTTGGCGAAGGTAAAAGATTTCCTGCACTTCCACGATGGTTAGTGTGGCGACATAGGCGCCACGATTGGGCACCAGCGTCACGATCCCCTCACTCTCCAGCTTCTGCAGCGCGTCACGGATGGGAATGCGGCTCACAGCGAAGCGCGCAGCCAGAGCCTCCTGCCGGAGCGCCGCGCCGGGCTGCAACACACCACGACTAATGTCGTCACGCAACGCATCGGCGATCAGTGTGGGAGTGGTCTGGGGCTTGAGCACAATTTCCTTCTAGCACTCACAGCGATTATAGCTATTGGATACATGTATCCAATTCTACGGGGATCAGTGCCTCGTGACGGTGCGGAGATGATATAAATGCTGGAACTCCGACCCAATTGCGAGCTGTGCGATGCGGATCTTCCGCCAGACTCTCCTGCCGCGCGCATCTGCACTTACGAATGCACCTACTGCGCCAGATGCGTCGAAGATGTTTTTGGAGACGTATGCCCAACTTGCGGCGGCAACTTCATGCCACGTCCGATCAGACCCCAGCAGACTTGGCGCAAAGATTTGAATCTCGGCCTGCGCTTTCACCCCGCGAGCCGCGAGCGTCGTAGGAACGCCTGGACGGACGAACAGATCGCAGAACTCACGCAGCGGTTACGAGGCGTCGCACCTGATCGACGTTGAACCCTTGGCGGGAGAGCTTACCAAATGGCCGAGCAGCATGATTTCATGAGTTGTATCGAATGGACCGGGAACCGAGGGGAAGGCACAAAGGCCTATCGGGGCTATGACAGGACCTGGGATATCGTGTCCCCGGACAAGCCGATCACCCACTGTTCGAACGACCCCCGGCTTGGCGGTGATCCTAAACTGCCGAATCCCGAAGACCTGTTCGTCTCGTCGCTCGCAGCCTGCCATATGCTCTGGTATCTTCATCTAGCCAGTCAGGCTGGCATCGTCGTGCTGGCATATCGCGACGCCCCGATAGGTGTCGGGGAGAGCACGCCTGACGGTGCAGGCCGGTTCATACGCGCCATCCTGCGCCCCCACATCGTCGTCGGGAAGGGGGCTGACCTGACCCGGGCCGAGGCAATTCATCACGAGATCGGAGAAGTCTGCTTCATCGCCCGCTCGGTTAACTTCCCCGTTACCTACGAACCGACCTTCAAGATCGCCGAACAGTCCCCATGATCAATAGCTATGCGTGATGTACGGGAACCCCCGCCTGTTTTTGTAATGCCGCGTGGATGGCAGCTATTCTAAATGGCTTACCAATCGCGGACGGTCGCCTAACCACCACTTTTCGCCGTTCCGCCTGATGCGTCGGGGCCGACAGTTGATGGGTCTCGACCACTCTCAACCGTCATCTCCGCGACGGCAGTTTCTTGCCACTATCGCTCTCATCCTCCTGCGCCGCCACCGCTAGGGCAGGGGCAGGGGCGGGGCCGCCACCAGATGCTGCAGCACGCGTTTTTCGAGCACCAGCAGCGCACTCGCGCCGTTGGTCCGCATAACGAGCCCCTCGGCGAGCGGCGTCGCGCCCGCGCGCACCGCGCCAGCGAGGCGCAGGAACGCGTCGCGGTCGCGTCCGCTCACCCCGTGCAGCGCGCAGAGCTGACGCCAGTCGAGCACGAAATGCTCGAGCAGTCGGTCGAACCGTTCGGCACGCGCGAGGGCATCGGGGGTAGCGCGCTCGACCGCGAGGTCTGCGCGGAGGTCGTCGACCAGCAATTGCACTTCGGCGGCGGGCATCACCGCGAAGCGCTGGTCGCCCTCGGTCAGCAGCGTTGGCGTGGCGTCGGGGTTCCACGCGACCGTCCGCCACGCCGCGCGCGGGGGCGTCTGGCCGCAGGCGAACTGCCAGAAGGCGGCGGTGCCGGTGGTATCGGCGACGAGATGGACGCGCGCCGCACTGCTCCGGTTCTCGACCCGGTGGCGGCGCCAGTTGTCGAAGATCCACGCCTCGCCCGCGGCCATGTGCTTCGTTTCCCCATCGCAGTGAAACGCCACCTCGGGCTGGGTGAAGACCGGCACGTGGACGCGGACGCGCGTATGCCAATGGTGGTTGATGTCGGCATGTTCTGGGACGCTCGCCCCCGGTGCGAGGCGCATCAGCCGCGCCCGGCTCCACACCACGCCGAAGCCTGCCAGCACCTGTCTCCCATATGGCATGGCGTCTAGCCAGCGCGTCGGCAGCATCTGCCCCTGATGCGAATCGTTTTCGCCGCCGTCGACCGTGATCAGCCGCGCGGCGCTGTTCCCCGCGATCCCGTCGGGATGCGGCGCCCACGCTGCGTCGGGCAGGGCGGCGACCTCGGCCTGCAGGCGGTCGACGTCGAACAGCACGGGAAGCTGGAAGAAGGGTTGCGACAGCCGCATGCGATCAGCTCCGGTAGGTCGTCAGCGCGTCGCCAAGCGCGGTGCGCAGCGGGGCGAGCCAGGGTTCGTAGTGGCGCCACTGGGTCAGGCTTGTCCGATCGATCGGCTGGCGGACCTGCTCCGAGCTCGGGGTGCGGACGCTGCGTCGGGTTTCGTGGAAGGACAGGCAGGCGGGGTCGAACGGGAGGCCACAATGCGCGAGCAACCGCCGCGCGCTGGCGTCTAGATCGGTCACGACGTCCTCCTGCTGCACGCGCAGCACGCGGCCCGGCAGCACCTCGTCCCAGTGGCGCATCAGCTCCAGATAGCAGCGGTAGTGGCGCGCAATGTCGTCGGTGGCGTAGCTGAATTCCTGGTTAGTCGTGCCGAACAGCTGTTTGAGATTGCTGAAGCAGCATGCCATCGGGTCGCGCCGCACGTCGATGATCGTCGCGCGCGGCAGGATCAGGTGGATCAGGCCGATATGCCAGACATTGTTGGGCATCTTGTCGATGAACAATGGCCGGTCGAGCGTGCGATAGGGGCGCGTCTCGGTCAGGAACCGGTCTCCTAGCGCGCGCGTCGCCGTGGCGGTCAGGCGGTGCAGCGCCTCGGGGTGGAGCGGCAGGCCGCAGGTGGGGTCGCTGCCGCACAGTTCGGCGGCGTAGCGGCCGATTTCGGTCAGTTCCTGTGTTCCCTCGACGCCGGGGTGCGAGGCGAGGATCTGCTCGATCAGCGTCGATCCCGAGCGTGGCAGCCCGACGATGAAGATCGGGGCGGGGTCGTCGACGCCCCAGCCGGCGCGCTCGGCGAAGAACTGGGGGGTGAAGGTGTGTTGCAGCCGTTGGACGCATGCCTCGGCGGCCTCTGGGCGGTAGCGCGCGGTGGCGTGGCGGAGTGCGTTGCCTTGGGCATAGGCGTGCCACGAGGCGGCGTAATCCTCGCGATCTTCCAGCGCCTTGCCCAGCGCGAAGTTCAGGTAGATGCGGTCCATCTGCTGGAGGCCGGGGCGTGCCAGCGCGGTCTGCATCCGGTCGATTTCGGCATCGCTGAAGCGATAGGTCTTGAGGTTGGCGAGGCCGAACCACGCCACGCCATAGTCGGGGCAAGCGGTGAGCGCGGCGTGATAGTCGGCGATCGCGTCGTGCTGCCGCCCGACGATCTTGAGTGCGGTCGCGCGCCACTGGCGCAGGTCGGCGATTTCCGCGGCGGATAATGTCTTGTCTTCGAGCAACCGCGCATAGACGTCGATCACCGGGGCATAATCGCCGAGGCCGACGCAGGCTGCGGCATAGGGTTTGAGATAGGCGCGGTGGTTCGCATCTTGCGCGAGCAAGCGCTCCGCCTGGGTGCGGGCGGGTGCGTGCTTCTGTTGCTGCAACAGGACCAAGGCATAATCGAGCCGCGCGTCGTGATAGTCGGGCGCGTGATCGAGGACCGCGTGGAGGATCCGTTCGGCCTCGGCCGGGTCGCTGCGATCGGTGCGGATCCGCGCGAGCAGCCGAAGCGCGCCGACATTTTGCGGGTTCTGCGGGAGATACGCGCGCAGGACCTGCTCGGCCTGCGCGAGATCGCCGTCGGCGAACAGGCTGTTTGCGACGACGATCGCGACGGGCAATTGCTTGAGCGTGGCCAGGCTGCGCGCGGCGGCTTCGGCCTGTTCGGCGTTGCCCGCGAGGCGATGGAGTTGCTCGAGCATGTCCCAGCTTGCGGGCAGCGTCGGGTTGCGCCGGACTGCCTCGTGCAACGCATGGATTGCTGCGGGCGTGTTGCGCAGCAGGACGTGGCAGTGGCCGCGCTCCTGATACAGGCGGCTGAAGGTCGGATGCGCGGCTTCGAGCCGGTCGAGCAGGGCCAGTGCGTCGGGGATGCGACCCTGCGCGCGGAGCGTTGCCGCCGTCTTAAGCAGTGCGTCGCGATCTTCCTGCACGGTCATTGCGCGACACTCGCGCGCAGCAACGGGGTCAGCCAGTCGGGTTCCGGCTGGTCGGGGTCGTAATATTCGAAGATCAGGTGGATGCGCGGGGCAGCGCCACGGTTCTGGACCCAGTGCGGGCCGAGATTGTCGACCTCGACCGCTTCGCCCTCGGCAAAGCGATGGTCCGCGCCGCCGAAATGGCAGATCACCTGATCGTTGGTCAGCAGTGGCACGTGGATCTTGTGCGGCCATTTCGCTGCGGGATTGGCGTCGGTATGCGGGTGGATCACGCCGCCCGACGGCATCCGCGCCAGCATCACGCGCGGGAACACCCCGCGTGCATAACCATAGTCGCGCACCGCCTGCTCCAGCACCGGCGCGAGTCGCGTGCGCCAGTACGGCCAGGGTGCGCGATCGTGCGAGCCACGCCAGTCGCGCGGGTCGTCGATGAAGCGGAAGACGATGTGGCGGGTCGCGTCGAGCGCGGCGAAGCGGTTGGGCTTGGCGGCATTCTCGCGGTCCCACACCGCTTCCGGAATCGCGAGCACCGCCGCGCGCAACGCCGCGATGTCGACCTGGCCGAGTGGGCGAACGCTGGTTGTCTTGCGGGGATTGCCGGAGAACGGGTCGGTCATTGCGCCCCCTCGAAGGAGTAGCCGAACAGCGCCAGATCCTGGGCATAGCGCGCGGTGACGCCGTCGATCAGCGGCTGGTCGTAATAGCGGCGATAGTCGGCGTGGCGGGTGGCGTTGACGCGTTCCAGCGCGCGGGACGGGATGCCGATCCGCGCGCAGAGCGCATCGTAGGATGCCTGCATGTCCTCGACGCGGCCGACGGCGTCGGTCAGCAGCGTGGTGCCGTCGGCGTCGAGCAAAAGCGCGGATTGCGGCTGGAACAGGATGTGCTGCTCGGGCGGGGCGCGGAACAGGAAGTGGTGCATCGTCTCCCGCGGCTGCCGTTCGAACGCATCGCCGCCGCGCAGCATGAACGCGCAATAGGACACGAAACGGTCGAACGGATTGCGGACGAACGCAAATTTTAAATAGTCGGCGAAAAGCGTGTCGCCGAGATAGGGGCGCAGTTCGCGCAGCGCGAAATGGCCGTGCTGGATCGCCGCGAGCTCGGGCCAGGGGAAGCGCTTGTTGACGAACAGCCCGACCTGTTCGAGGTCGTCCTCCCCCATCTGCTCGCGCAGCGCCTGTCGCACCGCGTGCGTGCCGGTCTTGGGCACGGCGGCGAAGATGAAGCGGTGGCGGTGCGAGACGATCATTGCGGCGCACACACGAAAAAGGCGCCCTCTCCGAGGAGAGGGCGCTCGAGGCAGGAAGGCGGCATCGTTAGAATTTGAAGCCGAACCCGAGCATGTAGGTCGCCCCGCTCTGCGTCTGATTGTACAGATAGCGGTTCTGGCCCCAGAACTGCGTGTCCTTCTGGTTGGTCAGGTTGACCGCGTTGAAGGTGAGCTGCAGCGCCGAGTTGACGTTGAGATACGCCGCGGCATCGACATAGGTGGTGGCCTCGAACCCTTGCGTGCCCGAGCTCATCACCGTGGCGCTGCGCGAGGTGTAATAGCGGCTGCGTTGATTGAGCGACCCGCGCACGCCCCACAGCTTGTTCTCGAAATACAGCGTCGCGTTGTAGCTCGTCTTCGAGATGCCGGTGATCTTCTCGTCCGCGTCGACATAGGAGAAGTTCGCCACGGCACCCAGATGATCGAACGGCGCGGGCAGGAACGAGAACTGGCTCTGCGCCGCGATTTCCGCGCCGGTCACGGTGTTGGTCCCCGCGACGTTGATCGGCATCGAGAAGTTGGCGATGATCGTGCTCGGCGTCGCGCCGGTCAGCACGCTGGTCGGTACCCCGGCATCGGCGAAGGTGATGTTGTCGGACTGCTGCGACCCGATGAAGTTGGTGATCCACTTCTTGTACACCGACGCCGACAGCAGCCCCGCCTTGCCGAAATAATATTCGACCGCGAGGTCGAGCGTATTGTCCTTGTACGGCTTCAAATTGGGGTTGCCGCGCGATGCGGTGATCTTGCCGTTGACGTCGTCCTGCGACGCCGAGCCCTGCGCCGCCATCGAGCCGAGGCCCGGGCGGTTGAGGTTCTGCGCCGCGGCGAAGCGGAGCAGGACCTGCGGGGTCAGCTCGAGCACCGCGTTCATCGCGGGGAGGACGCCGCTATAATGCCCCTTCACGTCCGCCGTGCCGAGATAGGCGTAATTGTCGCCCTGGATCCAGCCGATGCTCTGCGTATCGGTATGATAGCCGCGCACGCCGACATTGCCGCGCGCGGTCATCCCGAACAGGTCGCCATGCCAGTCGAGCTGTGCATAGCCGGACTCGGTTTCCTCCGAGGTCGTGACGACCTGCTCGATATCCTGGAGCGCGCTGCCCGTGCCATCCGCCTTCGGCCCGAGGCGGTGATATTCCTTGTACTTGGTGAACGCCTTGTCGAAATCGCCGACGACCCAGGAGCCGAAGCTGTTGTTGTAGACGCTGGTGATTCCCGCAACAGACGTGCCGCGCGTGATGTCCGTCGTGCCGTTGACGTTGCCGTCGTAGAAGTAATTGGCACCGTCCTGTTTGAAGCGGTGATAGGCGCCACCGGCGCGCAGCGTGAAGGCGTCGTTCAGCTTGTAGCGCAGGTTGATCACGCCCTCGCGCAGTTCCGAACTGTTGTTGAACGCACGATAGTAGAAATTGTCCATCGCATAGGCAGCGGCATTGGTCGGATCGAAATTCGGATAGGTGAAGGACGCCGAACGCCCGTCGGTGCCGTAGTCGGCGACCAGATTGCCCTTGCCGCGCAAGTAGAGCTTGTCGTCATAGGGCGTGTCATAGGTCGACTTTTCGTAGCCGACATGGCCGTCGACCGTGAAGCGGTCGGACGCATCCCATTTGAACGTCAGCGCCGCCTGGCTGAAACGCGTCTTGTTGAGCTGGCGGCGATGCTCGCTGCCGAAGGTCGCACCGGTCGTGTCGGTCGCGGTGACATAGTTGTTGGCGTCCCAGGCCAGGCTGTTGAGCACCGATGCGGTCTGGAAAGCGGCGGGATAGGGCTTGCCCGCCGCGCCGTCGAACGCGACCGAGCCGGTGCCGTTGATCGGCCGGGTCGCGAGGTGATATTCGTCGCGATGCGTGGTCAGCTGGCCGCGCAGGCCGTCGAGCGTCAGCAACAGGTTGGGCGCCGGACGCCACTGCACCGTTGCGGTAAGCCCGAGCCGCTCCTGACTCGCGTCGAACGAGGAAACGCGGTTGCCATCCGCGAAATAAAGGTCGCCCGACAGGAACTTGGTCCGCTGCGCCGCGGTCAGGTGCGAGATGTCGAGGCCACCCGCGACCATGTCCTGCAGGTCCGACGCGCTCGGCTTGTTGTAATTATAGGTATCGCGGCCCTGCTCGGTCGTGCGGCGCTTCGAATAGGCGGCCGAGAGCGCGATGCCGAAGGTGTTGCCCCAATTCTGGCTGAACAGCCCGGCGACGCGCGGCTGCGCATCCTTGGTATATTGGTTGGTGCCGATCTTGCCGGTGATCGCGCCCTTGGTGCCGACGCCCGATTCGAGCGGCTTGGGGGTGAACAGGCCGACCGTGCCGCCCATGCCGCCCTCGGTCTGTGCGGCTTCGTAGGTCTTCTCGACCTCGACGCGCTGGAACAGCTCGGAGGCGAAGATGTTGAAATCGAACGAGCGATCGCGCGAGCGCTGGCCGCGACTGTCCTGCGCGGAATCGACGTTGCCAAGGACTTCCATGCCGTTGAGCTGGACCCGCGCGAAATCGGACCCGAGCCCGCGCAGCGAGATCCGCCGGCCTTCGCCCGCTTCGCGCGTGATCTGCACGCCCGGCAGACGCTGCAGCGATTCCGCGAGGTTGAGCTCGGGGAACTTCGCCATGTCCTCGGCGACGATCGCATCCTTCTGGATCACTGAATTCTTCTTGATCGCGCGCGCGTCGCGCAGCGAGCGCTGATAGCCGGTGACCACGATGTCGCCAGACGTGTCGTCCGGCGTCTCGGCAGCCGCTTGCGCAAAAGCGGCATGCGGCGTGGTGCCGACGATCACCGCTGCTGCGCTGGCCAGCAGGAAACTTCGCAGCGCTGTCTGTTTGGCCTGAACCACCAGGATCTCGGTCATGTGTCTTGCCCCCCTTAAGGCGATAACTGGTATAAACCAGTTTGCCTAAGCAGGCGGGGGTGACAGTGCCGTGACAGTTCGAAGGTGAAACGATTAAATGCGGTCGAATTCTTGTTAGTGCGGGGACGGCATGCCGCAGTCTGCACGCCCGGACCTTGTCGACCTCGGCTGGATCCGGACGCTTCCAGCGAACGAGTGAGGGGTTCCAGCAGTAATCACGCCGCGCTAGCGGTTGAGCAGGCTCTGGGCGGTTTCGAACGAGAGCGTCGCCAAGCCGTGCGCCGCCGGGTCGGAATAGCTGTCGCGGCCGTTCTCGACATGGCCCGCGAGCCGCACCACCTGCCCGTCGGTGCGCACGCTCAGGTCGTACCAGCCATGGCTATGTGCGAGATCGATACCCAAGGACGATGTCTCGCCCGGCGCCAGCGTGACGCGGCGTGGCGCGGTGCCATAGGCCATGTCGGAGATCGTCAGCGTCGTCGGCGTCGCGGCGAGGCTGCGCAGGCGCAGCTTTCCCGACGGATCGACAACGGGGCTGACCCGCGGCGCACGCGCGGTGAAGCGCCGGTGGAAGCCGTTGGGGCCGAGGACGATCACGTCGTGCAACCCGGCGGCATCGGGTGCGATCTCGGCGACGAGCGACTGACCCGCGCCGACGGTGTAGCGCCGGGGGGCCGCCTCCAACTCCAGCGCATCGTATAGCTGGAACACCGCCGCCTGCTTCGCCCCGAGATTGGTGAGCCGCAGCGCGTGACCCGCACCGTGCGGTTCGAGCACGGCATCGACCACATAGGGCGTGGTCCGGCGGCGACGCAGCCCGGATTCCTGGCGCGGCGCGGTGAGTGTTTCGGGCGGATAGGGCTGGGCTAGCGGCAGCACGGCGGCGCGATCGGAGAGGGCGGCAGTCGTGGGCAGCTTGCCGACGAACGGCTCGGCATTGGGCGTGCTGAAATCGAAGCAGCTCGTCAGATCGCCGCACACCGCGCGGCGCCACGCGCTGATATTGGGTTCGCGCACCCCGAAGCGGGTCTCGAGGAAGCGGATCACGCTGGTGTGATCGAACACCTCAGAGGCGACATAGCCGCCCCGGCTCCATGGCGAGATCGCATACAAGGGCACGCGCATCCCAAGACCATAGGAGCGGTGCAGATAGGCAGCATCGGCGGTGCCCTGCGCGCGGACATGATAGTCGTCATCGGTCGGGATCGTCGATCCCCCCAGCAGCCGCGTAGGATCGGCCGGGTCGCGCGCCGGCGGGGCTGGCGGGGGGACATGGTCGAACAGCCCGTCATTCTCGTCGAAATTGAGGATGAACACGGTGCGCGCCCACACCTTGGGGTTGGCAGTCAGCGCGTCGAGCACGCGCGCGGTATAATCGGCGCCTTGCAGGGGCGACGACGGGTTGGGATGCTCGGAGAAAGCGGCGGGGGCGATGATCCACGATACTGCGGGCAAGGTGCCGGCGACGACATCGGCCTTGAGCAGATCGAGGTCGCGCGTCGTCAACGTGCGGCGGATCAGCTCGGCTTCGGTGCCGGTCGTCGCGGTCCGCGCGTCGCGATACCGGCGGAAGCCGGCGAGCGGGTTGTCGGTGAAATTGTCCGCCATGTCTTGATAGATCTGGAAGCCGACGCCCGCGGCGAGCAGCCGCTCGGGATAGGTCGTCCAGGTGTAGCCGCCATGGCCACGCGGATCGGCGAAGGAATCATAGCCATTGTCGATCGCGGGGCCGTGCCCCTTGCCTGCGGGATCGTTGGTCCCGGTCCACAGGAACAGGCGGTTGGGGTTGGTCCCCATGTGCGTCGCGGCATGATAGGCGTCGCACAGCGTGAATGCCTCGGCGAGCGCATATTGGAACGGCATGTCGGCGCGGGTGAAATGGCCCATCGCGTGGTTGTGCTTGGCCTTGGTCCACGCGCTCATCCGGCCATTGTCCCACGCCGCCTGGCTGTCGGGGAAGGTGTGCGGGGTGCCGTCGTGGCGGACCAGCGCGAAATCTTCATGCGTGTCGAAGTGGAACGGCGCGATCAGCGCTGGCGCGCCGGCATGTTCGTTGGGCTGGACGAAGACGGTGCGGTTCACCCGGTCGCCAAGGTTGGGGGCGGGGATCGCGAAGCGGTCGCCGAACCCGCGAACGCCGTTCAACGTGCCGAAATAATGGTCGAACGCGCGGTTTTCCTGAGTCAGGATCACGACGTGGTCGACATCCATGATCGTCCCGCTGCGGCGGTCGGCGGGGATGTCGAGCGCGCGCGCGATCGCCGGCATGAACGCCGCAGCCGCCCCGCCCGAGGCGAGCATCGCGCGGAGAACGGCGCGGCGATCATAAGCTGGCGTGGACATCGTCGGGTTCCTCATGTCGTCGCGGGCAGGCGGGCCCACTCCGTCGGCCCAGTCTCGGTGCGCAAGGCAGCGCGGAAACGCCTTATCGCCCATGCCGTCGCGACCAGCCCGATCGCGCAGGCGGCGTAGCATATCTCGGCGAGGAAGCTGCTCCAGTTCAGCGTGACATGCCCGAAGCTGCGCAACAGCAGCAGCGCGACGCTGCCGCAATAGCCGCTGGCATCCGCGAGATAGATCAGGAAACCGGCATTGCCCGCAAAGGCGGTCGCCGCCATCAGCCGGTCGAACAGCAGCGCGTTGAACGGCGTATAGGCCAGATACAGCCCCGCCCCCACCGCGATCATCCACCACACCGGGCCAAGCCAGCCGAGCTGGAACGCCGCGGTCGCCACGCCGAGCGTCGCCAGGCCGAGCGCGATCAGCCGCAGGTTCCAGAGCACCGCATCGGCATTGTCGCGCACCCGCATCAGCAGGCCGAGCGCGCCGAGCACGATGATCGCGACGGGCACTTCGGACCAGGTGAAGATGCTCGCTGCCCCGCCGAAGCCAAGCTCGCGCCAGATCTCGGCAGCGAAATTGTCGCGGAAATCGCGCAGTGCGGTGAGCAGGACATAGACGCCGATCAGCGCGATCAGCGCGGGCGCGTGCGCACGGAACAGCGCGGCGCGCTGCGACGCGTTCATCGGGGTGCGCGGGCGGCGTTCGGCCTCGTCGGCGGCATCCGGCGGGGGGAGCTGGACCAGCGCCCACACCGCGAGGAGCAGCATCGGCGTGAACAGCAGGCCGGTCGTCGCGGGCATCCAGCGCTCGCTCGCCCAGGCGTTTTGCAGCACGGTCTCGCCGACCGACTTGACCACGCCCGAGGCGAGGATGAAGGTCGCGCACAGCATCGCGCCGAGTACCTCGGTCAGCCGCCGCCCTTCGAGAAACCCGAACACCAGCCCCCAGATCATCCCGAGCGCAAGCCCGTTGAGGAACAGCCCGGCGACCGCCGCGACCGGCGGGAGGATCGCAAAGCCGACGAGCGCCACTTCGGACAGGCCGATCAGCAGCAGGATCGCCACGCCCCGCTTGGCGGGGGGCATTTCGGAGACGACCTTGATCCCGAGAATCTTCGACAGCGCATAGCCCGCGACCTGCGCGATCACGATCACGACCTTGAAATCGATCGCGAACGGCCAGCCGGGGATGTGGACGTAGCTGGCGGCGGTGAAGGGTTTGCGGAACGCGTACATCGCAAAATAGGCGGCGAACGCGGCACCGCCGCCGTAGAGCGCGAACAGCGCGGGCGGTGCGGTGCGCAACCAGCGCGTGACGAAGCTTTCGCGCGCGCTCATGCGGCGGGCCGTTCGCCCGCGGCGATCCGCGCGGCGATCGTTTCGAGCACCGGCCACAGGTCGGCGACGCTGTCGACCACATAGTCGGCCCCGGCAGCGTGGAGGTCGGCGGCGGCGGCGGCGACGCGGCGGGTCCGCTCGTCGACAGGAAGCGCCTGGAGCGCCGCATGGTTGAGACCGACGCCGTTGCCCGAGGCAGCGACGCCGACGGTCCACGCCCCCGCCGCCTTGCCCTCGCCGATCCCGACGCTGGCATCGTCGACCTTGACGCACGCCCAGGCGGGCCAGACGCCCAGTTCGACCAGCGCCTTCCACAGCATCAGCGGGGAGGGGCGGCCTTCCGGAGTCTCGCCCGAGCAGATGACCGCGTCGGGAGCATAGCCCTGTTCCGCGGCGCGCGGCAGGATGTCCGCCATCATCGGCCGGGTGTAGCCGGTGCACGAGCCGATCCGCACACCGTGCGCGCGCAAGGTCGCGGCGAGATCGGCTGCGCCCGGGATGAGTGCCGCGCAATCGCGCGCGGCGCTGCGCATCAGCGGCTCGACCGCATCGTGCAGGCGGGTGACGTCGTCCTCGCTCGCAGTGCTCCCGGTCGCCGCCACCCACGCCGTGGCGACGCGCGGCGCGGCCAGGATCGCGCGGATGTGATCCCGCTTGGCGCGGCCCATGTCGGCGCGCGCTTCCGCTTCGGAAACGGCGACGCCAGCCTCGGCGAAGACGCGCTGCAACGCGACGACGGGCGCGCAGCAGCCGTGGTCGATCATCGTGCCCGCCCAATCGAACACCACGGCTTTGACGGCGAAGCTCATTCTGGGTCTTTCTGCGCGGTAAGATCGGCGATCACGTCTTCGGCAAGCCCGAAGCTGGTCGAGGCCCCCGTGCCGCTGGTGACGACGACGAGGCGGACCCGCTCGGCCGGGGTCGTAACGAGGCTGTGCGTGGCGCCGGAAGCGTAGGTTCCGGTCCAGCCTTCGAGCACCGGCGGGACCGCGCCGAACACCGCGCGGAATTCGTCGAGGATCAGCTGGTCGACCGCCTCGCTCGAAAACGGGTCCGGGGTCTTGCCATAATGGTGGCTGTCGCCGACGATCAGGGTGCCATCGGCCCCTTGCGCGACGATCAGGTGGACGCCGTTGGCGAGCTGCGCGG
This sequence comes from Sphingomonas sp. PAMC 26621, assembly GCF_000251145.1. Classification (GTDB taxonomy): domain Bacteria; phylum Pseudomonadota; class Alphaproteobacteria; order Sphingomonadales; family Sphingomonadaceae; genus Sphingomonas. The sequence continues at coordinate 38,610 of NZ_AIDW01000025.1, read as the reverse complement.
GTTGCTCGGTCGCGAGGCGGGCGTGGAGCGCCTGCGCCTCGGGCAGCGCGGCATAGCCGAGGTAGCGGGTCAGCCCGAGGTCGGACATGATCGTCGCGGGGAGGCGGAAACCGGGTGCGGCGAGCCGCAGCATCTGCAGCTTGGAACGAGTCACGCCAGCAAGGGCCTCCGGGAACAGCGTGGCGAGATCGTCGCCCGGGCACACCACGATCGCGCTTGCGTGGACGTCGCCCGCCGATGTGGCGAGGCAGCCGGTCTCGACCCCGTGGACCGCGACGCCGCGCCGGAAGGTCACGCCATGCGCGGCCTCGAGCCATGCCGCGAGCGCCGGAATGGCGCTGCGCGATTCGACGCGGACCTCGACATCACTTTCGAGGACGCCTTCGAGCCGCGCGGGCCGGACCCCGCCAAGCCGGGCACGCGCCGCGTCATGGTCGAGCCAGCGGCACCCCTCGGCCATGTCGGTTTCCAGAAACGCCGCGCACACCGCGCGCGCTTCGGCCCGCTGCGCGACCAGCAGCAGCCCGCGTTGCTCGATCGCGATCCCCGCAGACGCGGCGACCTCGACCCACACGTCGCGCGATCGCCGCGCGCGGCGCCAGACCGTACCCTGTTCCTGGCCGGTCACGGTGATGAACCCGAAATTGCGGATCGATGCCCCATTGGCCTGCGCGTCGCGGTCGATCACTGCGACTTTCATCCCGCGCCGCACGGCGGCGAGCGCGTGCGCCAGCCCGACGATACCGGCGCCGACGATGGCGAGATCGAACGATTCGTGTGACACGCGGGACTCCCTTGCGGGGCGCACTTGGCCGCGCGCGCGAGGCGAGGCCAAGGCTTTGGCTGAATGCCGCCCATAGATAAAATCTATCGTTCTGATCGATTGTCCGCGGTTGCGCCTTCGTGTCGCGGCGCAAACGCGTCGGCGCGTCTCACGCGAGATAGGCAAGACCTATCGAGACGCCATGAAACCGTCACGCAAGCGTCACGATATCCCGCTATTTCCTGCAGCGGATGGCCGTCAATCACCAACATTTGCGCGCGTTCCACGCGATCGCGCTGGAAGGGGGCGTGTCGCGCGCGGCCCGCCGCCTCAACGTCTCGCAACCGACGCTGTCGCAGCAGTTGAAGGCATTGGAAGCGCGATACGGCGTGATGCTGTTCGAAAGCCGCAAGGTCCCGCTCAGTCTTACGGCCGCGGGGCGCGACCTGCTCGTGCTGACGCAGAAACTGTTCGCGACCGCCGCCGACATCGACGAAATCCTCGGCGAAACCGCGGAAATGACGGGGGGGATGATCCGCCTGGGGTCGGACAATCCCCATTACATCGCCCGGATGGTCGGGCTGCTCCGGCGCGACCATCCCCTAACGAGGGTGCAGGTGCGCATGGGGAACGCGCGCGAGGTGATGCAGTGGCTCGGCGACGCGCATGTCGATGCCGCGTTGGCGAGCGACCCGCCGGGCGACGCCCATTTCAGCTACGAGCCGCTCACGAGCGAGGCGCTCGCCTGCGCCTTGCCATGCGATCATCCGCTGGCGGCGCAGGCCAGCGTGCCGATCGCGGCCTTCGCCGGCGAAACGCTGTTGCTGCGCGAATCCTCGTCCAAGACCCGTGCGTTCATCGAGCGCGCGCTGGGCGACGCCGGGATCACCCCGCACGCGACGATCGAGCTCCAGACGCGCGAAACGATCCGCGAGGGGCTGGCGCTCGGCCTCGGGATCAGCGCGTTCTTCGAATCCGAATGCCCGCCCGACGCGCGGATCGCCTATCGGCCGCTCGATACCGGGGAGCGTTCCTATCCGCTGCGCAGCTACCTCGTCTGCCAGAGCGAACGCCGCCGCAGCGCGCTGATGCGCGCGCTGCGGCCGATCGTCGCCGAGATGCAAGGGAGCGGACCGGTGTAGCATCGCGCAGCAGCCTGCACCGTTGGCCCCACGTGCGCGGAACTGTCGTCCGATCGACGGCGGGCTCGACCGCCACCGCCATCAGCGCCCCGTCACGAGCTTGCAGGCGCTCGACGAAGGGGCGACGAGGCGGAACACCCGGTCCCGCGCGCACCCGACGATCGGGACCGGACCGCCTCGTGCCGGGCAGCGCAAACCGGCGATGCCCTTGTCCTCGGGCATGACCGGGTGCAAATCATGGGGATACGGCAGTTATTCAGGGATCGAACTATTCCAAACCAGGCAGATGACGTGGCGACGCTGGATCCCCAGAGCAGCGACGCCGTGATCGAGGCGTCGATCATGCCGGCCCCGGCGCTTCGGCCCGACGAACCCTATGCGCGCGACGAACTGCTGCAGGAACTGTTCGATGCGCAGTGCCGGCAGAATGCGAGTGCAACCGCGTTGCAGTTGATCGGCGCGAGCGAGGAATACGGTCGCAGCACGACGTGGAGCTACGAGACGTTGCAGCGGCGCAGCCTCGCGCTCGCGCATCGGTTGCGCGCACTCGGGATCGGGCGCGGGGATCGGGTGGTGCTGTGCCTGCCGCGCGGGCTCGATCAATATATGGCGATTCTGGGCGTGCTGCGCGCCGGGGCCGCCTATGTCCCGGTCGACTGGAGCTATCCGCAGGACCGTATCGACTTCATCATCGCGGACAGCGGTGCCGCCCTTACGGTAACGGTTGCCAGCCGCGCGGCGACGATCACCGGCGCGACGCTGGCGCTCGATGCCGAACTGGGCGACGTCGCGGCCGAACCGGCGGCACCGCTCGGGCGGCAGGAGACCGCCGCGTTGCCCGACGATCTCGCCTATATCATCTACACCTCGGGAACGACCGGCCGCCCCAAGGGGGTGATGATCACCCACGCCAACGCGTGCCATCTCGTCCGATCGGAAAGCGCGATCCTCGCGCTCGACCCGAGCGACGTCGTGTTCGGTGGCTTCAGCCTCGCGTTCGATATGTCGGTCGAGACGATGTGGAGCGCGTTCTTCGTCGGTGCGCGATTGCTCGTCGCGACCGAGGCGCTGGCGACGAGCGGGCCCGACGTCGCGGTCGCGCTGGCCGAGGCGGAGGCGACGATCTGGCATGTCGTGCCGTCGCTGATCGCGCTGGTCGAGCATCCCGTGCCGACGCTGCGGCTGATCAACATGGGCGGCGAGGCGTGCCCGGCCGATCTGCCGCGGCGGCTGGCGCGGCCGGGGCTGCGGTTGCTCAACACCTATGGCCCGACCGAAACGTCGGTCACCGCGACCTGGACCGAAGTGCAGCCCGGCCAGCGCATCACGATCGGCAAGCCGCTTCCTGGCTATACCGCTTGGATCGTCGACGAGACGCTGCACCCGGTGTCGGCGGGGCAGGAGGGCGAACTGATCATCGGCGGCCCCGGGGTCGGGGCCGGCTACGTCAACCGGCCCGACCTGACCGCCGAGAAGTTCACCATGACGCCGTTCGACACGGTTTCGGGCGGGCCCGAGCGGGTGTATCGCTCGGGCGATCTGGTGCGGCTCGACGCGGCGGGTGACATCGATTTCGTCGGGCGGATCGACACGCAGGTGAAGATCCGTGGGTTCCGGGTCGAACTTGCCGAGATCGAGGCGGTGATCGGCGAGGCGTCCGGCGTCGCACAGGTGGTCTCCAGCTTTTCTCGGACGCCGACGGTGCGGAATTCCTCGCGGCGTTCATCGTCGCACGCTCGGGAGAGACGGTCGATGTCGCCGATCTCAAGACCCGCGTCGCGGAACGGCTGCCCAATTACATGCGGCCCGCGGCCTATCAGATGCTCGCGGCATTTCCGACGCTTCCCGCCTCGGGGAAGGTCGATCGCAAGGCGCTGGTCCGGCCCGAAGGTACGGTCGACGCCGATCGCGCGATCGCGGCTGCGGCCACCCCGCTCGAGGCGCAATTGCACCGCGTATGGGCCGAGGCGTTCGCGCCGCAGCCGGTTTCGGTGCTGGACGATCTGTTCGAGGATCTCGGCGGGCATTCGCTGAAGGCGGCGCGGCTCGTCTCCGCCGCGCGCAAGGTCCCCGGCCTGGAGGGGCTGTCGCTCGAGGACGTCTATGCCGCCCCGACGATCCGTGCGCTGGCGGCACGGATCAGCGGCACCGCACCGGTCGTGGTCGAGCACGCCGGGACGTTCGTGCGGATCGCGGACTGGAAACGACGCCTGTGCGTCGTCGCGCAGACGGCGGCGTTGCTGCCGATCTATGCGCTCGCCGGGCTGCAATGGTTTTCGCCTTATATCGCCTACACCCACTTTGCCGGACGGATGGACCGGATCAGCGCGCTCGTGTTGAGCGCGTTGTTCTTCACGATCGTGCCGATCGCCTCGATGATGGTCTCGATCGTCGCCAAATGGGTGATCGTCGGGCGGTTCAAGGCGGGGGATTATCCGCTGTGGGGCAGCTATTATTTCCGCTGGTGGCTGGTGCGGCGGATCATCGGGGTTACCGCGACCCCGTATCTCGCGGGAACGCCGATGATCCGCGGCTATTACCGCATGCTCGGCGCGAAGATCGGGAAGCGCGCCTATATCGGCACCGGGGTCATCGACACCGCCGACCTGTTCACCGCGGGCGACGATGCGATCGTCAGCGACCAGGCGGTGATCGCGACCAGCTCGGTCGAGCGCGGCATGCTGCGGCTTGGTACCGTCACGCTCGGTGCCGGCGCGTTCGTCGGATCGCAGGCGGTGGTCGGCCGCAACGCGGTGCTTGGCGACGACGCGATGCTCGACGACATGTCGGCGGTGCCCGCCGAGACGATCGTGCCGCCGCGCCAGCGCTGGACCGGATCGCCCGCGACGTTTGCGGGCGACGTGCCGCCACGCCCGGCACGCACCCGCCGCGAGGCACCCGCCGCAACGTTCGGCCTGCTGGTCGGCGCGTTGCTGTTGCCGATCATCGCGATCCTGCCGATCGCGCCGGGGCTGATCGCGCTGATGGAGCTCGACTGGGCGACGACCGGCTATGCCTATGTGCTCGTCTCGCCGCTGCTCGCGACGACCTATATCGTGATGATGTGCGTGCTGACGGTCGCGGCGAAGCGGCTGATCCTCGGCAAGGTCGCGCCGGGGAGCTATGCGCTCGATAGCGGCTTCTACGTCCGCTTCTGGATGGTCAAACAGATCAACGATCTCGCGTTGCGGCTGCTCCACCCGATCTTCGCGACGCTCTACGTCATCCCCTGGTATCGCGCGCTCGGGGTCAAGGTCGGGCGGCGCGCGGAAATCTCGACCGCAAGCGCGATCGTGCCCGACCTGGTCGAGATCGGGCCGGAGAGCTTCATCGCGGACTCGGTCATCTTCGGCGCGGCCCGGATCGGGCATGGCACGATCGAGCTGGCGCACACGCGGATCGGCCGGCGCAGCTTCATCGGCAATTCGGCGCTGTTGCCAAGCGGTGCGCAGATTGGTGACGAGGTGCTGATCGGGGTGCTGTCCAAACCTCCCGAGACCCCCGGCGACGCGATGGAGAGCGGGAGCACCTGGTTCGGTTCGCCGGCGATCAAGCTTCCCGTTCGCCAGGTCGCGACGATGTTCGACGAGGGGGCACGGTTCAACCCGTCGCGCGGGTTGATCGCGACGCGCCTGACGATCGAGGCGGTGCGGACGACATTGTCGCTGACCGTCTTTCTCGTCTTTTTCAGCCTGTTGTTCTCGGTCGTCGGGGATCTCGACGATCTGGAGCGCGGCGGGGTGATCATCGGGCTGGCGTTCCCGTTCCTCTATCTCGGCTTCTGCCTGGCGTGCGGGGGGTTCGTGCTGGCGTTGAAATGGATCGTCGCCGGGCGCTACCGCGCGACCACTGCGCCGCTGTGGAGCACCTTCGTGTGGCGGACCGAACTGGTCACCGCGACCTATGAGAATCTCGCGGTTGCCAACCTGCTCGAGCCATTGCGCGGCACGCCGTGGATCACGGTCTATCTGCGGCTGATGGGGGCGAAGATCGGCAAGCGCTGCTACATCGACACGACCGACCTGACCGAGCATGATCTGGTGACGATCGGCGACGATGTCGCGCTCAACGATTTCGCCGGCCTGCAGACGCATCTGTTCGAGGATCGCGTGATGAAGGTCGGCGCGATCCGGATCGGCGACCGCGCGACGATCGGGTCGCTCGCGATCGTGCTGTACGATGCCGAGATCGGGAACGACGCGCAACTGGGCGACCTGTCGGTCGTGATGAAGGGCGAAACGCTGCCCGACGGCACCAATTGGGAGGGCAGCCCGGCGCGGATCGCGATCGGGGCATGACACCGCTGTGGCACGACGGCGCGGTGTCTGCGCTGCGTTACGCAGGCACACCGGTGGTCTGGCGCGTCGCCGATGACCGGAGCACCCCGCGCCACGCGCACGCATCCGCGCTGCTCGCGCACTGTGCGGACGTGCCTGCCGACACGGTCCGGCTTGCGCGCAGCGCTGCCGGGGCACCGCGTGTGCTCAGCCCGCCGGGCTGGTATATCGGGTTTGCCGGGCGCGGCGGATGGTCGCTGGTCGGCGCGGCGACGCGGCCGATCGCGGTCGACCGGGAGACGGTCGATGGTGCCGCGCCGCTGTGGGACATGTTGAGTGCGACGGAGGTGGCTGCGCTGCGGGCGCTCGACTCCGCCGAGCAGCCGCGCGCATGGCTGCGCCGCTGGACGATCAAGGAAGCGCACGCGAAACTGATCGGCGAACCGCGCCGCCTCGCCCCGGAGACGATCGAGACGCAGTTGCTCGATCCGGTCCGCGCTACCGCGACCTGCGAAGGGCGCTCGCACTGCTGGACGCGCGACACCGGCAAAGCGATCGACACCGTCGCCCTGTGGGAGGATGACGCATGAGCCGGGTCATGGTTCGCAACTATGCCGAGACGGATCGCGCCGCGGTGCTGGCGACGTTCGACAGCAACCTGCCCGAATATTTCGGGGACGGCGATCGCGGCTGGCTGGAGGAGACGCTCGACGATCCCGATGGCCCCGCGCTGGTCGTTACCGTCGATGGTGCCGTGGCGGCCTTTGGCGGTTACGAAATCTGGGAGCATTACAACAAGGCGTTGCTCTATTGGGGAATGGCGGCGCGCGCCTATCATCGCTGCGGGCTGGGACGGTTGCTGTTGTTCGAGCGGCTGATCCATGTCGCGCGTCACGCCGTTCCCGCGACGCGCTACGTGACGGTCGACACGTCCCCGCTGGTCGCGCCATTCTTCGAACATTGCGGCTTCGAACAGACCGCGGTGTGGCCGGAGGGGTATCGTTCGGGAATGACGATGCACGAGCTTCGCTTCGATCTCGCGCGCACCGCGCTGCCCGACCTCGTCGCCCGGCGCGACGCAGCGCTGGCGCGGGTGCTCGACCGGCTCGCGGCGGCGTGATCGATCCCGATCAGCGGTCGTCCGGCGTCGGGTCCACGACCGTCCACCCGCCCGGCCGTCGCCGGAGCACGACCCAATAATAAGCGGCAGACAGTATCATCACCGCCCCGGTGGACAGCAATCCGGGGCGCCCCGCCTCGGGATCGCCGGCATTGACGATCGCGACACCGACCAGCGCGACCAGCGTCAATACCGGGATGAGCGGGAAGGCCGGCATGCGATACAGCGTATGCGCGCTGGTCCCGCGGTGGCGACCGGCAAGCGCGGCGAGCGCTATCGCGGCGTAGATGACGACCAGTTCGCCGCCCGAGCAGACGAGCAGCAGCGGGAGCGGCACGAAACACAAGCCCACGCCCATCGCGCCGACCAACAGCGTCCCCGCCCACGGGCTGCCGTAGCGGGGATGGATCGCGCACATCAGGCGGTCGATCGGACGCCCCCAGCAGCCGTCCCGCCCGGTCGAGAAGAAAAAGCGCGCACAGGCGAGCACGGTGACGATCGCGGCGTTGACCATCGCGAGCGCGACCCCCGCGGCCATCGCGTCGCCCAGCACCGCGCCGCCGCGCGCCCGGGCGAACGCGCCGAACGGATCCGCCCCCGTCAGCACCGCCGGGAGATCGTGCGTGCCGACCAGGATCGCGGCAAGCGGCAGGACTTCCGCCGCGAAGATCAGGATGAACGACAGCAGGATCACGCGGGCGATCCGGCGTGGCGCATCGTGCAGGTCCTCGCCGAAATAGACCGCGAGGCCATAGCCGTTGAACGCGAAGATCGCGATCGTCGTCGCCACGCCGATCTGGGCGAGCGTGACCGGCCCGCCGGCGGCGACGGGATGGAGGAGCAGCGCAGCGACACCGCGCACCGGGGCCTGCAATCCAAGCAGCGCGACGATGCCGAGCACGAGCAGCTCGATCGCGAGGAAAGCCCCGGTCAGGATCGCGTTGAAGCGAATGTCGAAAATGCTGACCAGCGTCGACAGCACGATCACCGCGGTCGCGACCGGCACCGCCGGAATCGCGGGCCAGAAGGTCGCGAGCACGTCCGCGACCCCCAGCGCGACGACCGGCAGGAACAGGACGTTGTTCACCGCATTGAGCCCGAGCACGACGAATCCGGCGAGCGGACCCATCGTCCGCTCCACCATCACATATTCGCCGCCCGCGACCGGCCACGCCGAGGACAGCTCGGCATAGATGAACGCGGTGCCGATGCAGACCAGCGCGCCGAGCAGCATGGCAAGCAGCGCACCGGTCCCCGCGACGTGCAGAACTCCGGGGACGATCGCAAAGACGGACGATGCCGGCGTCGCCGCCGACAGCGTCAGGAACAGCACCGCGACTGGCCCCAGCGTGCGCGTGATCGAGGGGCGCGCCCGCGATGCCGTAGCCAACCCTGTATCGAACGCCCCATCCATCGTGCCAGCCTCGCGGAAGGTGGCGGGAAACGCCAGCCGTATCGGTCGATTTCGCAGCGCGATTTGGCTTGGGATCGTTTGCAGAGGGGCGTTGGGGAACGCCTTGGCGTAGGTCGATTGACCCGCACGACGTCCGAATTGGCCGCTCAGCTTTCGCGAGCCTCCAGCAGCACGCGCAGCCGCTCCGCATCCGCAGCCGAGGCGGGGTTATAGACGATCATGCCGAGTTCCGGCCGCCCTTCGATCGCGAAGGACGAGAACTCCATGGCGAGCAGGCCTGCATCAGGGTGATGGAGCCGCTTTACCCCCTCGCCGTGCGCGACCACGTCATTGTCTTGCCACAGCGCTTCGAACTCAGGGCTGATGCGGGACAGTTCGGTGACCAACTGGACGACCGCCGCGCTGTCACTGGCGCGCGCGCGCGCGACGTCGGCGCGAAAGGCACCGACGACGAAACGCGCAACGCCTTCCCAATCGGCGTTTCGAGCGCGGACTTGGTCACTGCCGAAGAGCAGGCGCAGGATATTGCGGCCCTCGCGCGGCAGCTTGGCATAATCGGTGAGCATCAGCGTCGCCGCCCTGTTCCAGCCAACTACATCCCACAGGGCCGTTTTGATGATGGCCGGGCTCAGCACCATCCCGTCGAGCACCCGCTGCAAGCGTGGGGAAATCCCGTCGACGGGGTGATAGCGCGCCTCCGGCGGGCGGCCAAGGCCCAGCATGTAGAGGTGCTCGCGTTCCGGCTCGGTCAGCAGGAGGCCCTTGGCGATACGGTCGAGGACGTCGGCCGACGGGGCGCCGCCGCGCCCTTGTTCCAGCCAGGTGTACCAGGTGGGACTGATATTGGCGCGACTTGCCACCTCTTCGCGGCGCAGGCCCGGCGTCCGCCGCCGTCCGCCGCCGAACCCCAGGGCGATCGGATCGAGGCGGGTCCTGCGGTCCCGCAGATAGGTTCCGAGCGGGTTTGACGTGTCGCCGGCCATGACCATCCTGTTACAAGCTATACCCCGATAAGGTCCCTACTTTACCACGTTCCTACCGGCCCCGATACACCCACCGGCAACAAGGAGATTCCCATGCGCGTATTTCTGACCGGGGCTACCGGCTTCATCGGCTCACACGTCATTCCCGAACTTCTTGGTCGTGGGCATCAGGTGCTCGGTCTGACCCGCTCCGATGCGGGCGCCCGGCTGCTCGAAGCGGCCGGCGCGAAGGTCCATCGGGGCGATCTGGAACAGCCCGAGACGCTCGCCAGCGGCGCTGCGGCGGCGGACGCGGTCATCCACTGCGCGTTCGACCATGATTTCACGACGTTCGTGGAGAACACGAAGAAGGATGAACGCAACATCGCCGCAATGGGCGAGGCGTTGGCCGGGACGCAGAAGCCGATCCTGATCACCTCCGGTGTCGGCATCGGCACGCCGTTGCATGGCGGCCCGGCGACGGAGGACGTGCTCAACCCGCGCCACGCCAATCCGCGTATCGCGACCGAGCTCGCCGGCGCGGCACTGACCGCGCGCGGGATCGACGTGCGCACGATCCGACTGCCGCAGGTGCACGACACGACGAAAGCCGGGCTGATCACCCCGTTGATCGCCGAGGCACGTCGGGCCGGCGCGGTGGCGTATCTCGGCGCGGGGCATACGCGCTGGTCGGCGGCGCACGTCAGCGACGTGGCGAGGCTCTACGTGCTGGCGCTGGAGAAGGGCGAGCCGGGCGCGCGCTACAATGCATCGGTCGAGGAGGGCGTCACCGCACGCGCCATCGCGGAGGCGATCGGCCAGGGAAGCGGGCTGCCCGTCCGCTCCATCGCAGCCGACGAAGTCCAACACTATTTCGGCTGGATGGCACCGTTCGCGGCGCTCGACATGATCGCGTCGAGCGCCTGGACGCGCGCACGCCTGGGATGGGAACCGACCGGTCCCGATCTGCTCGAGGATCTCGCCGCGATGGATTTTTCGGCGCGTTCTCCGGGTTGATCAGGTGCCGGGACGGACGAAGGATGCGGCGTTCACTCGGTTCGGTCGCCTGCGCGCATGAAGGCGCCGATACGGTCGTTGAGGAACTTGGCATCTGCCGGGTTGCTCGCCGCGCCGGCGGTATGGCCCCAGAGGGAGGGGATCGGCAACAGGGTGACGCGCGGAATGAACGCGGCTTCGTAACGGGCGTCATCGACCGGAAAGTAGAGATCCGTCGCCGATGGCATATAGAGGACGGGCACCGCGATCGACCCAAGCGCGCGTTTGATGTCGCCGCCCATGCCGGGGGTCGTGCCGATGTCATGCCCCTCCCACGTCCGCATCTGCAGGATCAGGTCGTTGGCATCGCCGCCGGGCACGAAATCCTTGTACAATCCCTCGAACACGCTGCGGTAGGTCGTGCCGGGCGCCGCCCCGGCGCGCCACAGTTCCTCGCGCCACCATCCTTGCGAGAACAGCCAGCCCGCCCACACCGCGCCGAAGGTCTGCAGCCCGGCCTTGGGCGGTGCCTTGTAGTCGCCGCCGGCGAAGGCCGGATCGTTCTGGATCGCCATGATCTGGCTCTCCAGCCGGATGATTCCGTGCGGCCACGCTTTCGCGGTCGCAGAGGTGACGACGATCCGGTCGGCGAAGCCGGGATGGCTCACCGCCCATTGGAACGCCTGTTCCCCGCCCATCGAAAAACCGACGATGGCCCGCAGGTGGTGCACCCCGAGCCCCTTGGCGAGCAGCCGATGGACCGCCTCGACATTGTCGCGGATGCTGGTGACCGGAAAGCGAGGTCCGTCGAACGGCGCGGGCGTGTTGCTGGGGGAGGACGACTTTCCGTTGCCGAACAGCTCGGTCGCGATCAGGAAGTATTTCCGCGGATCGAGCGCCTTGTCCGGACCGATCAGCCATTCGTAGCCATGCGAATCCGCCATGTAATGCGACGGGAGCAGCACGGCATTGTCATGCGCGGCGTTGAGCGTGCCGTAGGTCGCGTACATCACCCTGGCCTGTGGCAGCACGGTGCCGTTCTCGAGCCTGAACTGCTTGATGAGGAACGGTCGACGGTCCCCGTCGGCGGCAAGCGCGGGGGTCGCGACGGACGAGAGCAGTGCCAGCACCGCAACTATGAACCGAACCAAGGCTTGCCCCTTCGCGGCACCCGTGCCGTCGTCGCAATCATTCCGGAAGTGTCCGGCAATCGCAAGGGACCAAGGCGACGACCGACGGCAGTTTCCTGCGATTCGAGGGGATTATCCTTGCCGATCACCATACGGCGGCAGTGCCGTGATCGTATCGGGCGTGGGCGACCGGTTTCGGCAGACGCCGGTCTGGATGGTTGTTCGTGGGGCATCGTGGCGGCAGCGGCCGCCGCCGTCTCCGGACCGTGCTTTTTTGATTGCGCTTGAACGGGTTGTCCGGCGCTAGGCTAGGGTGTCGCAGACTGTCGAATCGCAAGGAACCAGGTCAATGCCGCGCGCCACGTCCAATTCGCCCGACCCGGCAACCCGTCCCGATCGCGAGCAGCTGCACCGCATCGTCGAGGGGTTGAGCGACGGGATCGTCCTGATCGAGCCGGATGGACGGATTGTCTGGGCCAATGAGGCGGCACTCGTGATGCACGGGTCTGCCACGCTGGCCGAATGGGGCGGAACGGTCGAGAGCTACCAGCGCGCCTTCGAGCTCCGGCTGCGCGATGGGCAGCCCATGCCCGCATCCGCCTATCCGATGGTGCGCCTGTGCCGGGGCGAGGCGTTCGAAGACGTTATCGTCGACGTGCGAAAGACCGGGCAGGAAGACCCGGATTGGGTGCACCGTGAGCGGGGGTTCGTCCTCGACCGCGACGGCAAGCCCGACTGTCTGGTGCTGATCATCTGCGACGCGACCGAGGCTTTCGAGGCGAGCGAGCGCTTCGAGAGCATGTTCAACGCCAATCCCGCGCCGGCCTTGATCGTTCGCCTTGCCGATCTGCGCTACGTCCGCGTGAACGAAGGGTTCCTCGACCTGACGGGGTGGAACCGCGACGCGATCGTCGGGCGCTCGGTGTACGAGCTCGACATCCTCGCGCAGGCGGTGGAAAGCGAGCGGGCAAAGCGGCGGCTCACCGAAGGCGCGATCATCCCGCAGATGGAAGCCGAGCTGCCGCTGCCAAACGGCGACACCAAGCTGGTGCTGCTCGCCGGGCATCCCGCCGAGATGCCCAATAACGAACAATGCATGATCTTCACCTTCGCCGATCTCGAGCCACGCCGCCGCGCCGAACACGCGCTGCGACAAAGCGAGGAGCGCTTTGCCACCGTCTTCCGGTTTGCGCCGGTGCCGATGGTCCTGACGAGCCTCGACGGGCATCGCATCCTCAACGTCAATCACGCGTTCCTGGGACTTACCGACTGGGGACTCGAGAGTGTCGTCGGGCGCAAGCCGTCCGAGATCGAACTGTTCGAAAGCTCGGCGACTCGCCGCGAAATCGAGAAGCGCGTCGCCGAGGCGGGTTCCTTCCGCGGCTACGAACTGCAGGTGAAGACGCGCACCGGCACGCTCGTCACCTGTCTGGCGTCGGCCGAAACCGTCTCGATCAACGGGCAATATTGCATCCTCGCGGCGTTCCAGGACATCAGCGACCGCAAGCGCACCGAGCTCGACCTGATCGGCGCGATCGAAGGCGTGATGCAGGATTCGAGCTGGCTCAGCCAGAAGATCATGGACCGCCTCGCGGCGTTGCGCGGCCCCACGCCGCGGCCGGGCGCGGTCGTCCGGTCAGTCGACCTCACCGCGCGCGAACGCGAGGTGCTCGCGCTGATCACGCGCGGAAAGACCGATGACGCGATCGCCGAAGCGCTCTCGCTCAAGCGCAACACGGTGCGCAACCACGTCGCGCGGTTGTACGCGAAGATCGGCGCGCATAGCCGCGCGGAAGCGATCATCTGGGCGCGCGACCGGGGCCATCAGCTGCGCTTCGAGCCGGCGGACTGAGTCGCCGGAAAGGCAAATTACTTCGTGTTTCTGGGGTGCGGGCACCCATTCATGAGGTGCCTGCGCATCTGGGGTTACCGTTTGCAAACCCTTAATTTCCAATCATCCGGGGCGTTGCCCGGTTTGAGAGGAGATCATCAAATGTCCATTCTAGCGTGGATCATCCTTGGCCTGGTGGCCGGGTTCATCGGTAGCAAGATCGTCAATCGCAGCGGCGAAGGGCTGGTGCTCGACATCATCCTCGGCGTTGTCGGTGCCGTCGTCGGCGGCTTTCTGTTCAACCAGTTCGGTGCCGCCGGGGTTACCGGCCTCAACCTGTACAGCCTGGTCGTTGCCGTGATCGGCGCGATCGTCGTGCTCGTCCTCTATCACATGGTCGTCCGCACGACCGTTCGCTGAACGGACCACCGCGCCCGCACCCATCACCGTCGGGCCAACCACCAAGCAGGAGCATATCATGACACAGACCATCACAGGACTGTTCGATCAGTACGACGACGCCCGCCGCGCCGTTCAGGACCTCGAGGCCGCGGGCATCGCGCACCGCGACATCAGCATCGTCGGCCATGACAAGCATGGAACGGTCGCAGATCGCGATACCGCGGAAGCCGCGTCCGAGGATGCCGGTATCGGTGCCGGGCTCGGGGCGGCCGTCGGCGGGGTGGGCGGCCTGCTCGCCGGTTTGGGGTTGCTCGCGATCCCGGGCGTCGGTCCGGTCGTAGCGGCAGGATGGCTTGCGGCGACGGCAGTCGGCGCGGCTGGCGGGGCGGCGATTGGCGCGGCAGCCGGGGGCCTCGTCGGGGCATTGACCCATGCCGGCGTTCCCGAACGCGACGCCAACGTCTATGCCGAGGGCGTCCGCCGCGGGGGAACGCTGGTAATCGCAAAGGTCGATGAGGCCCACGTGCAGATCGCGCGGAACATCCTCGGCGACGAACGTTCGGTCGATGTCGTGGACCGTCGCAATGCCTATGAAGCGGATGGATGGAAGCAGTTCGACGAGACGAGCCCTGCCTATTCGGACGCCGACATCGCCGCCGAACGCGGCCGCCGCACGCAGATCTGACGATCGCTTTCAAAGGACCAAATCATGCGACTCTATTCTCATATGCTTCTTGGCGTCGCCGTTGTGGCATCGCCCGCGCTTGCCCAGACGGGGACCGCCAAAGACAATCAGGCGGTCAAGTCCGCGCATACCGTGAACGACGGGGCCGCCCGGCGCGGCGCGAATTCGTTCACGCAGAACCAGGCACGCGCGCACATTGCGAAGTCGGGGTTCACCAAGATCTCGGCGCTGTCGAAGGACGCAAACGGCGTATGGCGGGGTACCGCGCATAAGGGCGGCCACACCGTCCATGTCGGACTGGACTTCAAGGGCAACGTCTCGACGCACGACTAAATCGCTTCGGGGCGGCCGCATGGACATGCTGCCGCCCCGATAAAATGCCGTCTCTGGCGGGAGTTGGCGAAAACACGCGAACCGGACCCGAACCTTTGCGTGCCCGCGTATCTAGTCGCGACCGACGGATCCGTGTACCCGGAGGTCAATATCGAGCTCCGGAGTGACCGACATCCCACGCAAGACCAATTACGACTTCGAGCGCCGCGAGCGCGAAAAGGCCAAGGCAGCTGAGGCCGCGAAGAAATCGCAGGCGAAAGCGGACAAGCGGGCAGCCGAGCAGCAAACGCCGGATGCGGTCGGTTCGGGCCGTCCCGAGGACGGCTGAAGCTCCGGTGGAAACCTCCGATCCCACGCTGACGCAGCTCGGTTGGAAGCCGTTCTTCGACGAGCAGCTTTCTCCCGAGGAGCGCCGTGACGTCCAGCCTGCCCGGGTGATTTCGGTTCATCGCGGACGAGTGACCGTCGCGGGCGAGGGGTATGAGGACTCTGTTCCCTCCGCTTTGCCCGTACCAGGGGGTGCCGAGGACAGGCCCACCGTGGGGGACTGGCTGCTGGTCGACCGGAACAGCCGAACCATCGTGCGCATCCTCGAACGGACGAGCCTGTTCAAGCGGCCCGCGCCGGGGGACGAGCGCCGGGTCCAGCTCATCGCCGCGAATGTCGACACGCTCTTCATCGTCACGGCCTGCAAGCAGGACTTCAACATCGCGCGCCTGGAACGCTATCTCGTGCTCGCGCGCGAAGTGGGCGTCCGCCCGGTCGTGGTCCTCACCAAAGCCGATCTGTCGCCCGCGCCCGAGCGTCTCGTCGACGAGGCGCGCGCGCTTCAGTCAGGATTGCGGGTGGAACTGGTCGACGGGCGAGATCCCGCGAACTCCGCTCGCCTGCTGGATTATTGCGGCGTCGGACAGACCGTAGCGCTGGTGGGGTCATCCGGCGTCGGCAAGTCCACGCTCGTAAAGACGCTGACCGGATCGAGCAGTATCGCGACGCAGGCCGTCCGCGAGGACGACGGCAAGGGTCGGCACACGACGACGGTCCGCGAGATGTATCGCCTCGCCGATGGCGCCAAAGACGGTGGCTGGCTCGTGGACACACCCGGCATGCGCGAGCTGCAGATGTCCGAAGTGAGCACCGGGGTGACCGAGGTGTTCGACGATGTCACGAATCTCGCGCTTGAGTGCCGGTTCTCGAACTGCATGCATGTCGCGGAACCGGGATGCGCCATCAACGCCGCGCTCGCGGCGGGGACGCTCGATCCCGCGCGCTTCGCGCGGTGGCGCAAGCTGTCGCACGAGGATACGGTGAACAGCGGTGCCGCGGTCGCGCGCCGCTCCCGCCCGGCGAAACGGCGATGACGGGTGGCGGACCTCGATCCGCTGGCAGCTAAAGACGAACCGGCGTCCGCGGCTCGGAAGCCCGCAGGCGGGGTCGGGATCGGGCCGGTCGCGCGGCGGGGTTACACCGGCGTGAGCAGATTGCCGCTACGCTGGAGCTGTTCGATGTCCCGGCGGGGCGGGGCGCCGAACAGGCGCGCATATTCGCGGGTGAATTGCGAGGGGCTTTCATAGCCCACGGCGAAGCCGGCGCTGCTCGCGGTCGTGCCGGCGGACAGCATCAGGCGTCGCGCCTCCTGCAGCCGCAGCTGCTTCTGATATTCCAGCGGCGTCATCCGCG
This sequence comes from Sphingomonas sp. PAMC 26621, assembly GCF_000251145.1. Classification (GTDB taxonomy): domain Bacteria; phylum Pseudomonadota; class Alphaproteobacteria; order Sphingomonadales; family Sphingomonadaceae; genus Sphingomonas. The sequence continues at coordinate 21,875 of NZ_AIDW01000025.1, read as the reverse complement.
TCACCGCCTTGAAATGCTCGTGCAGCGACGATGCGCTCATGCCCGCGGCGGTCGCGATGTCGCCGATCCGCAGCGGCCGGTCGAAGCCGGTGCGGATCGTCGCGATCGCGCGGCTGACCTGATTGAGGTGACTGTCGGCGACCGCCATGTAGCGAAGCGCAGGCCCGTGCGGGCCGGTGAGCAACCGGTACAGGATTTCCCGCTCGATCAGCGGCGCCAGCGCCGGGATGCTGGCGGGCTGGTCGAGCAGCCGCATCAGCCGGCATGTCGCGTCGATCAGATCGTCATCGCTGCGATAGACCGCGAGCGCCGGCAGATCCGCCCGGGGCGCGCGCCCGCCTTCCGCCAGGATGAGGTCCGCCAGCGCCGCCTGATCGATGTCGATCTTGCAGCAGAGGTAGGGGGTGTCGCGGTCGGCCTGGATGACATGCCCGACGAGCGGCAGGTCGACCGAAACCAGCAGATAATGCGCGGCATCGTAGACGAGACTCCGCTCGCCCAGAGACACCTGCTTGGTGCCTTGGGCGATCACGCAAAGCGACGCCTCGTAGACTGCGGGCAGGGGCACGGTCGGCGCGTCGGCGCGGAACAGCGACAGCCGATCGATCGGCGTCCGCACCATCCCGGTGCTCGGCACGTGCCGCGCAACCAGCGCGGCGAGGTCTGTGATCGTGCTCATGCGGAGACTGTGTTCGCTGCCGCCCGCCCTCGCAAGCGCGGTCCCTGCGTTTCGGAGGATCGGGCAAGGATCGCGGCGGATCGCTCTCACGCGCAAGCCGCGTCCGGCCCCATCTGTGCCTTGTCCTTAGGACGATGAAAAGGAACCACCATGAACGACGTCATCGACAAGACCGTGCTGATAAGCGGCGCCTCCAGCGGGATCGGCGAGGCAACCGTGCGTGAGCTCGCGGGCAAGGGGGCGCGTCTTTTCATCGGCGCGCGCCGGACCGATCGGCTCGAAGCGCTCGCGGCGGAACTCGGCGCCACTGTTGCGTGGCACGTGCTGGATGTGACCGACCCTGCGAGCTTCGCCGCCTTCGCCGACGCGGCGGAAGCGCGGTTCGGGCGCGTAGACGTGTTGATCAACAACGCCGGCGTGATGCCGCTGTCGCCGCTCGCCGCGCTGAAGACGGACGAGTGGCGGCGCATGATCGACGTCAACATTCACGGCGTGCTGAACGGGATCGCCGCGGTGCTGCCGCGGTTCATCGCGCAGCGCTCGGGCCACGTCGTCAATGTCGCCTCGATCGCCGCGCATTTCGTGATGCCGAGCGCCGCCGTCTATTGCGCGACCAAATATGCGGTCTGGGCGATCACCGAAGGGCTGCGGCAGGAGCATGACGACATCCGCACCACGATCATCTCCCCGGGGGTCGTGGCGACCGAACTGGGCAATGACATCACCGACCCGGATATCGCCTCGGCGCTCACGACGTGGCGGCAGAAATCGCTGACTCCCGACGCGATCGCGCGGGCGATCCGTTACGCGCTGGAGCAGCCCGAGGGGGTGGACATCAACGAAGTCATCGTTCGCCCGACCGCCGCCGGCATGTAAGGGGGCGAGGTCCATCGTCCGGGACGATCCTGTCATCGGCCCGGACGGTGATGCTGGCTCGAGGCAGGAATGGGCTACAACAGCCGGACGTCTGCCGCACGAAACTGCGCTTCCACCACGTCGACGGTCGTCCCACCCGGTACCGGCATTGCGATCGCGCGCGTATGCTCCGTCAGGATCGACGCTTCGAAGCCCTCGCGCCGGGCATCGAGGGCGGACCACGCAACGCAGAAATCATAGGCCAGCCCCACGAATACGCATCGGCGCACCTGCTTGTCCCGCAGATAGCCCGCCAGCCCCGTCCGCGTGGCCTTGTCGTTCTCGAAAAAGGCCGAATAGGAATCCACCTCCGGATTATACCCTTTGCGGATGATGAGGTGCGCGCGGCCGATGGCACCTTGCACGGCGGGGTGGAACGTGGCGCCAGCCGTCCCCTGGACGCAGTGATCCGGCCACAGGATCTGCTCGCCATAGGGCATCGGCACCGTATCGAACGGCTGCCGACCGGGATGGCTGCTTGCGAAGGACTGGTGCCCCGCCGGATGCCAGTCCTGCGTTACGACGACATGCCGGAAGTGCGGGGCGAGCATCGCGATCCCGGCCATGATCTCGTTTCCGCCCGTGACGGCCAGCCGGCCCCCGGGGCAGAAGTCGATCTGCGGATCGACGATGACGAGCGCGTCCGAGCCGCACCACGGCGTTGCAACACCCGCGCCTTCCGCCGTCATGCTGTCGTCCTGTCACGCTTGATCTTTTTGGCCAGGCTCCATTTGTGCACCTCGGTGGGCCCATCGTAGATGCGGAATGCGCGGATTTCGCGGAACACCTGTTCGACGATCGTGTCGCCACTCACCCCCGTGCCGCCCATCACCTGGACGCAGCGGTCCGCGATCCGCATCAGCGCCTCGGACACCGCGACCTTCGTCATCGAGCTTTCGACCGTCCCGGGTGCGCCGCCGTCGAGGACGCCGGCGCACCAGTCGACCATGAGTTCGGCTTGTTTCAGGTCGATCAGGTTTTCCGCCAGCATGAAGCCGACGCCTTCGTGGTCGATCAGCGGCTTGCCGAAGGCGTGGCGGCGACAGGCATAGTCGGTCGCGATCTCGTTCGCGCGCACGCACGCCCCCAGCCAGCGCATGCAATGCGAGAGCCGCGCCGGAGCGAGCCGGATCTGCGCGTATTTGAACCCTTCGCCGCTGTGCCCGAGCATCTGGTCCGCCGGGATGCGCAACCCGTCGATCGCAACCACCGCATGGCCACCCGGCATAGACGAATCGATCGTGTCCAGCACCCGCTCGATCGTGATCGCCGGGTCGGGCAGGTCGACCAGGAACATGCACGCGCCATCCGCGGACTTGGCCATGACGATGCCGACCTGCGCGCCGACCGCGCCGGTGATGAACGCCTTGCGCCCGTTCACCACCCAATGATTGCCGTCGGGCACCGCGGTCGTCCGCATCATCGACGGATCGGACCCAGCCCCGCCCTCCGCCGCGGGTTCGGTCATGAAGAACGCCGAGCGCGCCTGTCCGCGGACGAGCGGATCGAGGAAGCGCCGTTTCTGTTCGTCGCTGCCGACCTTGCCGAGCAGGAACATGTTGCCTTCGTCGGGCGCCGCGGTGTTGAGCGCGACCGGGCCGAGCGGCGACAATCCCGACAGCCGCAGGACAAAGGCGGTCTCGCGCTGGGTGAGATGTCCGCCGTCGTCGCGGATATGCGGCGTCAACACGCCCGCAGCACGCGCCTTTTCCCGCATCTCCAAAACGAGCGCATCGGACGGGCCGTGCGGACCACAGCGGGGGTCGCGTTCGTAGGGAATGACATGGTCGCGAACGAACGCTTCGACCTGTCCGCCGATCCGCGCGGCGCGTTCGGTCGGTGCTGGCATCGCGACCCCCGCGATGGTCGGTGCAGGCGGGGCGGGGGGTACGACGTCCATTTCAGTCTCCGGTCACGAGGGGGCCTGACAAGTGCGGAACGCGACGATGCTTGCATTGCCGGCCGCTTTAGAGGGCGAGGCTTTTCAGCGGGATGCTCGCATCTTCGACGGCGGCGGGATCGGGCGCAAGGGCGTCGACCACGAGCCGCTTGCCCTGGACGTAATCGCGCGCCGCGTTGACGCAGTCGAGCGCGATCACGCGACCCTGCCGGAAATACACGACCGAAAAGCTGCGTGTCGCCGGATCGCCGCGAACGACTGTCTGGTCGTAGCCGATCGACAGGCCGACGGTCTGCAGCTTGAGGTCGTACTGATCCGACCAGAACCACGGCACCGCGTCATAAGCGACATGCTGGCCGACGATCGTCTTTGCAACGATCGTGGCCTGATCGTTCGCGTTCTGCACCGATTCGAGCCGGATTGCCGGGCCGGCGGCGTAACGATTGGCGTGCAAGGTGCAGTCGCCGATCGCGAACACGTCGCTCAGGCTGGTGCGGCATTGCGCGTCGACGCGGACTCCGTTCCCGCCCTCGGCCCCCGCGGTCAGCAGTGGTTCGACCTCGGGCACGATCCCGATCCCGACCACGACCAGATCGCAGGCAAGCACCGTCCCGTCCGCGAGCCGGACGCCACAGACCGCGCCGTCACGCCCCTCGATACCGTCGACCGCCACGCCAAGCCGCAGGTCGACCCCATGCGCGCGGTGCTGCGCTTCGTAGAACCGCGAGAGCGGCTCGGCTGCGACGCGGGCGAGCACGCGGTCGAGCGCCTCGAGCACGGTTACCGCCTTGTCGAACGTGCGAAGCACGGCCGCCGCCTCGAGCCCGATGAATCCGCCGCCGATCACCACCGCGCGCGTCACGGCGGGGAGCTCGGCGATCATCCGGTCGGCATCGGCGCGGGTGCGGACCGTGTGAACGCCGCGCAGATGTGCCCCCGGGCAGGTCAGCCGACGCGCCCGACCACCGGTCGCCCAGACCAGTTGATCATAGCCGATCGCTTCGCCCGTCTGCAGGGTGACGGTCTTCGCCGTTGGATCGACCGCGACGACGCGGGCATTGGCGCGCATCTCGATCCCGCGATCCGCCCAGAACCGCGCCGGACGGATCAGGATCCGGTCGAAATCGCGCTTGCCCGACAGATAGTCCTTCGAAAGCGGCGGTCGCTCATATGGCAAGTCCGGCTCGTCGCCGATCATCACGATGCTGCCGTCGAACTTGGCCATGCGGAGCGCGATTGCGGCCTGCGCACCTCCGTGGCCTGCGCCTACGATGACGACGTCATATTTGCGCATCGGTTCCGATCCTTGTCCAATTCTCGCGATGACGCTCGATGCTTTGCACGGGACTCATCGAGGGGTCGCCCTCGAACGCTCCACAGGCGCGATCGCTCATCATGGCCGATCGCGGTATTACCCCGCCACGATATCGGCAATGCGTTATCCGTATCGGGCGTGTTCGCGCTCGGAGCGGGGATCGACGGCGCGGCCCCCGTCACCGCGCGCCCGGTTCAGCTCCGCCTCAGTCGGGCGCGCGACAGCCGTCGGTCCTCAAGCGAATAGTATAGCCAGATCTCGCCGTCTCGACTGGTGACCGATGCCGCAAACGCGATGTCGCTCGCGGTCCGGTCGGGCACCGGCGGCGGCGTGATCAAGGGTTCGATGCAGCGATCCACCACGCGGGACAGCGCGCGGTCGAACGCGACCCAGCCGATCCGCCAGCGGGCGTCGTGCGTCGCGCCGTTATAGAACATCACCGGCATTTCGGGATCGTCGAGCAGCATCGGGCCGGTCGAGAGATGCCAATTGTCCCAGCCATCCTCGCGCGGCATGAACGGCGTCGGTTGTTCGTCCCACGGCCCGTCGACGTTCGCGCCGATCGCCAGACCGATCCGGCTCGCGCCGTCGCTCGCATATTCGTAGAACAGGCTCCAGCGGCCGTCCTTCTCGCGATCGATCGTCGCTTCCTTGGTGTTGCCGAGCGACTTGGTCGAGGCAAGCGCGACCCCGGACTTCACCAGCTTTTCGAGGCTCGGCCCGGTGGCGTAGAACATCTCGCCATGCGCCATGTCCGCCTCGACGCCGGTATAATAGACGACGTAGCTGCCGTCCGCCATCTTGACGACGGTCGGGTCCTCCACTCCGCCGGAGTCCTTCTCGCCCGTGGCACCGGGGAGGATCGACGGCTGGTCGAGCATATTGAAATGGACGCCGTCGTCGCTCCATCCGCCCCAGATGATTCCGGTATCGGTCATCGGTTCGCCTGGCCGGGTCACCGCGCGCACCATGATGCCGAACCGGCCGTCCGGTTCCAGCCAGACGAACGGGCTCATCAGATCGCGCGCCATCAGCGCTGCGGGGCCCATCAGGTGGATATCCTCAAGCGCGTGCACGTTGAAATCGACGAGACCGGGGGATGGATAGACGAGGACCTTGCGGTCCCCCGTCACGCTGTCGGCGGGGAGCTTCGAGCGGACGACGGGGATGCCGGGCGCGATTTCAGACTGGCTGGTGGCGGGGACCGTCGACGTCCGGGCGGCAGGAACGCCGTCGGTCATGCGCCGAGTGCCTGCATCAGCGACAGGCCGCCGTCGATCACGATCCGCGCGCCGGTGATATAGGTCGCCTTGTCCGAGGCGAGGAAGACGGCGAGATCGCCGACCTCCTCCGGGCGTCCGGCCCGCTTCAGCGGAATATTCTGCTCGAGCGTCTTGCGGTAGGTCGGATCGGCGCTGGCGCGCTCGTTCATCGGCGTCAGGATCATGCCGGGTTCGATCGCGTTGACGCGGATGCCATTGGGCGCTTCCTCGATCGCGAGCGTCTCGATCAGGTTGGTCAGCCCGCCCTTGGCGGCGCAATAATCTGCACCACCCGACCGGACCGCATAGGCGTGGATCGACGAAATGTGGATGATCGCGCCTGGCGCATTCGCCGGCCGATCCCGGACGAAGCGGCGCGATGTCAGGAAGGCACCGGTCAGATCGGTATCGAGCATCCGCTGCCACTGCGCGACCGTCATCTGGCGGACCGGGACGCCCGCCATGTTGATCCCGGCGGAATTGACGAGCACGCTGACCAGGCCAAAGGTCCGTTCGGCGGTCGCAAATGCGGTCTCTACCGATGCCTCGTCGCCGACGTCGCACTGGACCGCAATCGCATCTCCGCCGGCGGCCTTGACCCGGGCGACGGTGTCGCTGCCGTCGTTGCGGGCATCATGGAACAGCACCACGACCTTGTCGCCCTGTGCCCCGAACGCAACCGCGCAGGCCGCGCCGATCCCGCTTTCCGCGCCGCTCACCACAACGCATCGACCGTCCGCCATTCTAGCATCCTCTCGCTTCTTCACCCTGCGTATCACCGCAGGATCGGTCGCGAGCAATTCTCAAATTTGTCATGTTTCAACAGGCTAGCGCCTTTGCTGGCCATGCCAGGGACGCTCGGGGCGAACGTTTCCTAGCGCGCCGGGGCCAGCCGGATCGTTCCCTCGTGGTGGATCGTGGTCAGCCCCACGTAATCGCGGACGGCCGGATATTCCGTTTCGACGGGGTGCGCATGCGTTGCGGTGATGACGACCACGGGTGCCCCGGCGGCGCGCCCCGCCGCGATCCCGGCGGGCGCGTCCTCGAACACGGCGCACCGGGTGACATCCTTGCCCAAGCGCCGCGCCGCCGCGATGTAGCAATCGGGCGCGGGCTTGCCGACCGCAATATCCTCGGCGGTGATGAACAGCAGCGGCGCGGTCAGCCCGGCGGCGGCGAGCCGGGCCTCGGCGAGCTGGCGCGTGGCCGAGGTCACGATCGCCCAGCCGTCGTCCGGCAGGCTGCCGACGAAGTCGACCGCGCCCGCAATCGCGCGAACGCCGTCGAGATCGGTCATCTCCTCGCGGACGATCCACGCCGCCTCCTCGCGCGGGTCGATCCCCGGGATGGCGAGCCGGGTGATCGTCTCGAGCGTCTGCACCCCGTGGATCGTCGGCAGGATCTTCACCGGGTCGAGCCCATGTCGGCGAAGCCAGCGCGACCACACCCGCTCGGCGGATTCGATCGAGGTCAGCAGCGTGCCGTCCATGTCGAAGAGAAAGGCTTCGAACGCATGGTCCGGATAGGGCGATCGGGGTGACGAGGGCTGTTCGGGCATGGCGTGCGCGTTCGGATAAAAAGCTGCAAAACTCAATGGGCCGCAGCGCCGTCCGGAACGTCCCCTAGAACGGCTTGTCGTGCAGGGAGCGATTGTGGCTGCGCGGCATCGACCCAGCCGCCCGCGGTCGCGACATACAGGCGCGCGACGTTCAGGAACTGCCGTGTGCGCGCGACCACGAGGGCATTGCTCGAGCGCTGGTACAGCCGCTCGGTCTCGAGCACCTGAAGGGTACCGGAATTGCCAACCTGGAAACTGCGGCGTGACAGCTTGCGCGAATGATCCGCCACCGACACCGACTCATTCTGGTTGGCGACCGAGCGTGCATCGCTCTGGATTGCCGAAAGCAGGTCGGCCACCTGCTGGAAGGCCTCGAGAACGGTTTGCTGATAGGTCGCATCGCTCGCCCGCGCGCGGTCGATCGCCGCGGCGCGTTGCGCCTTGAGGGTCCCGCCGTGGAAGATCGGCGCAGTCAGCCCGGCGAAGATATCATAGCCCCGGAACGCATTCTTGACGAGATCACCGATCCCCGGCGCGCCTTGCGTCACGGTCGCGCCGAGCGTGATGTCGGGATACAGCCGCGCGGTCGCGACGCCGATCCCCGCGGCGGCGGCGTGCAGGTTCGCTTCCGCCTGCAGGATGTCGGGGCGGCGATGGACGAGCTCGGAGGGAAGGGCGACCGGGACCTGCGTCGGCAGGGTCAACCGGGCAAGGTCGAAGTCGGTCGCGCCCAACGCGCTGGGCGCGACGCCGACGAGTGTCGCGAGCAGATGCCGCGCTTCCGCCAACTGCTGCTCCAGTTGCGGGATGTCGCCGCGATCCGCGGCATATTGGCTTTGCGCGTTGAGCACTTCGACCAGCGTACCTTCGCCCCCCGCGCGGCGTTTTTGCGTCAGGTCGACGTTGCGCAGATCGTCCGCGAGCAAGGCGTTGGCGGTCGCGACCTGCGCGCGGATCGCGGCGACCGTCAGCACCTGGTTGACGACCTGCCCCGCGATCGCGAGATGCGCCGCCTCGGTCTGGCGTTGCTGTGCCTCGACCTGCGCGGCGCTCTGTTCGACCTGGCGGCGCAGCCCGCCGAACAGGTCGAGATCGTAGCTGATCCCGCCGCCGACCGAGTAGAGATGGAATTCAGGGTTGCCTGCAGGCGCGAGCGGATTGCCCCCTGAAAAGCCGAAGCCGGCGAGATTGACCTGTTGTTGATCGACCCGCGCGGTCGCGTCGATCTGCGGCAGCCGCCGCCCGGCCACTGCGCGCAGCTCGTCCTGCGCTGCCGCGAGCGTCGCGTTGCTTGCGGCAAGGCTCCGGTTGTTCGCGATCGCGCGGTCGACCAGCGCATCGAGGTCGGGCGATCCGAACGCCGTCCACCAGCGCCGGACCGGCCCCGCGCCGAACGCGATCCCCGGCGCGCCCGCGGGGGTGGCCTGCTCGCGCGCAGGCAGATAGGCCTCGGTCGCGGGTGCCTTGGGGCGGGCGAAGTCGGGGCCGACGGTGCAACCCGCGAGCGCGGTTGCCGCCAGCAGCGGGATCGTGAAGCGGTAACGCATGCGGATCAGTCCATATGGATGGTGGGTCCGGCCGCCGCGCCTTTGCGCGGGCCGCGCATCAGGAGCAGCAGCGGGATCACCGCGAGGGTCAGCACGAAAAGCATCCAGAACGCGTCGATGTACGACACCATCGACGCCTGGCGGGTGATCTGCGCGTTCATCGCCGCGACCGCGCTCGGCAGGTCGAAATCGAACCCGCCGGGCAGCGCGGGATTGTCCGGGCGGATCCCTTCGGTCAGCCGGGCGTGGACGGTCGCCGAATTGCGGATCGTCATTGCCTGGAGCACCGAGATGCCGACCGCCGAGCCGATGTTGCGCGTCAGCGTGAACATCGCCGCGCCTTCGTTGCGATATTTGGGATCGAGCGTCGCGAACGCGATCGTTGTCAGCGGCACGAACACCAGCCCGGTGCCGAGCCCCTGGATGAACCCGGAGATGATCACCAGCCGTTCGCTCATCCCGAGCGAGAAGCCCGACATCATGTGGAGCGAATAGGCGGCAAGTCCGAAGCCGATCAGGATCAGCAGCCGCGCATCGACCCGCTTGATTACTCGCCCGACGATGATCATCGAGATGAGCGTCCCGATCCCGCGCGGCGCGGTGACGAGTCCGGTCAGCACCACCGGATAGCCCATCAGCGTCTCGAGCATCGTCGGCAACAGCGCCAGCACGCCGAACAGCACGGTGCCGAGGAAGAAGCCGAATATCGAACCCGTCAGGAAGTTGCGATCCTTGAACATGCCGATGTCGATGAACGGCTGACGCGCGGTCAGCGTCTGGACGACGAACAGATAGCCGAAGAACAGCGCCATCGCGCCCTCGATGCAGATTTCGAGCGAGCTGAACCAGTCCTTGGTCTGCCCGCGGTCGAGCATCAGCTGGAAGGAGCCCAGCGCGAGCGCCAGCATCGCGAAGCCGAAGATGTCGAGCCGTGGCCGCGTTGAATCCTTGGTCTCGGTCAGGAACCCCGACAGGCCGATGAAGGCGAGGATGCCGATCGGCAGGTTGATGTAGAAGACCCAGCGCCACGACAGATTGTCGGTCAGCCAGCCGCCGAGCGCAGGCCCGATGATCGGCCCCAGGATCGCGCCCATGCCCCACACCGCCATCGCCGGGCCGTGGCGTTCGGGCGGGTTGATATCGAGCAGGATCGCCTGGCTCATCGGCACCAGCGCGGCGCCGAACACCCCTTGCAGCAGGCGGAAGCCGACCAGTTCGCCGAGGCTGTTGGCAAGCCCGCACAGCCCCGAGACGACGGTGAACCCGACGATCGACCACAGCATCAGCCGCTTGCGCCCGAACCGTCCGGCCAGCCAGCCGGTCAGCGGCGTCATGATCGCGGCGGCGACGATATAGGACGTCAGGACCCAGGTGATCTCCTCGCTCGACGCCGACACGCTCCCCTGGATGTGCGGGAGCGCGACGTTGGCGATTGTGCTGTCGAGCGAGTTCATCACCGTTGCCGCCATCACGGCGGCGGTGATGATGTTGCGGGTCGCCGGGTCCGGGTAAGCGCCGGTCATCGTGCCTGCGTCGCGCCGCCGAACAGATGGCGCTGATAGCCGGTGTCGACCTTGACCTCGACGCTCAGCCCCGCATGGAGCGGGAGGTCGCGCGGCAACCGATCGATGCTGAACTCGATCGGCAGGCGCTGGACGACCTTGACCCAGTTGCCGGTGGCGTTCTCGGGCGGCAGCAACGCGAAGCTGTTGCCGGTGCCGGGGCTGAAGCTCGCGACGCGGCCGGTCAGCTCGAGATCGGGAAAGGCGTCGACCTTGAACGTCGCGCGCTGGCCGATCCGCATGTGGTTGAGCTGGTCTTCCTTGAAATTCCCCTCGACCCACAACCGCGTGCTGGCGAGCGTGAACACCGGCTTGGCGGCGCTGACGTAGCTGCCGACCTGGAGCTGATCGACCTTGGTGACGATCCCGTCCTGCGCGGCGCGCACGACGGTATAGCCCAGATTGAGCTTCGCGCGCTCGAGCGCCGCCTGCGCGCGGCGCACCGCTGGCTGGCGGTCGGTCGGCGCGGTCACGCTTCCGGTCAGCGTCGCGGCGACGCTCGCATTCTGCTGGACCGAGGTCTGGATCTGCTGGCGCGCGGTCTGCGCCGCGAGCACGGCCTGGTCATACTGGTTCTGCGACGAGATCCCTTCGGCGAGCAACGCCTTCTGTCGGGCGGCCTCGCGCACCGCATAGGCCAGCCGGTCGCGCCCGGCCTGCAGCGCGGCTTCGCCTTCGCGGAAGTTGGCGCGCAGTGACCCGACTTGCGCTTGCGCGGTCGCCAGTTCCGCGACGGCCTCGTCGACCGCAGCCTGATAGGGGGCGGGATCGATCCGGAACAGGACGTCGCCCGAACGGACATGCTGGTTGTTCCGCACCGCGACCGCCACCACCGGGCCGCTGACGTTCGCGCTGACCGATACCAGGCCGGACTGGATATAGCCGTTGTCGGTCGCCTGATAGCGCCCGCCGCTCAGATAGAAGTACAGGCCGAGGATGACGGCCACGACCGGTGCCAGCAGGAGCAACGGCGTCCGGAAATTGCGACGGCGGCGGGGTTGCGGGTCGACCGCCGCCACGCGCGGAGCGGGATTTTCGACCGGGGGCGACGTCTCGACGCTGGGATAATCCGTCGAGCGGCCGGGGGTATCTTCCAAGCTCATATTTCCTTGCTCACCGAAAGCAGCGGGTCGGCAGACTTGCGAGTCGAGCGGATCCGGATCGAGCGCTCCCGGCGGCTCTGCTACCGAAAGGACATTGCGCGCAAGCGAATAGTACGCAAGCGCATGATCCGCCTGCGCAGTATCAGTCTTTGACGGACAGGCAGGATTTGGTACCGACGGTGCGCGGGGGACAGTAAAGGAAGCGACCGGCGTTATGGTCACGATCGATGACAGTGGCCGCGGCGCGCCGCCAAACCGTAGATTTGCGACGCAGGTGGTTTTGATCACCAAATTGCTGCGGAAGCGCTTCGATCAGCGCGCGCGCAGTATGTCGCTGTCCGACGGCAAGCCGCTCACGCGCGCGCAGTGGCGCGTTCTCGCCGCAATCTACGTCCGCGAGGGGGCAACGCAGCGCGAAATCGCCGAGATGCTGGAAATCGGCACGGTGACGACCGGGCAGACGATCGATCGTCTCGAGGCGGCGCAATGGGTCGAACGCCGCCCGGACCAGGCCGACCGCCGCGTCAACCGGCTCTACCTCATGCCACAGGCGATGCCGACGCTGGAACGGCTCGGGTTGCTCGATGACCGGGTGGATCAGACCGCGATGGCGGGCATATCTCCCGCGGATATGGAACGCCTGACGAGCCTGCTCGAAACGATCATCACAAATCTGCTTTCGGCGGCGGACGAGACGGAGCCACGATGACGCGGTTGACCGGCAAGACCGCCCTCGTCACGGGGGCGAGTGGTGGCCTCGGCAGCGAGATCGCGCATGCCCTCGCCAAGGCCGGTGCGCATGTTCTGGTGCAGGGTCGTGACGTGGATCGTCTGCGCGCTGTCGTTCACGCGATCGCGGAGACCGGCGGTTCGGCAGAATATATCGTTGCCGACCTCGATCGGGACGATGCGGCGGCCACCTTGCTCGAAGGGCGTGGCGGCATCGACATCCTGGTCAACAATGCGGGGGCGCGCGACCGCCGGCCGCTTGCCGATCTCGCTCGCGCGGATGTGCGTCGGATGCTGGAGACCAATCTTGTCGCGCCGTTCGATCTGGCCCGCGCCGTCGCCGCGCAAATGCCGAGCGGCGGCCGCATCATCAACGTCACGTCGATTGCCGGCCAGATCGCCCGCTCCGGAGACGCCGCCTATACGGTGGCAAAAGGGGGGCTCGACGCTTTGACACGCGCTCTGGCGGCCGAGCTGGGGTCGCGCCAGATCACGGTGAATGCGGTCGCGCCGGGCTTTTTCGCGACCGAGGCGAACCGACCGATGGTCGCCGACCCCGCGATTGCCGATCATCTCACCCGCCGCACGTCGCTTGGTCGCTGGGGCCGCCCCGAGGAGATCGCGGGGGCCGTCCTCTTCTTCGCGTCGACCGGTTCTTCCTACGTCACCGGGCAGGTGCTTGCGGTCGATGGCGGTTATCTCGCGCATTTCTGACGATCGCTGACGGCGACCGCCACCGGTCACTGCGCGAGCGCGATCAACTGGGCGAGACCGTTCGCCCCGGTCTTGGCGACGATCGCGGCGCGGTGATCCTCGACGGTCTTCGGGCTGAGCGCCAGCGCGGCGGCGACGGCCTTGTTGCTATGCCCCTGGACGAGCAGGTCGAAGACCTGCCGCTCGCGGCGGGTGAGGCTGGCGGTCCGCTCGATCACCGCGCGGGTCCGGCGCGACCAGGCGATCCCCTCGGCAACCGCCGCCAGCAGGCGATCCTCGTCGAGCGGTTTTTCGAGATAATCGAGCCCGCCGTAATGGCGCACCGAGTCGACCGCGTTGGCGGTGGTCGGCCACGCGGTCATGAAGATGATCGCAACCCCCGGATCCAGCGCGCGCAACCGATCGGCGAAGGCGAACCCGTCCAGGTCGCCCATCATCACGTCGGTGACGACACAATGCGCCGGGGCCTCGGCATAGACCTCGAGCAGCAGGGCGGGGTCGAGGAACGGTTCCGCGGCGTGGCCGTGCCGCCCGAGCAAACGCGCCACGCTCGCGCCGAGATCGCCGTCGTCGTCGACGACATATACGGTTGCAGCGGTCATTTGCGGTCTCCGGCAAGGGGGAGGGTAAGGCGGACGATATGGTGCCCGGCGCGTTCCTCGCGGGTCAGGCGACCATTGTGCGCCTCGACGATCGCGCGCGCGACGAGCGTCCCGACGCCCATGCCGGCGTAAGGGGCAGCATCGGCGCAGGGATTGGCGACGGAGATGATGACGTCCTGCGCGTCCTGGTCGATCCCCACGTGGATGTCGCGGGTCTGGCTGGCCTGGATCGCGTTGCGGAGAACGTTGACGAGGGCTTGCGCCAGTTCGATTTCCTGGCCCAGCACGACCAGGTCGGGATCGATCGGGCCGACGATCAGCGCGACCCGCGCCGATTTCGCTTCCGGTGCCGCAAGACCCAGAACGATGTCGATCAGCGCGTTGACCGGAAGCAGGGACGGCTCGTCCACCGCGCGGCCGCCAAACCGGCGAAGCCGCCGGACGAGGACGGACAGCGCATCGGCCTTGCGCTCGATCAGGACCGCGCTCGCGGCAATCTCGTCCCCGGCATTCACGGTGATTTCCGCGAGATGCCGCGCCTCGATCGCCAGCGTCGACAGGGGCTGGCTTATTTCGTGGATCACCGCGACCGACATCGCGCGCAGCGTCTTCAGCCGCTCGGCCTGGAACAGCATCCGGTCCCGCCGGGCGATATCGACCCGCGCCCGTGCCTCGGCTTCGGCGAAGCTGCCCGCCAGATAGCCTACCACGACGACCGCCGCGAGACTGAGGTGGAGCGACAATCGCTCGTCGATCGGCATGACGCCGCTGGTGTGCGGCAGCACCACGAGCGCGACCAGGACGATCGCGCCCCACGCCGCCGCACGTCCGAAGCGCAGGCCGATCCAGGCGGTCCCGAGCAGGACCGGCGTCGCCGGAAGGCCAAGCCCGATGCTGGAGAGCGCGACGACCATGCCGATCGATACCGCAAGCACCGCAACCGCCTCGACCGCATGCCGCAGCCGGGGGCGTTGGAACGACGCCCGCCCGGCCACGACATCCTCCAGCCACAGCAGCGGCGGGGCCAGCAACAGGACGCCGAGCAGGTCGCCGACCGCAAAGGCGGTCAACGACGCGATGATCTGTCGCAGGCCGTCGACATGCGTGATCGCGGGTTGCAGGAACGCCGAGGGCAGGGCGAACAGGGCCGCGGCGATCGGCGCGAGGACGGCGGCGAGGCCGAACGGCATCGGCGGCGTGACCAGGCTGTTCTGGCCGCGTTCGGTCGCCCAGCGCACCCCGGCGACCGTAAGCCCGTACGCAAGCACCGGACGCGCCACGCCGACGATCTGGATGGGCCAGTCCCCCGCCGGTTGCACGACCCCGTTGAAGACCTGCATCACGATCTCGATCGCCGCGACCGCCAGGGTCAGCCGGGCGCCCCCGCGCCAGAGCAAGGCGAGACGAAGCCCCGCCGCCGGAAACCAGAGCGAGTAATAGCTGCTTCCACCCCAGAAGGCGGCAGCCCGGTGCGCGAGCAGGAATGCGCCCGCATAGCCGAGCAACACCAGCCCTTCGCGACCAGTCGGGGGCGTCGGTATCAAACGGATCAGTGTTCGACCGGAAGTCGCGAATGTCCCCATGGCGCGCCTCCATGGCGGATCGAGGCGGTCGGCCCAAGCCGGGAAATTCCCGGAACGCGTTCAGCCCCGGTCGACGGCCCGCTCCCTCAGGCCGCGAGCGTGGACGGATCGGCCAGCAGCGCCAGCAACTGCGGCAGCGGGAGCGGGCGACTGATGAAATAGCCTTGGATCACATCGCATCCGCAGGTCTTCAGGAAGTCGAGACAGGCCTGGTCCTCGACCCCCTCGGCGACGACCTTGAGGCCGAGGTCGTGCGCGAGTTCGATGGTCGAGCGGACGAGGACGCCATCGGCGCGGTTGACATGGGCGTGCTGGACGAAGCTTCGGTCGATCTTCAGTTCGTTGAGCGGCAACTGCTTCAGGTACGTCAGCGTCGACTGTCCGGTCCCGTAATCGTCCATCGACAGCGCGATCCCGAGCGCGCGATACCGTTTCAGCGCGGCGATCGCGCTGGTCGGATCGGACATGGCGGCGGATTCGGTGACTTCGAAGACCAGCGCGGTCGCGGGGACATCCGACGTACCCAGAATGCGCTCGACCTCCGCATTGAACGCCGCGTCCGAAAGCAGGTTGGCGGAGATGTTCACGGCAGCGGTCACCGCACCATGGGCGGTGCGCCAGCCGGACAGGTCGCGGACCACGGTCCGCAACACGTGGAGCGTGAGGGGGGCGATCCGGTTGGTCTTCTCGGCGAGCGGAATGAACAGGTCGGGGCCGATGAACCCGCGCGTGGCGTGACGCCAGCGGACCAGTGCTTCGGTGCTGGTAATCCGCGCGGTCCGCACGTCGTATTTCGGCTGGTAGAAGACTTCGATCCCACCCTCGACAAGCGCCGTGTCGAGCTCGCCCATCAACGAGATCGACCGTTCGAGACCGCCGTCGTCGGCAACGCTGCGGCGCCAGAAGCCCCCGCCTTGCAACGCCTGCTCGGCGGCAAGCGCCGCGTCCGCGAGCAGGCGTTCGATTGCGGTCGAAGCGCCGGTCGCAACCCCGAGCGCGACCGCGACATCGACCTTGCGGCCGGAGACCTCGACCGCTTGCAGCAGGATCGCGCGCAGCCCGTCGAGCGTGTCGTCGACCGGTTCGTCCTGTGGCAGCACGAACGCGAGCTGACGGTCGGCGGCGCGATAGACGCGGTTTCCGCTCGCTACCAGCGCGAGGCGGTCGGCGATCCGCAACAGGACGTCGCCCGAGGGCCGCGACCCGAGGACCGCGACCAGACTGTCGTAATTGGCGAGATGCACCACCACCAGCGTGCACTCGGCAGAGTCGAATCGTTCGGCAGCCAGCGACAGTCCGTTGGGAAGACCGGTCGCCGCGTCGATCATGCGCTGGTCGCGGAACCGCCCGGCGACTTCGCGGATCCCGCAGGCGCAACCGGCAAAGGTGAGCATGCCAAGAGCGGCGGCGAGCGGGTAGGTGACCAGCAGGGCATGCTGTGCCAGCAACGCCGCGCCGGACACCAGGATCAGCGCGACCGCCACCGTCGCGAACAGCGCGGCACTCCGCAGCCGGACGACGCCGGCCACGATCAGGAAAGCGAGCAGGAACGGCACGGCCGCGCTGCCGTTGACCGGGACTCCGCGCAGCAGGGTTTCGGCGGCCATCGCCTGCACCACCACACCCGGAATGACCCCCCACAAAGGGGTGGCATAGCGGTCGCCCATTTCCACCGCGGTCGCCCCGATCAGGACCGCGCGACCCCGGACCCGCGCCGGATCGAACGTGCCGTTGCGGACATCGATGAAGCTGAGGCGGGGGATGGTCGCCGGGTCGATCGACATGTCGATCGGAAAGCCGACGTTCACGGTGCCCGAGGTTTGCGCGATATAGGCGGACAGCGAGGGGCGTGGCACGCCCGCCGTCACCGTGCCGAACGGCATCGCGCGGACCTGCCCGTCGGTATCCGGCTGGATGCTGACCGACGCGAGCGCGACCGGCGCGCGGAACATCGCAAGCGGCAATGCATCGATCGTGCGCTGGTCGGCCGAATTGGCGCTCTGGCCGAAGGTCGGCAAGGCGACCAGCCCGGCGGAACGCTCCAGCGCTGCGGCAAAGGCGGTGTCGCCGGGCGAGTCCGCTGACGACGAGAAGTCCACGTCGAACACGATCGCGCTCGCCCCCGCCCGACGCAGATGGTCGACCACCGCGGCGTAATGCGCGCGTGACCATGGCCACCGCTTGATCGCGCGCGCACTTTGCGCGTCCATCTCGACCACCACCACCTTGCCGCTCGCAACCTGCGGGACCAGCGCAAAGCGCGCCGCGCTGAGCGTGCGGTCGATCGCCGCGCCGATCGGGAGGAACGCAAGCAGCAGGCCGACCAACGCGGCCGTGCCGACGATCGCCCAGCTCGACGGCCGCGGGTCGAAGGCTGCGGTCAGCCCGCGCGCGATCCGCATCAGAACACCCGCGACAGGCGGAAGGACAGGCGGGGATCGCTGTTACGGGTATCGAAACGATCCGCGTTGATCGGCATTGCGATTTCTAGCATCCCGCTCAGCCGACCGCGACCGGTCCGCACGCCCGCCGCGGTCGACAGCAGCGCGCCACCCCCGGCACCGCCGCGCAGGTTCCCGACATATCCGCCGTCGACCGACGCATAAAGTTGTACCCGATCGACGAGGCGCGGCGCAAACCGCCCGAGATCGAGACGGACTTCGCCCGAGCCGAGGATGCCGTTGTCGCCGGTGCGCTCGGCATAATCATAGCCGCGCCCGAAGCCCGGACCGCCGACGCCGATTTCCATCGTCGCGAGCAACGGGCGCGATGCGACCTGCGCTTCCGAGGCCAGCGCCAGGCTGACCCGGCGCGACAGCGGCACGACCCATTCCGCGGCGTAGCTCAACACGACGAAACGCGCGTCGCCATCGCTGCGCGATATCCGCGCGTCGCCCTCGTGTGACACGCCCGGCACCGGGAGCCCGTCGGTCAGCCGCACCCCGCCGCGCAGGATCCCGGAACCTGCGCGCATCGTTCCGGTGAGCGCGCCCGTCACCGTCGCGATCGAATCGTCGCGCAAGGGGAAGCCGAGCAGGCTCTGGCGACTTCGCAGCCCGCGGATTTCCACCGTCGCCCACAGGCTGCGTTCGCGCGACCGCAGGATCGGCCGGGAGTAGAACAGACTCGCGTCGAACGTCTCCCCGGTGACGTCGAGCGGTGCGAGGGCGGCACCGGGGTTGGCAAGACCATAAGACGCGGAGGCCGAGACGGTCGCCCCGCGCGAATCGACCGGCGCAGTGTAGCGCCCACGAACGAACACGAACTCCGAAGGGTTGATCGGCGTGTTCGCCAGAAGGAGGCTCGCTTCATCCCCCGACTGGAACAGACCGCGCGCGTTGGCGATCGCGGTCGCGCGGATCGGCCCGACTTCCTTGCTGCCGCGATTGTCGACCTGCGCGTAACCGCTCAGCCGATCCTCCGTTATCGTCACCAGCAGGATCCCAAACCCGTCCTGGCGCAGATACTTGCTTTCCTTGACCGTGATCCCCGGGATGTCGCCGACGAGCAGGATCGCGCGTTCGAGCTGTTCGCGGCGGACCGGGCGGCCGGTGACGAGCGCCTGGGTCAGCATGCGATCCGCCAGCGCATTGGGGTGGCCGATCACGCGCACCGCCGAAAGCGTTCCTGCGTCGAGCCGCACCCGCAGCACGCCGTCGGCCATCGCCTGCGGCTCGATCCATGCGCTGGCGAACGGATAGCCCGCCTGCCGCGCGACATCGGCGACCGCGCGGGAAAGCGCCCTGAGATCGCTGCCGGACAGGTTCCGTCCGAGGTACGGGATCAGGCCGTTGCTGAAGCGGTCCCGCGCAATGTCGTCCGCGCCCTGGACCACGATCGCCTGCGCGATTCGCGGTGCGGCCCGCGTTTCGGCTTGTTCTGTTCTCGGGCCCGTCGCGACCACCGGCTCGGTGGCGGGCTGCGGCGATGCGGGGCGTGGCAAAGTGCGCGAGAGGATTGCGGGGTCGGCGCGATTGAGCTGGTCCTGCGCCTGCGCGGCGCTCCACGGACACAGCACGGCCGCACCGCCCGCCAGCACACTTCTCGCCACACGCATTCCAGAAACCTCCAGCCGTTATTGGCTGGGTAGGGTGCAAGCCTTTGCAAAAGGTTAGTTTCTTCGATGGCTAACGGAGGATTTACCGCGAGTTTGAACTTTTTGCACAGGCCAGCGCGCTACCCGGTGTGCCTGAATGAGAGGTACTAGGATGCGTAAACGGTTCATCGCGATCATCGCTGCGGGTTGTTCCTCGACCGCGATGGCCACCGAGCCCGGCTGGACGGTGAGCGAGACGAGCGGACCCGTGCAGATCGGCCATGGCGGTCTCAGCAAGGTCGCCACGCGCGGCCTCGGGGTCGCAGCGGGGGACACCGTGACGACCGGTCCGGGCGGCCGCGCGGTGCTGGTGCGCGGGTCCGAATATATGATGGTCGCCGCCGCCTCCCGGCTGCGCCTGCCGGTGGAGGTCCAGGCGACCGGCTTTACGCAGGTTGTTCAGGAAGTCGGCAACGTCGTCTTCATGATCAAGAAGAAGATGACGCCGCATTTCGAGGTGAAGACGCCGTATCTCGCCGCCGTGGTCAAGGGCACGACCTTTTCGGTCGGGGTCACGGACAAGGGCGCGTCGGTCCAGGTGCTCGAAGGTGCAGTCGACGTGGCGACCGGCGATGGCGGTGCGCATGATCTGCTCAAGCCGGGCTCGGTCGCGATGGTCGGCGCGCAGGACCTTTACAGGATGCGGGTCGAGAGCAACGGCGTTACCAAGGTGGTCGCGTCGCCCTCGGCACCGGGCCCCGACCCGACGCCCGCGCCCGTCGCCGCCGAAAGCGTTGCCACGGCGGTCGCTGCGCCTTCGGAAACGCCAGCCTCGGCTGAGGTGCCGGGCGCCGTTTCGGCCCCCGTCGCGGTCGCGGCGCCGGGCATCGACGCGGCGATCTACGAGGCCCCGGTGTCGCTTGCCGCGGTGACGAACGGGCTGGTCAGCGGCACCACCGGCGGTGCGGCCGACATCGCCGAACTCGCGACCATAACCCGCTCGGTCACCGAAGCGTCCGCATCGGCCGTCAAGGCGGTCGACACCGCCAATGCCGCGATCGCAGCAGGCGCCGCCACTGCCATGGCGAGCCAGGCCGCGACCACGCAGTCGCAGGCCGAGGACATGGCCGCGCAGACCAGGATGGCGGCGGACCAGGCGGCCCGGATGGCGGCGCTGGCCGCGCAGCAGGCGGCGGAGGCGACCGCCAAGGCCAATGGGGACAAGGGGAGCAGCGAGGCAGCCGACGCTGCGGCGAAGGCGCAAGGCGATATCGATGCCATGGTGGCTGCAGCAAAAATGGTTGCCGACCAGACGGCGAAGGCTGCAGCGCAGGCCGCGCTGGACGCTGCCAATGCGGCCGGCGATCCCGGCGCGCAGGCGACAGCGCAGAAAGCTGCGGCGGAGGCGGCAAGAGCTGCGGACGATGTTGCCAAGGCCAACGTCGCCGCGGCGCAGGCAACGGCGGACAAGACGGCCAAGGACGCGTCCGATCAGGCTGCCGCAAAGGCCGCCCGCGAAGCCGCCAAGACCGCCAGCGAGGCCGCCAAGGCAGCGACCAAGGCGGCCGCGGATGCAGCCAAGCAGCAGGCCGATGCGGCGAAGGTTGCCGCCAAGGCCGCGGACGATGCCGCCAAGGCGGCAGCGGCAGCCGCCGCAGCGGCGGCCAACAACCCACAGAACGCGTCGGGCGGGATCGTCCAGAATGCATTGGAGCTGCTTACCGGCATCCTCAAGGGCAAATAACGCAAGAGGGATACGCGCACGATTGGCCGCGCCGGGAGAGCACGAACCGCCGGTGCTGGCCGTCCGATCGGAATAGACCGTTCGCGATCGGAACCCTCGACGCCCCGATGTGGCCGAACGCGACGTCGGATGCCGCCGCGTCCTGGTCCCACGCGGTACTGGCAAGGGGCGGATTCTAGCCGTCGCTCGCGTCAACCCCCCTGCAGGGCATAGGCATCGTGCCGAATGCGCTTGGTCGCGTAAAGCGAGGCATCGGCGCGACACAGCGCCGCGCTGAAGCTCTGCGAGACCTGGTCGTCGTTCGGGTTCGGCATCGTGGCCTCGCCGACGCTGGCATGGATCGGGACGACCGTGTCGACCCATTGCATCGTCTGGTTGAGCGCGCGTTCGATCCGTTGTGCCACCATCGCGACGCGTTCGACGGTCGAATCCGGCAGCAGCGCGACGAACTCGTCGCCGCCCAGCCGCGCCAGATGATCGGTCGGGCGAACGGAATTGCGCAACCGTTGGGCGACCTCGACCAGCACTGCGTCGCCGACGAGATGGCCATAACGATCGTTGACCGCCTTGAACCGATCGAGATCGATCGCGAGCACGCCGATCGGCAGGCCGCGCTTGGCTTGCGC
>NZ_AIDW01000026.1 GCF_000251145.1 Sphingomonas sp. PAMC 26621 | reverse complement strand
CGCCCGATACTGCCCCTCTCCCCGACCCTCTCCCCGCAAGCGGGGAGAGGGAGAAGAAGGCCGTCCTCGCGTCCCCCGCGGTCCGCGCGCGTGCGGCGGACCTTGGCGTCGACTTGTCGCAAATCAAGGCCGAGGGCGACCGCATCCGCCACAGCGATCTCGACGCATTCCTCCGCTACGGCAGCGGCCAGGGCTACCACGCCCCGCACGCCTCGAACGCGCGCGCGGACGAGGCGATCAAGGTCATCGGCATGCGCCGCCGCATCGCCGAGAACATGGCCGCGTCGAAGCGCGCGATTCCGCACTTCACCTATGTCGACGAAATCGACGTCACCGCGCTGGAGGCGATGCGCGCCGACCTCAACGCCAACCGTGGCGGCCGCCCCAAGCTGACGCTGCTCCCGCTGCTGATCGTCGCGATCTGCAAGACGATCCCGGCCTTCCCGATGCTCAACGCGCGCTACGACGACGAGGCGGGCGTGGTGACTCGGCACGGCAGCGTCCACATGGGCATGGCGACGCAGACCGACGCGGGCCTCACCGTCCCCGTCATCCGCGACGCGCAGGACCGCAACGTGTGGCAGCTCGCGACCGAGATCGTGCGCCTTGCCGAAGCCGCCCGCGCGAACAAGCTCGCGCCGAACGAGATGGGCGGCGGCACGCTGACCGTCACCTCGCTCGGCCCGCTCGGCGGGATCGCGACGACGCCGGTCATCAACCGCCCCGAAGTCGCGATCATCGGGCCGAACAAGATCGTCGAACGGCCCATATTTGTCGGCGATGAGATCGTGCGTGCGAAGCTGATGAACCTGTCGATCAGCTGCGATCACCGCGTGGTCGACGGCTGGGATGCCGCGAGCTTCGTCCAGGCGCTGCGCAAGTATCTGGAAACGCCGGTCCTGCTTTTTGCGAACTGAACGGCGGGCGGGGCAGGGCACAGGGGCGCGATGCCCTCGCCACATCCCGTCATCCCCGCGGAGGCGGGGATCCATTAGCCGGACGCGGGGAAGGAAACCCGCGGACAGCCAGTATGGATTCCCGCCTCCGCGGGAATGACGGAGGGGGCATCCGCCGCTACTTCCCCCGCGTCTTCTGCAACGACCCCGCCATCGATCGCGCCACCCCGCGCGGCGTGAAGCGGATCGCGCCCGCCATCACGCTGTTGAGCAGCCCCGAAACCGCGACCGCGCGGTTCGCCTCGAGCGCGCGCAGCCCGTCGCGGACCACCGCGTCGGGCTCGGTCGCGAAACGCTTGAACAGTTCGCTGTCCCCCATGTCCGCGACCTCGGCGAATTCGGTCCGCGTCGGCCCGGGGCACAGGGCCGACACGCGCACGCCGCCCGCCTTCACTTCCTCGTGCAATCCTTCCGAAAAGCTCAGCACGAACGCCTTGGTCGCATAATAGACGCTCATCCACGGCCCCGGCTGGAAGGCGGCGGTCGAGGCGACGTTGAGGATCGCGCCGTCGCGCCGCTGGAGCATCCCCGGCAGCACCGCATGGCACAATTCCACCAGCGCGCGGCAGTTGAGGTCGATCATCCGTGCCTGCATCGCGCCATCGAGCTCGGCGAACGCGCCGCGCGCGCCGTAGCCCGCGTTGTTGATCAGCGTGGTGACCGCCAGCCCGCGCCGCGCGACTTCGGCGATCAGCGCGGCGGGCGCGCCCGGCGCGGCGAGATCGCTCGCGATGACGTCGGCGGCGACCTGATGGTCGACCCGGATCCGCTGCGCGAGCGCCTCGAGCCGGTCGGTACGGCGCGCCACCAGGATCACGTTCTCCCCCGTCGCCGCCACCGCGAGCGCGAAGCGTTCGCCAAGGCCGGCGGACGCGCCGGTGATCAACGTCGTGCCGTGCGCCATGCGATTTCCCCCGATGTGTCCGCGCATGGTAGAGCGCGCGCCGGGTGCGGGCAATCGTCCCGCCGGCACGGAGACAGACGATGAAGCGCGAGGTTCGGTTCCCCAATGCGGAAGGCGTGATGCTGGCGGGATCGCTCGAGCGCCCGCCCGGCCGGGTGCGCGCGGTCGCGCTGTTCGCGCATTGCTTCACCTGCACCGCGCAGAGCCATGCCGCGCGCCGCGTCAGCCTCGCGCTCGCCGAACAGGGGATCGCGACGCTGCGGTTCGATTTCACGGGACTGGGCGCGAGCGAGGGCGCGTTCGCCGACAGCCACTTCAGCGCGAACGTCGCGGATCTGGTCGCGGCGGCGGATTTCCTCGCGGGCGACATCGGCGCGCCCGACATCCTGATCGGCCATTCGCTCGGCGGCGCGGCGGTGATCGCGGCGGCGGAGCATATCCCGGCGGCGCGCGCGGTGGTGACGATCGCCGCACCGTTCGATCCGCGCCACGTGCTGCATCTCATCAAGGGGGCGGACGACCTCGCCGACGAACCGCGCGAGGTGTCGATCGGCGGGCGTCCGTTCCGGATCGGGCGCGAGTTCCTCGCCTCGGTCGAGGGACAGGATCAGGCGAACCGGCTCGCGCATTTGAAGCGCGCGCTGCTCGTGCTGCATTCGGCGACCGACGCGACCGTTGGGGTGGAGAATGCGCGCGCGATCTTCGAGGCGGCGAAACACCCCAAGAGCTTCGTCGCGCTCGATGGCGCGGACCATCTGCTGACCGATCCCGCGCAGGCGAGCTACGCCGCGCAGCTCATCGCCGCCTGGGTCCAGCCGTTCCTCGGCGCGGCGATGCCGGTGGGGGAGGTGCCTGAGGGCCATGTCCGCGTGAGCTCGACCGAGGCGAAATTCGTCCAGATCGTCGAATCGGCGGGGCACAGCTTCCTTGCGGACGAGCCGCTCAGGATGGGCGGGAGCGATCTCGGGCCGACGCCGTACGACCTGCTGCTCGCCGCGCTCGGCACGTGCACCGCGATGACGCTCCGGCTGGTCGCGGCGAACGAGGGGATCCCGCTCGACGGTGTCGCGGTGACGTTGCACCACCGCCGCCATCACGCCGACGATTGCGCCGCGGCGGCGGGCGGGCGGCCGCAGATCGAGGTGCTCGAGCGGGTGGTGACGCTGCAGGGCGCGCTGACCGACGCACAGCGCGCACGGATGCTGGTGATCGCGGACAAATGCCCGGTCCATCGCACGCTCGCGGGCGACCCGCGGATCGAGACGCGACTGGCGGAGTGAGGGTAACCTTGGCCGGGATGTAGCGACCATGCGCGGCGATACATCGAGACCGTCAGAGGGAGTGCTTTCCCCAAACAGATCCCGCTACACGATCTCGAACAACCCCGCCGCGCCCATCCCGCCCGCGGTGCACATCGACACCACGACCCAGCGCACCCCGCGCTTGCGTCCCTCGATCAGCGCATGGCCGACGAGCCGCGACCCGGTCATCCCGAACGGATGACCGATCGCGATCGCGCCGCCGTTGACGTTATACTTTTCCGGATCGATCCCGAGCGTGTCGCGGCAATAGAGGCATTGCGACGCGAACGCCTCGTTGAGTTCCCACAGCCCGATATCCGCGACGCTCAGCCCGGCGCGCGCGAGCAGCTTGGGGATCGCGAAGACGGGGCCGATCCCCATCTCGTCGGGCGCGCACCCCGCCGCCTGGAACCCGCGGTACAGCCCGAGCACGTCCCGCCCTTCCGCCTTCGCCGTGGCGTGATCCATCACGATCTGCGCCGATGCGCCGTCCGACAGCTGACTCGCGTTGCCCGCGGTGATCGTCTCGCCCGGGCCGGTGAACTCGCCCCCCGGCCACACCGTCTTGAGTCCGGACAGCGCCTCCAGCGTCGTTCCCGGGCGAATCCCCTCGTCCTGCGCGAGCGTGACGGTCTCGCTCCCGGTGCGGGTGCCCGCCTTGTCGAACAGCGCCTTCTCGACCGTGATCGGCGCGATCTCCTCGACGAACGCGCCCGTCTCGAGCCCCCGCGCGGCGCGCTGCTGGCTCTGCGCCCCATAGGCGTCCTGCGCGGCGCGGGTGATGCCATAACGCTGCGCCACGATCTCGGCGGTCTCGATCATCGGGATATAGGCGGCTGGCTCGCGGTCGGTGACCGAGCTGTTGACGAAACGCGGCGCGTCCTTGGTGACGGTCAGGCTCACCGATTCCATCCCGCCCGCGAGCGCGACGTCGATCTCGTCGCACAGGATCGACCGCGCGGCGAGCGCGATCGCGGTCAGCCCCGAGCCGCATTTGCGATCGAGCGTAAAGGCGGGGACGGTCTGCGGCAGTCCCGCGGCGAAGGTCGCCATCCGCCCCGCATTGCCGCCCTGGCTGCCCCATTGGTTGCCGACACCCCAGAAGATCTCGTCGATCCGCGCGGGGTCGATTCCGGCACGCTCGACCGCGGCGTTCATCACGTGGGCGGCGAGCACCGGGGCCTCGGTCACGTTGAACGCCCCGCGATACGCCTTGCCGATCGGCGTCCGGGCGGTGGAAACGATCGCGGCTTCACGCATGACGGGGGACCTTTCGAGGATCGGGTATGGTGGGGTTGTAGAGGGGGATCGTTGGCGACGTAAAGCCTTTGCGTTCGTTTGGGGGGCGTTTTGGCGGCGGCGGTCTGCAGGCCGGGGGCAGGGGCGGGGGGCGGCCTTTTCCTACCAAGCGTCACCCTGAACTTGTTTCAGGGTCCACCGCGCCCCGAGTCCGGTCCGTGCTGCCTGCACGGTGGATGCTGAAACGAGTTCAGCATGACGGCGGTGGGATGGTGCGGGTGCAGATGGGCGCGGGCGCTCGGAAGCCATGCACCGGGTTCTGTTTGCCGCCCGCTGGCTCTATGGCAGCCCACATGACCTCACTCCAAACCTATGATGCCATAATCCTCGGCGCCGGCGCGGCCGGGCTGATGACCGCCGCGATCGCGGGCCAGCGCGGGCGGCGCGTGCTGTTGATCGATCATGCCGACCAGATCGGCAAAAAGATCCTGATCTCGGGTGGCGGGCGGTGCAATTTCACGAACGTCAACACCGCGCCCGACCGCTACATCTCCGCCAACCGGCATTTCGCCAAGTCCGCGCTCGGGCGCTACACCGCCGCCGATTTCATCGCGCTGGTCGATCGCCACGGGATCGGGTGGCACGAGAAGACGCTCGGGCAATTGTTCTGTGATGGCTCGGCCAAGCAGATCGTCGCGATGCTCCAGGACGAATGCGATGCGGC
This sequence comes from Sphingomonas sp. PAMC 26621, assembly GCF_000251145.1. Taxonomy (GTDB): domain Bacteria; phylum Pseudomonadota; class Alphaproteobacteria; order Sphingomonadales; family Sphingomonadaceae; genus Sphingomonas. The sequence goes on along the minus strand of NZ_AIDW01000026.1, from coordinate 32,931 downwards.
GCGGGACGGGGGCGCGGTCGAGATCGCGCTCGGCGGCGCGGTGCGGGATGTCGAGCATGCGGATGGGCAGTATCGCGTCAGTGTCGGCGCACGCACGGCGACCGCGCCTGCGCTGGTGATCGCCACCGGCGGCCCGTCGATCCCACAGATGGGCGCGACCGGCTTCGCCTACGATCTCGGCCGCCGCTTCGGGATGAAGATCGTCGAGCCGCGCCCCGCGCTCGTGCCACTCACGCTCGGCGGCGAGGAAACGCTGTTCCGCTCGCTCTCGGGAGTCGCCGCCGAAGTGGTCGCCAAGGTCGGCAAGACGCATTTCCGCGAGGCGGCCTTGTTCACGCACAAGGGGCTGAGCGGCCCGGCGATCCTGCAGGTCTCGTCCTATTGGCGGCACGGCGAGCCGGTCGGGATCGACTTCCTCCCCGCGCTCAAGCCCGGCTGGCTGGTCGCGGCGAAACATGCGCGCCCGCGCGTGTCGCTGGCGTCGGCCTTGTCGAACCACTTGCCCGGGCGGCTGGCGGAGACGCTCGCGGACCGGCTCGGGGTCGAGGGCGAGATGGGGGCGTCGACCGACAAGGCGATCGACGCGGCCGCGCGACAACTCGCGGACTGGCGCTTCACGCCGAATGGCACCGAGGGGTTCGCCAAGGCCGAGGTGACGGCTGGCGGGATTTCCACGGCGGAACTGTCCTCGCAGACGATGGAGTCGCGCAAGGTGCCGGGGTTGTATGCGATCGGCGAGGCGGTCGACGTGACCGGGTGGCTTGGCGGGTATAATTTCCAGTGGGCGTGGGCGAGCGGCTGGGCGGCGGGGATGGCGGTCTAGGCCTGGCGCTGCCGCGCGGCGAGACCGCCAAAACGTTTGCTCCCAACACCTCGATGTGTATGATGCGCACGATGAAAAGCGCCGATCTCATTCGTGAGTTGATGTCGGCGGGATGGATGCTCGATCGCGTGCGCGGATCGCACCACGTGTTCACCCATCCGGATCGCGGCGGCCATATTGTCGTACCGCACCCCAAGAAAGATCTGGGGGCGGGACTGGTCGCGGCGATCCGCAAGCAGGCGAAGATCTGAGGAGGCTCCCGTGCGCTACCCCATCGCGATCGAACCCGGCACCGAAACCACCGCATTCGGCGTGGTGGTGCCAGACCTCCCCGGCTGTTTCTCCGCCGGGGATACGTTGGACGAGGCGCTGCGTGGGGCCGAAGAAGCCGCTGCCGCCTGGATCGACGCGGCCCTCGATTCCGGCAGCGGCATACCCCTGGCGCGAAGCCTGGATACGGTGCGGCTTGACCCGGCCTTTGCCGGATGGGGTTTCGGCGTGATCACCCTCGACCCGGCGCTGTTCGAGGACACGATCGAGCGCGTCAACGTAACCCTGCCGCGACGCGTGCTGAAGCGGCTCGATGCGATGGCGCGGGCGGCGGGAGTAAGCCGGTCGAGCTACATCGCGCAGATGACGCTCGACCCGTCGCAATGGGATGCGGAACGCGCGGCTTAGTCGTTTTCCACACCCCCCGTGCATTTTCCGCACACCCGTGCTAGGGGCCTGATTTGGCGCGCGCCCCCGCCGCCCCCATATTCGGAATACCATGCCCTTTACACACCTCCCCACGCTTCTTGCCGAAGCGCTCTCCGCCCGTGGCTATGCCGCGCCGACCCCCGTCCAGGCCTCGGTCATCGAACCGCAGGCGGAAGGCCGCGATCTGATCGTGTCCGCGCAGACCGGGTCGGGCAAGACCGTCGCGTTCGGCCTCGCGATCGCCCCCCAGTTGCTCACCGAGGACGAAGGCCGCCTCCCGCCGCCGCGCGCGCCGCTGGCGCTCGCGATCGCGCCGACGCGCGAACTCGCGCTCCAGGTCAGCCGCGAGCTCGAATGGCTCTACGCCAAGGCCGGCGCGCGCATCTCGACCTGCGTCGGCGGGATGGACGCCAGCCGTGAGCGTCGTTCGCTTAGCCACGGCGCGCATATTGTCGTCGGCACGCCGGGTCGTCTGCGTGATCACATCGAGCGCGGCGCGCTCGACCTGTCCAACCTCAAGGCGGTCATCCTCGACGAAGCCGACGAGATGCTCGACATGGGCTTCCGCGAGGATCTCGAGTTGATCCTCGACGCCTCGCCCGAGGGGCGACGCACGCTGATGTTCTCGGCGACGATGCCCAAGTCGATCGTCGCGCTGGCGAAGCGTTACCAGAAGGATGCGCTGCGCATCTCGACCGTCGGCGAGGACCGTGGCCACGGCGACATCAGCTACCAGGCGGTCACCGTCGCGCCGGCGGATATCGAGAACGCCGTCGTCAACCTGCTGCGTCTCCACGAAGCCGAGACCGCGATCCTGTTCTGCGCGACGCGCGACAATGTCCGCCATCTCCACGCCGGGCTGATCGAGCGCGGGTTCGCCGCGGTCGCGCTGTCGGGCGAGCATAGCCAGAACGAGCGCAACAGCGCGATGCAGGCGCTCCGCGACAAGCGCGCACGCGTCTGCGTCGCGACCGACGTCGCCGCGCGCGGGCTCGATCTGCCGTCGCTCAGCCTCGTCATCCACGTCGAGCTGCCGCGCGACGCCGAGACGCTCCAGCATCGCTCGGGCCGGACCGGTCGTGCGGGCAAGAAGGGCACCGCGATCCTGATCGTGCCGTATCAGCGCAAGCGCCGCGTCGAGATGATGCTGCGCGGTGCGCGGATCGCGGTCGAGTGGATGAACGCGCCGACCGTCGACGACATCCGCAAGGCCGACAAGTCGCGGCTGATGACGATGCTGATGGAAGACGTCGAGATCGACGAGGACGATCGCGCCTTGGGTGCGCAGCTGCTCGAGAAGAAGAGCCCCGAGGATATCGCAGCCGCGCTGGTCCGCAGCTATCGCGCGCGGATGCCCGCGCCCGAGGAGATGATCGAGGCGAGCGGTTCGGGTGCCGGTGGCGCGTCGCGTGAAGCGGGCAAGGAGCATCACCGCGACGGCTTCGACGACGTGGTGTGGTTCCGCATGGACATCGGCCGCCGCCAGAACGCCGATCCGCGCTGGATCCTGCCGCTGATCTGCCGTCGCGGGCACATCACCAAGAACGAGGTCGGTGCGATCCGCATCGCCGCGAACGAGACGATGTTCCAGGTGCCGAGCGCGATCGCGAGCAAGTTCATGTCCGCGGTCAAGCGTACCGAAGGCCAGGAAGCCGAAGGCGCGGTCCAGTTCGAGGCGGTCCAGGGCGGCCCCGAACAGGCCGAACGCGCACCGCGTCGCGCGAACGGCCCCGCGCCGGTCCGCCACGCCCCGCGCCCGACGCTGCGTCCGGCGGGTGGTGCGACGCGGCGTCCGCGCTCGTAAACTCGCTTCTCTCTAAAGAACTTCCCCGGCGGAGGCCGGGGTCCAGTAGCGAAGGTCGTTGTAACGGAGCGCAGCACGCGCCAATCAACCGCCCGCGACTGGGCCCCGGCCGTCGCCGGGGAAGCAATTTCGCGACACCATCGGCACACCCCGGCTTTCCCGTTTGTCGTTCACGATCAGGCCCGTTTGTCGTTCCCGATCAGGAATGTCGGATTCTGCTTCCTCGCAGCGAGGCTAGGCGGCGCGCGCTGCCGAGGATATGACGACGACATGAATTGCGCTTTTACCAACGAGCATCGAATTAGCCGCCCAGCCTGATCCGTCAGGCTGGGTCATGATCGGCTAATTCTGGTGTTCAGGTGATGGATGACGCAAAATTTGGTGCGCGAGCGGCAAGCCATGCTCGCAGGTATGAAGCCTGTCCTCAAAGAGGGCGCTTACTTTTTCTGTACAACCAATGACGGAACCATTGCAGCCGCACTATTGCGTTGCAGTGTGGCAATCTTTCGGGAGGACGAAGGCGTTGCAATAGTTCTCATCGAGGACGATGCTCGCCAACACGGCTTCGACTTATCCATGCCGATGCGCCGGATCGTGTTGGAGGTGTATTCTGCGCTCGACGGCGTCGGCCTGACAGCCGGCGTCGCAACGGCGCTCGCGGATAATGGCATCCCCTGCAACATGATCGCAGCCTATCATCACGATAATGTGTTTGTCCCCGCGTCGATGGCGGAGCGAGCAATCCGTATTCTCCAAGATGTCCAGCGCGAGGCTGCATCCGCCGAACGCTAGAAAGCTACTCGGCTCGCGCTCGATCCGACGGCGAGCGGATCACGGCGGTTCGGGATGCGCCACGCGCAACGCTGCGTCCAGCCGGCGGAGCTAAACGACGTCCGAGTTCTTGAGATCGCTTCTCTCCAAAAAGCCCTTCCCCGGCGGAGGCCGGGGCCCAGTAGCGAAGGTCGTTGTAACGGAGCGCAGCACGCGCCAATCAACCGCCCGCGACTGGGCCCCGGCCTTCGCCGGGGAAACACTCCGCGAAGCGAGGGGATCGGGCGACCTCAGCGCCGGATCGATCGCGCGGCCGGTTAATCCCCCGCCGGTAGCAACCACCGCCTCGCTGGCGTGTTGAGCCTCCGCACGCCGGTTCACCCCGGCCCCGAATTGCAAGCGAGGCGAAAATGGTTTCATCGAACGAACTGACGACGGCCCTGGATGCGGCGCTCGTCACGGCCCGGGCGGAATATCGGAACGCCGTGGTCGACCTCGCCACGCGCGAAGCCGCCAAGCACGCGTCGTCCGACCGCGAACCCGCGGACGTCGAGCAGATCCATCACGCGCGCACTCGGGTGATCGCGCTCGATGCTGCGCGGGACGAGCTGTCGCAGATGATCGAGGAAGGCGCGCCCCTCGGCGGCGCGTGACGCCGGTGCCCAAACCCTTTCCATCCCGCGCGCCAAACGCTAACGCGCGTCCCATGAACGCACCGCTTCCCAAGGCCTGGGTCATGGCCATCGCTCCCTATGTCCCAGGTCGCTCGACCACGGATGGCGATGCCCCCGTGATCAAGCTGTCGTCGAACGAGAACCCGCTCGGCACCAGCGCGCAGGCGGTTGCCGCCTTCTCGCGCCATGCGGGCGACCTTGCGCGCTATCCCGATGCGGGCGCAGTCGCGCTGCGTGAGGCGATCGCGGCGCATCACGATCTCGATCCCGCGCGCGTCATCTACGGCACCGGGTCGGACGAAGTGCTCCACCTGATCGCGGGGGCCTATGCCGGCCCGGGCGACGAGGTGATCCAGGTCCGCTACGGCTTCGCGGTCTATGAGATCGCGACCCGCCGCGTCGGCGCGACGCTCGTCACCGCCGACGACAGGGACCATGCCACCGACGTCGACGCGATCCTCGCCTGCGTCACCGACCGGACGCGTGTCGTGTTCGTCGCCAACCCCAACAACCCGACCGGCACCTTCGCACGCAAGGATGAGATCGCGCGGCTGCACGCCAGCCTGCCGAAGCACGTCATGCTCGTGCTCGACCAGGCCTATGCCGAATATCTCGCTCCCGAGGATGACGATGGCGGACTCGAGCTGGCGCGCACCCAGCCGAACGTGATCGTCACGCGCACCTTCTCCAAGATCCACGGGCTCGCCGCCGAGCGGATCGGCTGGGGTTATGGCTCGGAAGAGGCAATTGCCGCGATGCACCGCATCCGCGCGCCGTTCTGCTGCACCACCGCGGGGCAGGAGGCGGCGATCGCTGCGCTCGGCGCGGCGGATTTCATCGCCCAGTCGCGCGAGCACAACCGCGTGTGGCGCGCGTGGTTCGCGGACGAGATGGCGAAGCTCGGCAACGCGGGCCTCCGCCCCGTGGCGAGCGAAGCGAACTTCGTGCTCGTCCTGTTCGAAGGCAGCGTCACCGCCGAGACCGCGTACAAGGCATTGCTCGAACGCGCCTATATCGTGCGCTGGCTGCCGGGGCAGGGGCTCGCCAACGGGCTCCGCATGACGATCGGCACCGAGACCGAGACGCGCGGACTTGCCGCCGCGTTGCGCGAGATCGTCGCGGGGTGATCCGCGCGCCCCGGATACGGGCCTTGGCCTTCGACGTGTTCGGGACCGTCGTCGACTGGCGGACGAGCATCGCGCGCGAGGCGAGCGCGTTCTTCGCGGCGGCGGGCGTGACGGGGATCGACCCGCACGATTTTGCCGACGCGTGGCGCGGGCTGTATCAGCCGGCGATGGAAGAATGCCGCTCCGGCCGGCGGCCGTACACGCGGCTCGACGTGCTCAACCACGAGACGCTCGATACCTTGTTGGCGAAGCATGGCGTCGTTGCCGATCCCGAGCACGTCGCCGACCTCACACTGGCGTGGCGGCGGCTCGATCCGTGGCCGGATTCGGTCGCGGGGCTGACGCGGTTGAAGGCGCGCTTCCCGATCGTCACGCTGTCGAACGGCAACGTCGCGCTGATGCTTCACCTCGCGCGGTTCGGCGGCTTGCCGTGGGACGCGATCCTCGGCGCGGAGGCGACCGGTATCTACAAGCCGCTGCCCCAGGCCTATCTCGGGACCGCCGACATCCTCGGCATCGCGCCCGAGGAACTGTGCCTGGTCGCGGCGCATCACAGCGATCTCGCGGCGGCGCGCGCGTGCGGGTTGCGGACCGCTTATGTCGACCGGCCGGACGAACTCGGCGGCGCGCCAAAGCCCGATCGCGCGGCGGCGCAGGAGTGGGACTATACGGCAGGCTCGTTGACCGAACTCGCCGACCTGCTGGACGCTGGCGCGCGCGCGGACTTCTAGCCGAGGTCACCGTAACCCGTCCGGCATGACGGAGGTCTTGCATCGCGACTGCGCGCGCTTGCTCCCGAACGCGCCGTCACCCTGAACGTGTTTCAGGGTCCACCGTGGCCCAACGGCTGGCCGGGCAGGTGGAGAGGTGGATGCTGAAACGAGTTCAGCATGACGGAGTTTTGTATAGCGGCTGTGCGCCCTTACGCCGACACGCCGTCACCCCGCTCAGGTCAAGATCTGCATCAATGTCGGCAAGTCGAGGATCGGCGCGAACTTGAATCCGATGTCGCCGTCGCGCGTCCAGCGCACGAACCCCGCGCGCGGCGGGATGCCGTCGAGGATCAGGCACCCCGGCGTATCCGGGCGTATCAACCCCGCGCCGCGCAACCGCGCCCCACCCGCGCTGAGATCGACCAGCTCGACCGCGACCAGCGACCCCGCAACGCGGAATTGCGCCAGCCGGTTGGTCGCGAACCGCGGCGCGCGCGCGCAATAGCCCTGGCGCGTCCCGCGGTCCGACACGGTCGCCAGATCCTGCGGCGAATCGAACGCGAGCCCGACCAGGAACCCGCGGTTCCACACCACCTGCGCTGTGCACGGCCCGAGCCCGCGCATCTCGAACTGGAGCTGCTGGCCGATCATGGGCACTGTCAGCGTCTCGATCTTCGCGCCGCCCACCGACAGATCGCGGACGAAACAGAACATCTCGCACCCGTCGAGGTTGAGCTTGCCCGTCGCGAGCACGCGGCGGTAGCGTTCGTCCTCGCGCCGTTCGGTGATGGTGGCGGGCACGGCGATGGGGGCCATGAAGGTCATCGAGTCTCTCCCAGACGTAAGGTATAAGCTGTGGCCGGCGGCGCGCATCACTTCGCGCCCCCGAAGATCGTGCGGCCGGCGCGGCCGAGCGACCATTGGTCGAACTTGAGCCGGGCGGTGACATAGCCGCCCGAGCGCGTGTAGCGATCCGCCTCGAAATCGCGGTCGCGATACCCCGTGATGTTGTAGCCGACCGAGATCCACACGTTCTGCGCGGGCGACACCCCGGCGGACGGCCCGCCGCTGAACGCGACGCTGCCGCGGTCCCACGCGTGCTGGACTGATCCCTGCACCCCGACGTCGAAACGGCGGCCGAGATCGCGGCGCAGGTCGAATCCGATCACGTCGATGAACCCGGTGTAATCGTCGTCGCCGAAGCTGCCGCGGACCCACTTCGCGCCGTAATAGACCGTCGCTTCGAACCCGTGGCCAGCGCCTTCCGGCTCGGTCCGGTAATTGACCGCGAGGTTGTTGATGAAGCGCAGCGTCGACTGGAAGCCGCCGCCGAATGCGGGGACGCCGATGACATTCCGGTCGGTGATCCCCGCATCCGCACGTTCGTTCCGCGCCTGAAGCCGCTCGAGCAGCGACCAGTGGCTGTCCTGCGGGCGCAGCGCGAGCGCGAGGTCGGCGGTGCCGAACGATGCCTTCGCGCCGCGTGTGTCGGTCAGGTCCGAATAATGCACGCTTGCCGCCAGCGTCCGGCCCTGGCCGAGCGACCGCAGTACGTCGGTGTTGATCGTCCAGCGGTCGCTCTGGTCCGAGCGGCGATATTCGACCCGACCGTTCCACGACCACAGCTCCGCGCGATACCCAGCGCCGAGCGTCGCCGCGACATAATCGCCGTCATTGCCATATTGCCCGGCGATTGGCGTGTTGGCGGTACTCGCGAACGCGTTGACCAGCGCGCCCGTCGGTACCCGCCCGCGCAGCGTGGTGTTCGCGTCGAGCGTCAGGTCGAGCGTCCAGCGCTTGCTCAGCTTGAGCGACTGGTTGAGGCCATATTGCGCATAGGTGCGCTGCCCGTTCTCGCCCCCGGTCGACGCGGTGTTGCCGGCCGGCGTCGTGGCCTGAGTCGCGGCCTGCTGGTTGAGCGTGCTCATCAGCTTCGCGCCCGACCACGGTGCGACGTCGAACCCGACACGCGCGGTGTTGGCGGTGAAGTCGCGACCCTGCGCGATCTCGTATCCGGCGAGCAGGCGCACCCCGTCGCTGACCCGCAGCGCGGCGGTGACTTGCTGGCGCAGCGGGAAATCGACGCTCTCCTTGGCGCCGCCCGGCGCGACCTGCGCCTGCGCGCCGATCGTCAGTCTGCCGCCGAACAGGTCCTGCGTCCCGCCCAGCGTCAGCAACCGCGAGCGGCGCGCCTTGCCGTCGATCCCGGTGTCGTCGGCATAGGTGCCGCCGATGAACAGCGTGCCGCGCGTCCGGCGATATTCGAGCCGGGTCTCGGCGGCGGTGCGCGCGCCCGGGGTGTCGAGCTGGGTCGCGTTCCACGCGGTCAGCGTCAGCGCGAGCTTGTCGAGCAGCGCGACGCGCCCGTCGATCCCAAACTTGCGCGTTCCCGCCTCGACGATGTTCTGCTGGCCGAGCCCGAAGCCGCGATCCTGGCTGCGGCCGTAGGCGAGCAGGTCGATCCGCCGCGTGTGGATCTCACCCTCGGCGAGCCAGGCGCGCCCGGTCGCGAGTCCGAGCTTGCCCCCGGTGGCGACTTCGCCGCGAATCTCGGTGTTGGCGGTCGGCTTGGCCTTGAGATCCAGCCCCGCGACGGTCGCATTCCCGACGCTCTCGTCGCGCAGCACGCTCGCGCCGATCTGTGCGCGGCCCTTGGCGAGGCGCAGTGCGGCGCGGCCGCCGGCGGCGAGCTGGCGGGTGCGGCCTTCGGTCTCGTAATTGACGACGATGAACACCGGGTTGTTGCTCGCATCGCGCCCGAGGATCGGCTCGCGGAAGCGGATCGTGCCGGCGCTCGAGTCGATGTCGTAGTCGATGTGGCGGGTCATCAGCCTGGTCGACAGGATCCGCTCGGGGCGGATGCGGTCGCGCGTCTCGATCCGCAGCTTGTCGCTGTTGGGGACGATGGTGCGCCCCGACAGGCGATACGGGCCGGACAGGCCGTTGCCCTGGATCTCGTCGCGGCCATAGAGCTGGTCGGTATCCGCCGCGAACGCGCTGAACAGGATGCGTTTGCCCTGATATTCGGCCTTCACCCCGTTGAGCGTGCGGCTGTAGCGGGTGAGTTGCGTGTCGGTCAGCCCGGTCTCGAAATCGCCGAGCAGCGCATAGAGGTTGCGGCGTTCCAGCCGGAGGTACAGCTTGCGCTGGGTGGCGGCGTCATAGCCCTGCTGCGAGCCGTCGCCGTACACGGTGTAATAGCGGTCGGGGTCGATCGTGCCGAGCAGCCCGCGCGTGCGGTCGATCGTGCGGTCGCTGTCATAGGCGATCGTCGCGAGCCACGATCCCTTGATCCGCCCCTTGGCATAGAAGGCGATCTGCCCGTCGGTGACGACGCCGTCGCGCATCCCGCGCGGCAGCCGGGTGGTACGCGCTTTGAGCGTATCATAGCCGAGCGTCCCCGACCCGAAGCCGACGATCACCCAGTCCCGCTGCGCGCCCGCGAGCCACGCGCGGATGTCGCTGGTGCGGATCTGCTCCTTTTCGGCCAGCGCGAGCGAGACATGCACCGCGCCCGCCTGCGTCGTCGGCTCGAGCGCGATGAACGCGAGACCGTCGTCGCCGGTGACGCGCGCGGTGGCGGATGCCTTGCCACGGCCTTCGAGCGGGCGGCGTTGCGCCAGTTCGGCGTCGATCGCGGCGGCATAGGGCTGGTCGACCGTGAACGGCACGACCGTCCCGTCGCGGACCGGGCGGCCGTCGTGATCGGTCACGCGCACCGCGATCAGCGGGCGGGTCAGGCCGTCGGCGACGAGGCGGCTCTTGTCCGGCGCATAGACCGCGCGCACCGGCGCGCCCGACGAGTGGACCGTCCGTTCGAGCGTGGTGACGAGCTTGCCATCGGCATCGAGCACGCGCGCGACGATCCGGTTGTCGCCGGCCTTGAGGCCAAGCCCCGACCAGCGCGACACCGCGACGCTCTTGTCGGCCGCGGTCTCGGTCGTGTCGAAGTTGAGCGCCTCCGCCAGCACGCCGTTGACGCTGAGCGCGACCCGCTGGTTCGGCAGATGCTTGACGACGACGCGGGTGACGGGCGCGCGTGGGTTGGTGTCCGCGGTCGGGAACAGGATCGCGGTGCCGGCGGCCTGCCCGCCGAGCCAGTCGCGGTCGCCCGCCGCGATGCTGTCGCTCGCGACCGTGATCGGCAGCGCGTTGGCGGCGGCGGCCTTCACACCGGTCGGGCGGAGCTGGAAGTCGACTCGCTTGAGCACCCCGCCCTGCGCCTCGACGAAGCGCGAGATCGCGCTGCCCGCGGTGCGCGTGTCGCTGTCGCACGCGACCGGCTGGTGCGAGGCGGGGAGGCTGTTGGTGTCGAGCTGGACGACGTGGCGGCCCGGGCGGATGCCCTCGACGTGATAGTATCCGTCCTTGTCGGTGACGACGAAGGTGCCGTCCTCGAGCAGCAGGCGAATCCCGCGAATGCCGATCCGCCCGCTGTCGGGGTCGCCGCAGCCGCCCTCGGTCACGCGCCCGATCAGCGTGAAGCCGCTGGTGAACAGCAGCGGCGTGATCCGCACCGACGCCGCCGCCTCGTTGCTGGTGGCACCCGCGCTGCCCGCCGCAAGCACGCGGTTGAGCGCCTCGCCGGTCGGCGCGCCCGGCGCGACCGAGACGACGTAGCGGATGTCGACGCGCTGCCCCGGCGCGATCGGCGGGACCGCGAAATCGAGCGTCCGGCTGTCCGCTGCGGGCACCGCCTCGGCCGCCCCCCGCGTCGAGCCGCGTTCGTAGCGCAGCCCCGTCGGCAGGATGTCGGTCAGGTGGATGTTGCGCGCGGAATCGGTCCCGCGATTGGTCACGCTCACCAGATATTGCACGAAATCGCCCGGCGACGCCTCGCGTACCGACGCGGTCTTGGCGATCAGCAGCGCGCTCGCGCCCGCACGGTCGAGCGGAATGTCCGAATAGAACGGGTTGGGCGTGTCGATCGTGAAGCGTTTGCCGAACGACGCGTCGTTGAGGATGAAGGGGACCCCGGTCGGATCGCGCAGCGCGGTCAGCTCCGCGAGCGATTTCGTGCTCGGCGCGGTATAGGCACCGGGCGGGACGATGCGCAGGTGGTAGGTGCCGGGCGCGACGAACGGGAAGCGGTAATTGCCCTGCGTGAACGTGTAATTCCGCCCGCTCGCATCGGTCGCCTGCGTCCCGCTGACGACGGTCGACGGATAGCGGCTGGTGCCATCGTCGCCGAACACGACCGCGGGCTGGTCCGCGTCGTCGAGCAGCGAGACGGTCGCGCCGTCGATCAGCGCGCCGGTGCCCGAATCGAACACATAGCCCGCCGGGTCGACCAGGATCGACGCGGACGACGCGAGGCTGAAGTCGTCCTCCTGGAACGACAGCGTGAAATTGGCACCGCGCCCGCGCGTCACGTCGCATGGCGCGATCTCCGGGGTGCCACCGCCCTTTTCGGGAACGCCGCCCGCGAATACGCCCGTGTCCGGCCCCGTCTCGAGCAGCTCGATCGAGCCGGTCGTGGTCGGCGTCGTCACCGTGATCCGCGAGATCTCGCGTGCGTTGGGGTCGCGATTGCCCCCCGCATTGTCGAGCACGAGGATCAGCGGCGCGCCGACGTCGATCGCCGCGAGCTTGGGGGCGGTGGCAAGCGTCGCGGCGTCGATCGGCGCGGGGGTGAATTTCTGCGGCGACGTCTCGCATTTCAGTCCGGTCAACTGATACCCGACGGGCAGCAGGCGGAAACTGAGCGTGGTCGGGCGCTTGGTGCGGTTGACGTCGAGCGTCACGCTGTTCGACGAAATCGATTGTCGGCCGCTCGAGGCGTCGAAGCCGAGCGTTGCCGTATTCGCGATCCGCGTCACATCGGCCGCTATCCCCGGGGAAGCGTTCCCGGAGACGACGGCGGCTAGCCCGAGGAGGGCGCCGAAATGCGCGATATGCCTGGATCTGGACATGGCGGGGCGTTCTCCGGCGCGCGGGTTTCGCGCGCCGAGGGGACACTTCTCCTGTTGGGGTGGACGCGCGGGCGGCTAGTTGATCGTCACCTTGAACGCGACCGCGATACTCCCGCCGCCACCGACCGTGCCGACGATCGCGTTGACGTTCTTGGTGGTGCTGTTGAACGACGCGGTCACGCCGTCGGTCTCGCCCGCGTCATCGGCGTCGTCATCCTCGGTCGAGCCGAGCACCACGCAGGTGCCGCCCGGCGTGCCGATCGTAATCGACCCCGGAACGTAGGTGGTGTTGGCGGGAACCACGTCGTTGAGCTGCACGCCGTTGGCGGCGGTCAGCAGCGTCGCGTTGCGGACGAGCAGGCAATATTGCACCGTCGCGCCGGGGAGCGACTTGGGGTTCCCGACGCTCACCCCGTCCGACAACACCAGCGCCGACTTGGTCACGGTCAGCGCGACGTTGCGCGTGCCGATTTCGTAGGAAGCATAGGCGCGGCCCTGGCCGTTGCGGATGATGTCGATGCCGATCCCGTCATCGTCATCATCGGCGAAGACGATGTCGACGGTGGCGTCGGCATTGGGGAGGTTGGTGTCGGTCGGGATCAGCGCGGCGCCCTGCGTGTTGGCGAGCCCGCCGTTGGCGACCACCACATGAAGATCGACATTGGCCTGGCTGAGCGTGCCCGACCCGGGAACGTTGCCGACGATGAACACCGCGACCGAGGCATCGGGCGCGAGTTCGTCGATATAGGTCCGCGTGTCGACGCCCGCGTCATAGACGCCGTTGTTGTTCGAATCGACGAACACCTTGAGGTTGAGCATGTCGAAATCGTCGATCCCGGTGACGAGCCCGTTGACGATCTGCGATTGGTCGGCCTCGAGCAGGAAATCCTGGATGCCGTTGGTGGTGTTGGTCACGCGGAAGGTGGTCACCGCATCGGTCTGGCCGAGGTTGACCTGCGTCTTGGTGCCGCCCTGGTCGGCGACCACGGTGAAGTTGACCTTGCGATCGACCACGAAGGTCGCGGTGGTCGAGTTGGTCGTCTGCGCGGTGCCGTTCACGGTGTAGGTGACCGAGGCGGTGTTGCTGATGCTGGTGCCGGCGGTGGTGTTCTGCGCGGCGCTCTGCGCGTGCGCGCTGCCCGTGCCGATCGCGATGCTGGCGACCGCGGCGGACCCCGTCAGCAGCATGGTGCGAACCCTGTTCCGTAACATGATGTGATACTCCCTGTTCTACACGTTGGTCTTGGTGGTGATGGTGGGGCGGATCATCGCAGCACGGCCTCGAACGCGAGCTGGCCTTGCGCGCCGGCCGTGATCGGGCGCGCAAGCCGCCACCGGACATGGGTGACATCGTCGGCGGTCGCGGCGCGCGTCGTGCCGGTGGCGGTGGCGACGCGCAGGCTTGCGAGCGCCCCATAGGTCCTGCCGTCGACCGAAACCTCTGGCGCGGCGGACGTCGGGGCGGGGGCGCGGTACGCGATCCCCTTGGGGACGGGATTGTCGAGCACGACGTTGCCGATCGGCTGGGTGCCGGTGTTGCGATAGGCGAGGATGAAGGTGACGCGGTCGCCCGGCACGACCCGGCGGACCGGCGCGAGCGCGACGCGCACCGTGCCGTCGGGCGCGCGCGTCTTCTGCTCGGCGAGCACTTTCGATTCGACCTGTAATGGCCCGGCGGCGAGCGCGGGCAGCGCGATCGCGGACGTGGCCAGGATGGCGAGACGTAGGGGGGTGAACATGGCTGGGCTCCTCACTGGATTTTCACGCTGAACTGGATGGTGCGGCTGCCCGCGCCGGCGATGTCGCCGAGCGCGACGCGGATCGCGCCCGCGCCGGCGCTGCCCGCATCCGCGTCGCCCGCGTCGGTCAGCGTCGCGTCGTCGAGCCGCAGGCTGCCGGGGACGTAAGCGGTCCCCGCCGGGATCGGATCGTCGATCACCACGCCGCGCGTCGCGCCGACGAAGCCCGCAACCAGCCGGTAGGTGATGATCGCGCCGGGGATCGCGCGGGTACTGCCGTCGGGCGCGAACACGCTCTGCGACTTGGTCAGCGTCGGCAGGCCGGCGGTGGGGGAGAGCTGCGTCGCGGCGGTGGCGGTCGCGCCGGTCGCGCCGACGATCGCATCGCTGCCGCCATCCCCCGCCGCGGGGAAGGTGGTGCCCGCCGCACCGCTCCCGGTCCGCGCCGTCACGCGTGCGGTGATCGCGGTGCCCGCGCCGATCTGTGCGGCATCGACGAGGACGAAGACGCGGACGACCTGCCCGGGGGCGAGCGCCAGCGCGGCGCCGGGGGCAAGCGTCTGGTCGGCGGTGGCGGAATAGGCACCGTCGCCATCGCTATCGACCGCGAGCCGGTCGACCGACACCCCGGTCGCCGCGCTGCTGACGGCAAGCGTATAGTCTTCCTTGCCATTGCCGGTGTTGGTGACGACGAAGCCGACCGCGACCGTCTCGTTCCCGCGCGTCGCACGCGTCGGCATATCGGCGGCGATCGTGACGTTGAGGATCTCCGCGGTCGGGAGCGTCACCGTGTTGGAGGTCAGCGTCGGGGTGCTGCCGTCCGCCGCGGCAAAGGTCAGCTTGGCGGTATTGGCGATCGGCGTGCCGGCGGGCGTCGCCGCACGCGCGGGCGCGGCGGCGAAGGCGACGACCGACGCGGCGACGCACAGCGCCGCGGTCCGCCCGATCCTCCCGCTGCTGTCGTCCCTTGCCCGCACGTTCGTTGCCCACTGGTTGCTGTGAGGGCACTCAAGCGCGCTGCGGTTAATGCGATCCTACTTGCGGATGACGCGGCGGGGGATCTCCGACCAAAGTCTAACGCTATGGATCGCATTGGTATTTCTTTCATCCGGACGATGGCGGGACCGCGCAACAATCGTCCAATCGGCGCGGTGGCCAAGGTAAACGGCCCGGCCCGATATCCTCCGGGTGCGAACGCCGCCATCGCCGTTCCCGCGTCCGGACGCGGATCGAACGCGCCCGTACGCCTATCTTCAGCGGCCCTCGAACCAGGCGATCGCGTCGGCCCCCGCCGGCAGGACGATCGGGCAGGCGGGATCAGTCGCCGCACGGAACACCGCTTCGGCAACATCCTGCGCGGTCGTCACCGCAGCTTCCGGGCCGCGCTGCTGCATCGCCGCCATCGTCTGCTGTGCAAAGTCGGCATAAGCCTCTGGAAAGCCCCCGTGCGCCGCGATTTGCGTCCGCGCGGTGCTGCCGAAGCTGGTCGCAGGCGCGGCGCCGGGCAACACCGCATGCACGCGGATGCCGAATGCCGCGAGCTCGAGCGCGGCGGATCGGCTCAGCGCATTTATCGCGGCCTTGCTGGCGCTATAGATCGACAGGAGCGGCAGAGCCTTGAGCGTCACGCTCGAACTGACGTTCACGATCACCCCCGCGCGCCGGTCACGCAGGCCGGGAAGCACCGCCTGCATCATCGCGACCGTCGCGAAGGTGTTGGTCTCGAAGATCCGGCGCACCATCTCCATCGGCGTGCCTTCGACCGCGTTGAGCCACCCGATCCCGGCATTGTTGACCAGCACGTCGATCGCGCCGGCAGCGCCGACCGCGGCCGCAATGCTCGCGGGATCGGTCACGTCGAGCGCCAGCACGCGGAGCCGGTCCGACACGGGCGGCGTGTTCGCCGCGGGATCGCGCATCGTCGCGACGACGGTCCATCCCTGGTCGAGGAAATAGGTGGCGGTCTCACGGCCGAAACCGGTCGAGCAGCCGGTGATGAGGACGGTATTCATGGGTCAGAACTCCTGAAGCGGTGCCAGCGAGATAGGCGGGTCGTATCGGACGTTCTACGGTTAGAAGTCCACAATACATTCGAGATAGTCCGATGATGCCTGATCCGCTCGCCCAGGTGATTGGCCTGCTCCGGCCCCGCGCTGCCTTTTCCAAGGTGGTGACGGCGGCCGGACGCTGGGCGGTGCATCCGCCCGCGGCCGACCCCTTTTACGCGGCGGTGCTCGAGGGGGCGTGCACGCTGGCGATCCCCGGGCAATCGCCGGTGCCGCTTGGCCAGGGCGATTTCGTCCTGATCCCCGCCGCGCAGGATTTCACGATGGTCAGCCAGCTCCCGCCGCCCGTCGGATGGCTGGACGAACCGGTCGAGCGCGCCCCCGGCGTCTTTCACCTCGGCGCGGCGGGCACCCCCGACGTGCGCATGATGATCGGCTATTGCCGCTTCGGGTCGGACGACGCCGCCCTGCTGGTGTCGCTGCTCCCCGAGCGGGTGGTCGTGCGCGGCGCGCGGCGGCTGACGATGCTGGTCGAATTGCTCGGCGACGAAGCGCGCGCCGGTCGGCCGGGGCGCGATGCGGTGCTTGCGCATCTGCTGGAAGTGCTGCTGATCGAGGCGTTCCGCGCGACGCCGGGCCCAAGCGCCGCGCCCGGATTGCTGCGCGGGCTGGCCGACGCGCGGCTCGCGGTGGCGTTGCGCCGCATCCATGCCGACCCGACCCGCGCGTGGACGATCGGCGCGCTCGCAAGGGAGGCGGCGCTGTCGCGCTCCACCTTCTTCGACCGCTTCCGTCGCGAGGTCGGCGTTGCGCCGATGGCGTATCTGCTCGCCTGGCGCATGGCGATCGCCAAGGACCTGTTGCGCCGTGAGCGCGTCAGCGTGGGGGAGGCCGCGCAGCGGGTCGGCTACAGCTCCGCGAGCACGTTCAGCGTCGCCTTCACGCGCGAAGTCGGCGCTTCGCCGACGCTGTACGCCCGCGGGCCCGAGGCCGGGCGCGCGGTATGACCGCGCGCGCGACCCTCGGTTCAGGGAAGGTCGCGGTCGAACCCGGCCCGGTCGATCTGCCGCAACGCCGCCGCCGTGTCGCGGCGCGCCCGCGCGCGCATCGAGTCATCGCCTTCCGATAGCGCAAGAAAGCTGTGCCCGACGCGCGCGAACCCGAGCGTCCCCGCAATCCCGGCGATGCGATGCGCACTGGCGCGATCGGTGTCGCCGTCGAGTTCGGCAAGCGCCTGGGCAAGGTGATCGCGGAAGCGGACGACGAGCGCGGCGATCTCCGCGGCGCCGAACACCTGGGCAAGCCGTTCGATGTACGCCAGCGCGCCGGTCGGGCTCCACGGCGCAATCGCAGCCGCCAGCGTCGCGCCGTCGCAGGGCTTGGGTAGCACGCCATCGAACCCTGCGGCGCGCAACCGCGCGGCATCGGGGCGTTGCGCCGAATAGCACAGCACGGCCACGTCCCCCAGCGGCGGCGGCAACGCACGGACGGCACGGATCGCCATCCAGCCGTCGAGCACCGGCATTTCGAGATCCATGACGATCAGATCGGGCACGGCACGGCGTGCGCAGGCGAGGGCGACCGCACCGTCCGACGCATAATGTACGACATAGTCTTTGGGGATCAGGTGACGACCGATCGCAAGCCGATTGGCCGGTTCGTCATCGACGACAAGCACAGTGAAGCGGTGCGGCGTGATTTTTCGAACCCTTCACTTGAAGACGTTGATCTCTCTATCAAATGTCCATACGCTCCGTTCCACATAAGTTAAAGACGCAGCGGCGCGAGACTTGGTCCCGGAGGGCTCGAAGAGGATGACGGCGGGACATATACTGATCGCGGATGATCATCCGCTGACCCGCGAGGGGTTGATCCTCGCGGTGAAACTTGCCGTGCCCGGCGTCGCGGTCGATACGGCGGGGTCGATCGCCGAAGCGGAGCAGGCGGCAGCCTTGCGCAAGAAGGGGCACAAGCTCGTTTTGCTCGACTTCGTCTTGCCCGATTCTCGCGGTTTTTCGGGTTTTTTGCAGTTGCAGCATTTGCTGGGCCAGACCCCGATCGCCTTTGTTTCGGCAAATCGCGATCCGGGGATCATCGAGACTGCGCAGGTTCTTGGGGCGGTCGGCTTCCTGTCGAAGAGCTGGCCGCTCGACCAGCTGACGGTGGCGCTCCGCGAGATCGTGGCGGGCAAGCGGGTGTTCCCGGTTGCGGGCACCACGCCCCGGTCGACCCAGTCCGCGCGGGATCTGCTCGCGACCTTGTCGGGTGCCCAACGCCGGGTCATGCTCGCGCTGGCCGACGGGCGCCTCAACAAGCAGATCGCGGGCGACCTCGGCATCACCGAGGCGACGGTCAAGGCGCACATGTCCGCGATCTTCCGCAAGCTCGGTGTCACCAATCGCGCGCAGGCGCTGCTGGCGATGCAGCCGCTGCTGGGTGAGGCCGATCGGATCGCCAACCCGTGAGGGGGCCGGGCCCGGTGCCGCCCGACCCGGCCGTCCCGAAGCGGCCGAATGCGCTGCGCTTCGCGCTGGTCGCGCTGCTGGTGCCGCTGCTGCTCGCGCTGATGGCGGTCGGGCTGGATCACGAATATTCGGCCAGCGAGACCTTGCGGCATGCGGCGCATGATTCGTTCGACCGCAAGCTCGTCGCCAGCACGCTGATTCCCCGGATCGCGGATGCCGAAAGCGGGCAGCGCGGCTTCGTCATCACCGGGGACGACCGCTTCCTGCAGAATTACGCCCCGGCCCGCCACGCGGTGTTCGCGGGCTTCGCCTCGCTCGAGCGCGATCTCGCCGGGGATCCGGAACAAAGCGCGCGGTTGCGCCGGATGCGTGCGCTCGCGGCGCGCAAGTTCGCCGAGATGGACGGCGTGATCGCGCAGCGCCGCAGCGCGGGGTTCGCGCGCGCGGCGGCCCGCGTCGCGGACGGCGATGGTGACCGGCTGATGCAGGAGATGCGCGCGATCTCCGCCGAGATCGTGCGTGCGGCGGGGGGCGCGCGCGATCGCAACGTCGTGGCGTTCCGGCAGGCGGCGGCGGCGAACCTGCGCAGCATCTGGCTCGGGATCGGGCTGATCGCGCTGATCGCGCTTGCCGCGGCGAGCGCCTTCTGGGCGCAGAGCATGGCGCGCTACGCCGCGCGGTGCCAGGCGTTCGAAAGCGCCGAGCGCAACCGCACGATCCTCGACAGTACGATCGATGCGATGGCGATCGTCAACCCCGCGGGCCGGATCGAAACGATCAACCGCGCGGCATCGACGCTGCTCGGCTATGCCCCGGGCGAGCTGATCGGTCGCCATCTTTCCGAAGTGGTGCGCTTCCCCGATACCGGTGTTCCGCTGCGCGACCGGGTCCAGCTGCGCGACGGGGAACTGCTCGAACCCTATCGGTCGGACCGCACGCTGCTGCACCGCGACGGGCATGAAGTCCCGGTCGACGTAGCGCTCGGCGCGATCGACCTGCCCGACGGGATCTATCTCGTCGTGTCCGCGCGCGACGTGTCCGAACGCAAGCGGCTGGAGCGGATGAAGGACGCGCTGATGTCGACCGTCAGCCACGAATTGCGCACCCCGCTGACGTCGGTGGTCGGCGCGCTCGGGCTGCTGCGTGCGGGCGCGGCGGGCGCGATTCCCGACGCGGCGGCGCGGCTGGTCGAGATTGCCGAGAACAATTCGCGGCGGCTGATCCGCCTGATCAACGACATGCTCGACCTAGACCGGATCCGCTCGGGCACGCTCCACCTCGCGCGCAGCGCGATCGACCTGCGCGCGGTGGTCGACCGCGCACAGGTCGGGAGCCAGGGACTCGCGGCGGTCGAATCGGTGCAGATCGTCTGCGACCTGCCCGACGGGGAAGTCCCCGTGATGGGGGATGCCGACCGGTTGCTGCAGGTCATCACCAACCTCGTCTCGAACGCGGTGCGCGCGACGCCGACCGGGGGCGTGGTGCGGATCGTGCTCGGACCCGACGAAGCGAACGGCAAGGCGATCGTCAGCGTTGAGGACGAGGGGCCGGGCGTTCCGGTCGCCTTTCGCGACCGCATCTTCGGCCGGTTCGAACGCGCCGATGGCGAGCAGGGGATCGGCACCGGGCTTGGCCTCGCGATCTCGCGCGAGATCGTCGCGCGGCATGACGGGCGGATCTGGTTCGAGGATCGCGCCGGCGGCGGATCGCGCTTTGCCTTTGCGCTGGACCTGCACCGAAAAGCGGCACGGGTCGCGGAGCCGTCCGACCACCCGTGCGTTCTCATCTGTGAGGATGATGTCGGGATGGCGGCTATGCTCGAGTCCATGGTCGCAGACTTCGGGTACCGTGCCGAGCGGGTCACCAACACGCGCGATGCGCGCGACGCGCTCGACCGTCGGTGCTTCGTCGCCCTGCTGCTCGATCTCCGGCTGCCGGGCGAAAGTGGTCTCGCACTCGCGCAATCGCTGCGCACCGCGGACGGCGGATCGTCGCTGCCGATCATCATCCTGTCCGCGCTCGACCGGACGCAGGTGGACGATCCGGTCCCGCTCGACCTCGTCGACTGGCTGGTCAAGCCGGTTGACTCGCGCCGCCTTGCGCAAGCGATCGATACCGCGACAAGCCGGTCGGGCACCGCCCGTGCGACGATCCTGCACGTCGACGACGACCCCGACGTCCTGTCGCTGACCGAAACCGCGCTGCATCACGACGCGCGAGTCCTCAAGGCGACCGACCTCGCCGCGGCGCGCGCGCTGCTCGAAACCGAGCGCCCCGATATCGCGATCCTCGATCTGCATTTGCCCGAGGGCTCGGCGCTGCAACTGCTGCCGATCCTGGTCGATGCGGACGGCCTCGCGATCCCGACGATCATCTTCTCCGCGCATGAAATTTCCCCCGATGCCGCGCGGATGGTGGATGCGGTGCTGGTCAAGTCACGCGGATCGCTCCCCGACCTCAGGGCGACCGTCCGGCGCATCCTGGATGTACGGGCGCGGTCATGAGCGACTCGCTGCGGATCCTCTACGTCGACGACGATGACGACATCCGCACGATCGTCGAAATGGCGCTGTCGCTGGATCCGGCGATCGAGGTCCGCGCGGCGCGGTCGGGTGCGGTTGCGCTGCGGTTGGTCGATGCCGGTCCATGGCGACCGGATGCGATCATCCTGGACGTGATGATGCCGGAAATGGACGGGATCGCGTTGCTTGCGGCGTTGCGCGAACGTCCGGGACTCGCCGAAACGCCGGCGCTGTTCATGACCGCGCGCGGGCATGAGTCGGATGCGCTCCGCCCGCAGCTCGCGGGCGCGACCGGGGTGATCCTCAAGCCGTTCGACCCGATCGAGCTGGTCGGCACCGTCCGCCGGCTGATCGGGCGGGGGTGACGTAGACGGCGCAGGGGAATGGCCTGACGGGGCGAGGGGGGCGTGTCCGACCCGGCTTCGCCCTAAACGCTGACCGTGGTCGGAACCCGTCCCTCCGCGCCGAACACGCGCAGATAGCGCGCGATTTCGGCCGGGTCGCCGGTCGCCTTGGCGGGATTGTCCGACAGCTTGACCGCGGGACGCCCGTTCGCCTGCGTCACCTTGCAGACCAGCGAGATCGGCTCGAGCGCAGCCCCGCCGCGCGGGTCGCAGCCGCGGAAATCGTTGGTAAGGTTGGTCCCCCAGCCGAAGCTCAGCCGAACGCGCCCGTGGAAATGGCGGTAGACCTGCTCGATCGAGTCGACGTCCATCCCGTCCGAGAAGATCAGCAGTTTCTCGCGCGGGTCGACGCCGTGGCTTTTCCACCAGGCGATGATCTGCTCGCCCGCCGGGATCGGCGGAGCGCTGTCGGGGCGGAACCCGCTCCAGTCGGACAGCCAGTGCGGCGCGTTTGCCAGGAACGCGGTGGTGCCGAACGCATCGGGCAGCGCGATCAGCAGATTGCCCGCATAATGCCGCCGCCAGTCCTCGAGTACCTGATAGGGCGCTGCGGCAAGTTCGGCATCGTCGCGCGCGAGTGCTGCCGCGACCATCGGCAGTTCGTGCGCATTGGTGCCGATCGCCTCGAGGTCGGTATCCATAGCGAGCAGCACGTTGGATGTCCCGATGAAGCGGCTGCCCAGCCCTTCCTTGAGCGCCTCGACGCACCAGCGCTGCCACAGGAACCCGTGCCGCCGTCGCGTCCCGAAATCCGACAGGACGAGTCCCGGGAGTTGCTTCAACCGCTCGACCTTGTCCCACAGCCGCGCCTTGGCGCGCGAATAGGTGATGTCGAGCTCGAACCGCCCGTGCCCGCGCAAAGCCGCGCGCGACCGGAGTTCGTTGAGAATCGCGAGCGCGGGGACTTCCCACATGGTGGTGTGAGTCCAGGGGCCATCGAAATGCAGCTCATATTGCCCGTCGACCACGCGCAGGTCGTAGGGCGGGAGCTGGAACTCGGCGAGCCAGCCGAGGAAATCCGACGCGAACATCCGTTCCTTGCCATAGAAGCTGTTGCCCGCGAGCCAGATCAGCTCCTTCTTCCCGAACCGCACCGTGCGCGCATGATCAAGCTGCGCGCGGAGCTCGGCCTCGTCGATCACCTCCGCGAGGCGGACCGATTGGGTGCGGTTGATGACCGAGAAGGTCGCCTCCACGTCCGGGTGGAGCTGCCGGATCATCTGCAGCATCAGCAATTTGTAGAAATCGGTATCGAGCAGGCTGCGCACGATCGGGTCGAGCCGCCAGCCGTGGTTATAGGTGCGCGTCGCGATATCGGTGAGGATCATGCGGGCGCTTGTTCCGGGATTGTGGCCGAATGTCCACCGCCGGCTGACGCGACGGCCTGCGCCGAGGTTACACTCGGATGGAAAGCCAAGGTTTTCTGATGCCCGTCATTCCCGGGGGCATAGGAAGCCATCGTCGCCGTCGTCCGCCTTCTAGGCGGTTGCGCTAGCAACACTGGATTCCAAGGGCGCGCCGTACGAACACGAAAGCCCCTCCCCTTCAGGAGTGGCGGGTAAACCGCGCCCCGCGCGGTTTAGATCAGGCTTGGAGCCTGATCGACCCGCCACTGGGTTGGGGTGGGGCAGTCCAGCACTCTGGCCGCCGAAAGCAGGCACGGCCCCACCCCCAGCCCCTCCCCTGAAGGGGAGGGGAGCTCCCCCGCATCGGTTTCGCCGGACGCGTCCCGGCATCAACCGTGCCGCACACATCCCCACCCCGCCATCACAGCATCTCGAGCGGCCTGCGCGTCTTCGGCCGTGGAAACGCCGCGTCCAGCCTGTCCAACAGCACACCATCCAGCACCAGATCGAGCGCAGCGTGATTGTCGCGGACATGTGCGACCGACCCCGCCTTCGGGATCGCGATCACAGACGGATCGCGCAGCACCCACGCCAGCGCCACCTGCGCGGGCGTCGCGTCGAACTCCGCCGCGATCGACCGCAAGGTGGCATTCCGCAGCAACCGACCCTGTTCGACCGGGCTGTACGCCATCACCGGAATCCGGTGACCGGCAAGCCACGGCAGCAAGTCCAGCTCGGGCGAACGCCGTGTCAGATTGTACAGGATCTGGTCGGTCACGCACGCCGCGCCCCCCGCCGCGACCAGCTCCGCCATGTCGTCGGCATCGAGGTTGCTCACCCCCCAGCGTGCGATCAGCCCGTCCGCGACCAGCCGCTCCATCGCCTCGACCGTCTCTGCCAGCGGAACCGGACCACGCCAGTGGAGCAGATACAGGTCGAGCTGTTCCACCCCGAGCCGCTCCAGACTTGCCTCGCACGCCGCGCGCAGCCGCGCGCGCGACGCATTTTGCGGCAATGCCTTGCTGACGAGGAAGACCTGGTCGCGCAGCTCCGCGATCGCTTCGCCGACCAGATCCTCCGACCGGCCATCGCCATACATTTCGGCGGTGTCGATCAGCGTCAGTCCGCGTTCGATCCCCTCGCGCAGCGCGGCGATCTCGGCCGCGCGCGTACTGGCGGAATCGCCCATGTTCCACGTGCCCTGCCCGAGCGCGGGGACCAGCGTGCCATCGGGCAGCGCGACCGTCTTCGCGCTCATGCGAAGCCGACCACCGCATGCGGTACATACGGCTCCTCGAGCCGCGCGATCTCGTCCTCGGTCAGCCCGATCTCGAGCGCCGCGATCGCGTCGTCGAGATGCCCCGGCTTGGACGCGCCGACGATCGGCGCGGTGACTTCGGGCTTGGCGAGCACCCAGGCAAGCGCGATCTGCGCGCGCGGGACGCCGCGGTCCTTGGCGATCTCGGCGACCCGCTCGACCACGCGACGGTCCGCGTCGGCGGTGTGGCTGTAGAGCGTCGCGCCGAACTGGTCGGTCTCGGACCGGTTGGTCGCCTGGTCCCAGTCGCGCGTCAGGCGACCGCGCGCGAGCGGGCTCCACGGGATCACGCCGATCCCTTCCGCCTCGCACAACGGCAGCATCTCGCGCTCCTCCTCGCGGTACAGCAGGTTGAGATAATCCTGCATCGTCGAGAAGCGCGTCCAGCCGTTCGCGTCCGATACGTGGAGCATCGTCGCGAACTGCCACGCGTACATCGACGACGCGCCGATGTAGCGCGCCTTGCCTGCCTTCACGACGTCATGCAGCGCCTCGAGCGTTTCCTCGATCGGCACTTCAGGGTCGAAGCGGTGGATCTGGTACAGATCGACGTAATCGGTCCCGAGCCGCGTCAGGCTGGCGTCGATCTCGGTCATGATCGCCTTGCGGCTGAGCCCCGCGCCATTGGGTCCGGGGCGCATTCGGCCATGCACCTTGGTCGCGATCACGACTTCCTCGCGCCGCGTGAAATCCTTGAGCGCGCGGCCGACGATCTCCTCCGACGTGCCGTCCGAATAGACGTTGGCGGTGTCGAAGAAATTGATCCCCGCCTCGACCGCCTTTTGCAGGATCGGGCGGCTGGTCGCCTCGTCGAGTGTCCAGGCGTGGTTGCCACGGTCGGGAATGCCATAGGTCATGCACCCGAGGCACAGCCGCGAGACGTCGAGGCCGGTCATGCCGAGCTTCAGATAATCCATCGCTTTTTCCTTTAGAATGAGGCGGTCGTAAGGATATTCGGGACGCGGGACGGGGCAGCCCGTCCGAGAAACGCTTCCGTTCTCCCGCGAAGGCGGGAGCCCAGGAGTCGCACGCACCAACGTGCGTTGCTTTGCGCGACCCTGGATTCCCGCTTTCGCGGGAAAACGGGCACCTCAGAACAGGGTCTTCAACAGCCCGACGTTGGTCTTCCCCAATTCGATCACCGAGTCGCCGCGCCCGCTGAGGATCGCCTTCGCCATGTAGAGCGTGAAGCCCTTCATTTGCTCGAGCGTGATCTTGGGCGGCATCGACAATTCGTCGCGCGCGGTCACCGCATCGAGCAAGGCGGGCCCAGGAAGATCGAGCACCTCGCGCACCCCGCGCGCAAGATCGCCCGGGTCGGTGACGCGCACCGCGTGCATCCCCATCGCGCGCGCCATCGCCGCGAAATCGGGATTGTCGAGCGTGACCCCGGTCTCGACCAGCCCCGCCGCCTTCATTTCCATCTCGACAAAGCCGAGCGTCCCGTTGTTGAAGACGATGATTTTCACCGGCAGTGCTAGCTGGCGAACCGTCAGCAATTCGCCCATGAGCATCGCAAGGCCGCCGTCGCCCGACAGCGACACGACCTGCCGCCCGGGCGAGGCCGCCTGCGCGCCGATTGCCTGCGGCAGCGCGTTCGCCATCGACCCGTGGTTCCACGATCCGATCAGCCGGCGGTGTCCGTTCATTTTCAGATAGCGCGCGGCCCATACGGTCGGCGTGCCGACATCTGCAGTAAACACCGCATCCTCGCTCGCCATCTCGCTCACCAGCCCCGCGACATGCTGCGGGTGGAGCACCCCGCTGCCGGGCTTGCCATCCGCGAGTTCGTCGAGGTCCTCACGGGCCTTTGCATAGTTTTTCAATGACTTATCGAGGAAGTCCCGGTCGCGCCCATCGCGCAATTGTGGCAACATCGCCTCGATGGTGGCGGCGACATCGCCGACCAGCCCGAGGTCGATCGCGGTCCGCCGCCCGAGGTTCTCGGGCCGAAGGTCGATCTGTGCGACCTTCGCATCGTTCGGCAGGAACTGGCGATAGGGGAAATCGGTGCCGAGCATCAGCAGCGTATCGCACGCCATCATCGCGTCATAGCCCGAGGCAAAGCCGATCAGCCCCGTCATTCCGACGTCATAGGGGTTGTCATATTCGACCCATTCCTTGCCCCCGAGCGCATGCACCACCGGCGCCTGCAACGCAGCAGCCAGCCGGATCAACTGCGGATGCGCGTCCCGACAGCCCCGCCCGGCCAGGATCGTGACCTTGCCCGCACCGTTGAGCAGCGCCGCCAGCTTCGCGATCTCGCCTGCGGCCGGGGTGATAACGGGGGCGGCCGGCAGCAACGCATCCGCCGATCGGGCAAGCGTGCCCGTCGTCGTGCGCAAGGCAACGTCGCCCGGAATCGCCACGACCGAAACCCCGCGATGCCCCACCGCCGCGCGGATCGCGGTGTCGAGCGTGCGCGGCATCTGGTCCGCATCGCTGATCGTCTCGCAGTAGACGCTGCACTCGCGGAACAGCGCCTCGGGCCGCGTCTCCTGGAAGTAGTTCGAGCCGATTTCCCCGGTCGGCACCTGCGCCGCGATCGCGAGCACGGGAACGCGCGTCCGGTTGCAGTCATACAGCCCGTTGATCAGGTGCATGTTCCCCGGGCCGCACGATCCCGCGCACGCCGCGAGCTTCCCCGTCAGTTGCGCCTCGGCCCCGGCCGCGAACGCCGCGGCTTCCTCGTTGCGGACATGAACCCATTCGATCTTGCCCTGCGCGCGGATCGCCTCGGTCAGCCCGTTGAGGCTGTCGCCGACCACGCCGTAGATCCGTTCGACCCCCGCAAGATGGAGCGTCTGGGCGAACAAATCTGCGATCGTGGTCTTGGACATCGGGTTTCTCCTGGGGAGGGAGGGCAGGGGTTATTTTTTGGCGTGGTCAGCGAGCCACTGGTCCGGGTCCTTGTCGACCGGCTTGACCCCGGTGATGTGCGCCGCGCTGAACGCCGCGAACTTGACCGCGAGATCGTGCCGCTCCTCGAGCGTTGCATGCTCGCGGAAGTCGGTCAGGCCCTGGCGTTCTTCCTCGGCGAGGTGGTCGCCGTTTTCCTCGTTCGCCTTGCCGATCGCCGCGAACCATGCGTCCGACCCGACCTCTTCCTTGTTGACCGCACTGGAGGCGTCGCGGATCTTGTTATGATCCTCGATTGCGTCCTCGGTTTCCTCTTCGGCGCTCGGCGCGTCGTTGCCGCCAGTGCCGATTTGCATCAGTCGCGGATAGAAGAAGCGTTCCTCCGCCTCCGCATGCGTATCGAGCAGCGCGTTCAGCCGCCCCCAGATCGCCTCGAGCGACTCCGTATCGGACCGGTCGATCTGCTCGATCTGTGCGAACAGTTTGCGGATCTGGTGATGGTCGTCGAGGATCAGGTCGGTGATATCCATGATAGGTCCTTGGAAAGCGGCGTGTGCCGTCGGGTCGAGCGGACAAACACGCGAGCCGCCGTTCCGGTCCCCGAACAGCGCGGCTTTCTCGCATTGCGAGGCCGCGAATCGAAATCCTTGACTCGGCCGTAGCGCTTTCGCGTAAGGGCAGGCGATGGACCGTCTTGCCCGCCCGCTACCGGCTTCGCGCCGACCATGACCGACAGCGGCACCGAGTCGCTGCGACCAGGCGACACCTGCTGGCGGATCGAGCAGGCGAACGCCGCTGCGGTGATCGTCGATGCCGCTGACTATTTCCGCCACGCGCGGTCCGCGATGCTCAAGGCACGCAAGCGGATCATGCTGATCGGCTGGGATTTCGACGCGCGGATCGAACTGGGCACCAGCGACGAAGCGCGCGACGCACCGTCGCGGGTCGGCGATTTCATTTTGTGGCTGGTCGAGCGTAATCCCGAGCTCGAAGTCTTTCTGCTTCGCTGGGATCTCGGCGCGATGAAGACATTGTTCCGCGGCCGCACGATACTCACGGTGCTGAAATGGATGCGGCATCCACGGATCCACACCAAGCTCGATGCCAAGCACCCTCCCGCCGCATCGCATCACCAGAAGATAGTCGTGATCGACGATTGCTTCGCCTTCTGCGGCGGGATCGACATGACCGGCGACCGGTGGGACACGCGCGCGCATCTGGATGACGAACCCGGTCGGCACCAACCCAACGGCAAGCCGTACAAGCCCTGGCACGATGCGACGACCGCGCTCACCGGTCCGGTCGCGGCGGCACTCGGCGATCATGCGCGGATGCGGTGGGAACGCGCGGGCGGCCATCCGATCGAGCCGGTCGAGGGCGGGACCGATTGCTGGCCCGACGCGCTCGAGCGGCATTTCGGCGAGGTCACCGTCGCGATTGCGCGGAGCGCGCCCGAGATGCCGGATTGCGACCCCGTCATCGAGATCGAACGGCTGTACCTCGATCAGATCGCGCGCGCGAAGCGGTCGATCTATGCCGAAAGCCAGTATTTCGCGTCACGGAAGATCGGCGAGGCGATCGAGAAGCGGCTCGACGAGCCTGACGGTCCCGAGATCGTACTGATCAATCCGGTGGCGGCACAGGGTTGGCTAGAGCCCCTCGCCATGGATACGGCGCGCGCCCGGTTGTACGAGACGCTCCATCGGCGCGACGCAGGACACCGCTTCCGCATCTATCACCCGCACACCGCAGGCGGCGAGCCGATCTACGTCCACGCCAAGATCATGATCGTCGACGACGTCAGCCTGCGTGTCGGATCGTCGAACATGAACAACCGTTCGATGCGGCTTGATACCGAATGCGACGTGACGATCACCACCGCCAGCCCGGGCAATGAAGACTATGGTCCGGTCATCACCGGCATCCGCGACGGGTTGATTGCCGAGCATCTCGGGCTCGAGGTCGACGTGGTCAGCACGCATCTCGCGCAAACGGGCTCGCTGATCGCGACGATCGAGGCGTTGCGCGGGCAGGGCAAGACGCTCCGCCCGTATGAGACGCCTGACCTCAACGAGGTCGAGACGTGGCTCGCCGACAATGAGGTGCTCGATGCGGAGGGGCCCGGGGCCGCGCTTGAGGGGATCGCCAAGGGCGGGCTGCTCCGACGGTTACGCCGGCGCTGACGCTAGGCGGGCCCGCGGCTGCCCGCTCCGTACTAATCCCGATTCTTCTGCAACATTGCCTGGCCTAGCCTCATCCCCATTCGTAGCGAGGGAGGCGGTCGGTGAAGAACATCCTGGTCCTGGTACATGACGACGAAGGGCAGGAGGCGCGGCTTCAGGTCGGACTCGATCTTGTCCGCGGGCTAGGTGGGCATCTCACCTGCGTCGACGTTGTGGCGGTCCCGCTGTTCGTGGGAGACTATATGGGGGCTGGCGGCGACGCCCTCCTGCTCGCGGACGAGCAACAACGCGAATCGCGCAATGCCATCGCGCTAAAAAGCCGGTTGGTTCAGGAAGACGTCCCGCATGATTGGCGCGATGCCACGGGAGATCCGGCCAGTTGCGTGCGCGCGGCGGCGAAGCTTGCCGACCTGATCGTCGTCAACCGTCGGCTCGACGGGGGGTGGTATCCCGACATGACGGGGATCGCTGGGGACCTCGTGCTCAAGAGCCGCAAGCCGGTGATGGCGGTTCCCGAAACCGCGAAACGGCTCGACGTGTCCGGTCATGCCGTGGTCGCCTGGGACGGATCGGATTCGGCGGAGGCGGCGCTGCGGGCTGCGGTCCCGTTGCTGGCGTTGGCGGCTTCGGTGACGGTGGTGCAGATCGACGACGGCTCGGTGTCGGTTCCAGCGACAGAAGCGGCGGAATATCTGGCGCGTCACGACATCCGCGCCGAGGTTCAGATCGAAGCCGGGAATCGTCGGACCGTGGCGGACATCCTCGCCACAGTTCTGCGCAGTCGTGACGCTGCCTATCTGGTGATGGGGGGATTCGACCATGCGCGGTGGGTCGAATCGCTGTTTGGCGGGGTTACCGCGACCATGCTGAAGGGGTGTCCGGTCCCGGTTTTGTTGGCGCACTAAGGGAAACAAGCTCTGTCGAAGCGCCTCTTCGAAGGGCGGAAAAGCGCGGAATTCCACGGGAAAGAGACAATCTTGCCGCGCGAATGAAAGAAAACTGCAAGAAAGCGTTTGACCGAATCGTGTGCCGGCCATAGAGGGGTGTCACCGCAGCGACGGACCGAACGGTTCGCTTCTGCAGTTACCAGATCCTCGGCGTTCGGTTCGCCCTTTGAAAGAAGGGCTGAGCAAGACGTCGGCGTTTTGCGCTCTTTGACATTGTTGGTTTTAGATGAAGGGACATGTGGGCGGCGGCTACACGGTCTTTCGGGTCCTCTAGGCTCGTTGGATCGTTCAAAGCTAAGTCGCTCTTATACATGTCCTTCACGTATCCATACGTAAGAATATGTGCAGAGCAGCTCCTAGAGATGCTGATTTATCGTGGAATTCCACTGCGATGATGTTGGTCATAAACTTGAGAGTTTGATCATGGCTCAGAATGAACGCTGGCGGCATGCCTAACACATGCAAGTCGAACGAAGGCTTCGGCCTTAGTGGCGCACGGGTGCGTAACGCGTGGGAATCTGCCCCTGGTTCGGAATAACAGTTGGAAACGACTGCTAATACCGGATGATGACGTAAGTCCAAAGATTTATCGCCGAGGGATGAGCCCGCGTAGGATTAGCTAGTTGGTGTGGTAAAGGCGCACCAAGGCGACGATCCTTAGCTGGTCTGAGAGGATGATCAGCCACACTGGGACTGAGACACGGCCCAGACTCCTACGGGAGGCAGCAGTGGGGAATATTGGACAATGGGCGAAAGCCTGATCCAGCAATGCCGCGTGAGTGATGAAGGCCTTAGGGTTGTAAAGCTCTTTTACCCGGGATGATAATGACAGTACCGGGAGAATAAGCTCCGGCTAACTCCGTGCCAGCAGCCGCGGTAATACGGAGGGAGCTAGCGTTATTCGGAATTACTGGGCGTAAAGCGCACGTAGGCGGCTTTGTAAGTTAGAGGTGAAAGCCTGGAGCTCAACTCCAGAATTGCCTTTAAGACTGCATCGCTTGAATCCAGGAGAGGTGAGTGGAATTCCGAGTGTAGAGGTGAAATTCGTAGATATTCGGAAGAACACCAGTGGCGAAGGCGGCTCACTGGACTGGTATTGACGCTGAGGTGCGAAAGCGTGGGGAGCAAACAGGATTAGATACCCTGGTAGTCCACGCCGTAAACGATGATAACTAGCTGTCGGGGCTACTTAGAGCTTCGGTGGCGCAGCTAACGCATTAAGTTATCCGCCTGGGGAGTACGGCCGCAAGGTTAAAACTCAAATGAATTGACGGGGGCCTGCACAAGCGGTGGAGCATGTGGTTTAATTCGAAGCAACGCGCAGAACCTTACCAGCCTTTGACACTGTCCGGACGATTTCGGGAGACCGATCTCTTCCCTTCGGGGACTGGAACACAGGTGCTGCATGGCTGTCGTCAGCTCGTGTCGTGAGATGTTGGGTTAAGTCCCGCAACGAGCGCAACCCTCGCCTTTAGTTACCATCATTCAGTTGGGGACTCTAAAGGAACCGCCGGTGATAAGCCGGAGGAAGGTGGGGATGACGTCAAGTCCTCATGGCCCTTACGCGCTGGGCTACACACGTGCTACAATGGCGGTGACAGTGGGCAGCAATCCCGCAAGGGTGAGCTAATCTCCAAAAGCCGTCTCAGTTCGGATTGTTCTCTGCAACTCGAGAGCATGAAGGCGGAATCGCTAGTAATCGCGGATCAGCATGCCGCGGTGAATACGTTCCCAGGCCTTGTACACACCGCCCGTCACACCATGGGAGTTGGATTCACCCGAAGGCAGTGCGCTAACCGCAAGGAGGCAGCTGACCACGGTGGGTTCAGCGACTGGGGTGAAGTCGTAACAAGGTAGCCGTAGGGGAACCTGCGGCTGGATCACCTCCTTTCTAAGGATATCGGCAGAAAGCGCCTTTCATTTCGGGTGAGGGGAAGAGCTTCTTCCATTCCAAAGAACATTTGCCGCCGTCCTCATGTCCCTTCATCACTAGGTAGTCCACACGGACCGACAGCTTTGCTGTTACGGGCCGTGTCGGACAAGCTCGGTCGGCGCTGCAAAGCGCGCCATCTGGCGCAGCTCATGCTGCGACGGTCGGCGCAAGCAGGTGCGGGCCTGTAGCTCAGTTGGTTAGAGCGCACCCCTGATAAGGGTGAGGTCGGTGGTTCGAATCCACCCAGGCCCACCACATTCGCGCTTTAAAAGAGTATGGGGCCTTAGCTCAGCTGGGAGAGCGGTTGCTTTGCAAGCATCAGGTCATCGGTTCGATCCCGATAGGCTCCACCACTCGCTGCATATACCTAGAGATGAAGAGAAAACGCTTCCGCTTCGGCGGAAATTGCGGGGTTCGCCCCGCCTTATTTGACATTGTGAATGGGTTCTTAAAATCGATGCCGTGATACGGCGTTGGTTCGACAGGAACGATCCTGGACTGAGGTTCGCCTCGGGGTCAGGACGGTATGGTCGGATACAACGCTAATTAATCAGGCTGAGCATTTTTAATCATCCGCACCAAGATACTGCGACAACTCTGCTCTTGCCGAGTCGGCGTGATCGTCATGATCATGCCAGTGTTGTTGTTGGTGGTGCGGACTCTCAAGCGTGAGGTAAGGGCAATTC
>NZ_AIDW01000027.1 GCF_000251145.1 Sphingomonas sp. PAMC 26621 | reverse complement strand
GACACTGCCCCACCCCAACCCCTCCCCTGAAGGGGAGGGGCTTTTCCAAGAGGCCTCAGCCCAGCTTGCTTGCCACCAGCGCCTTCAGGTCGACCTGCGCGCGTGCGCCGTAGTGCGAGATGATCTCCGCCGCACAGATCGCGCCCATCTTGAGCGACGCCGCGACGTCCTTGCCCTGCGCCTGGCCGCGCAGGAAGCCCGCCGCGAACAGGTCGCCCGCGCCGGTCGTGTCGACGACACGCTCGATCGGCTCGGCCGGAACGCTGACGGTCTCGCCGCCGGAAACCGCGATCGCGCCGTGCTCGCTGCGCGTGACGACCAGCATCGGCACGTCCGCCGCCGCCGCCGCGACCGCTGCGTCGAAATCCTGCGTGTCCATCAGCGCGGTGATCTCGGCCTCGTTGGCAAACATGATGTCGATGAGACCGTCGGCCATCAGCTTGCGGAAATCACCGCCGTGGCGCGAGATGCAGAACACGTCGCTGAGCGTGAACGCAACCTTGCGCCCCGCCGCGCGCGCAACGTCGATCGCGGCGCGCATCGCCTGGCGCGGTTCCTCCGGATCCCACAGATAGCCTTCGAGATACAGGATCGCGGCACTCGCGATCAGGTCACGGTCGAGCGCGGCCTCGGGGAGGAACTGCGATGCGCCGAGGAAGGTGTTCATCGTACGCTGGCCGTCGGGGGTGACGAAGATCAGGCAACGCGCGGTCGTCGGGTCACCGTCGCGCGCGGCGGTGGTGAAGTCGATCCCGACCGTGCGGATGTCGTGCGCGAAGATGTCGCCCAGCTCGTCGCTCGCGACCTGCCCGATGAAGCCGCACTTGCCGCCCATCGCCGCGATCCCCGCGACGGTGTTCGCCGCCGAGCCGCCGCTCGCCTCGATCCCCGGGCCCATCTTGGCGTAGAGCGCGTCGGCTTCCTCGGGCGAGAACATGAGCTGCATCGAGCCCTTGGTCATCGCGGCTTCGGCAAGGAACGCGTCGTCGGACTGCGCCAGTACGTCGACGATGGCATTGCCGATCGCGACGACGTCATAGGTGGGCTCGGTCACAGGCAATCTCCGGTTGTGCAAAGGTTGCCGCGCCGTACCGGGGTGCCGGGATACGCGCAACCGCCACGCGGAAAGGCCCGACGCTTTCGCGCCGGGCCTCCCGGAACCGTCAGATCAGGTCAGCTTAGCGGCAGACGACGTTGCCGCGATCGACCGACTGGCCGAGCAACGCACCCGCGCCGCCACCGATCAGCGTGCCGAGCAGCCGCGAGCCACCGCCCGCGATCGTGTTGCCGAGGGCGCCCCCCGCGAGACCGCCGATGATCAGGCCGGTCGTGCCGTCGCCACGGCGGCAGTAATAGCGGTTGTCGCGCCCGCGATAGATGCGGTCGTTGCGGGTCAGGCGGCGCGGCTGATAATATTGGCCATCGCGATAATAGTTTTCGGCATAATAGGCGCGCTGCCCATTCTCGTAGCGATTGTAATCATAGTTGCGATACTGGCGCCAGTCGCGGTTCTGGTTGCGATCCCGGTTGCGGTCGCGCTGGGCGTCGCGCACGTCGCGGCGGTAGTCCTGGCGTGCGTCCCGAACATCGCCACGCGAGTCGGCATTGCGGACGTCCTGGCGATAGTCGCGCTGCGCGTCGCGGACATCCTGGCGATATTCGCGGTTGGGGTTGTCCTGCGCGGTGGCGGGCAACGCGCTGAGGGCCGTCGTCGCGATTGCCACTGCCATAAAGAACTTACGCATTGAAGAGAACTCCTCGGATCAAATCCATATCGTGGATCAATCGGGAGAACACATGGCCGATGCGGAAAGTTGCGTGAACGGAAAACTACGTACCGTTCACGCAAGTGTCAGGAATATCAGGCGTTAAGGCTATGTGTTAAAGTAATATCGGCGTTAAGCACTTTCGATACCGGGCAATTCGCCTTGGCACCTGCTGCGATTTCCTCGAACTTGGCGGGATCGATCCCGGCGATCGTCGCCTTGAGGTCGAGCGCCGAACGCGTGATCGTGAACCCGTCGCCATCCTTGTCGAGCGTGACCTTGGCGGTCGTCTCGAGCTTGCCGTCGGCATACCCCTCCTTGGCGAGCGCGAAGCTCAGCGCCATCGTGAAGCAGCTTGCGTGCGCGGCGGCGATCAGTTCCTCGGGGTTGGTGCCGGGGCCTTCCTCGAAGCGGCTGTTGAAGCCGTATTGCGTGTCCGAGAGGATGCCGGACTGGGTCGAGACATGGCCCTTGCCGTCCTTGCCAAAGCCTTCGTAGGTGGCCGAGCCGCTGCGTGTGGTCATCGTCATTCTCCTGGACGTGAAAAAGCGCGAGCCCTTGCGGGCCCGCGCTGGATATAGGGTCGATAGGGCGGGATTTTAGCGGCAGCGGCGATCCGCGGTCATCGACCGGTCGATCGCACGGCCACCGAACGCGCCGGCAACGCCACCGAGCACGGTGCCGAGCGTCTTGTCGCCACGCCCCGCGACCTGGTTGCCGAGCAGCGCGCCGCCGACGCCGCCGACGAGCAGGCCGGTCGTGCCGTCCGAATGGCGGCAGTAGCGGCGACCGTCACGGCCCTGATAGACACGCGGCTGATAACGGCCATGATGCTCGCGCGCGGCCGCCTGGGTGGTCGGGACCGCCATGGTGGCGGGGATGACGAGCGATGCGGCGCTGAGCGCCATCAGGAACGTACGCATTCTATTACTCCCAGTTACGATCTTTGCTCTGGATCAATTCCATAGCAGTAACGATACGTAGTTAGGCGGGGTTGCATGAACCTCAAACAACCTCACGTTCAGCTTTGCACGGCATTGCCTTCCGGGTACCGGGGACTTGCGCTTGTCTTGGTTAACCGGTGGGCCGCAGTTCAGGTGGTGGCGAGCAACCGTCGCGCGCGCGCGCAATCCGCGTCCATCTGCGTCGTCAGCGCCTCGAGCGAGTCGAACTTCGCTTCGGGCCGCAGATACTCGACCAGCGCGACCTCGAGCGGTTGCCCGTACAGATCCTCGGAAAAATCGAAGAAGAACGGCTCGAGCAGTTCCTTCGGCGGGTCGAAGCTGGGGCGGATCCCAAGGTTCGCCGCGCCGTCGACGACACGCCCGTCCGCCAGCATCCCGCGCACCGCATAGATGCCGTAGGCCGGGCGCACATAGCCGCCCATGTCGAGATTGGCGGTCGGATAGCCGATCGTACGGCCGAGTTTGTCGCCATGCTGGACAACCCCCGCGATCGTGAAGGCGCGCGTCAGCAGCCGCGCCGCGCCCCGGGGATCGCCCTGTTGCAACAGCTCGCGGATCCGGGTCGAGGACACCGGTTCACCGTCGAGCGTCACCGGATCGACCGTATCGACCGAGAAACCGTGCGTTGCGCCGAACGTCGCGAGCGCCGCAACCGAACCGCTGCGCGCCTTGCCGAAGGTGAAATCCCCGCCGGTCACGACCCCGCCGACGCCCAGCGCCGCGATCAGCCGTTCCGCGACGAACGCTTCCGCATCCAGCGCCGCGAGCGCGGCGTCGAAGCGGAACACCACCATCGCATCCGCGCCCGCCTCCGCGAACCAGCGTTCGCGCTGGTCGAGCGTGCTGAGGCGGAACGGCGCGCTGTCGGGGACGAAATGGCGGATCGGGTGCGGATCGAACGTGCCGACCAGCGCGGGACGCCCCTCGGCACGCGCGCGGGCGACCGCACGGCCGACCACGGCCTGATGCCCAAGGTGAAATCCATCGAAATTGCCGAGCGCGATAATCCCGCCGCGCAAGCGCTCCGGAACAACCGAGCCGCCGTCGAGCCGCTCCATGGGTGCGCCTATAAGCGGGCCGGGCCGACTGCGCTAGGCGGCTTTGTCGGGAACAATCCCGGCGCGGAGCACCCGCAACACGTTGCCGCCCATCACCTTGGCGACATCCGCATCGCTGAACCCACGATCGAGCAGCGCCTGAGTGATCGCGACGACCTGCCCCGAATCGAACCCGGTCGTCACCGCGCCGTCGAAATCCGATCCGAGCCCGACGTGATCGATCCCGACCAGGTCGCGCACATGCGCGATCGCCGCCGCCGCGGCTTCGGGCCGGGTCGAGCAGATCGCGGCATCCCAATAACCGATCCCGACCACCCCGCCGGTGCGCGCGACGCCGCGAATCTCTGCATCGGTCAGATTGCGGTTGACCTGCAGGTCGCCTGCACCCCGCCATGGCTCGCCACCACCGGGCGGCGCGCGATCGCGAGGACCTCGGCGATCGTCGCGTGGCTTGCGTGCGCGATGTCGACGATCATCCCGAGCGCCTCCATCCGCCGCACGACCTGCCGCCCGAGCGGGGTCAGCCCGCCCTTGGCCTCGCCGTGCATCGATCCCGCCACGTCATTGTCGAAGAAATGCGCGAGCCCCGCCATGCGGAAGCCCGCACCATATAGCGTGTCGAGATTGGCGAGCTTGCCCTCGAGATCCTGCAGTCCTTCGATCGACAGCATCGCGCCGACGACCTTCGCCCCCTCGGCGCGGTCCGCGAGCAGCCGGTCGAGCTGTGCCGACGAGCGGATCACGCGCAACTGGCCGTTGGAGGCGGCGGCATAGCGGTCCAGCTTCTGTGCGTGCCACAGCGAGCGCTGGAGCAGCGACGTCCAGGTGCGCGGCGGTTGCAGATCGGCGATCGTCAGCGCGGTAATGTTGTCGGTGTTGGCCGGATTGGCGTCGTAATTCTGGTTCGCCGGTGTCTTGGTGACCGACGAGAATATCTGCAGCGCATAATTGCCCTTGAGCAGGCGGGGGAGATCGACCTGCCCCTGGTGCGCGGGGGCGAGCAGGCTGCGTTGCCAGAGCAACGTGTCGGCATGCATGTCGGCGACCTGCAACCGCGCATGGAGCGCCTGCGCCCGTGGCGAGATGCGGAAGGGTACGGGCTCGACCGTGTTCATCCCGCGTTCGATGAGCCCCGGAGCGAGCACGAAGAACAGGATCGCCCCGAGCGCGACGAGGCCGAGCACGGCCCCCAGGATCTTGCGCAGCATCGTCACTCTCCGGCCCGCCGGGCTGTGGTCGCCCGATCTGGGGGACGGTATGCGGCGCGCCCGACACCGGGACAAGCCCGGCGGCGGTCAGGGTCTTGCGAGCGTGACGAAGCTGTAGGCGGGTCGGCCGTCGTCTGCGGGATTCGCTGCGCGCGCGATTTCTTGCCAGCCTTCGAAGCGCGGAACGACCACGTCGCCATCGGGCGTGGCATGGACTTCGGTCAGCTCGATCCGGTCGGCGCGCGGTTCCAACAGCGCGAAGATGTCCGCGCCGCCGATGACGGCAATCTCCCCGGTCCCGGCGAGGGCGATCGCATCCGCGATCGTGGGGACGACCTCAGCGCCGGGCGCGGACCAGCGCGGGTCGCGCGTCAGCACGATGTGGCGGCGGCCGGGCAGGGGGGACGGAAAGCTCTCGAAAGTCTTGCGCCCCATGATCATCGGCTTGCCGATCGTTAGCGCCTTGAACCGCTTGAGGTCGGCCGGGAGGTGCCACGGCAGCGCGCCATCGCGGCCGATCACGCCATTGTCGGCGCGCGCGAGGATCAGCGTGATCATGGCGGGTCTCCTGCTGCGGAGGGCGGGTTGCCGTTCGCGCAGGTGCGATAGCGGTCGGGGTGGACCGGGGTCGATTCCTATTTCGTCCCCGTGCGCGGAAAGGGGGCGAGGGCTTTCCGGGTAAGTGACAACGCACCCTGACACGTCGGGGTGTAGCGTTGCCCGCAGTTCCGGCGTAGCTTTCGCAAATGCTGCTGCCCAGCGCTTCGGGGGAACGCTCATGAACCTGCTTGTCCTCGCCGCTTTCGGATCGGGTGCCGCAGCGCTGTTGTCGATCCTTGGCGTGGCGCGGCGGTTGTGGATGATCGTCGGAGCCGCGCTGCTGCTCGGGGCGACCGGCTTCGCGGTGCAAAGCACCCGCCACCAGCCCGGCAAGCCGGTCGCCGCCGACGTCGACCCGATCACGGTCGATCCCGGCATGATCGCATTCCGCGCGGCGGTGTTCGCGCCGTCCGCGGTCGACGACCTCGCGCTGGCCAGCGCCGACGGGCGGCTGCAGTCCGGCGATACACTGGCTGCGGCGGAGGGGCTCGCGCGCGACCTCCTGCTGCGCCCTGACGATGCGACCTTGTGGACCGCCTATGGCTATGCGCTCGCGCTCCACGATCATGCCGTGTCCCCCGCGGCGAAGGTCGCGTTCCGGCGCGCGGTGGCGCTGGCGCCGCATACCCCCGGCCCCGCCTTCTTCCTCGGCATGGCGTATGTCGATGCCGGCGAATTTGCCGCCGCGCGGCCTTATTGGAGCTATGCGCTGTCAGTGACGCCGCGCGACGCGCCGTACCGTGGGGACATCGCCGAGCGGATCGCGGCGATCGACCAGTTCCGCACGATGACGGCGGCGCAACGCACCGGCGAGCGGTAAGGCGCGACCGTCGCGCGCGCTCAGCGCACTACGAGCCGGGTATAGAGGTGCCAGGTCGCATAGCCGAGCCACGGCAACACCACCGCTAGCCCGATCGCCGCAGGGATCATCCCCAGCAGCATCAACCCCGCGACTCGCATCCCCCAGCCAAACACTTCGCGCGGATTCTCGCGCACCGCCTTCAGTGACGTGCGCACCGCGGTCGCGGCGTCGACCGGCGTATCGACCACCATCGGGAAGGACACGACCGCAAGCACGAGCGTCGCCACCGCAAACCCCGCGCCCGCAAGATTGCCGAGCACGATCAGTTGCCAGCCCTCGGCCGTGGTGAACAATCGTCCGAACACGTCGCCGACCGTCATCGGTGCCAATGCGCCGAGCGTCGCCTGGTAGATCGCATAAGCGACTGCCAGCCACGCAACGAACAGCACTGCGATCCCCAGCGTCAGCAGCGCGAGCGGAATGCGGCTGCGCCCATTGAGCGGGTCGAGGAAATGCCACCAGCTCGAGTCGCGGCCTTCCTCGCGACGCCGCGCGAGTTCGTAGAAGCCCGAGGCGACCGCCGGCCCCGCGATCGACAGCCCCGCGACGAGCGGGAAGAGCAGCGGCAACAACGGCGCGTTGAAGCTGAACAGCACCGCGACGAAACAGACGATCGGATAGAGCAGCCCGAGAAAAATCAGGTCGCCGCGCTTCTCGGTGAAATCGCGCCAGCCCTCCGCCAGGGCCCAGGTGAGATCGCTCGAGCTGATCCGCCGGATCTCGGGGAGATCGGGGGCAGCAGCAGGCGTAGCGGCGGCGTTGGCGTTCCACGTGGTGGGCATGGCGATTTCCTCTCGAGTGGTGCGTCTTTCCTTCTTGTCGGTGGGAGGATCATACGCCTGTTCGGGCGCGCGGACAAATCAGCGGGTGGAGATCAAGCGAAGGGGCCGTTGAGCCGCACGATCGACCAGTTGAGGACCGCGGCGAAGCTGACCCACAGGAAATACGGCACGATCAACAGTGCGGCGAACGGCGATATCGGAGCCAGCCCGACCAGCAACGCGACCAGCGATCCCCACAGGAACACCACTTCGCCCAGCGCCCAGTCGGGCCGCTTGAGCGCGAAGAACAACGGGCTCCACAGGAAATGGCACAGCGCGTTGACCGCGAACAGGATCACGACCGAGGTCCGCGCGGCGGAATCGGGCGCAGCGGTCCAGGCGATCGCGGCGGACCAGGCGGCGAGCCCGAGGATGACGGTCCACGCCGGGCCGAACAGCCAGTTGGGCGGCTGCCACGAGGGTTTGCGCAAATTCTTGTACCAGTCGCCGATCGGCGTCGCGAGCCCACCGACGACGAGCAGGGCGGTGGCGCACGCGCCGGAGACATAAAGCGGATTCATTCAGCATATTTGGTGGCAACGCGCGCAAAACGCCAGTGTCCACTTGCCGAGTGTCAAGCGCATGATACACTGAGGGCATGCGAGCGGCCTTTCCCTTTTCGGCGATCGTCGGCCAGGACGAGATGAAGCTTGCGCTGCTGCTCGCCGCGGTCGATCCGCGGATCGGCGGGGTGATGGTGTTCGGCGATCGCGGGACGGGCAAGTCGACAGCGGTGCGCACGCTGGCGGCGTTGCTGCCGCCGATGCCTGCCGCGCTGGCAGGCTATCATCCCGAAGGCGCGCCGCCGGTCGCTGCAAAAGCAACCGTCGCGGTTCCGTTCGTCGATCTCCCGCTTGGTGCGACCGAGGATCGCGTGGTTGGCGCGCTCGATCTGGAGCGGGCGCTTGGGGCGGGGGTCAAGGCGTTCGAGCCGGGCCTGCTCGCGCGTGCCAATGGCGGGTTCCTGTATATCGACGAGGTCAACCTGCTCGAGGATCACATCGTCGACCTGCTGCTCGATGTCGCGGCGTCGGGCGAGAATGTCGTCGAGCGCGAGGGACTTTCGGTGCGGCATCCGGCGCGGTTCGTGCTGGTCGGCAGCGGCAACCCCGAGGAGGGCGAGCTCCGCCCGCAATTGCTCGATCGTTTCGGGCTGTCGGTCGAGGTGCGGACCCCGCAGGACCTGGCGAGCCGGGTCGAGATCCTCAGGCGCTGCGACGCGTTCGAGCGGACGCCCGAGGCCTTTGCCGAAACGTGGCGGAGCGCGGAGAAGAAGACGCTCAAGCGAATCGCGCGCGGCCGCGCCGGGCTTGCGGAGGTGGTCGTGCCCGATCCGATGCTGGCGCGCGCCTCGACCCTGTGCATGGCGGTCGGCGCGGACGGGTTGCGCGGCGAACTGACGCTGATCCGCGCGGCGCGGGCGCTGGCGGCGCTCGACGGCGCGGGCGCGGTCACCGCCGACCATATCGCGCGGATCGCGCCGCTTGCGCTGCGGCATCGGCTGCGGCGCGGGGTGCTCGACGAAACCGGCTCGACCGTGCGGATCGAACGCGCGCTGGACGAACTGGCGGCGGCATGACCGATCCGCCCTCGGCGCTGGACGATGCGCTGCTGGCGGCGCGGCTGTGCGCTATGGATCCGGTCGGGCTTGGCGGGATGATCCTGCGCGGCGGGGGTGACATGCGCGACGACGTGGTGGCGGCGCTCCATGCGGCCTTGCCCGACGGCGCGCCGCTGCGACGGATTCCCGCGCACGTTGACGACGAGGCGTTCCTCGGCGGGCTTGATCTCGGCGCGACGCTCGCGCTTGGGCGACCGGTGCGGCAGCGCGGGCTGCTGGCGGCGGCGGATGGCGGCTTGGTGGTGCTGCCGATGTCGGACCGGATGACCGACGCGACCGCCGCGCGACTCGCGGGCGTGCTCGATGCGGGCGCGGTGGACGGGGCGGCGGTGCAGGTCGCGGTGGTCGCGCTCGACGACGGGGTGGACGACGAGGCCCCGCCCCAGACGCTGGTCGAGCGGCTCGCGTTTCGGATGGATCTGTCGGGGTGTCGCCCGACTTCCGCTTCCCCGGCGAAGGCCGGGGCCCAGTTGCGGGACGATGCTGGCGAAGCGATGCGCGCTGTTACAGCGACCTGCGCGACTGGGCCCCGGCCTTCGCCGGGGAAGGATGCCGCCAAAATGACGCGTCTGGTGACAGAAACCGTTGAAATTGCCTCCGAAAGCCTGCTCGAAAACGATCGGGTAAAGGCAACCCCACCACCCGACCCATTTGCCATCCTCGCCGCAACCGCACTGGCACTCGGGATCGATTCCGCCCGCGCGCCGCTGTTCGCGCTCCGCACCGCGCGCGCCGCCGCCGCGCTTGCCGGGCGCGATGGCATCGAGGACGAGGATCTGTTGCTCGCGGTCCGTCTCGTCCTCGTGCCCCGCGCGACCCGGCTGCCCGCGCCGCCCGAAGCCGACAGCGCCAGCGACCCCCCGCCGCCACCTCCCGAAAGCGACTCGGGCGAGGAGGAACACGGCACCCCCGAGGCCCCCGAAGACGTCATCCTCGAAGCCGCGCTCGCCACGCTCCCGCGCGACATGCTCGAACAGCTCGCGGCAGGGCGCGGGCGGCGTAGCGCGAACCGCGCGAGCGGTGCTGGCGAACGCCGCAAGTCCGCATTGCGCGGCCGCCCTTTGGCCTCGCGCGCAGGTATCCCGCGCGGTGGCGTGCGGCTAAGCCTGATCGATACGCTGCGCGCCGCCGCGCCGTGGCAGACGCTGCGCGCGCGGGGCGACGGCGCGATCCGGATCCGGCGCGACGACCTGCGCATCCGCCGGTTCGAGACTCGCAGCGAAACACTGACGATCTTCGCGGTCGATGCGTCGGGGTCGGCGGCGGCGGCGCGGCTGGCGGAGGCGAAGGGCGCGGTCGAGCTGTTGCTCGCCGAGGCCTATGTAAAGCGCGCGCAGGTCGCGCTGATCGCGTTTCGCGGGGTTGGTGCGGAACTGCTGCTCCCGCCGACACGCTCGCTGACCCGCGCGCGGCGTGCGCTCGCGGCGCTGCCGGGGGGCGGGGGGACGCCGCTCGCCGCCGGGCTCGACGCCGCGCGGCTGCTGGCGGAAGCGGCGCGCGCGCGCGGACGGACTCCGTTCCTCGTCGTGCTGACCGACGGCCGCGCCAACATCGCCGCAGACGGCAGCGCGGTCCGCGACCGCGCCGAGCGCGACGCCGAACAGGCCGCGCGCGCGATCGGCCAGATGCGGATCGGTGCGGCGTTCCTCGACACGTCCGCGCGGCCCCGCCCCGAGGGCGCGCGCCTCGCGCTGGCGATGGGCGCGCGCTATCTCCCGCTGCCGCGCGCGGATGCGGCGGCGATGCACCGCGCGGTCGCCGCGGTGCAGGCGGCATGAGCGCGCCGCGCTGGTCGGTCGAGGGGCGCGACTGGCCCAATCGCGCCGCCAGCCGGTTCGTCGAGAGCGGGCGAATCCGCTGGCACGTCCAGCAGATGGGGGCGGGGCCGGTCGTGCTGCTGCTCCACGGCACCGGCGCGGCGACGCATAGCTGGCGCGGGCTGATGCCGCTGCTGGCAGAGCGCTTCACGGTCGTCGCGCCCGATCTGCCGGGGCATGGCTTCACCACCGGGCGTCCCTCCG
The DNA here is from genome assembly GCF_000251145.1 of Sphingomonas sp. PAMC 26621. Classification (GTDB taxonomy): domain Bacteria; phylum Pseudomonadota; class Alphaproteobacteria; order Sphingomonadales; family Sphingomonadaceae; genus Sphingomonas. The sequence goes on along the minus strand of NZ_AIDW01000027.1, from coordinate 62,252 downwards.
GCGGGCTCGCGATGCCCGCGATGGCGCGCGCGGTCGGCAATCTGCTCGGCACGCTCGGGGTAGCGCCTGATCTCGTCGTCGGGCATTCGGCGGGGGCGGCGATCGGGGTGCGGATGGTGCTCGACGGGCTGGTCCGGCCGCGCGGCGTGGTCGGCCTCAATCCGGCGCTGATGCCGTTCCCGGGGCTTGCCGCGCAGTTGTTCCCGACGCTCGCGCGGATGCTGTTCGTCAATCCGTTCGCGCCGCATATCGTCGCTGCGATGGTGCGCGGGCCCGGGGATGCTTCGGCCTATGTCAAACGCGCGACGGGGTCACGGATCGACTCGGCCGGGGTCGATTTCTACCGGCGGCTGTTCGCGACGTCGGATCATGTCGCAGGCGCGATCACGATGATGGCGGCGTGGGACCTCGACCCGTTCGCGCGCGACGTGCCGCGGCTGCGCGTGCCGACGCTGTTGGTGCACGGCGCGGCGGATACGGCGATTCCGCTCTCGTCGGTCAAGGCGGCGGGGGCGCTGATCCCCGGGAGCCGGACCGAGGTCATGCCGGGGCTTGGCCATCTCGCGCATGAGGAACGCCCCGCGGATGTGGCGGCGCTGATCCAAGGGTTCGCGGGGAGGGTGCAATAGCGTGATCGCAGGCCACCCCGGCCTCGTCGCGCTGCTCGACATGGCGATCGTCGGGGTGCCCACGGTCGTCTTCATCGTCTGGCAGCTCGTCTCGATCAACCGCGAGATCGCGCGCGACAAGGTTCGGAAAGCCGACGACTCACCAGAAGGCGCGCGGCATCCGGTAGGGGAGCATCGACTGGACGACCGGTGAGCGGAAACGCCCGAGCGACAGGCTCTCGTGCACAGCGCGGACGGACTCGCCGAACAGTCGGGTGTCGAGCGCCGAACGCGCGTAGAACGGCGCGTCGATCCACGTCTTCGCCACCGTCGGCACCGATCCCGGATCGGCGCGAGTCGCCCGCGGCACCAGCCAGCGCGTCCGCGGCAGCACCACGCGCGGTGGCGGCGCAACGTCGTGCCAGCGCCCCTGCCGGTCGAACTTCAGCGCAAGGTCGAACGGCGCGCCGTTGCGGCGACGCCCCTCATACAACACAGCGACATCGGTCTTCAGATGCGCGCGCGCCCAGTGCCAGTCGTCGAACCCCGCCTCGAGCGGTTCGTCGCCGAAGTTCGAATCGAAATAGCCGTCCCCCGACCAGCGCACGTCCGGGTGCGTCATCTCCACCTCGACTCGCGCGCGCGGCGCGACCGGATGCCAGCGGTGGCGCGCTTCGGGATCGAGCGCGAAGGCGGTCGTCCCGATCATCTCGGGCCGCACCCGCACCGTGCCGCGCACCGGATAGGGCAAGGGCGCGGAAATCTCGGCGATGTCGATCACCAGCGTATCCCCGTCCCAGCTCAGCGCGCTCGGCCCCACCGCGAAATGATCCGCATCGCGGCGCACCCGCTTCTCGCCACGCTCGGTCATCGCCCAGGCCCCGCCGCGCGGGCCGCACAACGCCACGTTGATCGCGCAGTGATTGTCCGGCCGCCCGCGCCCCGACAGCTTGTAATAGGGCGAGAAGACGCTCCCGACGAACGCGATGATCGTCAGGCCGAAGCGACGGTCCGCGCTGAACGCGTCGACATACCACCAGGCATAGCCACCGGGTGGGACGACACCGTCGAAGCGCGGTCCCTGAGCAGGGAGTCGACGGCTAGGCGGGCGGACAAGGCCGCCATCGGGACGCCCGCGCCCGGATGGGTACTCCCGCCCGCGCAATAGAGCCCAGGGATCCGAGTCCGGCTGCCGGGGCGCCGGAAGGACGCCGCCCACCCGTGCGAGTCCGGTCCATAAAGGGCTCCACCCGTCCGTGGAAACAGGCGGTGGAAGTCCTGCGGCCTGGTCAGCACCGTTGCCGCCGCCGGCAGGTCGAGCGTCAAGCCGGCGCGGGTGAGCGTTGCGTGCATCGACTGAGTGCATTGGTCCGTCTCCGCTTGGGTGAGGGGATGGGTGTCGCCGGTGGGGCTCGCGTTGACGATGATCTGGAAGCGTTCGGGGCCGATGCGCGCCGCGACGTCGCGCGCGTCGCGGTCCTGCGCGCAGACGTAGACGCTCGGGTCGCCCGCCAGCCGTCCGCCCGCGAGCGCGTCGAACTCGGCGGCTGAGTCGCGCGAGAAGAAGACGTTGTGGCGCACCAGCGGAAAGCCCTCGGCGTTCCCGCGCGCGCACCACACCAGCGCCGACAACGACCGCCGCGCCGGCGGTTGCGCCGGGACCGCATGCCGCACGCCGGCGCCGAACGCGCCGCCCGCCAGCGCGGCAGGATCGGCGTTGCACACCACCGCGCCCGCCGCGATCCGCTCGCCCGTCGCGAGCACGACCCCCGCCGCCCGCCCGCGCTCGACGAGGATCTCGGCGACCGGCGCGCCATAGCGAAAGGTCGCGCCGTTGCGCAGCGCCAGCGCCTCGAGCGCTAGCGCAAGGCGGTGCATCCCGCCCTCGATCAGCCACACCCCCGCTGCCTCGACATGCGCGATCAGCATCAGCGTCCCCGGACACTGGAACGGCGACGACCCGCAATAGGTCGCATAGCGCCCGAACAACTGCCGCAGCCGCGGATCGCGGAAATGGTCGCCGAGCGCGCGCCACAGCGACTCATACGGGCGGATCCGGTTGAGATCGGCAAAACCGCGCCACCCGAGCCGCCACGTCAGCCCGAGCGGGTTGGTCTGCGGTGCCTGCAGGAATGGCCGGTCGAGCGTCTCGAAGATCCGCTGCGCCTCGGCGCGGAATGCGCGATACCCCGCCGCCTCGCGCGCGCCCGCAAGCGCGCCGATCGCCGCCGCGCTCTCGGCCGGATCGGCGAACAGGTCGAGCCGGTCGTCGCCCCAGGCATGCCGCGCGAGGATCGTCGCGGGGGTGAGGGTGAGATGCGCGTCGAGCGATGATCCGCACGCGTCGAACACCGCGTCGAACACGTGCCGCAAGGTGAACACCGTCGGCCCCGCGTCGATCGCCGCTCCCCCGGGATGGACCGCGCGCAGCTTGCCGCCGGGGGTGGGGGCAGCCTCGACCACCGTCACCGCCATCCCCTGCGCCGCAAGCAGCGCCGCGCTGACGAGCCCCCCGACTCCAGCCCCGATGATGACGGCATGGTCCTGCGTTGCCACCGGCCTTCTCCACGACAGTTGACCGCAACCCCTTTGGTGTCCAATCAACTGGACACAAGGTTTCGTCCAGATTGGAAAGCATGTCAAAGGACTATCTGCATCGCATGCGCGGGACCTGGATCGGCTGGCGCAACGCCGTGCTGTCCTCCCCACGGTTTCAAGACTTTGCCGCGCGATGCTGGCTGACCCGCCCGGTCGCGCATGCGCGGGCACGGGGGCTGTTCGATCTCGTCGCGGGGTTCGTCTACGCGCAGACGCTCGCGGCGTGTGTCGACCTCGGGTTGCTCGACCTGCTGGCGGAAGGCCCGCTGGAAACCGGGGTGATCGCGCGCCACTGCGACCTGTCCCCCGACTCCGCGTTGCGCCTGCTGCGCGCAGCGGCATCGCTTGGGCTGGTCGAACCCTTTGGGGCGGCATGGGTCCTCGGCAGCAACGGCGCGGCGCTGCGCGGGAATGGCGGCATCGCCGAAATGGTCGCGCACCATCACCTGCTCTATGCGGATCTCGCCGATCCCGCTGCGTTGTTGCGACGCGGCGGAGGGGGCGGGGCACTCGCAGGCTTCTGGCGCTACGCCGAGCATCCGGGCGACGGCGATACGGCGGCGGTCAGTGCCTATTCACGGCTGATGGCAGCCTCGCAGCCTTTGGTCGCCGCGCAAATCCTGCGGTCCTATCGCTTCGCGCAGCATCGCCGGATGCTCGATGTCGGCGGCGGGGAGGGGCGGTTCGTCGAGTCGGTCGGCAACCACGTATCCGGGATCGACCTCGCCGTGTTCGATCTCCCTGCGGTCGGCGTGCGGGCGCAGGCCCGACTCGCCGCCGCTGGCCTTGGTGCGCGAACGACGATCCACGGCGGGAATTTCCTGCTCGATCCGCTCCCTGCCGGACACGACCTGATCACGCTGGTCCGCGTGCTGCATGATCATGACGATGCGCCCGCCCTTGCGTTGCTGCGCGCGATCCATGCCGCGCTGCCCCCCGGCGGCACGCTGCTGATTGCAGACCGATGGCGGGCACGCGCGGCGCAGAGCCGGCGGGCGACGCCTATTTTGGCCTGTATCTGCTCGCCATGGGGTCGGGGCGACCCCGGACTCCCCGCGAAATCCACGCGATGCTGCGCACCGCAGGCTTCGCCACGGTGCGGACGCTGGCAACCGCGATGCCGCTGACCTGCCGGGTCATCGTTGCACGCCGCCAATCAGGCGACATAAAAGATTGACAACTAAAAGTGTCCAACTAAACTTACACTCAAGACGAGCCGTAGTGGCATTGTCGTCCGGGGAGAAGCGCGGTGGAAACACTGGCAGTGGTATTGGAGGCGCCTGAACGGCTGGTCCTTCGTCCGCTCGCGCTGACCGACCTGGGTACCGCCGACGTCCTGATCGACGTCGCCTGGAGCGGGATCAGTTCGGGCACCGAGAAACTGCTGTGGTCGGGCCGGATGCCCGCTTTTCCCGGCATGGGGTATCCGCTCGTTCCGGGGTATGAATCGGTCGGGCGGATCGTCGATGCCGGGGCGGAGGTGCGCGGGCGGATCGGCGAATGGGTCTTCGTCCCCGGCGCCAATTGCTATCAGGACGCGCGCGGATTGTTCGGGGGAACGGCTGAGCGCGTCATCCTGCCCTCGGCGCGCGCGCTTCCGGTCGCCGAATCGCTCGGGGCGGACGGGATCCTCACTGCGCTGGCGGCAACCGCTTATCATGCGGTGGCGGGGGGCAATCCGCCGGATCTGGTGATCGGCCACGGGATCGTCGGGCGGCTGGTCGCGCGGATCGCGGTCGCCTGCGGCGCGCCTGCACCGACCGTGTGGGAAACCAACCCGGACCGGCGCGATGGCGATGGTTACGCCGTGATCGACCCTGAGCACGACGACCGCCGCGATTATGCGACGATCTGTGACGCGAGCGGCGCGCCCGACATTCTCGACACCGCGATCCCGCGGCTAGCGAAGCGCGGCGAGATCGTGCTCGCGGGGTTTTACGACCGGCTGAGCTTCGGCTTCCCGCCTGCCTTCCAGCGCGAGGCGCGGCTGCGCATCTCCGCCGAATTCACCCCCGCAGACGTCGCCGCGACCCATGCACTGGTCGACTCCGGTGCGCTGCGGCTCGGCGGGCTGATCAGCCACGTCCGCCCCGCGACCGAGGCGCTCGACGCCTATCCCGCCGCCTTTGGCGACCCGGACTGTCTCAAGATGGTACTCGACTGGAGGGCTGCATGACGATGCTCGATCCCGGACCGCTGCGGCAGGAAGCCGAGCACGAACCGGACCCGGTCCCGACCGGCCCGGTCACCAAGGAAACGCAGATCATCGCGATCTACGGCAAGGGCGGCAGCGGCAAGTCGTTCGCGCTGGCGAACCTCAGCTACATGATGGCGCAGCAGGGCAAGCGCGTGCTGCTGATCGGCTGCGACCCGAAGAGCGATACGACCTCGCTGCTGTTCGGCGGCAAATCGACCCCGACGATCATCGAGACCAGCTCGCGCAAGAAGCTTGCGGGCGAGGAGATCGGGATCGAGGACGTCTGCTTCCAGCGCGACGGGGTGTTCGCGATGGAACTCGGCGGGCCCGAAGTCGGGCGCGGGTGCGGCGGGCGCGGGATCATCCACGGGTTCGAGACGCTCGAGAAACTCGGGTTCCATGAGTGGGGCTTCGACTATGTTTTGCTCGATTTCCTGGGCGACGTGGTGTGCGGCGGCTTCGGCCTGCCGATCGCGCGCGACATGTGCCAGAAGGTGATCGTGGTCGCGTCGAACGACCTGCAGTCGCTCTACGTCGCCAATAACGTCTGCAAGGCAGTCGAATATTTCCGCAAGATGGGCGGGAATGTCGGCGTCGCGGGGATGATCCTCAACAAGGACGACGGCACCGGCGAGGCGGAGGCGTTTGCCGCGGCAGTCGGCATCCCGGTGCTGACCGCGATCCCCGCGAACGAGGACATCCGCAAGAAAAGCGCGAATTACCAGATCATCGGCAAGCCCGGCGGGCAATGGGCGAGCCTGTTCGAGGAACTCGCGGTCAACGTCGCCGAAGCGCCGCCGTTGCGGCCGTCGCCGCTAGACCAGGACGGGTTGCTCGGGCTGTTCTCGGCGGATGTGACGGGGGCGGATTATGCGCTGAAGCCTGCGAGCCAGGCGGACATGCGCGGCGTCGCCTATGTGGCGAAGCCCACGCTCGAGGTCGTGTACGATGCCGTCTGAGGGCCCTGATCCTCTTTCTAAGCCCCTCCCCTTCAGGGGAGTGGTTGGGGTGGGGACGTCCGACCGCGTTCGGGACGTGATTATGAACGTCCCCACCCCCAGCCCAGTGGCGGGTCGATCAGGCTCTCAGCCTGATCTGAACCGCGCGGGGCGCGGTTCACCCGCCACTCCTGAAGGGGAGGGGAGCAGTTGCGCCAATACTGCCACCCTCCGCGAAGCCGCAGAACTCGCCGGAAAATCCGACATCCTAGCCCGCTACGACGCCGACTACCCGAGAGGCCCGCACGACCAGCCGCAATCCATGTGCCCAGCCTTCGGCTCGCTCCGCGTCGGGCTCCGCATGCGCCGCACCGCCACCGTCCTCTCGGGCTCGGCGTGCTGCGTCTACGGCCTCACCTTCACCTCCCATTTCTACGGCGCCAAACGCAGCGTCGGCTACGTCCCCTTCTCGTCCGAGACGCTGGTGACGGGCAAACTGTTCGAGGACATTCGCGACGCGGTTCATCAACTCGCCGACCCCGCGCTGTACGACACGATCATCGTCACCAATCTCTGCGTGCCGACCGCAAGCGGCGTGCCGCTGCAATTGCTCCCCGACCAGATCAACGGGGTGCGGATCATCGGGATCGACGTTCCCGGCTTCGGCGTGCCGACGCATGCCGAGGCGAAGGACGTCCTCGCGGGCGCAATGCTCAGCTATGCGCGCAAGGAGGCCGAGAGCGGCCCCGTCGCCGCGCCAAAGCAACGCCCGGACCGGCCGAGCGTGACTCTCCTTGGCGAGATGTTCCCGGCTGACCCGCCGGGAATCGGGCTGTTGCTCGAACCGCTGGGCTTGGCGGCCGGCCCGGTCGTCCCGACGCGCGAATGGCGCGAGCTGTATGCGGCGCTCGATTGCGCGGTGGTCGCGGCGATCCACCCCTTTTACACCGCGAGCGTCCGTGAGTTCGAAGCGGCGGGGCGCACGGTCGTCGGGTCCGCCCCGGTCGGCGCGGACGGCACCGCGGCGTGGCTCGACGCGATCGGCGCGGCGTGCGGGATCGCGCAGGACAAGGTCGATGCGGCGAAGAACCGCTTCCTCCCCGCGATCCGGGGCGCACTCGCCGCGCGGCCGATCGCCGGGCGGATCACCGTGTCGGGCTATGAAGGCTCCGAACTGCTCGTCGCACGTTTGCTGATCGAAAGCGGCGCGGACGTGCCGTACGTGGGCACCGCCTGCCCGCGCACCCCCTGGTCCGAACCCGACCGCGACTGGCTGGTCAGCCGCGGCGTCCGCGTCCAGTATCGCGCGAGCCTCGAGCAGGACATCGCCGCGGTCGAGGAATTCGGCCCGGATCTCGCGATCGGCACCACGCCCGTGGTGCAGCACGCCAAGCAGAAGGCGATCCCGGCGCTCTATTTCACCAACCTCATCTCGGCGCGCCCGCTGATGGGGCCGGCGGGGGCGGGGAGCCTCGCGCTGGTGGTGAATGCAGCGCTCGCCAACCAGGCGCGCTTCGACAAGATGACCGCCTTCTTCGAGGGGGTGGGCACCGGCGCGACCGCTGGCGTGTGGGAAGACACGCCGGTCGACCGGCCCGAATTTAAGGCGAAATACGCCGCAAAACGCATCGCCGCGGCGAAGGCCGAAGAAAGCGTGGGGTCATGAGCGGCCTTTTCTTCTCCCGTCACCCTGAACGCGTTTCAGGGTCCACCACGCAGCAAGGGCAGCCTGCCGTTGTGACACGGTGGATGCTGAAACAAGTTCAGCATGACGGCATGTTTAGTTCGGGAGTCAGCGCATGACCCTCATCCTCGATCACGACCGCGCAGGCGGTTACTGGGGCGCGGTCTACGCGTTCACCGCGATCAAGGGCTTGCAGGTCATCATCGACGGCCCGGTGGGCTGCGAGAACCTCCCCGTCACCTCGGTTCTGCATTACACCGACGCACTCCCGCCGCATGAACTCCCGATCGTCGTCACCGGCCTCGGCGAGCAGGAGCTCGGCCGCGACGGGACCGAAGGCGCGATGAAGCGCGCCTGGGCAACGCTCGACCCGGATCTTCCATCGGTGGTGGTGACGGGCTCGATCGCCGAGATGATCGGCGGCGGCGTCACGCCCGAGGGCACAATATCCAGCGCTTCCTGCCGCGCACGATCGACGAGGACCAGTGGCAGTCGGGCGACCGCGCGCTGACCTGGCTATGGACCCAGTTCGGGCCGAAGAAAGTCCCCGCGCCGCGTCCGCATAAGGAGGGGCAGCGCCCGCGCGTCAACATCATCGGGCCGATGTACGGCAGCTTCAACATGCCGTCCGATCTCGCCGAGATCCGCCGCCTGATCGAGGGTATCGGCGCCGAGGTCGGCATGGTCTTCCCGCTCGGCAGCCACCTCGCCGACGTCCGCAAACTCGCCGACGCGCACGCCAACATCTGCCTCTACCGCGAATTCGGGCGCGGGCTGTGCGAGATGCTCGAGCGCCCATATCTCCAGGCCCCGATCGGGCTGGAGAGCACCACGCTGTTCCTGCGGAAGCTCGGGGAAATCCTCGGGCTCGATCCCGAGCCGTTCATCGAACGCGAGAAGCACACCACGATCAAGCCGCTGTGGGACCTGTGGCGCTCGGTCACGCAGGATTTCTTCGGCACCGCGAGCTTCGGCATCGTCGCGACCGAGACCTACGCGCGCGGCATCCGCAATTTCCTCGAGACCGACATGGGGCTCCCCTGTCACTTCGCGTTCGCGCGCACGGCCGGGGTCAAGTCGAACAACCAGGCGGTGCTCGATGCGATCCGCAGCAATCCGCCCTTGATGGTGTTCGGCAGCTTCAACGAACGCATGTACATGGCCGAGACCGGCGCGCGCGGGGTCTATATCCCCGCGAGTTTCCCCGGCGCGGTGATCCGGCGGCACACGGGCACGCCGTTCATGGGCTATGCCGGCGCGACCTATCTGATCCAGGAAGTGTGCAACGCGCTGTTCGACGCGCTTTTCCACATCCTCCCGCTCGCCGGGCAGCTCGACCAGGTCGAGGCGACGCCTGCGCGGATCGAGCGCGACGTCGCGTGGGACGACGACGCCAAGTCCGCGTTCGACGCGGTGATCGAACGCGAGCCGGTGCTCGTCCGCATCTCTGCCGCCAAGCGAATCCGCGACGCCGCCGAACGCGGCGCGCGCCGTGCGGGCGAGGCGTCGGTCAGCGCGCATCGCCTGGCGCACGCAATCAGCGAAAGCCGCGGCGGATGACCCGCGCCGCGCCCAGCCTTTCCGCGAACGCGCGGACACCCGATCCCCACGGCAGCCTGCCGCGCGGATGCAGCCGGGGAGCGCTTGCGACGCTCCTGTCGATCGTCACCAAGGAGACGGAGCAATGAGCGACAAACGAGACGAGCGGTTCGGGCCAGAAACCTATCTGACGCCCGAGGAAGCCAAGGAATTCCACAAGATCTTCATGACCAGCTTCGCGCTGTTCACGGCGATCGCGGTGGTCGCGCACATCCTGATGTGGACGTGGAAACCGTGGATCAACTGATTGCCCGACATCATCGAGAGGAACCCACACCATGTGGAGAATTTGGCTGATTTTCGATCCGCGACGGACGCTCGTCGCGTTGTTTTCCTTCCTGTTCGTGCTGGCGCTGCTGATTCATTTCATCCTGCTCAGCACCGACAAGTTCAACTGGCTCGACGGACCGCACCACGCACCCGCGGCGGCCAGCGCACCGGCGGCACCGCCCGCGCAGTGAAGCGTATCGTTTCAGGATGACGGGGCCAGGACAGCGGTTCCCGTCATCCTGAACCCGATGGACCGTGCCCCGCGCCCAGGTCGCGCGCCCAGGTCGCGCGCGACGTGCGGGGGAGGAGGGAGTCGTCATGGCGTTGCTGAGTTTCGAACGGAAATATCGCGTCCGCGGCGGCACGCTGCTCGGCGGGGATCTTTTCGATTTCTGGGTGGGACCGTTTTACGTCGGCTTCTTCGGGGTGACGACCGCGATCTTCTCGCTGCTCGGCACGGGACTGATCGTCTACGCCGCGTCGCTCGGGCCGACGTGGAACATCTGGCTGATCAGCATCGCGCCGCCCGACCTGTCCTACGGGCTTGGGCTCGCGCCGCTGCGCGAAGGCGGGTTCTGGCAGATCATCACCATCTGCGCGGTCGGGTCGTTCGTGTCCTGGGCGCTGCGCGAGGTCGAGATCTGCCGCAAGCTCGGGATCGGCTATCATGTCCCGATCGCGTTCGGGGTCGCGATCTTCGCTTATGTCTCGTTGGTGGTGATCCGGCCGTGGCTGCTCGGCGCGTGGGGCTTCGGCTTTCCGTACGGAATTTTCAGCCATCTCGATTGGGTGTCGAACACCGGCTACCAATATCTCCACTTCCATTACAATCCCGCGCATATGCTCGCGGTGAGCTTCTTCTTTACCACCACGCTCGCGCTGGCGCTGCATGGCGGGCTGGTACTCTCCGCGGTCAACCCCGCGAAGAACCCGGACGGGTCGCAGGGCGAGGTCAAGTCGCCCGAATATGAGGACGCCTTCTTCCGCGACACGATCGGCTATTCGATCGGGACGCTCGGCATCCACCGGCTCGGGCTGTTCCTCGCGCTGAGCGCGGGGTTCTGGAGCGCGATCTGCATCATCATCTCGGGGCCGCTGTGGACTCGCGGCTGGCCCGAATGGTGGACGTGGTGGCTCAACCTGCCGATCTGGTCGTGAGGGGGAAAGACGATGGCACGCTATCAGAACATCTTCACCCAGGTGCAGCTGCGCGCCGCACCCGAAATGGGTCCGCTGCTCGGGCCGTATGATTTTCCGCGGCTCGGCAAGCCCGGCTATTCCTACTGGATGGGCAAGATCGGCAATGCGCAGATCGGGCCGATCTATCTCGGCGGGCTCGGCATCCTGTCGCTGATCTTCGGCTTTCTCGCGTTCGAGATCGTCGGGCTTAACATGTGGGCGTCGGTCGGCTGGGATCCGGTTCAGTTCGCGCGGCAACTGCCGTGGCTCGCGCTCGAGCCGCCGGGGCCGGAATATGGCTTCCAGCTGTTCGTCCCGCTCGCCAAGGGCGGCTGGTGGCAGCTTGCCGGGTTCAGCATGACGACCTCGGTGCTGCTGTGGTGGCTGCGGACGTTCCGTCGCTCGAGGGCTTTGGGGATGGGGACGCACGTCTCCTGGGCGTTCCTCAGCGCGATCTGGTTGATGGTCGTGCTTGGCTTCATCCGCCCGATGCTGATGGGAAGCTGGGCGGAAGCGGTGCCGTTCGGCATCTTCCCGCACCTCGATTGGACCGCGGCGTTCTCGATCCGCTACGGCAACCTCTTCTACAACCCGTTCCACTGCCTCTCGATCGTGTTCCTCTACGGCTCGACGTTGCTGTTCGCGATGCACGGCGCGACGATCCTCGCGGTCGGGCGCTATGGCGGCGAGCGCGAGATCGAGCATATCACCGATCGCGGCACCGCGGCCGAGCGCGCCGCTTTGTTCTGGCGCTGGACCATGGGGTTCAACGCGACGTACGAGTCGATCCATCGCTGGGCCTGGTGGTTCGCGGTGCTGACCACGCTGACCGGCGGGATCGGGATCCTGTTGACCGGTACGGTGGTCGACAATTGGTATCTGTGGGCGATCCAGCATGGCTATGCTCCCAATTATCCGGGGCCTGGCGTGGTCGATCCCGCCACGCTTCCGGGAGCACCACGATGAGCGGCCTTGGCAGGACCCTAGCGCTGGCGGGGCTGATCGGCGCGAGCGTCTCGCTCGGCGGGTGCGAGCTCGGTCCCAAAAATACGCAGCAGACCGGGTTTCGCGGGACGGGCATGGCGCAGGTCGTCGACCCCGATCATGTCGCCAAGCTCGGCGCGATCCCGCCGCCGCCCTATCCGCTGCCCGATGACAGCGGTCCGCGCGCGCGCGAGACGTATCAGAACGTGCGCGTGCTGGGCGACGTCTCGACCGAGCGGTTCAACCACCTGATGGCGGCGATCAACCAATGGGTCGCGCCGCCCGCACAGGGCTGCAATTACTGCCACAACCCCGAGAACATGGCCTCGGACGAAAAGTACACCAAGGTCGTCGCGCGGCGGATGTTGCAGATGACGCGCAACATCAACGGCAAATGGTCGAGCCACGTCCAGAAGACCGGCGTCACCTGCTACACCTGCCACCGCGGCAATGCGGTGCCGACATACAAATGGGCAATCGCCGAGGGCGTCGCCGATCCTGACACGATCGTGCGCAACAAGCACGGCCAGAACACCCCCAATGTCAGCGTCGGCTATGCCTCGCTGCCGTACGATCCGTTCCAGACCTATCTCTCGGGCAAGGCGCAGATCCGCGTCGCGGCGAGCAGCGAATATCCCTCGCCCAACCATGTCGTGTCGATCAAGGATGCCGAAAAGACCTACGGGCTGATGATGCACATGAGCACCGCGCTCGGGGTCAATTGCACCTATTGCCACAACAGCCAGTCGTTCCGCTCGTGGAGCCTCAGCCGCCCGCAGCGCGCGACCGCCTATTACGGGATTCGCATGGTCCGCGATTCGAACGAAGGGTATATCACGCCCTTGACCGCGGTCTTCCCGGCCTATCGCAAGGGGCCGCATGGCGATCCGTACAAGGTCAATTGCCAGACCTGCCACCAGGGCCAGTCCAAGCCGCTCGGGGGCTATTCGATGCTCGCGCTCAACCCGACACTCAAGGGCCCCCCGGTCCCGACCGCGGCACCCGAGGGCGGCGCGGCGGGGGCGGCGGTTCCGGCAGTGCTCGCCAACCCGCAGGCGATGACGAAGCGGCAGTGACCGATTGAGGCTGTTCGCCGCGGCAACGCGCGCGCATAGGCGCCCGAAAGGAGGCAGCGCATGGATCGCCTGAGTCTGCGCAGCCATCCGTTGCGCGCGTCATTGTCGGAAGAGATGCACGTTCGGCGGCTGCCGCGCTTTGCCGCGCCGTGCCGGTTGATGCAGATCGTGACGGTGCTGGGCGAGGAGGGGGCCGCCAGCGCCGGGGTCCATTTCGACGCGATCGGCGCTCGGGTGGGCATTGGCCTGACCCCTTCGGCCAAATATGCGGTCGTCGATCTGCACGGGATGAAGCTGGTGCTCGAACGGCACACTGAATTCGCGAGTTACACGTTCATCCGCGAAGGGGCGTTCGACCAGCCCTTCTCGCCCGACGTGTTCGATCCCGTCGCGGCGGAAATGCTCGAGGGCATGCCGGGCGACGTGATCCGCGCGACGCAGATCGCGGTCTATCCGCCCGGCACCGATCCGCCCGCCGACGATACGCTCGACACGCTGTTCGTCCCCGAGGCGCTCATCCTGTGCGACGTCAGCGACGGCAAGGCACGCGTCATGTCCGATTTCCGGCTCAACGGCGACGGGTTCGGACGCCTTTTGCTGTTCGACCAGGGGCTGCTCCGCGACGAACCCGCGCAACTCGTGCTGCGGCTGCAGGAGCTCGGCAATTACCGCAACATGGCGTTGCTCGGCTTGCCGCTCGCGCAGCGGCTGACGCCCGACGTGTCGCGGCTCGAGGCGCGGCTTGCGACGCTGACCGCGGCGGTGTCCGAACGCGTGTCGCAGGACGACAGCCTGCTCGACGAACTGACCTATCTCTCGGCCGAGCTCGCGCGGTTGCTCGCCGAGACGCGCTACCGGATGAGCGCGACGCGCGCCTATGCGCAGCTCAGCCTCGACCGGCTCGAGACGCTCGGGATCGGGCGCATTCCGGGCTACCAGACGCTCGCCGATTTTACCGAGCGGCGGCTCACCCCCGCGGTGCGGACCTGCGACAGTTTCTCCGCGCGGCTCGCCGACCTGTCGCAGCGCGCGGCGTGGACCAGCGAGCTCCTCCGCACGCGGATCGACATCGCGCTCGCCAAGCAGAATCGCGACCTGCTCGCGTCGATGGACACGCGAACGCACCTGCAATTGCGGTTGCAGCAGACGGTCGAGGGCCTGTCGGTGGTCGCGATCAGCTATTATGCGGTCGCGCTGATCGGATACCTGGCCGCACCGGCGCACGCGTGGAAGGAATGGGTGATGGTTGCAGCGGTGCCGCTCGTGTTCGGGGGCGCATGGCTGTTCGCGCGACGGTTGCGGCGCGGGCTGGAGGAATAGAAGGCATCCCCGTCACCCCGGCGAAGGCTGGGGCCGCCATGTTTCCGCGCGAGACCGGCGATACAGCACTCCCTCGCGCCGCCGCATCCAGGTAACCAAACGGCCCCGGCCTTCGCCGGGGTGACGATACGTTCTGGACAGACTTCGCGACCCCCGCCGCCCCGGTCCGTTTCGAGCGCAGTCGAGAAACCCGGCACAAGGTCCGGTGACAGGGTTCTCGACTAGGCTCGAACCGAACGGGGGGGTAGAAGCCCTAACCCGCAGCCCGGCTCACGCCGCCATCGCGCGCCGCGCCAGCGCGCATTGCGACCAGATCTCGGAGAGCGCGGTCACCAGCTTGTCGACATCGCCGTCCGAATGGACCGGCGACGGGGTCAGCCGCAACCGCTCGGTCCCGACCGGGACGGTGGGGTAGTTGATCGGCTGGACGTAGATGCCGTGATGCTCGAGCAGCCAGTCGCTGATCATCTTGCACTTGTGCGCATCGCCGACCATCACCGGGATGATGTGGCTTGGGTTGTCGATCGACGGGATGCCGATCGCATCGAGCCGCCGCCGGACTTGCGCGACGCGCGCCTGATGCTGCTCGCGCTCGATCCCGCTCGCCTTGAGGTGCCGGATGCTTGCGGTCGCGCCGGCGGCGAGCGCGGGCGGGAGCGCGGTGGTGAAGATGAACCCGCTCGCAAAGCTGCGGATGAAGTCGCACAGCGCGGCCGAGCCCGCGATATAGCCGCCCATTACCCCGAACGCCTTGCCCAAGGTCCCCTCGATCAGCGTGACGCGGTCCATCAGCCCCTCGCGCTCGGCCACCCCGCCGCCGCGCGCGCCGTACAGCCCGACGCCGTGGACCTCGTCGAGGTACGACATTGCGCCATGCTTCTCGCAGACATCGAGAATCTCGGCGATCGGCGCGATGTCGCCGTCCATCGAATAGACGCTTTCGAACGCGACCAGCTTGGGCCGGTCCGCCGGGATCGCGGCGAGGCGGCGGTCGAGATCCGCGGGATCATTGTGTCGGAAGCGGATGCATTCGGCGCGGCTGTGGCGGATTCCCTCGATCATCGAGGCGTGGTTGAGCTCGTCCGACAGCACCACGCAGTTCGGCAGCCGCGCCGCCAGCGTGCTCAGCGCCGCCCAGTTCGAGACATAGCCCGAGGTGAACAGCAACGCGGCTTCCTTGCCGTGCAGGTCCGCGAGTTCGGCCTCGAGCAGCACGTGCGCATGCGTCGTCCCCGAAATGTTGCGCGTGCCGCCGGCGCCCGCGCCGCACGCATCGAGCGTGTCGTGCATCGCGGCGAGTACCTTCGGGTGCTGCCCCATCCCGAGATAATCGTTCGAACACCACACCGTGACCTCGTCGACCCCGCCCTCGCCATAATGGCGTGCGCGCGGGAAGTGGCCGGCGCGGCGCTCGAGCTCGGCAAAGCTGCGATAGCGCCCGTCTTCTTTCAGCGTATCGAGCTGACCCTGAAAGAATGCCTCATAGTTCATCGCATACCCTCCCGCTTCTAGTCGTTGGCTGCGGCTTTTGCCGCTTTCGTCTTTGCCGACGCCCACTGCCACAGTCTGGCATCCCTAAGCGGCAACACAAGAAAAAGATGCTCCACCATCCCAAGGGCGGACAGCCCCGCGAGCAGCGTCGCGGTCACCGCGGCGCCGCTCTGCGCGGGTGCGGCCTCGGCGAGCGTCCAGGTCCACACCGCGAGCGCGCCCGAGCCCAGGATCGACACCGGGAGCAGCGGATTGCCGCCGCGTTTCCGGAAATAGCTCTTGAGATAGGCGAGATGCGCCGGGAACACTTCGTCGCTGAGGTTGGGCACGCCGAGATACAGGTTGAACTTGGCGCTGAGCCGAAGCCCGAACAGCAACAGGAAGGTCAGCGGCGCGGCCTGGTTGGGCTGGCCCCAGGTCAGCGCGACCAGCAGCAGCACGGTCGCTGCGAGCGCGATCTCGTGATGGATCACCGTCGCGGTCGCGAGCTTGAGGCGGGTCCAGCCAGTCGCCTCGGGCGGGCAGGGCAGGCGGTTCGGCCCCGCGACGAACCCCATCAGGAACCCCATTTCGTGCCAGCCCCAGATCAGGATGGCGGCGGCGAAACCGACATAGGCGCCGCCCCAGCCCGCATCCGCAGCACTCCACCACACCGCCCCCGTCGCGATCGCCGCAACCCCGCCCGCAAGCCTGAAGCTCGTGCGGAACGTCGCACGCGCGCGGCTGTCGAGCCACACCACCGCAGCGGTGCCGATGAACCACATCACGAGCGCGAACAGGAGCGGCGGGACGGTCACCAGGCCGGAACCAGCCGCGCGGAGGCGGGGATCGCGTTGCGCTCGACCGGGGTCAGGTACAGCCGCGCGAACGCCACCCCCGCCGCACCGATCAGCCCGATCCGCTTGATCCCGCCGACGATGCCGCCTTGCGCCCTGGCCGCGTCGATCCCGGCAGCAATCCGGCGCATCCGCTCGAGCCCGGCGCGGAACCGCGGGGAATCGGTGTCGAGCACGACCGGAAACACCTGCCGCGTGATCTGCGAGCAGATCGTGAAGACGCGGTGATCATAGTCGGTCGGGTCGATCCCGAGCGCGGTGTGAAACGCCGGGCGATTATGGTCGCGCACGTACATCGTCGCGTAGACCGCGACGAGGAAGAAGCGGATCCACCAGACGTTGTGCCCGCGCAGCAGCTTCGGGTCGGTCCGCATCAGGATCGCGAACGCCTCGCCGTGGCGGAACTCGTCGTTGCACCATTCCTCAAACCAGTTGAAGATCGGGTGGAACCGCCATTCCGGATGCTGCGCGAGGTGCCGGAAGATCGTGATATACCGCGCATAGCCGATCTTCTCCGACAGATAGGTCGCGTAGAAGATGAACTTCGGGCGGAAATAGGTGTATTTCTTGGTCCGCGTCAGGAAGCTGAGGTTGACCCCGATCCCGGCGTCCTTGAGCGTATCGTTGATGAACCCCGCATGCCGGCTCTCGTCGCGGCTCATTAGCTTGAACAGCGCCTTGATGTCGGGGTTCTGCGCGCGCTTCTGGATCTCGGCGTAGAGGATGCAGCCCGAGAATTCGGCGGTGAGCGAACTCACCAGGAAATCGATGAACTCCTCGCGCAGCCCATCGGGCAGGCTTTCGATCACCCCGTCGAACGCATTGGTCCGGCGGAAATGCCGGCGGTTCGGGTCGGCGACCATTTCCGCGATCAACTGGTCCCATTCCGCGCGCACCGGCGAGACGTCGATCCGGTCCATCGCCGCGAAATCGGTGGTGTAGAAGCGCGGCGAGAGCACCGTGTCCTCACGCGCGATCTTGAGCGTGTCGGCGGGCGCGATCGGGGTGATGGCGTTCATGACAGTCTCCGATCGGAAAAGCTGACTTCGTAGAGTTCGGTCATCTCGAAATGCCCGCAGAACCTGGTCCACAACCGCTCGATCGCGCCCGCGCGCTCGACCGTCGCGATCCGGTCGAACACTGCCGAGTCGCCGAACGCGACATGGATCGGGTCGCCATGGACTCGCACGCGGTCGCCCGGGTTGATCGCGACTCCATCCGCCAGCTCGACATGCGCGCAGAGGAATTCGTCGCTATGCTCGACCTCGATCCGGCACGGCGTGTCGAAGCTGGCGCGGCGGAATGGGGTCATCGCGTGGTCTCCGTGGCGTCGAGCAGCGCAGCGAAGGCGGCGCGGTTGGTGGTGCCGAATGCGTTGAGTTCGATCGACCGCCCGGTCGCGGTGTCGGTCAGCGTCAGCTCGCCATCGCGCCACTGGGTGAGCGTGAAGGGCGGGCCGCCGCCGATCCCGTGCAACCGCCGCTCGCGCGCGAGGCCGCGCATCACGCCGCGGATGAAGCCGGTCTTCTGCCCGGGGACGATCTCGGACGCGGTGCGCCCGGTCCCGACGTCCTCGATCCGCACCCCGCGATCCGCTTCGTCGAGGAAGCGCAGCGTGCGCGAGCGGACCGGCGCGACATGCTCGGCGCTGCGCATCAATACCGGCGAGGCGGCGGGCGGAATGTGCGCGATCCGCATCCCCGCGGTCAGCGTGAAGGCGAAGGCGACCAGCGCGCCCGCCAGGATCAGCGCGCCGCGCGGGAGATGGATGGAATGCGCGTCGGTCATGCCGCCACCGTCTGCGCATAGGCCGGCTCGGGCGCGCGTGCCGGCGCAGCGACGGGCGCCGGCTGTGCGACCGTCCCGTGCGGATGGACCGCGAGACACGCCCGCGCGATCATCGCGGCAACCTGCGCGGCCTCGGGCACCGCGCGGAGCATCGGCTCGGGGGTCGAAACCCGCCACGGCCGCGCGTGCGGCCATAGCGCAAGAAACCCGAGCTTGCGGTCGCTGCTGAGCGTCAGCGGCAGGTCGCCCGATCCATCCGCGTGCGTCGCCAGCCCGACCGTGCCGACCAGCCGCAGCGGCAGGTTGATGCATTTCGAAAACGCCACGCCGACGCGCAACACGATCCGGCGGTTGGTCAGCGTATAGAGCGTCGTCCGCGCCGAACCCCAGGCGAGCGCGTTGAGCAGGCCGATCGCGAGCAAACCGAACCCGCCGGTCAGCGCGACGCCCGACAGGTCGCCGATCCCCGTAACCCCGCGCGCGAGCGCCGCGCCGAGCGACCACCCCGCGAGCAGGACGAAATAGCCCGTCACCAGCCGCGTATGGAATGCAGTCCGCGCGAGCACCCGCCAGTCGGGCGCGCCCTGCCACAGGATCCGCTCGTCCTTGGGCAACAGCCCCGGCAGCCCCGGGATCGGTTCATGATCATGCTCGGTCACAGAAGGGGCTCCTGCCGGTCGGGGGTGGCGTAGAGGTAGCCGCCGCCGAAGTAGCCGAGCACGCGATCCTCCTCGTACAGGGTGATCTGGTCGATCGCGCCGATCCGTGGGGCATCCGCGAATTGCGCAGCGGTGACCGCGTCGCACACCACGCGGCGGCGGCCGCGCTCGACGTTGCACATCATCATCGGGACCAGCACCGCGCCGCCGGCCCCAGTGAGATCACCCGGTGCCAGATCGACCGCGAGGTAGCGGATCAGCCGGTCCGCGCGATCGATCCACAGTTCGGACACCGTGCCCGCGAGCGCGCCGTCACACCCGAGCACCGGCATGCCGCGCGGATCGGGGTCGCGCCGTTCGATCTGATAGTCGAGCGCCACCCCCATCGGGACGATCCGCGGATGCCCCTCCATGTCGATATCGGGATGGTTGGCGCGGTGCGCATAGGCCGCCGGCCCGATCCCGTCGACCAGCGGATTGCCGGTCGGCGCATAGGGCGCGCCAGGGAAGCGATCAGTAAAGCGCGCCGCGATCTCGACCGGCTCGCGCCCCTTGGTCGGGGTCGTCACGGTGCCGCGCCCGAACGGCAACCTGAACGTCTTGGGCAGCGCGGTGAGGAAGAACCCCCCCTCGGATTCGAGCCGCCCGGTGAACTCATGCTCGAGCGGATAGCCCTCGCGCCGGTCCTCGCGGCGCAGGTAGATCACGAGGCAGAGGAAGAACAGGACGAACGCGTAAAAGACCAGCAGCGCGACATCGATGCCGGGGGTGAGGGTCGGGTGCATGGTCGGTCTCCCGTTGTTCAGGCCGGAAATTCGGAAATGCCGAAGCGGTCGTTGCCAAAGGTTATGCGGGTCGGGTCGGTCGCCGGGCGGACCAGCGGGCCGAGCACGACCAGCGTCGCGAGCAGCAGCACGATCTCGAGCACGTAGACCGCGCCATAGCCGGTCGCGGCATTCGCCAGCGTCGGCCCGAGATCATGCGCGACCGCCGCCGCGGAGGTGACGTCGCGCAGCACCGCGCCGATCGCGATCGCCACCCCCGCCGAGGTCGCCTGCACCGCGCCCCACGCGCCGAGCGCGAGCCCGGTGCGACCGTCGAGCTCCTCGCGATCCGCGATCGCCATCGCCGCGGTCAGCGTGCCGACCGAGAACAATCCGCCGCCGAACCCGATGATCGTCGCGCCGATCGCGAGCAGCGCAGTCGCATGCAACGGGGCGGCGAAGATCACGCACAGGAACGCCGCGATCCCCGCGACCCCGCCGAACCCGGCGAGCCGGTGCGGCTCGGCGCCCTTGCCGAGCGTGCGCGCGGCAAGCGCGAACCCGCTCAGCATCCCGACCGCCCACAAGGCAGTCAGCGACGTCGTCGCGCCGACCGAAAGCCCGAGGATCTGCCCGCCATACGGCTCTAGCAGCACGTCCTGCATCGCGAACGCCGCCGCACCGAGCCCGGTCGCGACGAGCAGCCGCATCGTCCGCGGGCGTGCGATGAAGATCGCCCAGATCTCGCCGAAGCGCGCGCGCGTTTCCGGCACCGCCGTTCCGCCGCGCTGCCGCGACTCTTGTTTCCACAGCGCCGTGACGTTGAGCACCACCGTCAGCACCGCCGCGCCCTGGACGATCTGGACGAGATGCGTCGGGCTGAAATGCTCGAGCAGCCGCCCGATCACGATCGCGCTGACCATCATGCCGAGCAGCAGCATGACATAGAGCAGCGCGACGACACGCGGCCGCGTCTCCGCCGGCGCGAGGTCGGTCGCGAGCGCGAGGCCCGCGGTCTGCGTCGTGTGCATCCCCGCGCCGACCATCAGGAAGGCGAGTCCTGCGCCGATCTGCCCGACGATCGCGGGACCTTCGCCGCGCCCGGTCATCACCAGGAGCGCGAAGGGCAGCAGCGCGAACCCGCCGAACTGGAGCAAGGTGCCGAACCAGAGATAGGGCACGCGCTTCCACCCGAGCAGCGACTGGTGATGATCCGACTTGAACCCGATCAGCGCGCGCAGCGGCGCGAACACCAGCGGCAGCGACACCATCGCGCCGACCGCCCAGCTCGCCATGCCGAGTTCGACGATCATCACGCGGTTGAGCGTGCCGGTCAGCAGCACCGCCGCCATCCCGACCGACACCTGGAACAGCGACAGCCGCAACAACCGTGCGAGCGGCAATTCCGCGCTCGCCGCATCCGCGAACGGCAGGAAGCGCGTGCCGAGCCGGTTCCAGAACGCCCCGCTGCGGAGCGTGCCGACCCGTGCCGGGCGCGGTTGCAGCGAGGCCTTGAGCGCGGACAGGTCGCGCGTCATGGCAGCACCTCGAGCGCGTGGCTGGTGTAGAAGCTCGCCGACACCCGCCGGTCGCGCCCGATCCGCGCGGCGGGCAGCGCATTCCTGATCAGCGTGCGCAGCAGCCGGTCGCGCACCGGCAGGATCGCGGGCGAACGGTCGCTGCGCGGGAACAGCCGGCCCATGCCGAGCATCGCCAGCAACAGCGGGGTCTGCGGGGCGAAGGTGAAGACGATCGATCCACGCGTGCGCTCGGCCAGGCGTTGCACCACGGTGACGATGTCGAACGCGGGGTAATGGATCAGCGAGTCCATCGCGACGACATGGTCGAACGTTCCGAGCGCCGGATCGAGCAGGTCGCCGACGCGCCAGTCGATCTTGAGCTGCGCCGGTGCCCGGTCGCGCGCGATCTGCACAAGGCTCCCCGCGACGTCGATCGCGACGACCTCCGCGCCGCGTTCTGCCGCTGCGACCGCGAGTGCGCCGGTGCCGCAGCCTGCGTCGAGCAGTCGGAGTCCGCTCATGTCGTGCGGGAGCCACGAGAGCAACGTGTCGCGCATCTCGGTCCGCCCCGCGCGCACCGTCGCGCGAATCCCACTGACGGGGGCGTCCGAGGTGAGCTGCTCCCACGCCTTCGCGGCGGTGCGATCGAAATAGGTTTCGAGATTGCCGCGGAAGCGATCGTAGGTCGCGGTCGTCATCGCGCGCGCCTCCTCAGACCGTCATTCCCAACTCCGTACATTCCAAGTCCGTCATTCCCGCGAAGGCGGGAATCCATAAGGCGGGCGGCCCGCGACAATTTCCCCGGTTCGCCATTATGGATCTTCGCCTCCGCGGGGATGACGAAGAAGGGATGGGCGCACCGCAGCATCATTCGAACCCCAGGAATTCGAAGATTTCGCGATCCTTCATCGGCTGCGCGTCGAGCGGCTCGCACCCCGCCCACATCTGCGCGGCGAGCCGCTTGTACTCGAGGCACGCCGCGTCGACCTCGGGCGTCGAGTCCATCTCGAACAGCGTGCATTTCTTCAGCCGCGAGCGGCGGATCGCGTCGAGATCGGGGAAATGCGCGAGCCGCTTCAACCCCGTCGCCGCGTTGAACCGGTCGATCTCGTCGGTCGCGGCGGAGCGGTTGGCGATGACGCCCGCCATCCGCACGTCGTAATTCTTCGCCTTCGCCTTGATCGCCGCAACGATCCGATTCATCGCGAAAATGCTGTCGAAATCATTCGCCGCGACGACCACCGCGCGCTCGGCATGTTGCAGCGGGGCGGCGAACCCACCGCACACCACGTCGCCGAGCACGTCGAAGATCACCACGTCGGTCTCCTCGAGCAGATGATGCTGCTTGAGCAGTTTCACCGTCTGCCCGACGACATAGCCGCCGCACCCGGTGCCCGCCGGCGGCCCGCCCGCCTCGACGCACATCACGCCGTTATACCCTTCGAACATGTAATCCTCGGGCCGCAGTTCCTCGGCGTGGAATTCGACCGTCTCGAGCACGTCGATCACGGTCGGCATCAGCTTCTTGGTCAGCGTGAAGGTACTGTCGTGCTTGGGGTCGCAGCCGATCTGGAGCACGCGCTTGCCGAGCAGCGAGAACGCCGCGGAGAGGTTGGACGAGGTGGTCGACTTGCCGATCCCGCCCTTGCCGTAGACCGCGAACACCTTCGCGCTGCCGATCCGGTCGTTAGGGTCGAGCCCGACCTGAAGCGAGCCTTCGCCATCCAAACCGCGAATTGGGGGATCAAGCAATGCCATGTGCAAATTCCTTCAAGCCGCCACCGCGACGATGCCCTCGAGACGATCCTCGAGTTCATCGCTGGCGGCATGGAGTGCGGCGAGCGTCGCCGCGTCGGGGGACCAATAGTGGCGCTCGCTCGCCTCGATCAGGCGGTTGGCGACTCGCGCGGAGGCCTTGGGGTTGAGCGCGGCGATTCGTTCGCGCATCGCGGCGTCGAGCACATAGGTCTCGCTGATTCGCTGATAGACCCAGGGGTCGACCTCGCCGGTCGTTGCCGACCAGCCCATCGTGGTGGTGACGCTGCCCTCGATCTGGCGGACGCCTTCATAGCCGTGGCGCAGCAGCCCCTCGGTCCACACCGGGTTGAGCACGCGAGTCCGCGTTTCGAGCGCGACCTGTTCCTGCAAGCTGCGGACCTTGCCAGCGCCTTGCGTCTGGTCGCCGATATAGACCGGCGCGGCGGTGCCCTTGGCGCGCGTGACGGCGCGGCTGATCCCGCCGAGCGTATCGACATATTGATCGATGCTGGTGATGCCGAGCTCGACGCTCTCGAGGTTCTGATAGGCGCAATCCACGGTTTGCAGCGCGGCCTTGAGCACTTCCGCCTGCCGTACCGGCGCGCCCTTCACCCCGTAGGCAAACCCCTTCTGCCGCTCGAAGCTGTCGGCGAGTTCGTCGGGGTCGGTCCACGCGCCCGTGTCGATCATCAGATTGACGTTGGCGCCGTACGCGCCCTCGGCGTTGGAGAAGACGCGGAGCGCCGCGGTCTCGAGGTCGCATCCGTGCGCGGCGGCGTGCGCGCGCGCATGGCGACGGACGAAATTCTGCGCATCCGGCTCGTCCGCCTCCGCCGCGAGCAAGGCTGCCTGCGCGAGCATCCGCGTCTGGAGCGGCAGCAGGTCGCGGAACACCCCCGACAGCGTGACGACCACGTCGATCCGCGGCCGCCCAAGCTCTTCCAGCGAGACGAGCTCCGCCCCCGCCAGCCGGTTATAGCTGTCGAACCGCGGGCGCGCGCCGAGCAGCGCGAGCGCCTGCGCGATCTGCGCGCCCTCGCTCTTGAGATTGTCGGTGCCCCACAGCACCATCGCCACCGTCTCGGGCAAATGCCCCGAATCGGCGAGGCTGCGGTCGATCAGGCGTTGCGCCTGCGCCGCGCCGTCGCGGACCGCATAGGCGGAGGGGATGCGGAACGGGTCGAAACCGTGGATATTGCGCCCGGTCGGCAGGATCTCGGGGCTGCGCAGCAGGTCGCCGCCTGTGACCGGATGGATATACCGCCCGTCGAGCGCGGCGACGATGCCGTCGATCTCGCCATTGCTCGACAGCGCGCGATCGAGCGCGGCCATGTCCTTCAACAATGGCGTGTCGGGCGTGAGCGCGCCATCGACCAGCGCGACGATGACATCCTGCGCCAGCTTCTCCCCACGCGCATCGGAGGACGCCGCGATCATCGCCATCCGCTCCTCGCGAGTCGCCGCCTCGCCCGCGACGTGGAGGCCCTGCGGGATGAGTTCGCGTTCGATTTCGTACAGTCTCGCGGCAAGGTCCGCGATCCACGCGTTCGCTCGGATATTGGAGCCGTCCGCGCTGTCTATCGTCACCCCGGGCTTGTCCCGGGGTCCACCGTCGTTCGAGTCCCCAGGCCGCGGAGATGCCTGCCCGGTGGACCCCGGCACGGGGCCGGAGTGACGGTCGGATGGGAACCGCGCAGGCGCACCCATCAGATCCAGGTCGCCCGCCTGATCGCGGATCAGCTCCGCCAGATCGCGCGCCTCGTCGCTCCCCGGTTCCGCCACGCGCCACCGCTCGACCGACGCCTTGAGCGCGGCGAGCCCCTTGTAGACGCCTGCGTTTGTCAGCGCGGGCGTCAGATACGACACCAAAGTCGCCCCCGACCGTCGCTTCGCGAGCACGCCCTCGGACGGATTGTTCGCCGCATACAGATAGATGTTGGGCAGATCGCCGATCAGCCGGTCGGGCCAGCAGCTCGCGCTGAGCCCACTCTGCTTGCCCGGCATGAACTCGAGGCTGCCGTGCGTCCCGAAATGCAGCACGGCATGCGCGCGGAAATCCTCGCGCAGCCAGCGGTAGAAGGCGGCGAAGGCGTGCGTCGGCGCGAACCGTCCCGCGAACAGCAACCGCATCGGATCGCCCTCATAGCCGAGCGCAGGCTGCAACCCGACGAAGACATTGCCGAACTGCCGCCCGAGGATCTGTACCGAGGTGCCGTCCGATTGCAGCTTGCCCGGTGCCGCCCCCCAGCTTGCCTCGATCTCGGCGAGCCACGTCTCGCGCGCGACGATCGTATCCGCGCTCACCCGTGCATGGACGTTCGCCTCGGTCCCGAAGCGCGCGGCATTGCCGCCGAGGATCGCCTCGCGCACCGCATCGACATCGGCGGGCACGTCGACCCGATACCCTTCGCGCGCCAGCCGCTGCAGCGTCGCGTGGAGCGAGGCGAACACGCTGAGGAATTGCGCGGTCCCCGCAGCGCCCGCGTTGGGCGGGAAGTTGAACAGTACGATCGCGACGCGCTTCTCGGCATTCTCCGCGCGGCGCAGCGCGATCAGATTTGCAACCCGCGCGGCGAGCATCTCCGCGCGCTCGCTGCACGTCTGCATCGCGCGGACTTCGCTCGCTGGCGGAAAGACGCACCCCCGCGTGCAGCCGGTGCACGGCGTGTCGGACCCGTCCGAGCGCCCGCCGAACACCATCGGCACGGTGCCGCCGTCAAGCTCGGGGATCGCGATCATCATCGTCGATTCAAGCGGGAGCAGCCCCTGCCGGTTCGCGCCCCACGCCTGCAACGTCTGGAATTCGACCGGATGCGCGGCGATATACGGCCGGTCGAGCGTCGCCAGGATCGCCTCGGCGGCGGCGGCGTCGTTATAGGCGGGCCCGCCGACCAGGCTGAACCCGGTGAGGTTGACCACTGCGTCCACGGTCGCAACCCCGTCGCGCAGGAACAGCGCCTCGATCGCGGGTCGCCCGTCGAGCCCGCCCGCGAACGCCGGGATCACGTCGAGCCCGCGCGCCTCCATCGCGGCGATCACCCCGTCATAATGGCCCGCATCGTTCGCCAGCACGTAGGAGCGCAGCATCAGCAGCCCGACCGTCCCCTTCGCCCCGCGCCGGCGCGGAAGTTCGGTCGCGGTGGCGGCGATCCGGTCGGGTAGCGCAGGGGGATAGACGCCGACCTCGGGGTAGTCGCGCGGGGCATGCGCCTTCATCGTGCCGCGCAAGCCGAGCCGCGGTCCGGCGGCGTAGCGATCGACCAGCGTGCGGACCATGTCGACGACATTGTCGTCCGACGCCGCGAGCCAATATTGCATCGTGAGGAAATAGGCGCGCACGTCCTGCGCGGTGCCGGGGACGAACCGGAGCAATTTGGGCAGCCGCCGCAGCACCGCCATCTGCCCCGCGCCCGAGCTTGCGCCGCCTTTGTTGGTGCCGCGCATCTTCTTGATCAGCGCGAGCATGCCTGAGGCGGGCTTGTCCATGCGATAGTCGCCCATCCGCGTGAGCTTGACAACGTCGCCCGCCGACATCAGCCCGACCATCGCGTCGCAGGCGTCGCGCCGCGCCTGCAGCTGCGGCAGCACCGCGCGGATATGATCCTCGAGGAACAGCATCGTCACCAGCACCACGTCCCCGCGCGCGATGTCGGCGCGCGCGGAGTCGAGGCTCGCGGGGTTCTCGTCCCAGTCCGCGGCGGCGTGGAAGCCGATCGAGATGCCAGGATTCTCCCGGGCGAGCCGCACCTGCGCGCGCTGCACGGCGCCCGACAAATGGTTGTCGAGCGTCACGATCACCACGCGGACGGCGGGGTTCGCGTGCGGGGCGGGCAGGGGTGCGCTAGCGGGCATAATGCGCCTTTGCGTCATAGAGCGTGTCGAGCGTGATTGCGGCGATGCCTTGCTCCGCGGCATAGCGTTCGGTGTTGCGCCGCGCCTTGCCGCGCACGAAAAACGGGATCTTCAGAAGCTCGCGCTCGGCTTCGGGGGACCATCCCTTCTGCTCCTCCCCCGCTTCAGCGGGGGAGGGGGACCGCTCGGCTTCTTCAGCCGAGTGGTGGAGGGGGCTGGTGCTGGGCGAAACAACCGCGGTTGTTCCCCCTCCACCGTTCGCTGAATGCTCACGGTCCCCCTCCCCCGGTTCCCGGGGGAGGATTGGCGCTGATCCATGCCCAAGATGGCTCGCCCCGGCATGGTCCGAAAACTCGAAATCGTCGCGGAACATCGTCAGCAGATGTTCCTCCAGCCCCATCACCAGCGGATGGACCCAGGTGTCGAACAGCACGTTCGCGCCCTCGAACCCCATTTGCGGGCTGTAGCGCGCGGGGAAATCCTGGACGTGGACCGGTGCCGAGATCACCGCGCACGGAATCCGCAGTCGCTTGGCGATGTGCCGTTCCATCTGCGTGCCGAGCACCAGCTCGGGCTGAAGCCGCGCGATCGCGTCCTCGACCTCGAGATAATCGTCGGTGATCAGCGGCTCGAGCCCGTACAGCAGCGCGGCGGTGCGGATCTCGCGGGCGAATTCGCGATTGTAGCAGCCGAGCCCGACCACCTCGAACCCGAACTCGTCGCGCGCCACCCGTGCGGCGGCGACCGCATGAGTCGCATCGCCGAAGATGAAGACGCGCTTGCCGGTGAGGTAGGTCGAATCGACCGACCGGCTCCACCACGGCAGCCGCGACGTATCGAGCGCGGCGGCGGGGTCGACACCGGCGAGCGCGGCGACCTCGGCGATGAAGTCGCGCGTCGCGCCGTGCCCGATCGGGACGGTGCGGATGGTCTTCTGCCCATAGGTCCGCTCGAGCCAGCGGCACGCGGTGTCGGCAATCTCGGGATAGAGGCTGATGTTGAAATCGGCCTCGGGCAGCCGCGCGAGATCGGCGGGCGTCGCGCCCAAAGGAGCGACGACGTTGACGCCGATCCCGAGCGTTTCAAGCAGCCGGGTGATCTCGACCACGTCGTCGCGGTGCCGGAAGCCAAGCGCAGTCGGGCCGAGGATGTTGGCGGAAGGGCGCTTTGCCCCCTTCTCCTTCCCCGGCGAAGGCCGGGGCCCAGTAGCGATGTCGATTTTAAGCGAGGACTGCGCGTCGATTCCAGCGTCCCGCTCCTGGGCCCCGGCCTGCGCCGGGGAAGAACCAGGGCTTGGGGAAGCGGCGGTTGTGGTGCCGCCCGCGCCCGAACACAGCGCGCGCACCAGTTGGTAAAACGTCTCCGCCGCGCCCCAATGCTCCTTGCGCTGATAGCTCGGCAGCTCGAGCGCGATCACAGGAATCGGCAGCCGCAACGCCGACGCCAGCCCCGCCGGATCGTCCTGGATCAGCTCCGCGGTGCAGGAAGCCCCCACCAGCAGCGCCTGCGGCGCGAACCGGTCGACCGCGTCGCGCACCGCGGTCTGGAACAAGGCAGCGGTATCCTTGCCGAGGTCGCGCGCCTGAAAGGTGGTGTAGGTCACCGGCGGGCGCTTGCCGCGGCGTTCGATCATCGTGAACAGCAGGTCGGCGTACGTGTCGCCCTGCGGCGCGTGGAGCACATAATGCACGCCCTCCATCGCGGTCGCGATCCGCATCGCGCCGACATGCGGCGGGCCTTCATAGGTCCAGACGGTCAACTGCATGGCAGCCACCGATGGAGCGAAGCGAGCGCGGGCACGGCCATCATACCTTCAACACGTCGCGCCGCCGCAGCGGGCGCGCGAACAGGTCGGCGAGGTCGCCTGCCTGGTCGAAGCCGTGGATCGGCGAGAACACCAGTTCGATCGCCCATTTGGTCGTCAGCCCTTCCGCCTCGAGCGGATTGGCGAGCCCCAGCCCGCAGACGGTGAGATCGGGCCGCGCCGCGCGCACCCGGTCGAGCTGGCGGTCGACGTCCTGCCCCTCGCTGATCACCGTCCCGGCGGGGAGCAACGCGAGTTCCTGCGCCATGTGCGCGCGGTGGAGATACGGCGTGCCGACTTCGAGCGGCACCATGCCGAGCTCCTGCGCGAGGAAGCGCGCAAGCGGGAGTTCCAGTTGGGAATCGGGGAGGAAGAAGATGCGCTTCCCCTCGAGCCGGTCCCGCGCATGCGCGATCGCACGCTTGGCGCGCTCGCGGCCGGGCGCGATCACCGCGCGGAAGTGCATTGCGTCCACCCCGAACGCGACCGCGGCGGCATGCAGCCAGTTGCTCGTCCCCTCCGCCCCGAACGGGAACAGCGCATCGAGCCGCACCGCGCCGCGATCCTCAAGCGCGCGCGCCGTCTCCCCCAGGAACGGCTGCGCGAGCAGAAAGCGCGTGTTCGGCCCGACCGGCGGCATCGCGCCCGCGCGCCGCGCGGGAAAGCTGCGGACCGTCTCGATTCCCAGCTGCGCGAACAGCCGCAGGAACTGGTCCTCCACCACGTCAGGGAGCGCGCCGACGATCATCAGCTCGGGTGCCGCCCCCGGCGCGGTCGCGGCAAGCTCGGGCACCAGCGCCGCGAGGCAGGCGTCCTCGCCCTCGGTAAAGGTCGTCTCGATCCCGCTCCCGGAATAGTTGAGCACCCGGGTTGCCCCCGCATGCTTCGCCGACAACCGTTGCGCGGCGCGCGACAGATCGAGCTTGATCACCTCGGACGGGCACGAGCCGACGAGGAACAGCAGTTTGATGTCCGGCCGTCGCGCCAGCAATCGGTCCACCACCCGATCGAGCTCGGCGTTGCAATCGACCATCCCCGCGAGGTCGCGCTCTTCGATGATCGCGGTCGCGAAACGTGGCTCGGCAAACACCATCACCCCCGCCGCGGATTGCAGCAGATGCGCGCAGGTGCGCGAACCGACGACGAGGAAGAACGCATCCTGCACCTTGCGATGCAGCCAGATGATCCCGGTCAGCCCGCAGAACACCTCGCGCTGCCCGCGTTCGCGCAGGACCGGCCCGCGCACCGGCGCGCAGTCGGGCATCGTCAGGGGCAGCAGCGCGCTCATGCCGCCACCGCGCGGCGCTGTGCCGACTCGGCCGCTTCCTGCAGCCGCGCGGCGCGCAATTTCAACAGGAACTGCGTCGCGTTGATCGCATAGGTCGCATAGGCCGCCAGCGCGAGCAGCATCCGGCCACGCTCGGTCCCCAGACCGCCCACCAGCATCACCAGATAGGCGGTATGCAGCGCGAGCACGAGGAAGCTGAAGACGTCTTCCCAGAAGAAGGCGTCCGCAAACAGCCAGCGGTCGAACACCACCTTTTCCCAGATCGAGCCGGTGACCATGATCATGTACAGCGCGATCGTCTTGACCACGATCGAGACCGTCGCGGCGACCGCGCCCTCGCCGGTCAGCAGATAGCGGACAACCAGCACCGCGCTCACCACGAAGATCGCGAATTGCAGCGGGGCAAGCACGCCCTGGACGATGGTCCACACGGTCGAGTCGCGCCGCAGCTTCTGCTCGGGGGTATAAAGGGGGGGCACGGCGGTTCGCCGTGTCTGCTGTTCGAGAACTGGGTTGCCTGACCACATGGTTCTGATCCGCCTCTCCCGATCGAAACTAAGGGGAGACCGGATCAAGTGTCAACAGAGTTTGACGTCCAAATAATATTACACATGCCGCAGCGCAGCGACGTTTGTCCGTTGCAAGGCCGTTACGACAGGCATACGATGCGAGTCGCCGGGCCAGTCAAAGATGGCGTGCCCGACCGTTGATTGCAGGTTAAACCAGACCGGAGGGGGTCAGGATGACTTCGCTTACCGGAATCGACCATTACTTTCGAAACAGCGGGATCTGGCCCGATCCCGATGCGATGCGCGATCAACGCGGTATCGCGCCCCTGAAAGCCAGGCGGAGCGCGATCGACGATCAGGCGCAATCGCTGAGCCGGTTGATAGAACGCGAGATCATCCCGCGTCTGCTGGTCGCGCATGCCGCTGCACCGCAGGCGTCGGACCCGGTCGATCACGCCACGAAGATTTCCGCGGCGGAAGTCGCGGCCTTCGCGCCGCTCGCGCTCCAGGTCGAGGCGGACGAGTTGCTGCAGCATGTCGAGGGGCTGGTCGCGCGCGGGGTGTCGTTCGATACGGTGCTGGTGGACCTGCTTGCGCCCGCCGCGCGGCATCTCGGGGCGTTGTGGGACGATGATCGCTGCGACTTCATCGACGTGACGATGGGATTGTGGCGGTTGCAGGAAGTCGTCCACGAGCTGTCGGGCCGCGCATCTGGAGACCATCGGGGTGACGGCAATCTCCGGCGCGCGCTGTTCGCCTCGCTCGTCGGGGACAGCCACAGCTTCGGCACGGTGGTGATCGATGAAATGTTCTGTGCGAATGGATGGTTGACCGATCGCCTCAACGAAGCGACCGGCGAGGAGCTGATGGCGCGGGTCCGCGATGAATCGTTTGATCTGCTTGGATTGACGATCACCTGCGACTGCCATATCGCGCCCCTGCCTTCGATCGTCCGCGCCGTGCGGGCGTCATCCAGGAATCCCCGGATTTGTGTGATGGTCGGCGGGCGGGTGTTCGCCGAAAATGCGGATCTCGCCGCTGCGGTGGGTGCGGACGGGACAGCGCCCGATGCACGCGCCGCGATTCAGGTTGCCGGGGCACTGGTCGATGCGGTGGCGCGGGAGGCGGTTTCGGCCATGACCGGTTGATCCCGACCGGGTCTCGCGGGCACGGTTGGGGCCAGGCGACACCTAGTTTCAGGAGCAAGTTGTTCGTCGATGAACGATCGTCCCAGCCTTCTTGCACCCCATGCCTTTTCCAACCCTGCCGCGGTTGCGGGCGGGCTTGCGCCTGACGTTGCCGCCGCTCTGCTCGCATCGGCGGGCGATATCACGCTGGTGATCGACGCGGATGGCGTCATCCGCGACATCGCGATCACCAATGTCGATCTCGCGGCGCACGGGTTCGCCGACTGGGTCGGCCAGCGCTGGATCGACGTCGCGACAGGCGAAAGCAACCCCAAGATCAAGCAGATGCTCGCCGATATCGATGGCGGCGAACCCGCCCGGTGGCGGCAGATCAATCATCCGACCGCAAGCGGCGACGTGCCGGTGCGCTATCTCGTGATGCGGCTGGGGCAGGGCGGCGCGATTGCGATCGGGCGCGACATGCGCGCGGCGGCGGCGGTCCAGCAGCGTCTGCTGCAGACGCAGCAATCGCTCGAACGCGATTATATTCGGCTGCGCCAGGCCGAGGCGCGCTATCGCCTGCTGTTCGACCTTGGCACCGAACCGGTGCTGATCATCGACGCGGCGACCCGGCGAATCCGCGAGATCAACCCGGCGGCGACGCGGCTGATCGGCGGCAAGGACGGCGCGTTCACCGACCAGCCGGTCGCGACGATCGTCGACCCGGCCGACCGCGAGGAGCTGATCGCGCATCTCGGCGCGGCGAGCGCGAGCGACGATCTGCCCGCGCTGTCGGTGCGGCTGGCGAGCGGGCATGAGGTCGCGATGTCGGCACGGCTGTTCCGCCAGGGGCGCGCCGCGTTGCTGCTGGTCCGCCTGCTCCCGAGCGCGCCGGTGCGCGAGACCGGCGGCTTTGATGCGCCGATCGGGGACGTGATCGAGCACATGCCCGATGCGTTCGTGCTGGTCGACGGCGCGCTCGATATCCTGTTCGCCAATGCCGCCTTCGTCGAGCTGTCGGGGGTAGCCTCGGTCGCGCGCGTGGTGGGCGCGCCGCTCGCAACGTGGCTCGGGCGGCCGGGGATCGACCTCGAACTGATCCTGGGCCAGTTGCGCGAGCATGGCGCGGTACGAAACGTCGCCACGATCCTGCGCGGCGCAGCGGGAAGTCCCGAGGAAATCGAGATTTCGGGCGTGGTTGCGCCGCACGGCGATTCGCAATGTTACGGCTTTACGATCCGCAGCGTCGCGCGCCGGCTCCGCAGCGTACCGACCACCGAGCGCGACATGCCGCGTTCGGTCGAGCAACTGACCGAACTGGTCGGGCGGATGGCGCTCAAGGATATCGTGCGCGAATCGACCGACCTGATCGAACGGCTCTGCATCGAGGCGGCGCTCGCCTATACGTCGGACAATCGCGCGTCGGCGGCGGAGATTCTCGGGATCAGTCGGCAGAGCCTGTATTCGAAGCTCCACCGGCACGGACTGGGGAACCTCGTTTCGGACGAAAACTGACAGACGTGAGTGTCAATTCCGTTTGACGGTTGGCCGTGTCCATAATAGCGTATGGACATGGCACGTGCGACGACTCATCCGCTGGCATCCATTCCCGTCCCGCGGCTGCGTGACGTTGCGGAACTCCTCAAGCCGATCACGTGGTTCCCGCCGATCTGGGCCTTCCTGTGCGGCGTCGTATCGTCGGGCATTCCCGTGGCGAGCCGCTGGCCGTTTCTGATCGCAGGCGTATTGTTGGTCGGGCCGCTGGTGTGCGGGACGAGTCAGGCGGTCAACGACTGGTTCGACCGGCACGTCGATGCGATCAACGAACCCGGCCGCCCGATCCCGTCGGGGCGGATCGGCGGACATTGGGGATTGTGGATCGCGATGTTCGGGACCGTGCTGGCGCTTGGCGTCGCGACGGTGACGGGGGTCTGGGTGCTGGTCGCGACCGCGGTCGGCCTCGTCTTCGCCTGGGCCTATAGCGCGCCGCCGTTCCGCCTCAAGATCAGCGGGATCTGGGGGCCGGGCGCGGTCGCGTTGACCTATGAAGGGCTGACCTGGTTTACCGGCGCGAGCGTGATGGCGGGCGCCTTGCCGCCGGGGCGCGTGCTCGCGATCCTGGCGCTCTACAGCGCGGGCGCGTTCGGGATCATGACGCTCAACGATTTCAAGGCGGTCGCCGGAGACCGCGCGATGGGGATCCGCTCGCTCCCGGCGACGCTCGGGGTCGGTCCCGCCGCGCGGATCGCCTGCGTGGTGATGGCGGTTCCACAGGTCGTCGTCGTCGGGTTGCTCGCGACCTGGGGGCATGCACTGGTCGCGGGTCTGGTCGCGGCGTTGCTCCTGGGGCAGCTCGCGCTGATGCCGCGGCTGCTGCGCGATCCGCTGCGGCAGACCCCGTGGTACAATGCGACGGGGACGAGCCTGTATGTGCTCGGCATGCTCGCCTCGGCCTTCGGGCTCGGCAGGGTGCTGGGGCTATGAACCCCGCGCCGGCCGACGAACCGCTGGGCTGGCTCGGAATCGGCCGGCTCGGGCTGGTGCAAAGCGCGATCGCGGCGATCGTGATGCTGGCGACGTCGCTGCTCAACCGCGTGATGGTGGTCGAATATGCGCTTCCCGCCGCGGTGCCGGCGGGGCTGGTCGCATGGCATTATGCGGTTCAGCTCTCGCGCCCGGCCTGGGGACACGGGTCGGACCGCGGCAACCGCCGGACGCCGTGGATCATCGGCGGGATGGCGCTGCTGGCGGGTGGCGCGTTGGCTGCGACCTGGGCGCTCGGGATCATCGCGGGGGGCAGCGTGTGGGGCTATGCGCTGGCGGTCGTCGCCTTCGCGGCGATCGGTGCCGGAGTCGGTGCGGCGGGGACGTCGCTGCTCGCGTTGCTCGCCACGCGAGTAGCGCCGGCGCGCCGCGCGGCGGCGGCCGCGGTGACGTGGATCATGATGGTGTTCGGCATCGCGGTGTCGGCGGCGGTGGCGGGCGCGCTGGTCGACCCGTTCTCGTTCGTCCGGCTGGTCGCGGTCGTCGCGGGGGTGGCGGGCGTCGCCTTCCTCGTCGCAACGCTCGGGATCTGGGGAATCGAGCGGGGCGCGGCGGCACCGGTGGATCGCGCGCGCGCGCCGGCTCCGCAGTTTCGCGTCGCGCTGGGCGCGATCTGGGCGGACCGCGACATGCGCCGGTTCACGGTGTTCGTCTTCCTGTCGATGCTGGCCTATTCGATGCAGGATCTCATCCTCGAGCCGTTTACCGGTCTGCGCTTCGGGCTGACGCCGGGCCAATCGACGCAGGTGTCGAGCGTCCAGCATGGCGGCGTGTTGCTGGGGATGATCCTGGCCGGGCTTGCGGGCAGTGCGTTCGGGGGGCAGTCCGCAACCGGGCTGCGTCACTGGATCTTCGGTGGATGCGTCGGCTCGGCGGTCGCGCTGGCCGGGCTTGCGCTCGCGGCGCTGGTCGGGCGGGGCTGGCCGGTGCTGGCGAACATCTTCGCGCTCGGTTTTGCCAATGGCATCTTCGCGGTCTCGGCGATCGGCGCGATGATGGCGCTTGCCGGGGGCGGGACCGGTGCGGCCCCGGGCGCTGACGCCGGGTTGCGAATGGGGGTGTGGGGTGCCGCGCAGGCGGTCGCGTTCGGGCTGGGCGGGCTCGGCGGCGCGGTCGCGGTCGACGGCATGCGCGGCGCGACGGGGTCGGTGCCCGAGAGCTTCATGCTCGTCTTTGCACTGGAGGCGCTGCTGTTCCTGTGCGCCGCCGCACTGGCGCTGCGCGCGCAACCGCAGGCGGAACATTTTGGTCGGGAGGTCACGCTATGACTGCTGCTTTCGATTGCATCGTCGTCGGTGGAGGGCCGTCCGGCGCGACCGCCGCAACCGATCTCGCGCGCGCCGGGCACAAGGTCCTGCTGCTCGACCGCGCGGGACGGATCAAGCCGTGCGGCGGCGCGATTCCCCCACGCGCGATCGCGGACTTCGCGATTCCCGATCATCTGCTGGTCGGCAAGGCGACGATGGCGCGGATGGTCGCGCCCTCCGCCAAGGCGGTCGACATGCCGGTGGGCGACGGGTTCGTCGGGCTGGTCGACCGCGAGACGTTCGACGAATGGCTCCGCGCGCGCGCCGCGCTGGCGGGGGCGGAACGTCGGACGGGGACGTTCGAACGGATCGAGCGCGATGCAGCGGGGACTGCGGTGGTGGTCTATCGTTGCGACCGCGGTGGCCCCGAACAGCGCGTGACCGCGCGCGCGGTGATCGGCGCGGACGGCGCGCGCTCGGGCGTTGCGCGGAGCGAACTCAAGGGCGCTGAAAAGATGCGCTATGTCTTCGCCTATCACGAGATCATCGCCTCGCCCCCCGAGGGCGGCGCGGACTTCGATCGCGCGCGGTGCGACGTCTTCTACCAGGGGAAACACTCGCCCGATTTCTACGCCTGGGTGTTTCCACATGGCGACACCGCGAGCATCGGCGTGGGCAGCGCGCGCAAGGGACTCGCGTTGCGGGATTCGGTCGCCGCGCTGCGCGCGCAGACCGGGCTCGACGGCTGCGCGACGATCCGCCGCGAAGGCGCGCCAATCCCGCTCAAGCCGCTCAAGCGGTGGGACAATGGCCGCGACGTGGTGGTCGCGGGCGACGCCGCCGGAGTCGTCGCGCCGGCCTCGGGCGAAGGGATCTATTACGCGATGACAGGGGGGCGCCATGCCGCCGAGGCGGTTGCCGCCTTCCTCGTCACGGGCAAGGCGTCCGCGCTCGGGCTGGCGCGCAAGCGCTTCCTGCGCGCGCACGGGCGCGTGTTCTGGATCCTCGGGATCATGCAATATTTCTGGTATTCGAGCGACAAGCGGCGCGAACGCTTCGTCAAGATCTGCGAGGATCCCGACGTCCAGCGGCTGACGTGGGACGCGTATATGAACAAGCGGCTGGTCCGCGCCAAGCCGATCGCGCATGTCCGCATCTTCCTCAAGGATCTGCGGCATCTGTTCGGGCTGGCCCCGGCATGAAGATGCGCGCGCCCGTGCTCCACCGGTCGTGGGGGTTGCCGATTGCGATGGCGGCGGTCGCGGCAATCGGGGTTATCGCGATGGGGTCGACGATCACCACCTTCGATCCCTGGTATCGCGGTCTCGCCCAGCCGGACTGGGCGCTGTCCGAATCGCGCTACGGTCTGGCGTGGACCGCGATCTACCTGGTCACCGCGCTGGCCGCGGTGACGGGGTGGCGCGCAATGCCCGACCAGTCGGGCGCGGAATGGATGGTCGGGCTGTTCGCGCTCAACGGCTTCCTCAACATCGTGTGGAGCCTGATGGTCTTCCGGTTCCACCGCCCGGACTGGGCCGCGCTGGCGGCGATAGGCTGGTGGGTCGCGATCGCGTTGTGGATCGTGGTCGTGTGGCCGCGCTCGACGATCGCGGGGTGGCTGTTGCTCCCCTATCTCGCCTGGGTGACCTATGCAGGCTATCTGACGATGATGATCGTGCGGCTCAACGGACCGTTCGGCTGACGACGATCCCGACCTGGCTGTTCGCGCAGGGGCATGCGGTCGACCTGGTCCTTGCAGTGCTGCTGCTGGAATTCGCCATTCTGACACGACGCAACGGCTGGTCCGCGCGCGACGCAGCGCTGCGGTTGCTTCCGGGTGCATTGATGATGCTGGCGTTGCGCGCGGCGCTGACGGGGGCGGCGTGGTGGTGGATCGCGCTTGCCCTCGCCGCGTCCTTCCCCGCGCATCTCGCCGATCTTATGCGCAGGGGTCCGGGGCGGGCGAAATAGGTCTCCCGTCCGTTTCGATCCGTGTCTAGAAACCCGGCACAGCGCCAGTTGCTCGACAGCGGACGAAACGAACGGGACAGAGACCTACCCGGCGATGAACGCGGGCGACGACGACGCAAATGCCGCGAAGCGCCGCCCCGTCCTCGCCTTACGAATTGGCCTTGAGATAGGCGATGACGTCGGCGCGTTTCTGCGGGTCGGTCGGCCAGCCGGCGAAGCTCATCTTGGTGCCGGGCACGACTCGCTGCGGGTTTTCAAGATATTGGAACAGCTTTTCCTCGCTCCAGGTGATCCCGCTGTTCTTGTTCGCGGCGGAATAGCTGTAGCCCGCAATGCTCCCCGCTGCGCGACCGACGACCGCGTGGAGCGATGGCCCGATCTTGTTCACGCCGGCCTCGATCGCGTGGCAGGTCTTGCAGGTGATGAAGTCCGCTTCGCCCTTCTTGGCATCCCCGGTGAAGGCGGCAAATTTCACGCCCGCGACCGTGTCGACATTGTCGGCGGCGACCTTGGCAGCGGCCGGTGCGCTGGCTGGGGCAGCGGCGGCGGTGTCCGTTGCATTGCTGGCGGTGGTCGTCGTCGTCGTGCTGCTGGTTTCGGTTTCAGCTTTCTTTCCACACGCGGTCAGCATCAAGGCGCTGCAGGCGAGGGCAAGGCCCACCCGCCCAATAGACATCGTCGATCGTGCTTTCATGTTCCTGCTCCTGTTGGTCCGTTCCGGCTTCTCCCAGGTCGATATCTCACACGAACGAAGCACGGCTGTCCAGAATTATTGACAGCGGGCAGTGTGCTTTAAACCGCCACGTCGCCCTGGATCGGCAGATGCGGCGTATAGTCCGACACGTCGAAATCCTTGATACCATAGCCGTCGATCGAGTCGGGCTTGCGAAGCAGCTTGAGCGTGGGGAAAGCGGTGGGAATGCGCGCGATCTGTTCGCGGACCTGTGCCTGATGGTTCAGATAGACATGGACGTCGCCGCCCACCCACACGAGCTCGCCCGGCGTCAGTCCGGCCTGCTGCGCGAGCATCACGAGGAGCGCGGCACCGCCGGTAAAATTGAACGGCGCCCCCAGGAAGAGGTCGCATGACCGCTGAAAGATCAGGCAGTTGAGCTCGTTACGGCTGTTGACGTGAAACTGGTAGACCATGTGGCAGGGCGGCAGTGCCATCTGGTCGAGCTCGCCGACGTTCCACGCATGGAACAGCATCCGGCGGCTGGACGGGTTCGTCTTCAGCGTCTCGACGAGCGTCGCGATCTGGTCGTGCTCGGTCCCCGCTGAATCGACCCAGCGCCGCCACTGCTTGCCATAGACCGGGCCGAGATCCCCCCACGCCTGCGCGAACGCATCGTCTTCCAGAACGCGCGCCTCGAATTCGGCCAGCGAAAGATCGGTGCCGGTCTCGCGTTGATAGCGGGCGTGCGGCCAGTCGCTCCAGATATGGACGTTCTCGCGCAACAGGTCGCGGATGTTGGTCTTGCCGGTCAGGAACCACAGCATCTCCTTGACCGCGGTCTTCCAGTACACCCGCTTGGTGGTGAGGATCGGAACCTGCCCGCCGCTGAGGTCGAACCGCAAAAGTTCGCCGAACAGCGATTTGGTGCCGACTCCGGTCCGGTCCATCCGCGGATCGCCCTTGTCGAGGACGCGCGCGAGCAGATCGAGATACTGATGTTCCGAGCGTGCCATGCCATTCCTCCACCGCGTCGCGAGAGGGGCTAATGGCGAAACACGCGGGCAGCGGCAACGCCGTTTCGGATGCAGCTCGGCTGGGTTGCCGCCCGCGGATGCGCGACCGGTGGCAATGGCCCGTATCCCGCCGTCTTTTCCGAGGTCGTCCGAAGCCAGCGCCCTCGAATCGATCGGGCTGCACTTCGCATCGATCGCCGATGCCGCGCAGGAGGTTGCGATCTTTGCCTATCTTGATCCGGAATGGAGGGTTCTCGGGGTGCGGTGCGTGTCGAGCGGCGCGGTCGATGCGCTTACGGTATCGCTGCGCGACGTGGTGGCGGACGTGATCGCGTTCGATGCGGTGGCGGTCGCGATGGCGCACAACCATCCGAGCGGCGATCCGACGCCAAGCCGCGCGGATTATGCGCTCACCCGGCGGATCGCGCGGACGCTCGAAGCGATCGGGGTGCGGCTGGTCGAGCATGTCGTACTCGCGCGCGAACGGTGCGACAGTTTCCGCGCACGCGGCCTGCTATAGCGCGGTCAGGAGATCCGGCACGGCTTGATCGCGCCCGGCTCGGGGCGCGGCCCCTGCGGGCGGAAGGTCGCGAGATAGCCGCCCGCCGAGGGCATGTCGTACGTGCCGACCTGGACATAACCGACCGCGGCGAACTCGCACTTAAGCAACGCCGGCGGGGTGCCGTGGTTCTGCGTCGCGCGGTCGGCATCGACCACGACGACCAGCCCGTCGGGGCGCAGCGACGGGCGCATCCGCCACAGGAATTCGTAGGGCTGCTCGATCTCATGGTACATGTGGACCATCACCACGCGGTCGAAACTCGCGTCGGGCAGCTTGGGATCGTTGGGCGCGCCGAGCCGCACGCTCACCGATTCGAGCCGCTCGCGCGCGACGCGCAGGGCGAGCGTATCGCGGACCGCGGGGATGATGTCCTCCGCCAGTACGCGGCCGTCCTTGCCGACGCGTGCGGCGAGGCGGATCGTGTAATAGCCTTCGCCCGCGCCGATATCCGCGACGGTCATCCCGCGCCTGATCCCGGCCTTGGCCATGACTTCGCCCGCTTCGTTGAGCCGGTCGCGTTCTTCCTCGGTCGACCAGCGCGACGAGACGACGGGGGCGACCGGGCGATCGGGGGCGGGGAAGGGGCCGGCCTTCTCGGTCCGGTCGGGGACGCGCGCGGGGCCGCCGTCGCACGCGGAGACGAGCAGGAACGCGGTCAGCGTGACGCGGCGGAAGATCGTCATTGTCCTGCTTCCCCGGCGAAGGCCGGGGCCCAGTCGTTGGCCGCTGTTTGACTGGACGCAGCTTTCGCTTGCCTCGGCCAGCGCAACTGGGCCCCGGCCTTCGCCGGGGAAGCGGTACCACCGAATGCCGGACGCCTATCCCCCACTATTCGACGTCCTCGACCTCGACCGTCTCGCCCGTCACGCGCTGCGACAGCGCCGCCGCCATGAACGCATCGAGATCGCCGTCGAGCACGTCCGACGGGCTCGACGAGGTGACGCCGGTGCGCAGGTCCTTCACCATCTGATACGGCTGGAGGACGTAGGAGCGGATCTGGTGGCCCCAGCCGATGTCGGTCTTGCCCGCATTCTCGGCATTGGCCGCGGCTTCGCGGATCGCGAGCTCGCGTTCGTAGAGACGCGCGCGGAGCTGGTTGTACGCCTCGGCCTTGTTCTTGTGCTGCGAGCGCTGGTTCTGGCACTGGACGACGATCCCGGTCGGGATGTGCGTGATGCGCACCGCCGAATCGGTCGTGTTGATGTGCTGCCCGCCCGCGCCCGATGCGCGATAGGTGTCGATCCGCAGGTCGCTCTCGTTATACTCGACGTCGATATTGTCATCGACGACCGGATAGACCCACACGCTCGCAAACGAGGTGTGGCGGCGCGCGGCGCTGTCATACGGGCTGATCCGGACGAGGCGGTGGACGCCGCTTTCGGTCTTGGCATAGCCGTAGGCGTTCTCGCCCTTGAGCAGCAGCGTCGCGGACTTGATCCCGGCCTGTTCGCCCGAATGCTGGTCGATCAGCTCAACCTTGAGGCCGTGCCGCTCGCCCCAGCGCGAATACATCCGGCTGAGCATCCCCGCCCAGTCCTGGCTCTCGGTCCCGCCCGCGCCGGCGTTGACCTCGATATACGTATCGTTGCCGTCGGCTTCGCCCGCGAGCAGCGCCTTGACCTTGTCGGTGTCCGCCCGGCGCGCGAGATCGGCGAGCGCGGCAACGCCCTCGCTCTCCATCTCGGTATCGCCCTCGGCTTCGGCCATTTCGATCAGCTCTGCGGTATCGTTGAGTTCGCTCTCGATCGCCCGCGTCGCGGTGATCGCCTCATCGAGACGACGCCGTTCGCGCATAACCGCCTGCGCGGCCTTGGGGTCGTTCCACAAGGCCTGGTCCTCGACGCGCGCGTTGAGCTCGTCGAGCCGACGCAACGCGCGGTCCCAGTCGAGGAAGCGGCGGAGCAGCGCGAGCGCGTCCTTGATCGAATCGATATGAGCCTGCGCTTCAGCGCGCATGAGGAAACCTTCCAGAAAACATCGTTTCGTCGTTCCCGCGGGGGGCGGGAACCCATCATCTCGCCAAGTATCTTCGACCTGCGGGGGTATGGATCCCCGCCTGCACGGGGACGACGTATATGGGGCCGGGGTGGTGCTAGTAAATACCACCCTGTCTTTGCAAGAAATCGCTGTCGCGGCGCGTGTCCTTCTGCGTCTCGGCCGCAGCCCGCGCCCGGTCGGCAGCCGCAGCGGCGGCGGCAGGGTCCGGCACGGTCGCGTCGCGATGGATCACGCGGCGCGGTTCGCTCTCGGGCTTGAACGCTTCCCAGATGACGGGCGCCTTGGGGTCGTCGGTCGGCCATGCGCCGAACACCGGCCGCCCGCTGCCACGATCGATCCGCACCATGCGGATCCCGGCGGGCGCGCGGAACGGGATCTTGGGGAGACCCTCATACGCCTTGACCGCGAACGCCTTGAAGATCGGCGCGGCGACGGTGCCGCCTTGCGCCGCCCCACCGAGCGAATGCGGCTGGTCGTAGCCGATATACAGCCCGCCGATCATCTGCGGGGTGCCGCCGATGAACCACACGTCGGTCGGGCCCGAATTGGTCCCCGTCTTGCCGAACATCGGCCGGTCGAGATCGCGCAGCACGGTCGCGGTGCCGCGCTGGATCACGCCCTCGGCGATATGGATCATCTGGTACGCGCTCATCGCGCTGACGATCTGTTTTCCGCGGACGACCGGGCGCGGCATCGCCTTGCCGTTCCAGTCGGGCGCGTTGCAGCGGTCGCACGCGCGCCAGTTCTCGGGCCAGATCACCTTGCCGTGCCGGTCCTGGACGAAATCTACCAGCGACGCGGGATGCGACTGCCCCTGGTTGGCGAGGATCGCATAGGCGTTGACCATCCGCGACACCGTCGTCTCGCCCGCGCCGAGCGCATAGGAAAGGTAGGGCGGATATTTGCCGACGCCGATCCGGTCCATCAGCGACACGATCCGCGGCATGCCAGTGGTCGCGGCGGTGCGGACCGTCATCAGGTTGCGCGACTGCTCGACGCCCCAGCGCATCGTGTGTGGCCCCGCACCGCGCATGTTGCCGAAGTTGCGAAAGCACTTCTGCCCGAGCCGCGCGCCCTGATAGACGCAGAACGGCCCGTCGACGATGATCGAGGCGGGCGTCATTCCGCCCTCGAGCGCGGCGGCATAGACGATCGGCTTGATCGTCGAGCCCGGCTGGCGCTGCGCCTGCGTAGCGCGGTTGAACGCCTGGAGCCGCGAGTCGAACCCGCCCTGCATCGCGAGCACGCGGCCCGTCTGCGGCTCCTCGACGACGAACGCGCCCGAGATCTTGGGGACCGAGCGCAACGCGAAACTGCCGCCTTCGGGCGCGACCGCGATGATGTCGCCGACCTTGAGCGCACCGTAAGCCGTGCCGCCCCCGCCACGGACCGGTGTCTGTGCGGCAGAGCGCGGCATCGCGCCGGTCTCGCCAGTGGCGAAGCCGAGCGTCGCGCCGCCGGTGTCGAGCCCGATCACGATCGCGGCGCGCCAGTCGTCGTAATCCAGCCCGATATTCTTGTTGAGGAATGCCGCCTGCCACGCATCGCCGTCGATCTCGGCATGCCCGAGCGGGCCGGACCAGCCGCGCCCGCGGTCGAACCGGAGCAGGCCCTCGCGCAGCGTGGTCTGCGCATAGTCCTGCATCTTGGGGTCGAGCGACGTGCGCACCCACAGGCCGCCCGCATAGACGCTGTACGGCCCGGTCATCGCATCCTCGCCGAACTTGTCCATCAGCTGGCGACGGACCGCCTCGACGAAATAGCCCGCGCCCGCGGTCTCGCGCTTGGGGGTCTGGCGCGGGACGGTGCCGAGCGGTTCGGCCATCGCAGCGTCGTGCTGTGCCTGGGTGATGAACCCGTTCTTGAGCATCTCGCGCAGCACATAGGCGCGGCGGTCGATCGCGCGCTGCGTGTGGCGGACCGGGTCGTAATTGGACGGGCCCTTGGGCAGGATCGCCAGGTACGCCATCTGCTCGAGGTCGAGCTGGTTAAGGTCCTTGCCGAAATAGGCGTAGCTCGCGGCCGCGACGCCGAACGCGTTCCGCCCGAGCGCGATCTGGTTG
Organism: Sphingomonas sp. PAMC 26621; assembly: GCF_000251145.1. Taxonomy (GTDB): domain Bacteria; phylum Pseudomonadota; class Alphaproteobacteria; order Sphingomonadales; family Sphingomonadaceae; genus Sphingomonas. The sequence goes on along the minus strand of NZ_AIDW01000027.1, from coordinate 18,329 downwards.
AGGTACAGCTCGAGGATCTGCTTCTTGGTCAGCGTGCCCTCGATCCGATAGGCGAGGATCGCTTCCTTGATCTTGCGGCTGTAATTGGGCGCATTGCCGATCAGCAGGTTCTTGGCGACCTGCTGCGTGATCGTCGACGCGCCCGCCGGGCGGCGCCCGGTACGGATGTTGGTGACCGCGGCATTGACGACCCCGAGATAGTCGACCCCGTGATGCTCGAAGAACGACTTGTCCTCCGCGGCAAGGAACGCTCGGACCAGCATCGGGGGATATTCGTCGTAGCTCAGCTCGACCCGGCGTTCGCGCGCATAGGTATAGACCGGGGTGCCATCGACCCCGCGGACGTTGGTCGGCAGCGGCGGCTCATAGGTGCGCAGCTTGTCGACCGAGGGCAGGTCGGAGGCGAAGACGTACCAGCCGATCCCCCCCAGGACCGCGCCGAGCAGCGCCAGCACCGCGAGCGTCTTGACCCACCAGCGGCCCCATGTGCGGCGCAGGACGCCTGCGGAGCCACCGTCTTCCCGACGAATACGGAATGTCACGGTGGAGTCGGGCTCGGCCATAAGCGACGAGGCTCTAGCAACTTTCGCGAGGGTTGCCAGCCGCCTTTGCCGCACGCGCGCGTTCCCCGCGGCTTACCGGGTCGCCATCCGCCGCGCGAAATGCACCTCGACCGCGCGTTCGACGCTTTGCGCGATGCGGCGGCGGCCGTCGTCGCTGTCGATGAACGCGGCGTCGACCGGGTTGGAGATATAGCCCGTCTCGAACAGGACCGAGGGCATGTCGGGTGCCTTGAGCACCATTAGCGACGCCATGCGGTGGAAGTTGGGCTTGAGCGGCACGAGCTCGCGCGCCTCCCGGCCGAGCAGCCGCGCGAACCCGGCGGAGGCGTTCATCGTCTCGCGCTGGGTGAGGTCGATCAGGATCGAGGAGATGTCGGCGTTGGTCGCGGCGAGATTGACGCCGGCGATGACGTCCGCCTTGTTCTCGCGCGCCGCCAGCCGGGCGGATTCCTTGTCCGAGGCGACTTCGGACAGCGTATAGACCGATGCGCCTGTGGCCGAGCCCGCGCCGACGCTGTCGCAGTGGATCGAGATGAACAGATCGCCGCCGAGCCGGCGCGCGATGCCGTACCGTTCGCGCAGGATCAGGAAACGGTCGTCCTCGCGGGTCAGGGCGACGCGGACTCGCCCGCCGCGGACGAGTTCGTCGCGGATCGCCTGGGCGATCCTGAGCGTCACGTCCTTTTCGCGCCGCCCGTCGACCGGCGAGATCGCGCCGGGGTCGACCCCGCCATGCCCCGCATCGATCACGACCAGCGGACGCCGCGCATCCTCGCCGTAGATCCGCGGCAGCCGCCCGCGCCGGGGCGCCGGGGGGACGGGGACCGCGAGCGTATAGCGACGCGTGTGGGGTGGATCAGACTGCGCGACCTTCGCCTGCTCTCCGCGCGCGACACGGTCGAACGGTGCCGCTCCGACCGGCGCGGATAGCATGCAGGCACCGACCGAAAGCGCGACGGGCAGCAAAGCACCGCGGCTCTCGGAACGGTCCCGGGTCCGGCGATCGGCGTCGCGGTCTTCCGGCCAGAGCAACAGCTTGGGGTTGCACGGCAATGCGGCGAGAAACCTCCTCAAACCCGACAGCACGCGCACCTTTCCCCTGATCGTCCAATCCTCTGCGTCACCCATAGCGCAAGAAGGTTACCATGTCCTGTCGTCATGGAATTGCCGGATCCGCTTCCGAAACGTGCCGGTTGCTGCGCGCGCGGGTCGGTGCTAGGCAACAACAAGCATCTGTTCGTTATCCAGGTTATGGAGGCGACAGGTCCACTCGGCCGCCCCGGCGTTCCTGGGCGCGGCCTATCCAGGTTGACGTTCGCATGAAGCATGAATCCCGTTTCTCGTTTCCCCCGGTTCCGACCGGCGGGAACGCGACTGCGCGGGATGCCCAGGGCCGGAAGGCCGGGCGTGCAGGGCGAGCAGAGGCATTTTTTGCAACCCACCGCGCGAGCGAACAAGGCGGCGTGACCGCCCCTCGCTCCGCGTACCTTTATTTCGCGCGGCCAGCGCCATGGCGCAGCCGGCCGCGCGTCCGGAGACAATTACATGACCACGCGTATGCTGATCGACGCACGCCACCGGGAAGAGACCCGCGTTGCTGTCGTCAAGGGAAACCGGATCGAAGAGTTTGATTTCGAATCCGCTGAGCGCAAGCAGCTCAAGGGAAATATCTATCTCGCCAAGGTGACGCGCGTCGAGCCGTCGCTCCAGGCCGCGTTCATCGATTACGGCGGCAACCGCCACGGCTTCCTCGCTTTCAGCGAAATCCACCCCGATTACTATCAGATCCCCAAGGAAGATCGCGACGCGCTCCTGCGCGAAGAGGCCGAGCACGCCGCTGAAGAAGCTGCGTTGCGCGCCCAGCAGGACGCCGAGGACGATCTCGAGGGCGACGACGAAGGGTTCGAGTCCGACGAGGAAGCGATCGAGCGCTACGACGACGATGGCGGGCATGAGTCGGAGGAGAATATCCCCGACCGCGAAGTCGCGTCCGAGGGCGAGAATCCCGGCGAGGGCCGTGGCCGTCGCCGCCGCAAGCGTTCGGCATCGGACGATGCCGCCGACGATCTGCGCGAGCGTCGCACCAACTTGCGGCATCGCTACAAGATCCAGGACGTCATCCGCCGTCGGCAGGTTCTGCTCGTCCAGGTCGTCAAGGAAGAACGCGGCAACAAGGGCGCCGCACTGACCAGCTATCTGTCGCTGGCGGGGCGCTATTGCGTGCTGATGCCCAACACGTCGCACGGCGGCGGGATCAGCCGCAAGATTTCGAACGCGGGCGATCGCAAGCGGTTGAAGTCGATCATGGCGGACATGAAGCTGCCGCCGTCGATGGGCTGCATCGTGCGGACCGCTGGCCTCCAGCGCACGCGCCAGGAGATCAAGCGCGACTTCGATTATCTCGCCCGGCTGTGGGACGGGATCCGCGAGACGACGCTGTCGTCCTCCGCGCCCGCGCTCGTTTACGGCGACAGCGACCTGATGAAGCGCGCGATCCGCGACATCTACAATCGCGAGATCGACGAGGTCATCGTCGAGGGCACCGAAGGCTATCAGCACGCCAAGGATTTCATGCGGCTGCTGATGCCGAGCCATGCGCGCAAGGTGAAGCATTACAGCGACCCCGTGCCGCTGTTCCAGCGCGCGGGCGTCGAGGAGCAGCTTTCCGCGATGTATCACCCGGTGGTCCAGCTCAAGTCGGGCGGTTACCTCGTCATCAACCCGACCGAGGCTTTGGTGTCGATCGACATCAACTCGGGTCGTTCGACCCGCGAGCATTCGATCGAGCAGACCGCGACCGCGACCAACCTCGAGGCCGCTGCCGAGATCGCGCGCCAGTTGCGCTTGCGCGACATGGCGGGTCTTGTCGTGATCGACTTCATCGACATGGACAACGGCTCGAACGTCCGCAAGGTCGAGAAGGCGATGAAGGAAGCGCTGAAAAACGATCGCGCACGCATCCAGATCGGGCGCATTTCTTCGTTCGGGCTGATGGAAATGAGCCGTCAGCGGTTGCGAACCGGCGTGCTGGAAGCGTCAACGCGGCCGTGCCCGCATTGCGAAGGGTCGGGCTTCGTCCGCACCGCCTCGTCCTCGGGCCTGTCGGCACTGCGTCTGCTCGAGGACGAAGCCGCGCAGGGTCGTGGGTCGCAGCTTCTGCTCCGCGCGAGCCAGGAAGCGGCGTTCTACCTGCTCAACCGCAAGCGTGGCGAACTGGCTGAGATCGAAGAGCGTTACGGCGTGATGATCGAAGTCTCGCCCGACGGCGAGCAGGAAGGCGCGCGGATGTCGGTCGAGGTCTCCGGACCGCCGCCCGCCTACACGCCGCGTTTCGACGCGCCGATCGAGGAAATCGAGGAAGATTTCATCGAGGAGGAAGAGGAAGAGATCGAGGACGCGATCGAGGAAGAGGACGAGCCCAAGGCCGTCCGCGAGCCGCGCGAGCGTCCCGAGCGCGCCGAGCGTGCGGGCGACGACGACAGCGGTTCGCGCCGTCGTCGCCGCCGTCGCGGCCGTCGCGGTCGCAATCGTCCCGAGGGTGAGGGCGAGGTCGAGGGTTCGTCCGAGGGCGAGATTGACGGCGAGATGCTGGCGGACACCGACGAGGATCTCGGTGACGCGGTGGCGGAAGCGTCCGATGTCGCAGAGTTGCTCGGTGCCGACGTCTCGGTTGAGACCGATGGCGACGATAGCGCAGCGAGCGCCGAAGGCGATGCGGCAGCGGGCGAGGGCGGCAAGCGCCGCCGCGGTCGTCGCGGTCGTCGTGGTGGTCGTCGCGCCGAGGGCGAGCAGACCTCTGCCGAACAGGCTGGCGTCGAACAGGCTGGCGTCGCGCCGTCCACGGACGACGCATTCGGCGAAGCACAGCCGGTCGAGGCGGTTGCGGATCTGCCCGCAGTCGACGTCGAAACGATGGTCGCGCTGACCGAGGCGGAAGCCCCGGCCGACGTCGCGGTCGAGGAGGAGGCCCCCAAGAAGGGGCGTCGTCGCCCGAAGGCGCGCAAGCCCGAGACCGCCGCCAAGCCGGCGGCCAAGGCTGCCGTTGTCGAAGCGCCGGTCGCCGAGACCCCGGTGGTCGAGGCCCCCGCCGTCGACGCGGAGGCAGACGCCAAGCCCAAGCGCCGTCGCACCAAGAAGCCTGCGGTCGCCGAGGCCCCTGCGGAAGCGGTCGTCGAAGCTCCGGTCGCGCCGGTTGCCGATGAAGCGCCCGCCAAGCCCAAGCGCACGCGTCGCCCCAAGGCGAAGGCCGATGGTGCGGCCGAGGCGCCGGTTGCGGACAGCAGTCCGGCCATCGCGCCGGTCGCAGCGGTCGAACAGACCCCGGCGATCGCGCCTGCCCCGGCAGCCGAGCCCGCGGCCGAACCCGTCAGCGAGCACGAGGCTCCGGCCCCGGCGCCGACCGCGATCGATCCCGATCCGGGCGAGGCGGGCACCCCGCGCCGCGGCTGGTGGCAGCGCACCTTCGGCGCCTAACCCCGATTCGCGTCCCCTGGCATTTCGCCAGGGGACGCGGGTTCCTCAAGACCGATCAGCGGCGACACGCCGCTCTCCGACCGATCCAGCATCGCTGCCACGCGCCGATGCGGCCAGTCCGCCCGACATCGCGCACCAACCACCCCTGATAATCCGGCGTCAGACGCCGCTTCGTTTCGCGCGGAGCAATCTCGACATTTGAGAGTTTCAGCCCCGCAACGACCCGAGTCGGTGCTCGGTTCACCGTGTCGGTCTTCGTCAGATAAAGGATCAAACAATCGCTATCGAACGGCAGCGCATCGAAAACGGAGGACTGATCGTCTTCCTCGTGCTGATCACCATCGGACTGGGTCTGGTCGTCACCACCTTCATGGGCGCGCTCCTCTGGTCGACGCTGGCCGCGATCCTGTTCCAGCCGTTGTTCCAGCGGCTGCTCGCGCACTGGCCCGGGCGGCGCAACCGCGCCGCGCTGGTCACGTTGCTGGTGATCACGGTTGCGGTGATCATCCCTGCGCTGATCGTGGGCAGCATGGTCGTCGACCAGGCCGCCGGCGTCTACGGCCAGTTCCGCTCGGGGCAGATCAATGTCGCGTCGTATTTCGAGCAGGTCCACGACGCCTTGCCGCAACGGCTCCAGCAGGTGCTCGACAATAGCGGTTTCGGCAGCTTCGAGCGGGCGCAGGCGCAACTTTCCGAGGCGATCAGCAACAGCGCGGGCATGCTGGCGCGGCGCGCGTTCTCGATCGGCGCGAATGCGGCGGCGTTCGTGCTGGCGTTCGGCGTCGGTCTCTACGTCACGTTTTTCCTGCTGCGCGACGGCGAGCGGCTTGGCCCGGCGGTGGTCGGCGCGCTGCCGCTCGAACACCGCGTGGCGACGCGCCTGGCGGACAAGTTTGTGACGGTCGCGCGCGCCACCATAAAGGGGTCGGTCGTCGTGGCGTTGGTGCAAGGGGCGCTCGGCGCGGTCACCTTCTGGATCGTCGGGCTGCCGGCGGCCTTGCTGTGGGGCGTGCTGATGGCGATCGCGGCGTTGCTGCCCGCGATCGGCCCGGCGATCATCTGGGGGCCGGTCGCGATCTACCTGTTCGCCACCGGGGCGATCTGGCAAGCGGGCGTGGTCATCGCATCGGGCGTGCTGGTGATCGGCCTCGCCGACAACATCCTGCGACCGATGCTGGTCGGGCGCGACACCGGCATCCCGGACTGGCTCGTGCTGGTGACGACGCTGGGCGGGATCGAACTGGTCGGCTTGAGCGGGATCGTCGTCGGTCCGATCGTCGGCGCGCTGTTCCTGACCGGATTGGGCATCCTCACCGAAAAGCGGCTGGGGACACGCGCTGCCGAGGAGCCGGCGAGGTCGCCGTCGCAGGCTGATCCCGGAAGCTGAGGTTGGGTGGATCGCCGCGGGGCTTCGGTACGCAATCCCCCGGTCTTCACCCGCCATTCAGCCGCGCCCGTCCATCGCCGCCATGGTTGCCCGCCCGCGCAAACTCGGAGATAGGAGAAGCATGAAGCGGTACATCGCGGGACTCGCGGCCTCCCTCCTGCTCGTGGCGCAACCCGCCGTCGCACAATCGATCCTGCGCGATGCCGAGACCGAGGCGATGTTCAACGACATGTCGCTGCCGCTGATTAAGGCGGCGGGCCTGTCGCCCGCGGCGGTCAAGGTCGTCCTCATCAACGACGATTCGATCAACGCCTTCACCGCTGGCGGGCAGACGATCTATGTCCATTCGGGGCTGATCCAGGCCGCCGACAATGCCAACCAGGTCCAGGGCGTCATCGCGCACGAGCTCGGCCACGTCGCCGACGGGCACGTCGTGCTGATGGACGGCGGCGCGCGCCCCGCGATGGGGATCTCGATCCTCAGCATGGTGCTCGGTGTCGCGGCGATCGCGGCGGGCGCGCCCGAGGCGGGGGCAGGCATCCTGTCGGCGGGCACCAGCGCCGCGCAGGGCAAGTTCCTCGCTTACACCCGCGTCCAGGAATCAACCGCGGATGCGACGGGTGCCAAGTTCCTGCGCGAGTCCGGCGTTTCGGGGAAGGGCATGCTGACCTTCTTCAAGAAGCTGCAGAACGAGGAATATGCCTATGGGCTCAACAACATCGACCCGTTCGCGCAAAGCCATCCGCTGTCCGGCGAACGCATCGCCAACCTGACCGCCGACGTCCAGGCCTCGCCTGCCTACAACACCAGGCCCGACCCCGGCCTCGAGGAGCGGTTTAAGCGGGTCAAGGCCAAGCTGATGGGCTATGTCGCCGACCCCAAGGCGACGCTCAACACCTATCCCGAGCAGGATCAGAGCGTCTACGCGCATTATGCGCGCGCTTATGCATGGCACAAATCGGGCTATCCCGAGAAGGCGGATGCCGAGGCGACCGCGCTGATCAAGGCAGCCCCGCACGACCCGTATTTCCTCGAGATCCAGGGGCAGATCCTGCTCGAGGCGGGCAGGCCGGTCGCGGCGCTGGCACCGCTGCGCGAGGCGACCGACCTGTCGCGCAACAGCCCGCTGATCGCGACCACCTTCGGCCACGCGCTGATCGCGACCGAGGACAAGGCGAATTACCCCGAAGCGATCAAGGTGTTGCGCCAGTCGGTGGCGCGCGACGACGACAATCCGTTCGCCTGGTATCAGCTCGGCACGGTCTATGAGGCGTCGGGCGACCAGACCCGCGCGTTGCTCGCGACCGCCGAGCAGGCGAGCCTGACCGGCGACCAGCGTACCGCTGCCTATAGTGCGCGCGGCGCGATGCAGGGCTTGCCGCCCAATTCGACCGACTGGATCCGCGCGCAGGACATTGCGCTGGCCGCCCAGAACGAAATGTCCGACAACCCCAAGAAATATAAGAAAAGACGCTGATGCGCCCTTATGCAGGTTCCTTCGCGGTGGCGTTCGTCGCCGCCATTCTCGGCGCGGCGCTGTTCTGGGCGGCCGAACGGCTGATCCCCGCAAGCGCTCCGGACGCGGCGCGGACCGAACAGGTTGTCCACGATTACCTGCTCGCGCACCCCGAGATCATCCCGCAGGCGATGGACGCGCTGCGCGACCGCGCGCACGCCGACGTGATCTCGGCGAACCGCGACGCGATCCTCAAGCCGTTCGGCAGCGCGTGGCAGGGGAGTTCCAACCCCGACGTCACGCTGGTCGAATATTACGACTATAATTGCGGCTATTGCCGCGCCAGCCTGCCGACGATCGCGGCGCTGCTCAAGAGCGACCCGAAACTTCGCATCGTGTTCCGCGAATTCCCCGTGTTGAGCGATGCGAGTGTCGATGCCGCGCGGATGAGCCTCGCGGCGGCGCAGCAGGGCAAGTTCAAGCCGTTCCACGACGCGCTCTACGCGGCGGGCCCGGTGTCGGGCGCGACGATTGCGGCGTCGGCCCGGACGGCGGGCGTCGACCTCGCCAAGGCGGCCGCGTTCAGCCCGCAGGCTGAGGCCGAGATCGCGTCCAACATGGGTGTTGCGCGGCAATTGGGGCTGACCGGCACGCCGAGCTGGGTGATCGGCAACACCGTCGTATCGTCGGCGCTGACGCTCGACGCCCTGCAGAAGGCGGTCGCGGCGGCGCGCGCGGCGAAGTAACGCCGGACCGGCCGTCCGCCGGTGGGGACGGTGGGCGTGAACCGGAGGCGGCGTCCGGCGTTGGGGGACCATCCTCCAGTGCGAGACGCCTCATGCCCACCGACCGCCCGAAAATCATCTGCCACATGACGTCCTCGCTCGACGGTGGCCTCCACCCGAGCCGCTATACGACGAGCCCTGACGGAACATCCAAGGACTGGACCGCGCTCTACGAGCAACTCCACGACGACATGGATGCGGACGGCTGGATCGTCGGCCGCGTGACGATGGCGGAAATGGCGAAGGGCGACCCTGCGGCCGCACCTGCGGATGCAACGGTCGAACGCCCCGTCCACATCGCGAACCCAGCCGCGGAAAGCTACGCGGTGACGGTCGATCGTTCGGCGAAGCTGCATTTCGGCACGGGCGATGTGGGCGGCGATCATGTCGTCGTGCTGCTGGGCGGGGACGTTAGCGACGCGCATCTGGCCGAACTCGCGGCAAGCGGGGTCTCCTATGTCGTGTCCGACGGGGCCGAGATCGCTCTTCCCGCCGCGCTCGCTACGCTGAAGCGCGATTTTGGGATCGAGACGCTGCTGCTCGAAGGCGGGGGCGGGATCAACGGGACGTTCCTTGCCGCGGGACTGGTCGACGAACTGAGCGTCGTGGTGACGCCCGCGCTTGACGGCGGGGCCGGGGCGGAAAGCATCGTCAAGTTCGATGACGGGCTGAAGGGCAAGGTTACGCTCTCGCTGACCGGCTGCGAGCAACTAGCGCATGGCGTCGTCCACCTGCGCTATGCGGTGGCGATGGCCTGAACGGTCCCTATCCGTACACCTCCCCGGCGAAGGCTGGGGCCCAAGAGCGATCGCGGTGGTAACGAAGCGCCACCACCCGCACTCTTCTGTTCCGCTCCTGGGCCCCGGCCTTCGCCGGGGAAGCAGGTTGCGACGGCGGCGGCTGGACGACCCCCCAACCTTGTTGCCACGCAACGCCAACCCTATCTCCCGGTTCAGGAAACGGGGGCTTGATGGACAGCATACTTTCGGTCGCGGGGGTCTCGAAGACCTACGCATCAGGCCAGCACGCGCTCCAGCCGATCGATCTGTCGATCAACCGTGGCGAGATCTTCGCGCTGCTTGGCCCCAATGGCGCGGGCAAGACCACGCTCATCTCGATCATCTGCGGGATCGTCACCCCCACCACCGGCAGCGTGACGGTGCTCGGCCATGACGCGCTCACCGACTTCCGCAGCGCACGCCGCGCGATCGGGCTGGTGCCGCAGGAACTGTCGGTCGACATGTTCGAGACCGTGATCGCCACCGTCCGCTTCAGCCGCCGCCTGTTCGGGCGCGGGGCGAACGAGGCGCATCTCGAACAGGTGCTGCGTGACCTTTCCTTGTGGGACAAGCGCGACGCCAAGATCATGACGCTGTCGGGCGGGATGAAGCGCCGCGTGCTGATCGCCAAGGCGCTCGCGCACGAACCCGACATCCTGTTCCTCGACGAACCCACCGCCGGGGTCGACGTCGCGCTGCGGCGCGACATGTGGAAGCTCGTCCACCGGCTCCGCGAGAAGGGCACGACGATCATCCTGACGACGCATTACATCGAGGAGGCCGAGGAAATGGCCGACCGGGTCGGCGTCATCAACAAGGGGCAGCTGATCCTGGTCGAGGGCAAGGCCGAGCTGATGAAGAAGCTCGGCAAGCGCCAGATGTTGATTTCGCTGCAGGAACCGCTGTCCACGCTCCCCGCCGCGCTGTCCGACTGGGACGTCTCGCTCGAGAATGACGACCGGACGCTGCGCTACGTCTTCGATGCGCAGGCCGAGCATACCGGCATCCCTTCGCTGCTGCGCAAGCTTGGCGAACTCGGGATCGGGTTCAAGGATCTCGAGACCTCGAAATCGAGCCTCGAGGATATTTTCGTCGACCTGGTCGAGAAGAAGGACGCGGCATGAGCGGCACCGACAAAGCCCCCGCGATCAATTTCAACGGGATCTGGGCGATCTACCGGTTCGAGATGGCGCGCGCGCTGCGCACCCTGTGGCAAAGCCTCGTCACCCCGGTCATCACCACCTCGCTCTATTTCGTCGTGTTCGGCGGCGCGATCGGGTCGCGGATTAGCACGGTCGGCGGGGTCGGGTACGGCAGCTTCATCGTGCCGGGCCTCATCATGCTCTCGCTGCTGACGCAGAGCATCGCCAATGCCTCGATCGGCATCTATTTTCCCAAGTTCACCGGTACGATGTTCGAACTGCTCTCCGCGCCGGTCTCGGCGATGGAGATGGTGGTAGGCTATGTCGGTGCAGCCGCAACCAAGTCGATGGTGATCGGGCTGATCATCCTCGCGACCGCGGCGCTGTTCGTGCCGCTCGAGATCGTCCACCCGCTCGCGATGATCGCGTTCCTGATCCTGACCAGCGTGACGTTCAGCCTGTTCGGCTTCATCATCGGGATCTGGGCGAAGGGGTTCGAGCAGCTCAACTTCATCCCCGCCTTGCTGATCACCCCGCTGACCTTCCTCGGCGGCGCGTTCTATTCGATCGACATGCTGCCGCAGCCGTGGCGGACGGTCAGCCTGTTCAACCCGGTGGTCTATCTGGTGAGCGGGTTTCGCTGGGCGTTCTTCGACAAGGGCGACGTGTCGGTCGGGCTGAGCCTTGGCGTGACCGCGCTGTTCCTGGTCGCGTGCCTCGGCGTCGTGGGGTGGATCTTCCGGAGCGGGTGGCGGCTGAAGAACTGAGGCATCGGTTCGCGACCGACGCCTAGCCAATGCGCCCGACCCTTGCTCCTAGCCCCCGTTTCGATAGAGCCCCCGCCATGCCCCCCGATCCCCTTCCCGCGTTCGATCCCGCCCGTTTCAGCCGTCTTGGTGTCGGCGGGCACGGCGGGTTGCTGGGCCTCAGCTATCACGCGCACGGCCCCGACTGGTGCGAGCTGCAACTCCCCTATCGCGACGATCTCGTCGGCGATCCCGATAGCGGCGTGCTCGCGTCGGGGCCGATCCTGACGATGATGGACATGGCAACCAGCCTCGCGGTGTGGACCCGGCTCGGCACGTTCCGCCCGCACGCGACGCTTGATCTCCGGATCGATTACCTGCGCCCCGCAACGCCGGGCAAGACCGTGATCGGCCGCGGCGAATGTTATCGCATCACGCGCTCGATCTCGTTCGTGCGCGGCCAGGCGCATGACGGCGACCCGGCCGATCCGCTCGCGCATGTCGCGGGCACCTTCATGTTCACGGACGCCGCCTGATGCTCCCGCCTTATGCCCGGACGCTCGGGATCGAGGTTGCCGCGGGCGACGATCCGATCCTGCTGACGATGCCGTTCGGCCAGGCGCTGACCGGGCGACCCGGCTGGCTCCACGGCGGCGCGATCGGCGGGTTGCTCGAGATGGCGGCGATCGTCGCGGTGCGGCAGGCGCTCGCCGACGATGGCGGCGGGCAAATCAAGCCAATCAACGTCACGGTCGATTACATGCGCGGCGGGCGCGACAAGCCGACCTTCGCGCGCGGGACGGTGACGCGGCTCGGCGGCAGGGTCGCCAATGTCGAGGCGATCGCGTGGCAGGACGACCCCGCCAAGCCGATTGCGGCGGCGCGGATGAACTACCTGATCGCGCGGGGATGATGCCGCGCGGCCCGCTTCCCCTCGTGATCGCGGTGGTGGTGCTGCTCGCGGGGTGTTCGTCGGACGACAAGGAAGCGCGCCGCCGTGCCGCCGGTCCCGCGCCGACGGTGGAATCCTACGCACGGGTCGCCAGCGCAGCCGCCGGGGCGCGGATCTTCACGCGCTGTTCCGCGTGCCATTCGGTCGGGCAGGGCGCGCCCGATCTCGGCGGGCCGAACCTGCACGGGGTGATCGGCGCGGAAATCGGCCAGAACCGCCCGCGCTTTGCCTATACCGCCGCGCTGCAGAACGTCGGCGGCAGATGGACTCGCGCGCGGCTGGATGCGTGGCTCGCCGATCCGCAGCGCTTCGCGCCCGGGACCGCGATGGCGTTCCCGGGGCTGGCCGATCCGCTCGATCGCGCGGACGTGATTGCCTATCTGGAAACGCAGCGGTGAGCGGAATCGGAACTGATCAGGGACCGGCTTCCGTTCGCTTCGAGCGAAGTCGAGAAGCCGCAACAGGCGCTGTGCCAGGTTTCTCGACTACGCTCGAAACGAACGGGTAAAAGCGGCGGCGTATCCGGGCGCGCGACCCGGCCTCCGCTACAGCGAGCGCCCGATCAGCTCCTTCATGATCTCGTTCGTCCCGCCGAAGATCCGCGTCACGCGTGCCGCGCGCCACGCCCGCGCGATCGGATATTCGTTCATATAGCCAGCGCCGCCGTGAAGCTGGAGGCAGGCGTCCATCACCTCCCATTGCAGATCGGTGTGCCACAGCTTGGCGGCGGCGCCCTCTTCGTTAGTCAGTTCGCCCTTCAGATGCCGCGTGATCGCCCAGTCGAGATGCGCCCAGCCGACCTGCAGCTTCGCCTTGAGGTCCGCGAGCACGAACCGCGTGTTCTGGAAGTCGAACACCATCCCCGCAAACGCCTTGCGCGTCTTGGTGAACTCGACCGTCTCGTCGAACGCCTTCTGCGCCGACGCATGGACCGACACCGCGATCGACAGCCGCTCCTGCGGGAGCTGGCTCATCAGATAGATGAAGCCTTTGCCCTCTTCGCCGAGGCAATTGGTCATCGGGACGCGGACATCCTCGAAGAACAGCTCGGAGGTGTCGGCGGCGTCCTGCCCGATCTTGTCGAGCTTGCGGCCCTTGCTGAACCCTTCGCGGTCGCTTTCGACCAGGATGATCGACATGCCCTTCCACGCGGGCTTGGCATCGGGATCGGTCTTGGCGACGACCAGCGTCAGATCGGTGTTCTGGCCGTTGGTGATGTACGTCTTGGACCCGTTGATGACATAGTGGTTGCCATCCTTCTTCGCGGTCGTGCGGATCGCCTGGAGGTCGGATCCAGTGCCGGGTTCGGTCATCGCGATCGCGGTGATCACCTCGCCCGAGACGAGCTTGGGGAGCCACTGCGCCTTCTGCTCTTCCGATCCGTAAGTCTCGAGATAGCCGCAGACGATGTCGGACTGGAGCGAGAAGCCCGCGGGCACGCCGTTATACGCCATCTCCTCATCGACGATCGCATTATAGCCGAAGTCGAGCCCGAGGCCGCCATACGCCTCGGGTACGGTCGGGCAGAGCATCCCGATCTCGCCCGCCTTGCGCCAGAAGTCCTTGGGGACGAGTCGTTCCTCCTCCCAGCGGTTGACGTGGGGGACGCCTTCCTTCTGCAGGAAGCTCCGCACCGTCTGGCGGAACGCCTCGTGATCTTCGGTATACGCAAAGCGGCCGGCGACGGAGTCGAGCGTCATCAGATCAGTCCTCTCTTGCAACCTTCTTTTGACGAGATGTGCGGGGGGATGACGCGAACGTCAATCACTATCGCGACAGCCCGCGCTCGACACGCCCGGGCAGGGGGGTATGCTAGGTCAAAATCGCAGGAGAGTTCATGAAACTGGCAAGCCTCAAGTCCGGCCGCGACGGCACCCTCGTCGTCGTGTCGAACGATCTCGCGTGGTATGCTGACGCCAGCCACATCGCCCCCACGCTGCAGGCGGCGCTCGATGACTGGGACCGGCTCGCCCCCGATCTCGCGAATCTCAGCACCGATCTCGAGCATGAGATGATTCCGATGCGGCGTTTCCACGAACATGCCGCCGCCGCGCCGCTGCCACGCGCGTATCAATGGGCGGACGGCTCGGCCTATGTGAACCACGTCGCCTTGGTGCGTCAGGCGCGCGCGGCGGAGATGCCCGACAGCTTCTGGCATGATCCGCTGATGTATCAGGGTGGGTCCGACGGGTTCCTCGGCCCGCGCGACGCGATCCCGCTCGCGGACGAGAGCTGGGGCTGCGATTTCGAGGGCGAGGTCGTCGTGGTGACGGGCGACGTGCCGCAGGGCGCAACGCGAGAAGAGGCACTGGCGGCGGTACGGCTGGTCGGGCTGACCAACGACGTGTCGCTGCGCAACCTGATCCCGGGCGAACTCGCCAAGGGCTTCGGTTTCTTCCAGTCCAAGCCAGCGAGCGCTTTCTCGCCGGTGTTCGTCACGCCGGAGTCGCTGGGTGACTCCTGGCAGGACGGCAAGCTCCACCGCACGCTGATGATCGACCTCAACGGCCAGCCGTTCGGGCGGGTCGCGGCGGGCGAGGACATGACCTTCGACTTCGGCACGTTGATCGCACATGCCGCCAAGACGCGCCCCCTGGGCGCGGGAACGATCGTCGGGTCGGGGACCGTCTCCAACCGCGATTCGGATGGCGGACCGGGCAAGCCGATCGCAGCGGGCGGCGTCGGCTATGCCTGCCTTGCCGAGGTGCGGACGGTCGAGACGATCCTCGAGGGGGGCGCGAAGACGCCGTTCCTCAAAGCAGGCGATACCGTGCGGATCTGGGCGGAGGACGACAAGCGGCACCCGATCTTCGGGGTGATCGAGCAGACGGTGGGGTGAGGTAGCGCGCGCTACCTTCCTTTCTTCATCTCAATCTTCATTTCTTCCCCGGCGAAGGCCGGGGCCCAGTAGCGCAGGTTGCTGTCATCGAGCGCAGCGTCACACAGAAACGCGCCCTCGACTGGGCCCCGGCCTTCGCCGGGGAAGGGATAAAGAAGACCGGCAAAACGACGGAACGCCACGGAAATTGCGCCACCCGGCGCAGACCCCCTCGCCAAGCCCCGCGAAATTTTATAACAACGCCGCGCATAGAACGAATCTGCCCGCTGGCCGTCGGCCGGAGAGGCGTCCGCTTGGAGAGTATATGGCACGCGACCCGGTCCCGGCCCATCTGAAGAAGAACCTGCCTCCGCTGTCGCTCTATGTGCCCGAACCCAAGTTCCGGCCCGGCGACGCGGTCGACTTCACGCAGGTTCCGATTCCCGCAGCGGGCGAAACCCGCCGCCCCGACATTGGCGATACGGCGCAGAGCTTTACCGATCTCGCGTATCAGCTGGTCCGTGTGCTCGACGAGGATGGCCAGGCGGTCGGCCCGTGGAACCCGCGGCTGTCCCCTGATACGCTGCGCGCGATGCTGCGCAGCATGCGCAGGTCCGTGCGTTTGACGAGCGCATGTTCCGCGCGCAGCGGCAGGGCAAGACGAGCTTCTACATGAAGTGCACCGGCGAGGAAGCGGTCGCGGTCGCGGCGGCCTATGCGCTGGATTACGAGGACATGTGCTTCCCGTCCTATCGCCAGCAGGGCCTGCTCATCGCGCGCAACTGGTCGATGGTCGACATGATGAACCAGATCTATTCGAACAGCGCGGACCGGTTGCAGGGCAAGCAGTTGCCGATCATGTATTCGGTCAAGGAAGCCGGCTTCTTCTCGATCTCGGGCAATCTCACCACCCAATATCCGCAAGCGGTCGGTTGGGCGATGGCGAGCGCGGCCAAGGGCGACACGCGGATCGCGGCGACCTGGTGCGGCGAGGGGTCGACCGCCGAGGGTGACTTCCACTCGGCCTGCACCTTCGCGAGCGTCTACCGCGCGCCGGTGATCTTCAACGTCGTCAACAACCAGTGGGCGATCTCGTCCTTCTCGGGCTTCGCCGGTGCGGAATCGACGACCTTCGCGGCACGTGCGGTCGGCTATGGCATTGCTGGCCTGCGCGTCGACGGCAATGACGCGCTCGCGGTCTATGCCGCGACCGCCTGGGCAGCGGAGCGCGCACGGACCAACCAGGGGCCGACGCTGATCGAGCATTTCACCTATCGCGCCGAAGGGCATTCGACCTCGGACGATCCGGGGCAGTACCGCTCGGCGGGCGAGCCGACGGCGTGGCCGCTCGGCGACCCGATCGCGCGGTTGAAGGCGCATCTGATCGCGCTCGGCGAATGGGACGAGGACCGCCACGCCGCGCAGGACAAGGAACTCGCCGAAATGGTCAAGGCCGCGCAGAAGCAGGCCGAGGCCAACGGCGTGCTCGGCCACGGCCTGCACCAGCCGCTCGACTCGCTGTTCGACGGCGTGTTCGAGGAGATGCCGTGGCATCTGAAGGAACAGCAGGCGCAAATGATCGCCGAGGAAACCGCCAGCGGCCGCCCGTGGGCGCGCAAGTGATGGGTGCGCATCATAGCGGCGCAGCCACCATGTCCTCCTTCTCTCTTCGTGGCTTTGTGCCTTCGTGCGAGTCAAAATTTCTCGCACAAAGCCACAAAGGCACGAAGAAGGTCTTTAGAGCCGCAGTCGCGGCGGGTGCAGCAGCATGACCGATTCGACTCGCATGAACATGATCCAGGCGATCAACTCCGCCATGGACGTGATGATGGACCGCGACCCCGACATCGTCGTGATGGGCGAGGACGTCGGCTATTTCGGCGGCGTGTTCCGCGCGACCGCCGGGCTCCAGAGCAAATACGGCAAGACCCGCGTGTTCGACACGCCGATCACCGAATGCGGCATCATCGGCGTCGCGGTCGGCATGGGGGCTTACGGCCTGCGCCCGGTCCCCGAGATCCAGTTCGCCGACTACATCTACCCCGCGCTCGACCAGTTGGTCAGCGAGGCGGCGCGGCTGCGCTATCGCTCGGCAGGGGAATTCACCGCGCCGATCACGGTGCGCTCGCCGTTCGGCGGCGGCATCTTCGGCGGGCAGACGCACAGCCAAAGCCCCGAGGGCATCTTTACGCATATCTCGGGCGTGAAGACGGTGATCCCCTCGACCCCGTATGACGCCAAGGGCCTGCTGATCGCGGCGATCGAGGACAATGATCCGACGATCTTCTTCGAACCCAAGCGGATCTACAACGGCCCGTTCGACGGCCATTGGGACAAGCCCACGCAGAACTGGTCGCAGCATCCCGCGGGCGAGGTGCCGACCGGCTATTACAAGATCGAACTCGGCAAGGCGAAGGTCGTGCGGCCCGGCGAAGCGCTGACGATCCTCGCCTACGGCACGATGGTCCACGTCGCGCTCGCGGTGATCGCGGAGGCCGGGGTCGACGCCGAGGTGATCGACCTGCGCACGCTGGTGCCGCTCGACATCGAGACGATCGCGGCATCGGTGGAGAAGACCGGGCGCTGCATGATCATCCACGAGGCGACGCGGACCAGCGGGTTCGGCGCGGAACTGTCGGCGCAGGTGCAGGAGCGCTGCTTCTATCACCTCGAAGCGCCGATCGAGCGCGTCACCGGGTTCGACACGCCCTATCCGCACAGCCTTGAATGGGCGTATTTCCCGGGTCCGGTCCGGATCGGCGAGGCGCTCAAGAAGATTATGAAGGACGCATAATGGCACGCTTTACCTTCAAGCTCCCCGACATCGGCGAAGGCATTTCCGAGGCGGAGATCGTCGCCTGGCACGTAAAGGTCGGCGAACGCGTCGAGGAGGACCAGCAGGTCGCCGACATGATGACCGACAAGGCGACCGTCGAGATGGAATCGCCGGTTTCGGGCGTAGTGGTCGAGCTGGCGGGCGAAGTCGGCGACCAGGTGTCTATCGGCGCGGCGCTGGTGGTGATCGAGACCGACGCCGACGTGTCGGCGGAGGAAGCGCCCGCGTTGCGCGTCGACGAGCCTGCGGAACTGAAGGCCGCGCCGGCGAGCGCGGAGCAGGTCGAGGTCGCGCAGCAATATGAGGCGGAGAATCCGGGCGTGGATGTTGCGGCTTCTTCTCCCTCTCCCCTCCGGGGAGAGGGGCAGCCACAAGCGCCAGCGCCCGATACT
>NZ_AIDW01000028.1 GCF_000251145.1 Sphingomonas sp. PAMC 26621 | reverse complement strand
CGCCACCGCGCGGCTTACGCCTGGTACCAACATCTTCGGTACCATCGCTACTACCCTGGGCGCATGAACCTTCCCAGACCGGGGGGTGGGTAATTACGGGTGGAGCGTTAATTTGGAGCGCGATCTGGGTGTTCCAGCTCCGGCCCTGCAGCGGGTATTCTTTGAACAGCACTGGGATGAGGTGGTGCATGGACGCGCCGCACTGCGAGACCGTCTTGCGCCGGCGCTCGCTGAAATATCGCCTTCGGTTACTTGCGACGCATTCATTGATTACTGGTTCAGCAACGACGCGCACATCGATCACTGCTTGCTATCTGAACTACAAGCACTGCGTTGCGAAGGCATTGAGGTCCATCTCGCGACGGTGCAAGAACATGAGCGGGCAGCTTATCTTTGGGACCAGCTTGACCTCCGCAGCAAGTTCGATGGTCTGCATTACGCTGCCGCGCTGGGCTGTTCCAAACCAGACCGGGCCTTTTATCGATCCGTGGAAGCAGCGGTCGACCTCACACCAGAGGCAATCTTTTTTATCGACGACAAGGCTGTCAACGTTGCTGGTGCGCGAGATTGTGGGTGGACGGCGGCTTTGTGGACCGGCCAACAAACGCTGCGAGCGCTGATGGATCAGCAGCGTTGGAACGTCAGCTGACCACCCGAAGGAGGACGTTCATTCGAGAGACCGACGATCGGACGGAACGCCGACAACGCCCGACGGCTTGACCCGCGCGCGCAGGCGGATGACAGGGAGGGCATGAGCTTCAACACCTTTGGCCACGTCTTCCGCTTCACCACCTGGGGCGAATCGCACGGTCCCGCGATCGGCGCGGTGGTCGACGGGTGCCCGCCAGGCATTCCATTGACCGAGGCCGACATCCAGCCGTGGCTCGACCAGCGGCGCCCCGGCACCTCGCGCTTCACCACGCAACGGCAGGAGCCCGATCAGGTCCGCATCCTCTCGGGCGTGTTCGAGGGGCGCACCACGGGCACGCCGATCAGCCTGATGATCGAGAATGTCGACCAGCGCTCGAAGGACTATTCCGAGGTCGCCAAGGCGTATCGCCCGGGCCATGCCGATTACGCCTATGACGCGAAATACGGCTTCCGCGACTATCGCGGCGGTGGACGGTCTTCCGCGCGCGAGACCGCGTCGCGGGTGGCGGCGGGGGCGGTCGCGCGGCTGGTCGTCAGCGAAGTGACGATCACCGCCTGGGTCGAGGCGATCGGCGGCGACGCGATCGACCCGGCGAATTTCGACGTGGACGAGATCGCCCGCAACCCGTTCTTCGGCCCCGATGCGGTGGCGGCGGCGCGGTGGGAGACGCTGGTCGACGCCGCGCGCAAGTCGGGCTCGTCGCTCGGCGCGGTCGTCGCCTGTGCGGCGACGGGCGTGCCCGCTGGCTGGGGCGCGCCGCTCTACGCCAAGCTCGACGCCGAGCTTGCGGCGGCGTGCATGGGGATCAACGCGGTCAAGGGCGTCGAGATCGGTGACGGCTTTGCCGCCGCCACGCTGCGCGGCGAGGATAATGCCGATCCGATGCGCCCCGGTGCGGAGGGGCCCGAATTTCTCGCCAATCACGCCGGCGGAATCGCGGGCGGGATCGCGACGGGGCAGCCGGTCACGCTGCGCGTCGCGTTCAAGCCGACCAGCTCGATCCTGACCCCGGTCGAGACGATTGCGCCCGATGGCACGGCGGCGGAGATCGCCACCAAGGGGCGCCACGACCCCTGCGTCGGCATCCGCGGCGTCCCCGTCGTCGCCGCGATGGTCGCGCTGGTGCTTGCCGACCAGAAGCTGCTCCACCGCGCGCAATGTGGCCCATCAATCGGGTAACAAACCGATAAGGTGGTTAATTTTGTCGATAGAGGGAGCGACCAAACGCCAAGTTGGTCGTTATCACCCCGACCCATTTGAAGGTCACGTCACAGAAGAGGACCAGACCCCATGCGTATCGCAACTTTGGCAACCATTGCCGCCCTCGGCCTTTCGACCGCAGCCATCGCCCAGACCGCCCCAGCCGGTGGCGCAGGCGCAGGTGGCATGCCGTCGACCGGTTCGACCACCGGAACCACGACCGGCGCACCGTCGACGATGCCGGGCGCGCCGATGGGCTCGACCGCAACCGATCCGTCGATGTCGTCCAGCACGCAGTCGAGCACGACGACGACTGCGACTGATCCGGCCACGTCGACCGACTCGGCGATGAGCACCGGTTCGACGACCGACACGACCGCGACGACGACCAAGTCGAAGCGCACCAAGAAGCGCCCGATGTAAGCATCCTGCGTTGACAGGTTGAAAAAAGGCCCCGGCCGCGTGAGCGGTCGGGGCCTTTTTCGTGTCAGTCGGCGAACGGATCGCGGACGAGGATCGTGTCCTCGCGCTCGGGGCTGGTCGAGACCAGCGCGACCGGGCATTTGATCAGTTCCTCGATCCGGCGGATGTACTTGATCGCCTGTGCGGGGAGGTCGGCCCAGCTCCGCGCGCCTGCGGTCGTTTCCTGCCAGCCGGGCATGCTCTCGTAGACCGGCTCGACCTCGGCCTGGTCGGCGGCATGCGCGGGGAAATAGTCGAGCGTCTCGCCGCGCAGGCGGTAGCCGGTGCAGATCTTCACCTCGTCGAACCCGTCGAGCACGTCGATCTTGGTCAGCGCGATCCCGGTGATCCCGCCGACCGCCGCCGACTGCCGCACCAGCACCGAATCGAACCAGCCACATCGACGCTTGCGCCCGGTGACCGTGCCGAACTCATGTCCGCGCTCGCCGAGGCGCTCGCCTGTGGCATCCTCGAGCTCGGTCGGGAACGGGCCGGAACCGACCCGCGTCGTATACGCCTTTGCGATCCCCAGCACGAAGCCGACCGCGCTCGGGCCGAGGCCGGAGCCGCCCGCCGCGGTGCCCGAGATCGTGTTCGACGAGGTGACGAACGGATAGGTGCCGTGGTCGACGTCGAGCAGCACGCCCTGCGCGCCCTCGAACAGGATGCGCTTGCCGCGCGAGCGCGCATCGTTGAGCACGCGCCACGTCGGCTTGGCGAAGGACAGGACGAAATCGGCGATCTCGCGAAGCTCCTGCACCAAAGCGTCGCGATCGATCGGCGGCTCGCCGAAGCCTGCGCGCAGCGCGTCGTGATGCGCGGTCAGCCGGTCGAGCTGTGCACCCAGCGAATCGAGGTGCGCGAGGTCGCACACGCGGATCGCGCGGCGGCCGACCTTGTCCTCATACGCCGGGCCGATCCCGCGCCGCGTCGTGCCGATCTTGCCAGCACCACTCGCATCCTCGCGCAGCGCGTCGAGATCACGGTGGAACGGCAGGATCAGCGCGCAGGTGTCCGCGAGCATCAGCGTGTCGGGGGTGATCGTCACGCCCTGGCCGCGCAGCTTCTCGACCTCGGCCTTCAGCGCCCACGGATCAAGCACCACGCCATTGCCGATCACGGACGGCGTGCCGCGCACGATCCCCGAAGGGAGCAGCGACAGCTTGTAGACGCTCTCGCCCACGACGAGCGTATGGCCCGCATTGTGCCCGCCCTGGAAGCGCACGACGACATCGGCGCGCTCGGCGAGCCAGTCGACGATCTTGCCCTTGCCTTCATCGCCCCACTGGGCGCCGATCACTGCTACGTTTCCCACGGTCTGTTCCACACATCGTCTGTGACAAAGCGTGCAGCCCTAATGCGCGGGGGGCGGGGGGTCCATGCCTATTGCGTCTGCGCCGTCTCCCAAGCGGAGGCCGGGGCCGCCCCGATGCAGGCGGACCGGCGACCAGCACAAAACCGGGCCGCCCCCGGTCTTCACCGGGGTAACGGGGGAGGCTTTCCGATATAGACCAGACGGGGGGAGGCCCATCGACATGCTGCTTGCGATCCTGTTGGCTGCCGGGCGGGCCGCGACGAGCGAGATGTATGGCGATCTCGGGCGAGAGATCCCGCGCGCGCTTGCGTTCACGCTGGACGGCATCGACGCCCCGCTGAACGCTGTTGGCGAATGCCTCGACCGATATCCACGCCTTGATGCCGACGCAGCGCTCGCGACGCGCGAGCAGCGCTCGATGAGACTGAATCGGGCTATCGGCGAAATTTGGGCGCGATCCGAAGAGGACGCGCTCCATGACCCGCCGCCGCGTCGCCGCAGGGCATGTACCATGACCAACCTATCCGCCGCGCTGCAGGAGGCCGACGTCGCCTTGCAGCGGGCCGAGCAGACGTTTGAGCAGGCAACCATCGCCCTTCGTTCCGGTGCGTGGTTCGGACCCTTGCAACTCTGTCGGGCGAGCGTGCTTCGCGCCGAAGTGGTTCGCCGCGAGAAGGAAGGCGACTGGTATCTGTCGATCACCTTGCGGCCCACCGCCGCCGCCGCGCTTGAGGCGATAACGCGCCGCCGGACCGGAGACCTGCTCGCACTCCGCGTGACCGGGACGGTCGTTTCGCGGCCCAGGGTCCTTGGACCGATTCTGGAGGGGCGGTTCTATGTGTCCGCGGGGGACGGCGGGCCGCTCGAGCATGCCGCCACGTTGGCGTTGGGTCCGTGTTAGGCCCGGAGTGGCAACCCCAACTTTCCGTCATCCTCGCGAAGGCGGGGATCCATACTGGCGGACGGTGGAAGGTGCCGTGAGACAGCGCCAATGGATTCCCGCCTTCGCGGGAATGACGGTTGTCGGGAGGGCGTCCCGCCCCCCCCCCAAAGCCGGCTAGACCGCGCGCGCTTCACCTTCCGCGAGCACGTGCGTGCAAAGCTGCGCCTCGGGCGTATCGCCAGCCTCAAGTGCCGCAACCGTGACCCAGCCCGCCGCGCGCATCGCTGCCGCGGTTTCGGGCGGGGTGCCGAGCGGCACGAACAGCCGCCGCCGGTCGACCTCGGCGAGCCCCGCCGCGACGATCGCATCGGCGTAGAGCGAGAAGCCGACCGCGGTCTCTTCTGCGCCGCCTTCGTGCATGATCGTATAGGTGCCGCCGCGCCCGATCTCGCCGCGCACGCCGCCCGCGAAGATCGAGAAGCCGAGCCAGCTCTGATATTCGAACCGTGGCGCTCGGTCGGGTCGAGCGTCAATGCGACGCGGCTCTTGAGGCCTTCCGCGATCTTCCACAAGGCATCGAGCCGCGAGGTCAGCGCGCCGCGCGCATCGAATGCGCACAGCCGGTCGTGCGCGGTCTCGAACGGACCGGCAGCCTCGATCAGCGGGAGATAGGCGGGCGCGATCCCCGCGACCCCGCCCGCGTCCTTCGCATCGAGCCGGTCGCGGAGCGCGTCGATCTGCGCCGCGTCGATCGGGAACGGCCCGCCTGCGAGCACGTCGATCAGGTCGGGGAGCGTGAAATCAATCGAGATGTCGGTAACGCCCGCCGCCTCGAGTGCCTCGACCGCGACCTCGACCACTTCGCGCGCCGCCGCCACGGTATCGAGCCCGATCAGCTCGCACCCGATCTGGCGGAGTTCGCGCTCGGGCGCGAGTTGCGAGGCGCGGAGTTTTAGCACCGGGCCGGCATAGGACAGCCGCACCGGGCGCGGGTGATGCGCCATGCGGGTGGCGGCGATCCGGCCGATCTGCGCGGTCATGTCGGGGCGAATCGCGAGCGTCGCCTGGCTGACCGGATCGACGAAGCGCACCGCATCCTGCGCGCGCGCGGACTTGAGGCGACCGGCGAGGCCCGCCTCGAATTCAGCGAGCGCGGGGTCGGCGCGTTCGTAGCCGTACGCGTAGGCGGCGGCGAGCGCGGCGGCCTCGAGCCGGGCGGCGGCATCGGCGAAGGGGGGGAGCCGGTCACGGAAGCCGGTCGGGAGGAGGGCGGTGGTCATCAAATGTCCTTCTCCCTCTCCCCTGCGGGGAGAGGGTCGGGGAGAGGGGCAGACGCAAGCGCAGCGCTGATCGTCCCGAGCACGCCGTCGAGATTTCCCATAACGTCGGCGTTGTCGAAGCGGATCACGCGATACCCTTGTCGTTCGAGCCACGCGGTGCGGCGGGCGTCGGCGCTCTCGTCGTCGGCGTGGGTGTCGCCGTCAAGCTCGATCACGAATTTTCGGGAACGCGCGACGAAGTCGGCGATGAACGGGCCGATCACGACCTGATGGGTGAACTTGACCGCCGCGAATCGTTTGGCGCGGAGGTTGTACCAGAGGCGCGCTTCGGCGGGGGTGGGGTTGCTGCGCATGTGTTTGGCATGCGCTAGCAACAACTTGTCGGTTTGTGGCGCGGCCCCTCTCCCCGGCCCTCTCCCCAAGGGGGAGAGGGAGAAGAGGAGCCTACTCGCGGTCGCTTAGAACGCCAGACCCATCGCGGTCACGACGCCCGGCAGCGCGCGGACCTGCGCGAGCAGCTCCGGCGTGAGCGCCTCGTCGATCGACAGCAGCAGCACCGCCTCGCCACCCGCCGAGCGGCGACCAAGGTGGAACGTCCCGATGTTGACCCCGCCCGTACCGAGCAACGTCCCCAGCCGACCGATGAACCCCGGCGCATCCTCGTTGACGACATACAGCATGTGCCCGGCGAGATCGGCCTCGACCTTGATCCCGAACAGCTCGACGAGCCGCGGCGCGGCATCGCCGAACAGCGTCCCCGCGACCGAGCGCTCGCCCGCATCGGTCTTGACCGAGACGCGCAGCAGCGTGTGGTAATCGCCCTCGCGCTCGGTGCGGACTTCGCGGACTTCCATCCCGCGCTCCTTGGCGAGCAACGGCGCGTTGACCATGTTGACCGTGTCGGTCTGCGTCCGCAGGAACCCCGCCAGCACCGCCGACACCATCGGCTTCTGGTTGAGCTCGGCCGCAGCACCTTCGCTATGGATCGAGATCCGCGCGATTGCGCCGTGCGTCAGCTGGCCGACCAGCGAGCCGAGCTTCTCGGCGAGCGCCATGTACGGCTTGAGGCGCGGCGCTTCCTCGGCCGAGAGCGACGGCACGTTGAGCGCGTTGGTGATCCCGCCCGACATCAGATAATCCGACATCTGCTCGGCGACCTGGATCGCGACATTGACCTGTGCTTCGTCGGTCGAGGCACCGAGATGTGGCGTCGAGACGAAGTTGGGCGTGCCGAACAGCGGCGAGTCCTTGGCGGGCTCGGTCACGAACACGTCGAGCGCGGCACCGCCGATATGGCCCGAATCGAGCCCGGCCTTGAGCGCCGCCTCGTCGATCAGGCCGCCGCGCGCGCAGTTGATGATGCGCACGCCCTTCTTGGTCTTGGCGAGATTCTCGGCCGACAGGATGTTGCGCGTCTGGTCGGTGAGCGGGGTGTGGAGCGTGATGAAGTCGGCGCGCGCGAGCAGATCGTCGAGCTCGACCTTTTCCACGCCGAGTTCGACCGCGCGTTCGGGCGAAAGGAACGGATCATAAGCGACGACCTTCATCCGCAGGCCGAGCGCGCGATCCGCGACGATCCCGCCGATGTTGCCCGCACCGATCAGGCCGAGCGTCTTGGCGGTCAGCTCGACCCCCATGAAGCGGTTCTTCTCCCACTTGCCGGCCTGCGTGCTGGCATCCGCTTCGGGAAGCTGGCGCGCGAGTGCGAACATCAGCGCGATGGCGTGCTCGGCGGTGGTGATCGAATTGCCGAACGGCGTGTTCATCACGACGACGCCCTGCGCCGACGCAGCGGGGATATCGACATTGTCGACGCCGATCCCGGCGCGGCCGATGACCTTGAGGTTGGTCGCGGCGGCAAGGATCGCCTTGGTCACCTTGGTCGAGCTGCGGATCGCGAGGCCGTCATATTGGCCGATGATCGCGATGACTTCTTCCGGGGTCTTGCCGGTAATCTCGTCGACTTCGACGCCGCGCTCGCGGAAGATCTGCGCGGCTTTGGGGTCCATTTTGTCGGAAATGAGGACTTTTGGCATGATTTTTCCTTCTGCTCCCTCTCCCCTTCAGGGGAGAGGGTCGGGGAGAGGGGAAGTGGAAAATTCGGGAGAGGTGGCGTGCTGGACTGCCCCTCTCCCCGGCCCTCTCCCCGCAAGCGGGGAGAGGGAGACGCGGTTACGCGGCCTTCACGCTCGCATAGGCCCAGTCGAGCCACGGCCCGAGCGCGACGATGTCGGCAGTGTCGACGGTCGCGCCGCACCAGATGCGCAGGCCCGGCGGTGCATCGCGGTAGCCCGCGATGTCATACGCCGCTTTTTCCTTCTCGAGCAGCCCGGCGAACGCCTTGATGAACGCCTCGTCCGCACCCTCGACCGTCAGGCAGACGCTGGTCTTCGAGCGCGTCGCTTCGTCCACGGCGAGATGCCCGAGCCACGGCCGGTCCGCGACGATCTGGTCGAGTGCCGCCGCATTGGCGTCGCTGCGCGCGATCAGCCCGTCCGCGCCGCCGACCGTCTTCGCCCATTCGAGTGCTGCGATACAGTCCTCGACCGCGAGCATCGAGGGCGTGTTGATCGTCTCGCCCTTGAACACGCCTTCGGTCAGCTTTCCCTTGGACACGAGGCGGAACACCTTTGGCAGCGGCCAGGCAGGCGTATAGCTTTCGAGGCGCTCAACGGCGCGGGGCCCCAGGATCAGCACGCCGTGCCCGCCTTCGCCGCCGAGCACTTTCTGCCAGGAGAAGGTCGCGACGTCGATCTTGTCCCAGTCGATGTCATAGGCGAACACCGCGCTGGTCGCGTCCGCGAAGGAAAGCCCCTCGCGGTCGGCGGGGATCCAGTCGGCGTTGGGGACGCGGACGCCCGAGGTGGTGCCGTTCCAGGTGAACAGCACGTCATTCGACCAGTCGACCGCGCCCAAATCGGGCATCTGGCCATAATCGGCGCGTACGACGGTGGGATCGATCTTGAGCTGCTTGACCGCGTCGGTGACCCAGCCTTCGCCGAAGCTTTCCCAGGCGAGCGCGGTTACGGGCTTGGCACCCAGCATCGTCCACATCGCCATTTCGTAGGCGCCGGTGTCGGAGCCGGGGACGATCCCGATGCGATGCGTATCGGGGAGCTTCAGCAGCTCGCGCATCAGGTCGATGGAATATTGCAGCCGCGTCTTGCCGATCTTCGAGCGGTGCGAGCGCCCCAGCGAGTCGGTCGCGAGATTGGCGGCGGACCAGCCCGGAGGCTTGGCGCACGGGCCCGAGGAAAAATACGGGCGTGCAGGCAGGTGCGCAGGACGCGCAGGCAGTTCAGTCATGTAGTCTCTCCTTACAGAGAGCACGCGCGGCGTTGGGACCGCGTGGCCCGTCGCCGCTCCTAGAGGTCTGCCGCGCAACGTCAAGTCGTTTCGGTCGACACGCGCGCAACGATCGTTCAGGATGCGATCCTTACCGGGGGGTAATCCCATGCAGAACATCAGGGCGCGCGAAAGCGCAGCGATCTATACGATCGTCTTCTGGCTGGTCGCCAGTTTTGCCGTGGCGGTGTCCGGCGGATTGCTCGTCGCGGGCTTGGGCGGCACCGGCGCAATCTGGTCGACGGCGGCACTGGACGCCGTGGAACGCTATACGTCGGTTGTCGCCATCATCGCCTTGGCCGCTTTCGTTCTGTCCGCTGTTTGCGTCGGGCTCTGGATCTACCGGGCAAGCGCCAATGCGCATGCGGTATCGGATGACCTGACGATCTCTCCGCGCTGGAGCGTCGGCTTCTTTTTCGTGCCCGTGATGAACCTGTTCAAGCCGTATCGGGCGATGCGGGAGACGTGGCAGGCGAGCATCGCTCCCGGCGCACTCCACACCGTCCCCGTGCCGCTAACCCTGCGCATTTGGTGGGGTCTGTGGTTGACCAGCTCGGTGCTCGGAAACGTGAACTATCGGCTGACCGCCAATGCCAAGACGATTCAGGATATCGCGGTCGGTGGATGGCTCGACATCATCGCGGTCGACGTGCCGATGGCGGTGTCGCTGATCGTCCTGATCCGGCGACTCGGCGCAAATCAGCGCGGGCTCGTCGACCGCCGCGTTTTTGAGTAGCGGTTCGGGCACGCAATCGCGCTAACAGGCCCGCATGGTCCGTAGCCTTTCCGTCGTTCTGCTGACGCTCTTGCTCGCCGCCTGCGCATCGGGGGGCGGGCGCGACAAGCAGCCGCCGCAGCGCCCCGCCGGGGCGCGGCCGGTGACGCTCAACCTGCCGACCAGCCGCGAGACCAAGGCCTGCTACGCCGACCTGTCGCGCGAGGATGTGCGCTATTCCCCGCTTCCCGACCGCGATTTCGGCGGCGGGTGCCAGATCGTCGGCGCGCTGCAGTTGCTCGACATCGGGATCCCCGTCACCAATCTCCGCGCAATGCGCTGCGGCCTCGCTCGCAGCTTCTCGGGCTGGGTCGAGCATGCGGTCGTTCCCGCGGCGCACCAGATGCTTGGGAGCGACCTGGTGCGGATCGAGAGCATGGGGACCTATGCCTGCCGCAACGTCGTCGGCACCAAGCCGGCCTATGCCGGGCGGCGCTCGGGGCATGCCACCGCCAATGCGGTCGATGTCGCGGGCTTCGTTCTACAGGACGGGCGGCGGATCACGATCCAGGGCGGGTGGAACAACCCCGACCCCAATATCCGCGCCTTCCTGCGGACGATCCGCGCGTCGGCGTGCCGGCGGTTCGGGACGGTGCTGAGCCCGGACTACAATGCGGTCCATTACAACCACCTGCATATCGAGGATGATCGGGCGGGGTTCTGCCGGTGACGGGGGCACGTCCCGCCTTCAAATCCGCCGCCGAAACGCCTATCTGGCGCGGATGAGCCAGTCCCCCAAGCACGACACGCACGTTCCTTCGCGCGTATTCCCCGCCGCCCGTACCGATGCCGAACAGGCCAAGACCGGTGTCAGCACCCCCCAGACCGAAACCCCGGCGTATCGCCTCGCCTTCCAGGACATGGATTTCCTGCTGCGCGAGGATCTCCGCCCGATCCGCTTCCAGCTCGAACTGCTCAAGCCCCAGCTGATCATGGACGAGGCGAACATCGCCTCGACCTTCGTGATGTACGGCTCCGCGCGCATCCCCGAGCCCGCCAAGGCGCAGGCTTTGCTCGACCTCGCGCACGCCGCCGAGGGCGACCGCGAGCAGGCGATCCGCATCGCCGAGAATCTCGTCGCCAAGTCCAGATATTACGACGTCGCGCGCGAGCTGGGGCAGCTTGCGAGCGGCTTCCCGGTCGATACCGAGGGCAAGCGCCACTTCGTCGTCTGCTCGGGCGGCGGGCCGTCGATCATGGAAGCCGCCAATCGCGGCGCGGCGGATGTCGGCCATGAATCGATCGGGCTCAACATCGTGCTCCCGCATGAGCAGGCGCCCAATCCCTATGTCACCCCGTCGCTGTCGATGCAGTTCCACTATTTTGCGCTGCGCAAGATGCACTTCCTGCTCCACGCGCGCGCGCTGGCAGCGTTCCCGGGCGGGTTCGGCACGTTCGACGAACTGTTCGAGCTGCTGACGCTGATCCAGACCGGCAAGATCGCGCCGATCCCGGTGCTGCTCTACGGTCGCGAATTCTGGAACCGCGTCGTCAATTTCGACGCGCTGGTCGAGGAAGGTGTCGTCAGCGCCAAGGACCTGTCGATCTTCACCTTCGTCGAGACCGCGCAGGAGGGCTGGGACGTGGTGCAAGACTTCTATCGCGACCGCGACTAATCCAGACTCCTGCGCAGGCAGGAGCCCAGGGTAGCGGGCGCTGCACCGGTAACCCTGGGCCCCGGCCTTCGCCGGGGCGCAGGAGCTACTTACCCGCCGCCGCCGGAACCGTCGTGTTGCCAAGCCCCTCGACGCTCGGCGACGCCTTGCCGCCCGGATCGGCCGCGCCCGCCGCAGGCGGTGCCTTGGCGTCGGTCGCGGTCGGTGCGCCTGCCGGGGGTGGCGGGAGCGGGACGTTCGAGCCCTGCTGGTTGAGATACAGGATCACGTCGGCGCGGTCCTTGCCCGCGGTCAGCCCGGCGAACGTCATCTTGGTGCCCGCCGCATAGCCGCGCGGCGAGGTGAGCCATGTGTTGAGCTCGTCGAAGGTCCACTTCTTGCCCGCACCCGCGGTCTTGAGCGCGTCCGAGAAGGCATAACCGCCCTTGCCCTGCGCGATTCCCTCGCCGACCGTCGCATACAGGTTCGGCCCGATCCCGTTCGCGCCGCCCTGCGCGATCGAATGGCAGGCGGTGCACTTCTTGAAGACTTCGGCGCCATGCGCGGCATCGGCCTTGGCGAGCAGCGCGGCAATCGGTTCGTCGGGGGCGGCGGCACCGCCGCCAGCAGCGTCGTCGGCGGGGGCTTCGATCGGATAACCGGCCTTTTCGGCCTTGATCGGCTTGACCAGCATGTTGCCGCCGATCGTCAGTGCGAGCGCGAGACCCATGGTGCCAAGCACCCAGCCTGCGATCGTATTGGTGCGATTATCCATATGGTTGCCGCTGCCCCTGCCGATGTCCGGCCCTCACCGGGGCCGCTATGATACTTTCGTGCATAGATTCGCATGGGGCTGACCGCAAGCCGTGCGTGTACCGGGGTTGCACCCGCTTGCCGTCCGGACCCGGGAACGGTACGCGCCGAGCCGATATGGAAAATTTCGCCGCCCCCGCCCGCGCGATCGTCGCGGAGATGACCGCCGCCGCCGCCGCCGACCCGAGCCGCGCGGTCGCGTTTCAGGGCGCGCCGGGCGCAAATTCGCATATCGCCGCGCTTGAGGCGTTCCCGGACGGCCTCCCGCTGCCCTGCTTCGATTTCGCCGATGCGATCGAGGCGGTGCGCGATTTTCGCGCGGATTGCGCGATCATCCCGATCGAGAATTCGCTCCACGGGCGGGTCGCCGACATGCATTTCCTGCTCCCCGAATCGGGTCTGGTCATCACCGGCGAGCATTTCCTCGCGATTCGCTACGCGCTGAGGGGACCGGCCCGCTGTCGGGCGTGCGCGAGGCGATGAGCCATCCGCAGGCGCTCGGGCAATGCCGGCTGTGGCTGCGCGAGCGCGGGATCCTGCCCGCCTCATATCCCGACACCGCCGGCGCGGCGGCGGTGGTGGCGGAGCGCGGCGACCCCGCGCTGGCGGCGCTCGCACCCCCCGGCGCGGCGGCACTGTACGGGCTCGAGACGCTCGCAAGCGACATCGCGGACGCCGAGCACAACACCACGCGCTTCGTCGTGCTCGCGCGCGAGGGGCATGAGCCGCTCGGCGACGGCGAATGGATGACGACGCTGATCTTCGAGGTCAACAACGTCCCCGCCGCACTCTACAAGGCGATGGGCGGGTTCGCGACCAATGGCGTCAACATGACCAAGCTCGAAAGCTACCAGCGCGGCGGCAGCTTCGCGGCAACCGAATTCTACGCCGACGTCGCGGGACGGCCCGGCGACCCGGGGTTGGGCCGCGCGCTGGCGGAACTCACGTTCCATTCGAAATGGGTGCGCGTGCTGGGGACGTATCGACAGGCGCGCGTGCGCGGTTGACTCCTGCGTCCGGCGCTCAGGCGGGCCGGACGAGATGCTCGGGCAACACCCCCGGGCCGGTCATCTCCATCCCGAACGCGCGCATCACTGCGGCGTCCTGTGCGGTGCTGCCATACTGCCCGGGTTTGAGCGTCTTGCCGCGCTGCGCGAAGAACGCCTCCATCTTGCCCGCGGGGGCGAAGGAGATGAGCAATCGCCCGGGTGTCGTGCCCGCAAACGCCCAGGCATGCGGAATCCCGCGCGGGCCGAGCACGCAATCGCCGGGGGTGAGCCAATGGCGCGTATCCCCGACCTCGACGACATAATCGCCCTCGAGCACGAAGAACAATTCGTCCTCGCCGTGATGAAGATGCCGTGGCGGCCCGCCTTTGCGGTCGTTCGCCTGCTCGAGCACGAACAGCGCGCCCGCGGTATCGTCGGTCAGCACCTTGTAGCGCGTGCTGCTGAGCCCGATCGCGCGCATCTTGCCCTCGCGGTCCGCGTCGGCGGCAACCTTGCCGGGGATCGCCGCACGGACGGCCGAACGCGCCTGGGAGAGGATCGGCGCGAACACCGCGAGCGCGGGGACGGACAGAAGCGATCGGCGCAGCATCGACGGTCTCCCCCAACACTGCGCCGATCCTACACCAGAAACCGTCCGCAAGCGACTTTATTCCCCTAGCGTTACGAGCTTGCTCCGTCCCGTTTGCCTATCGCCTCACGTTTTCGACAACGCCGTCGGCATACAGCTTCCTGATGCTGTCTCGCGAGAACGTCAGGTGTTCCGGAGCATAATAGGAAGCATCGTCGGTCTTGCCGACGCTGACATCGCGTTGCACGCTCAGAAGGTCTCCGTAATAGGCCTTTGGTATCTCGACCTCTACGGTGCGGGAGTCGGCGCGGACGACGCGCATCGCCCCGTACATCCGCGGCGCATCGGGATCGGGCATCAGCTTGGCAAGGTTGGTTTCGTAAAGGTCGCCCGCGCGCGGGTCCGCGACAAAGAGCTTGTCGATGGCGGTGTCCGCCACGCGCGCGAACGGCAGCGCGGCGATCAATGCGGCGATACCGCCTACGCCAACCATCCAGCCCCGGCGATCCCACAGCGGGATCGCCTTGCCGGTTTCGGCGGAATCGAAATCTTCGGCACCGGCGGAGTAGGTAGTGTTGCAATTTTCGCATACCAGCACCGGGTTGCGCCCCGTCGTCCAGCGGAAGACCCAGTACTGGTGCCGCACAGTATAATCGACGAAGTGCGCGAACGTAGAGTCTTCGTCGCAAGCACTACAATGCCGTACGCCCGCATCGCCGACATATGCCGCTTTATGCGATGATCCCCAGGAAATAAACATGACAGCCCCCTCGTTTCCAAAGCGCGCCACGACGGTGCGCTTCTGGCAAACAAGCCATGTTTACCTTGCCGGAGCCAGCCCTTTACGTGGCCTCCGCTCACGCCGTAAGCAGCGTGAACGCGATCGCATAGGCAGGCGGCGGCAGGAACGGTCCGTCGCCCCCGGCGAGCACCGTCCGCACATCCTCGCGCGAGACCCAGATCGCGTCTTCCAGCTCATTGGTGTCGAGCGTGATCGTGTCGTTCTCAGCGATCCCGACGCACGCCACCATCGGCGACGACGGGAACGGCCACGGCTGGCTCGCGATATCCCGCACGTCGCGCACCATGAGTGCGCGGGCTGGGGACGTATCGACAGGCGCGGGTGCGGGGGTAGGGGCGTGCGTAGCTCCCCTCCCTGGAAGGGAGGGGTTGGGGGTGGGTCGCTCTCCGGGGCTGGCAACATCCGAATAACGGGCCAACCCACCCCCGGGCCCCTCCCTTCCAGGGAGGGGAGGGAAAAGCCGTTACCCCTCCGCCCACGCCGTCAGCAGCGTGAACGCGATCGCATAGGCAGGCGGCGGCAGGAACGGCCCGTCGCCCCCGGCGAGCACCGTGCGCACATCCTCGCGCGAGACCCAGATTGCGTCTTCCAGCTCGTTGGTATCGAGCGTGATCGTATCGTTCTCGGCCATGCCGACGCACGCCACCATCAGCGACGACGGGAACGGCCACGGCTGGCTCGCGATATACCGCACGTCGCGCACCCGAACGCCCGCTTCCTCCATGATCTCGCGCGCGACCGCTTCCTCGATCGATTCGCCGGGTTCGAGGAACCCCGCGAGCGCCGAATAACGCCCCGGCGGGAAGGCGGGCTGGCGCCCCAGCAGCGCGCGCCCGTCATGCTCCGCGATCATGATGACGACCGGGTCGACGCGCGGGAAATGCTCGGCGTTGCAATTCGGGCAGCGGCGGCCCCAGCCCGCGCGGAACAGCGCGGTCTGCGTTCCGCAATTCGCGCAATATTGGTGGCGGCTGTGCCAGTCGAGCACGCTGCGCGCGGCGGCATAGGTCGCCGCCTCGCCCGGCGCGAATTGCCCGAGCAGCCCGAACAGCCGGGGCGAGCGCCCCGGCGGCGCACGCATGCCGGGGATGTACGCTGCGAAATGCCCGCGCCCGGACTCGTCGAGCCCGAGCAGTACGAGCTCGGCCCCGTCGGGCACGTCGGCGAGCGTCGTCCAGCCCAGCGTCCCGTCGCCCATCAGGACGGGATCGAACCCGTCGAGCCGGAGCAGCCGCGAGCGCCAGTCGCCGGTCAGCGCGGCAAGCCCCGCTTCGTCGTGGCGCAGCGCGTCCGCCCGGTCGAGCGTCCCGCCCGTAAACCCCGGAGCGATCACCGCTTGGCCAGGACCGGTGCGAGGTCGGCGTAGATCGCCTTCGTCGCATCCGCGCGGAGCGGATAGCGGTCGCTCGGCAGGTAATTGACCATCACCGTCGCGCGGACCTTGTTGACCGGGTCGACCCAGGCGATCGTCCCCGCAGCGCCGCCCCAGCCGTATGTTCCCTTCGCCGGACCACCGGGCGCGTCGTACAGCGTGACCGAACCGCCCGCGCCGAAGCCCTGCGGGTTGGTCGTGCCCCCCGTCGCCGAGACGGCACCCGGATAGACCACGCCGAGCGGGAGCAGGTTGGACATCGCAAGTTGGACGGTCGCTGGCTTGAGGATCCGCTTGCCGTCGAGCGTGCCGCCGTTCTGGAGCATGTGAAGGAAGCGGTCGTAATCGCCCGCCGACATCACCAGCCCCGCGCCGCCATAAGGGAAGCTCGGCTTCTGCAGGTAGACCGAGGTCGCGGCCGGATCGAGCGGGACGCGGTTCGCGCCGAGGATCGCATAGCCAGTCGCGAGCCGCCGCGCATCGGCTTGCGGTACGGTGAAATAGGTCGAGGTCATCTTGAGCGGCTTGAAGATCCGCGTCTCGAGGAAGCGGTCGAACGGCATCTTGCTCGCGACCTCGATCACGCGGCCCATCACGTCGAGTCCGATCGAATAGCTCCAGCGCGTGCCCGGCTCCGCGATCAGCGGCAGCGTCGCGACCTTGTTGGCGAACGCCTCCAGCGTCGCGGGGCGCTTGAGCCGCATCTGCGCCTCGCTTTTGGCGTCCGAGGTGAACGGGGTGATGCCCGCCTCCTCATACGCCTTGAGCAGCGGGCCCTTGGTGATGATCGTATAGCCGAGCCCCGCGGTGTGGGTGAGCAACTGGCGGATCGTGATCGCGTGCGTGGCGGGGAGCGAGGTCAGCGTATCGGGGCTGACCTGGACCTTCATATACTTGAACGCGGGGATGAAATCGCTGACCGGCTGGTCGAGCTTGATCTTGCCTTCTTCGATCAGGATCATCGCCGCCATCGCGGTGATCGGCTTGGTCATCGAATAGACGCGCCACAGGCTGTTCGCGTCGGTCATGGCGGCACCGGGTTCGTCGCCGAGCTTGCCGTCCGCGATGACCGCGGGGGGCGCATCGCCGCGCCCGATTACGCCGACGATGCCGGGCATCTTGTTGGCTGCGATATAGTCGGCGAACAGCTTCTCCGTCGACGGCAGCGCCGGGGTGGTCGGGCCGCGCGCTTCGGTCTGCGGGGCGGGGCGCGGGGCCATGGTAGGAGCGGGCTGCTGCGCGAGCGCGGTGCCCGTCAGCAGCGCGGCAAGGGTGGTTCCTGAAACCAGATACCGAATCATCAAGCTCTCCTGTTTGCCGCCCGTATCGTCGTCGCCGCCTTGGCGAAGACCGTCGGCAGCCCGGCCGAGTCGAGCTCGGCGATGGGCCACCATTCACCCGAATCGCCATGCCCATGCCCGCGCGCCACGGCAAGCGACAGTTCCAGCCGGAAGTGCGTGAAAACATGCGCCACCGTATCGGGAAGCAGCGTCCAAGGGGCGGCCACCGGCGGATCGGCGAGGCCGGGCGGTGCATCCGCCCATGGTCCCGTCGGCAACGCGCGCATCCCGCCGAGCAACCCGCGCGGCGGGCGGCGGACGAGCAGCACGCGGTCGTCCTGCTCGAGCCAGAAGATCGTGCCGTGGCGCTGCGGCTTGACCGCCTTGAGTTGCTTGATCGGGAAACCCTCGGGATTGCCCTGCGCGTAGGCGGCGCAATCCGCCGACAGCGGGCAGGCGAGGCAGCGCGGGGTGCGCGGGGTGCAGACGCTCGACCCGAGGTCCATCATCGCCTGCGCGAAATCGCCCGCGCGCGTGTCCGGCGTGATCGTGTCGGTCGCCGCGCGTATTTCGGCTAACCCTTTGGGAAGAGGCGCTTCTATCGCAAACAGCCGTGCGACGACACGTGCAACGTTCGCATCGATAACCACCGCGCGCTCGCCGAACGCGATCGCCGCGATCGCGGCGGCGGTATAGGCGCCTACCCCGGGCAGCGCGCGCAGGCCCTCCTCGGTCGCCGGAAACCCGCCCGCCGCCACCACGGCGCGCGCGCAGGCGTGCAGGTTGCGCGCGCGCGCATAATAGCCAAGCCCCGCCCACGCCGCCATAAGGTCCGCCTCGGGCGCGGCGGCGAGCGCCTCGACGCTTGGCCAGCGCGCGACGAATTCGGCGAAGCGCGGCGTGACCGCGGCGACCGTCGTCTGCTGGAGCATGATCTCGGACAGCCACACGCGATACGGATCGGGCGCGTTGCTCCCGGGCGCGGCGCGCCACGGCAGCGTGCGCGCGTGCGCATCGTACCAGGTGAGCAAATGACGGGCGATGAGGGAAGGACGCTTGGCGGACACGGCCCCGCTATGGCATGGACGGCGCAATGAGCACCAGCGGCACCAAAGCCCCCACCAAGACAAAGCTTCCGCCCGCGCAGCCCGAGCATCGCCGCGGCGGCCGCGCGCGTTCGGTCGCCGAGCTGCTGCCCGATGCGGGACGCGCCGCCTTCCGCCGTTTCGGCTTCGTCCAGAGCGCGGTCGTCACGCGCTGGGGCGAGATCGTCGGGCCGCGCTATGCCAACGTCTCCGCGCCCGAATCGATCAAGTTCCCGCACGGCGAGCGGACCGGCGGGACGCTCAACCTCGTCGTGCGCGGCGCGCATGCGACGATGATGCAGCATATCGCGCCCGAGATCATCGAGCGGGTCAATCGCTTCTTCGGCTATGCCGCGATCGCCAAGGTGCAGATCCGGCAGGGCGACGTGATCAGCCGCCCGAAGCGCATGCCCGCGCCCGTCCTCCCGCCCGCGCCGCCCGAACTCGGCGCGAGCCTGCGGACGATCGCGGATCCGGAATTGCGCGCGGTGCTCGAATCGCTTGCGGCAGGGGTGGCGGCGTCGCGCGGCGCGCCGGTGATTGGGGAATAAGACGAATGCGAAGCCTGGGGTTGGTCGCGGGGATCGCGGCTGCGTCGATCGGATCGCCGCTCGTCGCGGCGCAGGGCAAGCCGGTGCGTCCGGCGGCGGTCGACTGGAGCCGGACCGTCGTCCGCACGCCCGACGGCGGGGTGCGGATGGGCAACCCCGACGCCAGGGTCAAACTGATCGAATATGGCGCGCGGACCTGCCCGACCTGCGCGACCTTCGCGGTCGAGGGCGAGCCCAAGCTGGTCGCGGGTTATGTCGCGGGCGGGCGGGTCAGCTACGAGTATCGCGATTACCCGGTGCACGGCGCGCTCGATCTCGGGCCGATCCTGCTCGGCGACTGCGTGCCCCTGCCGCGCTTCTTTTCGGTGATGCAGGCGATGATGGCGCAGCAGAAGGCGCTGGTCGGCCGCCCCGCGCAGATCCCCGACGCCAAGGGCAAGGAGCTCGAAAAGGCGACCCCCAACGTCGTCGCCGCTTATCTCGCCGATTTCTATGGCTATACCGATCTGGTCGTGAAGATGGGCCTGCCCCGGCCGCGCGCCGCCGCCTGTCTGGCGGATGCGAAGGCGGTCGATACGATCGTCGCGCGCGCCAATGTCGGGCAGACCAGCTACAAGATCAGCGGAACGCCGAGCTTTATCCTCGACGGGAAGGTGTTGCCCAACGTGTACAGCTGGGACGCGCTCGAACCCGTGCTCAAGACCGCGCTCGCCGCGCGCTAACCTCGATACCCCAGGAGCTAAATTACGATGACCACCCGTATTCTGGCGCTCGCGCTTCCGGCCCTGCTGCTCGCTTCGTGCGGCGGCGACAACAAGGGTGCGGGCAACACCACCACCGCCGCGAGCGCGCCGGTCGCGGGCAAGGCCGCGCTGGCGGGCAAGAGCTGGACCGAGACCGTCACCAAGACCGGCGACTACGGCTATCGCATGGGCAACCCCGATGCGCCGATCAAGCTGGTCGAGTACGGCTCGCGCGCCTGCCCGTTCTGCGCGCAGTTCGAGGCCGAAGGCTTCCCGCTCCTCAAGGCGCAATATATCGCGAGCGGCAAGGTTTCGTACGAATTCCGCGATTACCCGATCCACGGCGCGCTCGACATCGCGCCGATCCTGCTCGGCCACTGCGTCGATGAGAGCGCCTTCTTCCCGTTGCTCGAGGCGATGATGGCGAACCAGCAGACGCTGCTCGCCAAGGAACAGGAAGTCGGCCAGAAGATCCAGGCGATGCAGGGCGCCTCGCCGCAGACGATCGCGACGACCTTCGCGCAGGACCTCGGGTATCTCGACTTCGTCAAGCAGCGCGGCGTGCCCGATGCCAAGGCGCGCGCCTGCCTTGCGGATTCGGCGCAGCTCGATGCGCTGACCAAGGCGACTGCCAAGGCCAATGCGGATCACAACGTGCAGAGCACGCCGACCTTCCTGATCAACAACGAGCCGGTCGAACTCCAGCCGACCGGGGCGGCCTGGCCGCAGCTCGAACAGGCGCTCAAGCGCGCCGGCGGCTGATCCGGCAGGGGGCGGGAGGCCCGGGGGGATGCAGATCAAGCGGCTGAGGCTGTCGGGGTTCAAGAGCTTCGTCGACGCCGCCGATCTGCGGATCGAACCCGGGCTGACCGGAATCGTCGGCCCCAACGGCTGCGGCAAGTCCAACCTGCTCGAAGCGTTGCGCTGGACGATGGGGGAAACCTCCGCGCGGTCGCTCCGCGGGGCGGGGATGGACGACGTGATCTTCGCGGGCACGTCGACGCGCCCCGCGCGTGATTTCGCCGAAGTGTCGATGCTGATCGAGACCCCCGGGCCGGCGGGGGAGCAGGAAAGCGAGGTCGTCCGCCGGATCGAGCGCGGCACGGGTTCCGCCTACCGGATCGACGGGCGCGACGTCCGCGCGAAGGACGTCGCGCTGCTGTTCGCGGATTCGGCGACCGGCGCGCATTCGCCCGCGCTGGTCAGCCAGGGGCGGATCGGCGCGATCATCGCGGCCAAGCCCGCCGAGCGGCGCGCGATGCTCGAGGAAGCCGCCGGGATCGCGGGGCTCCATGTCCGCCGCCGCGATGCCGAGCAGAAACTGCGCGCGACCGAGGCCAATCTCGCACGGCTCGACGAACTGATCACCGAGCAGGACACGCGCGCCGCGTCACTCCGGCGGCAGGCGAAACAGGCCGAACGCTATCGGATGCTGTCCGACCAGATCCGTGTGGCCGAAGCACGCATGATCTACGCGCGCTGGCGCGATGCGCAGGCGGCGGCGGATGCGGCGAAGGCGGAAGCGGCAACGTGCGAGACGCGCGTGAGCGATGCCGCCGAGGCACAGCGCGCGGCGGCGGCTTACGCGCTGGCGGCGACCGAGGCGCTCGCAACCGCCCGAGCGGCGGCGCAAGCGCTGCGCGATGCGGCGAGCGAGACCGCGCATCGGCTGGCGACGGTGCGCAGCGAACGAGCGGCGGCGGTGCGGCGGCGCGATGAGCTTGCCACGGCGCGCGCGCGGCTGGCGGACGATCACGCGCGCGAGGGCGCGCTCGCGCATGATGCCGCCGATGCGATCGCGCGGCTCGCCGAGGACACGCGGACGTTCGATGCCCGGGTCCTCGCACTGACCAAGCGTGTCCCCACGTTGGAGGCGCGGCAGGCCGAAGCCGAGCGCGCCGGGCGCGATGCCGAGGTCGCGCTGGCGCAAGGGCTCGCAGCGCAGGCGACCGAGGCGGCGGATGCGCGGGTGGCCGAGGCGGCGCTCGCGGCGGCGCGGGCCCGCGCGGACCGCAGCACGCGCGATCTGGCGCGGGTGACGGCGGAGGCGGCTGCATTGGGCGACGCCGCGCCGCTCCTCGCGGATCGCACCGCTGCACAGGAAGCGCGCGTGCAGGCGTTGCAGCACGGTGAGGACGCGCGCGCGGGTCTTGCGCGCGCCGACGCCGACGAACGCGGCGCGCGCGACCAGCGTGACCGTGCGCAGGCGGCGCGATCGGGGGCGCACGCCGATCTGGCGGCGCTCGACAGCGAAGCGGCGGCGCTGACGCGTGCGACCAGGCGCGACGGGCGCGACCGCGTGCTCGACCGGATGCGGCCCGACCCTGGTTACGAACGCGCGCTTGCGGCGGCGCTGGGGGATGATCTGGAGGCGGGACTCGACCCGGCGGGTGAGCGGTTTTGGGCGGGTGCCGACGCGCTGCCCGACGATCCGGCTGCACCGACGGGGACGGTCCCGCTCGGCAGGCATGTCGTCGCCCCGCCCGCGTTGGCGCGACGGTTGGCACAGGTGTTCGTGGTGGACGAGGACGACGGCGTCGCGCTTGCGGTCGGGCAGCGGCTGGTGACGCTGCGCGGAAGCCTGCGGCGGTGGGATGGCTATGTCGCCAAGTCGGGCGGCGCGGCGGCGGCCGAGCGGCTTGAACGGATGAACCGGTTGCGCGCGATCGAGGATCAGCGCCCTGCCGCCGTTCGCGCGGTCGACTCCGCGGATGCCGAACTCGCGCGGATCGATTCGGCGATTGCCGAAGCGCGCACCGCGGCGGTGGTGGCGCGGCGGTTGCTCGAAAGCGCGGAGACGCGCGCGCGCGACGCGGCGCGCGCCGAGGACCGCGCGACCGCGGCGATCGAGCGGATCGAGGCGCAGCGTACCGATCTTGCAGGCCGGCGCGCGCGGGTCGAGGCGGATCATGCCGAGGCCGCTGCCGAGGTGACGCGCGCGGCCGCCGCGCATGCCGCGCTCCCCGATGGCAGCGCCACCCGCGCGCGCGTTGCCGACCTTTCGGGCGAAGCCGAGCATCGTCGCGCCGACATCGCCAGCGCGCGCGCCGAGCGCAGCGGGGTCGACCGCGATCTCGGCAGCGCGCGCGAACGCGTTGCGGCGATGGCGGCGGAGGCGAAGGGGTGGCGTGCGCGGGCGGGAGAGGCGGCAAAGCGGATCGCCGAGATGGACAAGCGCGACGCGGCGCTCGCGCTGGAAGCCGAGGCGCTGGTGGGTCACCCCGAGGCGCTTGCGGCCGAGGTCGTCGCGCTCGACGCGCAGCATGCCGCCGCGCGCGCCGATGCGGATGCGGCGCAGGGTGCCGAACGCGCCGCCGACGTTGCCTTGCGCGCCGCCGAGGCGACCGCCGCCGCCGCCGCCGAAACGCTGGCGCAGGCGCGCGAGGCGCGCGCGGGCGCGGCGGCGCGCGCTGAAAACCAGGAGTTGCGCCGGGTCGAGATGAACCGGCTGTCGGGGGAGCGGTTCCAATGCCCGTCGGTGCTGCTCCCCGAGCGGGTCGGGTTCGACGGCGCGACGGTGCGCACACCCCCCGAGGAATCCGCGGCGCATGAGAAGCTCAACGTCGATCGCGAGCGGATCGGCCCGGTCAATCTCGTTGCCGAGACCGAACTCGCCGAGCTGGAATCCGCGTCTCAGGGCAATGCCGCCGAGCGCGAGGAACTCGGGCTGGCCGTCAACCGGCTGCGTGGGTCGATCGGGACGCTCAACCGCGAGGGGCGGCAGCGACTGCTGGCGGCGTTCGAGGCGGTCGACGGACATTTTCGGCGGCTGTTCACGACTCTGTTCAACGGCGGCGCGGCGCATCTCGCCTTGGTCGATTCGGACGATCCGCTCGAGGCGGGGCTCGAGATCATGGCGCAGCCGCCGGGGAAGAAGCTGCAATCGCTGACCCTGCTATCGGGCGGCGAACAGGCGTTGACCGCGGTTGCGCTGATTTTCGGACTGTTCCTGACCAACCCGGCACCGATCTGCGTGCTCGACGAGGTCGATGCGCCGCTCGACGACGCCAATATCGAGCGGTTCTGCGACCTGCTCGACGTGATGACGCGCGAAACCGCGACTCGCTACCTGATCGTCACGCACAATGCGGTGA
Organism: Sphingomonas sp. PAMC 26621; assembly: GCF_000251145.1. Classification (GTDB taxonomy): domain Bacteria; phylum Pseudomonadota; class Alphaproteobacteria; order Sphingomonadales; family Sphingomonadaceae; genus Sphingomonas. The sequence goes on along the minus strand of NZ_AIDW01000028.1, from coordinate 88,913 downwards.
CGATGAGCCGGATGCACCGGCTGTTCGGCGTGACGATGATCGAGCAGGGGGTAAGCCGGCTCGTATCGGTCGATCTCAGCGCGGCGGAAACGTTGCTCGCGGCCGAGTGAGCCGACGGCGTCACCCCGGGGATTGCCCAGGGTGACGCACGGCGTGCCTTAGCTGCAGCGGTTCTTCGCGGTGATCGTGCGATCGATCGCACGGCCGGCGAACGCGCCGCCGACACCGCCAGCAATCGTTCCGAGCGCCCCGCCACCGAGCACCGAATTGCCCAGCAACGCACCGCCGACGCCGCCCGCGACGAGGCCGGTCGTTCCGCTCGAATGGCGGCAGGTGCGGACGTGGCGGCGCGAATGGCCGTAATACCGCTTCTTCGCTTCGGCCTTGGTGGTCGGGAGCGCCATGCTGACCGGAACGACGAGCGAGGCGGCGGCGAGCGAGAGGAGGAGCTTACGCATGAACAATTCCCTGAAACATGTTGCAGAGCCGCAACGTTGTGATCTGGATTAGGATCCAGAACATCAACGAAGGATGAACGTCCGTCAGGATCGTTCGGGTGCCGCGGTCCAGCCCGGGGCCGGACGCAGCACTGCGGAACCGATGATCCACAGCATCGCCGCCCCCCGGAACCCAGCCGCGAGCGCGATATCGTGCAGGGTTGCCGCGGGATGGTGCCCGTCGAGCCCAGCGAAATACCAGAATTCGGCAAAATAGCAGGCAATGTCGCCCAAGGCGAACCACGCTACCGGCCATAGCCGATAGCTGGTGAGCAGCAGCACCGGGTACAGCCACAGGTCGAATTGGGGCGAATACACCTTGTTGGTCAGCAGGAACCACGCAAGCACCGGCGCGAACAGCACCCACGGTCGCGCGCCATGCCGCCACCAGCCGAGCACGACGATCACGCCCGCCCCACCGGCGAAGATCGCGGCAGACCAGACGTTACGCTCGGGAATCGTCGTCGCCCACCGGCCCGATTGCGCGAGGATCTCCCACACCGACGCCGCGGTCCCCGATCGTGCGGAGGAGAAAGAGTAGAATTCGGACCAGTTGGCAAAGGCGAGCACGGCCACGGGCGCATTGACCAGTCCCCAGCTCACGACGGCGATGATCACCAGCACGCCCGCCGTGACGATCCGCCGCCCGACCCCGCCGCCGCCCCGCGAGAAGAGCGCACCAAGCCCGAGCAACGGCAGCAGCAGCACCGGAAACAGTTTCGCCGCACTCCCGAGCGCCGCAAGCGCGGTCGCGAGCTGCGTCCCGCCACGCCGTGCCGCGAGCAGCGCAGCAACCGCGAAGGCGACCGCAAGCATGTCCCAATTATGCCCGAGATACAGCACCAACGGGGGTGCAGCCGCCCAGGCGAATTGTCGCGCGCGATCGACGCCCGCGCGCCGCAACATCCCCAGCACGACAAAGGCGAGCGCAGCATTGACCGCCGCCACCACGAACAGGAAATGCGCGGCGGTGGCACTCGCGCCGAAGACGGTGCGAGTCACGAAGCCTTCCGCCCAGATCAGCAGCCCGGTCAGCACCGGATATTCCATCCGCGCCTCGAGATAGGGGATCTGCCCTGCCGACACCCCGCGCAATCCCCAGAACGGCACCGCATCGCTGTAGCAGCCGGTGACGTACTGGATCGATCCGCCCCAATAGGCGCCGCAATGCCCCTTGAACGCCCAGCCGAGAAGGCAGGTGAGCGCGAGCACCCAGCGTGGATCGATCCGCTTCGCCCAGCCGTTCATAAGCGCTCCCTTTGCGGGCCCATTTTCCGTCAACGCCTTATACCGCCGGGATTAAACCGTCGACAGGGGGCGCAAAAGAACGTAGGGAGAACATCATGGCGCAACTCGATGTCCAGCAAAAGCTCGCGATCCTTGCGGACGCGGCGAAATACGATGCTTCCTGCGCTTCCTCGGGTTCGGTCAAACGGACGTCGCGCGATGGCAAGGGGGTCGGTTCGACCGATGGCGGGATGGGGATCTGCCATGCCTATGCGCCGGATGGGCGCTGCATCTCGCTGCTCAAGATCCTGCTGACCAACAGCTGCATCTTCGACTGCCATTACTGCATCAACCGCAAGAGCTCGAACGTCCGCCGTGCGCGCTTCACCGCGCAGGAGGTCGTCAACCTCACGCTGTCCTTCTACAAGCGCAATTACATCGAGGGGCTGTTCCTCTCCTCTGGGATCATCGGATCGTCCAACTACACGATGGAGCAGATGGTCGAGGTCGCGCGGAGCTTGCGCGAGGATCATAATTTCCGCGGCTATATTCATCTCAAGACGATCCCAGATGCCGATCCTGCGCTGGTCGAGCAGGCGGGCCTCCACGCCGATCGCCTGTCGATCAACGTTGAGCTGCCGACCGTCTCGGGGTTGAAGCGGCTCGCGCCCGAGAAGTCCGCGGTGCGGATCGAGGATGCGATGGCGGAGACCAGGACCTCGATCATCGACGCGACCGATGCGCGCAAGAAGTTCAAGTCCGCGCCGCGCTTCGCCCCCGCCGGGCAATCGACCCAGATGATCGTCGGTGCGGATGCCGCGACCGATGGCGACATCGTGATGCGCGCCTCGTCTCTGTACAACAGCTTCGATCTGCGCCGCGTCTATTATTCGGCGTTCAGCCCGATCCCGGATGCCAGTACCGTGCTCCCGCTTCAACGCCCGCCGCTGATGCGCGAGCATCGGCTGTACCAGTCGGACTGGCTGATGCGCTTCTATGGCTATACCTCGAAGGAAGTCGTCGCAGCGGCGGACGAGACGACGGGAATGCTCCCGCTCGATATCGACCCTAAGCTTGCCTGGGCGCTCAAGCATCGCGCGATCTTCCCGGTCGACGTCAACCGCGCGCCGCGCGAGCGGTTGCTGCGCGTGCCGGGGCTGGGGGTGAAGGCGGTCAATTCCATCCTCGCGGCGCGACGCTGGCGGCGGCTGCATCTCGCGGACGTCGCGCGGCTGACGGTGTCGATCACCAAGCTGCGCCCGTTCCTGATCGCGGAGGACTGGCGACCGGTTGCTTTGAGCGACAAGGCGGAATTGCGACCCATCGTTGCACCCAAGGTAAAGCAACTGGAGTTGTTCGCCTGACGGGCAACGGCCCGGTCGGGAGGATGATACGATGCACAGGGTGACGCTGGCCGAGCCGGACGATTTCGACGGCTGGCGCGAGGCTGCGCGTGGGCTCGCGGTGGCGGGTGTCGCGTCATCGGACGTGACGTGGCAGGTCGGCGATGCGCCAGTCGATTTGTTCGGCGAGGATCTGCCGCTGCCGCACAGCGACGCGCCCACTTTCTCCGTGTCGCGTGGCTTCGTCGATCTCGCGCGCAAGGCGCTGCTGCACAGCGATCCCGAACGCTTCGCGCTGCTGTACACGCTGTTGGTGCGGCTGCGCGATCAGCCCGGCGCGGTCGAGGACAAGGCCGATCCGCTGGTCCGCAAGCTCGAAGGCTTCGCGCGCGAGGTGCGCAAGGACATTCACAAGATGCGCGCGTTCGTGCGCTTCCGCGAGGTCGAGGAGGAGGGGCAGGCGCGGTTCGTCGCGTGGTTCGAACCCGAGCATCATATCGTCCGCTACAATGCGGGCTTCTTCCTCGACCGCTTCGCCAGCATGCACTGGTCGATCCTGACCCCCGAAATCGCGATCCACTGGGACGGCACGACGCTCGCTGAGGGGCCGGGCGCGTCCAAGGCGGATGCGCCCGCGGGCGACCCGATCGAGGATGTGTGGAAGACCTATTATGCGTCGATCTTCAACCCGGCGCGCGTCAAGATCGGCGCGATGTTGAAGGAGATGCCCAGGAAATACTGGAAGAACATGCCCGAGACCGCGCTGGTCCCCGGGCTGATCGCCTCGGCACAGGCACGGGAGTCTGGGATGATTGCAAGGGCAAGGGACGAGGTCGGCGGCAATAGTGCGATCGCGTGGGATGCGCTGCGTGACGAGGCGTCGGCGTGTACGCGCTGTCCGCTCTATGGGCCGGCGACGCAGACGGTGTTCGGCGAAGGCCCGGTCGATGCGCCGCTGATGTTCGTCGGCGAGCAGCCGGGGGATCAGGAGGATCTCGCCGGGCGGCCGTTCGTCGGGCCGGCGGGACAGTTGTTCGACCGCGCACTGGCGGCTGCGGGGGTGGACCGGAGCCGTGCGTATGTCACCAATGCGGTCAAGCACTTCAAGTTCGAGCAGCGCGGCAAGCGGCGGATCCACGCCAAGCCGGGCGCGGGCGAGATCGACGCGTGCCGCTGGTGGGTCGAGCAGGAGCGGTTGCTGATCAAGCCGCAGGTGACGGTCGCGCTGGGGGCTACCGCGGCGCGCAGTTTGCTCGGGCGGGTGGTGACGATCTCGAAGGAACGCGGGCGGGCGATCACGCTGGCGGATGGCGGCACGTGCTGGATCACGGTGCACCCGAGCTATCTGTTGCGCTTGCCCGATCCCGCGGCGGCGGAGGTCGAGTTCGCGCGGTTCGTCGAGGATCTGCGGATCGCGGGGGCGGGGGTTGCGGGGTTTGCTGCCTGACAACACACCAACCGTTCGTTTCGAGCGTAGTCGAGAAACCTGCGCTGTGCCCGGTTTCTCGACTACTCTCGAAACGAACGGGAGGAGGAGCCGAAGCACGGCACTAAGCGCTCCAGGGACAGGCCCGGGATGACGGTCGCTTTTGACGATGAATAAGGTGGGGAGCTTCTGTTGCTCGGTGCTCCCCGTACCGCCGGTGTCCGCTTCTGTTGCCCGGTGCGGCCCGAACCGCGCTTAGCTTAGTAACCTAGACCGTGAGGCCTTGAGTTACGCTGCAATCGCGAGTGCTTCGTTATCGTTTGCACTTGTGGTTTTGAGCCTTTTGCAGGTTACTCAGCCCGGGAAAAAACAGCGCTTTTCGAAACACGTCGATCCTGCTTCGGCCCCGTCATGACCGGTCCTGGCTGAAAGCCGTCGGGCCGGTTGTGGTGGAGCCGCCGGGTACTGCCCCCGGGTCCGTTGTATCTATTGCACGCCGCACTTTATCGCCATAGCCGGGCGAACCCGGCAGATCCGATATAGGCATTGTGTCGCGAATGGGAAGCGCACAAAATTGGATCAGCGCCTTTGACTCGCCACAAAAGCGGTGCATGGGGTAGTGTATCATGCTGACCCAACGTTCCCGCTATGCCCTGCGTGCGATGATGTTCCTCGCTGAAGCGCCCAAGGGCGGCCCGCCCATCCCGATGAACCGCATCGCCGCGAGCGCAAATGTCCCGCGCAAGTTTCTCGAGCTGATCCTCGCGGATCTGCGCGAGGCGGGGTTCCTCCACAGCCATCGCGGCAAGATGGGCGGCTATTGCCTGTCGCGCCCGACGCATCTGATTTCGCTCGGCGAGATCATCCGCGTGATCGAGGGACCGCTCGCATTGGTGCCGTGCGTCAGCCGCACCGCCTACCGCTCGTGCAACGACTGCAAGGATGAGGCAACGTGCGCGATCCGCCACGCGATGATGCGCGTGCGCGACGAGACCGCGCGGATCCTCGACGGAACGAGCCTTGCGGATTCGATCGCCGAGGATCTGGTCGCCGCCTGACGACGGCGACCCGGCGCCTTAACGCCGCTTCAATTCGTCGCGGATTTCGCGCAGCAGCGTCACGTCGGCGGGTTCGACCGGCTCGACGGGAACTTCGGGCGGCTTGGGCATCAGCCGGTTCACCGCGCGCACGACCAGGAAGATGATGAACGCGACGATCACGAAATTGACCGCCGCAGTCAGGAACGCGCCATAGCCGAACAGCGGTACGCCCGCCTTCTTGAGCGCGGCATAGTCCGACGATCCCGCAAGCGCCGCGGGCACCTTGCCGAGCACGAGGAAATAGCTCGAGAAGTCGAGCCCGCCGGTCAGCCGCCCGATCATCGGCATGATCACGTCGTCCGTCAGCGACGTCACGATCTTGCCGAACGCCGCGCCGATGATCACCGCGACGGCGAGATCGAGCACGTTCCCCCGGGCGATGAAAGCCTTGAACTCCTTGAACATCACACGTCCCCAACCGATTTCATTTCGCGTCGCCACCGTACCCCGCTATCATGGCGATGCAAGATCTGGAGGGATCCCCACAATGAACTACCGCACCCTGTTTGTCGCATCGGCTGGTCTGGCACTGTCGGCTTCGCTGTCCGGCTGCGGGCTCAACAGCGTCCCCACGCAGGAAGAAAACGCCAAGGCGAAGTGGGCCGATGTCGAGAATTACTACCAGCGTCGCGCCGACCTGATCCCCAACCTCGTCGCGACGGTCAAGGCTGCTGGCGCGCAGGAGAAGAGTATCCTGGTCGAAGTCACGCAGGCGCGGGCCGGGGCCAACGCGGTCAAGCTGAGCGCCGACCAGCTCAACGATCCGGCGAAGGTCGCGGCGTATGAGAAGGCGCAGTCCAACGTCACGCTGTCGCTCCAGCGGCTTCAGGAAGCCTATCCCGAGCTCAAGAGCCAGGCGAATTACGCGACGCTGATGGATCAGCTCGAGGGCACCGAGAACCGCATTTCGACCGCGCGCCACGACTACAATGGCGCAGTGCAGAGCTACAACACCACGATCCGGACCTTCCCCGATGCGATCGGCGCGAAGGTGTTCTACGGCGCGAAGCCGCTGGTGCCGTTCAAGGCGACGACGCCGGGCGCCGAGGCTGCTCCGGCGGTGAATTTCGGCAACGGCAATTGATCGTGGGGCTCAGAGGGCCCGTTTGATGACCATCCTGAAATCGTTCCTGCTCGCGGTGGCGGTGCTGCTTGGCACCGCCGCCGCGGACGCGCAGACCTATCCCAAATTCACCGGGCTGGTGGTCGATGCGGCCAACGTCCTGCCGCCCGCGACCGAGGCGGACCTGAACGCCAAGCTCGAGGCGTTGCAGAAAGATACCAAGCGCCAGCTGGTGGTCGCGACGATCCCCAACCTCGAAGGACGCGAGCTCGAGGAATATGGCGTCGGCCTGGGCCGTGCGTGGGGCGTCGGGTTGAAGGACGCGAACAACGGCGCGATCCTGTTCATCGCACCCAACGAGCCCAAGGGGCATCGCGGCCCCCGGATAGAGGTCGGCTACGGGCTCGAACCGTTCCTCACCGATGCCTTTATCGGGCGCGTGATCCGTGAACAGATGATCCCCAAGCTTTCGCAATCGGGGGATATCCCCGGCGCGATGGAAGCGGGCACCGATGCGCTGATCAAGCAGCTGCGCGCCTCGCCAGAGGAAGCCAAGGCGGAAACCGACGCGGCAGCGGCGGCGTTCGACAAGACTCACCAAAGAGCGCGCAATGGCGGCGGCTTCCCGATCGGGCTGGTGTTCTGGGGCCTCGTGATCGGCTTCGTCCTGCTGACCGCGATGCGTCGGCGGGGCGGCGGTGGCGGCGGCGGGGATGTCGGCGGTGGCGAGCAACGCTATCGCAGCGGCATCGCGCCAGCGATCCTGTGGGGTGCGGCATTGAGCGACTGGGGCGGCCGCTCCGGTGCGGGATCCGGCGGCGGCTGGGGCGGTGGCGGCGGCGACGGTGGCTCCGATGGCGGGTCCGACGGCAGCTGGGGCGGCGGCGGCTTTACCGGTGGCGGCGGTGGGTCGTTCGGCGGCGGCGGCGCATCGGGGGATTGGTGATGGCACGGACCCCGAAACTCACGCGCGAGGACCATGCGCGGGTGCTGGCGGCGGTCCAGCACGCCGAGCATGGCACCGATGGCGAGATCGTGACGATCGTTACCGATCGCTCCGATTCCTACGACGATGCCGCATTGCAGGTCGCGCTCCTCGCGATGCTGCTGGTGGTGGCGCTTGCTTCGGTCGACCCGCTGCGGATCGAACTGTGGCTCAGCGGTTTCACGCAGGGGTGGGACGCAGCGCCCGACCCGCGATTGCTGCTCGCCGGGCTGCTGGTGGTCCAGACGCTGGTGTTCCTGCTGGTACGCTGGGCCTTGTCCTACCGGCCGTTGCGGCTCGCGCTGGTGCCCAAGGCGACACGGCGCAGGCGCGTGCGGCGGCGCGCGATCCAGTATTTCAAGGTCGGCGCGGAACGGCGGACCGAGGCACGCGTCGGCATCCTGCTCTACCTTTCGCGCGACGAGCGGATGGCGGAGATCGTCGCCGACGAAGGCATCCACCGTGCGGTCCCGGCCGAGCGCTGGGGGGATGCGATGGCGGCGCTGGTGCATGAGACGCGCGCCGGGAACCCGGGGGCGGGGATGGCCGCCGCGGTTGAGCGGATCGGCGCGATCCTCGCCGAAAGCTTCCCCAAGACGGAAAGCGACCGCAACGAACTTCCCGACAGGCTGATCGAATTATGACCGCGGAGACCGTCTGGGCGGGCAAGTACATCAAGGTCATCAAGGACGGCACCTGGGAATATGTCTCGCGCGCGCGCGGGATCGAGGCGGCGGTGATCCTCGCGATCGACGACGGGCATGTCCTGCTGGTCGAGCAATATCGCGTGCCGCTCGGCAAGGCGTGTCTCGAACTGCCGGCGGGTCTGGTCGGCGACGAGGAGGCGGGCGAGAGCGTGCTCGATTCAGCGGGACGCGAGCTGGAGGAAGAAACGGGCTATCGCGCCGAGACCGTCGACTCGCTCGGGTTTTTCCATTCGTCGCCGGGGATGGTGTCGGAAGGCTTCACGCTCGTTCGCGCGCGCGGGCTTCGCCAGATTGGCGATGGCGGCGGGGTCGAGGGCGAGAACATCACCGTCCACCGCGTTCCGGTCGCGAATATCGCGGCGTTTGTCGCGGCCAAGCGCGCGGCGGGGGTGGCGATCGACGTTAAGCTGTTGCTGCTGCTCGGCGCGGGGATGCTGGCGAGCTAGCGTTCGTTGGCCCTAACCCGACCTTGGAGTGACGGGCATACACGTCGTCCCGCATCGGTCGTCTGGACGTCCGAAGTCCTGAAGCACCCGGTACGACTGCCGAAGTAGCGTGCCGTTTACCGGAAATTGTCCGCGTAGCTCTGCAGCTTCAACGTCCGTTCGGGCGCGGCGGCGATCGTGAAAGCAAGACCCTCGCGCTCGGCATAGGCGACCGCGGCTTCCTGCGTCGGGAAGGTCAGGCGAAGCTGGTCGCGCGTGTCGCCCGAACCGGCCCAGCCGGTCAGCGGGTCGGGCCGCTTGGGCTCGGCGGGCGCGAAATCGAGCACCCAGATCGTGGTGCGGGCACGCCCGGAGGACATGGCGTTCTTGGGGCGCTGATAGATTCGGGCGGTCGACATGGGGTCTCCTTATCGTGCTTCGCGCGCGCGCGCATCTGCGTTTTTCGTCCGGAGCGTCGCGGATGCCGCGGCGGGGTCGTCGGGCCACGGATGCCGTGGATAGCGCCCACGCATTTCGCGCGCGACATCGGCCCAGCTCCCCGCCCAGAAACCGGGCAAGTCGCGCGTCGTCTGGATCGGACGTCCGGCGGGCGAGGTGAGGCTCAGCACCAGCGGCACGCGCCCGCCGCCGACCATCGGATGCACCGCAAGCCCGAACAGCGCCTGCGGCCGCAGCTCGACGCGCGGGCCGCCCTCGGCGGCGTAATCAATCGCATGGCCGCTTCCCGCGGGACTGTGGAAGTGCGTCGGTGCCAGGCGGTCGATCAGCGTCAGCGCGTCCCAGCCGATCACCCCGCGGAGCGCATCGGTCAGCGCGCCCGAGTCGATCGCATCGAGACGTCGCTTGCCCTCGAGCAGCGGGACCAGCCATTCGTCCGCGCGCGCCAGCAGCGATGCGTCGTCGAGCGCAAGCGCCGCACCGCCGTGCGCCGCGGCAAAGGCGGCGCGATGCCTCAGCGCCTGCGCGGCGTCGCTCCACGGCAGGCGGTCCAGCCCGTGCGTTGTGATTCCAGCGAGCAGCGCCGCGGCAATGGCCTCGGGGTCGGCGTTCGAATCGGGGCCGCTCGATAGCCGCAACGCGCCGAGCCGCCGCTCGCGCTTCGCCACGACGCCGCCGGTCGCGGGATCGAACGCCACGTCGCGGTGGACCGCAATCCGGTCTCCGAACAACGTCTCGATCGTGGGCAGGTCGATGACGGCGGCGGACAGGATACGCGCGCCCGAGGCGAGCCCTTGCGTTTCGGCGACCGCGAGCCATTCGGCGCGGGCGAGGCTCGAGGTCGGGTCGAGCTTGAACCCGCGACCGCCGACGGAGGCCCATGTCTCGCCAGACGCGTCGCGGCGGCGCGCGATCCGGTCGGGGAAGGCAAGTGCGATCGCGATGGCGGTTTCGTGTTCGCTGTCGCCTGTGGGGGAGGGGGCTGTTTCGGAATGGTGCGTCTGCGGCGGCCCCTCTCCCCGACCATCTCCCCGGGGGGGAGAGGGAGAAAGCGACGTCCAGCGCTTGGCCAGTTTGCGGCCTGCTTCGGCGCGCTGGCCGCGCTCGGTGTGCCAGCGGCGTCGCCGCGTGGCGAGATCGACGTCGTTGCCGCCGAGCCCGCGCTCGCCGAGCAGCACGGCGACTTCCGCCGCGGTCGTGGCGAGGCCGAGTTCCCCGGCGCGTACCAGCATATGCCCCAATCGGGGCGCGAGCGGGAGGCGCGCGATTGCCGTCCCGTGCGGTGTCGGGCGGCCATCCGCGTCGATTGCGTCCAGCGCTAGCAGCCGTGCGCGCGCTTCCTGCACCGCCGCCTCGCTCGGCGGATCGAGCCACGCCAGCACACGCGGATCGGCGAGCCCCCACAACGCGCAGTCGAGCGTCAGCGCGGACAGATCCGCCTCCAGGATCTCGGGCGGGTCGAACCGCGGCAGACCGGCGGTCGCGGCTTCCTCCCACAGGCGATAGGCGACGCCCGGCCCCTGCCGCGCGGCCCGCCCGGCACGCTGCGTCACCGCCGCCTGGCTCGCGCGCTCGGTGACGAGCCGGGTCATCCCCGCCGCGCGATCGTAGCGCGGGCGACGCGCGAGCCCCGAATCCACCACGACGCGGATGCCGTCGAGCGTCAGGCTGGTCTCGGCGATCGACGTCGCGAGCACGACCTTGCGCGCGCCATCGCGGTCGGGCGCGATCGCGGCGCGCTGCGCGGCGGGGTCAAGGCTGCCGTGGAGCTTGTGCAGGATGATCCCCGCGCCAAGTCCGTCGAGCCGTTCGGCGGTGCGTTCGATCTCCGCGACGCCGGGCAGGAAGGCGAGCACCCCGCCGCTTTCCTCGCGCAGCGCGAGCCGGATCGCGGCGGCGACCGAGTCCTCGATCCGCTGCTCGCCCGCGCGGCCGAGATGGCGCAGCGTCAGCGGGAACATCCGGCCTTCGCTCATCATCACGGGCGCGTCGCCCATCAGTCCCGAGAAGCGCGACCCGTCGAGCGTCGCCGACATCGCGAGCAGCCGCAGATCGGGCCGCAACCCGCCCTGCGCATCGAGCGCGAGCGCAAGGCCGAAGTCGCTGTGCAGACTCCGTTCGTGGACTTCGTCGAACAGTACCGCCGACACGCCGCCCAGTTCGGGATCGTTCTGGATCCGCGCGACGAAAATCCCCTCGGTCACCACCGTGACGCGGGTCGCCGCCGACCGTTTCGAATCCATCCGCGTGGCATAGCCGAAGGTCTTGCCGACCGGCTCGCCCGCCTGCGCCGCCATCCGCTCGGCCGCGGCGCGCGCGGCGAGGCGGCGGGGGGAGAGCAGCAAAATCTCGCCGGTGCACCACGGTTCACCAAGCAGCGCCGGGGCGACCGCGGTGGTCTTGCCCGCGCCGGGCGGTGCCACCAGCACGGCGTTGGCGCGGGTGCGCAACGTCTCGAGCAGCGACGGCAGGACGGCATGGATGGGGAGGGCAACGGTCACGTTGCCTCCCTACCGCAGGATCGCGGGTTTGGAACGTGCGGCGTTGCGATGACGTCTTTGTCATCGCCGGCGTCCTAGTATCTCACGAACACGCGATGCTAGGCGGCTGGAATTGGACGCGGAGTAAAGACATGGCGGGTCACGGCCATTCGCATAGCGGGCACGATCACGGACACGGCCATGGGGGGCTCAGCCACGGCCATGGCGGCCACGGGCACAGCCACACGCCCGCGAGCGGCCATGACCGTGCGTTCGCGGTCGGGATCGCGCTCAACCTGAGCTTCATCGTCGGCGAAGTCGTGTTCGGGCTGATGGCGCATTCGGTGTCGCTGCTCGCGGACGCGGGGCATAATCTGTCCGACGTGCTCGGGCTTGGCGCGGCGTGGGCGGCGATCGCGCTCGGGCGGCGCTCGCCGTCGAAGCGGTTTACCTATGGGCTCAAGGGCTCGACGATCCTCGCTGCCTTGCTCAACGCGCTGCTGCTGCTCGTCGCGCTCGGCGCGATCATGCTCGAGGCGGTGCAGCGGCTTGCGGTGCCAGCGCCGGTCGACGGGCCGCTGGTGGCATGGGTCGCGGGTGCGGGGATCCTGGTCAATGGCGTCACCGCGCTGATGTTCCTCCGCGGCAGCGCGGGCGACCTCAATATCCGCGGCGCCTATCTCCATATGGCGAGCGACGCGATGGTGTCGGCGGGGGTCGTCGTTTCGGGGCTGCTGATCTGGTGGACCGGGGCGATGTGGCTCGACCCCGTGGTCAGCATCGTGATCGCGGTGCTGATCTTCCTGCAGACCTGGGGGCTGCTGCGCGAATCGGTCGAGATGTCTCTGGCAGCCGTCCCCCGCGGGATCGATTCGGATGCGGTCTGGGCGGAATTGCAGGAGCTTCCCGGTGTCGCGCGCGTGCATCACGTCCATATCTGGCCGATGAGCACGACCGAGACCGTGCTGACCGCGCATCTGGTGATGCCCGGCGGGCATCCGGGTGACGCCTTTCTCGACTCGGCGCGCGGCATGCTGAAGGAGCATTTCGGCATCGGTCACGCGACGTTGCAGGTCGAGCTGGCGACCAGCGATACGGACGCTCATGCGGGGTGCCCCGTCGACTGACCCCGTCGACTGACCCCGTTGAGAGACCGGGCCGCAAGCGCTGGTCAGCGCGGCGGGGTTACGGTTCAAGCCCGGACGAGACGTTCTGGAACGTGCTGGACACCTTGGCGCCCAGCGACTGCATTCCGGTAATCGCGGCGATCGCCATCAGCGCTGCGATCAGACTATATTCGATTGCAGTCGCGGCGCGAGAATTGGTCCAGAGTTTCATGCTCTTGTCCCCCAAGGCGGTTGGCCTTGACAGGGATGACGCGAAACCCCTGAAGCATCGTGAGCAGCCGCCCCCGGGAAACTACGGTAGCGTTCCGGGGCAGGCGCTCAATACGCGCGCGCGACCGCGAATTCGACCGCTTCAATCATCGCATTCTTGGCCTGGCCGTTGGCGAAACCGCCAAGCGCATCGATTGCGCGCTGCCCGTAATGCCGGGCGCGCGCTAGCGTATCCTCAACCGCTCGAGTCGAGCGGACGAGATCGATGGCGCGTGCGAAGTCCTCGTCGCGGTTGCGATGCCCCTCGATCGCGGCCTTCCAGAAGGCGCGATCCTCGGGGTTGCCGCGCGCATAGGCGAGGATCACGGGGAGCGTCGCCTTGCCCTCGCGGAAGTCGTCGCCCGCATCCTTGCCCATCGTCCCCGCGTCGGAAACATAGTCGATCGCGTCGTCGACCAGCTGGAACGCGATGCCGAGGTTGCGCCCGTAGGAATCGAGCGCAAGCTCCTCCGCCTCGGGACGCTCGGCGACCACCGCGGAGACGCGGCAGGCGGCGGCGAACAGCGCGGCGGTCTTCGCGCCGATGATGTCGAGATAGCGTTCCTCGGGGGTGTCGACCCGGCGCGCGGCGGTGAGCTGGTTGACCTCGCCCTCGGCGATGATCGCGCTGGCACCCGAGAGAATACCGAGCACCTTGAGCGAGCCGTCTTCGACCATCAGCTCGAACGAGCGGCTGAACAGGAAATCGCCGACAAGCACGCTCGCCGGGTTGCCCCAGATGAGATTGGCGGTGCGCTTGCCGCGGCGCAGGTCCGACCCGTCAACGACGTCGTCATGAAGCAGCGTGGCGGTATGAATGAACTCGACCGCTGCGGCGAGGCGGTGGTGCCGCGTGCCGGTGTAGCTCAGAAGCCGCGCACTCGCGAGCGTCAGCATCGGGCGCATGCGCTTGCCGCCGCCCGCGATCAGATGCCCGGCAAGCTCGGGGATCAGCGGGATCTGCGACTGCATGCGCGACAGGATCACGGCGTTGACCATGTTCATGTCGCCCGTGACAAGCTGGACCATCGGTTCGAGCGATGGAGTGGGCCGTGTGTCGCCCAGGCGGTGGATCGTGGCGGTCATCTGCGGTGCGATGTGGCCGTGCTGCGGCCCAAACGCAACCCTTTGCGGGTTGCGCTGTGCGTGGGGGTCGACCAAAAAGGCGTCTCACGGGATAGGAGCACGCTGGTGTCCGACGAAACGCTCAGCGGATATCGCCAGAGCATCGACAATATCGACGCCGCTCTGGTGTTCCTGCTCGCCGAACGGTTCAAGGTGACCAAGGCGGTCGGCAGCTACAAGGCACGGACCGGACTGCCCCCCGCCGACCCGGGCCGCGAGGACGCACAGATCGCGCGGCTGCGCGGACTTGCGCACGATGCCCAGTTGGATGCGGATTTCAGCGAGAAGTTCCTGCGGTTCATCATCGACGAGGTGATCCGGCACCATGAGCGGGTGCGGGAGGCGGATTAGGGCGGGGGCGTCGCGCGAGCGGTTACGTGATTCCCACTAACTCGCGACGCTGACACACTACAGGTGCGGCAACCGCTTCCTTGCCCTGCTTGCTTCTGGGCAGCAAAGCGGAACGATCGGAAGCGATCACGTACGGACATCGGTCGGTTGGTTAGTCTTGTCCGATGATAACCCGTCACCATGCAATTAGGTGGTTCGCGTGGCTGTTTAGCGGATGCAGTCTTGTCCGAACGACACTGCCGCATAACTTCAAGATGCCCGCGAAGCGCGCACCGCGTTACAGCGCTGCGGTACCGCACAAAATAGCATTATGGGGATGGTCGACGAGGATGACACGTTTTTCATTGGGCGAAACGCTGTTGATTCGTCTCCGTTGCCTGAAACAAGGTTCAGGTTTGTTAGTAGATGGGTCAAATATATCGGATTAAGGTTTGGTGTTATCGGATGTGAAGCCGGTGCTCGGTAACGTCATGATTCCGACAAAGCTGGACGTTACAAAACTGATCATCTGCACCGTGGATATAATCAATTATATTGGCGAGGGGCAATTTTAGATGTTTCTTTTGGCTTTCATTGTTTCGCAATTGGCGATCACCCCTTTGCCGCAGGCAAATAATGGCATTGGACCGAAGCCTATAGGGGGTGCCGGTTCATTGTTCCGCGTTGGAGATATACCAGTATCCGGAGTACGTATGAACAGAGACACGGTGCGTATTGCCCTCACAATTGATGCGGACGGTTCACCAATTTCGTGCAAAATTATTATCTCAAGTGGCAATCGAAACCTTGATGAAACTACGTGCCTTTCCTCTCTGAAACGAGGTCATTTCATTCCAGCACGAGACGAGGAATTAACACCAATCACAAGTGTGTGGCCCACAACAGTCAAATGGGGTGAGTCCCATCCTCATCTTGAGGAGCAAATCAACGCGTCGGATATGGTGCTGACCGTCAGTAAGCTTCCTACAGGCAGCCTTTTGCCGGTGGAGGTCAGAGAAATCATCGATAGCAAAGGTAATCAGCGCAGTTGCTCATCCAACGAAGCATCGCTGTATCTACCTTATGAATCCTTGGCTTGCAACATGCTGGCGAAGTTGCAAGGTCGTGCCGAAAAGGATCGGTCGGGAAAACCTGTAAAAACCATGGTAATTAGTCGGGTATTATTCACTTCCACCCCTCTCGCTATTGCGTCGTCGGGAGCTGGGCGAATATTTAGGATAACTGACAGGTAATATGCAGGCGCAATGTCGCGGTACGCATGCTCGATGATGGCATAAAATTTGGCCTTACAGCTATTCACCATCTTCTGCCATCAACGGGCGGGGAGCCGACGCCCCAACCACCCTCCCAAAACGCAAACCCGCTGTACCCGCGCGCGAAGCGATGGCAGACGGTGCCGCGTCTTCCGACCAATGCGCCACCCGCATCGGTCCGCACCAGGAGTAGCTGATGGCCTTGAATCCCGGCGGATCGTCCGCCCAAGCACCCGCCGCGGGGGATGCCGACAAGGGCGTCAATGCGCCCGACCTGCAGGTCTTCGTCTTCGCGCTGTTCTTCATCTTCGGCGGGATCACCAGTCTCAACGACGTGATCATCCCCAAGCTCAAGGACCTGTTCACGCTCAATTACGGGCAGGCGCTGCTGGTCCAGTCGGCGTTCTTCGCCGCCTATTTCGTCTTCTCGCTGCCTGCCGCCGCGATCGTGCGCAAGCTCGGCTACATGCAGACCGCGTCGGTCGGGCTGTTGCTGATGACGCTTGGCTGCGTGCTGTTCATCCCGGCGTCGTCGTCGGGGACGTTCATCGTCTTCCTGATGGCGCTGTTCGTTCTCGCGATCGGCATCACCACGGTGCAGGTCGTCGCCAACCCGCTGATCAGCCTGCTGGGTGCGCCAAAGACCGCATCGAGCCGGCTCACCTTCGCGCAGTTCTTCAACTCGCTCGGCACCACGATCTTCCCGATCGTCGGGTCGATCCTGATCCTCGGCAATCTCGCCAAGGTCGATTCGAAGACGCTGACCGGCGCCGCGCTCGACGCGCATCGCACCGCGGAGACGCAGGTCGTCGTCCACACCTATCTGGGGCTCGCGATTGCGCTGGTGCTGGTCGCGGTCGTCGTGTGGTCGCGGCGCAAGCGATTGCCGCATACGGTCGAGCAGCATGGCAGCATCTTCCAGGCGTTCGAGTTGCTCAAGCGCCCGCGCTTCGCGTTCGGGACGGCGTGCATCTTCCTCTATGTCGGCGCCGAAGTCGCGATCGGGTCGCTGATCGTCAGCTATCTCGAGCAGCCCACCACGATGGCGTTCGATCCGGTCACCGCAGGCAAGCACGTTGCCTATTACTGGGGCGGCGCGATGGTCGGGCGCTTCATCGGCGCGTTCGTGCTGCGCGTGGTCTCGCCGGGCAAGGTGCTGGCGGGCGTCGCGATCGGCGCGATGGCGCTGATCGCGCTGTCGACGCACAGCACCGGCGCGATCGCCGGCTGGTCACTGCTCGCGATCGGGCTAATGAACTCGATCATGTTCCCGACGATCTTCAGCCTGGCGAGCGAAGGGCTCGGCGCACGCGCGGCGGAGGGGTCGGGGATCATCGCGACCGCGATCGTCGGCGGGGCAATCGTGCCGCCGCTGACCGGGGTGCTGGCGGATAACTCGACGCTGCAGTTCGCACTGCTGGTGCCTGCGCTCTGCTATCTGGTGATCGCAGGCTACGGCATCTTCACCCGCAAGCCGTCAGTGGCCTGACGGGGGTCGGCGCGGCTCGCTCCCGGAGGAGCGGGTCGCGCCAAAACAATTACGGCATCGAGATCTGGACGATCGCGTCGATCTCGACCGCGGCACCAAGCGGCAGCGCCGACACACCGACCGCGCTGCGCGCATGCTTGCCGGCTTCGCCGAACAGCTCGACCATCAGGTTCGACGCGCCGTTGGCGACCTTGGGCTGATCAGTGAACTCCGCGGTCGAATTGACGAACACGCCGAGCTTGACGATCCGCTCGACCCGGTGAAGCCCGCCGAGCGCCGCCTTGATCTGCGCAACCAGCATCAGCGCGCACGCCTGCGCGGCTTCCATTCCGCCGTCGAGATCGACCGAATCGCCCAGCCGACCTGTGATCAGCGCGCCGTCCTTGAACGGCAACTGCCCAGAGATATGCAGCAGCCCGTTGACCTCGACCGTCGGCACGTAGGAGGCGACCGGCGCGGCGGCGGCGGGGAGGGTGAGGCCGAGCTCGGCAAGCTTGTGGTCGATACGGTCGGTCATGGAAGGCTCCTGGGAATGAACGGGGTCAGGCCGGCTGGCCGGCAGCGAAACGGTCCGCGATCCAGCGTTCCGCGACCTGCCAGTCGTCGATGCGGATATGCGCATCGGGGGCGGGGGGGACGTTGGGCGCAAGGCTCGGCTCGGAAACCATGTGGACGCGGTGGACGCCCGGCGCGTGCTTGGCGACCGAGCTGTGGTGCATCGCGAGATCGTCGACGAAGACGGTGACCGGATCGCCGAACTCGGCGACCAGCCGCGCGACCGGATCACCCTTGCCGCCCTGGTTGGTCTCGACCCGATACGCCACGTCGTGGCCGAGCAGCTGCGCGATGCGCGGTTCGCGGTTGTGGTCGCCCAGATTGGTGAGGATCACGACATCGGCGACTTGCGACAGCGCGGCGAGCGCTTCGCGGGCGTGCGGGACAAGCGTCTGGCGGCCCATTTCGTTCGGGAAGAACCCGTCGAGCAATTCCCACATCTCGTCCCGCGTCGGCGGCGGCGCGCCGTTGCGGCGCGACATGCTGTTGGCGAAATCGCCGCCCTCGATCGCGAAATCGATATCGTGCGCCTCGCGCAGCCAGACGCCGAAATGCCGGACCATATGGAGCAGCACTTCGTCGCAATCACAGATCAACAGGCCCTTCACGCATAGTCTCCGGTATCGGTCGGGCCATCGAGCGCGGCATGCGCCCGGGCCAGGTCTTCGGGGCGCACGTCGAGGCCGTCGGCGCAGGCGATCAGGTCGGGTTCATGCGCGAGCAGGAAGGCCAGCGTCGCGGACAGGACTGCGGGGTCGCTGGCGCGCGCGCGCAGGTCGGACGGGGTCAGGCCGGTCACGTCGAGCAAGCGCAGTGCGCGCTCGGGCTCGGCCAGCGTCCATACCAGCGCACGGAGCGCAAGCTCCGACGGATCGTTGTTTGTCACGGAGGGGCGCATTGCGTATGAGGGGGTCCCATGGACGATGAAAGCTCGGGCGTGGCAAAAAGGGTGCTCGTTGTCGAGGACAACGAACTCAACCTCAAACTTTTCTGCGACCTGCTGGAGGCGCACGAATACGCCACCGAAGGCGTGCGCGACGGGCGCGAGGCGGTGGTCCGCGCGCGCGAGTTCCGCCCCGACCTGATCGTGATGGATATCCAGTTGCCGCATGTCAGCGGCTACGACCTGATCCTGCAATTGAAGGCGGACCCGGTGCTCCGGTCGATCCCGGTGATGGCAGTGACCGCTTATGCCGGCCGCGAGGATGAGGAGCGGATCCGCGCGGCGGGGGCGGATGCCTATGTCTCCAAGCCGATCTCGCTGATCCGCTTCGTCGATGCGGTGGCGGGGTTGCTCTAACTGCTCCCCATCCGTTCGTTTCGAGCGAAGTCGAGAAACCGGCGCTGTGCCCGGTTTCTCGACTACGCTCGAAACGAACGGGTAGAGGGGCGTTCGGGAGAGACGCCAACCCGCGAGACGATCCATCCCGCCAGGCCACGCAAAAAAGCCGCAAGGCTCACGCCCGCGGCTTTCGGCCAGGGGAGAACCCCCGGCAAAGGCAAACCGCAAAAGCGGTTTACTTGATCTTGGCTTCCTTGAACTCGACGTGCTTGCGCACGACGGGATCGTACTTGCTGAAGCTCAGCTTCTCGGTCTTGGTACGTGGGTTCTTCTTCGTGGTGTAGAAGAAGCCAGTGTCCGCCGTGCTGACGAGCTTGATCTTGACCGTGGTCGGCTTTGCCATGACCTGAATTCCTGTGATCTGAAAATGCAAAAGCGGCGAACCGGTCGCCGCTCTTAAGCGCTGTCCGATGGCGGATGCGGGGGCCGATGTCAAGTCGGCTATGGCATATAGGCGTGACGGTCGCGGTCTTTAACGCGACCTTTACGGGCGCTGCCGCATCCGGCCGTGCAAGGGAGTATCCTGCCATGATGCCAGCGTCCGTCATCGAATCGCCCGACCCCGCCGCGCTTGTCGAGCGGGTGACGAGAGTCGCGGCATGTGCCGGAAATCTGCCGTTTTCAGTACTCGAAGCCGAGGTGGCGGCGATTCACGCGGAGGCTCTGGCCTGTGGTCATTTCCCTGCCGTTTCGGTGGCGCAGGCCATCTCGGCCGCGCTGGAGCGTGGCGAGCGTGGCGCACTCGTGAATGCATGGCTGGGTGTCCTGCGCGACGCGGTTCTTCCCGGACGCCCCGTGCAGCGCATGCGACTCGCTAGCTGATTCGCGCCCCCGATGGATGCACTGATGGCTGCGCTGGTCGTGGCGTTGATGGTTCAGGCCAGCGACCGCACCGCGCTGACCAGTGCGCTGCTGGGGACGCGTTATGCCGGCAAGGGCGGCGTTCTCGCTGGGCTGGCGCTTGCGCTCGCGCTGGGCAATGCGGCGGGGGCGGTTGGCGGATGGCTGATCGCGCCGCTTCTTTCGCCCCAGGCTGCGGACCTGCTCGTCGCGCTGGCGATCGTTTCGGCGGGGGCAAGCGCGCTCTGGCCGATCAGGCTGCGGGCGCTGCCGGGGCGTTACGGCGGCTTCGCGACGGCACTGTTCGCGGTCGGTCTGCTCGCCATCGGGGATCGCACCCAATTCGTCACCGCCGCGCTCGCCGCGCGGACGCCCATGCCCGCGCTTCCGGCGATCGGCGCGACGCTGGGGGCGCTGGCGGTCAACATTCCGGCGGTGGTGCTCGGAGAGCGTAGGATCCGCCGCCTGCCACTGACGGCGATCCGGCTGGGGGCCGCGGCTTTGCTGCTGCTGAGCGGGACGTTCCAGGGGCTCTCGGCGCTACGGTTGATCTAGCGGCTCGCTCTTTCCCGGCGAGGGCGTTCGGAAGGCTGGCACTGCCACGCTGCGCGAGGGCAATTGCGCGCTGATCGACAGCGATCGCAAGAGCTGAACGAGATCGCTCAGCGCGTCGCCGGGCCGAGGGTCAGCAACCAGAGATCCGGGGGCGCGTTGACGCGAAACGGGACGATGCTCGTGCCCACGCCTGCGGTGACGAGCGTGATGCCGCGCGACGTCCGGGAGATCCCGCACCGGTAATTCGACGCGGCGACGGCATTGGTCAGCCCGAACGGTTCGAGATCGACCTGACCGCAATGCGTATGGCCGACCAGCTCGAGCGTGATCCCGCCGTCGAGCAAGGCGGTGCTGCTGCTGTGCGACAGCGCAATCGGGATCCCGGGCAAGAGCCGCACCGCCGCAAGCGTCTTCGGGATATCCTGACGTCCGTGCAGAAGGTCGTCGATCCCCGCGATCGTCAATCCGCCACGCGCGACCGCTTCGTTGAGTAGAACACGGATTCCCGCCGCCCGAAGTGCGCGAAGGATAATGGCGGGGTCGGTATCATAATCATGGTTCCCCATCACCGCGACGACGCCGAGCGGCGCGCGCAATGCCGCGAGCGGCGCGACCAGATGCGGCGCGAAGATGCGCGCAGTCCTGGCGCGATGCCCCGCGATATAGTCGCCCGCGAGCAGCACCAGATCCGGCTGCAGCGCATTGACCTGTTCCACGATCCGCCGCAGCCGCGCGGCATCCATCGACTCGTTGCCGATATGGATGTCGCTGAGCACGGCGACGCGGACCGGGGCGGTGCCGCGGGGCCAGTCCCGGAACCCGATCTGGCCGCGCCGCACGATCGGATCGATCCGCGCATTGTGATGCGCCCACGCGAACAGCGCGACCGCGACGATCATTCCCAGCAGGAGGCAGGATCGAACGAATGCCATGCCGCGCGCCTAGCCGGATGCCGGCATTGCCGCCACCGATGATACCGCTGGCGGAACAACCGGCGGAAGATCATGTTGTGACACGATGCGGGCTTTTGCGGACCTTCTCGACCGGTTGATCTATACGCGGTCGCGCAACGCCAAGCTGCGGCTGATCGTCGATTATCTGCGCGTAACGCCCGATCCGGACCGCGGCTGGGCGATGGCGGCGCTGACCGGGGAGCTCGACCTGCCCGGCGTGAAGCCCGCGGTCATCCGCGCGCTGATCGAGGCGCGGGTCGATCCGGTGCTGTTCCGGATGAGCCGCGACTATGTCGGCGATACCGCCGAAACGGTCGCGTTGCTGTGGCCCACCCCGCCTGGGACGGTGGTCGAGGCGCCGCTCGGCATGGCGGACGCGGTCGAGCGACTGGCGAAACTGTCCCGCTCGGATACGCCCGCGGTGCTCGGCAAGATGCTCGACCAGCTCGATTCGGACGAGCGCTTCGCGCTGCTCAAGATGGCGACCGGTGCGCTGCGGATCGGCGTGTCGTCGCGGCTTGCCAAGACCGCGCTGGCGCAGGCGTTCGACCTCGATGTCGAGGCGGTCGAGGAAGTGTGGCACGGGATCGACGCGCCTTACACCGCGCTGTTCGACTGGGCAGAGGGCCGCGGCGCGCAGCCGACTGCCGCCGACGTGCCGGTGTTCCGTCCGTTCATGCTCGCGCATCCGCTCGAGGACGGGCGGGTCGATCTCGCGGACTATGCGGCGGAATGGAAATGGGATGGGATCCGCGTCCAGATCGTCCATGTCGCAGGCGAGACCCGGCTCTACAGCCGCACCGGCGACGACATTACCGCGAGTTTCCCCGAGGTGGCGCGCGACTTCACGACCGTTGGCGCGGTCGACGGCGAGCTGATGGTCAAGGGTGACGCGCAGGGTTCCGCGACCGAAGAGGGCGGGGCGGCGAGCTTCAACGCGCTCCAGCAGCGGCTCGGCCGCAAGCTGGTTTCGGCCAAGATGCTGGCGGATTCGCCCGCGTTCGTGCGCCTCTACGACATCTTGTTCGATGGCGACGAGGATCTGCGTCCGCTCGGCTGGACCGAGCGGCGCGCGCGGCTGGAAGCGTTCGCCGGACGGCTCGACCCCGAACGGTTCGACCTCAGCACCGTGATCGCGGCGGACGATTTCACCGCGCTCGAAGCGATCCGCGCCGGCGCACGCGACGGCGCGATCGAGGGGGTGATGCTCAAGCGGCGCGATTCGCCCTATCTCGGCGGGCGCAAGACCGGGCTGTGGTACAAATGGAAGCGTGACCCGCTGACCGCCGATTGCGTGATGATGTACGCACAGCGCGGCAGCGGCCGACGTTCGTCCTTCTACAGCGACTATACCTTCGGCTGCTGGACCGAAGACGGCACGCTGCTCCCGGTCGGCAAGGCCTATTCGGGGATCACCGATGAGGAATTGAAGCAGCTCGACAGCTTCGTCCGCAACCATACGACCGGGCGGTTCGGCCCCGTGCGGGAAGTCGACAAGACGCTCGTGCTCGAGATCGCGTTCGATTCGATCCATGAATCGAAGCGCCACAAATCGGGGGTGGCAATGCGGTTCCCGCGGATCGCGCGGATCCGCACCGACAAGCCCGCCGCCGAGGCGGATACGCTCGCGGGGCTCAAGCGGCTGATCACGTGACCGCTCGACACCCGCCAGCGCGCTGATAGTCTGCCCGCACCAGGGGAGAACACGATGCGCAAGACGGTGATCGCGGCGATAGCCGCGCTGTTGGCAAGTACGGCCGCCAATGCCGAGACGTTCGCGATCCAGGCGGGGCATGTGATTACCGATGCGGCCAAGCCCGCGCGGGGTGCGTTGACCGTGATCGTCACTGACGGCAAGATCGTCCGGATCGAGGACGGGGCGACCGCGCCTGCGGGGGCGACCGTGGTCGACCTGCGCGACAAGACCGTGCTGCCCGGGCTGATCGACGTCCACGTGCATCTCACCAGCAATTCGGGCGAGCCGTGGTATCAGGGGCTGACCCCGAAATATTCCGAACCCTATGCCGCGACGGTCGGCCTGCACAACGCACTCGTCACCGCGCGCGCCGGGTTCACCACCGTGCGCGATCTCGGCGGACCGCCGCTTGCGAGCGTCGCGATGCGCGACGCGATCAAGGAAGGTGGCTTCCCGGGGCCGCGGATTCAGGTCGCCGGCCCGGCGCTGTCGATCATCGGCGGGCATGGCGATTCGACCGTCGGGCTCGCGCCCAACCTTCGCGCGGCGATCGAGGCGTCGGGCGAGCAATTCTGGGTCTGCACCGGCCCGCTCGAATGCGGGAAGGCGGTCCGCAAGATCGCCGCTTACGGCGTCGACGTGATCAAGTTCCACGCGACCGGCGGGGTGCTCGACGATGGCAAGATCGGTCTCGAACAGCATTTCACCGACGAGGAAATGAAGGCGATCTGCGACACCGCGCACCAGCTCGGGCTCAAGGTCGCGGCGCATGCGCATGGTGCGAAGGGGATCGGTGCAGCGGTGCGTGCCGGGGTCGATTCGATCGAGCATGGCACCTACGCCGACGACGCCGACGTCGCGCTGATGAAGACGCGCGGGACCTATTATGTCGGCACGCTGATGGCGTTCAGCGGGCTGCAACTGTATCTGGGCAAGGGCATCTACACCGCCAATACCGAGGCGAAGGCGCGGCAGACGCTGCTGGTATGGGGCAAGGCGCTCAACCGCGCGTACAAGGCGGGGGTGCCGATCGCGCTCGGCACCGATGCGGCGGTCTTCCCGCATGGCCGCAACGGCGAGGAAATCGGGCTGATGGTCAGCAAGGGCGGCATGACCCCGCGCGATGCCTTGATCGCGGCGACCAAGGGCGGGGCGGACCTGCTGGGGCTCGCGCGCGAAACAGGGACGCTCGAGCCGGGCAAGGCGGCGGACCTGATCGCAGTGACGGGCGATCCACTGGTCGATCCGGCCGCAGTGACGCATGTCGCCTATGTGATGACCGAGGGGCGCGTGGTGCCGATGCGGTAGGGGAGCATCAGGGGCGTTTGCCAGCGGCCACCGCACCCGTTACGCTTGGCCAATGACCGACCTTCGCGAACTTTACCCCGAAATCGAACCCTATACGACCGGGATGCTCGACGTCGGCGACGGGCACCTCGTTTATTTCGAACGGTGTGGCACCCCCGGCGCCACCCCCGCCGTATTCCTCCACGGCGGCCCGGGCGGCGGGATTTCGCCCAGCCATCGCCGCCTGTTCGATCCCGAACGCTACGACGTGCTGCTGTTCGACCAGCGCGGGTGCGGGAAGTCGACGCCGCATGCGGCGCTCGAGGCGAACACGACGTGGCACCTCGTCGCCGATATCGAGCGCTTGCGCGAGATGGTGGGGGTCGAGCGATGGCTGGTGTTCGGCGGGTCGTGGGGATCGACGCTGTCGCTGGCCTATGCGCAGACCCATCCCGAGCGGGTCAGCGCGTTGATTTTGCGCGGGATCTACACTGCGACGCCCGCGGAGATGCGCTGGTATTATCAATTCGGCGTGTCGCAGATGTTTCCTGAGAAATGGGAGCGCTTCCTCGCCCCGATCGCGCCGGCGGACCGCGGCGACATGCTGCGCGCCTATCACCGGTTGCTCACCGGCGATGATTCCGTCCGCCAGCTCGAGGCGGCAAAGGCGTGGACGATCTGGGAGGGGGAGACGATCACCCTGCTCCCCGACGCGGCGATGTCGGCGGCGTTCGGCGAGGGACATTTCGCGCTCGCCTTCGCGCGGATCGAGACGCATTTCTTCGTTCACGACTGCTGGCTGGAGGACGGGCAATTGCTGCGCGATGCCGGGCGGCTGGCGGGGATTCCGGGGACGATCGTCCATGGACGGTACGACATGCCGTGCCCTTCGTATTACGCCTATGCGCTACACAAGGCGTGGCCCGAGGCCGAGTTCCACCTGATCGAGGGGGCGGGGCATGCCTATAGCGAGCCGGGCATCCTCGACCAGTTGATCCGCGCGACCGACCGGTTCGCCAACGGGTAACGGGCCGATACCGCCAGTCGGTGCGCGTTCGGAGGAGGGGGTGCCGTTCGGAACGGGTGCTTCCCCGGCGAAGGCTGGGGCCAAGTAGAGCGGCCCGTGGTAACTGAGCGGTGTCCTTTGCTTCCCGACGGTCCGCTACTGGACCCCGGCCTTTGCCGGGGAAGCGCTTGGGGTGCAGCACTTTTCTGCGTCGTCCTCGACGGGTTGGGGCGGCGCCATCGAACCACGGCACACATCCACCAAGCAAAGAAAAACCCGGCAGGCGGAAGGCCTGCCGGGTTTTTTCATAACCCGTATCGCTGCGTAAGACTTACGCGATCGACGTCAGGTTGACCGCAGCCATCTTGCCACGACGGTCGACTTCGAGCTCGAACTCGAGTCGGTCGCCCTCGTTGAGCGAGGTCATGCCACCACGCTCGACAGCCGAGATGTGAACGAACGCATCGGGCTGTCCGTCGTCGCGCTGGATGAAGCCGAAGCCCTTCATCGCGTTGAAGAACTTGACCGTACCGGTCGCCTTTTCACCGGTCAGCGAGCGCTGCGGCGCGCCACCGGGAGCGGGACGACCGCCAGGAGCCGCTGCATCACGCTCACGCGGGGGACCGCGGTCGGTGACGGCCATCGGCTCGCCGTCGATCTTGAGATCGGTTGCGGAGATACGGCCACCGCGATCGACCAGCGTGAAGCCAAGCGGCTGGCCTTCGGCCAGACCGGTCAGGCCAGCCTGTTCGACTGCCGAGATGTGAACGAACACGTCCTCGCCGCCGTCATCGCGAACGACGAAGCCGAAACCCTTCTGGCCGTTAAAGAACTTAACGACGCCCGTGCCTTCGCCGACAACCTGCGGGGGCATCCCGCGACCGCCGCCGCCGCCGGCACCACCGCCGAAGCCGCCGCCACCGCCGCTGCGGAAGCCACCACCACCGCCGCCGCCGCCACCGCCGAAGCGATCACCGCCGCCACCGCCGCCGCCGCCGAAACGATCGCCGCCGCCGCCGAACCGGTCACCGCCACCGCCGAAACGGTCACCGCCACCGCCACCGCCACCGAAGCCGCTGTCGAAGCCGCCGCTGTCGCCGAAACCGTCGCGCTTGTCGCGCCCGCGCCCGCCACGATCGCCGCGGCGTCCTTTATCGAAACTCATGCCCTGTTCGTCTTCCCGCTTCGTCCGACCTCATTATAACAACCATTGCATCGGACGAAAGACGCAAGGCCCTGTGCACCAAACCAATCGTGCCACCGACTCGTGTTAGCTTAATTTTCGATGCGCTGCGAACAAATTCGTCCAAAATGGGGCACAGTTCGTACCGATCTTGCGCGACCGTTGCACGCACAGCACAGCCGACCCGACGCAAGGGCCGTCTTTTTGAACGTTTGCCTTGATCCTGAAGGGGGTAGGGGCGTTCCTTCGGCGCGACGGAATGCCGGAAAACTGGCAGGAGATTGCCTGCGGGGCCCTGAAAAATCCTGTCGCTTTCCGGATCCGGTGGACGCGTTGCAGGCATTGAGCATCGCGCCATTCGCCGCTAGGGCCGGACGATGAGCGTAACCCTGCACGAAGAAGACATTCCCGCCGACCTGTTCGCGCCCGGCGCCGACATTGCGGTCGATACCGAGACGATGGGTCTCATCACCCCGCGCGACCGGCTTTGCCTGGTCCAGCTGTCGGACGGTGGACCGGACGAACATCTCGTCCGCTTTGGCCCGGAAAGCAATTATGCAGCCCCCAACCTGCGCGCGCTGCTCGAGGATCCGGACCGGACCAAGCTGTTCCACTTCGCGCGGTTCGATCTCGCGGCGATCAGCCATTACCTGCAGGTCGAGGCGTCCCCGGTCTATTGCACCAAGATCGCGTCGCGGCTGATCCGGACCTACACCGACCGGCACGGCCTGAAGGAACTGGTTCGCGAACTGCTCGGGCAGGATATTTCCAAGGCGCAGCAATCGTCCGACTGGGGTGGCCCGGTGCTGAGCGACGCGCAAAAGGATTACGCCGCTTCGGACGTCCGCTTCCTCCATGCGCTGCGCGAGGAGCTCGACCGGCGACTCGCACGTGAAGGGCGTACCGCGCTCGCGCAGGCATGTTTCGAGTTCCTGCCCGCCCGCGCCGAGCTGGATCTGGCGGGCTGGCCCGAGACCGACATCTTCGCGCATGCCTGACGCCGGCGCGATCCTCGACAGCCGGCGGCGCTGGGCCGCGCCCGGGAGCAGCCACGACCGGACGGTCGCGGTGCTGCGAGTCGCGCTGCCGGTCGCGATCGGGATCATGGCGGCGTTCGTCGTCGTGCTGCCGCTGTATGCCGGGGGCGATGTCAGCTTCCTGCTCGACAAGAACAAGGTCGAGGTCGCGCGCGAACGGATCCGTATCCAGTCCGCGACGTATCGCGGGCAGGACGACAAGGGCCAGCCGTTCGCGGTCAACGCCGGGTCGGCGGTCCAGAAGAGTTCGGCCGAGCCGATCCTGCGGCTCAACAAGCTTTCCGCGCAGATCGGGCTCACCGACGGTCCCGCCAATGTCGTCGCGGATCGCGGGCATTACGACATGGACGCCCAGCAGGTGGTGATCGACGGCCCGCTCAAGGTCGACAGCACCGGCGGCTATCACCTCACCACGCAGGACGCGACGCTTGATCTCAAGAGCAAGACGCTGAAAAGCGGTGGCGCGGTGACCGGCACGGTGCCGCAGGGGACGTTCAGTGCCAACCAGATGAACGTCGATCTCGAGAGCCATGTCGTCAAGCTCGACGGCAATGCGCGCTTGCGGATCGTTCCGGTAAGGACGAGATAGCCTCCATGCGCCGTACCCTGACCCTGCTGACCCTTTCGTTTGCGCTTGCAAGCCCGGCATTCGCGCAGGGCCGCAACTCGCAGGCGCCGATCAACCTCAACGCCGATCACATCGAGCTGCAGGACAAGGCGAATCGCGCGCTGTTCACCGGTAACGTGGTGG
The DNA here is from genome assembly GCF_000251145.1 of Sphingomonas sp. PAMC 26621. Taxonomy (GTDB): domain Bacteria; phylum Pseudomonadota; class Alphaproteobacteria; order Sphingomonadales; family Sphingomonadaceae; genus Sphingomonas. The sequence goes on along the minus strand of NZ_AIDW01000028.1, from coordinate 60,402 downwards.
TCAAGCAGGCCGAGATGACGTTGAACGCGCAGCGCATGACGGTGAGCTACGCCGGGCAGATCAGTACCGGTGCATCGCCCGAGGCGCAGCGGATCGATGCGTCGGGCGGCGTCGTCGTGACCCGGCCGACCCAGACCGCGCGGAGCAATTTTGCGGTCTATGATCTCAAGAAGGGCGTCATCACGATGCTCGGCGCGGTGACGCTGATCCAGGCGGGGAACACCGTCAACGGCGGGCGGCTGACGATCAACCTCGATACCGGGCGCGCGATCATCGACGGGTCTTCGGTCGGCGGCGGCGGTTCGTCGGGCGCTCCGGGGACGACGACGAGCAGCAACGGGCGCGTGTCTGGAACGTTCTCGGTCCCCAAGCGCAACTGATCCGGCGCAGCCTGCGCGCGATCGGCCCCGTCGCGCTTTCCAGTCTGCATCGATTGGCGTAGATACCGCGCAGGCCATGCATTGCGCATGCACGAAGCTTGCCAGTCGCCGCCCGGTAACGCTTCGGTAAGATCGAAATGCGAGCAGGGACCCGCAATGACCGATACGCTGACGCCAACCCCGGGCCTGACGCTCGACACCGCGCCGCCGATCGCGGAAGCGCCGGTGATGAACGGCCTGTCGGTCGTGTCGATCGCCAAATCCTATGACAAGCGCCCGGTACTGACCGACGTGTCGGTCTCGATCGGCAAGGGCGAGGTGGTCGGGCTGCTCGGCCCCAATGGCGCGGGCAAGACGACCTGCTTCTATTCGGTGATGGGGCTGGTGAAGCCCGATTCGGGCCGGATCATGCTCGATGGCGAGGATATCACCGGGCTGCCGATGTATCGCCGCGCGATTCTCGGCCTCGGGTATCTGCCGCAGGAAACCTCGATCTTCCGCGGAATGACGATCGAGCAGAACATCCTGAGCGTGCTCGAACTCGCGGTGCCCGACGCGGCCGAGCGCAAGGTGCGGCTCGATACGCTGCTCGAGGAATTCGGGCTGACGCGGCTGCGCGAGTCCCCCGCGATGGCGCTGTCTGGCGGCGAACGCCGCCGCGCCGAAATCGCGCGCGCGCTGGCCGCCAACCCGTCGATCATGCTGCTCGACGAGCCGTTCGCCGGGATCGATCCGCTGTCGATCGCGGACATCCGCGACCTGATCATCCAGTTGAAGCAGCGCGGGATCGGCGTGCTGATCACCGATCACAACGTCCGCGAGACGCTCGAGATCGTCGACCGCGCCTATATCATCTATGACGGCCGCGTGCTGTTTACCGGTTCGCCCGAGGAACTGGTCGCGGATGCCAATGTGCGGCGGCTGTACCTGGGCGAGGGCTTCTCGCTGTGATGTCCACCGGAGCCGTCCGCCAGCGATGAGCCTCGCGCCACGCCTCGACCTGCGTCAGTCGCAATCGCTGGTGATGACGCCGCAGCTGCAGCAGGCGATTCGCCTGCTTGCGCTGTCGAACCTCGAGATTGAGGGGTTCCTCGCCGAGGAGATCGAACGCAACCCGTTGCTCGAGGCGGGCGAATCGAACGACGACGGCCCGACGCAAGAGCGCGAGGTCGAGAGCGCGCCCCGTGACGAACCCGCCCCCGCCGACGAATTGTTGATGCAGGGCGGCGACTCGGGTGAGGCTGGGCTCGATGTCGATTTCACCGCCGAGAGCTTCCACCACGACAGCGTTGCGGACCAGCCCGGCGGCGCGGGGATGGATGGTGCGCTTGGGCTCAACGGCGCGAGCAGCGGCGGCACGGGGAGCGAGGACGGCCCCGACCTCGATGCCTTCGCCACCACTACGCTCAGTCTGGCGGATCATCTGCTCGCGCAGGCGGGGACCGCGGTCGACGGCGCCGATCTTTTCATCGCGGCGCACCTGATCGACCAGATCGATGACTGCGGCTATCTGACCGCGCCGTTGCTCGACATCGCGACCCGGCTTGGCGTCTCTCTCTCCCGGGTCGAGGCAGTGCTTGCGACCATCCAGACGTTCGACCCGACCGGCGTCGGCGCGCGCGATCTCGGCGAATGTCTCGCGCTCCAGGCACGCGAGGCGGATCGCTACGACCCGTGCATGGCGCGGCTGCTCGAGCATCTCGACCTGCTCGCGCGCGGCGATCTCGGTCGGTTGCGGCGGATCTGCCATGTCGACGAGGAAGACCTTGCCGACATGATCCGCGAACTCCGCGGCTACGATCCCAAGCCCGGCTGCCGGTTCGGCGGAGAACCCTCGCAGCCGGTCGTCCCCGACCTGTATGTCGCGCAGCGCAAGGACGGCTGGGGTATCGAGATCAACGCCGCGACGCTCCCGCGCGTGCTGGTCAACCGGACCTATTATGTCGAGCTCTCGGCGGCGCGCGGCGACAAGGCGTCCAAGGCGTGGCTCGGCGAGATGCTCGCCAGCGCGAACTGGCTGGTCAAGGCGCTCGACCAGCGGCAGCGCACGATCATCAAGGTCGCAAGCGAGATCGTGAAGCAGCAGGAGGCGTTCTTCCTCCACGGCGTCGCGCATCTGAAACCCATGACGCTGCGTCAGGTGGCGGAGGCGATCGAGATGCACGAATCGACCGTCAGCCGCGTGACGAGCAACAAATATCTCTCGTGCGCGCGCGGGCTGTTCGAGTTGAAATACTTTTTCACCTCCGCGATCCAGTCGTCGGATGGCGGTGATGCGGTGTCGGCGCAAGCGGTGAAGTCCGCGATCCGGGCGCTGATCGCGGGCGAGGGCGATGCGATCCTGTCGGACGATACGCTGGTCGAGCAGTTGAAGGCGAAGGGCTTCGACATCGCACGACGCACGGTCGCCAAATATCGCGAGGCGCTCGGGATCGGAAGTTCGGTCCAGCGCCGTCGTGCGCGGGCGCTGGGGGCGGGGTAAGATCGGCGGGAAAGACCGTTGGGGTCTCGGGCTACCCCCACGATGCGAGGGTGAACGGTTGTTTTTTCACGATGGCTGTCACCACCGTTTACACCTGGATTTGAACGTTCTGGTTAATTTTGCGCAAATCTGCGGTTGGCACAATCGTTGCTAAATCCTGTTCACCGGGTTCGACCGATAGGGTCGTAACCACCGGGTGTATAGGAGTGAGTATGCGTAACGTTAAGCTTATGTTGGCAGCCGCAGTATCCGTGGCCGCGCTCTCGGGTACCGCACAGGCAGCAACCATCGTCGGTGCAACCGTTACTGGTCCGTCGGGCACTGTCTGGACCACCGATGCGAACAATTACTATGCGCTGTTCCTGCAGGGGAGCAACACGACGACGTACGTCAACCCCGGCCGGACGATCGCCCTCCCGGTTTCTGCCACTGGCGGCATGATGCAGTTGCTCGTTGGCGAAGGCTACCGTGCAGGCGAGACGATCAACTCGGACGCGACCTACAATCTCGCATTGCGCTTCGACGGCGGCCAGACGCTGACTGGTCTCTACACGGTCGCAACCAACTCGTTTCTGGGCGGCAACGCGTTCACCGAGGGCAGCACGACCTACTCGCTGACCAACTTCTTCTACAATCGCGGCCGTGCGGACCTCGTCCAGGGCTATACCGCAACGCCGGGCGGTGACCCGCTTGACTACAACGGCAGCTTCACGGTTTCCGCAGTTACGGCCGCTGTTCCGGAGACGGCAACCTGGGCAATGATGCTCGCAGGTTTCGCGATGATCGGTGCGGGCGTCCGCTCGCGCAAGAACCAGTCGGTTCGCGTTACCTACGCCTAAGCCGTAAGGACACCTTACGCGCAGGGCCGCCGACCTTACCGGGTCGGTGGCCCTTTGCGTTTGTCATACGAGACATCCGTCCGGACCACGGCGGGTCTCATCCGTCGAGATCAACCCGTCAGCCGTTTGCGGTTGGCGCGCACGGTGCTCGCATAGTGGCGGATGATTCGTTTGGTCGCGGTGGCGGGGGTGCTGCCAAGCCCTCCCGACACCATCGTGCGGTGCAGTTCCGCGGCGGCGGCAACCTTCTCTTCCACCATCAGACGGGCTTCGGCCCGGCTGGCGGCATTGCCCGCTGGTCCGGCCATCATGTGTTGATAGACCCGCAGGCCGATGACCGCGGACGCTTCCATTCCAAGCGTCCACGCCTCGATACCGATCGCGGGCCAGGGATTGCTCGGCGGGGTAATACGGGATTTGCGGGGCATTCGTCGCGCTCCTTCAAGCTGTGGCGCACACCGGGCAAACGTCTCGGCGGCTGTTTCGGACCGCGGTGCGCGAAAAGACAGTGGACGGTCGACCAGCGCGGCTGCACGCGGCGATCAGGATCCGTTTCCAAAGCGATCCCCCCGATTGGCGTGGGGAGGGGCAATCCCCTATGGGGCCGATATGACCGGACCGCTTTGCACGATATCCCTTGCTGCCGGAACGTATCGCGGCGGTGGCGGGCGTGGTCTCTGCACGCTAGAGCGCGATACGGCCGGAACCTGGCGCATTGGCCCGGCCTATACCGCCGCCCCCAACGCCTCGTTCAGTGTGTTTTCACCCCGGCACCGGCTTCATTACATCGTCGAGGAAGATGCGATCGGGCGGGTCGGCGTCCATCGCCATGGCGACCAGGGCTGGGAAACGCTCGCGGTCGTCCCAGCCGGTGGGGGCGCGCCGTGCCATATCGCGGTCGATCCGGAGGGAACCCTGCTCGCGGTCGCCAATTACGCGGGCGGTAGCGTCGCGCTGATCCGACTCGATCCGGATACCGGGCTTCCCCGTGGGGAGCCGCAAGTCCATGCCAACCAGGGATCCGGCCCGAACGCGGTGCGGCAGGACGCGCCGCACGCGCATTGGGTCGGGTTCAGCCCCGACCGGCGCTGGCTGTACCAGACCGATCTCGGGACCGATCACTTGCTCGCCTTCGATATTGCCGCCGACGACACGCTCGGGACGCCGCGAGTCGCCTTCGCCGCCCCGCCCGGATCGGGGCCGCGGCACCTGCTGCTGCATCCCCGCCACGTGCATCGCGCGTATCTCGCCAGCGAACTGGCCAATACCTGACGACGCTGGATCGGCATGACGACGGGACGTTCGGGGCGACGGAGATGCTATCGACCCTGCCTGCGGCGTGGCACGGCGATTCGATCCTCGCCCATCTCGCGATCAACGCGGCGTGCACCCGGCTTTACGTCTCGAACCGCGGGCATGACAGTATCGCGGTCTTTGGGCTGGATTCGGACGGCCGGCCGACGCTGCTCGAGCATGTCGCCAGCGGTGGGGCGTCGCCACGTTTCTTCCTGTTGCTCGAGGCGGCGGGGGTGATGGTCGTGGCGCACGAGCGCGCACAGACCGTCACGGTGCTTTCCCTCGCGGCGGATGGGCGGCTGACGCCGACCGACGTGGTATTGCCGATCCCGGGGGTAGGGTATGTGCTCGAGACGGATCCCACCTAGTATCTCCGGCGTCACCCAAAGCTCGTCTCAGGCGCCACCGCGCCGCGTATCCGGTCCGTGCCAGCTGCCCGGTGGATGTTGCAACACGTCCGGCATGGAGCCTTGGGCGGCCTAGTCGTCCTCGTCCTCATATCCCACCAGAGCGAGCGCCCGCGCCTTCATCTGGCGCGTGGCGCACCAATGGACCAGCGCATCCTCGCGCCCGTGCGTGACCCACACTTCCTTGGGCGCGATCTCGGTCAGCGTCTCGGTCAGTTCGTCCCAATCGGCGTGATCGCTCAAGATCAACGGCAGCTCGACCCCGCGCTGGACCGCGCGTTGGCGCACCCGCATCCAGCCCGACGCCATCGCGGTGATCGGGTCGGGCAGGCGACGCGACCAGCGGTCCGCCAGCGCCCCCGGCGGCGCGATCACGACATGCCCCATCATCTCGGCCTTGGCTGCGGTGGTTGCCGGACGCAGCTCGCCCAGGTCGACACCATGCGCCTGGTACAGCGCGCACAACCGCTCGAGCGCGCCATGGATATAGATTGGCGCAGCGTGGCCGCGCACGCGCAGTTCGGCGATCACGCGCTGCGCCTTGCCGAGCGCATAGGCGCCGACCAGCACGCACCGATCCGGATTGGCGTGGAGCGCGGCGATCAGCTTGTCGATCTCGTCGCCGGTGTCGGGGTGGCGAAACACCGGCAGCCCGAACGTCGCCTCGGTGATGAACACGTCGCATTTGACAGGCTCGAACGGCGTACACGTCGGGTCGGGGCGGCGCTTGTAATCGCCCGATACGACGATCCGCTCGCCGCGATATTCAAGCAGGATTTGCGCCGAGCCAAGCACGTGCCCCGCGGGCACGAAGGTCGCGCGGACGTCACCGAAATCGTGAGACTCGCCGTACGCCACCGGATGCCCGGCCTGCGCGCCATAGCGTGCGTCCATGATCGCGAGCGTCTCGGGGGTGGCCCACACCGCACCGTGGCCGCCGCGCGCGTGGTCGGCATGGCCGTGGGTCACCAGCGCACGCGGCGTCGGCTGCGACGGGTCGACCCACACGTCTGCGGGTTTGACATGAATGCCATGGGGTTGCGGATCGATCCAGTCGCCGAGCTTTGCCATTGTGACGATGTGGGGCCGCAACCGCCCGAACGCCATATCGGATCATCCGTTCGTCGGGAAAAGCAACCAATGGCGCATCCGCGCATTACCCTAGCGTAACGAACAGGAGGCTTTCGGATGCGCGCACTCACTCTCGGCCTATTGGCTGCATCGACCTTGATCGCTGGTTGTGACGAATATGGCGGGCGTCCGGGCGGCTATGGCGACAACCGCTACGCCCAATATGATTACGACCGGCCCGATCCGTCGTACAACGGTTATGACGCGTCGCGCTATTACCGCGAGGATCGCCGCCATTATCAGGAGCGTCGCCTGGCCGAGAACGACCGCGTCTACCGTGGCAGTGACGGCCGTTATTACTGCCGTCGCAACGATGGTACGACCGGTCTGGTCGTCGGCGGGATCGCAGGCGGCGTGCTTGGCGCGGCGATCGCCCCGGGCGGTTCGGGCCTTCTGGGCGCGCTGATCGGCGGCGCCGGCGGCGCGCTGGCGGGCAAGGCCATCGACAAGAACGGCAGTGACAACCGCTGCCGCTGATCGGACGACCGGCGCGGTGCCCTTCGGGTGCCGCGCCACCGTCCGGGTCGGAACGCTCGCTGTGGTCAACCGTTGACGGTCGACTTCTAACACGAGTGCGAACCATGCCAAAGACCCACAAGCATCACCCAAAGACCCCGCCTGAGGCAAAGCCTGCCAAGAAGCACGCGCCGAAGCCGATGAACGCGACGACCGCTTGGTCGATCGGCGCCGTCGCCCTCGCCGCTGGTGCTGGTATCGCGGCGTTCCTGTCGCGCGGTCGGATCTCGGCGCTGCTGTCGAAACCTTCGGAAGAGGGCCATGTCCCGACCGATCTGCTGGATCCCAACCGCAATGCGGACGATCGCGCCGTCGCGGACTTCCGCCCCGACATGTCTGCGCCGATGACCGCCGCGGAACGCGAGGCGTTACGCCCGGCGACCGGGCCTGCACCCTCGCTGGTGTCCGACCGCGGCACGATGAACGCGCAAACTGGCGCTGCCAATTAAACCTGAGGGCGGCCGCCACCGTCGGCGGTCGCCGTCGCCGTGGCGCGCGCGCCGCGCCCAGGTTCGAACCGGTGGCGCACGATCCTTCGGCTTACTGCCTGGAACAACGGGATCGTCAGCAGGCCGGCCTGGCTGAACCGCGCATCGACAAACGCGATCCCGAGCGAAAGCAGCGCCCCCAGGACCACCCCGAGACTACGATTTCGTGCCAGCGCGACGTCGACGCGCGGAATGTCCTCCCGCACCACTCCCGTCATGGTCGCGAGTCGCGTCAGGCGCAGACTTAGCAACCCGCTGACGATGAGCGTCACGGCATAGACGACCGACGGCACGAGCATCCCGGCATTGGCGCTCATGAACGCGGTCGAAAAGGGGAGGAAGACGATCGCGCACAGCAACGCCAGATTGGGGCCGATCAGCGCGTCGGAATAATGCCCGGCCAGTCCGAAGGCGCGATGATGCCCCGCCCAGAAGGCACCGATCACGAAGAAGCTGACGAAGAAGCCGATGAAGTTCGGCAACAGCTGCACCAGCGCATCGACATAGTCCTGCCACGGCGACCCATAGGGCAGATGCGGCGGGTGGACCTCGATGATCAGCAGCGTGATCGCGATGGCGAACACCGCGTCGGAAAAGAAAACCATCCGTTCCAGCGGATGGTCGGGTTGGTGTCCGGCCTGGTTCATTCTCGATTTGCCCCTCTGTTCCCGTCGCTTATCCACGAGCGAAGGCAATCCGCGCAAGCGACCGATTGCACCGTGCGGACCTGCGCCCCATATCCCGCTGCATGAGTGGAAACGAAACGGTGTGGCACGGCACCACGATCCTGTCCGTGCGTCGTAATGGTCGTGTCGTCGTCGCCGGGGACGGTCAGGTGACGCAGGGCCAGACGGTGATGAAACCCAATGCGAAGAAGGTCCGGCGCCTCGGCGACGGTTCGGTCATCGCCGGTTTTGCCGGTGCAACCGCGGATGCCTTCACGCTGTTCGAGCGGTTGGAGCGCAAGCTCGAGCAGCATCACGGGCAGCTGCTGCGCGCCGCGGTCGAGCTGGCGAAGGACTGGCGGACGGACAAATACCTGCGCAACCTCGAGGCGATGATGATCGTCGCCGACAAGGAGGTGACGCTGATCCTGACCGGTAACGGCGACGTGCTCGAGCCCGAAGCGGGCGTCGCCGCGATCGGCTCGGGTGGCAATTACGCGCTCGCCGCTGCGCGTGCGCTGGTCGATTACGAGGCGGATGCCGAGACGATCTGCCGCAAGGCAATGGCGATCGCGGCGGAGGTCTGCGTCTACACCAACGACCGGCTGACCGTGGAAAGCCTCGAAACGAACTGAGCCATAAAGCCCCTCCCCTGAAGCGGAGGGGCTTAAGAGAGACCCCAACCCCTTCCCCGAAGGGAAGGGGCTTGAGAGAGACCCATGATCGACTCCCTTACCCCCAAGGCCATCGTCCGCGCGCTCGACGCGCATATCATCGGCCAGGCCGATGCCAAGCGCGCGGTCGCGGTCGCGCTGCGCAATCGCTGGCGCCGGCAGCGGCTGGGCGATGACCTGCGCGACGAGGTGTCGCCGAAGAACATCCTGATGATCGGGCCGACCGGCTGCGGCAAGACCGAGATCAGCCGCCGTCTGGCCAAGCTTGCCGATGCGCCGTTCATCAAGGTCGAGGCGACCAAGTTCACCGAGGTTGGCTATGTCGGTCGCGACGTCGAGCAGATCGCGCGCGACCTGGTTGAGGAAGCGGTGCGCCTCGAGAAGGAGCGGCGCCGCAGCGCGGTCAAGGACAAGGCCGAGGAAGCCGCGCTCGCGCGGCTGCTCGACGCGCTGACCGGCAAGGGCGCGAGCGAAGCGACGCGCGAAGCGTTCCGCCAGCGTCTGCACGACGGCCATCTGCGCGAGACCGAGATCGAGATCGAGCTCGAGGCAGCGCCCAACATGCCGTTCGAAATGCCCGGCGGCGGCGCGCAGATGATCAACCTGTCCGAGATGATGGGCAAGGCGTTCGGCGGCGGCGGGCAGTTGAAGCGCCGTAAGCTGACCGTGCCGCAGGCGTGGGACAAGCTGGTCGAGGAAGAGGCCGACAAGCGGCTCGACCAGGATGAGGTCGGCCGCGCCGCGCTCGCGGATGCCGAGGCGAACGGGATCGTCTTCCTCGACGAGATCGACAAGATCGCGGTGAGCGACGTGCGCGGCGGTTCGGTCAGTCGGGAAGGCGTCCAGCGTGACCTGCTCCTCTGATCGAGGGCACCACGGTCGCGACGAAATACGGACCGATGAAGACCGACCACGTTCTGTTCATCGCAAGCGGCGCGTTCCACGTCGCCAAGCCGTCCGACCTGCTGCCCGAGCTGCAGGGGCGGTTGCCGATCCGGGTCGAGTTGAAGGCGCTGACCGAAGACGACTTCGTCGCGATCCTGAGCGACACCAAGGCGTCGCTGACTCAGCAATATGTGGCGCTGATCGCGACCGAAGGCGTCACGATCAGCTTCACCGACGACGGGATCCGCGCGATCGCGAAGATGGCGGCGCTGGTCAACGGCGATGTCGAGAACATCGGCGCGCGGCGGTTGCAGACGGTGATGGAAAAGCTGCTCGAGGACATCAGCTTCAACGCCGAGGACCGCGGTGGCGAGACGATTGTGGTGGATGCGGCCTATGTCGAGACGCATCTCGCGGGGATCGCGCGCAACACCGATCTCAGCCGGTTCGTGCTGTAGGGAAATGCCCTATCCCGTCACCTCAGGCGTGAGCACGGGTGGCGGGGGAGGGGGTAGCGATCCCCGGCGCTCGCACGGCCGCCCAGGACCTGCCCCCCGTCCGTTCGATCCAACCGGACGGACGGCGTTGCCCTCAAACGGCAAGCGGCCTTATCGCGACGATCTGACCCGGCTCCATGGTACGAACACGCCAAGCCGGCAACGCGGCCCCGGAATGCCAATCCCGCCGCGCTGGAGCGTATAGAAGCTGTCGTTGCGGCATAATTGCCCGCCCCGGATCTCGGTCACGATTACGGCATCGTCATCTAGCCCCGGGCAGGACGCGGACAAATTGTTGCGCCAGATCCGCGGACCGTCGCGGTATAGCAGGACATGATCGTTGACCGCCTGCGGTGTCAGTTGGCGGCTGGAGGACAGGCAGGTTTCCGGCTTGCCCGGACTGCGGCCCGCGAGCGCCCTGTCGAGATCACGCGTGTCTGACGTCGTTGTCGCGCCCATTGCGAGCATGGCAAGCGCGACGCGGATCATGGCTTCCTGTACCGCACGAACTCCCCGAACGTGCAACTGCCGCTCGGCATGCGCGAGACGAGATCGACCGTCTGGATAATGTCGCCGCGACACAGCTGTCCGGTATAGCTCCGCGTGACGATCGCGTCGCCCCGTCGCAGGCCGAAGCAGCCTCCGCTCGTATCGGTCCGGTAAATGTCGTTCCGGTTGAGCTTGTAGAGGATCGTGTCGCCCACGCGCGCCGAGTCACTGCTCCGGCCAAGGGGCATGCATTGCTGCGGCTTGCCCGGGGTCAGGCCGGAAAGCTGCTTGGCAAGTTCAGTGCGGTCCTTTTCCGCGTCGCGGGCGCGGCGTCCGCCGTCATCCGCGGACAGGCTGGAGCTTCCAGCGACAAGCAACAGGAGCGGTACGGCAAAACGAACCATCGTCGTCATCCTCTTCCAACACTCTCCCCCCGCATCAATCCTATCACGCTTCAGCCGCGAAAGGCATCCTTGGCGGCGCGCCGATCGGCGAACTGTTCCACCGAGGTCGCGCGGAGGAACGGGTTGGTCGCGCGTTCCGTGCCGATCGTCGTCGGGACGGTCGCCTCGCCCGCGGCGCGCTGTGCCTCGACCACATGCAGCCGGTCGGCGACCGCGCGATTGTCGGGCTCGGCGATTACCGCATAGCGCCCGTTCGACACGGTATATTCGTGCGCGCAATAGACGATCGTCTCATCGGGCAGCGCGGCGAGCCGTTGCATGTTGCCGAACATCTCCGCGGGACTGCCTTCGGTCAGCCGTCCGCAACCCATGGCAAACAACGTGTCGCCGCTGAACAGCAGCGCATCCTCCGCCATGTGGAACACGATATGTCCCGCGGTATGCCCGGGCGTTTCAATCACGGAAGCGACATGCTTGCCGATCCGCACGCTGTCGCCTTCGCGCAGCCCGGTATCGAGCGTCGGGATCCGCTCGGCTTCCGCCGCTGGACCGCTGACCTTGGCGCCCATCGCCTTGATTTCGGCGTTCCCGTCGGTGTGATCGAAGTGCCAGTGCGTGTTCCAGATCTGCGAGATCGTCCAGCCACGCTGCGCTACTGCGGCGATCACCGGCGCGGCCTCGCTTGGGTCAACGACGACCGTCTCGTCCGAGACGGGGTCGTGGATCAGCCAGACATAATTATCGCTGAGCGCGGCGACGCGGACGATCTCCAGATCGGTTGCCATCACCAGACGCCGGTGTTCGGCATCGATGCCCACGGCTCGGCCTTCGGAAGCGGGTCGCCGGCCTGGAGCAGTTCGATCGAGATGTTGTCGGGGGTGCGGACGAACGCCATGTTGCCGTCGCGCGGCGGGCGGTTGATCGTCACGCCCGAATCCATCAGCCGCTGGCAGGTCTCGTAGACGTTATCGACGCGGTACGCGAGATGGCCGAAATTGCGGCCGCCCTCATAGGGTTCGGGATCCCAATTGTGGGTCAGTTCGACCTGCGCGTCGTGATCGCCGGGTGCCGCGAGGAAAATCAGCGAGAAACGGCCTGCTTCGTTGTCCATCCGGCGGACTTCCTCGAGCCCAAGGACCTTGAAGAAGTCGATCGTCGCGACCGGATCGGTGACGCGGATCATGGTGTGGAGGTATTTCATCGTGCTGGGGCTCCCGTGCGGTTGCCTCGTCAGATAGGGGCGCGGCGGTTGGTCTGCCACCCTCGGGATGCGTTCAATTGAATCCGCTTCCCCGGCGAAGGCCGGGGCCCGGGAGAGGGACAGGCGTGGCGGGGGACTGCGCCTCGTTACCTTGGCCATCGCTCCTGGGCCCCGGCCTTCGTCGGGGAAGCGATACCGATCAAAAGGTTACCGCGCGCCGCTGAACTGTTGCAGCGCCATCGCCGCGGCCTTGCCCGAGGGGCTGTCGGGGCGGAGGTCGACCGCCTGCTGCCACGCGGTGCGCGCATTGGCGGCGTCGCCGGACTTGGCCGCGATGTTGCCCGCCTCGAGCTGGACGTCGCTGTCGTCGCCGCCAAGCCGGAGTGCCTCGGCGATGTCCTTCTTGGCGCGCGGCATGTCGCCCTCGCGGCGGGCGAGTGTCGCCGAGAGCAGCCATGCGAGCGGGTCGGCGGGGACTTCGGTCAGTGCCCGGTCGAGATCATCGCGCGCGCCTTCGCTGTCGCTCGCGGCGACCAGCGCGCGCGCGCGGTCGAGATGTGCTTCGCCGAGTGGCATCCCGGTCAGCGATCCGCTCGCGATCGCGGCGTCGAGTGCGGCACGCGCCTTGGTCGCGTCGCCCGCTGCGAGCCAGGCGTTGCCCGCCTGCGCCCAGTAATTGGCACTGCGCGTGTCCTTCGCCTTTTCAGCGGCGGTCGCTGCGGACTCGAACGCTGCGGAGGCGGCGGGCCAGCGTTGTTCGCGGCTGTACGCCATGCCGAGGCACTGGCTTGCCAGGAAGCCGCCGCCGGCGATCTTCCACTGACCCGCTTCGGCTTCCGCGCCCGCCGGGTCGCTGTTCGCGCGGTCGAGGCAATGCTCGTAGCGTGTTCGTTCGGTGGAGGCGGGGCCGACCTGGGCAGGGCCCATCGGAACGGCGGCAGCTTGGGCGAGGAGGAACAGGATCATACGGCGGGGGTCACATCCTCGATCGCCTGGATCAGCCGCGCGATATCGGTATCGCGCGACAGGCGGTGGTCGCCGTCCTTGATCAACGTCACCTGCACATCGGCTGAACGGACCAGCTCGGCGAGCCGCACGGTGCGGTTGTACGGGACCTCGGCGTCGGCCATCCCCTGCAGGAAACGCACCGGGCAATCGATCGCGATCCCGCCCGCCATCAGCCGGTTCGCCTCGCCCGATTGCCAGAAGGCGCGGGTATAGACGGTCGGCTCGGGCGCGTAGGGCGAGGGGCGTTCGAGCTTGCCTTCCGACAGAAGCGCAAGCTTGTCCTCGGTGGTGAAGCCCCAGTCGGTGAAGTCGGGCGCTGGCGCGACCCCGACCAGCGCGGCGACCTTCGCCGGATGATCGCGCGCGACGAGCAGCATCAGCCACCCGCCAAGCGACGATCCGACGAGGATCGCGGGACCGGTGACAAGTTGGTCGAGCACGGTCAGCACGTCATCGCGCCAGTCGGCGAGCGTCTGGTCCGCGAACGCGCCTTCGCTCTTGCCGCAGCCGCCATAATCGAACCGCACGAACCCGCGCCCGGTCGCGACCGCCCACGCCTCGAGCGCCATCGCCTTGCTGCCGGTCATGTCCGAGCCGTAGCCCGGGAGGAAGACGACCGTCGGGCCAGTGCCTTTGGTGCGATGGAAGGCGAGGCGGGGGCGTTCGGTGGGGGTGGTCATCGGGGTACTCGCGGATGGGGAAAGGCGTGGTCTCGCCGACCGTCGTTCTCCCGCGCAGGCGGGAGTCCGGGGTTACGGGCGTAGTGCCTGGCAACCCTGGGCCCCGGCCCTTGCCGGGGAACTAGGGCGTTGAACAGTAAGGCGCGTCAGATCACGTAATCGACGCTGCGCACCTGTGCGACTTCGCCGCGTTTCACCACCATCTGGCGGTGAAGCTTGGCGACTGTCTTGCTCCCGCTGGTCTTGCACCACGCCGGGACGAACGCATGGACGATCGCGCCAAGGCCGCCGACGATCATCGTGACCCCGAAGCGCGAGGCGACACCGAAATGCTCGGTGTAGCTTTCGCCGACGGTGGCGGGATGGTCGAGGAACAGGCGGCGGATCATGAGCATCTCCTTCAGGCGGCAGGCACGCCGGGTTTCGCGGCAATCCGCGCCAGCAGGTCGACGGCGAGCTGGCTGAGCGTATCGTCGCGTGCCCCCATTACCACGATCCGGTCGCCGGGGCACGCCTGCTCGACCAGCCAGCTTGCGGCATCGGCGCGATCGGGGATGTGGCACGCGCGCGGGCCGATCCCGGCGACGATGTCCGCGCTGGTCACTTCGCGCGAAACGGTGCCGCCCTGATAGACCGGGTCGGGCAAGACGAGCCGGTCGTCTTCGCCGAGCTGCGCCCGGAACATCGCGATCAGTTCGTGCCGCATCACCTTGAGCGGGCCATAACCATGCGGCTGGAACAGCACGAGCAACCGGCCGGGGAAGGCGTGGAGCGTCGCCAGCGTCGCGGCGATCTTGTCGGGATTGTGCCCGAAATCGTCGATCACGGTGATGCCTAGCGCTTCGCCGACCCGCTCGAACCGGCGTTTGAGCCCGGTGAACCCCTCGATCGCGCGGATCGCGTCCTTGAGCGGCACCCCCGCCGCGCGCGCCGCGCCGAGCGCCGCGAGCGCATTGGAGACGTTGTGCGCGCCGGGCACCGACAGCCGCACCCGCTGCGTCTCCCCCTTCGCGACAAGATCGAAGGTGATCGCGGACGGGGCGGGGACGAGGTTGGTCGCGCGCAAATCCGCGCTCTGGTCGATCGCGAACGTCACCAGCCGCGCGGGGTCGAGCCCGCGCGCCAGCGCCGCCGCTTCGGGATCGCCGACGTTGAGGATCGTCGTCTCCGCCTTCTCCGCGAATGCCGAGAACAGCGCGCGCAGTTCCTCGAGCGACTTGTGGTCGAGGCTGACGTTGTTGAGCACCGCAATCTTCGGCTGGTACAGCGCGATCGAGCCGTCGCTCTCGTCGACTTCGCTGACGAAGGCTTCGCCGTCGCCGACCAGCGCGCTCGCGAAGGGGGCGTCGTCGCGTACAAAATTCTTCATCACCGCGCCGTTCATCACGGTCGGGTCGCGCCCGCAGGCGTGGAGGATCCAGCCGATCATCCCCGTCACGGTCGATTTGCCGCTCGTCCCCGCGACGCCGATCGGCAGCGCGCTCGCGTTGAACAGCGAGGCGAGCAGTTCGGGGCGGCTCAGCCGCGCCGCGCCGACGCGCTCCGCCGCGACGATGTCCGCGACGCTCGCCTCGACCGCGGCCGAAGCGACGACGATCTGCTCGGCCGAGGTGACACCCGAGCCGTCCTGCGCGAACAGCGTGACGCCCTTGGCGGCGAGGTCGTCGAACTTGGCGGGCAGGCGCCCGGCGTCGAGCGTCCGGTCCGAACCCGCCACGGTGGCGCCGCGCCCGGCGAGGATCATTGCGAGCGGCATCATCCCGCTGCCACCAATGCCGACGAAGAAGTAGGGTTTGCCGTTGGTCATCAGGCGGGGCTATCGCGGGTCAACGGAAATCGCCACGGGAAATGTGATGAAGATCGGAGTGGTGGCCCCCGCGCGGGGGATCGACGCGGCGCTCGCGGCGCGCGCGCAGGGGCTGGCGGCGGTGGCCGCGCCCGAGGTCGATCTGGTGTTCCACCCGCAATGTTTCCTGTCCGAAGGGCATTTCGCAGGCTCGGACGCGGCACGTGCCGCCGCGTTCGTCGAGATGGCGAACGATCCGACGATCGACGCCTTGTGGTTCGCGCGGGGCGGCTACGGGTCGAACCGGATCCTGCAGGCGGTGATCCCCGCGCTCGGCGAGGCGGCGCGGCGCAAGACGTATCTCGGCTTTTCCGACATGGGGTTCCTGCTCGGCGCGCTCTACGCCGCGCGGATCGGGCGGCCGGTCCACGGGCCGATGGTGTCGACTGCGGGGAGCGGTGACGGCGGGGTCGGGTTCACCCGCGCGTTGCTGTGGCTCACGAAGAAGGACCGGTCGGTGCTCGAGCCCGGGCTCGACGGGCGCCCGGCGGCGGCGTTCAACCTCGCGATCCTGACCGGGCTGATCGGCTCGCCCTGGTTGCCCGACCTGACCGACCACGTCCTGATCGTCGAGGAGGTCTCCGAGCCCTTGTACCGGATCGACCGCATGCTGTTCACGATGGCGCATGCGACACAGTTGAAAGGGATTGCCGGGGTACGGCTCGGGCAGATCACCGAGGTGCAGGCGAACGAGCCCGAATTTGGCGAGACGATCGAAACGATGATTACGCGCTGGTGCGGCGAGATGCGCGTGCCGTATCTCGGGCGCGCCGAGATCGGCCATTATCGCGGCAATCGCGTGGTGCCGTTCGGCGTCGCCTGACGCGAAAAAAATTCCCTGCGCGAAACGTGCGGTAGCTCCGCTTTCTATGATGGGGGCAGCGTGGCGTCGCACGCCGTCCTACAGCGCGGGGTTATCCTATGAATTGGTTTCGGGCCGATGCGCCTATCCGTTTGAAGATGTTGGTATCGTACGGCACGTTCGTGGCGTTGCTGGGGGCGGTGACGCTGGCGACCGCGCTGTTCCCGCCATCGGTTTCGGTGTGGGTCGCACTGGGTGCGACCGGGGTCGGCGTGGTGCTGGCGCATCTGTTCCGCGAAGCGGTGTGCGTACCCTATGTCGCGACGGTGGTGCGGATGGAGGGGCTCGCCGCGGGCGACCTCGATACGCCGATCGACTTCACCGACTACAAGGATTGCGTCGGGCGCATGACCAAGGCGATGGGCACGTTCCGCGCGACCGCGCAGGAGCAGCAGCGGCTCAACGCCGAATTCGAGGTCAATTCTCAGATCATCCAGCGGCTGTCGGGCAATTTCGATCGGCTGTCGAACTGCGACCTGACCGCCGATATCGTCGAGGACTATCCCCCGGTCTATCAGCCGCTCAAGGCGGCGTTCAACGACGCGCTCGAGAATTTGCGCACGCTGCTCGGCTCGGTCATGGCGAGCACGGGCAATATCCAGACCGGCTCGACCGAAATCGCCCAGGCCGCGAGCGACCTCGCGCGCCGCACCGAAGGCAATGCGGCGAGCCTCGAGCAAACCGCCGCCGCGATCCAGCAGGTCGATGCGCGGCTCAAGGCGACCGCGCGCGCCGCGACGCAGTCGGTCGAGACGTCCGAACAGGCGAAGACCGCGGTCCAGACCGGGCGCGAGCGCACCGACGTCGCGGTTCAGGCGATGACGCGGGTGCTCGACAGCGCGAAGGGCATCGACGACGTGATCGAGGGGCTCGACAAGATCGCGTTCCAGACCCGCGTCCTCGCGATGAACGCAGCGGTCGAGGCCGGACGCGCGGGCGATGCCGGGCGCGGCTTCGCGGTCGTCGCGGATCTCGTCAGCGCGCTCGCGATGCGCGCCGAGGAAGAGGCGAAGCGCGCGCGTGACCAGTTGAGCGTGACGCGGCTCGACATCGGCGCGGCGGTGGATGCGGTGCAGGAAGTCGACAGCGCGTTCGGCGTGATCCTCACCTCGGGCGAGCAGGCGGCGCGGCTGGCCGAGCAGATCGCCAACGACAATGCCGCACAGGCGAGCGCGATCAGCGAAGTCAGCAGCGCGGTGCATGAAATGGACACCTCAACCCAGCAGAATGCCGCGATGGTCGAGCAGACCTCGGCGGCGGCGCGCAACCTGACCGAAGTGGTCGTCCAGCTTGCCGAACAGGCCGACCGGTTCCAGGTCGAGCCTGCGCGGCGCGCCTACGCCTGAGGGGGCAGGGCACCCCGGGCGTGTCCCGGGGGGACGGCCTCGTTTGCGGGCACACCGCGACAGACCCATGACAGGGTGACGGAACACGCGCGCTTGCCTATATCGGCGCACCCGGCTTAAGCCGCGGGTTCCCTTCATCCACGGAAAGACCCTGTCCTCATGTCCGCGCTGTTCCGCATCTCGCTACCCGACGGTTCCGTCCGCGAGGTAGCCCCGGGGACTACGCCGGCAGACATCGCCGCGGCGATCGGCCCGGGTCTCGCCAAGGCGGCGATCGCCGCGCGCGTCGATGGCGAGTTGCGCGACATCATGCGCCCGTTCGATGGCGACAGCGCGCTCGCGCTCGTCACCGCGCGCGACGAGGCGGATGCGCTCGAACTCGCGCGGCACGATCTCGCGCACGTCATGGCGGAAGCGGTGCAGCACCTGTTCCCCGGCACGCAGATCACCTTCGGCCCGGCGACCGACGACGGCTTCTATTACGACTTCGCGCCCCCCAAGATCAACGGCAAGGACCGGCCCTTCACCGACGACGACCTGCCCGCGATCGAAGCCGAGATGCGCGCGATCATCGGCCGCAACGAGCCGTTCGTCCGCGAAGTGTGGAGCCGCGAGCAGCTGATCGAGACCTGGCAGCAGCAGGGCGAGACGTTCAAGGCCGAATGGGCCGCCGAGCTTCCCGACGGCGAGGAACTGACGATCTACCGCCAGGGCAAGTGGCTTGACATGTGCCGCGGGCCGCACATGGTCTCGACCGGCAAGCTCGACCCGAACGCGTTCAAGCTGACGCGCGTGTCGGGCGCGTACTGGCGCGGCGACCAGAAGAACGCGATGCTCAGCCGCATCTACGGCACCGGCTGGCTCAACAAGAAGCAGCTCGATGCGCATCTCACGATGCTCGAGGAAGCGGGCAAGCGCGACCATCGCAAGATCGGGCAGGAAATGGACCTGTTCCATCTCCAGTCCGAAGCGCAGGGCTCGGTCTTCTGGCACCCCAAGGGCTTCATCCTGTGGCGGCAGTTGGAGGCGTATATGCGTCGCCGGCTCGACGCGGCGGGCTATGCCGAGGTGAAGACCCCGCAGCTGATGGACGCACGCCAGTGGGAACAGTCGGGCCATTGGGGCAAGTATCGCGAGAACATGTTCGTGGTGCCCGACGAGATCCCCAACACCGAGGACGACGCCGCCGTGTTCAGCGGCACCGCCGACCTGATGGCGCTGAAACCCATGAACTGCCCGGCGCACGTGCTGATCTTCCGCCAGGGGATCAAATCGTATCGCGACCTGCCGATCCGCATGGCCGAATTCGGCTGCTGCCATCGCAACGAGCCGCACGGCGCGCTCCACGGCATCATGCGCGTCCGCCAGTTCACGCAGGACGACGCGCACATCTTCGTCCGCGAGGATCAGCTCGTCGCCGAGGTCCAGCAATTCTGCGAGCTGCTCGACAGCGTGTACCGCGACCTCGGGTTCGAGGATTATGCGGTCAAGCTCGCGCTGCGGCCCGAGAAGCGGTTCGGCACCGAGGAGATGTGGGACCAGTCCGAGGAGGAGTTGCGCAAGGCAGTGCTTGGGTCGAGCCTAAGCGAGTCGATCAAGGCGAAGTTCGAGGAACTGCCGGGCGAGGGCGCGTTCTATGCACCCAAGCTCGAATTCCATCTGACCGACGCGATCGGGCGGACGTGGCAGGTCGGCACGATCCAGTCCGACCGCGTGCTGCCCGAGCGACTCGATGCGAGCTACGTCGGCGCTGACGGTGAACGCCACCGCCCGATCATGCTCCACCGCGCGATCCTGGGCACGTTCGAACGCTTCATCGGCATCCTGATCGAGCATCACGCCGGGCGCTTCCCGCTCTGGCTGTCGCCGGTGCAGGCGGTCGTTGCGACGATCGTGTCCGACGCCGACGACTATGCGCGCGAAGTGGCCGAGAAGCTCAAGGGGGCGGGAATCCGGGTCGAGACCGATCTGCGTAACGAGAAGATCAACTACAAGGTACGCGAGCATTCGCTGGCGAAGGTTCCCAACCTGCTCGTCGTCGGCAAGCGCGAGGCTGAGGAAGGCAAGGTCGCGCTGCGCCAGTTGGGGAGCGATCGGCAGCAGTTCCTGACGCTCGACGATGCGATCGCGATGCTCACGGAAGCGGCCAAGGCGCCGGACCTGTAACGCCACTCGCCCTTAGCCCCTCCCCTTCAGGGGAGGGGTTGGGGTGGGGACGTGCAGCAGAGCCAAACTCTCGGTGAGACACGGGGGGGGCGCGCGCGCGCGCGCGCGCGCGCGCGCGCGCGCGCGCGCGCGCGCGCGCGCGCGCGCGCGTCGTCGCGCGCGACGCGCGCGCGCGCGCGCGCGCGCGCGCGCGCGCGCGCGCGCGCGCGCGCGCGCGCGCGCGCGCGCGCGCGCGCGCGCGCGCGCGCGCGCGCGCGCGCGCGCGCGACGACGCGACGGGCGGGCGGGGGGGGGGGGGTTGGGGGGGGGGACGTGCAGCAGAGCCAAACTCTCGGTGAGACACGGCCCCACCCCCAGCCCCTCCCCTGAAGGGGAGGGGAGTCTCCCAACGAAACCTGCCCCCGCTCGGATCGTCACTTGGTGCACGAGCGCATCTTTCGTTTTCCCCCGAAAACCCCTATATACGACTGTCAACGACCAGAGGAGCTACACCTATCCGACCCCCGATGAACCGCCAGGCGCCGCCGATGAATGGCCCTCGCTTCAATGAATTCATCCAGTCCGCCAAGGTCCGCGTGATCGACCAGGACGGCGAGAACCTTGGCGTGATGTACACGCGCGAGGCGATGGAGCAGGCGCGCAAGGTCGGTCTCGATCTGGTCGAGGTGTCGCCCAACGCCGATCCGCCCGTCGCGAAGTTCCTCGATGTCGGCAAGTTCAAGTACGAGGCCCAGAAAAAGGCGAACCTCGCGCGCAAGTCGCAGAAGACGCAGGAGATCAAGGAGATCAAAATGCGTCCGAACATCGATGACCACGATTACGACACCAAGATGAAGAAGGTGCTCGAGTTCATCGACGAAGGCGACAAGGTCAAGATCACGCTCCGCTTCCGCGGCCGCGAGCTCAGCCACGGCCAGCTCGGCATGGCGCTGCTCCAGCGTGTCCAGGCCGATGTGACCGAGACCGCCAAGGTCGAGGCCTATCCGCGCATGGAAGGCCGTCAGATGCTGATGGTGCTCGCGCCGAAATAACGACCGATGTGCTTCCCCGGCGAAGGCCGGGGTCCAGCAAGACGGGCGGGGGATCGAAGCGCAGCGCGCGTTCCCGAAACCTGCGCTACTGGGCCCCGGCCCTTGCCGGGGAAACGAAGGATGTGGGCTAAGCCGCCTCCACCAGCCGCTCCCCCGCCGCCGCGCTGAGCAGGCGGCGCTCGATCGTGCGCAAGCGGCTGCCGGCCCCGATTTTCTCGCCCGTCAGATCGGTGAGATAAAACGTATCGACCGCACGCTCGCCATAGGTCGCGACATGCGCCGAGTGGATCGTCACCTTCGACTGAAACAGCGCGTGCGCCAATTGGTGGAGCAATGCGGGCCGGTCGCGCGCGTTGACCTCGATCACGGTAAAGCGGTTCGACGCCTTGTTGTCGATCAGCACGTTGGGCGCGATCGGAAACGCTTCAGCGCGCGTCCGTGGCAACGGCTTCGCCAGCAGCCGGTCGACCAGCTTGACGCGGTTCGCCAGCGCATCCTCGATCGCTTTCTTGAGGCGAAGGAGCTGGCCGTCCTCGTCGAACGGCCGTCCGACCGGATCCTGCACCAGGAAATTGTCGAGCGCCATGCCGTCGCGCGTGGTGTGGATCCGCGCGTCGATGATGTTCCCCCCGGCAATGCTGATCGCGCCCGCGATCCGGTAGAACAGCCCGGGATGGTCGGCCGCATAGACGGTGACGAGCGTCGCGCCGCGTTCGGGATAAACGCGCGCCGCGATCGAAAGCGCGGTCTCGCCTGCCTGCGCGATCAGCGCGGCATTGTCGGCGATGACGTCTTCGGGTTCGGCGACCCAATAGGGTTCGGGCAATTTGGCGACGAGTGCGTCGAACGTGGCATCGCTCCACTGCAGCGCATCCCGGAGCGCGATCTGCTTGGCGGCGATCCGCTCGGTCCGGCCCTTCTGCTTGTGGCCGAGCCGAAGCACTTCCTCGGCCGATTCGTACAGATCCGAGAGCAACTGACGCTTCCACCCGTTCCACACACCGGGGCCGACCGCGCGAATATCGACCACGGTCAGCACCAGCAGCAGGCGCAGCCGCTCGGGGCTTTGCACCACGGCGGTAAAATCGAGGATCGTCTTGAAGTCCGACAGGTCGCGCTTGAACGCGGTCGCGGACATCAGCAAATGCCAGCGCACCAACCACGAAACCGTTTCGGTTTCCGCCGGGCTCAACCCCAGGCGCGGGGCAAGCCGCTCGGCAACTTCGGCTCCCAGCACGGAATGGTCCCCACCGCGCCCCTTGGCGATATCATGGCACAGCACCGCGACATACAGCGCGCGGCGCGAGACGATCTGCTTGAGCAGCGCGGTGCACAACGGATGGTCCGCCGCGAGGATGCCGCGTTCGATCCGCGCGAGCAGCCCGATCGCGCGGATCGTATGCTCGTCGACGGTATAATGGTGGTACATGTCGAACTGCATCTGCGCGACGACGCGGCCGAAATCGGGAACGAAGCGGCCGAATACGCCCGTCTCGTTCATCCAGCGCAGCACCGTCTCTGGGTCGCGGTGGCTGGTCAGCACGTCGAGGAACAAGACGTTCGCGGTCGGATCCTGCCGGATCTCGTCGACGAGCTTCGCATCGCGCGACGCCGCGCGCATCGCGAGCGGGTGGATCTCTAGCTCGTGCTTGTCGGCCAGCGCGAACAGCTCGATCAGCCGTACCGGTTTTTCCGCGAGGAAATCGTCCGAGGGTAGCGCGAGCCGCCCGCGCACCAGCGTGAACCCGTTGAGCTTGCGCGGCGAACGCCGCAGCACCGGAAAACCGAAGCGCCGCCCGCGCGCTGCGAACTTCTCGTCGAGATGCGCGAGGAACACCCCCGTCAGGTCGCCCGCGGTGCGTGCCTGGAGGAAATAATAATGCATGAACCGCTCGACCTTGGATTTGCCGGGCCGGTCGGCGAAGCGCATCCGCTCGGCGATCTCGCGCTGGAGGTCGAAGGTGAGGCGGTCCTCGGCGCGGCCTGAAATCGCGTGGAGGTGGCAGCGCACCGCCCACAGGAAATTCTCGGCGCGGTGGAACTGGCGATATTCGTCGCGGCTGAGCAGCCCCGCCTCGACCAGCTCGCCCGGCTCGGTAACGTTGTAGGCGTACTTGCCGATCCAGAAGAGCGTGTGCAGGTCGCGCAGGCCGCCCTTGGCCTCCTTGACGTTGGGTTCGACGACGTAGCGCGTGTCTCCCATCTTGTGATGCCGCACGTCGCGCTCGGCGAGCTTGTCGGCGATGAACTGACGCGCGGTATCGGCCTGGACCTCGGTCTTGAAGCGCTGTGCCGCCTCGTCATACAGTGTCTGATCGCCCCACACGTAGCGGGCCTCGAGCAAGGCGGTGCGGATCGTCACGTCGCTCTTGGCCTGTCGCACCATCTCGTCGAGCGAGCGGCTGCTGTGGCCGATCTTCAGGCCCATGTCCCACATGGTGTAGAGCATCGCCTCGATCACCTGCTCGGCCCAGGGCGGCTGTTTGCCCGGGGTGAGGAAGCCGACGTCAATGTCCGAATAGGGTGCCATCTCGCCGCGCCCATAGCCGCCCACCGCGATGATCGTAATGCGTTCGCCGGTGGTGGGGTTGGGGTTGGGGTAGATCCGCTGGACCATGAAATCATAGAGCAGCCGTAGCAACTGATCGACCAGAAACGCCTGTGCCGCCGCGGCTTCCAACCCGCGCGAGGGATGTTCGATCAATCGTCGCCCGATCTCGGCGCGCCCCGCGTCGAGCGCCTGTTTGAGCAGCGCGAACGCGCTGGCACGCAGCGTGTTAGCGTCCCCTTCGAGCGCGGTGAGCGCGTCGGCGACGGTGCGCCGGTCGATGATCGAACGGCGCTGCGGAAGGGATTCAAAGCGAGGTGGCATTTTCGATAGATAGGATGTGCGTCATCGAACGTCACGCGGCTTGACGGACTCGCGCGCTTGGCCAAGGCTTGTTGCCATGACCAGACCCGCGCGGCGCCAGATCATCCAGATGGGCGGGTTCCCCGCAGTCAAGACGGGGGCACCGTCGCCCTATGCCGATCTCTATTACTGGGTGATGGAGATGAGCTGGCCGTGGTTTATCGCACTCGTCTCGGCGAGCTTCGTCGCGATCAACCTCGTGTTCGGGACACTCTATGCGTTGCTGCCGGGCGCGATCGGGACGATGGAGCCGGGGTCGGTGATCGACGGCTTCTTCTTTTCGGTCGATACGCTGGGGACGGTCGGGTACGGCGTGATGGCGCCGGTGACGCGGCTTGGCCATGCGATCGCCGCGGTCGAGATCCTGACCGGGCTGTTCTTTTCGGCGACGATCACCGGGCTGATCTTCGCGCGGTTCGCCCGCCCGCGCGAAAGCCTGCTGTTCAGCGACGTCGCGGTGATCGGGCGGTATCAGGGCAAGCGTGCGCTGATGGTGCGGGTCGCCTCGAAACGCTCGCGCCCGCTCGCCGACGTGACCGCGCAGATGAGCTGGCTGGAGCTGGTGCATGTCGGCGACGGTCGCACCTTCCGGCGGCTGAGCGAGTTGCCGCTGGTGCGCAACCAGAACCCGATGCTCGGGCTCGCATGGACTCTGGTACACATCCTCGACGATGACAGCCCGGTCCTTGCCGCGCTCGCGGACGATCGCGACCGGTTCATGCTGACCTTGTCGCTCAGCGGGATCGACACCTTGCTCGCCAGCCAGTCGCTGGGCGGAAAGCGGTATGCGCGCGAGACGGTGCGTGTCGATCACGAATTCGTCGACGTGATCAGCGACGAGAATGGCACGACGCACCTCGACCTGCGGCTGCTGCACGAGACCTTGCCGATCGCGGACGCGGTGCTGACGATCGATGCGGCGTGAGCGGGCGGCGGGGTTTGGCGGCAAGGCATGGGATGCGGGCGACATCCGGTCGTGGTGAGGAGATGGCATGACCGACACACCCAGCCCGACCCCACTCGACCGCCCGATCTGGCATAGCCTGACCGGACGGCAGGCCGCCCTCGCGCTCGGCGATGCGCGCGCGGTGCGGTTCCGGCCCGAGGTCAATCTGTTCGGAGAGGCGGCGGACGATTCGCCCGAAGCGTTGCGCGCATTGGTCGGATTGATCGAGGACGGCGAGACGCTCGGGCTGCTCGGGGTCGGCGCGGCGGCGGCGTTGCCGGGGACGGTCGTGGTGTCGGAACGGCGGCTGAACCAGATGGTCGCGACCCGGCTCCATAGGACGTCGCACGCGCTGGATATCGTGCCGCTGGGGGATGCCGACGCAGCCGAGATGCTGGCACTCGCGACGCTGACCGCGCCGGGACCGTTCTTTGTGGCGACGCATCTGCAGGGCGGCTATATTGGCGTGCGGCGCGGCGGCCGGCTGGTCGCGATGGCGGGCGAGCGGATGAAGGTGCCGGGGTTCAGCGAGATCAGCGCGGTGTGCACGCATCCCGACTATCGCGGGCAGGGCTTCGCGCGGGCGTTGATGGAAGCGGTGCTGGCACCTTTGCTGGAGCGCGGGGAAGGGGTGTTCCTGCACAGTTACGCGGACAACCCCGCGGTGGCGCTGTATCGCGCGCTGGGGTTCGAGGTGCGGCGGGAGATGACCTATACCGTGGTGGCGCGGGGGTGAATTGTCCCTGTCCGTTCGTTTCGAGCGAAGTCGAGAAACCTGCGCGGGTGCCGGGTTTCTCGACTACGCTCGAAACGAACGGTTGGGGGGGGCGCTTGGAGCTGATCCGCTACCCCCGCGCCAGCCCCTTCAACCGGTACAGCGTTTCCAAAGCCTCGCGCGGCGTCAGCGCGTCGACGTCCAGCGCCTCCACCTCGGCGCGGATCGCGTCGCATTCCTCTTCTTCCGCCTCGATCGCGGCGGCGAACAGCGGAAGGTCATCCAGCCCCGCCGCCAGCCCGCCGGTCTTGGCGCGCCCCGCCTCGAGCTTCGCCAGCACCGCCTTGGCGCGCGAGATCGTCACC
This sequence comes from Sphingomonas sp. PAMC 26621, assembly GCF_000251145.1. GTDB lineage: Bacteria > Pseudomonadota > Alphaproteobacteria > Sphingomonadales > Sphingomonadaceae > Sphingomonas. The sequence goes on along the minus strand of NZ_AIDW01000028.1, from coordinate 34,172 downwards.
GGCGGCAGCCCCGCGAGCCGCGCCACCGCCAGCCCGTAGGACCGGTCCGCCGGCCCCTCGGACACTTCGTGCAGAAGCACCAGCTCGCCCTTCCACTCGCGCGCGCGGACGTGGTGGAGCGTCAGCGCCTCGCAGCGCTCCGCAAGCCGGGTCAGCTCGTGATAATGCGTCGCGAACAGGCAGCGGCAGCGATTGTCGTCGTGGATCGCCTCGACCACCGCCCAGGCGATCGCGAGCCCGTCATAGGTCGACGTGCCGCGCCCGACTTCATCAAGAATCACGAAGCTGCGCGGCGTCGCCTGCGCGAGGATCGCGGCGGTCTCGACCATCTCAACCATGAAGGTCGAGCGCCCGCGCGCGAGATTGTCCGATGCGCCGACGCGGCTGAACAGGCGGTCGACCAGCCCGAGCGTCGCGGCGGTCGCGGGGACGAAGCTCCCCGCCTGCGCGAGCACCGCGATCGCGGCGTTCTGGCGCAGGAAGGTCGATTTGCCGCCCATGTTGGGCCCAGTGACGAGCCACAGCCGTGAATCCTCCGACAGCCGGCAGTCATTGGCAACGAACCGCTCGCCGCGTTTCGCGAGCGCATCCTCGACTACGGGGTGTCGTCCGCCGGTGATGTCGAAACAGGCGTGGTCGACCAGCTCGGGCCGCGCCCATCCGCCTTCGCAACCGCGCTCGGCAAGCGCTGCCGCAACATCGAGCCGCGCGAGCGCATCGGCGGTCGCTGCGATTGCCTCGCGCCGGTCGAGGGCGGCGGCGACCAGATCCTCGAGATGCGCCGCCTCCGCCGCGAGCGCATGCGCGCCCGCCTGCGTCACCTTGGCGGCGACTTCGTGGAGTTCGGACGCGTTGAAGCGCACCGCGCCCGCCATCGTCTGGCGGTGGATGAACCCGCTGTCGGGCTTCATCAGCCCGTCCGCCGAGCGCGCCGGCACTTCGATATGATAGCCGAGCACGCCGTTGTGGCGGATCTTGAGCTGCGCCACGCCGGTCCGGCTGCGGAACTCCGCCTCGAGCGCGGCGATCGCGCGTCGCCCGCCCGCTCCCGCATCGCGCAGATCGTCGAGCGCGGCGTCATAGCCCGCCGCGATATAGCCGCCGTCCGATGCATCGATCGGGGGCGCGGGAACCAGCGCGCGCGTCAGCAAGTCGATCAGCGCGCCATGTCCGCGCAGCCGGGGGGCGAGCTCGGTGAGCAGCGCAGGCGGCGCGGCGATGGTGCCGAGCCGTTCGCCGAGCCGCCATGCGCCGTCGAGTCCGTCGCGCAACTGCCCGAGATCGCGCGGGGAACCGCGCCCCGCCGCAAGCCGCCCGAGCGCGCGCCCGATATCCGCCATGCTGCGGAGCGTGCCCCGGAGCGACTCGCGCAGGCCGCTGTCGTCGCTCAGCAACGCGACGAGATCGAGCCGCGCTTCGATCAGTCCGCGCTCCATCAGCGGTGCGCCGATGTCCGCGCCGAGCAGCCGCGCGCCCGCCGCGGTCACTGTCCGGTCGATCGAATCGAGCAGGCTGCCCTTGCGCGCGCCGGTGGTGGTCTGGGTCAGTTCGAGGCTCTCGCGCGTCGCCGCGTCGATCGCCATGTGCTGCGCGCTGGCACCAAGCCGGGGCGGGCGCAGGAACGGCATTGCGCCTTTCGCGGTGTGGTCGAGATAGGCGACCAGCCCGCCCGCGGCCGACAGCGCGGCGCGGTCGAACTGCCCGAACCCGTCGAGCGTCGCGACCGCGTAGAGCGCCTTGAGCCGCGCCTCGCCGCGTCCACTGTCGAACTCGGCGCGCGGGCGGAGCATCGTCGCGAGTTCGGCGAAGTCGCTCGCGTCCGACGTGATTGTTTCGGCTGGCGCAAGGCGGGCGAGTTCGGCGGTGATCCCAGCGGGATCGCACGCGATCAGTTCGAACCGCCCGGTCGAAATGTCGGCGGCGGCGATCGCCACCGCGCCGCCTGCCTCGCCGATCGCGACGCACCAGTTTGCGCTGCGCGCGTCGAGCAGCGCTTCCTCGGTCAGCGTGCCGGCGGTGACGACCCGGACGATCGCCCGCGAAACCAATGTCTTGCCGCTGCGCTTCTTGGCCTCGGCGGGGCTTTCGGTCTGCTCGGCGATCGCGACGCGGTGTCCGGCCTTGATCAGCCGCGCGAGATAGCCGTCGGCGGCATGGACCGGTACGCCGCACATCGGGATCGGCACGCCGTGATGCTCGCCGCGCGCGGTCAGCGCGATGTCGAGGCAGGCGGCGGCGATCTTCGCATCATCGAAGAACAGCTCGAAGAAATCGCCCATCCGGTAGAACAACAGGCAATCCGCCGCCTCCGCCTTGAGCGTCAGATATTGCGCCATCATCGGCGTGGGGGCGGCGGTAGTCGGGGCAGGGGCGGGAGAAGCGGCGGGCATTGCCGCTGGGTAGCGAAGAAACCGCCGCGCGTCATGGGGCAGATGTCGGCGGGCGGGTTGTACAGGGTCTTTCTCCCCTCCCGTCATGCTGAACTCGTTTCAGCATCCACCGTGCAACAGGCCAGGACCGGACTTGCTGCGGGGTGGACCCTGAAACGAGTTCAAGGGGACGGCGGTTGAGGGGTTCGCGAAAACCCGGTCTCCCGCCTTCCGTCGCGCGGGACGATTGACCACTTCCGTCCCCGCCGACTTGGCCTCACCCGCCGTTGAGCATCGCGAAGACCGAATCGTACCGCCCCTCGCGCTCGGCATCGCGCAGGAACTTCACGCGTTCGACCGTATTCTCCGGCCCCTCTGGATTCGCCTCGAGCAACGCCATCGTCTCCGCGATATAGGCATCGAGCGGCATCGAATTGGGGTTGGTTGCCTGCCCCGGCATCAGGTCGGTCGCGACCGCGGGCGGGGCGATCTCGATCACGTCGATCCCGAGCCCGGCCACCTGCGATCGCAGCGACTGCGACCAGCTGTGGATCGCCGCCTTGGTTGCCGAATAGGTCGGCGTGACGACCAGCGGGACGAACGCCAGCCCGGACGAGACGGTCAGGATAGCGGCATTCGCCTGTTTGCGCAGGTGCGGGAGCAGCGCCGCGGTCAGCCGGATCGGGCCGAGCAGGTTGGTCGCGATCATCGCCTCGGCGTCGGTCAGGTCATAGCGGTCGGCCGCCATGTTCTCGGGCCGCATGATCCCGGCGTTGTGGATCACGGCGTTGAGCGCGGGATGATCCGCGACGACCTGCGCCGCGAAACGCGCGATGTCCGCCGCGTCCGCGACGTCGAGCAGGGCCGTGGCGATTCCGGGCAGGTCGCGGGCGAGCGCCGCGAGCGGTTCCGCGCGGCGGCCGGCAACGATCACCCGATTTCCCCGCGCGTGAAACTGTTCGGCAAGCGCACGGCCGATCCCCGAGCCGCCGCCCGTGATGAGAAGGGTGTTACCGGTCGTCTTCATGCGGCGTCTCCTGCGCGACTATAGCGCTGCAGATATGGCCTGGATGGTCTATCACAAGGCCGACCTGCCTGCCTCGCGCGCCAGCCTCGATCGCCGTAGCGTCGACTGAAGGCGTTCCCATCCGGGCAAACTCTGCTTAAGGCAGCGCTATTCAGGAGTGCGCCCCCCATGTCCGAAGAATCAAACGTCCAGTTTTCCGAGCGCGAGGCGCTGTTGTTCCACTCGGAAGGGCGGCCCGGCAAGATCGAGATCATCGCGTCCAAGCCGATGGCGACGCAGCGCGATCTTGCGTTGGCCTATTCGCCCGGGGTCGCGGTCCCGGTGCTCGCGATCGCCGCCGATCCGAGCCTTGCCTATGATTATACCGCAAAAGGCAATCTCGTCGCGGTCATCTCCAACGGGACCGCGATCCTCGGGCTGGGCAATCTCGGCGCGCTCGCGTCCAAGCCGGTGATGGAGGGCAAGGCCGTCCTGTTCAAACGCTTCGCCGACGTCGACGCGATCGACATCGAATTGAAGACCGAGGACCCGGACCGGCTGATCGACGCGATCGAGCTGATGGAGCCGAGCTTCGGCGGCATCAACCTCGAGGACATCAAGTCGCCCGAATGCTTCATCATCGAGCAGTCGCTGCGCGCCAAGATGAACATCCCGGTGTTCCACGACGACCAGCACGGCACCGCGATCATTTGCGCGGCGGGCCTCATCAACGCGCTGTTCCTGACCGGGCGCGACATCAAGACGACCCGGGTCGTGATGAACGGCGCGGGCGCGGCGGCGATCGCCTGCGCCGAGCTGATCAAGACGATGGGCCTGCCGAGCGACCATCTGACGATGATCGACCTGGGCGGGGTGATCTATCAGGGTCGCGAGGACATCAACCAGTGGCAGTCGGCGCATGCCGTCAACACGACCAAGCGGACCCGCGCCGAGGCGCTCGACGGAGCGGACGTGTTCATCGGGGTTTCGGCGGCGGGCGCATTGCCCGCGCACGAGCTGATGAAGATGGCGCCCAAGCCGATCATCTTTGCGATGGCGAATCCCGATCCCGAGATCACGCCGCCCGAGGCCAAGGCGGCGCGACCCGATGCGATCATCGCACCGGGCGTTCGGATTTCCCCAATCAGGTCAACAATGTTCTGTGCTTCCCGTTCATCTTCCGCGGTGCGCTCGACGTGCGAGCGACGACGATCAACGACGAGATGAAGCTCGCCGCCGCCCGCGCGCTGGCGGCACTCGCGCGGCAGCAGGTGCCCGAGGAAGTCGCGGTCGCGTACGGCGTGCACCACACCTTCGGCCCCGAATATATCATCCCGACGCCGTTCGATCCGCGGCTGATGGAGATCATTCCCGTCGCGGTCGCCAAGGCGGCGATGGATTCGGGTGTTGCAACCAAGCCGATCCTCGATCTCGAAGCGTATCGCGATAAACTGAAGGCCCGCCTCAACCCGACCACGTCGGTGCTGACGCTCGCCTATGAAGGCGCCAAGGCGCATCCCAAGCGCGTGCTGTTCGCCGAAGGCGAAGAGGAAGTCGTGCTGCGCGCGGCGATCGCGTTCAAGGATGGCGGCTATGGCACGCCGGTGCTGGTCGGGCGCGACGACGTGCCGGACCGGCTGCGCTCGCTCGGCGTCGCCGATCCCGACAGCTACGAATTGCACAACAGCCGCAATTCGCCGCTCGTCCCGCGGATGGTCGATTTCCTGTACGAACGCCTCCAGCGGCGCGGTTATCTGCGCCGCGACTGCGAGCGGATGATCAACCAGGATCGCAACATCTTCGGCGCGGTGCTGCTCCAGCTCGGTGAGGCGGATGCGATGATCACCGGCATCACCCGCACGTACGCGCATACGATGCGCGAGGTGCGCCGCGTGATCGACCCCGCCGAGGGGCGGATCCCGTTCGGGATCCATCTGATGGTCGGGCAGAGCCACACCGTGTTCATGGCGGACACGACGATCAACGAGCGTCCGTCGGCCGAGGAACTCGCCGACATCGCCGAACAGACCGCCTTGGTCGCACGCCGCATGGGGCATGAACCGCGGGTCGCGTTCCTCAGCTATTCGACCTTCGGTAACCCGGAGGGCAACTGGCTCGAGAACATCCGCGCCGCGGTTGGCGTGCTCGATTCGCGGCAGGTCGGGTTCGAATATGAGGGCGAAATGGCCCCCGACGTCGCGCTTAACCCGAAGCAGCTCGCGAATTATCCGTTCGCGCGGCTGTCGGGGCCAGCGAACGTGCTGATCATGCCGGGGCTGCAATCCGCCAACATCTCGGCGAAGCTGCTGCGCGAGCTTGGCGGCGACGCGGTGATCGGGCCGATGCTCGTCGGCATGGAAAAGTCGGTCCAGATCGCGCCGATGACCTCGACCGCGAGCGAACTGGTGACGCTCGCGGTGCTGGCGGCGGGCGGGATTGCGCGCTGAGCGACTCCGTCAGGTGGCGGACACCGGTGCGGGTGTCCGCCGGGGCGGGAGCGGGGCCGCCCTGAAATCGTCCAGGCCGGGCGCGTAGCGTTCGGGCAGGTCGCGGCCCAGTTCCAGATAGACCCGCCGTATGTCGGGCCGGTTCTCGATCCGGCGCAACATGTCGTCCTCGAGCGACACCGGCGGCAAATGGTTCGCCTTGGCGTATCGCGCCGCAGCCAGGCTGACCAGCGTTTCGGTATGGTCCTGCTGCTGCACGCGTTTCAGCCACCAATGCGCCTGCTCCTCGACCGAGCCCAGACATGCGACGGCGAGGTTCTGGGCGCCGAGATTGCCCCGGTACAGCGCATCCAGCCGTTGATGTTCGGCAACCGCCTTCGCGTGCTTTCCCAGACCCTCCAGCGCGCACGCGCGCAACGCGACGAAATAGCCCATCGTCGCCGGGCTCTCCACGTGGTCACTGGTCGGCATATGGTGATCGAGAACGTCGATCGCGCCAGCATAATCGCGCACGAACAGGAGGTGTCTGACAAGGTTCGGCGTGATATTCTCGCTGCCGACGGCGAGCGGAGCCGGAACGTTCAGGGCGGCGCGCATCCGCTTGATGGCCTCGGCGTGCTTGCCCTGCTCGGCCAGCCAGCGCCCCTGATGCATGATCGCCATGTTGCGGTCCCACGCAGTATCCGGCGTGGCCGGGGTCAACAGCCATTCTTCGATGAGATCGATCGCCTCCCGGTCGTGGCCCGTCTCCACCAATGCGTCGGCAAAGCGCAGCCGCGCCTCGTCCGTGTTCGAAATCTCGAACGCGGCGCGGGTCGCGGACAGCAGCGCGCGCCGCTGGACCGACAGGTCGCTGCCCGCCCATTGTTCGATCGCGGGCCAGATCGGCGCGAACTTGCGATCGATCAGCATGGCAATCCCGTCGCTCGGCGAAAGGATCGTCGGCAGGAGTTGCGTCGCGCCCGCCGTATCGGCGGCGCGCAACCGGTTCACGATGGCGATCGTGGTGTATCTCGAGAGCGTGGAAGGGTCGTTTCGCGGGTATCCGGCGGCTACCAGCCCGGCGATCAGGTCGTTCGCGACGCTGCCTTGGTCGATGTACCGGAGCCGCCGGTCGATGGTGCCCATTGTTCCGGGGTCGACCGCATCGAGCCCGGACGCATGCTGGGCGGCGGCGTGCATCAACAGCCGCGCGGCTTCGACCGGTCGCTGGTGGGTCGATTCGTCGAGAGCGATCGGAATCAGGACATTCGGGTCGTCCGGACGCAATTGCCGGCATTGGTCATACCCCGCCCGCGACTCCGTCGGGCGTTCCATCGCGTCCAGCAGGGCCGCGCGCGTGCACACCACCTGACCGCGAAACGCGGTCGGTTGTGGCAGCAACGCCAGCGCGCGATCGAGGATGGCCAGACCGGCCGCCTGACTCGGCGCCGTGCCATATTGAGCGAGCACCGGCAGCGCAGACTGGTCGCTCGGGAGCGGCTGGGGATCTGTCTGTTGTCCCCAGGCAACACCGATGTTTGCCGTCGCCGCCAGAACAACCAGAAGAGAAATCATGCGCACGTCGTGGTGTCCCCTTTGCCACGGGATGATCGTGCGATGGTGCCTGACCGTTGAGTTCGCAGCAATATCCCGTTGGCGTTCAAGGCCGATCGCTAACCTGCCCCGCCGCGGGACGTGGTCGATCCCGGTGCGAGCGGGTGGCCGGCCTGTCCCGCGCGCTCGGCAGCGTCGCGATGGTTTGACCGGGGGTATAGCGGATCGGGGCATGATCCGGCGTGTCGGCACCTCCGCCGGATCGCCAACCCCCGGGGTCGAGCGGCCGCGTGCGGCGATGGAATAGCGCGAAGGGGCGGTGGCCCGGTCTTTCGAAAGCCAGGGCGGGTTCTTATCTTTCGGACGTGAACGCGCTCCCTGACCTTGGCGGCCACGCGCCGCTGTATCTCCTGATCGCCGGTGTCGTCGCGGTGATGATCGTCGCGCGGCGGGTGCCGTTCATCGGTCGGCTGGTGTCGTTCGCGTTCACCGCCGGGTCGATCGTGCTGGTGCTGGTCATCCTGTCCGAACGCGCGCAGTTCGACCCGATGTTCGCGCGGATGGCGCAGCGCTTCCAGATGGGGCAGCAACAGGCGGTCGGTGGCGAAACGCGGGTCAACATGTCGCCCGACGGGCATTTCTGGGTGCGCGTGAAGATCGGCGATTACGAGAAGCGGATGCTCGTCGACAGCGGCGCGACCGTCACTGCGCTCAGCGCCGATACCGCCGCCGCGGCGGGGATCGAACCGCGCGATGCGATGATGCCGGTGATGATGCAGACCGCCAATGGCACCGTCGCCGCGCAGACCGCGACCGTGCCGGAGATTCGGATCGGCAACGTCGTCGCGCGCGACGTGCCGGTGGTGGTGTCCCCCGCCTTTGGCGACATGAACGTGGTGGGGATGAATTTCCTGTCGCGCCTGAAATCGTGGCGGGTCGAGGACGGGGTGCTGATCCTGCAGCCGCATCACCCGCAGGGGTGAGCCGAAGGCCGCTGCTGAGGGTCGCCTTAGAAGCTGACCGTCGTCCCCATGTCGAGCGACGCGAGCACGATCGGTGCCTTGGTCTGCTGCTCGACCGCATCGTCGCCAGCCGGGGCATGATCGGAATAGATGAAGCCGCTGGTCGGATAAGCCGAGGTGCCGAGGTCGCCCTGCGGACCGTACCAGACCTTGACCATGCTCCAGTCGCCGCCCGGCGAAACGTCGATCGCGCGGACATCGCGCTCGATCCCGCCGCGGTGCGACCAGTTGGCGTGAGTCAGCAGGACTTCGCGGTCGCTGACGACTTCGCTGACCATCGCGACATGGCCGAGGCGCATCCGGTTGGTTGCAGTGAAGGCGAGGACCGCGCCGACCTTGGGGGCGTGGCCGCGCGCATAATGGCCGGCGGCCTGCGACCACCAGGTGTTCGCATTGCCGCGGATCTCTATCCCCGAAATCTGCCGGGCGTAGGGCGCGCACTGCCAGAACTGCGCCATCGCCGGGGTCGCCGTCATCAGGCCGCACGCAACCATCAGCGCAAAGCGCGCTGTCAAAGCCTTGAAATTCATGGGACCCCCACGGTCTTGAAACTGGTCTAGGTCGTCGTTGATCCTGTCAAAGCAGGTCGCAGGCCGCATGAAAACCCTTGCTCCCCGATGAACGGAACCTTTTCCGATGAAGCGAGTTGGGCGCGCGGTGACTGCCATTTCGCGGCCTGTCGACAGCCCCGCGAAACACGATCCTGCTCGCCAAGCGGCTGGATCGGGGCTAGGAATCATTGCCATGAACCGAACCGCTACGGCGTTATGCCTGCTGCTTGCCGCCTGCTCGCCCGGCGGAGGATTCGGCAACGATGCGGGCCTGTACGATACCAACACCACCGCGCCCGCGCCCGGCGTACAACCGGTCCAGATCGGCGAGGGCGGCTCCGCGTTCCAGGCGTGCGCGGGGCTGGGCGAGGTCGTCAACCTGTCGCCCGGCGGCGAGGCGTATCTCCCCTTGCGCGCCGCCCCCTTCGCGGAGGCGGACGAAGTCGCGCGGCTCGGCGCGGGAACGCGGGTGTTCCGCTGCACGCGCTCGCTCGACCAGCGCTGGCAGGGCGTCGTCGTGGTGCCCGCCGATGGATCGGAGTGCGGCGTCGCCGCCCCGATTGCCGCGCCCCGCCCTTATGCCGGGCCGTGCAAGTCGGGCTGGGCGCTGACCGGGTTCATCCGGCCGATTGCGGGTTAGGGCTATCCGGCGGTAAGAACGCGGCGGGTGCCCGGCGGTTACGCCGCCGAACTCGCCCGCAACCGCGCATCATGCTCCGCCCGCCCGAACGGGAAGCGCGCGTAGCATAGCCCCGCCGCGACGTAGAACCCCAACTCCAGCACCACGAACACCACGGTCAGCCGGTCGATCGTCGCGACCGGCACCAGCCCCGGCTTTGCCCCCGCCGGAAACGCCGCGAACGCCAGGATCCGCCCCGCGACGAAGATGCCCAGCCCGCCGACCAGCTTCTGCACGAAGAACCCGCCCGCGAAGAACACCCCCTCCGAGCGCTTGCCGGTCCGGACCTCCGAATCCTCGACCACGTCGGACAGCATCGCCGCACCGAGGATGAACGCCGAGACCCCACACGCGGTATTGGCGGCGAAGATCGTCAGCAACACCGGGAGCAGCAGCGGCGACCCGGGCTCGGGGAACACGCCTGCGAACCGCAGCAGATACGGCGCGGTCAGCAACAGCCCCGCGCAGAAGGACAGCGCCATCGCGCTGCGTGGCTTGTCCCCGCCGCGCGTCAAGGCGGGCGCGAGGAAGAACGCGCCGAGCGCCCCCGCCATCAGCGCGATCGACAGATAATTATAATCCCCTTGCGCGAACACCCAGACGAACTGGTACATGTACAGCGAGAGCGCGAACGAGATCCCCTGCGCGGTATAAGCGAACAACCCCGCCGCCATCAGCCACAGGAACCCGCGGTTCCACACCGTCCGCCCGAAATCGCGCAGATGCTCCGCGAACGTCTCGTCCGAGCGCGGCACCTGCGGCAGGCGCGGGATCTCCGGGTGCAGCCCGACCGAGGAGACGAGGATCGACGTCGCCATCACCAGCGCCGCCACGACCGCCATCCGGGAATAGCCATCCGCGTTGAGCGTCCCGACCGGATGCGTCGCATCGGGCACAAGGAACACACCATACGCCAGCGCGAGCATCGCCAGCCCGCCACCCCAGCCGAACAGATAGCGGTAGGAGAACAACCGCGTCCGCTCGTCATAATCCGCGGTCAGTTCGGGCCCCAGCGCCGCGCCCGGAATTTCGAACATCGACAGCGCGACCCGCACCAGCAACGCGCTGCCGAACACGTACAGCAGCATCGTGCCCTGCGACAAAGCGGGCGGGTTCCACAGCAACAGCCAGCCGATCGCGACCGGCAGCGCCGAGGCGTACATCCACGGATGCCGCCGGCCCCACCGCCCGCGCGTATGATCCGAGAGATAGCCGACCAGCGGATCGACGAACGCCTCGACCACCAGCGCCGCCATGATCGCAAGCCCGACCGAGGCGGCGGGCAGGCCGATCACCTGATTGTAGAACAACAGCAGGAAGGTCGCGAAGCCATTGTCCTTCACGCCATACGCGATCGACCCGATCCCGAACGACAGGCGGCTGCGCAGCGACAGGCGTCGCGCGGGGGGCGCGACGATCTGGGGCGTCACGAAGCGAAGGCCTCCAGCGCGGCGAACATCGAGGGGGCCTTGGGGTCCCAGCTGTGCCGCGGGCCGATCGTCAGCCCGCCATCGACCACGATCCGCGTTCCCGTGACGAACGACGCATCCTCGCTTGCGAGATAGGCGACCGCCGCCGCGATATCGTCCGATGTCCCCGCGCGCTGGAGCGGCTGCGCCTGCGCGGCCGCCTGGCCGATCATCCCGTTCGCCAGATCGCGCTTCTCGCCTGCGATGCCGAGCGCGGAGGTGAAGATGTTGGTCGTGATGAACCCCGGGCACACCGCATTGACGCGGATCCGGTGCTGCGCGAGATCGGCGGCGGCAAGCGTGGTGAGGTGGAGCACGCCCGCCTTGGCGACCGAGTAAGCGGTCGGCGCCGCGCCGGTCTGGAGCGCCGCCACCGACGCCGTATTGACGATCGCCCCGCCGTGCCCGCGCGCGATCATCAACGGCGCGGCATAGCGGATCCCGAGCGCGACCGAGCGCAGCAAGAGCGCCTGCGTCCGGTCCCAATCCTCGGGCGAGATCGCATCGATCAAATCGCGCGACCCGCCCGCGCCCGCATTGTTGAACACCACGTCGAGCCCGCCCGCGGCATCGGCGGCGTGCATCAGCGCCTCGATCTCACCCGCCTGGAGCACGTCGGTCCGCTGGAAGTGGATTCGCCCGTTCGACGTGTCGGCGACTTCCGCGCCGCCCGCCTCGTCGATGTCGCCGATCCAGACCTCGGCACCCTCGCGCGCCAGCCGAAGCGCGGTTGCGCGGCCGATTCCCGAGGCCCCGCCGGTGACGACGGCCCGCTTGCCCGCAAAACGCATCCTGCTCTCCTGTACTTTTGGTCATACTAGTACGGGGGTTTAGCTGGTCAATGCGCCACGTTGATGATGATTTTGGAATTTCGGGTTTGCGGGCGGCGGCGGTTTGCGGCATCGCCGTCGGCACGACTTCGCCCCCAGATACGATGCGAGAGGATTCATGGCACTCGACCCCGAAACCTTCGATGCGCTGATCGACACGGTCCGCCGGTTCGTCGCCGAACGGCTCCGCCCGCTCGAGGCGCAGGTCGAGGCGGATGACGCGATCCCCGCCGACGTCGTGCAGGACATGCGCGAGATGGGGCTGTTCGGCCTGTCGATCGACGAAGCGTATGGCGGGCTCGGGCTGACGATGCTCGAGGAAGCAAAGGTCGCGATCGAGCTCGGTCGCACTACGCCCGCGTTCCGCTCGACCTTCGGGACCAACGTCGGGATCGGCAGCCAGGGCCTCGTGATGGCGGGAACGCCCGAGCAGAAGGCGGCATGGCTCCCGCGCATCGCGAGCGGCGAGATCATCACCAGCTTCGCGTTGACCGAGCCCGAAGTCGGAAGCGATTCGGGCGCGGTGAAGACTCGCGCGACCTTCGACGGGCAGGCGTATCGGCTGTCGGGGACGAAACGCTACATCACCAACGCTGACAAGGCCGACCTGTTCACCGTGATGGCGCGCACCGGCGAACAGCCCGGCGCGCGCGGCGTGTCCGCCTTCCTCGTCCCGCGCGATCTCGCCGGGGTCAGCATCGGCGAGCCCGAGAAGAAGATGGGGCAGAAGGGCGCGAAGGTCGCCGACGTCCATTTCGACGATGTCGTCGTGCCCGCGGAGAACCGGCTCGGGGCGGAGGGCGAAGGCTTCAAGATCGCGATGCGCGTGCTCGATCGCGGGCGGCTCCACATTTCGGCGGTCTGCGTCGGCGTCGCCGAGCGGCTGATCGCGGATTGCGTCGCTTATGCGACCAGCCGGACGCAATTCGGCAAGCCGATTTCGGAGCATCAGTTGATCCAGGGGATGCTCGCGGATTCGAAGACCGAGGCGCTGGTCGCGCGCGCGATGGTGCTGGAGACCGCCGCCGCGAAGGATGCGGGCAAGGACGTGGTGATGGAATCCGCCGTTGCTAAATATTATGCGAGCGAGATGGTCGGCCGCGTCGCCGACCGCGCGGTGCAGATCTTCGGCGGTGCAGGCTATATCGCGGATTACGGGATCGAGCGGCTGTACCGCGACGTCCGGCTGTTCCGCATCTACGAGGGCACCAGCCAGATCCAGCAGATCATCATCGCGCGCGAGACGATCAAGCGGGGGGGGTAAATCTCCCTCTCCCCGCTTGCGGGGAGAGGGTCGGGGAGAGGGGCAGTCCGGCAACAACCAGCGATAGGGTCGTGGAGAGACTGCCCTCTCCCCGGCCAGTTTTGTGGAACGGCGGGAGCGGAATGCCCCCGGCATTCCGCAGGTCGGGTCCGGGGGACCCGACCGACCCGCCGTTCCACAAAACTCCCGCAAGCGGGAGAGGGAGAAGAAGAATGGACACGACCAACCTGTTCCGGCTCGATGGCCGCATCGCACTCGTCACCGGGGGCTCGCGCGGGATCGGCAAGATGATCGCGGCGGGCTTCATCGCGCAGGGCGCGACCGTCTATATTTCGGCGCGAAAGGCCGAAGTCTGCTTCGAAACCGCCAAGGAACTGGGCGAAAACTGCATCGCGCTGCCGCAGGACGTGTCGACCGTCGCGGGCTGCAAGGCGCTCGCCGCGCAACTGGCGGAACATACCGACCGGCTCGACGTCCTCGTCAACAATGCGGGTGCCGCGTGGGGCGAGCCGTTCGAGGCGTTCCCGGAAAAGGGCTGGGACAAGGTGATGGACCTCAACGTCAAGTCGCCCTTCTTCCTGACGCAGGCGCTCCACGAACCGCTCAAGGCCGCCGCGAGCGCAGGCCGCCCGGCCAAGGTGATCAACATCACCTCGATCGACGGACAGCGGCTCAACCCGTGGGAGACCTATAGCTATCAGGCGTCGAAGGCGGCGCTGATCTATCTTACCAAGCGGATGGCGGCGCGCCTTGTGACCGACCACATCAACGTCACCTCGATCGCGCCGGGCGCGTTCGCGAGCGAGATGAACAAGGCCGCGCGCGACCATGGCGAGGCGATCGCGCGGAGCATCCCCGCCAAGCGCATCGGCGTCGACGAGGACATGGCGGGTGCCGCGATCTACCTCGCGAGCCGCGCGGGGGACTATGTGATCGGCGACACGATCACGGTCGACGGCGGGCTGGTCCACGCCGCGCTCGGGACGAGCATCGACGCCTGAAGGTTGCGGCGCTTCGCCGGGGCGGGGGAGTCCGACCCCGGGGACGCCGCCGCACTACCCCCTCCGGGGCAAGCAAAATGCCGTCTCCAGTTTCGCAAGACTCCTGTGCGCCTGCCTTCGCAGGGCACAGGAGTCTCGTCTCCGTCGGCAAGCGGTGTGTTTGGACCGTTATGCCTTGCCCGGTGCGAACGTCATGCCTGCGCCGTTCATGCAATAGCGCTTGCCGGTCGGCTTCGGGCCGTCGTCGAACACATGCCCGAGATGCCCGCCGCAGCGGCGGCAATGGACTTCGGTCCGCGCCATGCCGAACGACCCGTCGACCCGGGTCCGTACTGCGTTCGGCAGCGGTGCCCAGAAGCTCGGCCAGCCGGTGCCGCTGTCGAACTTGGTCTTGGCGGAAAATGCCGGCAGTGCGCAGCCGCCGCAGGAAAACGTCCCCGCGCGATGCTCGTTGTTGAGCGGGCTCGTATAGGGCGTCTCGGTCCCTTCGCGGCGGAGGATCTGATAGGCGGCGGGCGACAGCTTTTTCTTCCACGCGGCGTCGCTGAGGGTGACTTCGAACGTCTCGGGCGGGCTCGCGGTCGCGCCCTTGCAGCCGAACAGCGCGAAGGCGGCGACGCCCGATCCGGCAAGCGTCAGGAAATGGCGGCGGTCATGCATCGAAAAATGTCCTGCTCGGTAACGGGGCCCGGTACACCCCATGTGGGAGCTACGCGCCCCGTCGCCAAGCGGACGCAGCTCAATAGCGGGTGATCTCCACCGGCAGCTTGCGATAGCCATGGACGAAGCATGCCGAGACCCGCTCCGGCGCGCCGAGCATGTTGACCCGCATCCGCCGCTTCGCCATTTCCTCGAGCAGCACCGAAACCTGCAGCTCGGCCAGCCGCGCGCCGACGCAGCGATGGATGCCGTGCCCGAAGGCGAGGTGACGGCGCGCATTGGGCCGGTCGACCAGGATGCGGTCGGCATCCTCGAACACGCTCTCGTCGCGGTTGGCGGAGATATACCAGAGGATCAGTTTGTCCCCCGCGGCGATCCGCTGGCCTTCGAGTTCGGTATCGGTGGTGGCGGTGCGGCGCATGTGCGCGAGCGGGGTCTGCCAGCGGATGATTTCCTGCACCGCATTGTGGATCAGGCCGGGGTCGGCCTCCAGCTTTGCGCGCGAGTCCGGAAACTGGTCGAGCCCGTAGGCGACCGCACTCATCGTGTTGCGCGTCGTGTCGTTGCCGCCGACGATCAGCAGGATCAGGTTCCCGAGGAACTCCAGCTGGTCCATTTCCGCCATCGCGTCGGAGTGAATCATCATCGAGATCAGGTCGGGCGTCGGTTCCTTGCCGACCTTGTCGTTCCACAGTTTCTGGAAGTAGCCGCCGCATTCATACATGTGCTGCAACCGCTGCGCGCGCAGCTCGGCGGTCTTGACGAGTTCGACATCGCCCGCCCAGTCCGACCAGAAGGTGAGCTTGCGCCGGTCCGCCCACGGAAAGTCGAACAGGATCGCGAGCATCTGTGTGGTCAGCTCGACCGCGACGCGGTCGACCCAGTCGAACGGGGTGTTCCAGTCGAGCCCGTCGAGGATCTCGGCGGTGCGCGCGCGGATGGTTTCGGTCAGCCGCACCATTTCGGAAGGGGTGAAGGCGGGGGCGACCGTGCGGCGCTGGCCGGTGTGCTTGGGCCGGTCCATCGCGATGAACATCGGCATCTTCACGTCGCCGCGATCCTCGATGAAATCGGCGATGGTGATCCCACCCGCCTGGCTGGAATAGAGATCGGGGAGCGATTCGACCGCGACGATCGGCTTGTAGCTCGACACCGACCAATAGGCCCCGAAGTCCGAATGTTCGACACGGTGGACCGGGCTGGTCGCGCGGAGTTCGCGGAACGGCGCGTGCCACAGGTCGTCGCTGTACAGCTCGGGTCGGCTGACATCGAAAGGGTCCACCGGCATCACGCTGACGGAATCCGACTCGATCGCTGCGGTCGCCATAGGCTCTCTCCCTTTTTGGGGAAGAGAACCTCTAACTGACACCCATGTCAACAGCGTTCTCTTGGACGGCCCGGCGGCGCTTCCAGCGGAAGCTTCCGCTCCCCGATTGCAGCACGCCACGCCGGAACGCGCGGACCCCGATGGCGATGAAGATCGCGACCCACAGCGCCTGCCACAGCAAGGCGAGCACGTGGACGCCGAGGCTCGCCGACTGCGCCGCGCGGCCCGCCATGTAATAAGGCGAGCTGAGCGGGAAGATTGCGGCGAAGGTGCTGATCCAGCTGTCGGGCTTCGACACCGCGACCGCGCCGAGCCCGAACATCGCGACCTGGATCAGCGTGATCGGCAGCGACAGCAACTGGATTTCGCGGACGCTCGCCGCCTGCGCGCCGACCCCGAGGAAGACCGCGCCGAGCAGCATGTACGCCATCGTGAAATAGGCGAAGAACAGCAGGGTGAACAGCGGCAGGCCGATCGTCGGGGTTAGCCCGGAAAGGCCCGTCGCGAAGGTCGGCGGCAGCAGCAGCGTCGCCTGGCTGAGCAGCGTGCCCCAGAACAGCAGGAACAGCACCGCGACCCCGAACGTGCCGAGCAGCTTGCCGAAGAACACCGATTCGAGCGGGACCGCGGCGGCGAGCACCTCGATCACCTTGTTGCCACGCTCCTCCGCGACCCCGCTGACGACCTGCCCCGCGAGCAGCAGCGTGAGGAAGAACAAGGCGAACACCGCGAAGAAGCCGGAGGCGTTCGCGCCGCGCAGCGACGAGGTGCGCCGGGAGACGATCGTCTTGGTTACGGTGCTGAGCGGAGCCACGCCGCTGCGGTCGGCGCGCAGCATCTGCTCGGCAAGCGCGGCGAGATAGTCGCCCGCGCGGGCACTCGTCGGCGTGTGGAGCACCTGCGGCGTGGCGAGCGGGCCGTAGAGCACCGCCACGACATCGATTCGGGTGTCGTCGAACCGCGCGCGCGCCTGCGCGGCCGGGTCGGCGCCCGGCGCTTCGGTCTGGAGCAGCGGCGGTGCCTCGTCCGGGTTGCGGTAGAGCTGCCGCAACCGCAGGTCGAGCGCGGCGATATCGGCGCTGCGTGCCGGGTCGACGATCGCGACGATCCGCGTCTTGGCGTCCGCGCCCTTTTGCGCGGCATCCGCGCCAAGCCCGCCGATCGCGCCGAACGACCCCATCACCACCGGCGCGAGCAGGAAGATCAGGAAGGTCGGCGTGAACACCGTTGCGACGAAGTCGCGCCGCGCGATCGTCCAGATCTGGCGGAGCAGGATGCGGAACCGGCTCATTGCTTGCCCTCCAGCGCGGCCTTGCCGACGACCTTGACGAACACGTCGTGGAGCGACGGCCGCTCGATCGACAGGCCCGAGATGCCATGCCCCGCGGCGATCAGCGTGGCGAGCACGCGCTCGACCCCGTCGTCGGGAACGGTGAAGCGCCAGCCATCGCCGACATGCTCGGCATCGGCGGGAAGATGCGCGGCGACGCCGGGGTCGTCGCGCGTCGGCGTGTAGAGCGCGCGCATCGGGAGCAGCGCGCGCGCGTCGGCGACCGTCCCCTCGAACCGGCGCTTGCCCCCCGCGATGATCGCGAGCCGGTCGCACAGGCGTTCGGCGTGCGCCATTACGTGCGTCGAGAACAGCACGGTCGCGCCACGGTCGCGTTCGGCGAGGATCAGCGCCTCGAGCCGTTCCTGGTTGACCGGGTCGAGCCCCGAAAAGGGTTCGTCGAGCACGAGCAGGTCGGGCTGGTGGACGACCGAGCCGAGCAACTGGACGAGTTGCGCCATCCCCTTGGACAATTTGCGGATCCGCGTGTCGACCGCATGGCCGAGCCCCGCCGCCTCGAGCAGCCCGACCGCGCGCTTGCGCCCGGTTTTGAGATCGAGCCCACGCAGCGCGCCCATGAAAGCGATCGCATCCTTGGCGCGCATCGCGGGATAAAGCCCGCGTTCCTCGGGGAGATAGCCGACCCGGTCGCTCACCTCGCGCGGGCGATCATGCCCGAGCAGCGTGCGGCTTCCCGCGTCGGGTTCGATGATCCCGAGCAGCATCCGCAGCGTCGTCGTCTTGCCCGCGCCGTTCGGCCCGAGCACCCCGTAGATCGCGCCCTTCGGCACGACGATGTCGACGCCGTCGACGACGCGTCGCCCGCCGAACAGCTTGACCAGCCCCGATGCGTCTACCGCGCGTTCCTGCCCCAACGCCAATTCCCCCGATAGCCGTCCCCGTGGTAGCGGGGTGTGATGCAGGAAGACAAGACGCTGTTGCAAAGGCTTCAGGCGAAGGCTGCCGAATTCGGCTTCGTCGCCTGCGGGGTCACGCGCGCCGATGCCGCACCGCAGACTGCCGCGCGGCTGCGCGAATGGCTCGATGCCGGGCTGCACGGCGGGATGATCTGGATGGAGGAGCGCGCGCATCAGCGCCAGACGCCCGCGTCGCTGTGGCCCGAAGTGCGCAGCGTGATCGCGCTGGGGATGAGCTATGCGCCCAAGACCGACCCGCTCGCACTGGCGGGGGAGGGCGGGATCGGGCGGATCTCGGTCTATGCGCAGGGGGGCGATTATCACGACGTGGTCAAGCGCGCGCTCAAGGCGCTCGCGCGCTGGCTGGTGGCGGAAGTGCCGGGAACCGACCTCAAGGTGTTCGTCGATACCGCGCCGGTGATGGAAAAACCGCTGTCGGCGGCGGCGGGGCTGGGGTGGCAGGGGAAGCATACCAATCTGGTCAGCCGCGAGCACGGCTCGTGGCTGTTCCTGGGGGCGATCTATACGACGCTCGAGGCGGAAGTGTTCGCCACCTCTCTCGCTTCCCCGGCGAAGGCCGGGGCCCAGTCGCGGGCCGATCATGGCGAAGCGCAGCGCTTGATATCCAGCGACATCACTACTGGGCCCCGGCCTTCGCCGGGGAAGCAGGAGGGGGAAGTTGGCGCCGCAGCCCGCGTCATCGACCGTTGCGGATCGTGCGACGCGTGCCAGCGCGCCTGCCCGACCGATGCCTTCCCCGCGCCGTATCGGCTCGATGCGCGGCGGTGCATTTCGTATCTGACGATCGAACATGCGGGGCCGATCCCGCACGAATTCCGCGCCGCGATCGGCAACCGGATCTACGGCTGCGACGATTGCCTCGCGGTGTGCCCGTGGAACAAGTTCGCCGAAAGCGCGGCGGCGAACCGCGCGTTCCTGCCGCGCGCGGAGCTGGTCGCGCCCGCGCTGGGGGATCTGCTCGCGCTCGACGATGCGGGGTTCCGGCAGGTCTTCTCGGGCTCGCCGATCAAGCGGATCGGGCGCAACAGTATGATGCGCAACTGCCTGATCGCGGCGGGGAACAGCGGGGATGCCGGGCTGGCGGGGCCGGTGCGGGCGTTGCTCGATGACCCGGATCCGGTGGTGGCGGAAGCAGCGGCATGGGCGCTGGAGCGCCTTACTTAGCCCCTCCCCTGAAGGGGAGGGGCAAGAAGAAGGCCGCCCTCTAAACGCTTCCTCCGCCCCCTCTACTTCCGCCGCCCGATCTGCAACGCCCCCACGCAGCTCGCCCGGTCGATCGGCGAGCCGTCGGTCTGGCGCGTGTCGAGATAGGTCACCACCGGCTCGCCATTGCCCTTGGGGTAGAGATACGTGTCGACACGCAGGTCGCGTTGCTGAACTGGAGTTTGCGCGCGGTGCCCTCGCGCACGTCGGCGAGCGGCGTGCCGAACATCCGCGTCAGGCTCGCCGCGGTCGCGCCGACGACCTGGCCGAGCCCGGTCCCGGCGGGAATCGGGATCAGCGGCGCGCGCGAGGTCTGGACGCTGGGCGTCGCCGACACGCAGCCGCCGAGCAGCGCCAGCGCAATCGCGGATCCGGCGAGTTTTGTCATGCGGAACGTCCTTCGTGGAACAGATGCGTCGCCATCGCCGCGCCGAGGATCGGCGCGAACAGGTTGAGCACCGGAACCATGAACAGCGCGGTCCCCGCAACCCCCAGCGCGAACCGCTCGACCGCACCGGTCTTGCGCCAGTCTCGCATCAGCGCAGACGGGATGTGGCGCGCCGCGACCATCTGCCCGAGGTCGAGCCCGAGCAACCAGCCGTTGACGAGGAAGAACAGCAGCCACGTGCCCACCCCGGTGACGAGCAGTGCGACATAGATCGGCGCGAGCGCGAGGTTGACGAGGATCGCGCGGCCCGCCGAGCGCAGCCCGAGCCCGATCCCGCGCGCGGTCGAGACGTTGCGCGCGGTCGCGAGGGCTGCGGGATAATGCCGCGCCTCGACCGCGATCACGACGTCATCCGCGAACGCGCCCATCACCCCGATCGCGATCGCGCGGAACAGCAGCCAGCTCAGCCCGAACGCCGCGAGCAACGCCGCTGCGCCGAGCAGCCCGCCCGCGGTCGAATCCCATCCCCAGCGCGCGGCAAGCCGTGCTGCAACATACCACAGCGCTGCGCCAAGCACGGCGATCAGCAGGACGGTGACGAGGAGCGACTTGACGAACACCGCAAGAATCTTGCGGTCGCCAAGCTGGCCGAGCGACAGGAGGAAGGCACGCAACATGGGCAGCGTCTAGCGCAGATCCGCCGCGACAGGAATTGCGGTCCCGTCGCGTCAGATCAGCCCGCCGCCGAGCATCAGGCGGACGACCGCGACGATCAGGACGAAGATATTGAAGTTGCGCCCGCTCCTGTGCCCCGACAGCAAGCCGAGCACCACGCCGACGACCGCGATCGGGATCGCGAGATAATTGGCGATCCCGAAGAAGGGGATCAGTCCGACGAGCGCGACCGGCAGCGCGCACAGCCCGCACAGAACCGAAACGATATTTACGATCATACCCATCCCGGCAACATGATGAATGGGGAATGGTTGCGCAAGGGCAACGTCCGGTCGCGGGTCGGGATCGACGGCGATCCGGTCGCGAAAGACGGCGCCTGACCCCGCGTTCCGCTGCCGGGGTGACGAAGGCGTCATTCCGCGCTAACGCAGCCGCAATGGTTCAGCTATTTCTTGTCATGGCGGGCGGTGCTGTCGGCACCGCGGCGCGCTATCTCGTCGGGCGTGGCGCGGTCGCCGCGTTCGGCCCGCTCTTTCCGTACGGCACGCTTGCGGTCAACCTCATCGGCGGGTTCGCGATGGGCGTGCTGATGGGCGTGCTCGCGCGCGTCGGCGGCACCGAGAATACGCGGCTGTTGCTCGGCGTCGGGGTTCTCGGCGGCTTTACAACCTTTTCTTCCTTCTCGCTCGAGGTCGTGACGATGGTCGAGCGCGATGCGTGGATGACCGCGCTCGGCTATGTCCTTGCGTCGGTCCTCGGCGCGGTGCTGGCGCTGTTCGCCGGCCTCTGGCTTACCCGGATCGCAGCATGACCACGAAAACTCCCGAAAAACCCAGCAAGGCCACCAGCGACGTCCGCCAGTTCAGCGTGGGTGCCGACGATGACGGGATCCGGCTCGATCGCTGGTTCAAGCGGCATCTGCCCGACACGAGCTATACCACGGTCGCCAAATGGGCGCGCACCGGGCAGCTCCGCGTCGATGGCGCGCGCGCCAAGCCGGGCGACCATGTCGTCGCCGGCCAGGCGATCCGCGTGCCCCCGGCCGAGCCGGTGCGCGTCGACGCCCCGGTCAAGCGCGAGCGTCCGCCGCTGAGCGACGACGAGATTACCTTCGCGCGCGAAATGGTGATCCACCGCGATGCGCAGGCGATCGTCCTCAACAAGCCCCCCGGCCTCGCGACGCAGGGCGGGACCAAGACGATCGAGCATGTCGACGGCCTGCTCGATGCGTTGCAGGACGACTTGGAGGGCCGCCCCAAGCTGGTCCACCGGCTCGACAAGGACACGTCGGGCGCGCTGCTGATCGCGCGGACCGCGCGCGCGGCGGCGTATTTCTCCAAGTCCTTCTCCTCGCGCACTGCGCGGAAGACCTATTGGGCGCTGGTCGTCGGCGTGCCGTCGATTGAGGACGGGATGATCGAACTGCCGATCGCCAAGCAGCCCGGCACCGGCGGCGAGAAGATGCACGTCGACGAGAAGGAGGGCAGCCCCGCCCGCACGCGCTACCGCGTGATCGAGATGGCGGGGACGACCACCGCGTGGCTCGAGCTGATCCCGCACACCGGGCGCACGCACCAGTTGCGCGTCCATCTCGCAGCGATCGGGCATCCGATCGTCGGTGACGGCAAGTACGGCGGGCAGGCTGCGTTCCTGACCGGCAACATCTCGCGCAAGATGCATCTGCACTCGCGCCGGATCCGGATCGACCACCCCGATGGCGGCGCGATCGACGTCCAGGCCGAACTGCCGACGCATTTCTCCGAGAGCCTCAAGCAGCTCGGGTTCGACGAGATGCTCGGCAACATGATGCCGCTCGAATCGCCCCCGCCGCCGAGCCGCGAGGTCAAGAAGCAGCAAGCGCGCCAGCACGCCAAGACCTACCGCAAGGATCGCAAGGGCGAACGGCGGCGGCGCGGTTCGGCGACGTGAGCGGGATCGGACGGGTTACGATCGACCGTCACCCCGGGCTTGTCCCGGGGGCCACCGCTGAACCTTTCGCCGGAGCCGTTGGACGAGCTGCACGGTGGACCCCGGCACGAGGCCGGGGTGACGGGATGGTGTGCGCGGCTGCGCAGGCACCGTTCGGCTGATGCATCCCGATCCGGCCTTTCGCTGGGAGGATCGCACCGCGATGCGCGCGCTCGTGGGCGAACTCGGGTTTGGCACGCTGTTCGCGGCAACGCCGGACGGTCCGCGCGTGGCGCATATTCCGGTGGTCTGGCGCGATGACGACACGCTTGCCTTCCACGTCGCGCGCGGCAACGGCATCGCGCGGCATCTCGACGGCGCGACGGGGCTTTTCGTGGTGCAGGGGCCGGACGGTTATGTGAGCCCCGACTGGTACGGCCTCGGCCCCGATCAGGTGCCGACGTGGAATTACGTCGCGGTCGAACTGGAAGGCCGCATGGCAAGGCTCGACCACGACGGGCTGGTCGATCAGGTCGACCGGGTGTCGGCGCTGCAGGAGGATCGGCTCGCGCCCAAGACGCCGTGGACCCGCGCGAAGATGGACCCGGCGCTGTTCGACCGAATGACGCGCGGGATCATCGGGTTCACGCTCACCGTGCAGGCGTGGCGAGGCACGACGAAGCTCGGGCAGAACAAGCCGGAAGCGGCGCGCTTGGCGGCGGCGGACGGGATCGAGGCGGCGGGCCGTCGCGGGATCGCGCATTGGATGCGGAACGCATGATGCACCTAGCGTCGCATCCCCTTGCGCCCTTCGGCGGGGAAGGAAGCTTATCATGACAAGAATATTCTCCCCCGCCCGCCTCGCGCTGTTCGATTGCGACGGCACGCTGGTCGACAGCCAGGACAATATCTGCCGATCAGTCGAGGAAGCGTTCACCGGCGCAAAGCTCGTCGCGCCCGATCGCACGGCGATCCGTCGGATCGTGGGGCTGAGCCTGGTCGAGGCGATGCAGATGCTGCTGCCCGAGGGCGACGCTGCGCTGCACCGCAGCCTGGCCGACGATTACAAGGCGGCGTTCTTCAAGATGCGGACCTCGGGCGCGATGAGCGCGGAGCCGCTGTACGACGGCATCCTCGATGTGCTCGACCAGCTCGCGGCGGATGGCTGGAAGCTCGGCGTCGCGACCGGCAAGTCCGACCGGGGCCTTGCGCATATCCTCGCGCATCACGGGATCGCCGCGCATTTCATCACGCTCCAGACCGCCGACCGGCATCCGTCCAAGCCGCATCCCTCGATGATCGAGACCGCGATGGCGGATGCGGGCGCGGTGCCCGAGACGACCGTGATGATCGGCGATACGAGCTACGACATGTTGATGGCACGCGCGGCGGGGACTCGCGCGCTGGGGGTGGCGTGGGGCTATCACCCGGCGGAGGAACTCACCGACGCGGGCGCGCATGCGGTCGCGCAGACCGTCGCGTCGCTCCCCGGATTGATGGAGCCCCGATGACCGACCCCGATACCACCGCGCGCAACCGCTATTTCACGATGATCGGCACGCGGCTGCTGGGGGTGGCGGGCGCGTTGCTCGGGCTGATCCTGATCGCGCGCGGCGATTCGACCGTGCCCAAGGCGATCGGCACCGCGCTGGTGATTTCCGCGCTGTTGCTGATTGCGATCGTCCCGCGCGCGCTCGCGCGGCGCTGGCGGAGCCCGGAGCAACCATGAAGCGGTTCTGGAAAGAGGTCGCGGTCGATGCCGAGCGCGGGATCCGACTCGACGACCGTCCGCTCCGCACGCCGGGGCGCGTGCCGCTGACGCTGCCGACCGCGGCACTGGCGGAAGCCGTTGCGGAAGAATGGCGTTCGGTCGAGGAGGGGGCGGAGATCGACCCGCGCGCGATGCCGCTGACCGGGCTGGGCAATGCCGCGATCGACCGGGTCGGCGCGGACCCCGCGCTCTTCGCGGCGGGGCTCGCGCAGTATGGCGAGAGCGACCTGCTCTGTTACCGCGCAGATTCACCCGCGGATCTGGTCGCGCGACAGGCGGCGGCATGGGATCCGCTGCTCGACTGGGCGCGTGCGCGCTACGACGTGCATATCGAGGTCGCGACGGGAATCTTGCACCGCGCGCAGCCGCCGCTGACGCTGGCGCGGCTGGCGGAGGCGATTGCGGCACGCGATGCGTTCACGCTGGCGGCGCTGTCGCCGGTGGTGACGATCGGGGGCTCGCTGATCGCGGCGCTGGCGCTGGCCGAGCAGGCCGCGACTCCGGAACAGGTGTGGGACGCGGTGACGCTCGACGAGGAGTATCAGGCGGAACGCTGGGGGCGCGATCCGCTCGCCGAGGCCGGGATCGCGGCGCGGCAGCGCGATTACGGTGGCGGCGTGCAGATGCTGGAGTTGCTGGGGGGCTGACGCCGCTGGCTACGCCGCCCCCTTGCCCGTCATCCCCGCGGAGGCGGGGATCCATACCTGGCTGACGGCGCAGAATACGTCGGACGGTGCTAATGGATTCCCGCCTATGCGGGAATGACGGGATGGGGGAGAGGATACCCCTCGCCCAAACCGTTCTTACTTTTCCGGCAGTCGGCGAATAAACCCGATCATCCCGCGCTGCCGCGAGCGCTTCAGCCGTTCCGCGGTCAAAATGGTCTGGACGCACTCGTAACAGTCATCGAGGTCGTCGTTGACCAGCACGTAATCATAGCCGTCCCAATGGCTCACCTCGGCGAGCGCGCGGTCCATGCGGCGGTCGATGACCTCCTGCGAATCGGTCGCGCGCTTCTCGAGCCGGTCGCGCAGCGTCTTCAGACCGGGCGGCAGGATGAACACGCGCACCACGTCGCCGCCCGCGAGCTGGAACAATTGCTGCGCTCCCTGCCAGTCGATGTCGAACAGAATGTCCTGTCCGTTCTCGAGATCCTTGAACACGGTGTCGCGCGGGGTGCCGTAGCGCTCGTCGAACACGCGCGCCCATTCGAGGAACTGGTCGTCCTCCGCCATGTGACGGAAGGTTTCCTTATCGACGAAATGATAGTCCTTGCCTTCGACTTCGCCTTTTCGCATCGGGCGGGTCGTGTAGGACACCGACATCTTGAGCTTGTTGTGCTCTTCCCTGAGCAGGCGATTGGCGATCGTCGACTTGCCTGCGCCCGAAGGCGAGGACAGGACGAACATCAGTCCGCGGCGTTTGAAGCTCTTGGGCTGGGAAGAACGATGGTCGGGCATGCCCGCTAGTGGCGCGGGCACGGGGTATGCGTCAACCCATCCGACGTTCAGCGCTGCGCGGCATCCGTGCCGAACACGCCATCCTTGAGCTTGCCGATGCCGCGCAGGACGAACCAGCCGGTCGCGAAGGTGAGCGCGAGCGGAATGATCGCGGTGATCACCTTGGCCGCGATTGCACCCTCAAGCGCACCGTCGATGCTGCTGTCGTCGCCGCTGGACCCGTCGATGGCTGCGCCGATGGCGGCGCCGATGAGGCTCGTTACGCTCATGATAGTCTCCTTTGTCGGGAGCGGTAGCGTTCGGGCGCGACGTTGGTTCCAAATGGGTTCCGGCCTGCGCCGGAACACCGCGCGATCAGACCATCGTCTCGGGCCGCACCAGCCGGTCGAACATCGCCTCGTCCACCAGCCCGAGCGCGACCCCCGCCGCGCGCAGCGTCAGCCCCTCGTGATGCGCATGCTTGGCGATCTTCGCGGCATTGTCATAGCCGATCTCGGGCGCGAGCGCGGTGACGAGCATCAGCGAGCGGTCGACCAGCTCGGCGATTCGCGTCTCGTCGGGTTCGATCCCCTCGACACAGCGCTCCGCGAAGCTCTCCATCGCGACTGCGAGCAGATCGATCGAGCGGAGCAGCGCCGCGCCGAGCATCGGCTTGAACACGTTGAGTTCGAGATGCCCCTGCAAGCCCCCGATCGTGATCGCCTGATGGTTGCCGATCACTTGGGCGGCGACCATCGTCAGCATCTCGCACTGGGTCGGGTTGACCTTGCCCGGCATGATCGAGCTGCCCGGCTCGTTCTCGGGCAGGTGCAGCTCGCCTAGCCCCGAACGCGGGCCGGAGCCCAGCAGGCGGATGTCGTTGGCGATCTTGGTCAGCGCGACCGCGAGCGTATTGAGCGTCCCCGACAATTGCACGATCGGATCGTTCGACGCGAGCGCCTCGAACGGGTTCTGCGCGGGGTGGAACGGCAGGCCGGTGATCTCCGAAATCACCAGGCAGATGTCGCGCGCGAACCCTTCCGGCGCGTTGAGCCCGGTGCCGACCGCGGTCCCGCCCTGCGCGAGCCGGTTGGTGCCATGCGTCACCGCCGGGTCGATCCGCCGACGGCAGCGGTACAATTGGTTGGCGTAGCCCGAGAATTCCTGCCCGAGCGTGACCGGCGTCGCATCCTGCAGATGCGTCCGCCCGATCTTGACGATCCCGCTCCAGGCGCGTGCCTTGGCGTCGAGTGCTGCATGCAGGCGGTCGAGCGCGGGGAAGAGGCGTTGGGTCACGCCGATCGACGCGGCGATATGCAGCGCGGTCGGGAAGCTGTCGTTCGACGACTGGCTCTTGTTGACGTGATCATTGGGGTGGACCGGTGTCTTGCCGCCGCGTGTGCCGGTCAGTTGCTCGTTGGCGCGCCCGGTGATCACCTCGTTGACGTTCATGTTGGTCTGGGTGCCCGACCCGGTCTGCCAGATGACCAGCGGGAACTGATCGTCGAGCGTACCCGCCGCGACTTCGGCGGCGGCCGATTCGATCTGTTCGGCAATGTCCGCGGGAAGCCCGTGCGCGCGGTTCACCCGCGCGGCGGCCTGTTTCACGATTCCGAGCGCGTGGACGATCGCGAGCGGCATCCGCTCGGTCGCGGGGAAGGGGAAATTCTCGATCGAGCGCTGTGTCTGCGCGCCCCAATAGGCGCTCGCCGGAACCTCGACGGGGCCGAGCGAATCGGTTTCGGTACGGGTGTCGGTCATCGCCAGTCTCCATTGCCCCCGCTCCCATCAGCGGGGACCGGAGGGCTTATTTCTTGCGCTTGAAATCCACCGCGACGACGTTCGACCCGTCCTCGATCGGGGTTGCGGTCGGGCCGTCATTCTCGGCTTCCTCGTGCGGTTCGGGGCCTTCGGGGCCTTCCGCCGCCTGGAAGCGCAGCTCGAAATTGACCGCGGGATCGCTGAACCCGGTGATCGCCGAATAGGGGATCACCAGCTTCGACGGCACCTGGTTGAAGCTCAAGCCCACCGAGAACTTCGTCTCGTCGACCAGCAGATCCCAATAACGGTTCTGCATGACGATCGTCATCTCGTCGGGGAAGCGCTCCATCAGCCGGGTCGGAATGTCGACGCCGGGGGCCTGGGTCTTGAAGGTGATGTAGAAATGGTGCTCGCCCGGCAATCCGCCGCTTTCGGCAACCGAACCGAGGACGCGGCCCACCACGGCACGCAGCGCTTCCTGGACGATATCGTCATAGGGAATCAGGCTATCGGGAAGACCATCACTCATCTGCCCTTGGGTAGCGCCCTTTGCTTTCGGGTCAAGATTGCACGGGTGTAAAGAACCGTTATGGGAAGGCGATGCGCACCGCCACGATCTCCCGCCGCACCAGCGAAACCTCGATTGACGTCACCGTCAACCTCGATGGCACTGGTCGCTACGCCGTTTCCACCGGGGTCGGCTTCTTCGATCACATGCTCGAACAGCTCTCGCGCCATTCGCTGATCGACATGGATATCAAGACGGTCGGCGATCTTCATATCGATCAACATCATACGGTGGAGGATACCGGGCTCGCGATCGGCGAGGCGGTGCTCAAGGCGCTGGGCGAGAAGCGCGGGATCCGCCGCTATGCCGACGCGCTGTCGCCGATGGACGAGACGCTGACGCGCGTCGCGATCGACATTTCGGGCCGGCCGTATCTCGTGTGGAAGACCGCATTCTCGCAGAAGCGCCTGGGCGAGATGGATACGGAAATGTTCGAACATTTTTTCCATTCGTTCGCGCAGACCGCGGGGGTCACGCTGCACATCGAGACGCTGTACGGCAGCAACAATCATCACATCGCCGAGGCCGCGTTCAAGGGCGTTGCGCGCGCGTTGCGCGAGGCAGTCGAGATCGACCCGCGCAAGGCGGATGCGATTCCCAGCACCAAGGGAACGCTCTGAGATGGCGGGCGGGTTTCGCGCCGACGGTCCGTTGTGCCTGATCCTGCTCGATTATGGCGAATCGGTCGAGGCGATCGATGCGCAGATGCCGCATCACGTCGCGTGGCTGGAGAAGGGGTTCGCGGAAGGTGTGTTCCTCGTCGCCGGACGGCAAAACCCGCGTACCGGCGGGGTGATCGTCGCGCGGGGGCAAAAGGCCGAGGCGGAGGCGCTCGCCGCGACCGATCCGTTCGTTACGAGCGGGGTCGCGACCACGCGCGTGATCCAGTTCAACGCGAGCTTCGCCGCGCCCGAGATCGTGGCGTTGCTGGCATGACGCTCGCGCTGATCGATTATGGCGCGGGCAACCTTCATTCGGTCGCCAATGCGCTGAAGGCGGCAGGGGCGCTGGATATTCTCGTCACCGCCGACCCGGCAGCGGTGGCAAAGGCCGATCGGATCGTCCTGCCGGGCGTCGGTGCGTTCGGCACATGCGCGGCGGCGCTCCGCGCGGTGGACGGGATGGTCGAGGCGCTCGAACGGCGCGTGCGGGGGGAGGGCGTGCCGTTCCTCGGGATTTGCGTCGGAATGCAGTTGATGGCGGAGATCGGGGAGGAACTCGGGACTCATGCCGGGCTTGGCTGGATGCGCGGCACGGTCCGCCATCTCGCGCCCGCCGATCCCGCCGCCAAGGTGCCGCACATGGGCTGGAACGACGTGGTGCCGAGCGTCGCG
This sequence comes from Sphingomonas sp. PAMC 26621, assembly GCF_000251145.1. GTDB lineage: Bacteria > Pseudomonadota > Alphaproteobacteria > Sphingomonadales > Sphingomonadaceae > Sphingomonas. The sequence goes on along the minus strand of NZ_AIDW01000028.1, from coordinate 4,696 downwards.
CATCCGCTGATCGTCCCCGGTGAGGCGTATTTCCTCCACTCCTTCGCGTATGACGGGGCGGATGTGATCGCGGGGACCGACCATGCCGGGCCGGTCACCGCCGCGATCGGGCGTGACAATATGCTCGGCGTGCAATTCCACCCCGAAAAGAGCCAGCGTTATGGGCTCGACCTTCTCACCCGCTTCTTGAGCTGGAAACCATGAGCCTGATCGTCTTCCCCGCCATCGACCTCAAGGCCGGCCAGGTCGTCCGCCTCGCCGAGGGCGATATGGACCGCGCGACGGTCTATGGCGACGACCCCGCCGCGCAGGCGATGGTGTTCGCGCAAGCCGGCGCGGAGCATCTCCACGTCGTCGACCTCGACGGCGCGTTCGCGGGGGAATCGGTCAATGGCGAGGCTGTGCGCGCGATCGTTTCGCAATTTCCGGGGCATGTGCAACTGGGCGGCGGGATCCGCGACCGGGCGGGGATCGAGCGCTGGTTCGACCTCGGCGTGTCGCGCGTCGTGATCGGGACGGCGGCGCTCGAGAACCCCGAGCTGGTGCGCGAGGCCGCGCGCGACTTCCCGGGCGGGATCGTCGTCGCGGTCGATGCGCGCGACGGGTTCGTCGCGACCAAGGGCTGGGCGGATGTCTCGAGCGTCGAGGTGATCGACATGGCGCGACGGTTCGAGGATGCGGGCGTCGCGGCGTTGCTGTTCACCGACGTCGGGCGCGACGGGATGCTCAAGGGCTGCAACGTCGAGGCGACGGTCGATCTCGCGCGGAACGTGCGGATCCCGGTGATCGCGAGCGGGGGCGTCAAGGGGATTGCCGAGATCCATGTGCTTGCGCTGCATAACCGGGATGGGGTCGAGGGCGTGATCACGGGACGGGCGTTGTACGACGGCCGGCTCGATCTGGCGGCGGCGCTGGCCGTGGCGAAGGCGGCGTGAGGGGGGTGGGTTTTCTCCCTCTCCCCGCTTGCGGGGAGAGGGCCGGGGAGAGGGGCAGTATCGAGCGCAGCGCTGCTGGTATGCCCCTCTCCCGCGCGTCGCTTCGCTCGCTTGCCCTCTCCCCGCCAGCGGGGAGAGGGAGAAGATGACCGTCCGAGCACGCGTCATCCCCTGCCTCGACGTCGCGAACGGCCGCGTCGTCAAGGGCGTCAACTTCGTCGAACTCCGCGATGCGGGCGACCCGGTCGAGCAGGCGCGCGCCTATGATGCGGCGGGCGCGGACGAACTCTGCTTCCTCGACATCACCGCGAGCCATGAGGCGCGCGGGACGATCCTCGACGTCGTGCGGCGCACCGCGGAGGTGTGCTTCATGCCGCTCACCGTCGGCGGCGGGGTGCGCTCGGTCGAGGATGCGCGCGCGCTGCTGCTCGCGGGTGCGGACAAGGTCGCGGTCAACAGCGCGGCGGTCGCGCGGCCCGAGCTGGTCGGCGAAATGGCGGACCGGTTCGGCAGCCAGTGCGTCGTCGCCTCGGTCGATGCGCGGCGCGTCGCGGACGGGTGGGAGGTGTTCACCCACGGCGGCCGACGCGCGACCGGGATCGACGCGGTCGCACATGCGCTGCGGCTGGCGGAGCTCGGGGCAGGGGAGTTGCTCGTCACCTCGATGGATCGCGACGGGACGCGGGGTGGCTATGATCTCGCGCTGATCCGCACGATCGCGGACCAGGTCCGCGTGCCGGTGGTAGCGAGCGGTGGGGTCGGCGGGCTTGGCGATCTCGTCGCCGGGATTGCCGAAGGGCATGCGAGCGCGGTGCTCGCGGCGTCGATCTTCCACTTCGGCGAGGCGAGCATCGCCGACGCGCATGCCGCGCTCGCGGCGGCGGGTATCCCGGTGCGGCGGCCGGTGGCGTGAGGCCTCCGTCGCGGAACCACCCCGGCGAAGGCCGGGGGCCGACGGCCAAGCGGCTGGTATCAGGGTGGCGTCCCTGGTTTCACGAACCTGCGCTATTGGGCGGCGGCCTCCGCCGGGGTGGTGCGGCATTTGTAGCTTTACTCGTGACGATGCCATCGGGCCTGAACGCGACCTTCACCCCGCACAGCGGCGTCGCCACCCCGCGCACCGGCCCTGCGCTTTCCGACATCGCGCTGTTCGTGCTCGCGGCGTTCGGCGTGTTCGTCGTCCGCCGCGCTTTGCGCAAACGCTTCACCAAGCGCCCGCCCAAGGATTGACGCGAAAGCGCAACTGCGCCAGCCCGGACCGCATGGCCGAAGACCCCATTGATACGCTCGCCGCGACGATCCTTGCCCGCAAGGGTGCCGATCCCGCGACCTCCTATACCGCCAGCCTGTTCGGCAAGGGCCGCAGGAAGATCGCGCAGAAGGTCGGCGAGGAAGCGGTCGAGACCGTCATCGCCGCGCTGACCGAGGACAGAGCGGCACTGGTCGGCGAGGCGAGCGACCTCGTGTTCCACCTGCTCGTGCTGCTGGCGGATTGCGACGTCTCGCTCGACGACGTCCGCGCCGAGATCGCGCGCCGCGAAGGCATGTCCGGAATTGCCGAAAAGGCCGCGCGCGCCAATCCTTGAGGAGAGCATCATGCCCGTCGACGCAACGCTACCCTATGACGACCAGAACATCTTCGCCAAGATCCTGCGCGGCGAGATTCCGGCGAAGCGCCTGTACGAGGACGCTTTCGCGATCGCCTTTCCCGACATCAACCCGCAGGCGCCGACGCACATCCTGGTGATCCCCAAGGGCGCCTATGTCTCGTGGGACGATTTCAGCGCGCGCGGCACCGACGCGGAGATCGCGGGCTTCGTCCGCGCGGTCGGCACCGTCGCGCGCGACGCGGGGCTGGTGACGAGCGGCTACCGCCTGCTCGCGAACGCCGGACCCGATTCGCTGCAGGAAGTTCCGCATCTGCACGTCCACATCTTCGCCGGCTGTGCGCTCGGGCCGATGCTGCTGCGTTAAAGGGGGATTGCGTGTCGCTGATTTGCGGTTAGGTTTCCGGTCGATCCATCTTTTACGCCGGCGCTGACCGGCCCCCCGGGGACTTTTCGAATGGCGACACAGCCCACTACGGGTATTCTCAACCGTATGCTTCTGCGAAAAACCGTGGAGCAAGTACAACGCGAGACGCAGACCAGCCAACTCAAGCGCACGCTCGGCCCATGGAACCTGGTGTTCCTCGGCATCGGTTGCATCATTGGCGCGGGCATCTTCGTCCGGACCGGCAATGCCGCCGCGCTTCATGCCGGTCCTGCGGTGCTGATCTCGTTCTTGATCGCGGGCTTCGTCTGCGCGCTCGCCGGATTGTGCTATGCCGAATTGTCCTCGACGCTGCCCGTCTCTGGCTCGGCCTATACCTATAGCTACACGACTATCGGCGAGTTCGCAGCGTGGATCATGGGCGCGCTGCTGCTGCTCGAATATGGTCTCGCCGCCTCGGTCGTTGCAGTCGGCTGGGCGGGCTATGTGGTCAGCCTCCTCGGTGACTTCGGGCTCGTCATTCCGGTCGAGCTGACCGGCCCGACCGGCCATGTCGTCAAGCATGCAGTGGGAGGCGAGCTTGTCCCGGTGATCGTCAACGGCGCGCCGCTGACCTATCTGTTCAACCTGCCCGCCTTCCTGATCTGCGGGGCGATGACTGCGTTGCTGATCATCGGCGTGTCGGAGAGTGCCAAGGTCAACAACGTGATCGTCGCGATCAAGCTGACCGTGATCATCGCCTTCATCATCATTTGCGGTGCGTTCGTGATCGCACACTTCGACACGCTCAAGTCCAACTGGCAGCCCTTCATCCCGCCCGCCAGCGGCGACAAGGGCGAGTTCGGCTGGGGTGGCATCCTGCGCGCTGCGTCGATCGTGTTCTTCGCCTACATCGGCTTCGAGGCGGTCTCGACCGCGGGACAGGAAGCCAAGAACCCCGCGAAGGACATGCCGATCGGTCTGCTCGGATCGCTGTTCGTCTGCACCGCGATCTACATTCTGGTCTCGATCGTGATGACGTTGATCGTTAACTACAAGACGCTCGACGTGCCGGATCCCGTTGCGGTCGCGGTCGATGCGCTTGGCCCGCAGTGGGCGTGGTTCGCCAAGCTGGTAAAGGCGGGCGCGATTGTTGGCCTCACCTCGGTCGTGCTCGTGCTGATGTACGGCCAGACGCGCATCTTCTACACGATGGCGCGCGACGGCTTGCTTCCGCGCGTTTTCGCGACGGTCCATGCCAAGTTCAAGACACCGTGGGTCAACACGTTGCTCGTCGGCCTAATCACTGCGGTGGCAGCAGCGTTCTTCGACATCAACACGCTTGGGGACATGACCTCGGTGGGGACGTTGGCGGCCTTCGCGATCGTCTGCCTATCGGTCATCTGGCTGCGGCGGACGCACCCTGAGATCCCGCGCGGCTTCCGTGTGCCGCTCTACCCGGTGGTGCCGGCCTTCGGGATCGTCGCGTGCATCGCGTTGATCTTCACGGTCGAGACTCGCGTGCTGGTGTTCTTCGCTTGGTACACGCTGGCGGCGATCATTCTGTACTTCGCGTACGGCATGCACAATTCGCGGCTTGCCAAGGGCCTCGACGATGATGACCGCGAACCGGTAAGCCCTCCGCACCTGCGGTAAGGCAGCCAGCGTTGGATACAAAAAAGGCCGGGGAGCGATCCCCGGCCTTTTTTGTGTTTCTGTCTCAAGCCCCTCCCCTTCAGGGGAGGGGTTGGGGGTGGGGCAGTACAGCAGGGCAAAGCTCTCTGCGAGAC
>NZ_AIDW01000029.1 GCF_000251145.1 Sphingomonas sp. PAMC 26621 | reverse complement strand
AGTATCCGGGCCATCGAGGTCACGACGAATGCCATCGGCGATGCGCCGACCTTGCCCGATCTGCTGGCGCAGATCCCGCAGGACGAGCAGATACTCAGCGTCGGCGGAGATGGCGCTTACGATACCAGGGCGTGCCATGCTGCCATTGCCGAACGTGGTGCAGAGGCGGTCATCCCGGTCCGTCGCAACGGCCAACCATGGACGAAAGACGGTCCCGGCGTCGATGCTCGCAATGAAGCGCTACGCGCTACAAAGCGCCTTGGCCGCGCGATCTGGAAGAAGTGGAGCGGCTATCATCGCCGCAGTCTGGTCGAGACCAAAATGCACTGCTTCAAGCTTCTGAGCCAACGCGTTGTGGCTCGTACCTTCGATCGTCAGATCACCGAGCTCAAAGTCCGTGCTGCAATCCTCAATCGCTTCTCCAAAATGGGAACGCCGATCACTGTCCGCATCGCATAATATCTTTCAGTAAAAGGGCGGTCATGCTCTCTAGGCGTTATGCAACAAAGCCCCGTCCGGTCAACATCAAGACCGGTGTGTCAAAAAATTCGACGGAGTTTCGCATCTCGCGAAGCACGAGGATTCCGCTTTTCTCTGGCATGTTACAATCGAGTATTACCAAGTCGGGCTTCCTAGCCCGAATTACTGACATCATATCTTTGCCATCCGGCAGGAGGCCTACAGCGTGGCCTGCGGCGTTAAGTGCCTCGATAGCTATTTCGGCAACGAGTTCATCGTCATCCGCCATCATAATACGTGCCATCTCGATCTCCTTGTCCGTTCACAACACGCCCGGCGAGCTTGCATAAGGATGAACGGGCGGCCGAGCCTCCGCAACGGCGACCAACGAGAATGGTCGCTCGCCGCGCTTTTCATCAGGAAAACCGGTAAGATCGCCGAATTAGCTCGGATCAAACCGGAAGACGCGAAGCGACTTTTGTAGAACTCCGTGCGGGAGAGCCATTATGTCGGTCAACATTGGCTTCGGCACCCCGATGTTTGCGGTCGAATTGGCCCCTCAACCCAAGCGAGTGTGCCACTTCCACTTTTCCAAATCTCAATCATGGACGGGTTGCGATAACGCCGCGAAACACTGATCCTTTTTGGAAATGGCGCTTGGGTGCAGGACGGCAAATAGCGGCTCTCGTTACCCTAAACCCGTCGGACCGCTATCCACCACAACTAGGTGTTTGATCCCACGGTTTGATGGTGCGATCTTTTCGTTGGAATGGAAGGAAGCCATATGGGACAGGTACGTCACGGGAGCGCCACGACCACGCACGCCGTCAGAGCAGCAATACAGCGATCGCAAGCTTCGCTCTCGGCGCTGAGCCGAGAGCTTGG
>NZ_AIDW01000030.1 GCF_000251145.1 Sphingomonas sp. PAMC 26621 | reverse complement strand
CCGTGACGCCCGGCGCCCATGCCGTGCTGATACTTGACCAGGCAGGCTGGCATCTCTCGGCGGGGCTGATCGTCCCGGCCAACATCACGCTGCTGCCGCTGCCGGCAAAATGCCCCGAGCTCAACCCGGTCGAAAACGTCTGGCAGTTCATGCGCGACAACTGGCTGTCGAACCGCATCTTCAAATCCTACGACGACATCCTCGACCATTGCTGCTTCGCCTGGAACCGCCTCACCGATCAGCCGTGGCGCATCATGTCCATCGGACTGCGGTCGTGGGCCCATCGGTCCTGATCAGAGAGTCTTGGTATTAGTCGGCGAATTTCGTTGTTAACTTGGATGATTGCCGGGAACGTGCCAGTGAGATCGACATCTGACTTTATGTTCGTCGGTGCGAACTTTTCAGGAAAAGTGCCGGTTTCCGCGGTGCCGTAGTAACGTTCGATATGCTTGCGGCTGCGCGCGATGGTGAGAAGATCAAGCAGCCGAAAATAATCGAAGCCCAGCATCTCAAGCAGTTTAGCGGGTGTTCGCACCGCTTCCGGGAGTTGCTGCCAACGGTTAAACTGGCCCTGCGCGATACGTATGGTCCCAGCGATGCTTACAATGCCGTGTCCGACCAGAGCCTGGTCGTGTCCCTCAGTAGCGAACGCAATTTGGTTCTTGAGGTCATTTAGGCGGTTGTTCACCGGGGTTGCCGACAACATCAGTACTCGAGTCTTTACGCCAGCCTTCACAACGGCATTTAGCAGCTTGTCATACCGGCTCTCTCGGTCGCCTTTGCCGGCAGGGCGGTTTCGAAAATTATGGCTCTCGTCGATGACGACGAGGTCGTAATTCGCCCAGTTTACGTTACCCAAGTCAACATCGCCGGACCTGCCACCTTCGCGCGACAGATCGGTATGGTTCAACACATCGAATGCGAAGCGGTCAGCAGCCAATATGTTGCGGACGTCATTACGCGTCCAGAGCGTCCAATTCTCACGTAATCGCTTGGGAGCGAGGACGAGTACCCGGGCATTGCGCAACTCGAAATATTTGATAACGCCCAGTGCCTCGAAAGTTTTGCCCAAGCCAACACTGTCGGCAATAATGCAACCGCCAAAGCGTTGCAGTTTGTCGATTGCGCCAATGACGCCGTCTTTCTGAAAGCGATATAGCTTCGACCAAATTTGCGTCTCGCGAATCCCAGTAGCAGGGTCGACAATGCGCGACGCATCTGTGCCGGCCTCCATCTCGGCAAAGAGCTGGTTCAGCGCTTGCGTGTAGACTGCGGCAGGTGCGTGATCGGCAGCAGCGACTGTGACGGCTTCGGTCAGAACCGCGACTGCTGGCCCTTCCGGGTTTGCGGCGTTCCACTCTGTTTCGTACCACTGGGTGACCATTCCCAGTTCCACCTCGTTCTCAGTCTGTTGCACAAATCCAAGCCGCGACTGTGGAGAAAGGCCGAGACCGCCGGTGGTCAGACTGCAATTGCCTATAATGGCACCTCGTTCAGTTAGGAGCACCGCCTGCGCAGGAGGCAGGCGCGTTTGTCGGATTTCCGCAGCCGCGAGCGCTCGTGCGAGGGCAGTCGATATTGCCCGGCCTTGCAGGCGATTACGACGGACCCGATCACCGTCGTCCCCGCCAAGAGACGTATCCGTCGTCGCCCCCAGTAGGATACGCCGAAGTGCTTGACGATCGCCTCCAAGCGCCGAATGTGCCCCATAAATTGAAACTTGGTCGGTAAGAACGTTTAACGTCTCGCCCTTTATCTTATTCAAGATATCAAAGGTTCTTTCACTTCCCGTACTACCGACTAGCCGCATCTAATAGCCTCCAGCCCATGCGGGCATCTTGATTTACTTACTATCGACGTTACCCGTGAATAAAAGACCAGTGATATATCCGCTCTCGGTCCTTTTACGCCGGGGCTACGCCGTCTGCGTTTACAATATCCGGACCGACAAGGGTGCCTAGTAGTCGCACACGCTTCTCAATTAGATCGACAGGCGTGCGATGGAGTTCGAGCTCGTAGCGGCCGCCAAGATCACGACGAAGGTAAAATGCTCCGCCTTCGCGAAGCAGCGTACCTGTTTCGTCGATCCGTGTTCCAATAGTCGTCATACGCACCCCGTTCCTCTGGTTTGCGGTAGTTGCCAATCTCCCCGTGGGGAAGCTTCGTTCATAGACGTTAACCCGAACTTTCGGAGGGCTTTGGTATGTACCGGTAAACGGTGCCCCGGGAGATACCGAGCTGTCGAGCGATATGGGCGGGCTTGATTCCATCCGTAATCAACTTCCGTACGGCGTCTGGATCGATGCGAGCCTTACCGCCCTTATACACGCCGCGCGCCTTGGCCGCCTGGATACCTTCCATCTGGCGTTCAAGCCGCAAGTTCGTTTCGAACTCTGCAAACACACCAAGCATATCGAGAAACGCCTTGCCGGCTGCAGTGCTGGTGTCGATAGGCTGTTCCGTCGCTTTGAGTGAGACGCCCCTGCCCTTTAGCTCATGAACGATGTCTTGGAGGTCCTTCATTGACCGCGCGAGGCGGTCGATCCGTGTAACAACTAGCGTGTCGCCTTTGCGGAGGAAGTCGAGCAGCACTTGCAGTTCGGTACGCTCGCTCCGCTGAGTCCCAGACCTTTTTTCAGACCGAATTGTTTGGCATCCCGCAGCACGCAGTGCGGCCTCCTGTATTCCGAGGTCTTGTTGCAAGGTCGATACGCGTGCGTAACCAAAAAGCGTCATGACTGCCCCATCTGTTCCGTCAGGTTCTAGACCTGCGACACAGACTGTTCAATCTCTATGATAACGACCCTGATTGAACGGGATTTATGTATCACGACGTGTGTACATGCAGGGTATACCGACATGGACATGACGCTGGTGCTAGGTCTGGGACCATGTCAAATACGACGTTGTGCCACTTCGCTTGCAGTGGCATAGAGTACACGATTATTGATAAGGAGCAGTGTCACCGTGCCAACCGAATCCATAGACATTAAGGTGGCGGGAAACGGGCGTATGATCTTACCGGCTTCGGTTCGCAAGGCCATGGGGCTTCACGGAGAGGCCAAGGTCATCCTGACGGTTGAGAACGATCAGGTGCGGCTGTCGCCAATCGGCCATGGGGTGTCCCGCGCGCAAGCCCTTTACCGAGAACATGCCAAACACGCTCGCACGATCGACGACTTCCTTTCTGACCGAAAAGCAGAAGCTGTCGAGGACGCAGGCAAAGCTGATCAGCCAGACGATTGGCAGGATTGAGTATGACATCGGTCGTAATGGACGCTTCCGCTGTTCTGGCATTAGTTCGGGACGAACCCGGTGCGGACAAGGTCGGGCCGCATGTTGGACGAGCCGCGATCTCGGCCGTCAACCTTCAGGAAGTGGTGAAGGAGCTTCTGCTCAATGGCTTGGATGCCGCGACCATTCACGAGCTGCTTGACGAACTTCGTCTCGATATCCGGGCTCACGATGTGGAGGCCGCCTATGCGGCCGCTGGACTGCACGCGCAGACCAGAGAGTTCGGACGGGGCCTCGGTGATCGGTCCTGTTTGGCGCTCGCGATGCATTTGGGCGTTCCCGCCCTCACCGCTGATCGCGAATGGAAGAAGGTGAAGGTTCAGGGCCTCAAGGTAGAGCATATCCGCTAGCGGCTGATACCCCTACGGTTCGGTTCATCCGCTCTTTACCGTAGCACAATAAGAGGATTCGGACTGCAACGCACTCGAGGTTGGCTCGGAGGCTTGCTAGTGGGGAGTTCTGAATGCTTCACGACCCGCTGGCGCGTTGGACCGGTGGCGAGGCGGTCTTTACGCAGCCTTCAACCATCACCTCGGATCTTGATCAGCTGTTAGGCTCGACGATGCGCGCGACAGCGTGTTCAGGAGCGGCCGTTCTCGTTCTGAAAGATGGAAAATACGAGCTGCGAGCGACGGCCGGTTCGCTTGTGTTCGAGGATCTTGCGGTAGTAAAATCCGCGGAAACATCGGCCCTCCCGTCGGGAACGTTTCAAATTTTACCGCCCCCCCGCGGTGTCGCTCGTTTACGCGTGGACTTCACAGATAAAGCGCATTCAGGTTTCGCAGTTGCCAGCGCCTTCGATCGTGCGTCCGGCGTCAGGGGTCTGCTACTTGTAATCGATGAACTGGCACGTGGCCAGCTAAGTCCCGCGCAAACTTACGTCCTAGATGCACAGGCTGCGCACTGTGGCACGTTGATCGAGCTAGAGGAAACCCTTAGCCAGGAGAACAATAGCCCGCGGGGTCACGGCGAGCAGTCCCAACGTCTGCGGCTTCTGGAATCCGTTGCCGTGCATGCGCGTGATTCGATCATTATCACCGAGGCCGAGCCGGTTAATCTTCCCGGCCCGCGGATTTTGTTCTGTAATGCGGCGTTCGAGCGGGCTACCGGCTATTCAGCCGACGAAGTGCTCGGCAGGACGCCACGAATTCTTCAGGGTCCGGCTACCGACCCGGTCACTCGGGCAAAGCTTCGCGATGCGCTTGCGAAGTGGGAACCTGTTGAGGTCGAGCTCGTCAACTACCGAAAGGACGGCACTCCCTTCTGGGTGGAGCTGAGTATTGTCCCGGTCGCCAACCAAGCCGGATGGTTTACACATTGGGTGTCTGTTCAGCGCGACATTACTGAGCGTAAGGCGGCCGAAGAGCTCGCAATGCGAATGCGTATCACGCAGATCGAAAACGAAATGCTCGCCTCCGAAATCAGCGAGCGCAAGCGTGTAGAGGCGGAACTCGTCTATACGGCTTATCACGATAATCTGACGCGACTCCGCAACCGAGCATTCTTTATGGAGCGCTTGGCAGAAGCGATCGAGCGTAACGGTGACGTCCCTGCACGCCCTTGCGCTGTTCTTTTCCTAGACCTCGATCGCTTCAAGGTTGTAAACGACAGCCTTGGGCATCTCGCCGGCGACACGCTGCTGAAAGAAATTGCGCGGCGTCTTAAGGGTTGTATACGGCCACAGGACACGCTGGCCCGCATCGGCGGTGACGAGTTCGCCGTTCTGGTTGATGAGGCCAGCGATCTAACTATCGCGGTCCGCACTGCCGAATGCATCCTGGCGACCATGCGTGCGCCGGTGCGGCTTGGCAGGCAGGATGTCTTTCCCGCATGCAGCATCGGAATCGTCCGCTCATCAGTGCACTACAGCAGCCCCGAGGCGCTGCTGCGCGACGCGGACATCGCAATGTACGAGGCGAAGCGTGCGGGGCACGGGGACTATGCGGTGTTTGACGAGTCGATGCACGCAACCGCGGTTGCCAAATTGCAGCTCCAGACCGATCTCCGCCGCGCTGTGGAGCGAAGCGAGTTCGAGCTGGCGTATCAACCGATCGTGACCCTCTGTGATGAAGCCGTGGCGGGCTTTGAGGCTCTCTTGCGATGGCGGCATCCAGCTCATGGCCTTCTGTCGCCAGTGGAGTTCATCGACGCTGCCGAGGAGATCGGTCTGATCCGTCAGATCGATCGCTGGGTACGCGTCGAGGCCTGCACTCAGCTTAAGCGCTGGCAGGTCGCCTGTGGGCGGCCCGATCTGCGAATGAGTGTCAACGTGTCGGCGACGGAATTCGCAGATGCCAACTTTGTGGGGGAGCTGGCCGTGTTGCTGATGGAACTGGACCTCTCGCCAAGCTCCGTCCAAATTGAGATCACTGAGGGCGTTTTTCTTCACCCAACGCCAAACGTCATCGACGCCATCGACGACGTCCGGCGGCTGGGAGTGCGCATCGCGCTTGACGATTTTGGCACCGGCTATTCGTCACTCAGCTATCTGAATCGATATCCGATCGACACCATCAAGATCGACAAGTCGTTTGTAGCCGGGATGAGCGGCAACCAGCGCACACTGGCCGTGGTGGAGTTAATTGTCCAACTTGGCCGAAAGCTCGACGTAGCAATCGTAGCGGAGGGGGTGGAGGAACCCGCGGAAGCGATGATGCTGAAGTCCATGGGTTGTACTCTGGGACAGGGCTATTACTTCTCATGGCCAGTGCCAGCCATCGTCGCTGCAACACTGTTATGATGGTGGATCACGCCGCAAGGCGTGAATCACAGCAATTCCGTCTATGCCGAGGAGCATCAGGTCGAGGATCACGAAGTCGTGCTTTTTGAAAACAATTGTGATGAACCCGAGGGTGCTATGGGCAATCACACTGACGAGATGGTCAGCGGCGGTGAGGATGTCCTTCACCACCGCTCCCATCAGGTCGTCATCCTCGACGTAGATGTACGTGCCATAATCGCGGTCTACAGCCGCAAGGCTGCACGGGTGATGCGGCTGCTAAGTAGCAGTGCCTCAGCTCGCTGCACAAGCTCAGCGGGCGCGAATGGCTTGATGATGTAATCGTCGGCACCGGTTTGATCGGCACGGATCATAAGCAGCCGTCCACCGTGGGCCGTAACCATAATGATTGGCAGGCCTTCGGCGCGCGGTGAAGCGCGGATTTCGCGAAGAATATCCATGCCTGTCCGTCCCGGCAGGTTGTAGTCGAGGACTAGAAGGTCGGGATCGCCGCGCGAGATTGCTTCCATCGCGTCAAAGCCATCATGCACAGCGCTGACCAGATGGCCGGCGGCTTCTAGCGCTTCGCTGACGATTTCCGCCATGATCTCGTCGTCGTCCACGATGATGATCCGAGCCAAAATACCGTCTCCATCAAGGCGCGGCGGGTGGCCGTATACTACCGACTAGTCGCTAAGTCTTACTAAGACGTGGAGCCGCACCGTGATCAACCGGCGATCACGGCGCAAGCGTTATCGATCTCAACGTGGGAGCATCCTCGGGGCACAGATCGGCTATTAGCTGGAGCACAGCCGCGCGAACCGGTAGGTGCGCTGACGCGGCCGACCAATCTAGCAGGAGCTCTTCGAGGTCTCTCGCCTGCTTCCCAAGCGCGGCCTCGCCGAACATCGCTGCGGTGCCGCTCAATTTGTGAAGCACGTCTCGCGCGTCATTGATTACCTCGGCTTCGGGATCGAACGCCGTGACCAGCCTTTCGAGCCTAAACGCAACCTCCGCCTTTCGCGCATTGTAGCGAGCCCGCAGCTTGGGCGTGATAAAAGATGCAGGTGTGTCCTCCGCACGAGGCTTCCGGATGAAGCGAGAGAGCGTTGCGGTGAGTTCATTGATGCGGATCGGCTTGCCGAGATGGGCCTGCATACCGGCGTCTAGGCAAGCTCGAATGTCTTCCTCATACGCGTTTGCGGTAAGAGCGACGATTGGAAGCGTGTCTGGCTGATGCCCCGCAAGTCGGAGCCGACGGGTTGCCTCCAGTCCGTCCAGTTTAGGCATTTGCATGTCCATTAGGACAAGATCGTATGGCCGGTCGGCGCGAGCCGCGTCCTCAACCATCGTGATCGCCTCGAGCCCGTCGACTGCAATCGTCACGTCCATACCGGCGCGCTCCGCCATTGCCATCATCAACGCCTGGTTGATGTCGTGATCCTCAGCGACCAGCACGCGCGGCTTATGTTTGCGTTGAGCGGCAGCGACGGGCGGCGATGCTTCGACGTCGGGAGCCCTACACTCGGTTGATCGTAGCGGCACGACAACACTGAATGTCGACCCTTTGCCGACGACGCTCTTCGCCGTGATCGATCCTCCCATCAAGCGGGCTAGATTTCCGCTGATGGTGAGGCCCAGGCCTGTTCCCCCGTATCGCCCGGCGGTGCGCTCATCGGCCTGCGCAAATTGTTCGAAAATGGCTTCGATTCTGTCCGCCGCGATCCCTATCCCGGTATCGACCACGTTGAGCTGTAGCTGATCCTCGTTAATCTGGCATTGGATGGTGACGGTGCCGCGATCGGTGAACTTTAGTGCGTTGCCTATTAGATTGAGGAGGATCTGCCGCAGACGTAGCGCATCACCAGAAATGCTGTGTGGTATGTCGGCGGAGAACGCCGTCAAAAGGGACACGCCCTTTACCTGTGCCACCGGCTCCATCAGGTCGACGCAGCGACGGATCACGTGGCGTAGATCGACCGGCTCCTGGGCAAGTTCCATCTTGCCCGACTCGATCTTCGACACATCGAGAATGTCGTTGAGAAGCCGCATCATTGAGCGGCCGGACTCGGCAATCAATTCGACGTGGCGTCGTTGTTGGGCTTCGAGTTGGCCCGCGAGGACGATCTCGGTAAACCCCAGCACACCGTTCATCGGTGTGCGGATCTCGTGGCTCATGTTCGCGAGGAAGGCCGATTTGGCACGCGCGGCACCCTCCGCGGCATCGCGTGCAGCAACCAGATCACGTTCAAGAACCTTGCGTTGCTCAATGTCGCGGATTGCCGAGATGGCCCCTCCCGAATGATCCAAGCGCCAAGCCTTCATGTGCGACTCAAGCCAGCGCCAGCCGGCTTCCTTCTGCTTCAAGCGATACTCGACAGTAACCGCGGGCTCTGTCTTGGTGATGATCGCGATATGCGCGGCATGGACCACCCCGTAGTCGTCCGGATGAATGAACTCTGAGCAAGGGCGTCCGAGTAGCTCGTCAGCTGTATAGCCCGACAACTCCACACATGACGGTGAGATGTAGGTGACGATGCCAGCCTCGTCGGTCCGCAAAATAACGTCCGTCGCGTTGTCAGCTAGCAGGCGATACCGGCGCTCACTATTACTGATCGCCTCCTGGGCGGCGGCTTGGACGCTTACGTCTTGGATAACGCCGAAGATGCTGAGCATATCTCCATTCGGGCCCTGTTCCCCTTGACCTTGGACAGCGACCTCGCGCGCGGTGCCATCGGGCAGCACGATTCTTGCGGCGAAATCGAAAGGTTCTCCCGATGCTATAGCCTCTTCTATGATCGCACCCACGCGTTCGCGATCATCGATGTGGTAGCAATCGATGCCGCTTGTCAGAGTGGGCACGTAGTCCAATCCAAGATTGTGCATCCGATGCACTTCGCTCGACCAGCTTACCTCATTGCGCGTGAGATCCACACGCCAATGGCCGAGCTTGGCAATCGAGGCTGCCATGGCGAACAATCGGTTGTTGTCCTCGAGGAGCGCTGCGGCCTCTGCCGCCCGTTTTTCCACTGCCTGTCGCTGGCTAACATCGCGTACGCTGGCGACGAACTCGGTGGGTCCGCCATCATCATCGCGGATCAAACGATAGGTCGCTTCGAGCCAGACATAATGACCATCGCGGTGCTGCTGCCGATACGAGCAAATTGGGTTTTCGATGCCGGTGAGCAGTGACTGGCACGTTTCGACCACACGGGCGCGATCCTCGACGTGGATCGCTGCCACTGGTATTCCGCCAATCAGCTCCTCGGGTAAATAGCCAAGCAACGATTTGCAGGCGGGCGACACGTAACGGCGAACACCGTCGAGACCGATTGCAACAACCATGTCGTTCGAATTTTCCGACATCAATCTGTAGAGACGTTCGCTTGCCTTCACCTCGTCAGTAGCGCGTAACACCTCGGCACGTGCCCGCAGCATGATCGTCACCGCCGCGGCCACCAACAGCAGCAGTAAAACGATCAAGCCGAGAACGATGCGAGTGATGCGTGCGGACTGCGCCAGCACCTGGGCGTTTTTAACCTCGCGCTGGGCCAGTAGCCGGCGCTCAACGGTCTTTACCTGGTCCAGTACCACGCTCGCAGCCTCGACGGCTTCACGCTCCCGACCAACCGGCGAGATCATTATCGCACCGCGCAGATCGTGGACCCTGACGCGATCCACCACCCGCTGCGCGATGGAGGCGAAGGTTGCGACGTGTCGGTCGAGGACGCGCAAGCGACGTAACTGCGCATCATTGTCACGAATGAGTTCGCGAACGTGGCGCGTCAGTCGGGCGAAGTCAGAGAGGCTTTGCTCAAAAAGCATTAGCGATTGTGGACGCTGCGTTGCCAAATAACTTCGCTCACCACGCATGGCGCGGTTCAAGGCGGTGTCAGCCTGTTCGGTGCTGATCAACACATCGAGAGTGTGGACCCGCCACCATTGAGCGCGTTCTTGTTGTGCGCGGGTCGCTTCTGACGTGAGGATGATTGTCATTGCCAGAGCGGTAAGTACCGCAAAGCTGAAGCCGAAAAGCAGCCACGACCGACCTGGGCTCAGGCGGGCAACATGGTGTCGCTTGCTCAACCAAGCGGCTTGAATGGAACGAAGGTGAGATAGGTCAAAGCGCATACCAGCGCTTTAATGTAAAATGGTAAACATCGACTGAGCGCCAGCATCGAATTGGGTGGCCGTATTGCAGGAGCGACGACGTACGCCACATCCGAAACTCAGGACATACGCGAAGCTACCGCTTTCTCATAACTCCGTTGCCACGTGCCTTTTTCGGGAAAGCGTAATTGGGAACGGGTTTTGGGAAACGACCCTGCCGGCGAGGCGATGTAGCCTCCCCCTCCCCTCTGCGATCCCGGTCGAGGTTCGTTTACGGGAACGCCCACGTCAGCCAAGCGGCTTTTGCGGGTGCTCTAGAAAGCTTGCCAGTACACCCCATTTGGAAAGCATGACGAACAATGGAAACAACCCGTTAGGCCCGGCCTTTCGGTGCGGCATGGAGGCCGTGCTCGATCTGGTCGGCGGCAAGTGGAAGCTGCTGATTCTGTATCATCTGTGCGGGGAGCGGCGTCGCTTCAGTGAACTGCGACGGCTTGTCGGCAGCGTCAGCGAGAAGATGCTGAGCCAGCAATTAAAGGAGCTAACGGCGGATGGGCTCGTGCGCCGCATCGACTTCAAGACGGTCCCGCCTCACGTCGAATATGAGCCTACCGCGTTCGGGCGCGACCTGTGCGATTCCATGCAGCCCGTGTGCGAGTGGGGAGCGAGGAACATCGGCGAGATCGCGCGCATCGCCGAGGCGCGCGCGATCCATCGCCAGGCGGACGCTCCGCAGTAGATCAGCTGTCCGGCCGACCGTTCCGACCGGGAGCGTCCGGCTTAGACTAGCGCTTCACCGCCGCGTTCAGGTTATTGAGCGCGCCGAGATGAAAGCGCAGCAACTCGCGGTGCATGTCGGGGAACGCACCCGCGATTGCCTCGATCGGCTGGCGAACGTCCGACCCAACCCACCTCATGCCAGATGCTTCATCAAGGAAGTAGCAGTCGTCATGGAACAGGGATCCGAACTTGTCCGCGTCCTGGTGAGCAGCCTCGGCGCACCGTAGAGGGCGCGAATGACATCCTCGTTGGTCACCATGTGATATCCTTCATCTATGAGGTTAGCTGTTGGAGTGCCAGCGACGGAGCGGGGTGTCGCTCTCGAAGCCCATCGCGGACGGGTAGGTCAGGAACTCAATCATCATCCCCCAAGGGGCCTGGCCGTAGCAGAAGCCGTTTCCCGGCCCGACTTCCTTGGGAAATAGGAACGGGTTGGAGCGTGAAAACATCCTTCCGCCGGCCGCCTTGAAGCGACGGATCGCTTCGTCCATGTCATCGACGTAGAGGGCAAGGTGCTGCAAGCCGAAGTCGCTGGGTCGGGCTGCGGGTCGCTGATCGTCCACCTTGAGTTGGAACAGTTCAACGTCCGGCCCGACTCCGAGCCGGATCAACCGTGCGGCGACGAGCTGCGTCCCCGAGGCGAGGTTCAGGTCCTGCTCCATCTCGGTGCTACCCTGCGGGGACTGATCGGCCGAAAAGGACTCGTAGATGACCTGAGCGCCAAAAGCGACGGTCAGGAAGGTCGTAGCCGCCTCGATGTCGGGCACCGTGATGCCGACGTGATCGATGCCGCGAAAGGGTCGTCCAGCCATTCTATTCACCTCGCCGTTGCTCGGTGGCGAAGGTGGAGATCGTGGTCGAAAAGTCTAGTACGTACCTTTTGGTAAGCGCTCGATCGAGCGGGCTTTTTTTAGCGCTTGGAGGCAGCAGTCCATCCTTTTCCCGTTTAACGATCGAGTTTCGGGAATGGCCGGGTCTGGCGATTAGCTGCCGTTCATTTCGCGGCACGCACGAGAAGCGGCTTGCCTTTCTCGACGATATAAGTTGCCAGTTCGACGCCGGGGATTGTCCCAAGATTGCGCGCCGTGTGGACGACACCAGCGGGGATGAAATAGGTATCTCCAGTTTTGAGAGTTACGGGCTCTTGCCCTTGTATCTGAAACTGAAGCGCGCCTTCTGGCACATAGATCAACTCTTCACCCGGGTGACTGTGCCAAGGCGCCACCGCGCCCGGCGCAAAATCCACCCGCGTTTGAATCGCTTCACGACCTTCTATCGACAGATCATGCCGTAGAAGATCGGTCCGCTTCAGGCCCGCAGGTGGCGATTGGGCCAGCGCTACCGTGCCCGCGCAGACAACTACGGCCATGGCGATTCCCAGGATACGTTTCATAGTGCCTCCGGTGTCAACGATCGCTTTTGCGATCCCTGATAGGTGTGTTGCACGCCAGTCACTATGACCACAACTGGGCGCTTCCGGCCGCTCCCTGCTTTCCTGAAAACAAACGGTGATTGAGAACGCCGGGGCGTTTTCGATTGGGATCGGCCAATGAGAACACCAGCGGCCTCCCAAAACTCGGCCTGCACGCGGATACAAGTAGGGCAATGTCTGGTGGTCAGCGGTCCCTCCGGTTCGGTTCGAAGGCTATGGCGGACGTCAGCAAAAGCTACCCGAGGCCTCTATTGCGCCTTCCCATTCCAACGGGGATCAGCGGGGTCATAATCCACCAGATCAAAATCCTTTGCGCCCATTGCGTTGGCAGCATTGGTGGCCGAGTTAATTTTCCAACCGCCTGCCTGCTTGCACATCACCATCGTCAAATAACCGGACTCCTCGCGAGTCTCGCCAATCATCCACAAACCGCTCCACGGACTATAAACTATAGCCGTATTCGGACTGAGAAATTTAACACGCGGCTGTTTATACGCCATTCGTGTTTTTTCGACGTTCATAAATGTAAAGAATTTGGCGTTGGCATCTGTGATGTCGCGGCGTCCATCGATCTTCAATCCCGGCATCGAAATGAATGTGCCGTCTTCCGTAAACAGCTTGCCATAGCCAACGGCATCTCGTTTTCCGAACATCTCGTATTGCTGACTTACCACTCGGATGATGGCCACCTTGTCACCTGCGGTTTGAGCGACTGCCGGCGAAGCCGATAGTGCTGCCGCGCATACGCATGGGACTATCCCCCAACGATCACCCAACATGGCCGCTCCTAGTCCAGGCTCCCAAAGCAAATGCACATTGGGCCATGTCTGCCCAGATTGCCAGCGGCCCGCAGCAACAGGTCTGAGCATGTCTTCATGTGTCAAAACGTCGCATCCTGGGCGCTAGCGGACTGGGTGCTTTCTCGAAAAGGATCGATTCCGGGAATGCCTGGGCCTTCTCGATCGCCGTTCCCATTCGGGAAGCCGACGCGCCTACGTGGAAATTCAGAGATCATGAACACAGTCTCGGCTATGTTCTGCCAATGATTAGGTTCGATAACGCCGAGCAGCGCTTCTATGATGACGAGACCACCGGCTGGATGCGGGTTGATCGATTGCACCCTAGCCAAGAGTTCTACATTGCGAACTATGAAGCTGGCGGTTTGCGGCTAAGGCTTGACCTGACCGCAGAGCGTATGTCCCGAACAGGTGACGTTCGCGTTCTGGTGACTCGGGCTCACCAGTTTGTTGCGGATCGCAAGGCGTGGTTGGCGTTCCGCAGATCGAGTGACGTGCTAAACGGCGCCTGTCGCCTATTGACCGCTTGGGCAGCTAAGCACTTCTCTGTTCCTTCAACTGAGCATCAACGAGTGGCCAAGGCTGCAATAGATTGCGGAAAAGTCGGCTGATGCTTAGGAAACGATTTAGATTATTGGCTATTTGCGGTATGCTCATCTTCACTGCAAGTTGCCATAGATCAAGCGAGGTAAGATACCGTATATCGATTGACGTACTCGATCACGGTCGTCTCCGGTCTGGATCAAGCGTATGGAGCGTGACTGTTTCCAAAGGTTTAAACGGTGGATATGAATCCAAATTACGCGGGGAGGCAATCATTGTCCATCTTCTTAAAGGACGGATATACGCGTTGCTGGCCGGCCGATCCGCTAACGACCTGCCTACCTCGTTCGACAACATGAGCCTGATTCCAGAAACGCTGTTTGGCGACATTGGGCGAGGTAAGGCTGGCAAATTGCCTATCCACAACGATCGCATCGAAGATCTTAATGCGATTAAGCTTCAGCCAGGCTTGATGCGTAGTCTTGACTGTAGAGTTCCGGGGGCAGGTGGCGACGTTTGCCCTTTTTTTGTCCGGTTTGAAGACAGCGAGGATGTCACCAGCATTCAACCTCTTTATCCGGAAAAATTTGAGGAAGAGCTCGGGGCAGGCGTCGTGTTAAAATTAGTGAGGGTAGAAATCACTGACGATCCGGTTTCTCGCAACGATGAGAGAGACATGCCGCCTTATAAATCCAGTAGTGATTTCGTAAGGTGGTATGGTGGCCTTTCGGTGGAAGATCCGAGGCGGGTGACTCAGGAAAACTTTGCGCAGTGAGGCCGGCAATGAACCAGGATCTGCTTTTGGCGTTGCTTTCGGTCGATGTTTACAATCGCGGCTACGGTCAGCACCTCGCAGGTCTAAATGTAAACGGCTATCGGCGCGTGGTGCGAGGTCCGAGGCGACTATCGCGCCTTCCGGGCCGAGCGCGTCAATTGCTGTCGACCGCTGGATGAGCGTTTCAACGGACGAAACGGGACGATGATGGCGGAGTTCCGCACGCTTCCAATCCCAGCAGGCGTCGTCGCAGCACCCATCCATGGCCGGTTCCCACGCTGACGCCGGGACGAAGCCCACGGTTCTCGATTGACCATCGATTCCGAGAACGTCGCAGTGTAGCGAGGGCGTTCTAAGTTGGGATCGTAACGCGGAAACGCCTACGGCTTACGTACACTAACGCCTGCCAGATGTCGGTAAGTCGGCGCTATAATCACGGATGGGGTAATACCCTTTCCGCGACCATCTTGTTCGCCAAAAGATCAGCTTGCTGTTCGGTTTCCGCTTTGCTCGGCCATCTTGGAGGTAAGGACGAAGCCAATTCTGCATGGAGCGTAAAGTTGGTAACTGACCATTTATCGATGCAGTCAAATTGCGCCTGTGTTACCGCGCCACGCCGAGCCACCAACCAGAAACGTCGCTGATCAACGCCACGATCACTAGTTAAAACGAGATTGCCTTCAGAGACATTGCATGCCCGTGCCGCATTTCTTGCCGCCTGGTCATAGTCCTGCGCCGAAGCGCATGCCGTAGATGATAAAGCCACGAAAAGCGTACTCACCTTGTAAAGTCGCGGGATCAGGTGGTCAGCATTGGTCATGATCCAAAATTGAACCTCATTGCCATGAGGAGTCAACGCGCGGTTTGCGATCCGCGTTGGCGCTAGGCCCCGACAAAGGTGCAGATATCAGCGATACATGTCAGGTCGCGAACCGGAATGAGGCGGGCATTCTCGAAACTCGATCCCTTTTGGGAATAGTGAAAACGCCAGTTACGCCCCCCCGCACTCCCGGCGCTCCGTCGGCTATGCTCCAGCCGCAGGTCTGAAGCGCGGTGCTTAACCATTCGTCACGCTTTTAAGCCCTACAGTAATCGCCATGAAGTGGGCAGGCAGTTTTGAGGTATTCGGGGCGCTTCTGTTCCTGCTGGTCAGCATGATGTTTTTCGTAACGCTGAAGGCGTGCGCCTCGATCGATTCACCCGACGACTACCGGTATCGTCTTACGATATATGCGGACGGGCGGACGTTCTCGTCCGTTACCCAGGTGAAGTATGAATCGGACTTCGCCCTTGAGGGCCTGCGCAAACAGCATGTGGATCATACGAACCATAACCCGGTCGCCATTGCCGCACCCGGGCGAGCCACTGTCTACGCCCTTCCGATCTACGATGTTCCACCCGAGGCGGTCGCAACCATCTTGGCCACCAAGCGCGAGTCTGAGAACGGCAAGGGCAAATACGAACCGACGGTCGCCCTTCAAACGGAGCGCGATCTGCCCCGTCAGGTCCTGCGAGGCGACATCAGCGACGGTCCCTATCATCGCGACGACGTTATCAGGACCTGGCCGATGTTCGTGACGTTCACCGACCCCGCCGATCCGACAAGCTGGCATGAGGTGTCAGCGGACGAACTGGGGGTGACGCGGGTCACTGTTCAGCTAACGCGAGACTCCGATAGCCGCCCGACCTTCCGCGCGGAGCGTCCCGTTTGGCGCGTCATCTTCGCTGAAACGCCAAGCAACCTTCCGCGACATGGCGTTCCCTAGAGGTGACCGCCCCCCGGGGGGACGGCGACCCGGCCTGCTGCGCCGCAGCAGCTGTCGGGTCTTCCCGGCACTCAAGCCTTTTTCGCTATCACACCGGGCGGATTGCTCCACCACAGGTGGGCACACCGGTAGTTCGCTGTTTCCCGAAATAGCATCGGATTTTGGGAATGGAAGGGATCGGTGGAAGTGGATGTTGCGCCTCTCGGTTAGTCGCTCCGGCCATTGATCTCGTTACGCATTTCGCGCCAGCGGCGAATTATCTCGTAAGGAGTGAGCGCCAAACCCGACCATAGAGGCAGGGCAATGGTCAAAAGCAAAGGAAAATACGTTGCGTAGAAGGCCGCGTGATAGTCGCTTTGCAGGATCAAGGCAGCCATTACACAAACCGCTAATATCACTGGCGCAAGACACCAACTCCAGATGAGCACGCTTCGAAGTCGAGAACGGGGAAACCCAGCTAAGCCAGCGCCAACCACAGCTGCCACGACAGCGATCATCCATAAATTACCCGCAATAGCATCATCGAACATAGCTCAACCTTCGACCGATCTGCCTAATACCTGTAATTGGGTGTTCTTGCCGATTCCGACGTTCTCGTGAAGGATCGAATTTCGGAAATTTCCGGGTTATGAAGAAAAACGGAACGGCAGATTTGAGGCCAAAATCATCAAAAAAGTAGGTATGAGAGCCTTCATACAAACTTGGCTCAGGGTAATTCGCAGTGGACCGCAACCTAAAGACACTGAGTGCTGAGCGACTAGAGCTTGCGGCCGAACTTACTATTTTAAATTCTGGCGTTCGTATTCGTCCAGCATCCGCTTACAATCCAATCGACGGATCGAGCTTTTATGCCGAAGACGGCGTTCGCGAACTTTTCGTTTCTGTTATCAAAGATGTGACGTGGGGACCTTGTATAACCCACTACGTCGAGGAGGCAGACGATATCCGACCTTTACATCGAATGACAGTTGATGTGCCGAACGATCTCCGTGGCCACGTCGCTACGATTCGGAAGCTTTTTGTAGAATGGTTCGAACTTAACGATCGACCGGTTTCGAGACGCTGAACGCGCGTCCCAATCGACCGGGAATGGGCGATAGCGGAATGGCCGGAATGGGGGGAGGATAGCTGTCGCCTCTTATGAGGCCATTCCCAAAATTCGATCCTTTATGAGAATACTAGAGGACGTTCCACGTCCTTAACGACAAGCTGCAAGCCTTATCGCTGAACCGTAGGCACAGGCGAGACCGTCACTTGCCCCCGCTTGAAACACCGCTTGCACTTTAGCCGCGCAATGGCTTGCGGCATTGTTTGCGGCAAACCGCCAAAGAGCTTCAATACGTTGGCGAACGGTACATTAATCGTCCGCCCGCACTGGCACACGATTCGCATATCTGCGCGATGACGCGCGTAATCCATCGTCGTTTCAAAACGCGCAGTACTCATCGCGCAACCGGGATTTCCGCGATGTTGGTCGTCCACGAATTAGATTTCTGGCTGCGCTTGGTATCGAAAGACTTTGGCCCGCGCCCTTGCGCCGCAACGGTGATCGTATCTCGTCCGAAGCGCGCATTTAGTCCGTCCATCGCGGCTAACAGGCCAGGAGCGCGCGGGTCGGATATCGCGAACAAGTCGGTCTGCGCCGCTCCAGCCGGGTTTAGATCCTCCAGAAGAACCCCGCATTTCGTATATACCCCGCCCTCCTGAAACATCGCCTCGGTAAGCCTCGTTGCCATCCCGACTATTACGCGGGGGTCATGGCTCGCCGGGGACAAGCGCGCCGATCGCGATGCGCTCGGTGGGTTCGGCCGGTATCTGCTGCCGTGCGCGAAGACGATCATGCGAGACGCCATCAGCCCTTGCGCGCGTATCTTCTCGGCCGCGCGAGCTGCGCGACGTGCCATCGCCTCGCATAGGTCGTCCAACGTGCTGACAGGTGCGCCAAACTGCCGCGTGACGGCTGTTCCCTTCATTGCCTCCGGTTCAACCGTGAACTCGGCGCACTCGATACCGTTCAACTCACGCACAAGGCGCTCCAGAACGACGGTTCCGGCGTCTCTCGCGACCGCTGGGGGCAATGCAGCAAGGTCAGCCGTAGTTCGCACCCCTAGCGGCTTCAGGCGGGCCTCCAGAGCCTTCCCGATCCCCCAAACCTCTCCGACCGGCCATTGCGCGAACAGCCGGCGACGCAATTCCTCGTCGTGAAGGTCGACGACGCCGCCCCAAAATCTTTTCAGTCGCTTTTGCAAGAGCATTAGCAACCTTTGATAGTGTTCGCGTTGGTCCTAATCCTATGCGGGTAGGCAAACCAACGCTTCGTGATATGGCATCGATGACGCGGTGCGCGGTTGCCACGTCGCCAACTCCGCTCGGAAGAACGGGAAGGCGAAAAGAACTCTCGTCTATTGAATAGACCTCAACCGTGCCGGAAAACTCCGCAATAACGGCATTGAAACGCCTATTTAGATCGGCGTACAATTCATAATTAGACGAACGAACCTGTATTCCGTGACGTTTTACAACGTCACGAATCTTAAACATCGGATCGCCCATTTTTATATGCAGGGCCTTTGCTTCTTCGCTTCTAGCGATGGCGCATCCGTCGTTGTTGGATAGTACAATTACCGGCACGCCACGCAAGCGAGGATCAAAAAGCCGCTCGCTCGATACATAGAAATTCGCCACGTCACAGATTGCGTAGGACATAGCTCGATCTAACGCCGGTAGTCGCGGACGCCCGATCGGACGACGCCCGACACGTCGACCGCCTCATCTGCGATTGTCACGGGATAGCTGGTCGATACGTTGCGCGCCTCCAAGTGCGGCACACCTTCGCGGAACACCAGTTGGCGACATACGAACCCGCCATCTACAACCGCGATTACAATATGACCGTCTGACGGGCGCGTGTCTCGATCGACCACAACCACGTCGTTATCGTG
The DNA here is from genome assembly GCF_000251145.1 of Sphingomonas sp. PAMC 26621. Lineage (GTDB taxonomy): Bacteria > Pseudomonadota > Alphaproteobacteria > Sphingomonadales > Sphingomonadaceae > Sphingomonas. Next base: position 24,597 of record NZ_AIDW01000030.1, on the reverse strand, counting down.
GATTCCTGCATCCCTCATGCTGCTTCCCTCGATCCGGAAAACAAAGCTCGCGGCTCGATCCAATCGTAACAGGTCCACCAGATTGACGGACTCGCAGGCCCAGTCCTGCGCGGGCGATGGGAATCCAGCTCCAGCGGCTGCGAGAATGCGCGGAAATATGCCTAGCGGAATATCTGCGATCGGAATTGGCTGCATCAGCGGCAGCATTTTGGCGTCTCCCTTCGGCCCCTCATAACGCATGAAAGAACAGAAAGGGAACGGCTAGATTTTCGGCTGATCTGATTTTACGCGGCGGGGTTCGTGCTTTCGAGTATCATTGCGAACCCCATGTAAGCCCTCGGTTAAGCGTCGAAGCTACCGCGATGGCTCCAACTAGCGACACATCACCGACGTACCGCGAGAAGGTCGTTCAAGGCGTGCTTACTGCGGTCGTGGACGCGGGCGCTGTGCCAGGTGCGGAGGGCGGTTATATAGAGCTAGATAGCGCGGTGGACGCGCTATGTGCTGCGATTGCTACTCTCGTCATGCAATCGGGTGAAGCGACCACGGCAAAGGATCGGCGCGAGACTGCGGATTATTGTCGGGGTGAAATTGCGAAGGTCATGCGCTCGATCGCAGACGGTGCGCCGATAAGCTGGAAGCTCGATCCTGTAGGGCGCTCCAACTAGCCTGACGATCGCCGCACGGCTCGTTGCCTAACGCGAGCGGATGAACCATCTTCGCGGTATGGCAAACACCCCCGATAGCTTTGAACAGTCCGCTCAAATCGTCGAAGCGTTCGCGGAAAGCGAAACTGACGATCGCGTTCTGGAGCTGCTGCGTAAGATCGCTCAAGCGATCCGTGACCACGCAATAGACGACTAGGGATCGCAAAATGTGCAACCGCGCCCGCATGGATGGCGAACCAGAAACCCTATGGGGATCGGCGTCAAAGCTCTTTATCGAACGCCCCCGCGACAATCGGTTTAATCCGCGCGAGCTGCGGCCGAAGAGCCGCAATTACATCATCCGCGAACAGGACGGCGAACGCGCCTGGGACGTGATGACGTGGGACGTTACGGGCGGCAAAGCCCCTTGGCCGATGACGAACGTGCGGAACCTCGCGCTCCCTCAATGGCGCAAACTGGCCGAGAAGCCGGAAAACCGCTGCCTCGTGCCTGTCACGGAGTTCTGCGAGTTCACTCCGGACAAGCACGATCTGGAGGACGGCAAACCGCCCCTCAAAGGCGAAATGTGGTTCTCGGTGCCAAGTCAGCCTGTGTTCGCTGTTGCGGGATTCTGGCAGACCACAGCGGAGGGCAACGGCTTTACGATGGTGACGTGCGATCCCAATACGCTGGTTAGCCCGATCCACCCCAAAGCCATGATTACGATACTCGATCCCGACGATATCGAGACGTGGTTGCGCGGCTCATACGACGACGTTGTTCGGCTCCAGAAGCCTTTTGATCCGGACAAGATGACGGTGCGCGGCCCTGTCTTCCCGACGCGCCGTAAAGAGCGATAGGCGGTGAAAAGTTCGTCCGGACGAACTTTCCCCGATAGGAAAATTCGATGAGTGCGGATCAGGTCTGGTTGGAAGTTGCGAAACTCGCTGTTCAATTCGTTGGCGCAATCGCGATCGCGCGTCTCGCCGTTCGCTGGGCGCTCTCGCGGTATAAAGATGAAAAGACGTGGGAACGACAGCTAACCGCATATGTCGACGTATGTTCTGCGCTTGGTGAAATGCGCTTGATCGTCGGGCGTTGGGCCGACGAAATTGAGGGAGCGGGTAAACATTACAGTGAAGAGTTTAAAAAGAAGAGCGCCGAGCGGTACTCTGCCGCAAAGCGGAATATCGAAAACGCTGGGGCCGTTGCGAGGCTGATCCTACCTCCTGAAACGGATGGGGTTCTCTCCAAGCTCGCGATTGATCTCGACGGAATCGATTTTGAAGACCCGTTTGATGCCTACAACCTTGAATACAGCCTGATTGACGACGCCCTTGCCACTCTTCACATACAAGGCCGAAGCGCCCTTGGCTTCGACCCTTCAACCGCACCTAAGCCCCGTTGGTGGAACCGAAGCGCACGGGTAGCGCCTTAGAGACAAGCCGCAAAAGTTCGTCCGGACGAACTTTCCGCAAAACTATCGGGTTCGATCGGGCCGCTTTGGCGTCCTCGGTGTCGCACGAGGCTTGTCGTTCGTCTGCTCTGGCTGCGGCTGCTGGGTCGGCCGTTGCCGTTCTGACCTCGCTGGAGGAACCGGCCCGGCTCGGGTCACTGGCTTACCCTCCCGATCCCGTTCGCTATCGCGGACATTCCTTGTCGCCTCTGCCATCTGCCGGGCTTGGTCGCGATCCCGTGTCATTGGATCAGGCATCGAAGCGACGAACGCCCGCGTCTGCTGGGCCAGCTTTCGATCGGCGGGGTCGGCGCTGGCGTCCAGTTCGCTAGCGGCCTTCTCGTAAGACGCTCGCACCTCGGATTGCCGAACGATCGCGCTCACCTCCCACGGTCGCGCCTTGGCTGGCTTCTCCTGTGCCATAGCTGCGGCCTCGGCTCGGCTCGATTGCAATACGCGGGGCAGCTCGGCCGTTCCGGCCTCCGCCCGATCGCGTATCTTGCGGATAGGCGTCCGCTCCATCTTCTGAATAACGCCCCGCGCTCGGCGAGGTGTTGCCTCGGCTTCGATACCGCGCGCCCGTAACTCGCGTGCGAAGCTCTCGCGCCATCCGGCTAGATCGTCCTTCCTCGGATTGAATCTCTCCCCGCCTTCCCCTCGGGCCGCGACCGTTAAATGAACGTGCGGATGATCCGCGTCTGTGTGCAGCGCCATTGCGTAGGGAAAGCGCTCCAGCTCGGTGCGAGCGAACGCCCGCGCTGCCTGATACACCGTGTCCGGATCGGTGCCGGGCGGCATGGATAGAACCAACGAAATCGACGTAAGCGGTTCGCGGCGCTTGGTGGTCGCCGCTTCATCCTCGGCCCAATCCTGCGCTAGCTCGCGAAGGTCTTTCACGCTTTCCAGCTTTTCGCCGTCGCTCGTCTCGACCTCAAGTTTTCCGTGTCGGCCGATATACTCCAAGTGCGCGGCGGTATGCGCCCCACCACGTTGACGGCCGGAAACCTTGACCATGACCTCCGGGACGCGGTTCGTGATCCGCTGGAGCTTTGCCTTTGTCGCCGCAACGCTACCGCCCCCTCCCCCTCTGGAGCTTTTGCCAGCCGGTATATTCAACCGGCCTTTCGAGCCTGTTGTTTTGCCTCCTGCTGGTGCGCGCCAGGTGGTGTCTAGAAACTCGATCTTCGGGCCGTCACTCATCCCCGGCTCTCCAATAGGATAGGTCGCCGCGCATCGCGTCACCGATCGCCTCGACTTGTTCGCTTACTGATTCCGCCATCGCAGCCAAGCGCGCAACCTCGCGGCTTACCTCCAAACGGCTATCCTCCATGTTCGCAGCGTGGAACGCCTTCACGACTTGATTGACGTTTTTTGCGATCCCGCGAAGCTGAATGCGAATGTCGGTTAGCGTCTGCCGCTGGTCGACTACCGGAACCGGCGCACCGTTTAGCCGGGTCTGAATCAGCGCGACAATCCAGTCTGTTCGCGTCAACCCGCGTTCGTCGGCCATCGCCTCCAGCCGCTTCGCGTCACCCTCGTTCAACTTAATCTCAACGCGGTATCGACCACTTGACGGCTGAACCTCGGGAAGCGGTTTCGCTTGATTGCACGCGTCTCCGATGACGAGACGCAACGCCTTCGACCGTCCACCGTAACTCGCGGCGAGCTTATCAAACCGGGCGGCAACGTCGTCAGCCAATCGAACAATGAATGTAGCCATCGGCGGAATGTATTACAAAACCGGCTGTAAGCCTATCCCGCCATCATACCACAAGAGTTAAAATCGTTCGTCCGGACGAACTTTCGCTAACGATCGCTTCTGACCGCTCGTTTGCCCCTCCCCCTGCCCTCTCTCGGTCGAACGCCGGGCAAAGCCCGGCTCGCGCGAAAATGCCCCCGTGACGATCCAGCTCTTGCGCCGATCGTCACGGGGGCATTTTCGCACCGCCCGGATCGTAATCCCCTGCCCTCTGTTATCCTTCTGACGGCGCAGTTTTTACCCCTGTTCCGCGCCGTCACTCACTCATTCTAAAACGCGAACGCTGCCTGTCCTGTCTTCGCCTCAACGTAGGTGACGGCATTCCCGGCGCTGTACCTGTCGCGTCCCTTCACGGACCATTGCAAGAATCCGGCTCGGTCATACTCAAACCATCCGTCTTCAATTCCGAAAATCATCGCCCACGCCTGATCCTCAAGGCTGCTGGCTTTCCCGTTGATCGGCCAACGCTCGCCGCCTTTCTTGCCCTCTGAATTGCAAGCTGACGGTTTGCCGAGTTCCCGAATGATAGAGGCGCGATTGGTCGGTTCGGTAGCTCCAAGCTCGTCCATGATCTGCCGGGCCTCCGACGTGGAAAGGTGGCCGTGGCGCTTCCCCCCCTCGCTATGGTCTGAATATCGCAAACCAAAATCCACCGCGTTGAAGATGCTGCGGGTGGTGGTGAAGTCGGACGTATCAAGCAACGCGCGCCACTGGCCCGCCGTCACGAGGTCGACCGCGTGAAACCAACCGAAACTTTCGCAAGTGCTGTAGCCGTTTTCGTTGGGTGCGCCGTTCGGGTCCAGCTTGAACCCTAACGCTGCCTCGACGTGCTGCACGAACGGATGCCCGGCTAGATCAGGGTGACGAAGGCCGATCGTGCGGGGCCGATCGCCTCGCGCCTTGCATACCTCGATCGGAAACCGGAACAGGCGGGAAGGAAGATCCCAAGGGGAGGGCAGGGGGAAGCCGCTTGGCACGGTCAAACCGCCATTAAGGTCCAGAATGAAATCATTCTCCGCGAGTCCTGCGGTGATGATCTGTTCGCCTAGCGCGTCGCGGGTCTTGGTGGTGGTGGTCATATCGGCATCCTCGAAAAAGAGGGGCCGGGACGTTGCCCGGCCCGCAATGGATCAGAGGGTTTTCCAAGGTTCGTCCGAACGGACGGGCCGATATCGTAATTCGGTGCAGCCGTAGGCTTCGGCCCAATCGAGCGGGGCGAAAGCGAGGTCCGCGCCGTGGTTGATGCAACGGGTGCGACCCTCAAAATAGACCTCGCCGTCATCGTCCAAAAGCTCGAACTCGGTCGGCATCGTTGCCAGTGCGTCGGCAACCTTGCTCTCGTTCTGGCAGCGCCGCGTTTCGTCGTCGAACTGGCCGAAGTTGACTGCGTTACCGTCGTCGATTTTGTCGGTGATGATGATCCAGCGCATTTTGCGATCCCTTCATTGGCTGGCGGGAACACCCCGCAAACTCCTTCATCGTGGAATCTAACGGGGAGAGGGGGGCAGCGAGAATCTAGGGGAGTGGTGCGGGCGCAGGGAGCTTTAGCGACTGAGCCTCGGTCCCCTAGATTGTCGTTGCGGGGGAGAGGGCGCGTGCGTCCTTTCCCCCCTTTCTACAAACTACGCGCCGGCTTTCGCCGGCACTTTCTGCGGCGCTCTTCCGCGCCGCCTCTTCGTCAGTGATTGGAACCCGTAAGGGCCAAGACCCCGCTTGGGGGCTTGGGGAGCGTAGCGACTGAATGAACGGTGCCGCGAAGCGGCAGACGCCATCCCCCTCCCTTTATGAACCGAACCCCAAAAGGCTAACGTCGTTTGGATCAACGGACTCTTCCGCTCCGTCATCGTCAAACACGACGCGAACAACTGGCGGCATGATAAGCCTCGCTGCTCGCCCATGCACCATGACAGGAAGGCTTGGCTTGCTGCTGTCAGTCGCACGGGATTTTTCAGGCGCGGATTGCGCGGGCTTTCCCTCACCCTTTGGCGCTGCCGGTGTCGCATCCTTTGCAACGGGCTTCGTTACTGGAGCTGATAGGTTTTCCGCGTCTTTTCCCGTCTCGGCCGGTGGGTCTTTCGCTGTCGATCCGTTTGGAGCTGGCGCGGAAGTTCGTCCGGACGAACCTTTTTCATCGTCGGCGGAAGTTCGTCCGGACGAACTTTTGTCGTCTGGTTCCAGCGGTAGGGGCGGCTCATCGGCGTTTGGGGTTGCTGCTGGAGCTGGTGCCGGGCGCTTATTTACTGCGTCCGCTCCGCGTACAAGCTCACGCGCCGCAGCTCGTCGAATACCTGTTCCGTCACTGTCGGCAACAAACGTCTTGACCTTTGCCGGGTCTGCCTTCCAACCTTGATAAAGCTCGTAGAGCGTTCGGATTGCGGTCGTGTCGGCCAGGGCGCGAAGGAATGGCGGCATTTCCTGCAACGCGGAATATTCCGCGATTACCGATTTCGGTCGTCCTAGCTTCTTCGCTATGTCCGCTGCCTTGTCGCCTCGCGCCAACGCAGCTCCGATCGCCTCGCCCATTTCGGCGGTAGTCAGCGCCGCGCGCTGGTCGTTCTCTATGACTTGATCGAACAAATCATCTTCGGACACATCAGCGGTCGTCACGATCGCGCGGATTTCGGTTAGCCCGGCAATCCGGGCGGCGCGAAAGCGCCGATCGCCATAGCGGACCATAAACGACGTTCCGCCTTCCAGCGGGCGAACGGTGATCGGCTGTAGAATCCCGCGCTCTTTGATCGACTGCGCCATTTCCTCAAGCTGCGTCTGATCGAAAATCTTGCGAGGATTGTTTGGGTCGCTCGTGATCCGATCGAGCGGGATCATCTGAATAGCAACCGCGCTCGCGTTAGAATTGAGCGTAAATGCAACGTCGCCAAGTAGGCTTCCAAATTTGGACATTACTTAGCCTCCGTCGTTTCGGGCTGCTTAGGTGCAACCCGCTCGTAAACCGTCGTAAGTATCTTCCGGATTTCTGCGCCCGCAACTTTCGCGCCGGAAGTCTTGATTGTCCAAACCGGAACAGCGTCGGACATTGCCTGTTCGTATCCGTCTCGGTTAGTAATCACACCCGGAAATAACATATCTGAGCCAAGCGCGTTTATAAGCGTCTGTAGATTGTCGCGTTCGCGCTGCGAATGGCTGTTGAACCGCGAAGCGAGCAAACCAAGAAAGTTAACGGGCTTGCCGTTTCTTCCTTTATCTTGAACATTCTTCATCGACTGCAATAGCTTGCCGACGCCGCTTATCGCGAAGTCCTTCAATTCGATCGGCGCAATTACGTGATCGCAAACGGCCATTGCAGAGAAGTTCCGCCAGCCCCAGGCGGGCGGGGTGTCGACCACACAAAAATCAAACGCACCCGCGATCTTCGCGAACTGCGGAATCATCGCATCCGCGCCCGCCGCCTCAATGGTGTCTAGGCGTCCGTCGCTGGCTAAGACGGTGATGCCCGGCTCGGCGGTTAAAGGATCTAGCTTGCCTGTCTCGAATAGGTCGGCTGCATAGCCGCCTTTCCGTTCAGCCTGTAAAACGGTGCTGGAGTTGGCTTGGCAATCTAGGTCGATGAACAGGACGCTCGCCTTTAGCTCGGCCAAAAACCAAGCAAGGTGTACGGAAAACAACGTCTTTCCGACGCCGCCCTTCTGATTGTTGATTACGATCGTCTGCATGGCTCAAGCCTCCACCGGCTATGCCGGGATCAATGGTTGTCCGGACCCTTCCGGAGATTGCGGTCATAAAGTTCTTGGGCCGATTGATCGTAACGGTAGGGGCCTTCCCCTCCGCGTCCTGCTCCGCGATTGCGCCCGAAGGGCGTCGATCCGCGCACGAACAGTCCCCAAAGGATCAATCCTGCAATGAATAGGTAGCCGATCGCTTCGCTAATACCGCGAATGCCGTCCCATAATTCTTGCATTATCGTTCCTCCGTTACTCGGCCGGGGGTGCTTACGTCATCCGATGACGCCACCCTAGCACGATATCGTTAAATCGCCTATGATCGCTCCTGCCATCGTCAAACGCGATCGGTGTAGGAGCATTATGGACGATCAAGCAAAGCCGCGCGGTCGGCCTTCTCGTGGCGCGATGGGGTCGGTTTACGCCCGTCTCGCGGCCGATAAGCACGAACTGTTGCAGCGTATCCGCGAAGAAAAGGGCTGGTCGCTTGTTACGGCGATCGAGCGCGCGGTTGACGCGCTGGCGAAGCAAGAGGGCTATACCGAACATAAGGACTAGTGCGCTGTCGGGTTGATCGGCGGTTGGCCGGTCAACGTGTTTAAGAGGCGGTCCATTGTCGAGTTGCCAGCCGCAAGCGGCCGGGCAGGGGCCTTGAGCTGGTCGACCATAAGCGTTCGCGCCAGGTGGGCCGGGATCTCCGGAACGTGACGCTTCGCGATCGTCACCAATACGCCGGGATGACTGACCTCGGCATAGGACGCGCCTAACCAAATCAAAGGCGGCTCGTCTTCCGAACCGTCCTGCAGGGCGTCCGTCCAGACGGTCAGAAAGAACGACGCAAGCGGCGCGTCCCATCCGATCGCGAGGCGCGCGCCGTTCCCCTCAAAATCGTACCGGCTCATATTTGCTGTTCCTCGGTCCGCGTCACAATCCGCGAAATTGTGGCTTGGCTCACGTTGAAGGATCGCGCGACGTTGCGCTGTGTCTCGCCGCTGGCAACGCGTGCAGACGCCTCGCGTATCTGGTGAGGTGTCAGTGTCGGCTTGCGACCGAACTTGATCCCTGCGGCCTTCGCCTGAACCCGTCCCGCCGTTGTGCGTGCGATGATGCGCCCTCGCTCCCATTTGGCTGCGATCCCGAGAACGGCAATCACTACCTCGGCCAGCTCCGACGACGTATCTACCAACGGCTCCGCGATCGATCGGAAACCCGCTTCCGATAGTTTGACCTCGTGCAGGATATTCAAAAGGTCGCGCGTGTCGCGTGCCAGCCTGTCGATCGCAGTCACCACCAGCACGTCGCCCGGTTCTAGCGACTTCAAGGCTTGCCGTAATTTTGGCCGATCGGCGTTGGCGCCGGCGCTGCGCGTCTCGCGAATAATCTTCTGACAACCAGCGGCGCGAAGCGCCTCCGCTTGCTGGGTCAAATCCTGTCCCCCTGTCGAGACGCGCGCATAGCCCAAAATCATGGCCCTCTTTTGTATCAGAAATGTGCATAGCGGAAGGCCGCGGAAAACAGCCGTTTTTGAAACGATGCAAAATTGTTGATTTCTGCATCGCGAAGCGATGCGCGCGATTATCGGCCTTCCCGATAATCGCGCCGCGCCATGCGGGAACGGTCATCATGCAAATCTCCGGTTTCGGATGTCAGCGGCGCGACGCAGCTCGTGCGCGACGCATACGCGGCAAGGCGGATACGTGTCGGCGTCCAGCCAGTTGACGAATGAAAGGGCGGCGTGGGCTGGGGCCAGGTGACGCCAGCGGGATTGGCAACGGTCGTCATGGGTCTGTCTCCGTGACGGCACGACGCGACCCTGTTAGGGGGCGCGCGTCGGCTTAGGGGTCTGTCTCCGATTGTCGGCAAAACCGGGGGGGCGGCGCTGCAATGCCGTCCCCCCACCTTTGTCAGGCTGCGGCCTTTAGGCGCTGCATACCCTCGGCCAGTGTCCACATGGCCCGATTGACGCTGACATTCTGGTCAATGCCGTTGATCGGGCGCGACTTGCTACGGCGAATGCGGCCCTCGTCGGTGCGCTTCATCCCGTGCACGCCGCCACGAATGACGTTCTCCTGAATGACGTTAAACGTGCTCCAGACACTGCCGCCAGCATCGGCCGAACGGCGCGGCTGAATGATCTGGTCGGGACGGATCGGGCTTACGACGTCGCCATAGCGGGCGATCAATGCAGCCTCGCCGAAAACACGCTGCTCGGCCTCGCTAAGGCGCGTTCCCTTCATTTCGGCCGTGGCGTCGATGATGCGCGGGAAGTCCTTGGCGATGGTGTAAGCGCCTTCGATGATCTGATCCTGAATGTTGCCCTTGTGGGGAACGCGGACCTCTTGGAACTGATCGCCGCAAATCATGCCGTTGGTGCAGACGAACCGGAGCATACCGGCGAACATCTGGTAAGCGCTGGTGCCGTCATGGCTGTTGACGATGATGACCTCTGCGGCCTCGGCGTTGCCGATATCGTCGGGGCGGCGAAGGCGAAGCATGTGCTTCGTATGGGCCATGCGACCTTCATCGCGGGGCTTCGACTGTGCCGCGAAAAACGGTGCCCAGCCCTCTTTCCGGAGTCCGTCGACGAGCTGAATCGTCGGGACATAAACGTAACGCTGCGAACGGCTGTCGTGCGCCTCTTCCGCGAAGATCGAGGGGACGAGGGCGCGGAGCGTTTCATTGTCGAGTGCTTCCGTGCCGCGAATCTGGCGGGCGTTGCGAGCGAAGCGGGTTGCGAGGGTGGCGTTCATGGGTCTGTCTCCGGTTGGTGATCGCCGCTGCAAATCGGCGGGAAGGCCGTCCTTCCAGTCACAATATTAAACGATATCGCTTTATATGCAATAAGTACTTTGCATATTGAACGCTATTTTACGATATCGTATTAAGTTGGGGAGGTTGGGAGGCTTTCTAAATGCTGTTCACGCCCGACATCGCCACGCTCTTCCCGTCGCCGAGGAAGTGGGACAAACGCTATAGCTGGTCCCTTTTCGAGGTAGGACCACACCCGAGCGGCTGCTTGATCGCCCTCGGGGCACTAGAGGAAGAGGGCGGCAAAAATCGACGCCCAGACGTGCTGATTTTAGACCTGACGCATAGCGAATGGCATCACCGCCAGGTCATGTCGGGGAGGCTCGCCGTTCCTATTCCGGGGTCAAAATCACGACGGCGACGTGATAGTTCGGCACGATCGATTGCGAGGGCGCGGTATCGGAACGCTCGTTTTCAACGTCGTCACCGCTTGGGCTCAACGGACCTTCCTCGGTCAAACTGTCGTTCCGATCACTCTACTATCGCCGGGGAATGCTGCGGCCTTCGATCAGCTCGCGCGCTTCTACGGCCGGTTTGGTTTTGCCTGGGATCGTCCGGCGATGGCTGAAACCGCAATTTTCCGTCTAAGCGGATGACGGTCGACGCTCTCAAGCAATACCCGGAAGAGCTATTGGCGAACGTGCGGCGCGTCGACTTGACGGCCGGTTTAACCGTGATGATTGATCGGATGCTAGAGGCCGACGACGATCGCCGGATGGTAGCCGTCCAGCGCGATCAGCTCAACGATCGGCTAACGTCTCAACGTGCTGGGTTACCGAATTGCGGCGTTCGCTGGGTTCGTAGCAACTCGGACGCTACTCCTGCCCTAGTTGGTGGCGCTCAACGGGGGGGGGTGAACATCAACACTCCCTACGCTCAAAACCGGTCGGATTATCACGGCATCGACGTTCCAACGGGACGAACGCGCGCGACTTAGAGCTGACAAAGCCGCTTGCTCTATCGTGGGGCATCGTGGCGGCATAGCCGACACCCCTGCCCTACTCATACGGTTTGCGTGCCTGATTCTTGTGATACGCTTCCCATCCCTCGCCATCAGGTGAAACCCCGTTGGCCGCTCGGCCGACCCCACCTGAACTATGATTAAATGAATCTGCTAGCGGTTGAGTCTTGAATTGAGAATCGCTGTTTTCCGATGGATCGCCTCGCCGAACTTCGGCGATTTTATATCACGACGATCGTCGAAGTGGCCCCCTCCCCTGCCCCGCTAGGACCTAGCGAGCACTAGGTGGTTTCGAAAAACTCCCTCGTCCGCGTTTTAACAAATGACATACGGTTCTGACGACCGCCCTGCCCCTTTGGATGGAGGAAAATATGTTTGTTACGGTTCCAGATCTGTACCACCTGATCGATGACCTGGCGGCTTGTTCTCATGTTTTCGAACCAAGAATCATACTTACAAAAACGCCGCTGCTCGCAGCGGAAGGATTCATAATTCAATAGATTCTAATTCCGCAGCGGAAAATCCAGCCTTTACAATTAGCTAAGCCGCTTAGGCTGACCAGGTGGAGGTGTTTAGCTGACCCCTTGGGGGCCGCTACCTGTCCATGTGGGGGAGCCAGCCTGACTAAGTGGGGGGCATCCTGACCTTGTGGGGGCGATTTCTCTTCGTAGCGTCATTGGCTGTTTTTCGCGTGATAGCCTCATATTCCGAAGGTGAGTCGTTGATTAGAAGACATGTGCGAGGAGGGAAATCCGACTCGGCGGGAATCCTCGGATCTAAGTAATTCGACTGCGAACTCCGTCCTGACTTTTTGGGGGCAACTTTACCCAGGTCTAACCTGACCTGACTTGACGACCATGGTCAGGTCAGGCAGCCTAGTTTGGCCCAAAACTTAGTTGCGATCGTACTATCCCATGGAATCAGACGACAACGAACTAGCTGAAGCAGCTACTAACGAACCGATTGTGGAAGTGACGCCCGGCCGCGCGATGCGGGTCGCTGCCGTCTTACGGGCGAAGGGCGGCGATGAGTTTGCGAAGCCCGGCGCCATTATTGAAGTCAAGTTCGTCAAGGGAGAATCCCTGAGCCTGACCGCGTCTCGCTTGCTTGCCTTGATGATCTTGACTGCGGGTGGCGATGCCTGGGAGGATAGGCCGCATCGGATGCGTAAGGCTGATATACGCCGCGGTCACAAAGGCAACGAGCGTATTACCGATATGCTTCAGGAGCTTCACCGGACACTGTTTGCAATCGACGATCGCTCTTGGCGCGGAAAGAAGGCGACCACGTTATTCTCCCTTATTTCTCGCTCAAAAGAGGAAACCGACGAGGATGGCGGTGAGGCCGGATGGATCGAATGGGAGTTTACCCCTGACGCACGAAAGTTGATTCAAGCCTCGGAGACCTATGCAGTCTTAAACCGTCAAGCGGTACTTGGTTTTCGCTCGAACTATGCGCTCAAGCTCTACGAACTTGGTGCGCTTCGCCTTCACCGACGGCAGGCGACTTGGCGCGGCGACATGGCGGCGCTTCGAGCCGCACTCGGAATCCCGCCGGAGGTGTATACCGACTTTGCGCAATTGAGGCGCAAGGTTCTTGAAAAAGCTAAAGCCGAGATTGATCAGCTTGCACATTTTCGAGTCGAGTGGCGTGAAATCAGGCAGGGCCGAACCGTCGCCGAGATAGAATTTCGGTTTGAGCCCAAAGGAGCGCCGGAAGTTATCGAAACAGTCGACGAACTGGATCGGCATTCGAGTGGGCGAACGCCTCGTCGCGCAGGAAAAGTTGATACGGTAGTGGGGAGCACTGAAGCCGCACCCGGGCGGCCAGAAACATTTTCGGTGCCAAAGGCAACATCTAGATCAATCGATGTCGACGTTGCCTTTCCAACCGGCTCGATACGTTTCGGGGCCGAAGAACTTTACGCGGTCGGACGGAGCCAGGGAGGCGGGTGGGACGTAGATCTCATCGCGCAAGCGTTTCGAGCCCAGATGGGCGAACGCCTCGTCAAACTACGCGGAGCGAAACTAATCTCCGCGTGGACGGGGTTTTGCGAGGGCTGGGTGACGAGGCGAGGACGGGCTTAAGTTTGCAATTGCACGTGTGCAATTTTTCTCCCCCAGCTAGTCAGGATAGCGCTCCAAACGCCTTTTCTGAACGCCGTAGGTATGCCAACTTTCGAAAAAGCAAAAAAGGCTGATCAAAAAGCGCAAGTTTGTGTACCATGGGCCAAATTGCGAAAGATGAGCTCATGACGAACAGTCTGGAACTTGACGAGGCCGACCGCCTCGTGTCGGTAGCGACACTGGCGCGCCGGACGTCATCTGTTTTAGAAAAATTGAGAGACGCTGCTAGAAGCGCTCGATCAGACGATCGCCGGGAACCTACCTTTACAATCAGCAAGGCTGCTGACCTAATTGGTCGGACTGCTGCGGCGATCCGTGACGCAGAAAAGGACGGGAGGCTTCCCGAGCCGGTTCGCACCGGCAATAACCGGCGTGAACGCTACACCCTAGCGCAACTTAACGACATGCGCGGCGTATTCGGGACACGTCCATATCGAAGCCCCGAAGACCCGTGTTGCGTTGTCGCAGTGCAAAACTTTAAGGGTGGCGTCGGCAAATCGACACTTGCCGTGCATCTGGCGCAGTATTTAGCGATCCGTGGGTATCGGGTCGCGCTGATTGACTGCGACAGCCAAGCGTCTGCGACAACGCTCTTCGGTTATGTGCCGGACCTCGATTTGGACGAGGACGATACGCTATATCCGTTCCTGAGGGAGGAAGAGCGAACCTCGCTCGACTACGCGTTACGCAAGACGCATTTCGACGGTCTTGAGCTGATTCCCTCCAATCTTCGATTATTCCAGTCCGAGTACGAGCTCGCAGCACGAATGGCACGCGGCAGTGGCGCTTTGCTGGATCGGTTAAGGGAGGGAATTGAAAGTGTTGCGGATCGATTTGATGTCATCGTAATGGATCCGCCGCCAGCGCTCGGAGCTATTTCGCTGTCGGTCTTGCGAGCTGCGAACGCACTGGTCGTGCCCGTCCCGCCAACCGTGATGGATTTCTCGTCAACTGCGGCGTTTTTATCTATGTTGGACGAAACGATTGAGCAGCTCGCAGAACGGGATCTCGCTCCTGAATTGCGCTTTCTCAGATTTGTAGCGTCAAAGGTGGACGAGAACAAATCCATGCAAAAGGAAATGTTGAACCTCATGAGGACCCTATTTGGTCACGCGATGGTTCGAACGCCGCTAAAGGACTCAGCCGAAATCGACAACGCGACCGCTCGGTTGATGACGGTCTACGAACTCGACGGACCAGCAACTAGTTCGGCGGTGCGCAACCGATGTTTGGCGTATCTCGACGGCGTAAACTCGGAAATCGAGGTCGATATTCGTTCAACCTGGCCAAGTCATCAGAAGAGGCTACGTCAGGAGGCGTTGGCATGAACGAGGCGCACTGCGTGATCGAAACCGGCCATAAAAGCTTGAATTGCACGTGTGCAATTGTGAGCAGAGGGAGGCTCTCATGAGCAGAAAAAACACGGGTTTTGCTGCCGATCTCGCCGCAGGCATCGATCTGTCCGATGATGCTGAGCCGTCGCGGCGATCGAGCATTGCGGCCAACGTTCTGACGGGGCGGTCAAATCGATTAGCCGATCTCGCTTCGGGCGCGGTCGTGCACCGGACGCATGAGCTAGTTGACCCGATACGTTGTCGTATGTGGGCGGGCCATAATCGGGAATATGGACTGCTGAACGAGGAGCGCTGCGAAGATCTTATCGAAAGCATCAAGGCACAAGGCCGACAAGAAATTCCCGCAATCGTTAGACGAGTTCCAGGAAATCCGGATTACGATTTCGAGGTGATCTGTGGCGCGCGCCGTCACTGGGCGATTAGCTGGCTACGCGCGCACAACTATCCTGACTTCAAGTTTCTCATCGACGTTCGGGAAATTGGCGACGAGGAGGCTTTTCGGCTAGCTGATATAGAGAACCGTGCCCGAGACGATTTGACAGATCTCGAGCGGGCACGGGATTACCTGCGCGCACTCAGTGCGTATTACGAAGGTCGTCAGAAAACGATGGCCGAGCGGTTGAAGGTGAGTGAGAGTTGGCTGACGCGCTACCTTGATCTGGCGCGCATCCCGGACGAACTAATGGTGGCTTTCAGAAAGCCGCAGGAACTCGGCATCCGTAATGCGATCGCATTAAAAGCGTTGCTAAAGCCAGACGACAGACGGGCCCGAGCTTATGCTGCGGCTGAGAACTTGCGCGAGCAGCAGCAAGAAATCGGAAGTGAGATGCCCGTGCTCGACGTCATCAAAGCTCTTATGCTCGCGACAGACCCCCCCAAGAAGTCAGGATCCCCCAAGAAGTCAGGAATAGCTCACACGGTGTCCAGTGAAGACGGTAAGCCCGTGTTGCGGATCGAAGGAGCCGATCGCAAAGGCGTACGCCTTACGCTATTGCACAAAGGCGGTGCGTCTCGAGGAGACGTGGAAACGGCGCTTCGGAAAATACTAGACTCGCACTGGCCCTAAAAGGATGCGCTTCGCTGTTGAGCGCGACAATCCGGGTTGCTTCGACCGGTAATTTGATTGCAGACGCTAGTCGAATTCGCACCTCGATTCGGAGTTTGCAACGATCTATCATCGACCCGATAAGACCTTCCGAGCAGGAGGGCGGGGGGTTATGCTGCTTACGATCGTTTCCGACGTGGCTGCCTTAAGGTTTCTACCGGCCGTTCATAGTTTGGTACACTGCGGATTGCTGTGCCTTGGTCTAAGAGGACCGATCGATCTCCGCCAGAGGTAGATCGAGATCCGCCGCCGCCGCACTGAGCGGTCCCTGATCGAGGAGGTCAGGGGGACGTAGCGACGTATGAAGCAAGGTGGGGGTCAGCCGGCCCCCCACCTCGAGCCGAACGAGTCCTGCAGCGGCAAGGGCATGTGCCTGAATATCGGCACCGGCGCGTGACAAGCAAAGTGCACGTGCAATCTGCGTCCGCGTAGTCGGACCAAATGCTACGATAAGGGCCCAGGTATCGGCGGCACGGGCGTTGCGTGATAAGCTGGCAAGGCCGTCGCGACCGTGGCCGAGTGATGCCTCCATGCGCTCCAAATTTCTAAAGGCCGCTGACGTCTCGTTACCGCATTGATCAATAAGCGCCACCGCGCGTTCGGTGTCCTCCAGATCAAGTCTGAATGCCGTACGCGGGATGATTCCCGTAACGCATGGCACGACGCCGCGAGCAACTAGGGCAAGGTTAAGCGCCCAGCATCCCGCTGGTTCGGCGGAAACGTAATAACTCACCGATCGATAGGGCAGGGGGAGCATCGTTTCGTGCCCTTGACCTTCGGCAAAATCGAGGTGGCGGATCAAGGCATCGACTGCACTGACGGCACGCGCCAGCGGCTCGAGTGCAAAATCCTGACCGATGTCTGCCAACCCACAGGCCCGGGTGAGGGGGCCAACGGAGGTCCTCTGCGCCACTGCGTCTTGAGCGGCTTCAAGCAGCCCTAACGCATCGGGTCGGAATCCGCGCGTCGCTTTGACCATGCGAACGACGGTCTCGGCCGCGTCGGCTATCGCCGGCACGCCGTGGGCAGCGAGCCAGAGCACGACGGCGTCACGGCGCGGGTCATCGGTCAGGAGGATCGACATGCTGTCAGCGGAAGCGTGGTGAGCAGGGCCAACATCGCCAGCGCCAGCATCGCGCCGATACGCGCGCCACGCGTCGGCGACGGTTGCCAGGCACGCAACGCTGCGGATTTCGGGGGACGCAAAGCGCGCTGCGCCAGCCAGTCGACCGAACGCGTAGCTCAAAGAAGTGAGATCAAGGAGCGGCATTTAGATGGCAGCATGCTAGTAATCTGTAAATTACTAGGCAATGCCTTGCGGCAATCGGGGGAACTTACCATAATGGGACATTATGGTAAGTACAGAGATGTGCTACACAGGCGGAATGCAGGGTAAATTGGACCAGGCGGCAGGCGCCGGATGAGCGTGATCGTCGTCCACCGCACCGACGGGGAGGGGCTTCCGGTCAGGGCACGACGTGGGTTGGTCGAGCCGATCGATGTCCGCGTCACCCGGTTGCTGGGTCTTGCGCTGCCAGCTGAAGGTGTCCCTGTCAGCGAGATCGGCTTCGCCGCGCAGCTTGGCGCGATGGCAGAAGCGAGCAAGGCGGCGCTGGCGTCGGACTTGGCCTACTATCTGCGTTGGTGTGAGGACATCCGTGTCGCCCCGCTGCCCGCCGAGCCCGAAAACCTGGTCCGCTACATTGCCATGCTAGAAACGCGCGGTGCCAAGCCCGCAACGGTGGCCCGGCGGGTTGCCAGTCTCGCCACCGCACACGCCCTGTCAGGCCTGCAGGAGAGGGGGCATGCGCCCACCAGCCACGTTATGGTCCGCGCCGCCCTCAAGGGCCTGCGACGGAGGCGTGGCGCTGCCCAACGCCAGGCTGCTCCGTTGCGCTTCGGTGCTTCTCTTGATTCCCATACCAAAGGCTTCACGCTCACGGCGCTGCTCGGGGCTTGTGGCGGCGACCTGCAGGGGTTGCGTGATGCCGCGCTGCTGTCGCTGGGCTACGATGCGGGATTGCGCGTTAGCGAGCTCGTCGCGGTCAGCGTCGCGCATATCGATCCGCACAGCGATGGTTCGGCGCTCCTGTTCATCCCATCGTCCAAGACCGATCAGGAAGGGCAGGGGGCCTGGGGCTGGCTGTCCGCGGACACGATGCGCCGGGTCGGCGCCTGGCTGGTAGCGAGTGCGATTACCGAGGGGCCAGTCTTCCGCCGCGTGGGGGTCGATCGGCGCCGTCTACGCGCCGCAATTCCGCCGATGGCGTACGAGGCGATTCCAGGGCACACGCGGCATTGGCAGGAGAAACTCCGTGGCAAGAAGGCCGAACCTGCGCGGACGGTCTACACCGTTGGGACGACGTCGCTCAGCCGGCAGGGCGTCAACGGGATCTATCGCCGCGTGGCGCTCAGCGCGTTCGATCAGGGGCTGGTCGAGATGCTGATCGGCAAGGTCGAAGAGGCCGCGCGCGCGCTGTCGAGCCATTCGCTGCGCGTTGGGCTGACGCAGGATCTGTTTGCCGCCGGCGAGGACGGCGTTGGCATTGCCCAGGCACTCCGTTGGTCGTCGCCGTCGACGGCACTGCGCTATGGGCGGAAGCTTGCCGCCAGAAGCAATGTTGCGGCGCGCGTCCTGTCCCGGATCCGAAGCTGAGCAACTACACAACCTAAGCGGCTAGCCCGTCGCAGGAGCACAATAGGCCGAAACGCGATGGATTGCTGGCGCTGTCGGACGGGTGGTATCCACGGGTCAGTCGATTTACGATGTCGCAATGATCCCGCTCGTCACCGACGCCGCCCTGACCCGGGCGATCTCAACGCAACGGATGCTGGAGGCCGGTCGAGACTATTGGCGTCGCGGACGTGTCGGGGACCTGCATCTGGAAGACAGTGAAAGCGTCGTACAAGCAGCGGTCGCGGGAAGTGCCCGTTCACCGTACCAGGTGGAACTACGCTTCCGGTCTGATGCGGTTATCGCGATCTGTACATGCCCGGTCGGGATCGGCTGCAAGCACGCGGCAGCCGTTCTGTTTGCGTTGCAGGCACGCCAAGGCGCAGGACAGCCGCCTCGCGCAGTGCCGACAGTCCGTGAGGGAGGGGCGGTGGTAGCACGCTCGCCGACATTACTGGCGACGGACCTGCTACCGGCGTCGATCGCGCAATGGGCGACCGCAATGAAGCCCTTGGCGGAACGCCACGGGGCGGCAGCGCCTCCGGCACTGCGTGCCATCATGTACGTCGTGCGGGTTCACGCGATGGTCGGCAATATGCGCCTATCAAAGAAGCGGCCACTGCTATCGCTGACAACACCGGGTGGTTTTGTTGCATAACGCCTAGAGAGCATGAGCGACGTTTTACTTGAAGATATTATGCGATGCGGACGGTGACCGGCGTTCCCATTTTGGAGAAGCGATTGAGGATTGCAGCACGGACTTTGAGCTCGGTGATCTGACGATCGAAGGTACGAGCCACAACGCGTTGGCTCAGAAGCTTGAAGCAGTGCATTTTGGTCTCGACCAGACTGCGGCGATGATAGCGGCTCCACTTCTTCCAGATCGCGCGGCCAAGGCGCTTTGTAGCGCGTAGCGCTTCATTGCCAGCATCGACGCCGGGACCGTCTTTCGTCCATGGTTGGCCGTTGCGACGGACCGGGATGACCGCCTCTGCACCACGTTCGGCAATGGCAGCATGGCACGCCCTGGTATCGTAAGCGCCATCTCCGCCGACGCTGAGTATCTGCTCGTCCTGCGGGATCTGCGCCAGCAGATCGGGCAAGGTCGGCGCATCGCCGATGGCATTCGTCGTGACCTCGATGGCCCGGATATCCAGCGTTGCCGCGTCGATCCCAAGATGTACCCCTTCGACTAACTCAGGACAGGCTTGCGCCACTGGCGGCGATAGGAAGCGCCATGTTTGCGCGTCTTCCACTCACCTTCACCCGTCATCTTGATTCCTGTGCTGTCAACCAGAAGGCAAAGGCCGCCTGAACTGGGCCGACCGCCAAGCTCGACCTTCACGGTCTTCTGCCGTCGGCATAGTGTCGTATAATCCGGCACCGGCCAGTCCAGCCCGGCAAGTTTGATCAGGCTCGCTACCAACCCTGTCACTTGCCGCAATGGCAGATTGAACAGCGATTTCAACGTCAGGCAGAGCTCAATCGCGCTGTCCGAAAATCGCATCGGCCGACCAGGACGACCACACGGCTTCGACCGCCAGCGCATCTGCGGATCAAATCATATTTCCAGCGATCCGCGCCGCTTCAGCGCTGCATTATACTCCGGCCAGTTCGTCGTGCGATATTTCGGTGCGGCAGGTTTGGGCATCGCGCCCATCTATCTCGCTCGATTCCCTTGGGGAATCCCCAGCGTCAGTTTTGCAACAAAGCCCTGCCAAGCTCAACGACGTCGACCCTCGGGCCTGGCTGGCTGACGTCCTGGCCCGCATCTTCGAAATTCCCCGGAGCCGGTTGCACGAGCTCCTGCCGTGGCGCTGGGCCGCGGCAGCCCGTCAGGACCAAGCCGTCGCGGCCTGCAGCGGTGCGTACCATAAGGAGGCTGGCCTAGCCAAACAAAGCCTCAAAAGGCGGCTGTAGCCGCGTTTTGAGGCTCGTCCGGGTACGGCCATTTGGAAAGAGCGACGGCCACGATATCATACAGGGTTGCGCAATCGCCAAGGGCGCGGTGCATGACGCCCAGGCTTTGGACAACACCGCAATAGAACCGCGACAGCCGCAAGGGATCGACCGTGTCGGCAAGCTGCCCACTGTTGCGTGCGCGGACGAACGCCGCCTCGAACAAGGCTTCCATGCCGCGGATGTTCTCTGCGATCTGCGTCTCGGTCGGCATGCCGCCGCCACCCGCGATGCAGGTATTGGTGATGAGGCACCCGCGTGGTCGATCAGGCGTGCGCATTCGTTCGACGATCGAATGGAGCATGCGCGTTAGCCCGGCCAACACGTCGGGATCGCGCAGATGACATAGCGACGCGGCACCCTCGGTCTCGCCGTATCGCACCAGCACGGCGCGAAAGAGCGCGGCCTTGTCGCCGAACGCATTGTAAAGGCTGCCCCGGCCAAGCGCGGTCGCCGCTTCCAGGTCCTGAATCGACGTCGCGTCATAGCCTTGGCGCCAAAACACGCGCCCCGCGCGGTCGAGCACTTCTCCCTTATCGAACCGTGCCACGCCTACCATGTCACGCCTTAGCACGAAATTAGATCGGAATGCATCCTTGACCGGTCGTTACAAGAAGGCGCATATCGCTTTCGCGAGCCATGGGCCCTTTTTTGGAGACGCCACCTTGCTTGAGAACCTCAAGGTCGCGCTGATCGTCGGCGCCGGAGCGGGGCTTAGTGCTTCACTTACGCGCAAGCTTTCGGCGGCTGAGCTGAAAGTGGCGCTGGTGGCGCGCCATACCGACAAGCTGTCCGACTTGACCGCCGAGACCGCCGCGCTGGCTTTTTCGTGCGATGCCGCCGATCCGGCCGATGTCGCGCGGATGTTCGATGACGTACAGGCCAAGCTCGGGGTGCCAGACGTGGTGATTTACAACGCCAGCGGTCGAGCACGCGGGCCGATCACCGAGCTCGATCCGGCCGATGTCTCGCAGACGCTCGCGGTCACCGCGTTCGGTGGCTTTTTAATTGGACAACAGGCCGCACGGAGGATGGTCGAACGCGGATCGGGCGTCATTCTGTTCACTGGCGCTTCGGCTAGCGTGAAGGGCTATCCCGGATCGGCGCCGTTCGCGATGGGCAAGTTCGCGCTGCGTGGGCTGGCGCAGAGCATGGCGCGCGAGCTAAGCCCCAAGGGCGTACACGTCGCGCACATCGTCATCGACGGTGCGATTCGAAGCGCAGCGAATCCCGACCCGGCGGAGAAACCCGATGGCCAACTCGACCCCGATGCGATCGCCGATACCTATTTGTCGGTCATCGCGCAGCCGCGCAGCGCTTGGACGCACGAGACCGAGTTACGGCCGTGGATCGAGCGTTTCTGACCCGGCACTGCGTGAATCTCATAAAGGAGCCCGAGCATGATCAAATTCTATTATCACCCGTCGCCCAATCCGGCGAAAGTCGCGCTTTTTCTGGAGGAAGCCGGGCTCGATTACGAGATCGTGCCGGTCGACACGCGCAAGGGCGATCAGCACGAACCGGCGTATCTCGCGATCAATCCCAACGCTAAGACGCCAGCGCTGACCGATGGCGAAGCGACCCTGTTCGATTCGACCGCGATCCTGCTTTATCTGGCAAACAAGACCGGCAAGTTCATGGTCGACGAGGCGTCGGCGGAAGGCGCGCAGATGCTCTCCTGGCTGATGCTCGTCGCCACCGGCATCGGACCCTATTGCGGCCAGGCGGTGCATTTCAAGCATTTCGCGCCGGAGCCGAAGGACTATGCGGTCAATCGCTATATGTTCGAGGCAGAGCGCCATTGGCGGCTGATCGAGACGCAACTTGGCAAGGGCCGCTACATGGTCGGCGACATTTACTCGATCGTCGATATGTCGGTGTGGGGATGGGCGCGGGCAATCCCGTTCATCTTCGGCGAAACGGCATGGGCGGACTATCCCAACGTCAAGCGGCTGGTCGACGAGATCACCGCGCGACCCGCTGCCCAGCGGGTTGCCGCGCTCGCCGGGAAATACAGCTTCAAGCAGGAAATGGACGATGCCGCACGCGCCGTCATGTTCCCGCAGAACCAGCGACTCGCGACCGCCTGAGGGAGATGATCATGGCCGATACCGACACCGAATATACCCCGCGCAAAATCTGGAATTGGGACAAGGAGAGCGGCGGCAAGTTCGCCAATATCAACCGCCCCGTCTCCGGCGCGACGCATGACAAGGCGCTGCCGGTCGGCAAGCACCCGTTCCAGCTTTACTCGCTCGCCACGCCAAACGGGGTGAAGGCGACGATCATGCTCGAGGAATTGCTCGAGCGCGGGGAGACGGGTGCGGAATATGACGCGTGGTTAATCCGCATCAACGAAGGCGATCAGTTCGGCAGCGGCTTCGTCGATGTGAATCCCAATTCGAAAATCCCAGCGCTGATGGACCGCAGCGGCGCGTCACCGATCCGGGTATTCGAATCGGGCGCGATCCTGATGCATCTGGCCGAGAAGTTCGGTGCGTTCCTGCCGAGCGATCCGGCGATCCGTGCGGAATGCCTGTCCTGGCTGTTCTGGCAGGTCGGCAGCGGCCCCTATCTCGGCGGCGGCTTCGGCCATTTCTATGCCTATGCGCCGAGCAAGATCGAATACGCCATCGACCGGTTCGCGATGGAGGTAAAGCGCCAACTCGACGTGCTCGACAAGCGGCTCGCCGACAACGCCTATCTTGCGGGCGACGACTACAGCATCGCCGATATCGCGGTGTGGCCGTGGTATGGCGGCATGGCCAAGGGACAGCTCTACGACGCGGGCGAGTTCCTTCAGGTGCAGGACTACACCAACCTTCAGCGCTGGGCCGACGAGATCGGCGAACGCCCCGCGGTCAAGCGCGGCCGGATGGTCAATCGCATCTTCGGCGATCCCGCGAGCCAGTTGCACGAACGTCATGATGCGCGCGACTTTGAGATTAAGACTCAGGACAAAGTGGAGCCAGCCGCCGACGCCTAAAGCGTCATCCGATGCGAGCGGCGATAATTGATATGAACCAAACGACGTGGAGCATGCCGTGAGCGTGAACGAGAAATTTCAATCCGGTGCCGCTTTCCCGCCGCTCGGTTGGGAAAAGGTCGGCGGCGGACGGATCATGCCGGCGCGAGAAAGCGGCTGGCGGCTGCTCATCGTTTACCGCGGAAAGCACTGCCCGATCTGCCGTCGTTATCTCGGCAAGATCGACGCAATGCAGGACAAGTTCGTCGAGCTGGGAGTGACTTTATGGGCGGTATCGGCCGATCCGATCGACCGTGCAGCGGAGGAGGCGGACATGGAAGGTTGGACCTTGCCCGTTCTGGCAGGTCTAAGCGAGGACGACATGCGCACTCTCGGCCTCTACATCTCATCGCCTCGCTCGCCTGACGAAACCGATCGTAACTTCTCCGAACCAGCCATGTTTCTGATCGGCCCGGCTGGCGACGTTCGGGCCGTCGACATCTCGAGCGCACCCTATCTGCGGCCCGAGCTGGAAACGCTGATCGGCGGGATCCGCTTCGTTCAGGAAAAGGATGACCCGGCGCGCGGGGTCGCAAGCTAAGATGTGGCACGGCGCGTGAGATCGGACCCGCAAGCTTCCAAATCGCCCTTTTGGGAAGCGTTATTCGGCGACGCTTGTCATCCTCGAAGCGAGCAAGCAGTCTGACATAAAGGCGATGCCAGCATTTTTGCCCGGCATATATCTGGGCAATTCGATGCTTGTCCGTCAACCTGTCGCCAAACTCCGAGTTCCCTTAGGCTTTGTTGCAAAACTGACGCTGGGGATTCCCCAAGGGAATCGAGCGAGATAGATGGGCGCGATGCCCAAACCTGCCGCACCGAAATATCGCACGACGAACTGGCCGGAGTATAATGCAGCGCTAAAGCGGCGCGGGTCACTGGAAATATGGTTTGATCCGCAGATGCCCTGGCTGTCGAAGCCGTGCGGTCGTCCTGGTCGGCCGATGCGGTTTTCGGACAGCGCGATTGAGCTCTGCCTGACGCTGAAATCGCTATTCAATCTGCCATTGCGGCAAGTGACAGGGTTGGTAGCGAGCCTGATCAA
>NZ_AIDW01000031.1 GCF_000251145.1 Sphingomonas sp. PAMC 26621 | reverse complement strand
GAAAACTGCGTCTAACAAGATCGTGGATTATGGCGATGCATCGATACTTAACGCCGATCCTGATTGGTCAATGTGCAGGATTTGAGCTGGCGTCACAACCGGTTTGGTTTTGACCCGCGCGCCGCGCCACCCGCGCGCGGCTTTGCGAAGGTCAGAACCCCGCTTCGCAATGTCAGCTTCTAGGCGCTTCCGACCGTTCCCTGCTTTCCCGAAAGGGAACCCAATGCGGGCTAGTTGCCCTAGCGACTCCAGCGATAGCGGCCACGCCATCCCCTTTTCTCAAAATCTGTTCCCGATTGGCTTTTCTCAAAATTGCCAATCAGTGATGGGAAAGCGGGAATTATAAAGAGCGTGTTTGAATACCTAGCGGCCCCTATCGTGTGCTGGTCTTGCTGGTGTGGTTATCGTCGGATTACCACGGCTAGGAGACGGCTCCGAAGTTCGATTGAGCATCACAGCCCGGCCGTTGTCGTATCCGATCCGCGCCCCCTCCCCGACGTGTGGCGTTTCCTTGAAGCGGTCGCGATCGTGGCGCACCACCTGGCTATCGTTGCCGAGCTGGTAAATGTTGGCTTTGTCGACGTGCAGCACCGCACCATGATACTCGCCCTTGGTCTTAGGATCGGCTTCCCGGGCTGTGTCGAGGCGATGAATACCGCGAGGGTTCATGCCCTGCGGTTCTGAATCCATTACGGTCCACTGGCCGCCAAGGTGCCTTTCGTGAAGGCGGCTACCGTTCATTATTACGAGCCGTTCGGCACGTTCGGGCGGGCGATCGGTGGTCAATCTTTATGCCTTTTCCGAGGTTCTATCGTGACGGGCGGTAACGGCCTCGCGAACAGCGAAGGCGATCAACACTAGCGCGGCCCAAACTATCCAATCCTTCATGCCGTGGAGCATGAAGACGGAATGGCGCGCAGCGTCGATCGCTTGCGGGAGGGAGGCGTTGTAGCGATCAAGGCTGGTGGAGATTTCCAAACCCAGCTCGATCGCAATCCCGATCGGAATTGCCGCGAATGATGCGGCTGCGATGCGCCCGGCTTTCGTCATGCAGAAGCCCGCACGGCCTACCGCTCGCGGTCGGGAGGCGTGCGGGTTGGCGTTTGGCTTGGCGCTGCCGGCGTCTGCACGGTTGGGGAAGGTGCAGCGCGATCGGGAGTAGGTTCGGCCGTGCGCGTCAGCACAGCGGCTTGGCCTTTGTCGTATCCAATTCGAGCATTGTCCCCGACGCTAGGCGTATCCTTGAAGCGGTCGCGATCGTGGCGCGTTACTTGGCCGTCGTTGCCGAGCTGGTACACGTTCGCTTTGTCGACGTGCAGCACAGCGCCGCGATACTCTTCCTTCGACTTAGGATCGGCTTCCCGCGCGGTATCGAGACGATAGACCCCCTTGGGGCTAGAACCCTGTGGTTCCGAGTCCTGCTCGCGCCAGCCACCATCAATGCGCCTTTCGTGAATGCGCGTTCCGTCCGCGATGATGAGGCGTTCGCCAGTGTTCGCGCGATCGGCATCCGGACTCGTCCGGTTTGGGGCCGCTGCGTCGATCGACGGTTCAGCCGGTAGGCGTTCGTGAGAGGCAACGCGAAAGCCTTCAATTTTGCGCTGTTCGTCAAGATCAGCGCCACGGAAGCGCATAAGATCCGATGCACGATCCCAAGTTTTAGCAGCGTCTTCTAGGCTGCGGCGATCGGGGTTGTTGTGAATGTCGCGAAGGGTATCCGCTAGGCGTTCATCGGGCACCCACTTGCCGTTTTCTAGGTTACTACTGCCGACAACATTTCCGTCACGACCGTAAAGAACGATGGCGTGAGCATTGTTGTTCTGCTGCAATTTCTCGATAGTATCGACCAGACCTTTTACGGCCTGATCGTGAAACTCATCACTTACTCCACGACCGAACCCGGTTTTGGAGTCGACGATTTCGACCTCGCGGCGATCGTAAGTGCTTGCATGACTTAAATCCGGAGACACAGCCATTCCGTGAACCTCGACACGGTAGCCCTTATCTTTCAGTTCATCCATACTTTTGGATGAATTGCCGTAGTTCGATAGCGTCCCATCATAAATGATATTCCGCCGCTCTTCTGCGGATATCTGCATGACACGGTGCGCGAGATTGCCAGCGTCAGAGAATGCGACTTGCGGAATATCTAAATCGCCGCGCTCGATCCGGTCGCGCATGTATGGGATTTGCGGCCTGATTTTATCCGGATCAATTTCGACGGCACCGCCAACACCCTCGAATTGAATCCGCATCGAGTTGACGATCATGCTCTTTCCAGAACCCGACTGCCCCGCTGTAGAAATAGCCAACGGCTCTTTTACAGCGGTCGATTTCTCGATTCCGGTTTCTGCTAGATCGCGAGCAAGTTTCTCGCGTTCATCGTCGCGCAATGGCTTTTGATCGTCACTCACCTTGTTTTGCGAGCTTCTATCTGTTCCATTGCGCGCTGCACTAAAGGGGCGCGGCTACTCTCTACATCGCCGCGCGTATCGTAGTGCTTTGAAAGCGCCTCTTTTGCAGCAGCTTTTTCGGCGTCTGGAGCCTTATCGATCACACCACGGAGTCGACCCTGTTCTACGGCCCAGCGTTGCGAATGGAGATACGGGAGGTTCGCGTCGATACTTTCCCGAATAAGCTCCGCTTCCGTTTTCCCGGTAGCTAGTCCAACATCGGCCATCACGCGCTCCTTGTCCTATCAAATATAGGGTGCAAACGGCTAAAAATACAGAGCGTAACACCGCCCATCCCAGCCAATTCGCTACCTACAAACGCCATCATCGCACGCAGCGGGCTAACCGTTGGCTAGGGTCGAACTTAGCCCAGCGAACGGCGATACCAGCACGGATCGCGACGCAGCTCGCGTCCTGGCCGTTCGGTAGTTGGCACCACGCAACGGTCCTATTCCAGCTTGTCCCGACTGCTTCGCACGACAGGCGAACCGGCCGGGCGAAAGTAAGATATCCGTCCGGCCGTCGATTGTCCGCCCCAATGCCGCCACCCAGCGCGACAGCCATTGCGCGGCGTTGTGCGAACGGATCACCCGCAACGCCGGGTTGTCCCGGTCGCCGCGAGCCGTCGAGTTCAGTTGCACCGACACCGGCAAGGCGGATGCGTTCGCCCGACTGGCACCGAATAGGACCGTCAACGTCGTGCAAGGCGATGGCGAGGCAGAGCAGCAGCATCGCCTAGCGCCCCCGCGATCGTTGCGGGGGTTCGCGCCGAGGGGTTGGCGGAACAGGTGGCGCACCCTCGACCGCACGAGCTGGAGCGGGTTGGCGGGCTGGCGTTGCTTGTGAGCTTCCGGCTTGCTGCGTGCGATCGGGACCACCGCGGACTTGCGGGGTTCGGACGCCGGTTCCCTGTTCGACACGATCGGCAAGCTGCGACCGGGCCGACGCCAGCACCTTTTTTGCGGCTTCCGGATCGTCAGCCAGCGCCTTCCCCACGACGCTTTCAATCATCTTCATGTTAGCGCGGGCGGTGCGATCGGCGCCGATGAGCTTTGAGGCGCGATCGTCGCCTTGATCGCGAACCGTGAACCGTTCGAGCTTGGCCGGGTCAGCGCGTTCGCCAACGTACCAACGCTTTTCGGCTCCGTCCCACCGTGCGCCAGCCGCCTTCGCCGCTTCACGCTCCTTGTAGGGAACCGCGAGATATTGGCGTTCAGCCGGGGCAGCGTCAGAGCCACGGGAAGGCCCGTCACGAGGCGTCGGCGGTGTTTGGGTCCGGTCAGGCGCACTTGCGGCCGAACGGTCCTGCGTCGGCTGGCGATCGGGTGTTTGAGGCGAGCTAGATCCTCGATCGTTCGCAGCGCGGTCAACCGACTGTTGGCGATTAGGTTCGGTCAGCTCGACAGACCACCGGGCGCGTTGCGCCTCGATCGTCTTCGTCGACCATTCGCCGGTTTCCTTATCCTGCGTGCGTTGCGGGACTTGGACCGTTTCACGCTCGCCACGTTGAACAACAACCGTGTCACCGATTGCCGCGCTCGAGCGCGCGAGAGCATCGGGAAGGCCGACACCCCAAGCGCGCCGACGATCGCCGTTCGCTAGTTCAACATCGACGTAAGGCGACGAGCTGGACGGATCGCCTTCCTTGAAGTTTGCCCGGCCAGTTTCGACCAGCTTTCCGCGAACGCCGTCCTTAAAATCGGCCGCGCGATCGGCGGGGGGCGCACCTGGCACACGATCGGGACTATCAGCACGACGGGGCGAGACACGTTCCGCGCCGCTGCGTTCGATCGGCGCAACGCTATTGTTCTGGCGATCGGCGTTGGCCTCCCGAAGGCGGTTCAATTCCTGTAGATCGCGTTCGGTAGGCTTGTAGCCCTTCACGCCGATATCCTGCTGCATCGCCTGCAACCAGATTTCGCGCTTAAAGGCGTCGGTCCCGGTGACTTGGATTTCACCCCAGCCGCGATGTTGAGCAACCGCGACCAGATCACGCGCAGTCGCCGGGCTATCGGTATGCGCGACGAGCTTGCCGCCTTGATCGCGAAACGCCGGGTCTTTCGCCGTGCTAGATTCATAGAAACCGGGTTCGCCCGACCATTTGGATTTCTGGACAAAATAACGGCGCGCAATCTCGTCCGGTACGTCACCCGGTTCTAGCGACTGTTCGCGCTTCTTCGCGGCAGGATCAGACGGGCGATCCGGTTCACCGGGAGCATCGCGCGAGGGACCGGCCGAACGGTCAGGGTCCACGCGGCTATCGCGATCGATCGGTGGAACGCCGGCAGCGGCAGCACCCGGCCCCCGATCGCGGGCGCTTTCAGGTCCGACCGGGCCAATGGTGTTTTCGTTGGCTGGCGAAGGAGGCTGATTTTCCGCCGCGCCCCGTTCGTTATCGGCCGCTTTGCGCGCGGGTTGAGCTACCGGAGCCGGATCATCGGCGCGCTCGGGTGGCGTGCTGGCGGGCGCGGTATCCTCCCGAAAAGTTCGTCCGGACGAACTTTCGCGGTCAGCATCGAGCTTTGCAGGGTCAACGGGAGGGGCTTCCGGCGCGGGGACGGCAGCGGCGGGACGCTCGATCGCGGGCGCATTGCGCTCCGTATCGCGACCCGGTTCCGGGTTTGCGTCGTCAGGCATAGGGCGCTCCTTGTTCGCGTCTGTTTGATGGGCTGTTCGCTCTTGCTCGGCGCGGGCGGCTGCAAACACCACGTCACGCACAGCTTCGGCAAATTGGAGAGAAATGGCGACATGCCCGTTCGGGCTACGCATCTTCAAATCGTTGAAATCGCTATATGCGCCGGGGTTGGCGTCGCGCTCCTGGCCGAACTCGGGAAAGATCGCCCGACCATTCACGGCCAAGGCAGCGGCGACGGCCTTATCCTTGCCGGGGTTTGGTCGACCTTTCAGCTCTTCCGCGCGATCGTCATCCCCAGCGATGATTATCGGCTTGTCGGGAAAGCGATCGTGCAGGGCGAGAGCTACGGCTTTGAGGTTGCCGGAATCGAACGCTGCAACAGTCGGGAACCCGACTTCCTCACCAACGGTGCGGGCAGTCGCATACCCCTCGCCAATGATGATGACATGCACCTTTTCCAGCGAAGCGAGGTTGCCCCCTGCAACGTGGAACGTGCCTTCCTTGTGGCTATCTTTTGCAAACCGCTTCGTCCCGTCGTCACGGATATATTGCATCGTCCATTGTTTGCCGGTGACGTCGATCGCGGGGAGATACGTCGTCTTTCCGTCGCGATCCGTAAGCGCACCTTCGGCCGGGCTGATGCCCTTTGCGACCATGTATGGCGTAGCCGCGACCACAGGCGACAGCCGATCAGCTTGACGGGTAACACGCCGCGCAGTTGCGTCGAAGGTGGCGGTACGTTCGGCCGCACGCGCTTCCGATTTGGCTTCAAATTCGGCCTTCAACCGGGCGGATTCTTCGGGGGCGATGGTGACGCCCTCCAGCTTCCACGGCGTATCGATGCCGCTTTTATAATTCTTGATATGCCCGGCCGGATGCCCGTCGAGATACCCGACATACCGACCGGACTCCCGACCGCCCTTCTCACCCTCGACAGGGATGCGATGCGGCTTGCCGTCCATAATCGGGTGTTGCCCGGTTGGATTAAGGCCAAGGTCGCGCATCGCACTGGCGAAGGAGGCGCGGATATCAGACTCGGAAAGCTGTTCGCGTGAGCGTTCGCGCCAGCGTGCTAGAACGGCCTCCGCGTCGGCTTTGGGGCCGACGTACCAACGCTTCTTATCCTTGTCCCAGCGCGCTCCAGCGGCCTTTGCTTCGTCCCGTTCAGCGTAGGGGACCGAGAGATATTGGCGATCGGCCATCGGAAATCCTCCTTCGTGGTTATGCGGCGTCCCGCTCGCGGTCTTCGGGGTCCATCACGACAGCCAACCAGTTTTCGACCGCTACAACCTTGTCGGCACCGGCCTTGATTGCCTCGAATGGATTGTGATCGCCCAAGATCAGCGCGTTGGTATCGAGCAGCGCAGGACTATCAATTTCCTCGTCTGTCAGGTCGCGCGGAGCCGGGGGAGCCTGATGCGGGGCGTCGGCTGGTACAGTAGCAGCGGCACCATCTGGAGCGGCGGGAGCCGGTTCCGTTGGCGGCGTTGGCGGTACTGCCCCGGCATCACGGGGAGCCTTATCCACCCAGCTAGGCGGGGGGAGCGCCGAGGCATCGCTAGCTTGTACCTTTGGAGCGGGCAGAAGGCGCGACGTGAACTCTTCCATCTTGTAGTAAATGAGCTTCGCCGCCTTAATCGGCAAAACGCCACGCTTAAAGATTAGAATCTCGTCGAGCGGCATGGATAGAACTTCCTGCGGCAACATGAGTGCGCGGGCATGTTCGCTTTCCGATACGCTGTTGTTCGACTGCCCGAACAGTGAGCCGCCCCGGCTTTTCGACTTAGCGCCAAGCCCATGTGTCCCGAGGCGATCGGATATGTCCTTGGCGTCCTTAAACTCCTTCGGGGTGTAAACCACCGTAACGTCGCTGTTCGCGCTGATTTCGTCGGCACCGTCCTTCAACTGTGCTTTGTTTTGAACCACGATTAAGAGGTTCAAGCCGTAGCTGCGGACGAACGAAATTGCCGAGACGATCACCGGCACCCGCCCGAGCTTCGCAAACTCGTCGAGCAGGATCAAACAGCGGTGTTGTGTTTTCGGATCATACTCACCGATATTTGAATCGGTGTTGAGGTCGACGATTTGCTGAAAGATCAGGTTGTAGAGCGGTGCAAGCCGGTCGATATTGTTGACGGTCGCACCGAGATAGATCGACATTGGCTTTAGGCGCAGCTCGCGCAGATCAAAGTCACTCGTCGCGGTGGCCTTGTCGATATACGGATTGAGCCACAGCCCGAGCTTTGTCGTGACGCTCTGTTTGATACCGGAAAAGGTATTGTCCGACGCCGAGGTAAAATCAGAAAGCGCGGTAATGCACGCGATCGAGAGCGGTTTTCCAGCCGCTTCCCGATCGATGATTTCCTGTGCGAAGCGGGTCTTAGGATCGCCCGTCGTGATGCTGCGATAGATTTCCCCGATCGTGAACGGGAGTGTTGGCGTTGCCGCCAGCCATGCGCCGACACCGACAAAAGCCGTCCGAGCAGCTTCCGCCCAAAAAGGATCTCCCTTTTCCGGCGCGGCGAACAGCATCGCGCCGATCTTCTGCAACTCGTCGACGACCTGAACGGGATCGGCGCGGTCGATATAGCCGATCGGGTTATAGCAGGACGTAAGCCCCTCCCTGTTGACCGGATCGAACAGATGCACCGCCTGGCCGTGCTTGGCGCGGAAGCCAGCAGTCTTGTTGAAGTTCTCTTGCTTCATATCGAGGCAAACAACCGACCCCGCCCAATTCAACAGATTGGGAATGACGATCCCGACGCCCTTACCGGCACCCGTGGGAGCCTCCAGCAGGACATGCGCTTCCGAGTTGGTAGTCAGCCAGCGCCCGGCGAACTTGCCCAACAGGATGCCGTCATTCGATCGAAGCCCAGCGGTTTCGATTTCCTTGGTGTTGGCAAAGCGGGCCTCCCCGTGGAGCGATTTGGTATTTCGGAACAGGAGTAGCGCGCCGATCGCCACCAGCGCCGCGCCGAGGAACGACCCGCGCATGAGCCACGTTTGCAGGATCGGATCATACCGATAGTACCAGACCCACTTAGGGATCGCAGCAAAACTCATATGCGAATTGAGCTGTTTCAGCGCGGCCAGCGCAATGAACACGCCAATGACGAACGATAGAACAGCGAAGACGATCACGGCGCAGACGACAACAGCCGTCTTAGTCGCCGGACTTTTCCCCCATATACGGATCAAAGAATATCTCCTTCACTTTCCAACGGCCTTTGACCTTTTGCGCCTGAATAACCACGTCGATAAGGCTGCGGAGCAGACCCCGGATATCGTCACGAGCAAGATCACGCCCGCCCTCCGATTCCTTTACGAGCAAGGTTAGCTGTTCAAACGCGCCTTCGGCCGAACTGGCGTGGACGGTTGTAATCGAACCGGGATGGCCCGAGTTGACGTTTCGTAAGTAAAAGAACGCGGTCCCGTCGCGCAGCTCTTGGAGCAGGATGCGATCAGGGCGCATTCGCAAAGCGCTTTCGAGCAAGTCTTTCGGCCCGATCTTGGCGAGGCTTTGCCCGTCTTTGGCGTACATCATATGCACGACGTTCTTATGCGGCATCGTCAGCTCGCGGGCGTCCTCGATCGTCAGGAGCCGTTCGTCCTCCGGTATCATCCGGATTAGCGCCTTTGATATCGTGGTTTTACCCGAGGCGGTTGCGCCGCTGATTAGGATGTTTTTCCGGCTGACGACCGCGAGTTGAAGGAAGGCTTGCCAATCCTTCGCAGCCAACAGCCTTTTTAATTCTTGATCGGTCGGGGAAATCGCGCGCGATGCCGCTTCCGTCTCGTCGAACACACCGCCCGCGATTAGCGATTCAACGTCCATTGTGACGGTAGAAGGCTTGCGGAGCGTTGCCGATACGATGCCGTCTAGCGTCGCTGGCGGGATCAGGAATTGGCACCGCTCGCCGCTTGGGAGAACCGTCGAACAGATGGGCGACGTAGCCGATATGTCCTGTTTCGTAACGGCAGCGGCAGCGCGGGCGAGTGTCATAAGCCATGCGAAATCAAGCTCTGGCACGTCATGCCATACCCAACCGCCGCGCCGCTCTATCCCGACTTCCCCCGGCCGATTGATGACAAGTTCGGTCACGTCGTCAGGCGCTAGAAGAGCGCGCAGCGGTTCCATGTAGTGTTCTAGAATACCGCTCGAAGGGGTCACTTGAGAGCGAGTCCGTACACGTCCGCGAAATTGAAATCCTTCGCGACGAAAATGCCGACTTCCTCGCCCTGGTTCTTTTTGAGGACGGGGCGGATATTCTGCGATTGCTGGAGCGATTGCCCGGCAGCGTTGGACGGCTGCGACACGTTATAGCTTCCGCTGCTGGCAACTGCGTTCGACCCCGCCTGTCCGGCCGCATCGATGAGCGACAGCATGACAGCACCGCCGAACCGCGCCCAAAAGAACGTATCGACACCGCCAGCCATGCCAGCCCGGCCGAGAGCGTCAGACGCGGGCGAGCCGAGTTCGATCGCAACGCCGCGAGGCGTCGTGGCGCGAGTCCAGACCACGAAAAGGCGGTTTTGCCCCTGCTGGAGTCCTCCCTGATACTGGCCGAGAACCTTCGTCCCCTTTTCCAGCAAAACGACACGCCCATTCTCGCTGAACACGTCGCGCGGCACGATGCAGGAGGTATAGCCCGGCTGCGTCGAGTTCATCGCGGTTTGCAGAATGCAGGGGATCAGCGTCCCGGCTGTGATGAGGTAATTTCGGTTCGGCATCATCGTCGCGCGAGATTCACCGATCGACGATGCCCGGCGCAGTCGGTCGAGTTCGCCGGGCGCTTCCTGTTCCGCCGAAGCGTTCTGGACGCCCCCGAGCTGACCACCGCCATTGTTACCCGCTGGCGCCCCAGCTTGCCCGCCCGGGCCGCTATCGTCGCCAGCACCGAACACGAGCAGCGGGGATCGGCGGCTTTGTTGTGCGAGAGTTTGCGCGGGCGACATTTGGTTTGCGCCCCCCTGCCCGGTCGCTGGATATGCGCCCGGTTGGATCGCCGGCACGACTTGGCCGTTCGCGAGCGTCGTCGTCCCCGGTGTACCTGGCGCGACGTTCAACGCCCCAAGCGTCGGCGCGTTGGGATCGGTCGCAGCGGTGGCGATCGTCGGCGTACCGTTCTGATATTCGGCAACCTGTCTTGCCGTATCGGTCGGCCGCTCCTTGGCGCTCTTTGCCATCGCCATAGTGTTTGTCGTTGCGGAGTCATCGCGGCCCCCGAGGTTGATCCACAAGAGCGCCGCAACGACAAGAGCGCCGCCCGCGATCGGAGCAATCTTGCCGGTCTGTTTCGCCCGGCTGACTGGCGTAATACCGCGCTGGATATCGGCCTGTTCGGGCGTGCGGTCGCGGATTGGCGGGGTGCGGTCGACAGGCTCGCTATCGGTAATGGGCGGAATCGTGCTCAACGCTCTTCCTCCTTCATAGTCCGCTCCACGAGGGGCGAGGCGGTATCGGTGCCGTGGTCGACGCCGTAGGTTTTGGGGTTTTCGTTGTAGATGCAGACGACTTCCGCACCCCGACGGAGACGGAATTGTTTGGCTACCGTGTGGATCACCATGAAATCGTCGCGCACGTCGAACGGGACTAGGGTTTCCTCACCCGTAGGCCGCACGAGGTAGACCGCTGGCATTTCGCGGTTTGCAGGAAAGCGCAGCACCGTAAATTGCCCGTTGTCGGAGACTTCCGAGGGAGCGAGATCCGATGAGCCTTGGAGCGAATAGGCGAGGTTGCGCGGCCCTTCCAAAACGCCATGATCGAGCGCGCTTTTCATCGCGGTTTCCTGTACCTTGGCGAGCTGGAGCGCCGCTTGCAGGGTCCGCATCCGCTCTTCCTTCAATCGTTCGTCTTCCGGATACCGAAAGCGAACCTGAAAGAATGTGTCGCGGGCATTGGCTTTGATCGAGCCTGTCCGTGCGGTCAGCTCGAATGTGTAGTTTCGCAACTGCCCGGCGTGCATCGTCGAGACGATCAGGTTCGTCGGACCAGCGCGTTCGCGGGGCTTGATAAATACTAGGTTGCCGCGAGGAACGACCTCCCAAGCGATGCTATCGCCAACAGCGACGTTGACGATTTCCTCGTCACTACCGAACAGCACCTGTGTTGCCGTGCGGAAGACGCCGACGATCCGGTAAACCTGTTCCGGATCATAATTGACGGTGCGAACGCGCGGATCGGCAAAGCCAGCGCGAGGCGTTTCGGATGCCAGTGCGGGAACCGAGATTAGGCCCAGCGCCAAGGCTGCGAGTGCAACCCGCGTCATCGTCCGACCACCACTGGATCAGCGCGGTAATTCTCGACTTGGAACCCAAGAGGATTCCGAAAGCGGTCGCCTTCCGCCATTGGCGCATTGGTGTAACCGAACGTCACAGTCGCAATCCAATCCGTTGATGTGGGTTCCGTGGTCGCTGTCTGAACAGTGCGCGTGAAGCGCACGTTAGCAACGCGGTTGTTGATGAAGGTGATGTTTGTCACCCGAGCATTTGCAAACCCGTTTTCACCAAGCACGGCCCGAGGGCTTTTAGGGTTTGTCACGTTCATAAGATCGGACAAGCGCTGTTGCTCTGGCGTAGTCGATAGGATTGCTACAGCGTTGAAGTCTTCCTTGCCGGAAGCCGAGTTCCAGCTTTCCCGCAGACGAACGTAATTCGCGAGGAAATACTTAGAAACGGCTTCATCGTAAGCAATCTGTTTTTTGCCACTAAGCTCCGTTTGAACGTCGACAGCGCCCGTCGTCTGATTAACGCGGACGGTGACGAGTTCGATACGCTTCAAAGGGACAAGCATTGCCACAGCCGCAAGGCCAGCAATGCCGGTTGCAGCACCAACACCCGCGATGATGTAGGCAAACCGCTTCGATTTAATTGCAGCGCGTGCGCGATCCTCGTCCCAGCTTCGCGCATCGGCGAAATACTTTTGGAGGTCGGATTTTGAGACACCTTCGGCCAATTTCCGGCTCCTATCAGCAGCTAGCGAAGACCCGACGCGCGGCGTCGGGCGTGAGGGCGGACGTTGCCGCAGGATCGGGCGAAAAGACCTGTGCAGGCGCACCTGGCGCTGATGGCGCTGGTACGGGGACCGGCACGCCCTTTTTACCGGGAACGTACACAACAGGCGGCGCACCCGGCAGGATGCTTCCGTAGGGATTGGCTGGCCGCTTGTGCCGACCATCACAGACAGCGAGCTTTGGCGTTTTGGACGTGGCGCACCCGGCGAGCGGACCCGCGACAGCGACGACGATTGCCGCGAGTCTAAACCCGCGCGAGCGTCGGTTATTCAAATTGCAGTTCATGACGTTCCCCGAGCTAGATTATCGTTTTGAGATTGAGCCGCCCGAGGCACCACGGCCCCCGGCACCACGGCCACCGCCGCCACCCCCGCCGCCCCGCGACGGCAACCACGGCTTAGAGGCAGCGCGGGCGACGTTTCCGACCAGATCGCTAGCGCCAGCGGCAGCGCCGCCAGTGATGCCCGATGCAATGGAGGGAGCTTGGAAAAAGAAGAAAGTACCGAGAGCGTAGAAGCCGATATAAAGGACGGCAGCAGATACATCGTCTTCGACGTTCATTTGACCTAAGACCTTATCTCCAAGATCGGTAATAAGGCTTGCCATTGTCGTTATGATCGCAAGTAGGACGATGTAGTTAAACGCCTGATTTAACCAGCCGTTGAAATACCGCTTTCCCCAATCGAATAGCGACAACGCAATAAATATCGGCCCCATTGCGATAATGATCGCAAGCGATATCAGCGCCAGCATACTGACGCCGAAACCAACGCACGATGCAATTTCAGCGAACAGGCGAACAATGAATGAAAGAATGTAATACAGGATCGCGCGTGGTGCCATGAGAAGTGGCATTGCGTCAGCGGCGGTTTGAAGTCTGTTTGAAACCGCTATCGATTGAGATTCCAGCGCATCAAACACCATGCCCATCGAGCCGTATTGCTTGCCGGAAATAGCCTCCGTGACGGCGCTAGGCGCGTCGTTGAATAGCGGTCCCGTGATCCAATCCTGATAGGCAACGGTGGTCGCAGCCGTGAAGATGATTGCCAACTTGACGCCGCGATAGACGAAATCGGTAAGAGGTTCCTGCACCACGCCGCGCATGATCGCGAAGGCGTAGATCGCAATATAAATGACAAGCCCTGCCAAAAGAGGCCCGCGAACGGCGTCAACTACATCGCCGTACCGCTGGGTTAGAAACATGTTCAACTGACTGTTGAAGTAAGTATATGCCTCAGTGAAAAGCGTAGGGCTTGCCGGATTCATTGCTATTTCCCTCCGGTGCGCTCGCGAGCGTAATTCTCGCGAGCTACTTGCTGATCGGCAATTTGTGCCGTTCCGCATTCTTCTTCCGGCTGATAAGCGTGCGTGCCTTGCGCCGCCTTACATGCCGCCATGACCTTTTTGCGGACGGCGGTATTCGCCTTGAAGAAGTCCAACGATCGCGGTTGCGCCGCGATCGGGGAGTTTTCCGAACAACCGGCTAGCGCCATCGCGCCAACAATGACGGTCAGAACGACCCTCACTTTTGGCGGCTCTTAGCATAGGCGGCGCGGGCGGCGGCTTGCGTTTCTAGCATCTGTTGGCCGCGCAATTCGCCTTCGGCCGTTCGACGCGCTTGCACCGCCTGGAACTGCATTAGATCGTTTTGGATATGCGCCTGTTCGACGGCGATCCGGGCTTGGATATCCTGCACCTGTTTTTGCGTCGTCGCAGTATCGAGCGAGCGCCGCAGCTCTTCTAGGCCCTTCGTGCGGGTGCCGGTTGCGCTATAGGCAGCTTCTGCAACCGCAGCGTCAGTCGCATAGCTGTTGCCGTTCGTATCGAGAGCCTTGCGCGCCGCCTTTTCGCTTTCCGTCGCATTCGCGCCCAACGCCGGGATATCGACACGCCTTCCGTTGCGAATGTTATTGGCGGCGGTGCCGAGCGATCCGAGCTGATCGTTCGCGCCACTCATCAGCTTTTGGATATCCTTCGCTTCGGAAGGGATCCAATTTCGCGATTGCGAGCTGTTCAGGATCGAGCCGATATCATTGACGTTCGTGATACCGTTCGCGGCATCATACGCCTTCACCGCCTGATTATACGTCTCTTGCAGCGTGTTGAGCTGTGACGCGGCGGTCTTCGCCTGTTCCAGCAGTTTGAGGTATGAAGTCCCATCATAGACGGGGATGCCCTGCGCTGCCGCTGGTGCGGTTGTGCAGAGCATGAGTGCGGCGAGTCCGATTACATATCGTTTCATCGTCTTCTCTCCTTACTTGAGCCACTTGCGGCGGCGGTGGAACTCGGGAAGCCAAACCTTAGGATCGTCGCCCAACTCGGCGCGCAATTCGTCGAGAAGCCCGACAGTCGACGACCGGCCCGACAGGATCGCCAGCGCGTCGTCGAGGCCGTCGAGGTCGAGTTTCACCACGATTGAATCGTGACCCTGCTTGATGAGGAATTGCCGGGATTCCGGAACCAGCTCGCGACGGATCAGATTGAACTCTTTCGCGGTCAGACCGAGCCCGACGCGATAGCTTTCCTCGCTCGCCTTCGGGTTCGGCATGATGATGAGCGTTGCGACCTGGCCGACGATGCTACTCGCGATCGGAGAGCGCAGCGCATGATCCGGGTTCTGTGTGCCGAAGATCAAGAAGGCGTTGCGCTTACGGTAGGTAAGCAATGCGTCTTCGATGTACCGGGTGAATTGCGAGTCACCCAGCGCCTTCCAGAACTCGTCGATATCGATGACGAGACGCTCTTTGCGGTCCAACAGCTCTTCAAACCGCTGGAACATATACATCATAACAGGGGTGCGAACTTCCTCGTTATCGAGGAAATCCGTCATATCGAACCCGAGGAAACGCGCCTCCAGCGAGAGCGCATCGGCCTCGTTATCAAATACCCAGCCGAGCGGCCCGCCTTCCGCCCAACGCTCCAGACGCGCGCCGATGCCTTCTGCATCCTTGAACCCCAGCACTTCGCGAAGGGCGCGGATCGAGCGTTGGTGAGCAGGGAGACGGCCGAGAGCAACCAAGCCCTCGTGAATTAGCCGCTCTTCCGCGACAGTCAGATGCGTGTCCTCGCGGCGCACCAGTTGGCGGATGAAACCGCTAAGGAACGACACATTTTCCGGGGTATAATCAAACGCCTTGAGCGGCGCGAAGCCGGTCGGAAGGCCGTTTTGCAGGGACAGATATGTACCGCCAGATGCGCGGACATAGATTTCCGCGCCGCGATCCTTGTCGATGAAGATTTGCCGCGCGCCGCTCTTTTCGAGCATTGCCATGAAGAAGTTTTGGACGACGGTTTTACCGCTGCCCGTAGGTCCGAAAATGGCCGTGTGACCAATATCGGCAACGTGGAAATTGAAATAATACGGGGACAGCGCGGTTGTCTGGAGCAGCGCAACGGCCGATCCCCAATGGTTGCTATCGGGCCTTCCAGCCGGGAAGGTATGGAAAGGCGACATTGCCGCGAAATTGCGTGACGTGATGACCGAGGGACGCGCGCGCCAAGTAAAATTGCCGGGGAGCTGGCTCCAGAATGCGGCTTCGTTGGCGCTTGTCTCGCGAGCCGACACCATCGCAGCGTCCGACAGAGCGGCACGCGCCGACGATAGGTTATCGTTGAGCTGGCGAACGGTATCGCCAAACACAGCGATCGAAAAATGATGCTCGCCCATCACGAAATGGTTGTCCGCCAGATCGTTCGCCGCGTCGTAAAGGGCTTCCGCCTGTGACACGGCTTCGTCGTCCGTGCTGCCAAGCTGGCGACGCTTACGGATCAGGCGCGTCATCCCGTCATTCTTGCCGAGGAACGCAAACGAGTGCGTCATCACGAACTCAAAATCCGCATTAAGCAGGGAGTCGAGCATCCCCGGCCGCGTGCGTGACGGATATTCGCGGATGCCGAAAAGGCCGAGGAAACGGCTACGATCATGCGCGCGGATTTCGACGGCTTCGCGCCCGAAGATCAGGCGTTCGCCATAGAGCGCCGATCCTAGATGACCACGCACCAGCGGAATCCGCCGATATGCGCCCATCATAATCAGCTCCAAAACCTCCAGCGGTTCGGAGAACAGCAGATCGTCAAACTCATACAGGCCGAGCCGTTTCGGGGAGAGCCGCCCGAGCAGCTTTGCCGTCTCGCTGGCGCGTTCGTTGAACCGCTGTAGGTCTTCCTCGTCGACCTTTGCCAGCGCATCGACGCGCGCCTGTTTCGACACCAGATTTTTGAACGCTACCGCGAGCTTGTCAGCAGCGCCGACAGCCGGGCGCATGACGATCGACAGGTAAAGTTCGTTGACGAACATGCGTTCCGACGTGACCCGGCCGCGATACGTCTCGTTGAGGTCGCGGGCGAACTCCGATCGGAATGCGCCATCCGGATAAGTGTCGGTGCGACGGCGAACGGTATGCGTCCACCATGCAACGCGTTCGTCCGCGCTATTGCGGAGAATGCTGTTTAGATTTTCGTGCCACGAATTGAGGTCCGAGCGATCGGCCGTCTCAAATGCCATGCCGTCGAGACGAAACATCGTCAGGAGCGAGCCGTCATCGAGCGCAATTACATGATCGTCGATATGGCGTGAGTATGGGAGGAAGCGCTTAGGTTCCTGTTCGCGCTTGGCGATGTTCCAAGGCGTCTGGAGCTTTTCGGCGACGGTCGGTTTATTCACCTGCAAAACCCTTGCGCTTGAGAGCCTTCACAGGGAGCGGCGAGTAAGAGCTACCGCCCCACCACGCGCGGTCCCGGTTTTTCCATTTCGTTTGAACGCCGAGGTTCAAAAGCCGGAAGGCGTTGGGATCGTGGCGCACAACAAGCCGGGCGATCCCGAATCCGACGACTGCGACAATCACGCCGTAAATCGGATTGTCCGAGACGATCAGGACGAGGACGCCCGCGATCGCCATCGGAATACCGGCCTCGATGGGGACGCCGAACCACATAGCCGGGCGCGTGACCGCCAAGAAAAGCGGCTCGCTGATTAGTGGTTCGTCGTCACCCAAGATCGTTCTCCAGTTGGTTTAGGCGTCGTCAGCAGCGACCGATTAGCCGCCCACGATTTGATCGAGGAACCACGACGCGCCGAAGATCAGGAAGCAGCCGCCAACGACGGCGATCAGCGGCCCAGCGCTCGCGCGGCCGGTGAAGAAGCGATAGCCGGTGACAGCAATCGCGATGACCGCGACGCTCTTTGCGAACGTCCCGGTTACGAACTCTTTGATCGAGTCCGCAAAGCTCTGAATGTTGCCCGTGCCTTGAGCGTAGGCAGGATGAGCGATCAGGCAGCACGCGACCGCCGCAATGGCGAACCGCGTCAGATCCTTTGTACGACGGGCGGAATTATGATGCCCGTTGAGGTGTTCGTGGTGTCGTTTCAGCACTTGTCCGTCCTTTCGGTAGGTGTTGCCCGTCATTGAAACACCATCACGCCTTGCACGCTCGCAGCAGGAGCCTCCCGAGCGGGAGGGCCTTCCTCTGGTAGGCGTACAGGCGGAGCGGGTTGGGGATCGGCACGGCGGGCGACCGCGCCGAAATCTGATGGCCGGTTCATGGCTAGAACCGTGGAAGGGGGAGCGAGCTTGGGAAGCCCGGCAATGCTTGGAACGACCGTCCCGGCCGAGCCGTACACGCGACCGACATAGCCGTTCGTGAAGCCACGCCATTCCCTGCCCGTGTTATACATCGACAGCGCAGTAGCGAGCGCGTGCTGCGTCGATTGCGAACGTGGCAGGACGCGGAGATAATTCGCGGTCAGCACTGTAGCGGCTGCGGTCAGGCTACGGCATGGATCAAAGGCGTCTTCAATCGACAGGTTCAACCGGCGAAGGTTCGCGCTGTTAATCTGACCCAGCCCGAGATCGATATTATACCCGGCGCGGATAAGGGCATACGCCGTATTCACGGCTTCGGCGTAGCTGCGTGGTTTCGGCTTGGACCGACCACCGCGATTGACGCCGATCGCCAGCGAATTGAACCGGCTTTCCGTGTGGATCACCGATAGCATCGTTTCGACGGCCACACCTGGCGCGCATTGACGCGCCAGGTCAGCAGCAGCGGCGACCGAGAAAATCATCAAACGCGGCTCCCGTTTGTGGAACCAGCGGGGCCACCACTCGGCAACCACCGAAGGTCGGCGCTACCGAACGGTCTTTCGGTCCACGTAACAGGATTATGAGCGGTTGATTACGTAACTATGTCAGTTGTGCTGCCATTATGTTGCGTGGGCTGATTTTGCCATGAACTGCAAAACTTCGTGCTGAATGAACGCAAGCTAGGTTCCGGTAGGGGCGAGGGGGCAGGGGCATTGGGCAAGGGGCAAGCGGCAGGGGGCAGGGGGCAGGGCCTTTGATATCGCGCAGCGACACGGCGTGAAACGGCCGATACGGGCCAGCCGCGTCCCTCATGGTCCTACCACAACTCGGCAGCCACCAAGATGTGTTAGCATGTGCCAATGACTGTCTAATGCTAGCCGGATACCATTCCGTCGTCCAGATACGTGCGCCCCCAACCGTCGGCCCGAAAGCCAGCAAAAAGACCCGCGCAGCAGCACGATAACCTGGTCTTGTAAGGCGTCGCGATAGCGAAAATCACTTGGCCGTCCGCGCTTTCGCGATACCAGGCCCTCGGCACCAACGGCACGCATGCGGTCAAGCAGCCTGAATACCTGGCGTCGGCCCAGTCCGAGAACCATAGCAGCATCATCAATCCGCAAGTCGCCGCGCTCGACCCTTTGCAACGTGTCGTACCGCGAGAGTTCGCCTTGGCTCATCGAAACCACCATCATCTGCGCACACCCTCGTGAACGTGGGCGGCATGACACCGAAGATCCGCCCGGTATGGAACCGTGACATTTCTATCTAGCGGACGGGTGACATTTCTATCTGGCGCTTACAAACACTGAGATCGATAATAATCGTTATGTTAAATCATGTCATATCCGACTTACCTATCATATTAGAATATCCGAGCGTGGGCACTCGGTAATGATATGGGCCGAATAGTCT
Source organism: Sphingomonas sp. PAMC 26621 (assembly GCF_000251145.1). Classification (GTDB taxonomy): domain Bacteria; phylum Pseudomonadota; class Alphaproteobacteria; order Sphingomonadales; family Sphingomonadaceae; genus Sphingomonas. The sequence continues at coordinate 23,166 of NZ_AIDW01000031.1, read as the reverse complement.
CGCGACGATGTGGAAACGCGCGCGGGCAAGCTAGCCGAACGATTGCCGTCAGGCATGCGATCAATGTGCGGGATCCAGACCGTTTCCTCGCAGTGTCGAGCCTCGTAGATACCGCCCCTGTCTCGAGCTAGCCAGGGAACGAGTTTGGCTCCAACCTTCCTCCAAGTGCATGAAATGCAATCCAGATTAGACAGATTTGCATTCGCCACCGCCCGACCTGCGGGATACCAAGATGACGCCTTTCAGGCATCCTCTCCTAAAACTTCAGGGTCGCTTTTGGCGGCCCCTTTTTTTGTCTGCATGCGGCCGGCACAGCGTATGTGGTGCTCCGAGTTATCGGACGTTTGCGTATAGCGATCGGCTGTCGTTGAGCATGCTGATGGGCGTCGGGGTGATCCAGTCCGCCCCCCGCATCGGATATGGGCCGTAGAACAGATTGTCGAGCGCACGACGGTAATGCGCGTTCATTCAACGTCGACGGCGATGCTCAGGACCATCGTACATCATGTGGCAGCGCGGGCAGAGCGCTGCCAGCTGGTTAAGCGCGCTATCACTGGGGTCATGATTGAGATGCGCGCAGGCCAGCACCGCCGGTGTCCATTTGCCTGAATCGAGGATGTTCTCGGTCGGTCGGCGATCACGTCTGCCATCGCCAATACGCCAATACGACCGGCTTTTGTTCCACCAGCGTCCGTCGCCCATGTGGAAGACCCGTTGCCCGTATGGGCGCGCGCAATGTTCGCAGCGTCCGCCTGCGCGCACGAAGCGGACCAGATGCGATAGTTGGGGCCAATCGATCGGGTACAGGAAGACATGTTCGGGGCGGATCGGCATCGGTGCCTTCCACCAACATCATCGCTACCCGTATGTCTAGCGACGTTCTGGTCCTTTGATGTTCTTGCTATGTCCTACAGGCAAACATTCGTGCATCCGACCGTCAGCTGAGTCGAAACGGATCGAATGCGATGGGCTATTCAGGAACACACTGGCCGGAAGGGTTGAACGACGAGGAAGCGCTGCAGCGTCTGCAAACTCTATGTCTGGGCGCTTGCGATGGCATTCAGGATCTGGCAGACGACACGCGCTATAAGGCGCTGCGCCGGGCGCTGCTTGGCCGGACCGACCTGCGGTCGTTAGCGCCGGCTTTCGTCGCAGCGCAGCCCAGCCTTGAGGCATTCGTACGTCATGCGAGAGAGACCAAGGATCGCACACTGCGGCGTGAAATGGTCCGTGAGCAGTTCAAGGCGCTCTGGGACGAGGTTCGCGGACCGGATGCCGTCAGTTCGGCAACGTGGACCGGGCGCCCTTCCCTACGCGAGCATGCCGCTGTCATTCAGGCACTAGCGCCTGTTGCCCTGGAAGCCGTGCAACGGCTGATCGACGATGAGGAACTCGCTCGCGACAATGGTGGGCCGGTCGATGCCGATCGCGCGGTAGCGCTGCAGCAGCTGAAGGCGCTGCATCATGCGCTGGGCGATCTCATTGCGGCTGTCGACCACGGTAGACCGCTCGAGCCTGTGTTCGAGCGGCTACGGCTTGTCCGGCAGGAGGCCAAGATAGCGATCGGTAAGGCGACGGCTGCGCTCCCGGTTACGACGTCAGCCTTGATCGCGTTTGGCAGCGTTGTTGGTATCGTCGAGTTCTTCGTGGGTAATGTTGTGGTGGCGGTTGCGGCCGGTGGGATCGCCGGCAATACGCTTAAAGACGCTATGCTGAAGAAAGATGCTGTCGCTGACGCAACGCACCGGTGATGAGGGGGTGTTCACTCTTTGAGCTCATTGGCGCATAGTGCCGTATCGTGATTCCGGGAGAATCTATGACTGATGTCCGATCCGCGTTCGCAGCCAAGTTACCTACCCCTCCCGATAGGGACGACGAAGCCATCACCCGCCAAGCGATCATTCGCGAGGCAGGTCTTTCCGTCGATGATCCAGAAACGATAGCCAACCGACATCACCCGATTCCTGCAGGGATGGACCCAGTTCGCCTGCTGAAGGACTATGACACCTCCCGCACCACCGGGCGTAAAGTTCGCTGTTCAGCGTGTGCCCACCAGCAACAGCACAATCGCGGTTTCGTCGCCGAGATGCCCGATGGTCGGCCGGCGCTGATCGGTATCAACTGCGGGGAAAGACATTTTGGCGACGGCGAGTGGGCCCGCATGCACGTCGATCTGCGACGAGAGCAGGACACGGTGTACTACGAGGCTCGAGTTCTTCCTGCCCTCAACCAGATTACAGCCGCCTACGATCGGGCCGTCGCGCTGAAAGGCGCGATTAAATCCTACGAGGCAGCGTGGCGAGGATTGAAGACAAGCCTGCCAGCGTTGTTCAAGCTGCTTGAAACAGCGTGCAAAAATGACGGGTTCATGGACCGCTACGTCACGCGGCAGATCCCGACGATCGGTGGAGACGGCAAGCCAACCACGAAGGATCAAATTGACACGGTACGGTTCGGCAAGGTGCCTGAACCATGGGCCTTCGGGGCGCGTTCGGTCGTGTTCGACCTCGACAACGCGATAAGCACTTTGAGGACCTCGAAATTGAAGTTCGAGGGGACGGCGGACACTAAGTCGAGGCGGGCGGCGTTCGCCGATTTAGCGCGAGGTAGGCGGATGGTCGAAGACGTTGCCAAGCAAGTCAGAGCATATGCGAGCCACTAGCGGCTTGACTGGTGGTCCCATGCGATCAGATTTTGCCGTGCAGAGGGCGCGATGGATAAGTTGACCCTCCTGCATCGCACATTCCAGTTCTCCAACGGGTGGACCAACCTCCACGCGACGATCCCGGAATGCGGGCTGGCTGACGTGGAACGAGCCGATGAACTGATCCGTAATTGGCCGACTGCCGCGTGAGGTGATCGTGACGTCGATGTGGAACTAGAGGCTGGGCTGGGACCGTAAGGCAGAGTTAATCGTTGACCAGCTATACGGATCGCCTACATCAACGACCTAGGCATCTCAAACGAAGGAGGATTGCAATGCATGCATACGACAAGCCCTCCGCGGGTAAGGAACTTGTTCCCACCCTTCGGGCCGTAGGCGATCGTGCTGCATTGCGCGAGAAGCTGAGCTCTCGTTACGAGCACACCCTACGCCGCCTTGGCAAATAGCGGCTGGGTATGGCTGACCGTCGAAGACGCGATAGCCATCCATAACGATCAAATTCGACGCTTCGGTGGGTTAGCTGGCGTCAAAAGTCTGGAATTGCTTGAGAGCGCGCTAGCCGCGCCGCTTAACCTTTGGACGTACACTGGCGAGAATCGAATTCTTTACCTGGCCGCGCGCTTGGCCGAGGCGATTGCACGCAACCACCCCTTTGTGGACGGTAACAAGCGGACCGCGACTATCGCCTTTCTCGAGTTCCTGTACCTTTATAGCCTCGAAATTGATATTGAGGACTCGGAGAAGCGGCAGCCGCTTGCAAGTCTGATGGAGCGTCTCGCAGCCGGCGAGATTGGACATAGAGAGTTCGCCGTCACGCTACGTCCATTCGTGATCGCCTCACCCGACTAACAGCAACGTGTAACGTAAGCGTAGCCGGCGGACCGTAAGTTATGCGACTTGCACCACTGGGTCTACGGTTGAGCAGCCAGTTTCAAGGCATGAGCTCGTCTCACGAGCCGCACGTGGCGGTCGATTTGGCGCTCCACCGAGCGGGGCAATGCCTATGAATTCCTGCCGACCGAGCCGAACGCGATTTCGCGTCGATCCGCCCAAAAAGCCATGTCCGTCATCCTGCATGACGATAACTACGAACGTTGACCCACCGCATCTTGGGACGAGGTGAAGGAAACGGAGTCCCATGATGCGGGTAGACTCATCCGCGGTGGGCGGAGCGTTAAAGGCATGGCATTCGTGCTTTTGGACAGGAATGCCTCGTAGCGGCGGATGGCCGCGGCTTGCCGTGGCAATCATGCGTCTGTTCGACGGACTCTGCTACGCCGCGATCGAGCCGATCGGTTCGATCGTATGAAGGCGAAAGCCATCCGATCCCACCGCGTTGCGCGCGACGTCGATTAGATGTGCGTGATGGCTGAAGACGATCACCTGGCTATGTGCTGCCGCTGCGGCGAGCACCCGGAGGAGTGCCGCAGCCCGATCATCATCTGCGGTGATCAGCAGATCGTCGCAGACGATCGGCAAGGACCCCGCGCCGGCGCGTCCTTCGATCGAGCCCAGCCGGAGCGCGAGGTATAGCTGATCGCGCGTTCCCTCGCTGAGCGCCTCGACGCGAACTTCACCACCGTCCGAGCGCTGCGCGAGGATGATCGGACTGTCGTTATCACCATAGCCGACGTTCAGGCCCGTAAAGGCACCGCCCGTCACCTCTGCGAACAGCACGCCGGCCCGCGCAATCAGCGGTGCCTGATTGGTTGTACGATGCCGGTCCAGCATCCAACGAAGCAGCGCGGCCGCGCTCGCAGCCTGGATGTGCTCCTCCGCCGCCTGCGCCAGTGCCGCAGTCGTCTCGGAAGCTGTCTGTTGTGCGTCAGCAGCAGCGCTTTCGCTTGCCGCTCGGCCGGCCAATTCGTCCGCCGCGTTCAGCGCTCGTCCGACGATTTCTCGCTCAGCTGCCACTTCGCGCCGGCGGTCGTCGATCCGAGCTCGAGCGCTTGAGGCGTCTTCGACCGACACACCGGCAATTTCATCGGCCAGCGTATCAAGCCCGGCGCCGTTGTCGGCACCTGCAAGTTCGTCGAGCGCTTCGCGTTCCAACGATTGAAGAAAGTCTCGCCGGGCAACGCTTGCGATGATGCCGTCTAGGCTGACTTCATCCGTCGTGCCGGCCGCCTGCATCAGTGTATCGATCGCGACGGCAATGCCGGCAAGCCGACGCTCCGCCTGGTCAAGCTCGCGGGTGATGCGCGCGCGATCCTTTTCAAGGCTCGCTAACGTATCACGCGCGCGTATTGCTGCGCGCAACGAAGTCGCCAGTCGCCGCACGTGCTCGACCGTGTCGGCAGAGCCGGTAACCTGCAGCACAACAAGCACGGCTGCCAGCTCGGCATTGAACGCCGACCGGTCCCGCTCGATGCCTTCGATCTCCCGCGCGATCGAATCCCATACCCCGGTTTCCTCAGTAACGTGGGCGATGGCTACGAGAGCGTCGGCAAGGACAGTCTCGCTGGCATCGGCAGGAAGTGCTGCCTCCCCTGCCAGCACTGCCCGTTCTTGATCGAGCGACACTCGTGCGCGCGCCAGTTCGGCAACCTCGACTGCAAGCTCACCCGACGCACGTTCGATCGTGGCCAGGGCAGCCAGCAGCCGATCGCGATCGGCTGAGGCGGTCGTCAGCGCAGCAGCATGACCGCTAGCCAGCGGCACTAATTTCGGATCGTCGGATGCTGCGACCTGTCCCTTCACTGCCAAAAGAGCGGTTGCGATCGCGGTGCGTGTCTCCCCGAACCGGATAGTCAGCGCTTTAAGTGCCAGTTCCGCGGACGCCGCGTCCCGATCAGCCTCCAGCGCTGCCGAGCGCTTCGTGAGCCACCCGGAGAGGTCTGCAGGTGCGATGACCCGCTCGAAGCCCAGCGTCTGCAATCGTTCGGCCCAGCCTTGTCCAACCAGATCCAACGCTGCTTGATATCGGGCCTCTCGCTGATGCGCCGCGGCCACCAGTGCATTCGCTTCATCGCGGGCGACGGTCGTCAGGACATATTCGGCGACGCGGGCTGCTTCAGCATCGCGTCGGTCAGCCAATCGATCGGCCTCTGTGATCGAGTGGCCAAGTGCGTCGCCAATCCGAACGTGGTCTCCGGTATAGGGCGTCGCCAGCCGCTCGCGGACCTCGGTAACGAGAGCGTCGCGCTGCTGCCGGGCAGTTGCAATCACGTCAGGAGTCGGAAGCGATCCGCCGGCGATCAAACCCTTCAGCCTCGCGTCTGCTCGGATGGCGCTGGTTTGCGCGGTCTCGCCCTCCTTGCGCGCACCAGCTGCGTCATTCTGGGCCGTCTCGACAGCACTTCGGACCACGGCTGCTTCCGCCTCGGTAGGTACGCCAAGCGTGCGTAGACTCGCGATCGATCCCTGCCACGGGGTAAGATCGGATAGCCGTTCCGCTGCGAGCGTCCGCTTCCGCTCAGCCTCCAAGGTAGCGTCCGCCAACCGCGTTTCCGCATCGGCAGGCAAGAGCTGAAGCGTCGCAATCAGGTCGGCCGGGTCGATCGCATCGCTGACCGCCCCGAGGTCATGCTCAACCGCAGCGCGGTCGCCGGCCAGTTTGACCTGCTGTTTCTCAACTACGACCTCACGCGCCTTCAGCTCCCGAACGGCATCGAGATGCGCGGCCGCACGCTTGCGCCACCCGGCAGAGGGGATTGCTTGTCCCGGTGTGATCCGTGCTTCCGCCAGGGCAGCGGCCAGCTTGGTATCGATCCGGTCCAGCTCCGTGCGACGCCGGTCCAAGTCGCCTGCCGCCTTAGCAATGACCGGTCGTTGCTCTTCCAGTGCCTCGATACGATCCTGTTCGGACACGATGATGCCGGGCCGCTCGATACCGGCGATCGCCTCTTCGACGCGCGCCAACTCCCCCTTCGCCTGATCCGCAAGTTCGGTGGCCGTAACGCGATCGGCGCGAAGAGTAGCCAGCTGTGTCGCCGCATCTTGCGCCAGCGTAGGCAGTTCCTCGAGACCAGCTAGTTCGGCTCGCGCGACGCTTAGACGGGCGAAGGGCACCCGCGCCCTCCCCACCCGGTCCAGGCGGGCCTGCTCACGGTCGAGGGCGTCTGCCTCGTCGATCAGCGCAGTGCGGCGCGCCTCGGCGTCGGCACGGCGCTGCCGGGCCTGTGTCCAGTCGGCATCGGTGATCGATGTTTGCCGCACCTGCGCCAGCGCCTCTGATCGCTCCCGCATAAGACGGTTCACCGGAGGGTTCTGTCCGCCGGCCTTGAATAGCGACGAGGCTGCCTCAGTCAGCCTGGCGAGCTCGCTACCGATATGGGAGACGCCGGTGCCCGCCTCGAGTGTGATCCGAGCGGCGTCGTCCCGGCCGCCTATGATACTGGCTCCGCCTTCGCGCAGTTTGGCATGATCGAGCCCGAACATTCGTTCGAACCCTGCACGGTCGATTCCGCCGAGCAACGATGCCAGTGGATCCGATTTGAAGGGTGTGCCGTCAGCGGTAAGCAGGGTGTCCCGGTTGCCCTTGCGCCGGGTGATGTCGAGCAGCTCGCCGTCATGCTCAATTACTGCCCGCAAGCGGAGTTGAGCATATTCATAGCGCCAGTTTTGCCGGCTCTGCGCGGGGATGCCGAACAGGAAGTCGCCGATAGCCTGCAGCGCCGTCGACTTGCCCGCCTCGTTGGGCCCGACGATGAGATGCAGGTCAGGGCCGTCACTTCCAAAATCAAACACGCGATCGGCAAAGCCACCGTATCGTAGGAGTTCCAGCCGGCGAAAGCGCATCAATGCGTGCTCTCGCCGAGCCGTGCTTCGACAAGCGCCCGGGCAGCGCGGACCAGTGCTGCGCCATTCCGTTCGCGTGCAAACGCGAGCAATGGTGCCGTGTCGGGATCCCCGATGTCTGTCGGCAGCTTTGCGGTCAGCGGGGCGATGGCGCTCTCGATTGCACGCGCGCAGTCAGGATCATCAAGCGCCTGCGCTAGTAGGTCCATCAACTCGGGCGGCAGGCCGATAGGCATTGCGGCGTCGTTTGCGATGATCTTCACGCGCTCGATCCACAGGACGTCTGAGACACCGGCTGCATGGCCGCGAACCTCGGCCTCGAACCAAGCCGGATCAGCACGCAAGCGCTGCGCGAGAGTACCATCGACGGTGATCGAGACACGCGCGGCCAGCGGACGACCATCGGCGCCAAGGACGGCGGGACGTAGCTGCGCCTGGATCGCGGCTAGCGCTTCCATCGGGTCTGCGGCGCCGATCGCATCTACCCGAGCATGCGCCCAGCGCACCTCGTCCGTCGCACGGTGCTCGACATGGACGATTGCACCTTCTTCGACCCGGACCACTACAGCGCCCTTGGCGCCAGTTTCTCGAATGTGTCGCCCTTGGGTATTGCCGGCAAAGACGACATGGGGGTGATCGGATCGAATGGCATGATCGTGGACATGGCCTAGCGCCCAGTAGTCGTGCCCTGCCGCCTGCAGCTCCCCGAGACTGCAGGGTGCGTAATTGGCATGTCCCTCGTGCCCGTCCAAAGCCGTATGGAGTAGCGCGACGTTAAACATGCCCGCGACCGGCGGGCAGTAGGTCGACGCAATGTTTTCGGTAGTGGCCGCTTCCTTGTAGCTGCGGCCGTGCACAACGACGCCAAGATCGTCGAACCGCACGCTCTCGCACTTCGCACTCTTGAGCTTGTAGACCCCTTCTGGCGCCGTCAGGTGGCGGGTGACCCGGCTCTCGGCGTCGTGATTGCCGAAGACTATTACCGAGCGGATGCCGGCGCGCGTGAGCCGCGCCAACTGGGCGATGGCGAACTGGCCGGTCGATTGGTCCTTCCACGCGCCGTCGTAGAGATCGCCCGCGATTACGACGAAGGCAGCGCCTTCCTCAATCGCGAGATCCACGACGTTGGAGAACGCCTTGCGGGTCGCGCCGCGCACCAGGCGAGAGAAGGCCTCATCGCTGCGCGACAGGCCATGCAGCGGGCTGTCTAGGTGTATGTCCGCCGCATGGATGAAGGTAAGGTTGCCAGACATGTTTGGCCTCTACCACCTTGCAAGTCAGAGCGAAATGACTGTCGGCCAGACCCAACCCAAAGGACCAAATGTAGCAGCGCCCCATGTTGCGACCCGCGTGCAGCGGGTTACTTCAGCCAGTGATCGAAATCGTCGGAAACGCCGGCCGCGTGCCACGGGTTTTTCCAAATCTCGTAATACCGAATGTCGTTCGAAGACGGCCGCGGCGAACATTCATTGACGTACACGACGCATGGCATCGCGACTGCATCGCCAATGAGTAGCGCCTCGCCTTGCTCAAGTGCTGGCAAACCGGCCGTCAGATTGCCAAGTGTATCCGGCAGCAGACGTTTTACATAGGCTTGGTCATCCGGGTTGGTCAGCCGCATTGCCAAGAAATTGCTGCATTGAGAGAAAATCGTTTCCGAAATTTCCGATGGGCGCTGGCTCGAGATCATCAGGCTTACCCCGTATTTGCGGCCTTCCTTTGCAATCCGTTCGATCGAACTGAGCGATGCCTTGAAGCGTGCGAGATCGCTCCGCGGCGCATATTTATGAGCCTCCTCGTAAACGAGTAGGAAGGGCGTTTCGCATTTACCGGTCTGGCGGCGCGCGTGATAGGAAAAATCAAACAGAAGTCGTGTCACCAAGGATACGGTGATGCTGAGCACCTCGAACGGAATACCGCTTAGATCAATAATTGTAACGTTAGCACTGGAGGTCTTTTCGTAGCCAGTGATCTGACGAATGACGTCTTCCAGGGTCGCCTCAAGCGCTGTTGAACCAAACATGAAACCAAGGCGGGCGTTATTAACTTTTGCGGATATTCTCCTGACAAACTTATCGATCGTGCCATCAGCATAGGGCCCGTTATTGATCTTTCCCTGAGCCTTTATAGCAAAGTCGATTACATTATTAGAATAGGCCGTCAGCCGTGCCCGGTCATCTGCATATGTTACGGAGTTGCCATCTTTGGTTTTGATTGTAAGTGGATCGTTCGCATCCTTTGTCTCACGAGAAAGGTTCATAAAGCATGTCTGTAGATGTGCCATGTCGTACTTTAGAGGGCTGTCAAAATTGACCTTCGCGACCCCGGGGTTCGCCATCTCCTTGCAGTGCGTGATGATCGACCGAAGCAACGCTTCTTGATTATAATTGTTGCTGTCACCAGACTCGAGAAACATGTCGCTCATTTCGCCATCGTTGAGCAACCAATATGGGAGCACGATGTCGTCGGCAGACAGAAGTTTGGCACTTGGAAACGCGGATGCGTATTCGCCGTGGATATCAAAAATCACAATATGCGAATTATTAAGTCCCGTGTATCCGTCAGACTTAGCTGCAGTTGCCTCCTGCAAAATTCGCGCCACGCTTGAAGACTTCCCCGAACCAGACGCGCCAACCACCGCAATATGCTTATTGAAAAAGCGGTCACCGTAAACGGGAACCTTTACGTCGCGTTGTCGCGTGAGCGATGAGAAGCAGAGCCTCTGCCCTTGCTCAAAGGCGTTGGCGTAAATGGCAGCAATTTCAGCGCGCGTAGCTGGCACTACCTTTTTGGGTGGAATAGCAAGTTCATCGCCGCCACGCCGAAAGGTGTTCCCCTTGAGCGTACCAAGTGGATAGGCATCGATCATGTAGACGCGTTGGTGATCGTCACCCTTCGCTCGCATTTCGATTGAGAAACTTTCGATGATGCAAATCAACGAAACATTATCGTTGTCGGAGATTTTCAGGAATGACCCGACGCGTAGAGACTGTCCAGCGATCTCAAACGAAAAGAGATCATTAACAGCAATACGGACTTTGTTGGGAAATACTGAGACAACCTCGGCATTGATATCGTTGTCGTCCGTCACATTTGCTCTCCCTAAACTATTTTTCTGGCCATGGCCGCGCTTAGCACCGGCACTGAGATCTGCCGGAACTTCGGATCGATAGAGAACGGTTTCCCGGCGTGCAGCTGGATCACAAGCCGGCGTCGCACGGATGCGTCGAGAGCGGCGAGTAGCTGCGTACCGTCAGCGACGATGCGGGCCGCAATTGGCTCGAGCGTCGTCTGGGCTAGAAGTAGATGCTCAGTGGTAAAGGCCGCACCGTAGAAGGCATAACCGTCCGTGATCCGATACCTCTCCTCTATAAGTCGCGTCTTCAACTGAATAAGATCTTCGGGGCCGATGCCAGGAAAAAAGAAGAATGGTGCGTAGCGCTCTTTCGCGGGCCTGGATCTAGACGTGTGGCTGCTCCACGCGCCGATGATGTGGCGCACCAAGCTCGTCAACATATCCAGAGTTTCGGTATCGGGCAGGTCAATGATGAAAAAGCGATCATGGCTTTCGACGTTAAGACCGGCAAAATGCGCTTCTCGGATCATTTTGCAGTAGCTGGTTTCACTTTCCCTGCGGAGCGCCCAAGCCGAATAGACGGCGACGTTGGGCTTGATCTGATTAAGGAAATCGTTGCGCGTCGTTGTACGCGCGGCTTTCATCGATGCACTGGAGAGCGATGCCATCAACGAGAACGCCGACGGATAGCTGTAATACCTTGCCTCATCGTCCGCCAAATCGAGCGCGATCCGGAGCGCCTCAATGACCTGGGATCGGTGTGTGTCGAACGGTTCGCTGAGAACGACGGTGAACCGATTGCAGAAGTCGGTTAGATCTTGATTAGAAGCGCCCATTGAAGTCTGCAGGTTTGTCGTGCTCTTAGTTCGAATCTTTGTTTTAGGATCTGTGGCGTACTGTGAACGTACGAGCATGCGCTTCATATCGGAAAGCTTATATTGCGTTGCTACATCAGTTGAGTCCTTGAAATACCCGTAGAGAACGTATTTCTTTCTTAGGCGAACATTCGCGGGATATCGAAGGAACCCTGTGATCATCGGCACAATGGCGTCGCGCAAGGTAGAGTCTGTGAGCTTTTGCGCTTCGTAATATTTGACCTGTCCGTACGTCTGACTATCTTCTTCGAGAACGTCGAAGTCCTCTACACCTTCTACGGTGACCGTCTGAGATTTAGTCGCGCTAAGCACTGCGAGGATGCTTGCGTCGAATTGATACATGTACCCGCGGATCGTTGCTGTCGCTTCGCGCTGCGCTTCAAGAACGTCGGTTTCCGTCATGTCGCGGTTCCCGCACGCGAAAGCTGGTTTGCCAGATTATGTGGAAACGCGCGGTCGTGACAAGGCAGCAGGACACGGCATCTATCCCGCGTCATCGCCGGTAAGTCTTGGCCGATCGTCCGCTTCTTAGATACTACTGAGTCGCATAGTTCGTAGGCCACGATCAGATAGCTGACTCCGTTCGCGACGGGTGCCGCGTTGATCGTGTCGAAGCGGACTTCGGACAGCGCTGTTTGAACTTTGGAATCGAATCTTCCGAACCTCGTCCCTGACTGCCAGTCCCCTGTGCGAACGTCTTCCATTAGAGCCCCCCGGCGATAACGTATCCTGTGACTGGTCCGACCGCCCCATGTTTGACCTGAAAGAACACGTCCTTGGACCTGATTGAAGCCAATTTGAAATTCCGACAATTTGGGGAGCAAGCTTCGGTCGCACTCACCAATGGTCGAGCGTCGTTGCCGCGTCCAGGTCGGCGAGTCGCCCGGGCAGCGACGGCTCGCTGGTCGCTAATCCCAGAAAGGTGGCCGCACGCGTTGCACCGACATAGACATAGCGATCGAACATCTCTTGTTCGCGAGTGTACAGATCGTCGAGGCCCATGAAAAAGACCGCTTCGAACTCCAGCCCTTTAATGTGTTCAACCTCGAAGATGCGGACGTCGCCGGCCTGCCCCTTTACCAGCCCTTTTGGACAGGCGACTGCGCGGATGTTGAGGTCCTCCAGCCGTTTGCTCAGCGTTTCCGCGAGCGGATCGAGCATATCGGCGTCGCATGCCAGTACCGCGATGGTAGGCATGTCACCCTCAGTGAAGCGGTTGATCTCACCGATCCGCGCCGCAAGCCAGTCAGCCTGATCCTCGATTGTGGTGAGTGACAAGCCGATGACCGGATCCACACCAGCATTGTCGATATCGGCAGGTGGCTGATCGTCGAGTGCAAAACCGTGCAGTCTGCCGAGAGCGCGGGCAAAGGCCGCCAACTTTCGGCTCTGCCGGTAGGTGACCGAAATCCGCTCGATTTGCAGAGCGGGGCTTACCCATAACAGCGCGTCATCCGACTGGCTGCCCCACCGGGTCAGGCGCTGGTTGAAATCGCCCGACAGAAAAAAGGAGGCGGTCCGTGGATTAGCCAGCATGCGCATGCAGGCGAGCTGGATCGGTGAGAAATCCGTCGCCTCGTCGACGAGCACCTGATCGCGACGTAACCGCGCGATCTCGTTCAGCATGGGCGGCATACGATCGGCAAGCCTCTGATTGAGCAACCGGTCAGATTCGATTGCGCGGGCAGTGCGTAACATCGCAAGGATTATTAGATCGACCTCGGCCGGATGCACCTCCTGCGGCCGTGACTTCGTGTCGGCATACCATCGCGCCTGTTCGCGCATCGCGCTGCGGAACTGCCGATAGCGGCGCGGTATGCGACCTAGATAGTCGTTTGGGGCACGCGCGAGCCTGAGAGCCGCGCGCTGAACTAGCAAGGCCTCACCCGTGCGTTTTAAATCGGGCAGGCGCAGGCCCTGCGCTACAAGCCAGGCGAGTAACCGTCCTGCACGACTACCCGCGGCGGGGCTTCGAGCGCTGGCTTGCGCGATGGCACGGCTACGCATTGCACGGATGAAAGCGTCCTCGACCAGGCGGCGCCCGCGGAGCGGCTGACTACGATCGGCATCGTCGCCATCCTGATCACCGTCGCTGTCGGCGTCATCCTCGTCTTCCTCGGAAGAGTCGTTGTTAAGTATCCCAACAAACTCGGTCAGCGAGTTGAGAAAACCTGGGCGGTCGCGGCCAAAGGTGAGCAAAGGAGCGCGCAGCGCAACGCGGGTTTCGTCGCGCTGGGTCCCGGCGACCTCGCGCAGGCGCGTCCACAGGGCGGCGAGTTCGCCAAGCAATTGGAGTGGCCTGTCACCGCTGCGCACGATTGCCTCGCCAATTTGTCGCCCGAGCGCAACAAGGCGAGGGTCGTTCGCCCGCTGAAGCCGCTCGGCCTCCGTCGTCAGTGTGGTGACAAAACCCGCCTGCTGATGTGCGTCGAACGCCTCGAACCAGGCAATCTGTTCGGTCAGCGTCGCTTCCAGCAGCAAGCCGTCATCAGCGCGCAATTGTAGGCCACCCCCGGTGCCTGTGCGCAGTATGCCCAGGTTGCGCCGTCCGATCTCTCGGCGGTGATCATCCCATGTCCGGATGCGGTCGTCATGTACCGGTACGCCTTCCTTGCCGAACGCCTCCTTCACATACAGGCGCAGCAATTCCGTTGGCGTGAACATGATCCAGCTATCAGCATGCGATAGCCCTGCCGCGTCGGGATTCTCGACTAATGGCCGCTCGGTTTCAGGATCGAGATAGGCGAAATCCACCTTCTGGCGCAAACGCCGCACCAACGTGGTTGTCTTGCCGGTGCCCGGCGGACCCAGTACCGCAATTTCGCTGTCGAGTGGCAGACGAAAAATCCGGTCCTGAAAGGTGTCAAGGATTGGGGCAATTCGCAACTGCATTGCGGTCAGCGTGTCGCGTTTGATACCCTCGGACACGTTGTCATCGTCGATTGCTTCGCCATCGTTAAGCCAAGCTTCGACAGTGTCGATCCCTGCCTCATCCCAACCATCTTCACGCAGCAAGTCGCGGAGTGATCTAACGGTTAGCGGGGGCAAATTTTCGCGAAAATGCACCGCTGGCTGCGAATCCCATTCGCTCGCTAAATCGATGGGTCTGAAGGTAGTCTTCTCGATTACCTCAAACGCGCGTGCACCGCCGGGTAGAGCGATCTTCCGGTAATCGCCGATGCTGAGCGGCGCCAACTGTCCTTTGGGGCTCATATAACTGCACAAGCGGACCGTCTGTTGAGCGACCGTGCCGCTTGCGCTGATATATAGCGTTTCGCGCACGTCGTCTTCGTCGGCGATAACGAGCCGGGCAATGGCGGGCTCGCGCTGCAGCCGCTGACTATCGCCGATCCGCTGATCGTTGCGCTCGCGCATATCGCGCGCAATGGTTTCGGCAGTCGCTTCGTTGACCATGGCGAGGCTACCAAGATGGACGCCGCGTTGCCCCAGATCACTGCGCGCGGCAGTCGAGATTGCCCCAAATGCATCCAGCGCCTCGCGTGCGACCGATCGAATATCGTCTAGCCCGTCGATATTGTACTCACTAGTATTAGGCGACGCCATAGTGCTCATGCGGTCCTCTCCTGGGTATGGTCTGGGCCGGACTCTCAGCTTTGAGCAGCACCCTATACAATTACACTTGAACCAGAATCTCTGAAAGATTTGTAGCGGTAACAAACGGCACGTTTAGCGCCTTGAAGTGAGCTTTGCCGCAGGCAATCTGCGCTTTCTCAGCCTCGCGCAGGGTGTTCAGGTTACCCTTGCTCTCGCTTACCAGATAGACGTCCTCTCGATCATCATGCTGGCGAACGATCGCCCAGTCTGGATTGTAGGTTCCAAGCGGTGTGGTAATCTTGAACCCGGGCGGCAGTTTAGCAAAGATCTTGATCGCTCCGCTGATATCAAGC
Organism: Sphingomonas sp. PAMC 26621; assembly: GCF_000251145.1. Taxonomy (GTDB): domain Bacteria; phylum Pseudomonadota; class Alphaproteobacteria; order Sphingomonadales; family Sphingomonadaceae; genus Sphingomonas. The sequence continues at coordinate 7,902 of NZ_AIDW01000031.1, read as the reverse complement.
GCCTTCGCTAGTTCGGCCTCAATGTTTGAGTCAGTGAGGATGTGATCCAGCGGCGCGTGTTTGACCTCGACAAGCCGGTCGAGCGGCACATCTTCTTCGGCGGCGAACAGGCTCTGTGCCCACCATTCGTCCAAAGGCTTATAAACGATGCCGTCGGTCATCATCAGCCGCCTGCCCGCCTGAATGATTGCCGTCACTGCGTCGATGAAGGCAGAGGGGTTCACTGCGGCGTCCGGCAGCCGTCCGGACTGAATAAGGATGTCGGCCAATACCTTCCGGGGCAGTTTGGTGCGGTTCTGCAGTTCGCCTAAAAGATCCGGCACCTCTAGGCGAGTGCCGGTTAGCCGCTGCGGAATTGAGGTGCTGACCTTCTCAGGCGTCACACCCTCGCGGCCGATCAACATTTCGGCCAGTTCGAAGGTTACGCGGGCCTCGCCTGGACGTGGCATATCTCGTAACGCCTGCGCGCACCGCGCGACCAGCGCCGCGTCATCGAAGTCGAGCCGGTAAGTTGTCTTGCGGCTGATGCGATCCCACAGCGCCTTGAAGTCGTGCCCCTCCAAAACCGCAAGGTTCAGTTTCACTTGCCCTTTCGCTCGAGCATCGCTGACTGGCACCTTCCGCGCCAGGCGGTGGAGCATGTCACGGACCAGCTTGGCTGCTGGTGCCGGTAGATTGGTGGGCAGTGACACCGTGTTTTGGGCGAGGGCCGTGCGCAGCTCCGGTTTAGCCCTGCCCTTTTCGTCAATCAGCCCCGCCTTGGCGAGGCCTTCGAAGATGTCCCGGCTTTCCCTAACTGAAACGACGGCCGTGCCCCCGTCTGGCAGGACGTAGGTCAATCCGGCGAAGAGGTCAGCGGTGACGATCCCCAGCTTGATGTCGAGCGCTTGCTCCATCTCGGTCTGCAAGCCCTCGGCGAATGCCTTGTAGCCCTCCTGCGCGATGACGGTAAGGACATTGAGCCCTTCGTCGCGCCGGCGTTGCCCGCTCTGATCAACGCACAGGCGTAGCCCGCGGCCGATCGACTGGCGCCGCCGGGTCTCGCTCGCCATCTCACGCAGCGAGCAGATCTGAAAGACGTTGGGGTTGTCCCACCCCTCGCGCAGCGCCGAGTGCGAGAACAGGAACCGCAACGGCTCGGCCTCGTCGAGCAGACGCTCCTTGTCCTTCATAATGAGGTCGAAAGTACGTTCGGCTTCGTCACGGCTCCTCTGATTCGAGAACTCACCCGTCGCGTTCAGTGTCGGTTCGGTGAACCGCCCTCGTTTGTCCTGTGAGAAGTACCCGTCATGTGAACGGGATGCATCGGCTGGCACCTTGGCAAATAGCGATTGGAAGCGTGGCTGAGCCGCCAGCTTGGCGTATTCGTCTTCGAAAATTACCGCGAGCGGGCCTCGTTGGGCGTGGCCGACCTCATCATACCGGCGGTAATCGGCGACGGCGTCGATAAAAAAGAGGCTGAGTGTCTTGATCCCTAGTGGCCGGTTTCGCAGCTCCTTACGAAAGTGATGCTCAATCGTCTGCCGCACCATTGCGCGTGAGAGCGACCCGGCATCGACATCGCCCCAGGTACCTCCGGCTTCCAGTATCTTCACGCCGTCGCCCGGTACGACCAGCTGCATAGAGCCGGCGCCACGCATCTTTTCGATGATACCGATCCGATAGCCATTGTAGACCGTGCGTCCGCCAGAAACTTGCTCCTCGGCCAGTTCACTACCGTCATAAACCCACATCGACTGGCGGGAAACGCCACCCTTCATCTGCTTGGCAATCTCGATCCGGGCCCGCGGCAGTTGGCCCTTTTTGATCTCGATCTCCAGAAGCTTTACATACGGGCTGTTGTTTGCATCTTGAACTTGAGCTCCATCGACCTCGATCGATTTGACCAGTCCACGATCATGCGCGTCAAAGGCGTCGAGGCGATACACCGGGTGGAACTTCGCCACATGCGTTGCCGAGTAGCGGATCGTCGCAAGTGGTTGCATAGCCCGCATGATCGTGCGCCCGGCGCCAGTGGGATTGGCATCGACTGATTGCGGCTCGTCGACGATGATTATCGGCCGAGTGTTCTTTACCCAATCTACGCCGGGAATGTCGCGGGTCTGCTCGCGCGCCTGCTGAAACACTGCAGCCTTGCTGCCTAGCGACTGCACAGTAGCGATCATCACTCGAATCGATGGAGAAGAAGCGAAATCGATTATCTGTGACAGGTCGGAGCTATCATAAACAAAGCTCTCGAATGGCACGCCGTCATAGATTTGGCGGAAATGCTCGCCGGTCTGCTCTATTGTCTTTTTAACACCCTCGCGGATCGCAACAGAGGGAACGACAATGACGAATTTGGTGAAGCCATAGCGTCGGTTCAGTTCGAAAATAGTGCGCAGATATACGTAGGTTTTACCAGTGCCGGTCTCCATCTCAACGGTGAAATCCATACCGTAATCACCGCCAGCATCCTTCTTGCCCTTGGCCGCGACGTTCAGCTCCGGCGAGGCGGGCAGTGCGTGGCGGTTCTGCACGTTGTGTAAGTTGTCCAGCACCGCTTCCTCCAGCAGGTCGGAGCGGTTGGCATAGCCAAGCAGTTTTTCGTTATATTCCAGCTCACCCGCAATTTGGCGCGGCGCGATGGTGAAGAGAGATTGACGCTCTTCCTGGCCGACGAACAAATCGACGACCGCATCGATTGCCCCGATCTGGTGGGGTAGCTCAGCTTCAAAGACAAATTTCATGGGTCGCCGATCAAATGCTGGCGATTTTGGCGATGCGATCGCCAAGGCGCTGGCGCAGAATTGCCGCGAGGTTTGCCTTAGTCGCGGCCCGATTACCGTTGGTACCCAACCCAGTATCCTTGAAATAGACTGTGGTCTGCACTGGATCGAGCTCGCTCACCCAATCAGCTATGCCCTGACTCACCGCTTCGGCGCTGTCGGCACCGACATTGCCCAAGCATACTATTAACGTACCGCCACCCAGTGCATAAACGGTCTGCCCGGCGACGCCCCGCTTTTCCTCAGGTAAAGTTAGGTCGATGCCCGTCTTGAGTAGCAACTTGACAAGGAGATCGTCCTCGGTGCGACCCGGCAGCACATTGTCGACGGCGTCAAGGATGCTCGCCTCTAGATCCTCTGCGTCTGGTTGCCATGGTTTCAGGTTTGACGTAGCAAGTTTGTAGACTCGAAAGCCCACATCAATTGTCTTGTCTAAGTTTTCGTCCTTGACCTGCGCACCGGCACACTGAAGTCGCTTTACCGTAATGTCCGCTATGCTACCCCGCTCAACGGGCTCCGGAAGTTGCACTAGGACAAATCGTCGGGTTTTACCGTCGCGTGCATTAGCCCGGAATGTAGCATGTCCGGTAGTTCCCGAACCAGCAAAGAAATCGAGAATTGCATCTCCGGAGTTTTGACTGAATACCCGTATAAGATGCTCAATTAGTAGAACTGGCTTTGGATATGAAAAGTCTATATTCCATTTCTTTAGCATTTAGCTGTTTTGTTTTGTAGTTCCGACATTCCGTATTACGGATAAAACGTGCCCCTGGCCCGCTCCGCGCGACTTATAAGTATATATCGCACCACTTTCCGTCAGGGCAAAGCGCCTCGCATTGCCTTCCGCATCAACAATATCTTCGAACCCGTTTCTGATAAATAGGTCAAGTAGGTTGCGGCTACTCCATCCACTCTCGACAGTGGCAGGCGCAGTCACAACACCATCTTTAACCCGTATAGTTTCGTGAATATGAGGCCACATGTCTTTTCGTGGTTTTATGATCCCGTCAGAGAAAGTTGCGGGAAAGCCTATAGGTAATACCACAATGGAAGCAGGGTTTGCCGGCCCATTTTTCGTTATGGTATTTTCTATTGCATCATTAAATAATTTACTAGTTTCCTCGACATTTGGATCAATGATATTTGGCCGGGCAATCATAGCAATCTTTTTAGCATAACAAACGATGTATTCGTGTACACCTTTAATCTTGCTTTGCTGATCGACGTTGCCTTCATTGTTCCACACAAACTGGGATATTATATTTTCAGAACCAAACAACTCATCACATACTAGTCTGAGGTTAGGTGACTCGATGTCATTTATTGAAATGGCTATGATACCGTCATCGGCCATTATCTCTTTGGCGAGCATCAATCGGGGATAAATCATATTAAGCCAGTCGGTGTGAAGGCGACCGCGCTCCTCACGGTCACTAATAAGCGCTTCTCCATCGCCCCCAGTTTGACCAGTGAGAGCTAAGTATTGGGCTATTGGATTTCTGTAGTTATCTGGGTAAATGAAGTCACCTGCCGTATTATACGGCGGGTCGATGTAGATGAGCTTAACCTTGTTAGCGTAAGAACGCCGAAGGAGCTTGAGGGCCTCAAGATTGTCGCCTTGAACAACGATGTTCTGCGTCGTTTCCCAATCGACGCTGTCATTGGGTGCAGGCCGCAGCGTGCCGAGGCTCGGCGTTAGCGCGAAAGCGCGAGCACGGCGCTTACCCTTCCAGTTGAGGCCGTAGCGCTCTTGACCATCCTCTATTTCGTCTCCGAGCAACTCCCGCAAAGTGTCTAGGTCAATCTTACCGTCGGTCACGATGTCGGGAAAAATTGCCTTCAACCGGGCGACATTGCCCGCGACAAGATCGCCACTCCCCGCAGCCTCATTATCACGGGTGATCTGCAGAATGGGATCGCTGGCGTCAGTCACATTTATCTCCGTGCCCGCCATCGGCGTGCATCTCTTTAAAAAACACTATGGACAAGCGATTGCGGCGTTGGCCAACTCGCCCACAATGGCCTGCAGCCTATCCTTAAGCGTGCGCGCCTGATTGCCAAGTACGACCTGTTCGGCCAGCCGATTTTCCCGCCTTGCAGCTGAGCGGATGGCGAGCCATTCGGTTTCAGCCTGTTCGTAACGGACTAGCGCGTCGCGCCTTTCCGTCACCAACATTGGATTGCTGAGAAGCTTGAATGGCTCGTTAGTGATGCGCGAGACTGCGAGCGCTTCGGTCCGTTCGATCAGCGCACCATAGAGAGCCGCAAGCGTGGTTTGAGGCAACGTGAGTAGCGCAAGGCTGCTTAAAAAAGCAGACGTAGCAGTATCGGTCTTTGCCGTGAGATCCGGCGCAACGATGAGCCTCTCAATGACCATTTGGTCTGTAATACGCTCGGCTCGGCGTAGCGGCGCGACGCTCAGGCGGGTGCCGGCATTCCCCGGTAACGCCGTAATAAGAATGATTGGCACTGGAATGGCACGGTGGATCAGCGTCAGCAGCCGCTGAGTAGGTTCGATCCGAGCGGTCATCGCCAGCAATTGAATAGCCGGGACAGGCCGCTCGCCATCGGTTCCTGCTGCGACCCCCACGGTGCTTGGCGACAGCGTCGCCCACCAGTCTAGCCGCTCGATCGCGTTATCGATCATTTTGCGATCAGCCGCATTGCCCGCGCCGTGCTGTGCCAACACGTCCTTCGGAAGACGCCGCACCGGCGCCCCCGTCAACGGCAACGTTAGCGCGGCCCGGACATCGGCAGGCGTGATCGTCATACGGGTGGAAGGATTGCCAGCCAGCAAACGACTTCCCAATCGTCCAGCCCGCTCTCGCCTCCCGCCCCCTCAATCCCACCGGAAGTGAATAGGCTCTCGACCGCGCGCTCCTCGGCTTTTCCAGTGACTCCACGGATAGCAGCGGCAAGCAATGCCTGCCACGTTTCCATCGCGTCACCACCTTTGGTTTCCGCATCGAAGCAGAGCCAGGCTTCGGCCTGTCGGTCCGCCGGTGTTGCAGCAGCGAGGCGTAGTAGGTCCAACATGCGCTTGGGTTGGCTATGCGGCAGGATGATGTGCCCCTTTCCACCGACGTAGATCAGGGCATGCGGGAACAGCGGATCCCCCTTCGCGATCGACCGCTCAGCCGACGGCGTAGCTGCACGAAGAACGAACAGTGCGCCGGGTGGGAAATCGTCGCTAGCAAAAATGGGCGAATAGGTGCCGAGCAGCTGCTTGCTGAGAACTTCGCGTTGGTCGGGTGACAGGCGGGCCAAATCCAGCCGCAGGTCATTGAGTGTTAAATCGGTGATGGACACACCCGAGGACAGATCTTCCAGATCGACTACCCGCGATTGCAGGGTCTCGAGCTGCTGGCGCCGATACTCCAAATCGTTCATCTGATCGCCGGCTTGCGCCTCGATCAGGTTCTCCTCGCCCGTTGCTGAAACGTCGAGAAGCATCATTTTGCCCGACACGCTACGCTCAAGGCCAATGTAGGTATCCAGGTCCATATTAGGCCAGAAGTTAACCAGCTTAATGACAGCGTTGGGCGACCCAAGCCGATCGATGCGGCCGAAACGTTGTACGATGCGGACTGGGTTCCAGTGAATGTCGTAGTTCACAACACAGTCGCAATCCTGCAGGTTTTGACCTTCAGAGATGCAGTCCGTGGCTATGATCAGGTCGATTTCCTCCTCGTCGGATAAGGCCTCAGGGCGGGACCTAGCGCGAGGCGCAAAAGCGGTCAGGATAGAGCCGAGGTCGGAGGTGATCTTTGGATGAGTTGTCTTGTTGCGGCCCGATCCCGTTACTAGCGCCATATAACGTGGGTAGTCGGCACGTAGCTCTTCATAGAGGTAGGCGGCGGTATCAGCGAAGGCGGTGAAGACCAGTAGCTTCGAATTGCCGGGGTTGAATGGCTCGGCAAGCTTGGCGGCAGTTAGCTCCTTCAAGTCGGCGAGCTTGGCGTCACGTTCCGCCGTGACGCTTTCCGCTTGTGCGTGGAGGCGCGCAAGCCGATCTCGATCTTCCGCTAGATCCTGACGCCAGCGGACGAGGTCTGCATCGCTCAGCAGAACGCGTACACTTCGTCCAACTCCGAGCTGGTCGAAGGCAGGATCGTCGTCATCCAAGTCGTCGATTGAGGGCGCGGTTACGCTGTCGTCATGGGCATCGATGCGAGCAATCAGCGCTTCAACCACCTCAAGCTGTCGGCCGATCGTTAGTGCGAAGGCATGGACCGAACTTTCCATGCGTTTAAGCAAATTGACCCGCAGCAGCGCAGTCAGGCTTTCCTCACGATCGAGCTGGCGGAATACACTAGCGCCCCCCCCAGCCCCGGCGACATCCTGATTGTAGCGGCGCTCATAAGCCGGACGGCGATCCTCCAGAACATAGCGGAGTGGCGCAAACGCAGGGAGCTTTATACCAAGTCCCTCGGAGCCTGACTCAGCGCCGGGGATTCCCAAGTCGGTCATGATCTGATTCAACATCGCAAACGGTGGGAGGTTGGCGGTGGCATCAGCGGTTGGGCTAAGGGACGATTTCGACGGGTCTGGTCTTCGAAGGTTGGCGCGTTTGAGCGGTGACGCCAATCAGGTCCGGCGGCTGCTGGCGCTGGCGGTGATTTACGATGGTGGTGCGCGGCACGCGGCGGCACAGGTCGGCGGCGTTGGTTTGCAGACGGTTCGAGACTGGGTGCTGCGCTTCAATACCAGCGGGCCCGACGGCTTGCTCGACGGCAAAGCCCCCGGTCCCCGTCCAGTGCTTGGCCCAGAGCATAAGCGGGCGCTTGCCGAGATCATCGAACAGGGCCCGGTCCCGGCGTCGCATGGCGTGGTGCGCTGGCGGATCGTCGATTTGATCCAGTGGCTGTTCGACGAATATGGTGTGTCGGTCAGCAAGCAGACGCTGAGCCGCGACCTGCGCGCCATGGGCTACAGGAAGCTGACGGCACGACCGAGGCATCATGCGCAGGCGGCTGACGCCATCGACGTTTTTAAAAAGGCTTCCCCGCCCAAGTGGCAGCGATCCGGGCAGCGCTCCCTGGCGGTACACCTATAGAACTGTGGTGGCAGGATGAGGCGCGGGTCGGCCAGAAGAACGGCATCACTGAGACTGCCAAGGCACACAGGGGATAGG